>NZ_JBICTF010000023.1:0-2526 GCF_043197435.1 Microbispora bryophytorum | reverse complement strand
GAAACACACAACCAACTCAACTACAAGCGGTTGCTGTCTCTGAGATCACATAGTGAACGCGAGCACATCATGGTCAAGTCCTCGGCCTATTAGTACCGGTCAGCTCCACACATTACTGCGCTTCCACTTCCGGCCTATCAACCCCATCATCTCTAGGGGGCCTTACCCACACAAGGTGGTGGGAGACCTCATCTTGAGGCGAGCTTCCCGCTTAGATGCTTTCAGCGGTTATCCCTACCGAACGTAGCCAACCAGCCGTGCTCCTGGCGGAACAACTGGCACACCAGAGGTTCGTCCGTCCCGGTCCTCTCGTACTAGGGACAGCCCCTCGCAAGTCTCCTGCGCGCGCAGCGGATAGGGACCGAACTGTCTCGCGACGTTCTAAACCCAGCTCGCGTACCGCTTTAATGGGCGAACAGCCCAACCCTTGGGACCTACTCCAGCCCCAGGATGCGACGAGCCGACATCGAGGTGCCAAACCATCCCGTCGATATGGACTCTTGGGGAAGATCAGCCTGTTATCCCCGGGGTACCTTTTAGCCGTTGAGCGACACCGCTTCCACACGCCGATGCCGGATCACTAGTCCCAGCTTTCGCTCCTGCTCGACCCGTCAGTCTCACAGTCAAGCTCCCTTGTGCACTTACACTCGACACCTGATTGCCAACCAGGCTGAGGGAACCTTTGGGCGCCTCCGTTACCCTTTAGGAGGCAACCGCCCCAGTTAAACTACCCACCAGACACTGTCCCCCACCCGGATTCACGGGCGCGGGTTAGACGTCCAAAACGACCAGAGTGGTATTTCACCAATGACTCCACGATAACTAGCGTTACCGCTTCACAGTCTCCCACCTATCCTACACAAGACGTTCCAAACGCCAATGTCAAGCTGTAGTGAAGGTCCCGGGGTCTTTCCGTCCTGCTGCGCGAAACGAGCATCTTTACTCGTACTGCAATTTCACCGGGCCTGTGGTTGAGACAGCGGGGAAGTCGTTACGCCATTCGTGCAGGTCGGAACTTACCCGACAAGGAATTTCGCTACCTTAGGATGGTTATAGTTACCACCGCCGTTTACCGGCGCTTAAGTTCTCACCTTCGCACCCCGAAAGGCACTAAGCAGTCCCCTTAACGTTCCGGCACCGGGCAGGCGTCAGTCCGTATACATCGTCTTACGACTTCGCACGGACCTGTGTTTTTAGTAAACAGTCGCTTCCCCCTGGCCACTGCGACCCCCACCAGCTCACGAAGCAAGTCCGATCACCAGTAAAGGTCCCCCTTCTCCCGAAGTTACGGGGGCAATTTGCCGAGTTCCTTAACCACAGTTCACCCGACCGCCTTGGTATTCTCTACCTGACCACCTGAGTCGGTTTAGGGTACGGGCCGCCGCGACACTCACTAGAGGCTTTTCTCGGCAGCATAGGATCACCCACTTCGCCACAATCGGCTCGGCATCACACCTCAGGCAAATGAGAGACGGATTTGCCTATCTCTCGCCCTACATGCTTACCCCGGGACAACCACCGCCCGGGCTGGGCTACCTTCCTGCGTCACCCCATCGCTTACCTACTACCAGATCAGGCCAGGCGTTCACCCTGACGCCGGCTCCGAAGAGCCAACCGGACTAAGGACCCTTAGTATCACTGGATTCGATATGGGCGCATCACAGCGGGTACGGGAATATCAACCCGTTGTCCATCGACTACGCCTGTCGGCCTCGCCTTAGGTCCCGACTTACCCTGGGCGGACGAACCTGCCCCAGGAACCCTTGGTCATTCGGCGCAGAAGATTCTCACTTCTGACTCGCTACTCATGCCTGCATTCTCACTCGCACGACCTCCACCACACGATCACTCGGCAGCTTCACCGGTTCGCACGACGCTCCCCTACCCACCACCGGAAAACCGGCAGTGCCACGACTTCGGCGGTGTACTTGAGCCCCGCTACATTGTCGGCGCAGAATCACTTGACCAGTGAGCTATTACGCACTCTTTCAAGGGTGGCTGCTTCTAAGCCAACCTCCTGGTTGTCACTGCGACTCCACATCCTTTCCCACTTAGCACACGCTTAGGGGCCTTAGTCGGTGATCTGGGCTGTTTCCCTCTCGACCACGGAGCTTATCCCCCGCAGTCTCACTGCCACGCTCAACTTACCGGCATTCGAAGTTTGGCTGACGTCAGTAACCTTGTCGGGCCCATCAGCCATCCAGAGCCCTACCTCCGGCAAGCAACACGCAACGCTGCACCTAAATGCATTTCGGGGAGAACCAGCTATCACGGAGTTTGATTGGCCTTTCACCCCTACACACAGGTCATCCCCCAGGTTTTCAACCCTGGTGGGTTCGGTCCTCCACGCAGTCTTACCCACGCTTCAACCTGCCCATGCGTAGATCACTCCGCTTCGGGTCTACAGCATGCGACTCAAACGCCCTATTCAGACTCGCTTTCGCTACGGCTCCCCCACACGGGTTAACCTCGCCACACACCATAACTCGCAGGCTCATTCTTCAAAAGGCACGCAGTCACATCACA
>NZ_JBICTF010000022.1:0-6198 GCF_043197435.1 Microbispora bryophytorum | reverse complement strand
CGCAGGCGTATCTGCGGGAGGGGGATGTGGTGGAGCTGGAGATCGAGGGTCTGGGCCGTCAGCGGCAGCGGGTGGGCCAGGCGTGAGCGAGGCGGGTGTGAACGGACCGGGCGTGAATGGACCGGGTGTGAGCGGGCCGGGCGTGAGCGGGCCGGGCGTGAGCGGGCCGGGCGTGAGCGGGCCGGGCGAGCCGCACGGCGGGCACGGTGCGGAGTTCGACGGCGCGGAGTTCGACGGCGTGGTGGCGATCGTCACGGGCGGGGCTTCGGGTATCGGCAGGGCGATCGCGCAGGAGTTGACCGCGCGTGGTGCCCGGGTGGCCGTGCTGGATCTGAAGGACGCCGAGTTCGTGTGTGATGTGAGCGACGACGTGTCTGTGCGTGCGGCGGTCGCGGCGGTGGCCGAGCGGTTCGGCCGGATCGACGTGGTGGTGAACAACGCGGGGGTGGGCGCGTTGGGCACGGTGGCCGACAACGACGACGCCGAGTGGTTGCGGGTGCTGGATGTGAACGTGGTGGGGATCGCCCGGGTGTCCCGGGCGGCGTTGCCGTTCTTACGTGAATCGCCGTGCGCGGCGGTGGTCAACGTCTGCTCGGTGGCGGCGACGGCGGGATTGCCGCAGCGGGCCGTGTATTCGGCGTCCAAGGGAGCGGTGCTGGCGCTGACCCGGGCGATGGCGGCTGATCACGTCGGGGAGGGGATCCGGGTCAACTGCGTCTCTCCGGGCACGGTGGACACCCCGTGGGTGGGGCGGTTGCTGGGCGCGGCGCCCGATCCGGTGGCCGAGCGGGCGGCGTTGAACGCCCGCCAGCCGCACGGCCGCCTGGTGAGGCCGGAGGAGGTCGCTCATGCGGTGGCGTATCTGGCCAGTCCGCGGGCGGGGTCCACGACCGGGGTCGAGCTGGCGGTGGACGGCGGGATGGCCGGGCTGCGACTGCGGCCGGTGACCCCGTGACGGCCGCTGCCGCCGGTCTGGCGGGCAGGCTGGGGCGGTACGGGCTGGGCACGGCGCCGCTGGGCGGGCTGTTCGCGCCGGTGAGTGAGGATGAGGCCGAGCAGGTGCTGGCCGCCGCGTGGCAGGCGGGGATCCGTTATTTCGACACCGCGCCGCACTATGGCAGCGGGCTGGCCGAAGAGCGTCTTGGCCGGTTCCTGCGCGCTCTGCCGCGGGACGCCGCCGCCGAGGCGGTGGTCTCGACCAAGGTGGGCCGGCTGCTGGTGCCCGGTCAGGGTGAGGAAGAGGGGTTCCCCGGGCGGACCGGTTTCGTGCGGGTTCGGGACTACAGCCGCGAGGGTGTGCTGCGCTCGCTGGACGACAGCCTGAAGCGGACCGGGCTCGACCGCTTCGACCTGGTGTTCATCCACGACCCGGACGACCACTGGGAGCAGGCCGCCGGCCAGGCGTTTCCGGCGCTGGCCGAGCTGCGCGACCAGGGAGTGATCGGTGCGATCGGCGCCGGGATGAACCAGGCCGAGATGCTGACCCGGTTCGTCCGCGAGACCGATCTGGACGCCGTGTTGGTCGCGGGACGCTACACGCTGCTCGACCGCTCCGCCGCGGAGGAACTGCTGCCCGAGTGCGAGCGGCGGGGTGTGGCCGTGGTCGCCGGAGGTGTGTTCAACAGCGGGATCCTGGCCGGCGGCACCACCTTCAACTACGACGCCGCCCCGCCCGCCGTGCTGGAGCGGGCGCGCGAGCTTGGACGAGTCTGCGCGTCCCACGGCGTGCCGCTGCCGGCGGCGGCCCTGCGCTTCCCCCACCGCCACCCGGCCGTCGCCAACGTCCTGATCGGCGCGCGCAGCGCGGAGGAGATCACCGAGGATCTGGCCCTGGCGGCCGCGGACATCCCGGACGCGCTCTGGGAGGACCTGGACCATGCGGGTTGATCTCGCCTACGGCGCCGGCGGCCTGGTCGTGGACCTGCCGGACGACCGGACCACGGTCATCGCGCCGGTCGCCCGGCCCGCCGTGACGGACGAGGCCGCCGAACTGCGCCGGGCCCTGCGCGAACCCGTCGCGGGCCCGCCGCTGCGGGAGCGGGTGCGTCCCGGCCAGACGGTGGCGATCTCCGCCTGCGACGGCACGCGGCCCCAGCCGCGGCATCTGATGATCCCGGCGATCCTGGCCGAACTGGACGGGATCACCGACCTGGGCGACGTCGTGATCCTGGTGGCCACCGGCACCCACCGCGGCAACAGCGACGCCGAACTGCGCGCGATGTTCGGCGACCCGGTCGTGGACGCCGTACGGATCGTCAACCACGACGCGCGCGACGCGTCGTCGCTGAGGTGGATGGGCCGCCACGGCAAGGACGTGCCGGTCTGGCTCAACCGGGAGTGGACCGACGCCGACGTGCGCATCACGACCGGCTTCGTCGAGCCGCACTTCTTCGCCGGGTTCTCCGGCGGCCCCAAGCTGGTCGCGCCGGGGCTCGCCGCCCTGGAGACCGTGCTCACCCTGCACGACGCGGCCCGCATCGGCGACCGGCGGGCCACCTGGGGCGTCATCCAAGGCAACCCCGTCCACGACGACGTCCGCGCCATCGCCGCCGCCACCGGCGTCACCTTCGCCCTCGACGTCGTGCTCAACCGCGAACAGCGGATCGTGCAGGCGTTCGGCGGCGACCTGCTGCCGATGCACGCCGCCGCCACGGCCGCCGCCCGCGCCGCCGCGATGCGCCCGGTGCGCGAGCCCTTCGACGTGGTGGTGACGACGAACGCGGGCTTCCCGCTCGACCAGAACCTCTACCAGTCGGTGAAGGGCATGAGCGCCGCCGCCCAGGTCGTCAAGCCCGGCGGGACCATCGTCTGCGCCGCCGAGTGCCGGGACGGCTTCCCCGACCACGGCTCCTACCGCGACGTGCTCACCTCCGCCGCCTCTCCGGAGGCGCTGTTCGAGGAGATCTCCCGCCGCACCGAGACCGTGCCCGACCAGTGGCAGGTCCAGATCCAGGCCCGCATCCAGCGGCACGCCCGCGTGGTCATGCACACGTCGTTCCTCGGCGACGCCGACCTGGCCGCCGCCCACCTGGAGCAGACCGGCGACATCGCCGCCACGGTCCGCGCCCTGCCCGGACGGGTCTGCGTCCTGCCGGAAGGCCCCATGACGATCCCCTACCTCGCGGGAGAGTGACCGTGCTCCGCTTCGCGATGGCGACAGGCGGCGACCGGCCCTGCGCCGGACCGCCGCCGGCCGCCGGACACGTCGTACCCGCATGAACGAGGCGTTCGACCTCGGCTACGCCCGCGTGGATCTCGGCCGCGAGGCGCGCCAGGGGCTGCCCGAGATCGTGTACGGCCCGGGCAAGCGGGTGAGCGAGATCGCCGGGATCGTCACCGCTCTGCTCGGCCGCAACACCGGTCCCGTCCTGGTGACGCGGGTCGAACCCGGCACGGCCGCCGAGGTAGGCGCGCTCGTCTCCGGCGGCGCGTACGACCCGGACGCCCGGCTGCTGGTCTGGCGGCCGGCCCAGCCGATCGAGCACACGGTGGCCGTGGTCACGGCGGGGACGGCGGACGGCCCCGTCGCGGCGGAGGCGGCGGCCGTCGCCTCCGCGCTCGGCCTGCGGACCGTCATGGTCAGGGACGTCGGAGTGGCCGGTCTGCACCGCGTGCTCGCCGCCACGGACGACCTGCGCGCGGCCGACAGCGTGATCGTCATCGCCGGCATGGAGGGCGCGCTGGCAAGCGTCGTCGGCGGTCTCGTCGAGACGCCGGTGATCGCGGTGCCCACCTCCACCGGATACGGCGCCGCGCTCGAGGGCGTGACGGCCCTGCTGGCCATGCTGACCTCCTGCGCCGCCGGCCTGACCGTGGTGAACATCGACTCCGGCTTCGGCGCCGCCCTCGCGGCCTACCGCCTCACGAGGAGGGCGTCCCGGGCGCAGACGGGTCCGGCGGGCGAGGAGAGTCCGCGGACGGCGGACACGACGACCGGAGCGTACCGATGATCGTCTACCTCAACCCCTTCACCGGGCTCGCGGGCGACATGCTGCTCGGCGCGCTGCTCGACGCCGGGGCCTCGCTCGACGCCGTACGGCAGGCGGTCGCCGCGACCGGACTCACCGGCTGGCGGCTCGACGCCGAGCGGGTGCGCACCGGGGCGCTGACCGCCACCCGCGTGCGGATCGAGGTCGACGACGACGCCACCGAGCGCCCGGCCGCGCAGCTGATCACGATGGCGGCCCGCACCGGCCTGCCCGTGGCGGAGGCGGCGCTCACCGCGATCGCGGAGGTGGAGGGCGCGCTGCACGGCGTGCCGCCCGCCGACGTCCACCTGCACGAGCTCGGCGGGCACGACACCCTGATCGACATTGTCGGATGCGCGGCGGCGCTGCGTGATCTCCGGGTGACGCGCGTGCACTCCGCGCCGCTGCCGCTGGGCGGCGGCACGGTGCACACCCGCCACGGCGTGCTGCCCGTCCCGGCCCCCGCCACGCTCGCGCTGCTGAAGGGGGCACGGGTGCGGGGCGGAGAGGCGGGAGAGGCGGTCACGCCGACCGGCGCGGCCCTGCTGCGCGCCGTGGGCACGGCGTACGGCCCGGCTCCGGAGATGGCCCTGCGTGCCACCGGGTACGGCGCGGGCGGCCGCGTGCTGCCCGACCGGCCCAACGTGACCGTGGCCATGCTCGGCGAGCCGGTGGCCGGGGAAGGCACGCAGATCGTCCTGTCGACGAACCTCGACGACGTGACCGGGGAGGTCCTCGGGCACGTCGTCGAGCGTGCCCTCGCGGCGGGCGCCGCGGACGCCTGGATCACGCCCGCCGTCATGAAGAAGGGGCGCCCCGCGCACGTCCTGCACGTCCTCACGGCCCCCGAGCTGGCCGACCGCCTTCAGGACCTGGTCTTCGCCGAGACGGGAAGCCTGGGCCTGCGGCGCGGCGTGGTGGAGAAGGTCGCCCTGCCCCGGCACTTCGAGACCGTACGCCTGCACGGCCGGGACGTCCGCATGAAACACGGGCCGTGGGGGGTCAAACCCGAGTACGACGACCTGGCCGCGCTGGCCGAGGCAACCGGCAAACCGTTGAGGGAACTGGCACGAGAGGCTTTCGACGCGCTGTGACTTCCGATGTGACTCCCCCTGTGACTCCCCCCGCCGCTTCCCCGGCGGCTCCCCCTGTGACTGCGGCGGTGACTGCTGCGGTGACTGCGGCGGCGCCCCGCGTCGACGCCCACCACCACCTGTGGGACCTCTCCCGGCGCCCGCAGACGTGGCTGGACCCCCCGGAGATGGCTCCCATCCACCGTGACTTCGCCCTCTCCGACTACGCCTCCGCCACGGCCGGGACGGGCATCGGCCGCTCCGTGCTCGTGCAGGTGCTGCCCGACGCCGAGGAGACGCGCGAGTTCCTGGCGCTGGCGGCGGGGTCGCGGACGGTCGCGGGTGTGGTGGGATGGGCCGATCTGACCCGGCCCGACCTCGCCGACGAGCTCGCCGCCCTGGCCGCCTCGCCCGGTGGCGCGCTGCTGCGCGGGATCCGCCACCTGGTGCAGGGCGAGTCCGACCCGCGCTGGCTGGCCCGCGACGACGTACGCCGGGGGCTGCGGCAGGTCGCGGCCGCCGGGCTCGTCTACGACCTGCTCGTCCTGCCGCACCAGCTGCCGGCCGCGATCGAGACCGTACGCGCCGTGCCCGAGCTGACCTTCGTGCTGGACCACCTCGCGAAACCGCCGATCGCGTCCGGGGAGCTCGACCCCTGGGCGGGCCTCATCGGTGAGCTCGCCGCGGAGCCCAACGTGACGGCCAAACTCTCCGGTCTGATCACCGAGGCGGGGGACGACTGGGACGCCGCCGCGCTGCGCCCGTACGTCGACGTGGCGCTCGACGCGTTCGGTCCGCGCCGTCTCATGTTCGGCTCGGACTGGCCCGTCTGTCTCCTCGCCGGCTCCCTGCCCCTCTGGAGCGAGACCGTCTCGGCGCTGCTCACTGACGCCGGGCTGACGGCCGCCGAGCACGAGGCCGTCTTCCGGACCACGGCGACACGGGTCTACCGCCTGGAGGGGTGACCGCCCGGGAAGCCGCGCTCCCCCACCTCGCTTACCTTCCGTCCATGGAACAACAGCACGCCGGCCGGACCCCGCAAGGGGTCCGGCCGGCGTCGCTGTCTCAGGGGGTGGTGAGGTCGAAGCGGTTGACGGTGACCGCGCCGCCCAGGGACTGGGTGGCGTAGTTGAAGATGGCGAAGCGGTAGCCCATGA
>NZ_JBICTF010000021.1:0-8286 GCF_043197435.1 Microbispora bryophytorum | reverse complement strand
TGCTGGTCGACACGCGGCGGTTGGCCGACAGTTTCCCCGCGGTGGACTACTTCGAGGAGGCGCGTCTGCCCTTCGTCGTCGGCGTCAACGGCTTCGACGGGCAGTTCCCGCACGCCGAGGAGGAGGTGCGGGAGGCGATGACGCTGTCGCCGCACGTCCCGATCGTCCGCACCGACGCCCGCGACCGCGAGTCGGTCAAGAGCGCCCTGATCGCCCTCGTCGAACACGCGCTGACCATGCGGGTCTCCGTTCCCGGGCCCAATTTCCACCAGGGTCGTGTCTGACAGAACACGCTCTGCCGCGGGTGGCCCGGGCGGTGCCTGATCCACCCCATGGAAACTCCTCGCAGGCGTGGACTTTCCATGGGGCTCGGGAAGATCGATGACGGGGGCGGCCCTCTGCGCGGCGCTCGGGGTTCAGCAGCCGGGGCTCAGCGGGGCAGGGCTCAGCGGGGCAGGGCCTCGATCAGGCTCGCCCCGGCGGGCAGCGGCAGGACGCGGGAGAGGGTGAAACCGGCCTCGCCGAGCAGCCGGGTGTGTTCGCCCAGCGTGCGCTCCATCCCGCCCTCGGTCAACGCGAGCATGCGCATGTCGAGGTCCTTGCCGATGTGCGGCGTGCCGTCGTCCGGCAGCACCATTTCGAGCAGCAGCAGCCGGCCGTGGGGGAGAGCCGCCTTCCGCACGTTGGTGAGAATGCGCAGGCTCGCCTCGTCACTCCAGTTGTGGATGACGCTGGCCAGCAGATAGAGGTCCCCGCCCTCGGGCACGCCCTCGAAGAAGTCGCCGCTCTCGAACTCGCACCGGTCGCCGAGGCCCCGCGCGTTGAGGGACTCCCGGGCGTTCTCCACCACGTGCGCGATGTCGAAGAGCACGCCGCGCATGCCGGGGTGCTGGTCGAGCACCGCCGCCAGCAGGTGCCCCGTCCCCCCGGCGATGTCCACGAACGTCTTCACGCCGGTGAAGTCGTAGGCGGTGGCCAGAGCGGCCTCCAGCGGCGCCGCGCGGATGGCCATGTACTCGTTGAACAGGCGGGCGGCCTCAGGTTGCTCCTGGAAGTAGCCGTACAAGGGGCCGAATCGCGAGATGAAGGCGGACCGCCCCTCTTTCACGGTCTGTGCCAGGTTGCCCATGGCGTACCAGTAACCGGTTTCGGCCGCCATGCGCAGGGCGGAGCGCATGCTGCCGGGAACGCCGTCGCGCAGCGTCTGACCCTCCTCGGTCAGCTCGTACGTCCCCGGAGCGACGGCGCGGACCACGCCGAGCGCCTCGAGTTCCCGCAGCAGGCGCGCCAGGGAGGGCTCGTGCGCGTCACACGCCTTGGCGAGCTCCGCCACGTCCATCGGGCCGGCGGCCAGGTGTTCGGCGCAGCCCAGTTCGGCCATCGCGGCGAGCGCGGCGAACCGGGAGAGCCCGATGATGGCGTCCCACGCGGGGCCGGTGGAGTCGATCACTTCTTCTCCAGAACAGTTGAGGTGGGGGAGCCGCCTCGGACCAGGCGGCCGACTTCGGCACGCAGCCGGACGAACGCGTCGCGCTGCCGGGTCGCGATCTGGTCGCGTGATTCGCCCAGGTCGACCGGCAGGTCGGCGGCGACCCGGGCCGGGGACCGGGTGAGGACGATCACCCGGTCGCCGACGTAGACGCTTTCGTCGATGTCGTGTGTGATCAGCAGGGTCGTCATGCCGTGATGCGCGCAGACCCGCAGCACCAGGTCTTCGAGGTCCTCGCGGGTCTGCGCGTCCACCGAGCCGAAGGGCTCGTCCATCAGCAGCAGGGACGGGCGGTAGGCGAGGGCGCGGGCGATCGACACACGTTGCTGCATGCCGCCGGACATCTCCCAGGGGTACTTCGCCGCGGCGTCGGCCAGGCCGACCTGGTCCAGTGCGGCGATCGCCGCCTCCCTGCGGCGCCGCCGGTCCAGCCCGCGGCGTCGCAGCGGCAGCGCCACGTTGTTCGCGGCGGTCATCCAGGGGTAGAGCGAACGGCTGTAGTCCTGGAAGACGACGGCCAGGTTGTCGGGGATACGGTCGACGGGCTGCCCGCCGATCAGCACCCGGCCCCCGGTGGGACGGATGAGACCGGCGACGGACCGCAGCAGAGTGGACTTGCCGCAACCGGAGGGGCCCACGACACAGACGAGTTCGCCCTCGGCGGCGCGGATGTTCACCCCGTCGAGAACGCGATGCGAGCCGTAGGAGTGGACCAGATCGGTGATCTCGAGCACGATGCCTTCCTAGGTGGTCTGCCTGGCGTTGGTGTGCCAGGCGAGAACGCGCCGTTCCAACAGCAGGAACGCGGAGTTGAGCAGATAGCCGAGAAGGCCGAGCACCACCAGGCAGCCCCACATGTCGGTGTAGAGGTAGCTGCGCTGCGCCGTCAGGAGCCGGTAGCCGAGGCCGCCGGAGCCGGCGAGGATCTCCGCGATGATCAGCAGGATCAGGGCCAGTGAGAGGGCCAGCCGCAGGCCGGCGAAGATCTTGGGCATCGCGGCGGGAATGATCACTCTGGTGAGCCGCTCCACCGTCGAGAAGCCGAAGATGCGCGCGGTCTCCAGGTGTTGCCGGTCCACCGTACGGGTGCCGTCGACGGTGTTGAGGAGGATCGGCCAGATGATTCCGAACACGATCGTCGTGAGCTGCGCCGGCGTGCTCAGCTTCAGCAGAGCGAGGAAGAAGGGAACCAGCAGCGGAGGCGGTACGGCCCGGCCGAGGTGGATCAGCGGGTCGAGGTAGCCGGACAGGCGGGGTGAACAGCCGATGGCGATTCCGGCGGTCACGCCGAGGACCGCGGCCAGCGTCCACCCGGCGAACAGGCGGGCGAGGCTGGGGCCGAAATCGTCCATCGCCTGCTCTGTCAGCAGGAGATGGGCCGCCGGGCCCGACAGCCACATCTCGCCCATCCGGGCCAGTGTCGCCGACGGAGGAGGGAAGAACGGTTGCTCGGCGGCACGGGTGGCGATCTCCCAGACCACGAGCGTCACCGGCACCAGCCAGAGACGGCCGACGGCTCTGATCACGTTCATCGGGCGGCTCCGGTGCGTGCGTCGTGCCAGCGGAACAGCCTGCGTTCCACCGCGACCAGGGCGGTGTTGGACAGGACGCCGAACAGGCCGGCCCACAGGGCCGCGCCGAGCATCAGGTCCATCCGGTTGCCGCTCGCGGCCTCCGTGATGTAGATCCCGACGCCCTCCGCCCCGCCTGCGAGCAGCTCCGCGCTGATCACGAGGATCACCGCGGTGCCCGCGGCGACGCGGATCCCGGTCGCGATGAAGGGCGCCGCGCTGGGCAGCGCCACCCGGAGCAGCACGGACACCGGACCGAACCCGAAGCTGCGCAGGGTCTCCTTGGCGAGCGGGTCGACGTCCCTGAGCGCGTAGATCGTGTTGATGACGATCGGCCAGGACGCCGCGTAGACGACGACGGCCACCCTCAGGTGCAGGTTGTCGCTGAAGAGCAGGATCGCGAGGGGGATGATGGCGACCGACGGGATGGGCCGGAGGAACTCGATCAGCGGCCGTACGGCCCGCTCCACGGGCGGCAGGGCCCCGAGCGCGAGTCCGGCCGGGACCGCCACCGCCACGGTCAGCAGCAGTCCGAGCCCCCAGGCGGCGAGCGAGGCACGCGCGTCGGCGAGGAACTCCCCGTCGACGAGCAGTTCCGCCGCGCCGCGGAGGATCGTGGACATACGGGGCAGGAAGCGGTCGTCGATCAGGCCGGTCGCGCCGACGATCTCGGCCGCTGCGAGGAACCCCGCGACGCCGGCGACGCCGCGGAGGACTCGTGCGTGTTCCATGGCAGGTGCGGGATCTCCGTCAGCTCGCCGGGGGCGGGAGGATCATCGACTTCACGTCGAGATCGTTCTTGAGGTAGCCGTACTCCTTCATCAGGTCGGCCACGCGCTGCAGGCGGGACTCGCTGAGGGAGGTCGGGTAGGAGCCGAGGGAGATGACGGCCGCGGTGGCGGCGTCGATCTTGGTGTACTTGGGCAACGTCTCCTCGACGATCTTGCGGTCCTTCGCGACGATCGCCTGCGCCTTACCGAGCGCCCGCTGGAACGCGGCTATCGCCTTGGGGTATTTGCTCGCGGTGGCGTCGGTGGTGAACCAGCCGGCGATGGGAAGACTTTCGGTCGGACCGGTCATCTCATCGACGATGATTCGGCCACCCGCTTTCGATTCCACCGTGATGACCGGTTCGGTCATCGCCGCCGCGTCCACCTGGTCGTTTTCCAGGGCGGCGGGCATGTCGGGGAAACTCTTCTCCACGAACTGGTCCGGGGTCGCGGTCACCCCGGCCACCTTCATCTGCACCTCGGCGGTCAGCTGGCTGACGCTGTTGAGAACATTGACCGCTATGGTCTTCCCCTTGAGGTCTGCAACAGTTTTGATCGGGGAGTCCTTTTTGACCATGATGACGAAAGCGCCGGGGGCGGCGCCGTAGCTGTCCGCGACATACTTGAACTTCCCCGCACCCTTGTCCTGGGCGAGGAAGGTGCCGACGTACGCGCCGAGCGACAGGTCGAGGCTCCCGCCCAGCAGCTTCTGGGTGGCGACGGCGCCGCCGGCCACCACCTCGGGCTGGACCTCCAGGCCCTCGGCCTTGAAGAACCCCTGATTGATGGCCACCTGCAAGGGTGCGCTGTCCGGCACCGGGATCGTGCCGACCTTCAGCGTCGTCTTCTCGAGTCCGTTGCCGGAGGACGAGGAGGACGTCGTGTCGGAATTGCTGCAAGCGGTGAGCGCCAGGACGGCCGCGACGCCGACGGCGAGAGTACGCCTTATAAGCCTCATGAAGTCTCCTTGTCTGGAGTGGTGAGGTGGCCGCCCGCGCGGGTTGGTCCCGTATAGGCGGCAACGGGCGAGAAGCGTACAGGAGACGTATGGATTCGATGGGTTTGAGTCGCGATTGTAGTGAAATAACCAGCTGTGTCGTAATTTAGAATTACGGCCAAGGGCTTGGACCGGTTCCAGAGGGGGAGTCGTCGGGTATCTCCTGTCCGATATTGCCTTCCCCCTGCTCGCCGTCGTCCTGCGCATGTCCGTTTGGGTCGGACAAAACTGTGGACCGTTCCAAAATCCCAAGCTCTTTGTCTATCTCGATGCCTTATGCTCAAATTGCCCGGTGATGTGCGGGCTCTCGCAATAGAGCGACCCCGGAGCCTTATCCCAGAGATTCAGCGCGAGAGGTTGCGCCAGTGAGGACAGCAACGATCGAGAGCGGTCGCCGCGCCGAGCCCGAACCGCTCGCCGAGCCCGCCGGCGGCACGTCCTCCGTGGACGGCGGGCCGCCCGACGGGCCCGCGACCGGCAACTCGATTCAGCTGAAGAACTGGCGGGTGCGAACCCGGCTCGTGGCGCTGATCGTGTTGCCCACCGTCGTCGCGGTTCTGCTCGGCGGCCTGCGGGTGGCGGGTTCGATATCCAGCGCCGCCGAGTATCAGCGGGTGCGCGAGGCCGTGGAGCTCGTCGGTAACGTCGGAGTGCTCCTCCACGAACTTCAGCTGGAGCGCGACCTGTCGGTCAAGTACGTCGCGGGCGGCCGTCGTGACAGAGCCCTGCTCGCCACCGTGAACAACCAGCACGACGCCGTGGACGCCGCCGTTCAGCAGGTGCGCGCCCGAGCCGGAACGAGCGGGGACGCGCTGGGCGGGCTCGGCAGGGAGGACCTGTCGCGGGCCCTGGCCCGGCTTGCGGACCTGACCGCGTTCCGGAAGATCGTGCTGGAGTCGCAGCTCCCGCCGCTGCGCGGCATTGAGAATTACCGGCTCGTCACCGACGACCTGCTGAAGCTGTACGACGCGGCAGGTCAGGGAGTCCCGGACGAAGGGCTGTACGCGAGCATCAAGGCGCTCGCGGCGCTCGCCCGGGCCAAGGAGGCGGTCTCGGAGCAGCGCGCGCTGCTCGCCATGGGACTGGCCCAGCAGCGGCTCGACCGGGCCGAGCTCGACGCCTTCACCGGCGCGACGGCCAGGGAGCAGAGCGAGTTGGCGGCCTTCACCGCCGTGGCCACCACCGACGAGCGGCAGCTCTACAGCGACACGGTCACCGACCAGAAGGTGGACCGGGCGCGGTTCTTCATCGACCGGGCGCTGTACCTCGTCGGCACCGGGCAGCTCATCCGCAACCTCGGCGGCAGGGCGGGCGACGCCGACCGCTGGTTCGACGCGATCAGCGAGCAGGCCGACCTCATGCGTGACGTGGCCACCCACCTGAGCAAGTCGATCGTCGCCCGGAGCGACGCCCTGCAGAGCACCGACCGGAACGCGGCCGTCGTCAGCATCACGTTGGTCATCGTCGTCCTGCTGCTGGTCCTGCTCATCACCGCCGTCATGGCGCGCTCTCTGGTACGGCCGCTGCGGCGGCTGCGCAGCGAGGCGCTGGAGGTCGCCGGGCATCGCCTACCCAGCCTGGTGCAGCGACTGCGCGAGTCCGACAGCGGTACGGCGGTGCAGGCCGAGGTGCAGCCGATCGGCGTGGTGTCCGCGGACGAGATCGGCGAGGTCGCGCGGGCCTTCGACGAGGTCCACCGTGAGGCCATCCGGCTGGCGGGTGACGAGGCCCGGCTGCGCAGCAACGTCAACGCGATGTTCGTGAACCTGTCGCGGCGTACGCAGACGCTGGTGGAACGTCAGATCGCCCTGATCGACGGACTGGAGCAGGGCGAGCAGGACGAGGAGCGGCTCGGCGACCTGTTCAAGCTCGACCATCTGGCGACCCGCATGCGCCGCAACAGTGAGAACCTCCTGGTTCTCGCCGGGCAGGAGCCCGCACGCCGCTGGAGCCGGCCCGTCGAGATCACCGACGTCATCCGGGCCTCGCTGTCGGAGGTCGAGGGCTACGAACGGGTGATGCTGAACTTCCCCTCGGACGTCTCGATCGCCGGCCAGGCCGTCAACGACGTCATCCACCTGCTCGCCGAGCTGGTGGAGAACGCGCTGGCGTTCTCCGCCCGCGACACCCGCGTGGTGGTCTCGGGCAACCGGATCGACGGCGGGGGCGTGATGATCTCCGTCACCGACTCCGGGATCGGCATGACGTCGGAGGAGATCGCGCAGGCGAACTGGAGGCTGGCGAACCCGCCGGTCGTGGACGTGTCGGTGTCCCGCCGCATGGGCCTGTTCGTGGTCGGCCGTCTCGCCGCCCGCAACGGCATCAGGGTCCAGCTCAGGCCGCACGACGGAGGCGGACTGACGGCCATGGTCCTGCTGCCGGAGTCCATCATGGGCCATCCGGCGACTCAGCCGGAGACCTATTCGAGTGCGTTCGCCCCCGGCTGGAGCCCGCGGCAGACCGAGCAGGGGACGGCGCAGCAAGGCATCGGCGGCTGGGGTCGTCAGCAGCTGCCGGCCGCCGGGGTCGCCGCACCGGCTCTCCACGATCCGCTCACCCGGATACGCAGCCGGTCGCCCGGCATGGACGAAGCGGCGACCGGGCCTCTGCCGGCGGTGACCGGACCCGTCCCGATGGGGTTCGGCGCGATGCCGGCGACGACGGGACCGGTGTCGATGTCCGGGCCGGTGCACGGCGCTCCCGTCCCGATGGGCGGTATGCGTCCGGGAGGGGCACCGGCCCCGGCACCGGCCCCGGCACAGTCCGGGCCGTCGGCCGAGGAGTTCCTGCCGATCTTCGCCTCCGTGGAGTCCGCCTGGTTCCGGCGCACTCCCGCCGCCGACACCGACTCCGGCTGGCAGGAGGCCCCATCGCTGAACGCCGGGTGGCAGGCCGCGGCGGCGGCCACCGAGAAGCCCGCCTCGGACGGCACGACCGTCTCGGGTCTGCCCAAGCGGGTGCCGAAGGCCAACCTGGTGCCCGGCTCGGCCGACGCGGCCGCGGCGGCGGCGTCGGCGGCGCCCGCCCCGCCGCAGCCGCTCCTGTCGCCCGACCGAGCCCGCAGCCGGCTGGCCAGCCTGCAGCAGGGCGTACGGCAGGGCCGGGCGGTGGCCAGGGGCGAACTGAGTGAGGACGAGGGCTACCCGACCGCGAAAGGGGACGGCGCATGAGTGGGTTGAGCCAGGGAGCACGCGGCCTGAACTGGCTGATCGATGATTTCGTGAGTTCGGTGCCGGGTGTGGCGCACACCGTGGTGGTGTCGGCGGACGGGTTGCCCCTGGCGTTCTCACACGGGTTTCCCAAGGACCGGGCGGATCAGCTGGCGGCGGTTGCGGCCGGGTTGATCAGTCTGACGCAGGGTGCCTCGCGGGTGTTCGAGGGTGGCCCGGTGACGCAGACGGTCGTGGAGATGCAGCGGGGGTTGTTGCTGATCATGTCGATCAGTGACGGGTCCTGTCT
>NZ_JBICTF010000020.1:0-8322 GCF_043197435.1 Microbispora bryophytorum | reverse complement strand
CCGGCACCGTTCTGGCCCAGCAGACAGTGCACCTCGCCGGCCCTGACCTCAAGGTCCACGCCGTCCAGCGCACGCACGCCGGGAAACTGCTTGACAATGCCCCTCATTTGGAGCAGAGATGATGAGTCGGATGGTGACCGCGGCACAGGAGCCTCCCTGGAATACGGTGCGGCCGTGGCCCCGCCCGCCTGATGGCGCCGGCTGGCACCGCCGCAACGGCATCGAAGTCGGCGTCAACAATGCCGATGCGACTTCCGGATGACTGATCAGGCGGGCGGGACGTTCTGATGGGGAAATAGCTGTGGGTTCCCGTCCGCCTGACCGCGTACGACATGGCCGCGGCACCGGGATGGGCGGGGATGTGCCGAGGCATGCGAAACGGAATGGTCAAGCGGACGGGACGTCTGGATTCGACAGGTGACAGGTAGGGGCCGCGTGGCGGGCACGCGGGTCAGGGTGAGTGGGGCAATCGGGCCATCGTGGTTCCCTCGATCGCCCCGGTGGTCGGGGACGGTCGGATCGTGATGCTTGTGGGGTCGGAGTGCGCTCGCTCGACGACGACTCCGGCCGCGCCGCGTGAGGCGGCGCCGAAGCCGAGGTCGGAGGCGGCGAACCGGCAGCGCTCGGCCGCGTCGCTCATGCCCAGGCGGGCCATCTCCTGCTCCGCCGCCGGGATGAGCCGGTCGGCGAGCCTGGCGAAGTACCCGCCCAGCACGATCACCCTCGGATTGAAGAGGTTGACCAGCATGGCCGACCCGATTCCGAGCCACCGGCCCACCTCCGCGGCCGCGGCGTCGACGCGGGGGTCTCCTTCGGCCCGCCGCTGCTCGATCTCGGCGAGTCGTTCCTCCGGGTCGCGGACGACCCGGGGGCCCGTGCCGTACGCGCGGTCCGGTGTGGCCATGCGGACCAGCGCGGCCAGTCCGACCTTGGTCTCCCAGCAGCCGATACGGCCGCAGCGGCACCGTCCGCCGGACGGATCGACCATGACGTGGCCGACCTCTCCGGCGAATCCGTCCGCTCCGCCCAGTAGCCGGCCACCGGCGATGACGCCTCCGCCGACGCCCACCTCGCCTGTGAGGTAGACGAGGTCGGAGATCCCCGCCGCGACGCCCGAAGTGTATTCGGCCAGCGCGGCGAGATTCGCGTCGTTGTCCACCATGATGGGGATGCCCCCGCGGATGTCGGCCTGCGACAGCCGCTCCGCGACCGCTACCCCATGCCAGCCGAGGTTGGGGGCGACGACCACGGTGCCGGTGGTGGTGTCGATCAGGCCGGGGATCGCCACGGTGATCCCGGCCAGAGCGATCCCGAGCCGGTCGAGATCCGCGATGGTCTTCTCGATCACGTGGACCAGCTCGTCCAGCGATCGTTCCGGCCCGGATCCCATCGCATCGAAACCGATGCGCCGATCGATGAGCACTCTACCGGCAAGATCGGAGGCGATCGCCGCGATGTAGTCGACGTTGACTTCCACGCCCAGGGCGCCGACCCGCGATCCGTCCAGGACGAGCGCGACGCTCGGGCGGCCGACGGAGCCCGCGTGCTGCGGCCCCGTCTCCTTGACCAGCCCGCGTGCCTGCAACTCGCTCACCAGGCTGGTCACGGTCGTTTTGTTCAACCCGGTCGCGACGGCGACGGCCGACCGGGAGCACGGACCGTACGTGCTCACGTGACGCAGCACCAGGGCGAGGTTGGAACGGCGCACGGTGGCCTGGTCCGCGGGAACTCCCGCGGATCCGCCGCGACTCATCGAGTCGGTCGTGTGGCCGTCGGCCCTGCTGTGGTCCACGCCGCTCCTCAATTAGTTCGCATGGCTGGCCGAATTAAAGACGGGGAGTTCCGGGTGAGACAAGAGTGAAACCGGTTGCAGGTTACGTAACGTTACGGTAACCGTGTCCGGAATGGCCTCCCAAGTGCACAAATGTGAGCGATGCCAACTCGTTACGCATTTCGGGGGTGCGCAGCCGGACATCCGCGTGTTACAACCCTCATTAATTGATCTCGGAGACAAACAAAAGGCGGTGGCGCAGGTGACGAAGGAGTCGCACCTCACCCGCGCCCCGGGCGGCGTGGCTCTGCCGGCGGGTCCAGCGGTGCTCCGCAGGGCGAACCTTTCGCTCGTGCTGCGTGAGCTGCGCGACCACACCTCGCTGTCCCGGGCCGACATCGCCGAGGCGACCGGGCTGCACCGCGCCACCGTCTCCAACCTCATGGCCGAGCTCCTGGAACGGCGTCTGGTGCGGGAGGTCGGCGTCGAGCACGTGGGCGCGATCGGACGTCCCAGACGGGCGGTGGCGCTGCACGGCGCCCACGTCGGCGCCCTGGGCATGGAGATCAACGTCGACTACATCGCGGTCCACGGCACCGATCTCAGCGGCCGGGTCCTGGTCGAGCGCCGGGTGGTGTACGACACGATGGGCAGCGGCCCGGACAGTGCCGTGCGCCGGCTCGGGCTCGTGGCCAAGGAGGCCGTGGAGGCGATGCGGCGAGTCGGAGCGGTTCCCGCCGGCATCGCGGTGGCCGTCCCCGGACTGGTGGACGTGACACGCGGAGTCGTGACACTCGCGCCGAACCTCTACTGGCACGACCTGCCCCTGGCCGACCAGCTGAGCTCCATACTCGGCCCGCTGAACGTGCCGGTGCGCGTGGACAACGACGCCAACCTCGCCGCACTGGCCGAATACACCTCAGGCATCGCCGCCGGCACACCCGACCTGGTATACCTCACAGGCGAGGTGGGCGTCGGCGGCGGCATAATCTCCGGCGGCAAGCTCCTTCGCGGAGCTGACGGATTCTCCGGAGAGGTCGGGCATTTGCGAGTCGACCCGAACGGCGACCAGTGCGGCTGCGGCCGCATCGGCTGCTGGGAGACCAAGGTCGGCCTGGCCGCGCTCGTACGTGCGGCCATGCCCGAGCAGGCGTACGGGCTGCCCGGCATGCCCGTGCCCGACCCCGGTGAACGAGTCGCCGACATCGCCAGGGGCCTCGCCTCCGGCGACCGGCGGATGATGATGGCGGTGGCACAGGTCGGCGAATGGCTCGGGCTCGGCGGCTCGATCCTGGCCAACCTGTTCAATCCGCGAGCGATCGTCATCGGGGGCTACTTCGCCTCACTGGCCCAGTGGCTGCTGCCGCACGCGCAGGATCAGCTGCAGCGGCTCGTGGTGGCCGCCCCCGCCGCCCAGTGCCGGTTCGTCGCCTCCACGCTCGGCTTCGGCGCCGCGTCCCGCGGCGCCGCGAGCATGGTGGTCAACCACATCATCGACGACCCGGCGGCGATCATGGACCCACTACCCCGGCCGGCAGCCTACTGACGGCCCCCACAGACCTGGAGACGGCACCCTCCAGCAACCGAAATATCCGCTACAACCAAGTGGCAATAAGCGCGGCGGCGCGCGCCTTGCCTGACGTCCCCCCGGTCAGGAAGGGTTTTCCATGTCTCCACGTCAACGAACGTGGGCCAGGCCGCACAATGCGGCCCTGCCAGAAAAGGGACGACGTACAAAACGTCGGACCGCGGCGACGATGGCCTTGGCCCTCGTCGCCCCCGTCATCACGCTTTTCTCGGCGCCCGTGAGCGCCGAGGCCGCCACGACGGCGGCGGCGCCCGACTTCAAGGTCCTCGTCTTCTCGAAGACCACCGGCTTCCGGCACGACTCGATCCCCGAGGGCATCGCGGCCGTGCAGAAGCTCGGCCAGGAGAACAACTTCGCGGTCGACACCACCGAGGACAGCGCCCAGTTCACGGACGCGAACCTGGCGCAGTACCAGGCCGTGATCTTCATGTCCACGACCGGCGACCCTGTCTCCACCCAGGACCAGAAGGACGCCTTCCAGCGGTACATCGAAAAGGGCGGCGGTTTCGTGGGTGTCCACGCCGCCGCCGACAGCGGATACAACTGGGCCTGGTACAACAAGCTGGTCGGGGCCTACTTCAAGCAGCACCCCGCTATCCAGCAGGCCACCGTCAAGGTCGAGGACCCGGCGCACCCGTCCACCAAGGGCCTGCCGACGACCTGGACCCGTACCGACGAGTGGTACGACTACCAGACCAATCCGCGTGGCACGGTCCACGTGCTCACGTCGCTGGACGAGAAGTCCTACAGCGGTGGCACGATGGGCGCCGACCACCCGAACACGTGGTGTCAGGACTACGACGGTGGCCGTTCGTGGTACACCGGGCTCGGCCACCAGAAGGAGAACTACAGCGAGGCCAACTTCCTGAAGCTGCTGCTGGGCGGCATCGAGACCGCCTCCGGCGCGGTCAAGGCCGACTGCTCTGCCTCGCAGAGCGAAAGCTTCGAGAAGGTCACGCTCGACGACAACACGTCGAACCCGATGATGCTGGACGTCGCCAAGGACGGCCGGGTCTTCTTCATCGACCGGCTCGGCGAGGTCAAGATCATCAAGCCCGCCGGCGGCACGGTGACGGCGGCGAAGATGGACGTCTTCACCGCCAACGAGAGCGGCCTGCTCGGGATGGCGCTCGACCCCGGGTTCGACACGAACCACTGGCTGTACCTCTACTACTCGCCCAACGGGGAGAACGTCGACCGGCTGAGCCGGTTCACGATCACCGGTGACACCCTGGACAAGTCGAGCGAGAAGAAGCTTCTCGACGTCCCGGTGCAGCGGGCCGAGTGCTGCCACCACGGCGGCGGCATGGTGATGGACCACACGACCGGCAACCTGTGGCTGGCCGCGGGCGACAACACCAACCCGTTCAACTCCGACGGCTACGCGCCGATCGACGAGCAGTCCGGCCGCTCCAGCTGGGACGCCCAGCGCTCCGCGGGCAACACCAACAGCCTCAGCGGCAAGCTGCTGCGCATCCACCCCGAGGCTGACGGCACCTACACGGTTCCGTCCGGCAACCTGTTCGCGCCGGGCACGGAGAAGACCAAGCCGGAGATCTACGGCATGGGCTTCCGCAACCCGTTCCGCATGGGTATCGACCCGAAGACGGGCAACATCATGCTCGGCGAGTACGGCCCCGACGCCAACTCGGCGAGCGCCACCCGGGGTCCGCAGAACACGGTCGAGTGGAACCTCATCACCAAGCCGGGCAACTACGGCTGGCCGTACTGCAACGGCAACAACACGCCGTTCATCGACTACGACTTCGCCACCAAGAAGTCGGGGTCGGCGTTCAACTGCTCGGCGCCGGTCAACGACTCGCCCAACAACACGGGCCTGACCAACCTGCCGCCGGTGATCCCCGCGACGGTCTGGTACCACTACGCGGCCGACCCGCAGAACTTCCCCGAGTTGAGCGGCGGCGCCCCGATGGGCGGCCCGGTCTACCGGTACGACGAGAACCTGAAGTCGGACGTGAAGTGGCCGGCGTACTGGGACGGCAAGGCCATGTTCGGCGAGTGGAACAACAACGCCATGTGGTCGTTCCAGCTCAACGAGGACGGCACCAAGCTCGTCGAGATGAACCGAATCCTTCAGAAGATGAGCTTCAAGAAGCCCATGGACATGAAGTTCGGTCCTGACGGCGCGCTGTACATGATCGAGTGGGGCTCCGGCTTCGGCGGCGACAACGCCGACTCCGGCGTCTACCGCATCGAGTACACCAAGGGCCAGCGCCCGCCGGTCGCCCACGTCACCGCGGACAAGACGGACGGGCCCCTGCCGCTCGCCGTCCAGTTCTCCAGCGAGGGCAGCCAGGACCCGGACGACCAGGCGATCACCTACGCCTGGGACCTCGACGGTGACGGCAAGACCGACTCCACCGACCCCAACCCCACCTTCACCTATGAGGAGGCGGGCGAGTACAACGTCGTCCTGACCGTCACGAACGCCGACGGCAAGACCGCCACCGCCAGCGTGTCGATCAACGCGGGCAACACCCGTCCCACCGTCACGGTGGACCTGCCGCCGAACGGCGCCTTCTTCGAGTTCGGCGACCAGGTGAAGTTCAAGGTCACCGTCACCGACCCCGAGGACGGCACGATCGACTGCGACAAGGTCCAGATTCAGGCGATCCTCGGCCACGACAGCCACGGCCACCCGCTCGACCAGCTCAAGGGCTGTGAGGGCACCCTGCAGACGCAGATGGCCGGCCACGGCGAGTACGACAACCTCTTCTACGTGATCGAGGCCAGCTACACCGACGAGGGCGCCGACGGTGGCGCCCAGCCGCTGATCGGCCGGGGCCAGGTCATCCTGGAGCCCAAGCGCAAGCAGGCCGAGCACTTCAGCCAGACCGGCCGGGTCTCCGACGGCACGGGCACCGACGCCGCCGGCGTTCAGACCGAGACCTCGGGCGACGCCCAGGGCGGCAACTTGAACATCGGGTTCGTCCAGGACGGCGACTGGTGGTCGTTCGACCCGGTCAACCTGTCGAACGTCTCCGCGATCCGGCTTCGGGCCTCCTCGGCCGGCGCCGGCGGAACCGTGCAGATCCGTGCGGGCAACCCCGAGACCGGCACGCTGGTCGGTTCGGTCGACGTGACGCCCACCGGCGACTGGCAGACGTTCGCCGACGTCACGCTCAACCTGACCAACCCGCCGACCGAAAGCGGTCCGCTGTACTTCGTCGTGCGCAAGCCGGCGAGCGCGGCGAACGACGCCTACCTGGCCAACTTCAACTGGGTCGACTTCGTGGGCAAGGGCGCCACGGAGAACCAGCGCCCGACCGTGACCGCGACGGCGAACCCGACGTCGGGCGTCGCCCCGCTGAAGGTCGACTTCAAGGCGACGGGAACCGACCCCGAGGGTGACCCGGTCACCTACAAGTGGAACTTCGGGGCGAGCGGCGCGACGGAGGCCACCACCGCCGAAGCGAGCTACACCTACACCGCGCCCGGCAACTACACCGCCGTGGCGACTGTGACCGACGCGAAGGGCGCGACGGGCACCGTTTCGATCCCGATCAAGGTGAACGCGCCGGCCACGGTGTGCTTCACCGGCCGCTCCGACGACTTCCTGGGCGACCAGCTCGACCGTGACCGCTGGTCGGTCATCCGGGAGAACCAGGACCTGAAGGTCGCCGACGGCAACCTCACCATCCCGACCTCGACCACCGACATCTACGACGACGGCGGCAACACGCCGAACATCGTCGTGCAGCCGGCGCCGTCGGGTGCCTGGACCGCCACCGCCAAGCTCACGCTGAGGGCGACCGACGCGTACCAGCAGGCGGGCCTGGTCATCTACGGCGACGACGACAACTACGCCAAGATGGTGATCCAGGGGCGGTCGACCTCGGGGTCTGACCACGCCAGCCGCATCTTCCAGTTCATCCGGGAGGAGAACGGCACCCCGAACGAGGTGACCGACAGCAACACCGCCAACCTCGGGGACAGCTACCCCGACACGGTGTACGTCCGGTTCATCAGTGACGGCACCAACATCACCGCCCACTACTCGTCGGACGGCACCACGTTCACCGCGATGCCGGAGACCAAGGCGCTCGCCGGGATCAGCAACCCGCAGATCGGCCTGATCTCGCTGGCCGGGGCCAACCACCCGGTGGTGGACGCGTCCTTCGACTGGTTCAACATCACGCCGGACGACAAGGCGACCGGGCCGAACCCGGACGACGACTTCGACGGCACCGCGCTCGACGCCTGCCGCTGGGACTCGATCGTTCGCCCCGACGCCACGACGGCGCGCGTGAGCGACGGCAAGCTGCAGCTCGACACCACCACGGGTGACATCTACGGGACGACCAACAGCGGCCCGAAGAACTTCATCCTGCAGAAGGCGCCGAGCGGTGACTGGACGCTGGAGACCAAGGTCGACGGTTCTGCCCTCAGCGAGCAGTACCAGCAGGGCGGCCTGATGGTCTACGGCGACGACGACAACTACGTGAAGTTCGACTTCCTCACCACCAACGCCGCAGGGTCGACGGTGGCGCGGACGATCGAGCTGCGCAGCGAGGTCGGCGGCACCGTGCAGAACCCGCAGCCGCAGGTGAACAACCTCAGCGCCGGCCCGTGGTGGCTGCGCCTGAAGAAGGTGGGAGACAGCTTCACCGGCTCCTACTCCTCCGACGGCACCACCTGGACCGACCTGGCCACCAACGGCACGGTCGCAGCGGTGACGAACAGCGCCGTGGCGAACGCGTCGAAGGTCGGCGTCTTCACCATCGGCACCGCCCAGGCCGCGTCCAAGACGGTCACGTTCGACTACTTCAAGTTGAACAAGGCTTCCTCTGCGGAGGTCAAGATGACCGTCACCGCCGCCTCTCGCTGCATCGGCACCTCGGCGTACCTCGCCGTGACTGCCGTGAACAACGGTGAGGTTCCGGCGACGGTGGAGCTGACCACCCCGTTCGGTTCCAAGACCGTGGCCGACGTGGCTCCGGGC
>NZ_JBICTF010000019.1:0-15868 GCF_043197435.1 Microbispora bryophytorum | reverse complement strand
GCTGTGATCATCGGTGGGACGTTGCTGACCGGTGGCCGGGGCACGATCATCGGTTCGATCCTCGGTCTGATGATCTTCACGGTGATCACCAATCTGTTCATTCTCAACGGCCTCAACACGGCCGACCAGCTCGTCGCCAAGGGCGCGATCATCGTCGTCGCGGTGCTCCTGCAGCGGCGAAGCCTCACCTCACACACCTGATACCGGGGCCGGATCGGAATCCGACCGGCCCCAAAAGGAGAAGATATGGACAAGAACGTCGGCCGGCGCGGCTTCCTCTGGAGCGGAGCCGTCCTCGGCGCGGGCGCCCTCGTCACGGCCTGCACCAGCAACGAGCCGGCGGCGCAGGCGAGCGCGCCGGTCGCCGCCGCTGCCGCCACCGCCGCGGCCACGGGCGGGAACGAGGCCCCGGGCGACAAGGTCGTCATCGGCTTCTCGGCCCCGGCCGCCGACCACGGCTGGATCGCCGCCATCAGCAAGAACGCGACGGACGCGGCCAAGCAGTACTCCGATGTGGAGTTGAAGGCGGTCGAGCCGACCAACGACATCAACCAGCAGATCTCCGCGGTGGAGTCGCTGATCCAGGCCAAGGTCAACGTGCTGGTGATCCTGCCCAACGACGGTGAGCAGCTCAACCAGGTCGCCCGGCAGGCCATGGACGCGGGCATCCCGGTGGTCAACGTGGACCGGGTGTTCCCCGACAAGCTGTCCTACCGTGCCTGGATCGGCGGGGACAACTACGGCATGGGAGTGGCGGCCGGCCACTTCATCGGCAAGACGCTGAAGGACAAGGGCGTCTCCAACCCGGTGATCCTGGAGATCCAGGGCATCGCCACGCTGCCGCTGACCCAGGACCGCAGCAAGGGCTTCGCCGACGCGCTGAAGACCTACGGTTTCACGGTGACCGCGCAGCAGGACGCCAAGTTCACGGTGGAGTCGGGCACGCAGGTGGCCAGCAACCTGCTGCAGGCGCACAAGAAGATCGACGCGATCTGGAACCACGACGACGACCAGGGCATCGGCGTGATGGCGGCGATCAAGGAGGCCGGTCGCGACGAGTTCTTCATGGTCGGTGGTGCGGGTTCGGCCAACGCGATGCGTGACATCCAGGCCGACAGCGGCGTGCTGAAGGCGACGGTCACCTACCCCGCGACGATGGCCGCTTCGGCGATCAAGATCGCCCGGCTCATCGCCCAGGGCAAGGGCATGAGCGACCTGCTGGAGCAGGAGGTGCCGCAGTCGATCACGCTGTCCTCGGAGACCGTCAGCAAGGACAACGTCGCCCAGTACCTGCCAATCGGGTTCGAGTCGTGAGACCCGTCGTCGGGATCGGCATGGTCGGGTACGCGTTCATGGGCCGCACCCACTCCCAGGCGTGGCGCAGCGTGGACGCGTTCTTCGACCTGCCGGTCAAACCCGCGATGGTGGCCGTGGCCGGCAGGTCCGCCGAGGCGACCGCGCAGGCCGCAGAGAAGCTGGGCTGGGCCAACGCGGAGACCGACTGGAAGCGGCTCGTCGAGCGTGACGACGTGCACATCGTCGACATCTGCACGCCGGGCGACAGCCACGCCGAGATCGCCATCGCGGCGCTGGCGGCGGGCAAGCACGTCCTGTGCGAGAAGCCGCTGGCCAACACCGTGGCCGAGGCCGAGGCCATGGCCGCGGCGGCGAAGGAGGCGGCGGCGCGCGGGGTGCGCAGCATGGTCGCCTTCAACTACCGCCGCGTGCCCGCGGTCGCGCTGGCCCGGCGGTTCGTCGAGGAGGGCAGGCTCGGGGAGATCCGGCACGTGCGGGCGCAGTACCTGCAGGACTGGATCGTCGACCCGGAGTTCCCCCTCGTCTGGCGGCTCCAGAAGGACAAGGCCGGGTCCGGCGCCCTCGGCGACATCGGCGCGCACATCATCGACACCGCGCAGTTCATCGTCGGCCGGTCGCTGACGGGGGTGAGCGCGCTCACCGAGACCTTCATCAAGGAGCGTCCGCTCGCCGAAGGGTCGAGCGGCCTGGCCGCCGAGGGCGGCGCCGGTGAGATGGGCGAGGTGACGGTGGACGACGCGGCGCTGTTCATCGGCCGCTTCGACGGCGGGGCGCTGGCCTCGTTCGAGGCCACCCGGTTCGCCACCGGGCGTAAGAACGCGCTGCGCATCGAGGTCAACGGGTCGCTGGGCAGCCTGTCCTTCGACTTCGAGGCGATGAACGAGCTGTGGTTCCACGACCACACCATCGACAGCGCCGAGCAGGGCTTCCGGCGGATCCTCGTCACCGAGCCGGACCACCCGTACGCCGGGGCGTGGTGGCCGCCGGGTCACGGCCTCGGCTACGAGCACACCTTCGTCCACGAGGCGAAGGACTTCCTGGAGGCGATCGCCGCCGGCACCGACCCGGCGCCGTCCTTCGAGGACGGGCTGCGGGTGCAGCGGGTGCTGGCGGCCGTCGAGCAGAGCGCGGCTGAGGGCAGCCGCTTCACGACTGTGGAGGATTCATGACCAGGCCGGTCACGTTGTTCACCGGGCAGTGGGCGGACCTGCCGTTCGAGGAAGTCTGCCGCCTGGCCTCCGAATGGGGCTACGACGGCCTGGAGCTCGCCTGCTGGGGCGACCACTTCGAGGTCGACAAGGCTCTGGCCGACGACTCCTACGTCGAGCGCAAGAAGGAGACCCTGGCCAAGTACAACCTCGGGGTGTGGACGATCTCCAACCACCTCCTCAGCCAGGCCGTCTGCGACCACCCCATCGACGAACGCCACAAGGGCATCCTGCCCGCCCGCATCTGGGGCGACGGCGAACCCGAAGGCGTCCGGCAGCGCGCCGCCGAGGAACTCAAGGACACCGCCCGCGCGGCCGCCAAACTCGGCGTCTCGACCGTGGTGGGCTTCACCGGCTCCTCCATCTGGCACACCCTGGCGATGTTCCCGCCGGTGCCGCCGTCGATGATCGAGGCGGGCTACGCCGACTTCGCCGACCGCTTCAACCCGATCCTCGACGTCTTCGACGAGGTGGGGGTGCGGTTCGCGCACGAGGTGCACCCCAGCGAGATCGCCTACGACTACCACACCACGGTGCGGACGCTGGAGGCCATCGGTCACCGGCCGGCCTTCGGGCTGAACTGGGACCCCTCGCACATGGTGTGGCAGGGCCTTGACCCGGCGAACTTCATCCTCGACTTCGCCGACAAGATTTACCACGTCGACTGCAAGGACGCCCGGGTCGCCACCCGCGACGGCCGGCGCGGTCGCCTGGCCTCGCACCTGGCCTGGGCCGATCCCCGCCGTGGGTGGGACTTCGTGTCCACCGGCCGGGGCGACGTGCCGTGGGAGGAGTGCTTCCGGGCGCTCAACCACATCGGTTACGACGGCCCGATCTCCGTCGAGTGGGAGGACGCGGGCATGGACCGGCTGCACGGCGCACCCGAGGCCCTCGCCTACATCCGCTCGCTCAACGCCATCACCCCGCCGGACGCCGCCTTCGACGCCGCCTTCTCCTCCGAATGACACACCACCCCGGGCGGCGGCCGCACCGTGGCCGCCGCCCGCCGGAGCCGACCCGCCACGAGCAACACCCCCACCGTCCCGGCAACCGAACGGGGAGAGGAGACAAATGAGAACCGGAGTATGGCTCATCGGAGCACGAGGATCGGTCGCCGTCACGAGCATGCTCGGGGCGTCGGCGGTGCGGGCGGGTTTGGCCGAGGCGACCGGATGCGTCCTGGAGTCGCCCGAACTGCGCAGCGACGCCCTCCCGGCGATAGGGGACCTGGTCTTCGGTGGCCACGACATCTCCTCGATCCCCCTGATGAAGAAGGCCGCCGCGCTGGCAGAGGCGGGCATCGTCCCGGCTCGGCTCGCCGGGGCCGTGCAGGACGCGCTCCTCGAGATCGAGCAGGACGTACTGCCCCTGCCGGACGGCGGCACGCAGGCCGAGGCCGCGGACGCCATCGGCGCCGACCTGGACCGTTTCCGCCGGCGGCACCAGCTGGACCACGTCGTCGTGATCAACGTCTCGACCACCGAACCGGCGCCGCCACCCCATCCCGCCCACGCCGATCTCGACGCGTTGCGGGACGCGCTGGCCGGGCCGGAGCCCGTCCTGCCGCCCAGCGCCCTGGCCGCCTATGCCGCTCTGCGCGCCGGCTGCCCCTACATCGACTTCACGCCGTCCACCGGCGCCCGCCTGCCCGCCCTCGACGCGCTGGCCCGCGAGCAGGGGCTCCCGTACGGGGGCCACGACGGCAAAACCGGCGAGACCCTGGTCAAATCGGTGCTCGCCCCGATGTTCGCCCTGCGCAACCTGAAGGTGCGCACCTGGTCCGGCCTCAACCTGCTGGGAGGCGGCGACGGCGCGAACCTCGCCGAACCGGCGGCCAACGCGGCCAAGTCCGCCAGCAAGCAGCGCGTGCTGCGCGAGACGCTCGGCTACGTCCCGCAGGGTGAGACCCGCATCGACTTCGTCGAGGACCTCGACGACTTCAAGACCGCGTGGGACCTGATCTCCTTCGAGGGATTCCTCGGAACTCGCATGCGCATGGAGTTCACCTGGCACGGGTGCGACTCGGCGCTGGCCGCTCCGCTGGTCCTGGACCTGGCGCGGCTGACGGCGGCCGCCCACCACGCCGGGCGCACGGGTCCGCTCACCGAACTGGCCTTCTTCTTCAAGGACCCCCTCGGAGAGGTGCCGCACGCGCTGCCCGAGCAGTGGCGGATGCTGCGGGCCGCGGTGGACGCGTACGGCTCGCAGGGGACAGGGCGATGACGGCGCGATGACGACGCTCCGCGATTTGATCGACCTCGTCCGGGCGCCTGCCGCGCTGTCCGTACCCGGCGACGTGGTCGCCGGTGCGGCCGCCGGTGGGGCGCTCGGCCGCCGCACCATTGGTCTGGCCTGCTCCTCGGTCCTCCTCTACTGGGCGGGGATGGCGGCCAACGACTGGGCCGACCGGCATCTCGACGCGGTCGAGCGCCCCGAGCGGCCCATCCCCTCGGGCCGCGTGTCGGCCGGGGCGGCCCTCGGCACGGCGGCGGGGCTCACCGCCGCCGGGCTCGCCGCGGCGGGGCTCGCGGGCGGCCGGAGTGCCCTGGCGGTCGCCGCGCCCCTGGCCGGCGCCATCTGGGCGTACGACGTGGCGGCCAAGGGCACGCCCGCCGGTCCCCTGACGATGGCGCTGTGCCGCGGCCTGGACGTGCTGCTGGGCGCCACCGGCGGCTCCCGCACCGCCGCGCTGCCCTCCGCCCTCACCATCGCCGCCCACACCTACCTGCTCACCGCGCTCTCACACGCTGAGGTGTCGGGGGCGGACCCGCGGCTGCCCGCCGCGACCCTGGCGGGCACCGTCACGCTCGCCGCCGTCACGGCCCGTGGCACCGCCGGTGGTGCCGGGGGACCGGCGCAGCCGGCCCTCGCCGGCGTGTACGCCGCGCAGTTCGGCGTCCCCCAGGCGCGCGCCGTCGCCGACCCCTCCGCGCGGCGCGTCCGCGACGCGGTCAGCGCGGGCATCGTCAGTCTGCCGGCCCTGCAGGGAGCCCTCGCCGCGCGCGGCGGCGCCCCGCGGCTCGGCCTCGCCCTCGCGGCGGCGATGCCGCTGGCCCGGCGCCTGGTCAGGAAAGTCTCCGCGACATGAGGTTCGGCTACGGCACCAACGGCTTCGCCAATCACCGGCTGCCGGACGCCCTCGACGTCATCGCCGGCCTCGGGTACGAGGGAGTGGCCCTGACGCTCGACCACAGCCACCTCGACCCGTACGCCGACGGGCTGGGACGGCGCGTGGCCGAGGTCGCCGACAAGCTGCGCGACCTCGGTCTGGCGGTGGTCGTCGAGACCGGTGCGCGTTACCTGCTCGATCCACTGCGCAAGCACGCCCCGACGCTGCTGGACGACGACCGGGACCTGCGGGTGGACTTCCTCAGCCGCGCCGTCGCGATCGGCGCGGACCTCGGCGCCGAGGCGGTGTCGTTCTGGTCCGGCGTGCGCCCGGCCCGGATCGACCAGGCCACCGCCTGGAGCCGGCTGGTCGACGGCTGCGGGCGGGTTCTCGACGCCGCGCGGCGCGCCGATGTGACGCTGGGGTTCGAACCCGAGCCGGGGATGCTCGTCGAGACGATCGACGGCTGGCGGAGGCTGCACGAGGCGCTCGGGTCTCCGGACGGTTTCGGCATCACCCTGGACATCGGGCACTGCCGCTGCAACGAGCCCGACCCGGTGCCGCGCTGCGTCGCGGCCGTCGCCGCGCACCTGGTCAACGTCCAGATCGACGACATGCGACGGGGCGTGCACGAACATCTGGAGTTCGGCGAAGGGGAGATCGACTTTCCGCCGGTGCTGCGCGCGCTCGACGACGCCGGCTACCGGGGCCTGGTCGCGGTCGAGCTTCCCCGTCACTCCCACGCCGCGCCCGACGTGGCCCGGCGCTCGATCGAATTCCTGCGCGGAGCCGAGCAGGAGTCGCGGCGTGAAGGCGAAGGGAGAAGGGCATGACGTCACCGGAGCGGCTGCGAGCCGCGCTGCGGGAGACACCGCGAGAGGAATGGGTGGACGCCGCGCTCACCGCGGCGAGCGAGCGACCCGAGACGATCGGCCGGTCCTTCACCCAGGCCGGACGGCGGGCCGGGCGCACATCGCTGCCCGGCGAGCCCGGCTGGACCGCGGACGAGGCCGTCCGGGCACTGCTGCTGGCCGCGCTGCCGGCCGACCGGGCGGAGACCGAGATCGGCGACCTCTACCGCTACGGCGACGCCGACGAGAAGCGGGCCGTGCTCAAGGCCCTGCCGATGCTCGCCGTCGGCTCGGCGGGGCTGCCCCTGCTGCAGGACGCGATCCGCACGAACGACGCCCGTCTGCTGGCCGCCGCCCTCGGGCCGTACGCCCGCCACCTCGACCAGGCCGCCTGGCGGCAGGCGGTGCTCAAGTGCGTGTTCACCGGCGTGCCGCTGGCCGAGGTTTTCGGGCTGGACGAGCGGGCCGACCGAGAGCTGGCGGTCATGCTGGCCGCCTTCGCCGACGAGCGCGCGGCCGCGGGACGCCCCATGCCCGCCGACGCCGCCGCCCTGCTCGGCCGTCTGACCCGTGAGGAGTCCTGATGCGCATCTTCGACCCGCACATCCACATGACGTCGCGCACCACCGACGACTACGCCCGGATGGCCGCCGCCGGCGTCCGGGCCGTCGTGGAGCCGGCTTTCTGGCTGGGGCAGCCTCGCACCGGCCCCGCCTCGTTCGCCGACTACTTCGACTCGCTGATCGGCTGGGAGCCGTACCGGGCCGCCCAGTTCGGCATCGTGCACCACGCCACGATCGCGCTGAACCCCAAGGAGGCGAACGACCCGCGCTGCCACCCCGTGCTCGACCTGCTGCCGCGTTACCTGGACAAGGACCGCGTCGTCGCGGTCGGCGAGATCGGCTACGACTCGATCACCCCGGAGGAGGACGACGCCTTCGAGCGGCAGCTCGCCCTCGCCGTCGAGTACGACCTGCCGGCGCTCGTCCACACACCCCACCGCGACAAGGCCACCGGCACCCGGCGCACTCTGGAGGTCGTCGCGGCCTCGGGGATCGCGCCCGAGCGGGTCGCGGTCGACCACCTCAACGAGGTCACCGTCGGCACCGTGCGCGACTCCGGATGCTGGATGGGCTTTTCCATCTATCCCGAGACGAAGATGTCGCCGCCCCGCATGGTGGAGATCCTCAAGCAGTACGGCCCGGACCGGATGCTCGTCAACTCCGCCGCCGACTGGGGCGTCTCCGACCCGCTGCTCACGCTGGAGACCGGAAAGGCCATGCTGGCCGCCGGGTTCACCGAGGACGACGTCGACCGCGTGCTGTGGCGCAATCCGGTGGAGTTCTACGGCCAGTCGGGGCGCCTCGACCTGACCGGCGCGGCAGCCGGCGCGGACGAGCCCACCTTCGCCGGCAGCTCCATCAAGCGCGGCGGCAGCTGATGCGGCTGCGCCACCCGGGAGGAGCCCCGCTGCACCTGAGCTACTGCACCAACGTGCACGCGGCGGAGGATCTCGACGGCATCATCGCCCAGCTCGACGTCTACGCGGTGCCGATCCGCGCCCGACTCGGCACGGACGTCCTCGGGCTCGGGCTCTGGCTGGCCGCGCCCGTCGCCGCCGCCCTGGCCGAAGACGCCGCCCTGCGGGCCAGGCTCCGCCGCGAGCTGTCCGCACGGGGCCTGGAGGTGGTCACGCTCAACGGCTTCCCCTACCGTTCCTTCCAGGACCCGGTCGTCAAGCACGCCGTCTACCATCCCGACTGGACCACCGCGGACCGCCTGTCGTACACCCTGGATCTGGCGCTCGTCCTCGCGGACCTGCTCCCCGAGGACGCGGCCCGGGGGTCGGTCTCGACGCTGCCGCTCGCCTGGCGCGACCCCTGGGACACCGGCATGGCCGATCAGGCCGCGCGCCGGCTCGACCGGCTGGCCGCCGGTCTGGCCGACGTCGAGTCCGCCACGGGCCGGGTGATACGGGTGGGGTTCGAACCCGAACCCGGCTGCGTCGTGGAGACGACGGGCCAGGCGGTGGCACGGCTCGCCGGCGTCGACGGCGACCGGCTCGGCATCTGCCTGGACCTCGCCCACCTGGCCTGCGCGTGGGAGGAGCCGGCCGCCGCGCTGAAGGAGCTGAGCCGGGCCGGCCTGCCCGTCGTCAAGGTCCAGCTGTCCGCGGCCCTGGAGACCGCGGAGCCCGACGCCCTGCGCGAGTACGTCGAGCCGCGCTTCCTGCACCAGACGCGCAACCCCGCGGGCGACGCCGCCGACGACCTCGACGAGGCCTTCGAGCGGGGGCTGCCCGGGCCGTGGCGGGTCCACTACCACGTTCCCCTCCACGTCTCACCGCCCGCGCCGCTGGCCACGACCATCCCCGTGATGCGTGCGGCGCTCGCGGAGCTCGCCGGCGGGCCGCGGCCGCTGTGCGACCACTTCGACGTGGAGACCTACACGTGGGGAGTGCTGCCACCCGCCCTGCGCCCGCAGACCCCCGGACAGCTCGCCGCGGGCATCGCCGCCGAGCTCGACTTCGCCCGTGCCGCGCTGCGTGATGTGGGAGTGATGACATGACATCGTTGCTGGTCCTGGACGTGGTGGGGCTGACCCCGCGGCTGCTGGCGCACATGCCGCGGCTCCGGGCCGTCGCCGCGGACGGCTTCCAGGCGGAACTCGGCACCGTCCTGCCCGCCGTCACCTGCTCGGTGCAGTCCACGTTCCTCACCGGCGCCCCGCCGGCCGATCACGGCATCGTCGGCAACGGCTGGTACTTCCGCGACCTCGGCGAGGTCCTGCTGTGGCGCCAGCACAACGCGCTCGTCGGCGGTGAGAAGGTGTGGCAGGCCGCCCGGCGCGACCGGCCCGGGTTCACCGTGGCCAACGTCTGCTGGTGGTACGCGATGGGCGCCGACGTCGACTGGACGATCACCCCCCGGCCGATCTACTACGCCGATGGGCGCAAGGAGGCCGACTGCTACACCCACCCTCCGGAGCTGCACGACGAGCTCACCGCGGCGCTGGGCACCTTCCCCCTGTTCACCTACTGGGGCCCGGGAGCGGGGATCGCCTCGTCGACCTGGATCTGCCGCGCCGCCGAGCACGTCATGACCACGCACAACCCCGATCTGACGCTGGCCTACATCCCCCACCTCGACTACGACCTGCAGCGCTTCGGCCCGTCCGACCCCCGCGCCGCCGCGGCGGCCGCCGAGCTCGACACCGTGCTGACGCCGCTGCTGGACGCCGCGGCGGCGCAGGGCAGGACCGTCGTCTGCGTGTCGGAGTACGGCATCACCGACGTCTCCCGCCCCGTCGACGTCAACCGGATGCTCCGTGCGGAAGGGCTCCTGCGCGTCCACACCCAGGACGGCATGGAGTATCTCGACCCGTGGACCTCGCGCGCGTTCGCCGTCGCCGACCATCAGGTGGCGCACGTCTACGTTTCCGATCCCGCCGACGTGCCGGCCGTCGCCGCGCTCTGCGCGTCCCTGCCCGGCGTCGCCGAGGTGCTGGACGAGAGCGGGAAGAAGGCGCACGGCCTGGACCACCCCCGCGCCGGTGAACTGGTCCTGCTCGCCGATCGCGACGCGTGGTTCACCTACTACTACTGGCTGGACGACGCCCGCGCGCCCGACTTCGCGCGCCTCGTCGAAATCCATCGCAAGCCCGGCTACGACCCGGCCGAGCTGTTCTTCGACCCGGTGAACCCCGGCGCCGCCAAGCGCAGGGCCGGCGTGGCGCTGCTGCGCAAGAAGCTCGGCATGCGCTACCTGATGAACGTCGTCGGCCTCGACGAGGGCGCCCGCGCCGTACGCGGCTCACACGGGTTGCTTCCCGCCGACCCCGCCGACGCGCCGGTGCTGCTCTGCTCCGATTCGTCCGCCGCCAGGGGACGATTCGAGGCGACGGACGTCAAGGACCTGCTGCTACGCCTCGCCCTGAGGTGATTCGGCCCCGGGTTGATCTCGGCGCTGGGTGATCTCGCCCGGGAGGAGGCCGCCTGGCGGCTGACCTCCCGCGAGGACGGCCGGGCCCCCCACCGGCCGCACCCCACCGGTAGCACCCCATCGGCCGGGCCGCGCCGTGGGCACGCACAAAGGGCCGGGCCGCGCCCTGGACCTGTGGGTCCAGGGCGCGGCCGAGGTCCAGCCGGTGTGCTTCGGGGTTGCCTCGCTCGCCGGTCAGACCAGGAGCCGGTCGGGCCACGGGCCGGTCAGGCCATGGGACCGGTACCGGTCAGGCACCATACCGGTCAGTCCATTGGCCGGTCAGACCCGGGGCCCGTCACACCGGGAGCCGGTCAGACCAGGGGCTCGTCAGACGGGAGCCGATCGGCCCGCGGGCCGATCAGACCACGGTGCACGGAACGCCGTTGAGGGTGAAGGCGGTCGGCTCGGCGGTGTTGCCGGTGTGGGTGGCCTGGAAGCCGATGTCGACGGTGGCCCCGGGGGCGATCGTGCCGTTGTAGCTGACGTTGGCCGCGCTCACCTGGCCGCTGGAGGGCGAGTAGGTGGCGTTCCAGCCCGAGGTGATGGACTGCCCGGAGGGCAGGGTGAAGTTCAGCGTCCAGCCGTTGATCGTCGAGGTCCCGGTGTTGGTGATGCTGATACTGGCGGTGAAGCCGCTGTTCCAGGAGCTCATCGTGTAGGCGACCCGGGGCCCGGTCCCGGTGCCGCCGCTGGGCGAGGCGCTGGGCGACGGGGTGGGTGACGGGGTCGGCGACAGGACGGGCGACGGGGAGGGCGAGGAGCCGCCGCTCAGGCTGGTCACGAAGGTCGTCATGCTGCGGGCGGGAAGCGTGACGGTGAGGGAGCCGTTCGACATGCTGGTCGCCGCCTGGGCCGCGACGTTCCTGCTCCCGTCGGTCACCCAGGACGAGACGCTCGCCGAGGTGGCGTTCGCCACGGTGAACTGCTGGCTCACCGCCGAGGTCCCCTTGTTGATGGCGACGATGACGACGGTGTCACCGCTGCGGTACGCCGAGACGTAGACGTTCGACGCGGGGTTCGCCGTCGCGTCGATCCGTACGTATCCGGGGCGGACGAACCTGGCGAACTGCGCCATGATGGCGCCGCGCTTGCTGAGCTGGCCGTCCTCCCGCATAGGGCCGTAGCTGCGCCGGATGTACCACCAGACGTACGCCTGGAACTCGGCCTCCACCATGGCGCGGTGCATGTGCTCGCCCACGTCGAGCGCCTGCGGCCAGGTGTCGGCCGAGTCAGTGCTGTTGGGGTAGTAGACCTCGGTCATCCAGAGGTCCTTGCCCGCGCCCTTCTGCTTGAAGAGCGGGTAGGGGAAGTTCGAGTACGACGTGCCGTAGAGGTGCGCCCCGATGATGTCCACGTTGGCGAGCGCCGTGGAGTCGTTGAGGATCGGGTCCGACACGCTCTTGACGTACTGGAAGGACTCGGGCGCGATGACCCTGGTGTTGATCGAGCCGGCGTTCTCCCGCAGGAACTTGACCATCTCGGTGGACGTCCACCACGTCCAGTCGTGCGCGTAGTCGGGCTCGTTCTGCACGGAAATGGCGTACAGGTTCACCCCGTTGTTCCGCATGTACGTGCTGAAGGAGTTCAGATGCTGGGCGTACGCGGCGTACTGGTCGTACCTGAGGCGTTTGGCGTTGGTCTGGCCGTTGCGGTTGAAGGTCTCGATCATGCTGGCCGGGGGATTCCACGGAGAGGCGAAGACGGTCACTCCGAGCTCGGCCGCGCGCTGCGCCGTCGCCAGATCGCGGCCGAAGTCCGCCTGGCTCTCGCCGACGGGGATCCGCAGGATGGAGAAGCCCAGCCTGCCCTCGCCGGTGCCGAACGCCGTCTCCCGCTGGGCGGCCGTCAGGTCGCCGATCCAGGCCGCGTGGGCCATGCCGCCGAAGCCCCGGATGGTCTGCCGCTGCGCCGACGGATTGATGGCCGCGGTGGCCGCCGCGGCCTCCGTGGCCCCCAGGACCGAGGTCGCGGCGGTGATGACCGGCAGCGCTCCCATCGTCGTCAGGACGGATCTCCGGCTCAGTAATCTCCGCTCGCCGCGCACGGGATCGTTCTGATCTTGCGTCATGTCTCTCCTTCTGGCTGTCGGTGCCGATCCGCGCCTTCGCGCAGCGGGCGCCCGCGGGGGAGTGGTCGCTCCGGGCGCGGAAACGCACACCGCCGGCCGGGCCTCGGGTGCGCGAGGCCCGGCGACGGTGTCACGGGTGGAATGGTTGGACGAGTGGAACGATCAGGCCGCGTCGGCGAGTCCCACGGCCCGGCCGGGGCGGCCACGCAGGGCCGCCCCGGAGAGGGGTGGTGTCACACTCGGGTCCACTTCTGGTTGTTCTGGCCGTTGCACGTGTAGATCTGCACCTTGGTGCCGTTGGCGGTGCCGTTGCCGGACACGTCCAGGCACTTGTTGGCCCCGACGGCGGTGATGCTGCCGTCGGAGTTGAGGCGCCACTTCTGGTTGTTCTGGCCGTTGCAGTCCCAGATGATCACGCTGGTTCCGTCGGCGGTGCCGGCGCCGTTGACGTCCAGGCACTTGCCGCCGTAGACCCGCAGCTCACCCGCGCTCGTGGAGGTCCACTGCTGGTTGCTCTGCCCGTTGCAGTCCCAGATCTCCACCTGGGTGCCGTTGGTCTGGGAGGCTTCGGTGACGTCCAGGCACCGGCCCGATCCCACGCCCCTGATGGCGGTCCCGTTTCCGGTGGGCGGGGGAGAACTGGAGGTCCCGCCGTTGAGGGCGTCGAGGACGGCGGTGTACGCCTGCTTCTTGTTGAAGTTGCCGTCGAACAGCAGCGGGGTGTCGCCGCTGCGCCAGGACCACTTGTCGGTGATGCCCCACACCGTGATGCCGGTGCAGCGGGACACGGCCATGCAGGCCTGGGTGACGCGGCGGTAGGCGTCGGCCTGGGTGGAGCCGGAGCCGCCGACGTCGAGCTCGGTGATCTGGACGTCGACGCCGAGCGCGGCGAACTGGGCGATGTTCTGCTGGTAGTTGGACGGCGGGTTGCCGAAGTGGGACTGCAGTCCGACGCAGTCGATGGGCACGCCGCGGGCCTTGAAGTCCTTGACCATGTTGTAGACGCCGCGGGTCTTGTTCGCGTTGGCGTCGTCGATGTTGTAGTCGTTGTAGCACAGCTTGACGTTGGGGTCGGCGGCCCGCGCGGCGCGGAACGCCTCCTCGATGAAGCCGTTGCCCAGTTTCTGGGTGAAGATCGAGCTGCGCAGGCTGCCGACCGAGCCGCCGTCGGCGAAGGCCTCGTTGACCACGTCCCAGGCGTAGACCTTGCCCTTGTAGTGGTTCATGACCTGGGTGATGTGGTTGGTCATCGCCGAGCGCAGGTCGCTGGCCGACATGTTGGAGTTGACCCAGCTGGGCAGCTGGGCGTGCCAGACCAGGGTGTGGCCGCGGACCTTCATGCCCTTGCTCACGGCGTGGTTGACGATCTGGTCGGCCGACCCCCAGTTGAAGGAGTTGCGAGAGGGCTCGATCGGGCCCCATTTCATCTCGTTCTCCGCGGTGACCGAGTTGAACTCCCGGTCCCAGGTGGCCACGTAGGTCGAGTCGTTCAGGTGCCCGGCCGCGATCGCGGTGCCGAAGTAGCGGCCGCTCTGGGCGGCGGCCGCGCCCAGGGTGCCGGCGGCCGCGCCGGCCGGGAGGGATGTCGAGAGTGCGGTCACGGTGCCGAGTACGCCGAGGGCGCCGGCGACCAGCAGCCGGCGGGTGCCGGCGCGTGGTCGCCGTCCTCCGCCGGCGGATGAGGGGTTTTCGCTCATGCCTGAGCCTCCACTGCGGGATAAATGAGGGAACGCGGATAGACGCGCGCGGAAACAGCACGCGCTCGTCGTCGCGTCGGAACTGCGGCTCCTGCCGCTCACCACCGACCCCGGCAGGAAGAGCCGCCTCGGGGGTCAGTCTGGAAATCATTCCGAAACGTGTCAAGGCCGTTTCCGGTAAGTTTCGCCGCGATCCCCACATCTGTGCCTCATATGCGCTGATAGACGCGCGAAATGGGGTCCGTAAGTTTTCTGCTCCGTCCGGGACGGCTCCGGGCGACGGGGGGTCGTGATGAAAGTTTCGTCATCCGGACCGCGGACGGTGTCCTCACAACCTCGGGAGGAGCAGGTGAGCGGCATCCGGCCGGCACGAGGCCGGACGGACAGGGAGCCGCGCGTTGACACCGCTTATGGCGTCATGTTTGATCCGCTACACCACCACCACAAGCCGCTGATAGGAGAGGGGCGCTCGATTGGAGATTTGTTAACGCTCACATCGCATGCGCAGCCCCGCTGGAGCGTGACCTTCCGGGCCGATAGCACTGTCCGCGGCGTCCATGAGCGACAGGCGCTGCCGGAAGGTGCACGGGCCGGCCGGTGCTCTCGGCGTCACGAGTGCCCGACGCGTGGCGACATCGGCCACGGTGAGACGGTCCGCACCGGCGTCGGCCGGACCCGACCCGTGAGGCACTCGGTCCATGATTCGGCGCCTCCACCAGGGCCGCGACCCGGCTCGGGCGGCGACCACATCGGCCCGCCCCGGCGGCCGGGCCTGCCGGCCCCGTCCCCTTCCCTCAGCGGGGCACGCCCTCGGGCCCCACGCCGGCGTAAGCCGGCCACCACACCGCGGGTGTCTTCACCCCAGCGGTGTCTCCGCTCTTCAAAGGAGAGAAGATGCACCCCTCCGTCCGCGCGACGAGTGGCCGGCGCCGGGCGCCGGGCACCGTCGTATGTCTTCTCGCGGCGCTCGCGACCGTTCTCGCGACCGCTGTCGCCTGGGTGGCGCCGGCCTCCGCGGCGACCGTCGACGGCAACACCTGGTATGTCCTGGTCAACCGCAACAGCGGCAAGGCCCTCGACGTCTACAACTTCTCCACCGCCGACGGTGGGTCGCTCGTGCAGTGGAGCCGCAGCAACGGCAACAACCAGCAGTGGCGGTTCGTCGACTCCGGCGGCGGCTACTACCGCGTGCAGTCGCGGCACTCGGGCAAGGTGCTCGACGTGGCCAACCTCTCCACGGCCGACGCCGCCGACGTCGTGCAGTGGAGTGACCACAACGGCACCAACCAGCAGTTCCAGCTCGCGGATTCGTCCGGCGGCTACGTCCGGCTGATCAACCGCAACAGCGGCAAGGCCGTCGAGGTCCAGAACGCCTCCACCGCGGACGGCGGCAAGATCGTGCAGTACTCCGACTGGGGCGGCACCAACCAGCAGTGGCAGCTCGTCGCCGTCGGGAGCGTCTCCGATCCCTCGCCGTCGCCCAGCCAGTCGCCCAGCCAGTCGCCCAATCCGTCGCCGTCGGCGAGTCCGTCGAACGGGTCGTGGCCGCCGTCGTCGAGCTATTCCAACCCCGTGTTGTGGGAGGACCTGGCCGACATCGATGTCTTCCGCGTGGACGACACCTACTACTACTCG
>NZ_JBICTF010000018.1:0-43804 GCF_043197435.1 Microbispora bryophytorum | reverse complement strand
ACATCCGCGTCAACGGCACCTACGCCGCCAAAGTCGCCGTCAGCGACATCCACACCACCTACACCTGGTCATGGAACCCCTTCACCCCCGGCACCGTCGACGTCACCTACACCCTCGCCAACACCGGCAACGTCCGCCTGGCCCCCGACAGCCGCATCCTGACCTCCACCCTCGCCGGCCAGAACAACTGGGACGACACCTCCGCCGCCAAAGCCCGGGAAATCATGCCCGGCGGCAAACGCACCTTCGCCGCCCACATCACCGGCGCCTGGCCCCTGGGACCCATCGACACCACGATCATGGCCATCCCCTCCCCCGCCGGTAAACCACTGCCCGGCGTCACCGCCGAACGCATTGCCATCGACACCACCCTGTGGGCCATCCCCTGGCCCCAACTCGCCCTCCTCACCCTCCTGCTCCTCACCCTCCTCACCATCCGCATCACCAGCACCCGACGCCGCAAGCGCATCGAAAAGCTCATCCTCAACACCCGCGGCACCCCCCTCGGAGCCTGAACACCCGGGTCCGCGAACGGGAGGAATCCGTTCCCCACCCGCAGGCCACTCCGACGCCCGGACCGAGGACTCACCCCACCCGATCACCGACATCCGCCCCTCAGGAGGTGGCGACCATCAACCGACCCAGGCAGCCGACGCCGGTCAGGCGTCCGATTTGGGGCCGCGTGCTCGCCCTCACGGTCGCGTTCGCGCTCGGCGCGCTCGTCGCCGGCGGTGTGGTGTTCGCAATGACGCGGCCGGACTCGATCGAGCAGATGGCCGACCAGATCCGCGCCGAGTCCGCTCTCCGGGACAAGACACAGATCAAGACTTTGACGGAGCTGGCCCGCACCACGCGGGACCGGCTCGTTCCCGTGCTCGACGGACTGGACCGGGCCATGCCCGCCAACGGCACCGCGGGGCCGGCCGTGGTGACCGCGTCCGACGTCGAGACCTGGCGGAAGGCGGCCACCGCGGCCGTCGAAGGCTTCGCCGACCCGCCGTCCGGTGAGACCGCCACCAATGTGACGAGGTCGAGTCTCGCCTCCGCCGTGCGGCAGATCGCCACGACCGTCGACACCTACGCGGCCGCGCGGGACCTCACCGGAGACGCCCGCACCACCGCGATGGGCCTGGCCGTGCGGCAACGCGCCGACGCGTTCTTCACCTGGTCGGTCGGAGCCACCGCCCTCGACGCCGTGAACGTCGACGCGGGCTACGGCCACCAGCATGTGTTCCTGCCGACATCATCCGGCGAGGGGGACCTCACCCCCGACACCGAACCCGAGGGGAGTCACGACTCGTGAACAAGACATTGAAATACGTCCTCACCGTCCTAACGGCCGGGCTCGTGCTGATGCTCGGCGCGCCGGCGGCCTTCGCCCACAGCGGGCCGATCAAGCTGGAGGTCACGGGGGACGGCGCCGACAACGTCAACGTGCTGGTCACGTACAAGAAGGACGGCCATCCCGTCACGGAGATCCTCAACGCGACGCTGGCCGCGACCTCGTCCGACGGCCGTTCCTTCGGGCCGGTGCCGCTCAGGTCGGCGCCCGAGGGCCAGAACCTCTACCACGCCGCCGAGCCGCTGCCGAACGGCGACTGGCGGGTCACCGTGACCGCGACCGAGCCCTCCAAGGCGCACACGACGGTGACAGTGAAGGCGGGAGAAATCGCCGCCTCGCCCGTGGCGGCGACCGGGCCGGCATCGGTCCAGGAGAGGTCCGCCGCGCAGAACGCGGCGGACGAAGGCGCGATGGGCATGCCCGTCAAGATCGGCATCATCGCTCTCGTGGCGCTCCTCGCCGTCGCGGCCTGGATCGGCCTCGTGCGGCGCAACCGGGCGAGCGTCCGGCGCTGAAGAAGCCCCAGGAGATCGGCGGCCGGAGACCCGGTGTGTCGATCACCACGATGGGCCGGGATGGGAATCCCGGCCCGATCCGGCCCGATCCCGGCCCGGTCCCGGCCCATCCCGGCGCTGTGCCGTGACGGGGTCAGGGGCTGGTGCAGGTGAGGGTGGGGGTGGCCGCGGTGCCGTTGGCGGTGAAGCCGAAGGTGGTGGACGCCCCGGCCGCGATCGAGCCGTTGTAGGCCGCGTTGCGGACGGTCACCGAGGATCCTGACACGCTCTGCGTGCCGTTCCACAGGCTGCTGAAGGTCTGCCCGCCCGGCCAGGTCCACTTCACGGTCCAGCCGTCGACCGCCGAGCCGCCCGCGCGCACCGTGACCTCCGACTGGAACCCGCCCGGCCAGCTGTTGACCGTCGTCAGGGTCGCCGAACACGCACCCGTCACCGGAGGAGTGGGGCTGGGACTCACCGACGGGCTGGGACTCACCGGCGGGGTGGGGCTGGGGCTGGCCGACGGGCTGGGACTCACCGGCGGGGTCGGGCTCGGCGAGGTGCCGGGGCCGCTGTCGAGGGCGTTCAGCGCCGCGGTGTACGCGGGCTTGGGCTGATAGCCGGAGTCCCACATCATGGGGGCGCCGTAACCGGGGAACGTCCCGGGGATCCACGTGTGGCCGTCGTCCACGCCCCACTGCGAGACGCCGACGCAGCGGGAGACCGCCATGCAGGCGCTCACGACCTTGCCGTAGTCGGTGCCCTGCTGCTGCAGTTCGGACGAGTCGGCCGGCATCGGGATGCGGTCGTCGAGTTCGGTGATGGCGACGTCCAGTCCCAGGTTGGCGAAGCGCTGCATGTTCGCCTGCAGGGACGAGGGAACCTGACCGACGATGAAGTGGCTCTCGAAACCGATGCCGTGCAGCGGAACGCCCCGGGACACCAGCGACTGCGCCAGTGAGTAGAGCGCGTTGCTCTTCGCGTTGGTGCCCTCGATGTTGTAGTCGTTGATGTACAGCTTGGCGTTCGGGTCGGCGGCGTGCGCGGCCCGCAACGCGTTCGCGATGTAGTCGGCGCCCATCGCCTTGTAGAACACGTCCTGGCGCAGCGTGCCGTCCTCGTTGTACGGCTCGTTGACGACGTCCCAGGAGTAGACCTTCCCCTTGTAGTGGGTGGCCTCGTTGGTGATGTGGTTCTCCATCGCGCTCTGGACCTGGTTCAGCGGCAGGCTGCTGACCCACGAGGGCAACTGGTTGTGCCACACCAGGGTGTGCCCGCGCACCCGCATGCCGTGGGACTGGGCGAAGGAGACGATCTGGTCTCCCGATCCGAAGTTGAACGAGCCTCTGGACGACTCGGTGGCGTCCCACTTCATCTCGTTGCCGGGGGTCACCATGTCGAACTGGGCCGCGGCGAGGTTGACCTCGGCGCTGATGCCGAGGTCGCCCCGCGTCAGCGCGGTGCCGAAATACCGCCCCTTGGCCTCGGCCGACGCCTTAAGCGTCGACGCCGCCTGCGCGGGCATCGCCAGGCCGACCGCGACGGCGGTGGCCGCGGTCACAACGGCGGCCACAACAGCGGCCGGACCGCGGGCGCGGCCTCCTGACCGGTCCATCGGATGGTTGGGCGGTTTCATCTCGGCCCTCCAGTGGTGATTCAGAGCTGTGTGCGGGCATGGCACGGGCGTGCGGAAGAGATCGGCGGCCTGCGACGCTCCCGTGACCCCGGATCTCGGCTCCGGACCGTGCGGGGAACGACCGTGAATTGTTAGCGTTAACAATTCACCTTCTCGACGTCCCCTTAGCCCGATGGTGGTGAGCGGAGCAAATTACGACACGGACCGGTCCGTCAAGAACGCGGCCGTGCGCCTCCGCAAGGGCTCCGCCCCTCACCTGCCGTCCCACCGCCGCATATCCGCCCCGGCTCCCTTCGCCCGCGCGCATCCGTCGCTGAAACGTTCACCGTCCCGGAGCCGGCGCACATCACCGCAGTCGCGGTTGACGCGGCGCGGAAAACGTCCCGCCGCGCCTGATGGTGGGACGTGGTCACGGTGAAGAAGTGGAGCTGCCGGCGTTCGGCAGCGGGAGGCGGCGCAGCTGGAGTTTCTGGATTTTTCCCGAGCCCGTCTTCGGCAGGTCGTCCGCGATGTCGAAATAGACCGGCAATTTGTATTTGGCCAGGCGGGGGCGGAGAAAGTCGCGCAGCTCGTCGGCGGTGACACTCGTGCCGGGGCGGAGCACCACGAACGCGCGGCCGACCTCGCCCCATCGGGCATCGGGCACGCCGAGCACCGCGACCTCGGCGATGGCCGGATGCTCGAAGATCGCTGCCTCGACTTCGGCCGGGTAGACGTTCTCCCCGCCCGAGATGTACATGTCCTTGACCCGGTCGACGACGTACAGGTGGCCCTCCTCGTCCAGAACGGCGACATCGCCGGAGCGGAACCAGCCGCCGTCGGAGAACGCGGCGGCGGTCGCCTCCGGGTTGCGCCAGTAGCCGGGGGTCACGTTCGGCCCCTGAATGAGCACCTCACCCGGCTGTCCCGCCGCCGCGTCCGTGCCGTCGGGCTGGACGACCCGCACATCGGCGAAGAACACCGGCACTCCTGCCGAGCCCACCTTGCGCACACTCTGGCCGGCCTCAAGGAAGGTGGCGCCGGGAGCGGTCTCGGTGAGCCCGTATCCCTGGCAGAACACCAGGCCCCGCTCCTGGTAGGTGCGGATCAGCGCGGTGGGGATCGCCGCGCCCCCGGACATCAGGGTACGCAGCGACGACAGATCCGCGCCCTCCCATCTGGGCGACTGTGCGAACGCGGCGAACATCGTGGTGACCCCGAACATCCAGGTGACAGCGTGCTTGTCCATGAGGTCGTAACACTCGTCCACGTCCCACGACGGCATGATCACCGAACAGCCGCCCTTGAGGAAGGTCGGCAGCAGGGTCTGGTTCAGGGCGGCGACGTGGAAGAGCGGCGCGCCGATCAGCGTCACCTCGTCGCCGGCGACATCGACGCCGAGCAGCAAATTGAAACAGTTCCACACGAGGTTGCCGTGGGTCAGCATCGCGCCCTTGGGCCGCCCGGTCGTACCCGAGGTGTAGAGGATGAGCGCCGTGTCCTCCAGCCGCACAGGCGTGTCGATCGGGGTGGGATCGCCCTCCGCGAGCCAGGTCTCGTAATGCCGCTCCCCCGGCCCAGGAGCACCCAGCGCGACGACCTGCCGGGCGGGAGCCGCGGTGCGCGGCGGCAGGGCCCGGACCACCTCGGCGCACTCGGGCGCGTAGACCAGGACCTCGGCGCCCGAGTGGTCCAGCATGTAACCGATCTCGGGCGCGGCTAGACGGAAGTTCAGCGGCACGAAGATCGCCCCGAGCACGTGCGAGGCGAACATCGTCTCGACGAAGGCGACGTGATTGCGGCCGAGGTAGGCGACCCGATCACCGGCCCCCACTCCCGCCGCGCGCAACCGCGACGCCAGCCGTGTCGTCCGTTCGTGAACCTCGGCGTAGGTGAAGGGCCGGTCCGCCAAGATGAACGCGGTCCGGTCCGGTGTCATCCGGGCCCGGCGGGCGGGCCACCCTCCCAGTCCGGCGTTGCGCATCGGTGTTCGACCTCCTGTGAGCGGGGGGATCGGGGAAGGCGTCAGGACCGAGCAGGTGCGGCGGCTCGCGGCCGCCGGCGAGGCCGGCCCGGGGGCCGCCGGAGGCGGCACCGGGCACGGCGCCCGACCAGGGTTCAGGCGTAGTGCCGGTAGATCGCCCGGGCGACGCAGGCGGGCTTGTTCGCACCTTCGATCTCGACGGTGAAGTCGAGCAGCATCTGCACGCCGTCGCCGGGGACGTCCTCCACGGAGACGACGACGGCGGCGAGGCGGATCCTGCCGCCCACCTTGACCGGGCTGGGGAAGCGGACCTTCTCCAGCCCGTAGTTGATGCTCATCTTCACGCCCTGGATGTCGAGCAGTTCGCCGAACAGCGGGATGACCAGGGACAGGGTGAGGTAACCGTGCGCGATCGGGCCGCCGAACGGCCCGTCCGCGGCCCGCGCGGGGTCGACGTGGATCCACTGGTGGTCGTCGGTGGCGTCGGCGAAGGTGTTCACCCGCTCCTGGGTCATCTCCAGCCAGCCGCTGTGGCCGAGATCCTTGCCGGCCAGCGCCCTGATCTCGCCGAGCCCGTGCGCCGTGGTGGTCATGCGTCTGTCGTCCTCTCCTGCGTGCCGAGCCCGAGCAGGCGTACGGCGTTGTCCTTCAGGATCTTCGGGCGGACCTCGGGCTTGATCTCGAGCTTGTCGAAGTCGGCCATCCAGCGGTCCGGGGTGATCACCGGGTAGTCGGAGCCGAAGAGCACCTTGTCCTTCAGCAGCGTGTTGGCATACCGCACGAGCTGCGGCGGGAAGTACTTCGGCGACCACCCCGACAGATCGATGTAGACGTACGGCTTGTGCGTGGCGACGGCCAGCGCCTCGTCCTGCCACGGGAACGACGGATGGGCCAGGATGATCCGCAGCTCGGGAAAGTCCACGGCCACGTCGTCCACCAGCATGGGATTGCCGTACTTGAGCCGGATGCCGCCCCCGCCGGGCACGCCCGCGCCGATGCCGGTCTGCCCGGTGTGGAACAACGCCGGAACGCCCAGCTCCTCGATCGCCTCGTACAGCGGGTACGCCACGGGGTCGTTGGGGGCGATGCCCTGGATGCTCGGGTGGAACTTGAACCCGCGCACGCCGTACTCCCCGACCAGCCGCCGCGCCTCGCGCACGCCCGCCCGGCCCTTCCACGGATCGACGCTGGCGAACGGGATCAGCACGTCGGCGTGCTCGGCGCAGCTGTCCGCGACCTCTTCGTTCGAGATGCGCGGGTGCCCGGTGGCATGCTCGGCGTCCACGGTGAACACCACCGCGGCCATCTTCCGCTCCCGGTAGTAGGCGGCCAGCTCCGCGATGGTCGGCTGCCGGTGCCCGTGGGCCTTGAAGTAGTCCTCCGAGGCGCCGAACAGCTCCGCGCTCAGCGCGCCATGCCCGTCCTTGGAGATCTCCGCGTGGGTGTGCACGTCGATCGCGACCAGATCGGCGACGTTCATGACGGCCATGTCAGACCCCCTGAACGTCGGAGGCGGGGACCTTGGGCGCGGGGATGCCGTACGTCTCGGGGTCGGCGCCGACGCCCGACTGCCAGGAGGCGGCGATGGTCCCGGCCGTCCACCCTCCGTCGGCGAACGCGACAACCTTCTCACCGGGGTGCGACCACAGCGCGAGGCGGTCGCCGCCGATCCCGATCGCCTGGCCGGTCACCTCCGTGGAGGCGTCGGAGGCGAGGAACACGACGAGCCCCGCCACGTCCTCGACCGTGCCCAGCCCCTCGTCCCTGCGCAACCAGCCCGGGAACGGCTTCCCGGTCCGCTCGGACTCCTCGATGATCGGCGCGAACACGGGAATGGTCTTGGTCATCTCGGTGGCCGCCACCGGGACGACCGCGTTCACCGTGATGTTCGCCCTGGCCAGCTCCAGCGCCCAGGTCCTGGCCATCGCCACGATGCCGGCCTTGGCCGCCGCGTAGTTGGTCTGCCCGAAGTTCCCGCGCTGGCCCGCCGGCGAGGAGATCAGGATCAGCCGGCCCCCGCTCCCCTGCTCGCGCATCCGGATCGCCGCGGCCCGCGCGCAGGTGAACGTGCCGCGCAGGTGCACATCGATCACCGCGTCGAAGTCGTCGTCCGACATCTTCCACAGCACCCGGTCGCGCAGGATGCCCGCATTGGTGACCATCACATCCAGCCGTCCGAACTCCTTGACCGCGGTGGCCACCAGCCGGTCGGCCACCTCGGCGGATCCGACCGGGGCGACGACGCTCCGTGCCCGGCCGCCGTCACCGGTGATGGCCTCGACGACCTGCGCGGCCGCGTCGGCGTCCACGTCGTTGACGACCACCGCCGCCCCGGCCGCGGCAAGCGCTTCGGCGTACGCGCGGCCGAGCCCGCGGCCGGCACCGGTGACAACGGCGACCTTGCCGGAAAGATCCATGGGATTCCCCCTGAGTTGTACGGCGATTGCAGCGAATATATGACAGTTATATGACGACCGTCAAAGATATGCCCAACGTATGTCCACTCGTACCGGGCCGCGACGTCGCCTCCTGAGCCTGCCGTCGCCGGACATCCAGGTCAGGCCAGGACGACGTTCTCCAGCCACTGACCGACGCGCCTGACCACCTCGTCGTCGAAGGTGCGGGCGTCGACGTTGTCGGCGTGGATCTCGATCACCGGGAACCCGGCGGCCTCCAGTGCCCTGGCGGTGAAGTAGCTGCCGCGGGGGTCGTCGGAGACCAGGTGGACCACGCCGTCGATGCCGTGCAGGCGGGCCTCCTTGACGTACCACTCGCTCGACCACGGCGGCGTGTAGAGCTGGTCGGTGAAGGCGGCGAACCGCGCCGCCAGCGCCCTCATGGGGTCGTCGCCGTGGCGGACGTACCCGTCGGCGGCGATGGCCAGGTACATCGACCAGACGAAGACCGCGCCGTACTCGTCCTGGAAGCGCTGGTAGAAGCCCATGTCGTACCAGAGGCCGCGGCCGATCCACATCAGGCGGGCCCGCTCGTCCGGGCACGCGGCATGACCCGCGTCGACCCGGTCGCGCACCTCCTCGTAGAAACGCCGGGCGATGTCCCGGGCCCACTCGGTGCCGCGGTGCCACTGCGGGAGCATGACGCTGGGGATGCTGTCGACGACGCCGAGCGGGGCGGGCCGGGTGCGGGCGATGAGGTCGCGGGTCTTCCTGTTCCACTCCTCCTGCTCGTTGACCAGGGCCATCACCTCGCGGAAGCGGGACTCGCGGAACCGCCTGCCGGTGGTGGTCTCCAGGAACCTGACGAGGTTCTCCAGCTCCGCGGTGAGCAGGTCGAGCCTGGCCGGGCCGACGGCCTGCTCCCAGCGGTGCGGCATGAGCTCCCACCAGTTGGCGGGCACCTCGTTCTCGGCGGCGCTCTCCAGCGGGTAGAAGGTGACCCCGGGCTCGTGCCCCCAGATGTCGAAGACCTTGCGGGTGACGTCGCCGGTGGCGTCGCCGACGACGATGTCCGGCCTGGGCAGGCCGCCCCACGGGCCGGCCTCCGGTTCCGGGTCGAAGGCGGAGCCGAGGGTGACCGAGTTGTACTGCTCGGAGTAGTCGGGGTAGCCGCGCTGCCGCACCAGCTCCAGGTAGTGCCCCGAGCGCTGCTTGGCGGCCACCAGGGACGCCCACCACTGGCTGACCGCGTACGGGATGTCCATCGTGCGGAAGATCTCGTGCGGGACGTCCGCGTTGAGCAGGGCGAACGGCTCGCCGTCGGCGACCCGCCGCCGCAGGTCGGCGAACCACTCGCGCTGGTGCCTGCCCGCCTCTGCCGCCGTGGCGAGGGTTTTCACACTGCGCATGGATGTTCCTTCCGCAGGGCGGCCAGGTCGGCACGCCCGTACTCCTGGCGCTCCAGCAGCACGGCGGGAATGTCGAGCGCCGCGCGCTGCGCCGGGAAGTCCCAGGCCGGGGCCTCGTCGCCGATCCTGGAATAGCCGACGAACAGCTCGGCCCGGCAGTGCCGTACGGCCCGCGCCGCGTGCGCGGCGCGCTCGCCCACGGTGGCCCGGTGGGCGGTCGGGCCGCTGTGGTGGTAGTGCTCGGCCAGCGCGTCCAGGCCACCGGCGCCGACCGGCTCCCCGAGGAACAGGTCGCCGAAGGAGTGGTCCTCGCCGACGATCACGTAGCCCTCGGACTCGACGGCCTCGTACACGTGCGGCGTGTCGTGGTCGCTGCCGCTCAGGAAGACGCGCCGCCCGGGGTGCTCCCCGAGCCGTCCCGCCTCGGCGAGCAGCCGTTCCAGCAGCGCGATGTGCTCGTCGACGGGCAGGGCCGCGTTGGCCACCGCGAGGAACTGCCGTCCCGTCAGGCGGGCGGGCACCGCCCTGCGCAGCTCGGCGACGGCGGTGAGCAGCCGGCGCCGCTCGTCGTGCGCCGCCACCGCCCCGGCCAGGTCGAGGGGACGGCCGGTCCAGGCCTCCAGCCTGGCCGCGAACTCGCCGATCCTGCGGCGGTTGTACCGCGCGGTCGTGCGGTGCGGCAGGTGCAGGATGTCCACGAGGTACGCCTCGGGCAGTGCGGTGCCCGGCTCCACGCGGCGCAGCTCGCGCAGCGCGTAGAACAGCCGCAGGGACGCCTCGCAGTCGTGCGAGACCACGATGCGGTCCAGGTCGCCGAAGGATCCGGCGAGCAGCCGGGTGAGCACCGAGCGGGCCATCGGGTCCACCCCGCGGCCCAGGTATCGGTCTCCGAGCACGGAGCCGGAGTCCGGGTCTCCCGTGAGGCGGACCGCGTGCACCCCCGCGGCGGTCAGCAGCTCGACCGGCACGTCCGCCCCGACGTAGCCGACGACCGGCGTCCGGTCGCCGGCCGGACCCGTAGAGACGGCCGGGCCCATCGAAACGGCCGGGTCCATCGAGACGGACAGGCGCGTCGAGGCGGCCGTACGTGCGCCGCGCCGGGCGTACGCCTCCTCCAGCGCGGCCAGCGCCGTGGGCATGTCAGATCACCCCCTCCTCGGCCAGGGCCTTCAGCTCGTCGTCGGAGTAGCCGAGCAGGCCGCCGTAGATCTCGGCGTTGTGCTCGCCGAGGCCGGGCGCCGGGCGGTCGAGCCTCGCCTCCGAGGCGGAGAAGCGGATGGGCACGCCGGTCCCGTACAGGTCCGCCTGGCGGCCCTGGCCCGGACGATGGCGCGGATGCTCCAGCGGCACGACCTCCTCGCGCTCCAGCACGAGCGGGTCGCGCACGGCGTCGCCGGGCTCGCGCACCTCGGCGGCGGGGACGCCGTTCCGAGTCAGCGCGTCGAGGATCACGGCGAGCGGGCGGTCCGCCGCCCACGCGCCCACCAGCTCGTGCAGCTCGCCGGCGTTGGCCACGCGCGCGTCCCTGGAGGCGAACCGCGGGTCCGCGGCCAGCTCGTCGCGTCCCATCGCCGTGAACAGGCCACGGGCGAAGGCGTCGGTGGGGCCGCACAGCGCGAACCAGCCGTCCGCGGCGGGGAACGTGCCGAACGGCGCGAGCCTGGGCACGGTCGTCCCCGTGCGCATGGGCAGTCCCAGCTTCTCGTAGGCGTCGAACGGCTCGCACGCGACCAGCGAGGTCAGCGCCCCCAGCATGGACACGTCCACGTGCTGGCCCTGGCCGGTCGCGTCGGCCCGCAGGACCGCGGCGAGCGTGCCGATCACCGCGTACAGCGGCGCGACCAGGTCGCCCACCGGAAGCCCGAAGCGGACGGGCGGCTCGCCGGGCGCGCCCGCGGTCATCATCACGCCGCTGAGCGCCTGGATGATGGTGTCCATCGCCTTGCCCGAGCCGGGACCGCCCTGCGCGCCGAAGCCGCTGATCGACGTGCACACGATGCGCGGGTTGATCGCGCTCGCCCAGTCGTGGCCGATGCCGAGCCGCGCCATGACGCCGGCGCTGTAATTGTCGATCATGATGTCCGCCGCCCCGACCAGACCGGCCAGGACGTCGCGGGCCTTGGGGTGCTTGAGATTGAGCGTGACGCTCTGCTTGTTGCGGCCCCGCAGGAGCATCGACACGGACATGTCGTCGTCCCCGTGGCGGCCCAGCGTCAGCCCGTCCGCCCCGAGATAGGGGGCGTTGTTGCGGGAGGTGTCGCCGCCGGTCAGCGGGTTCTCCACCTTGATCACGCGGGCGCCGAGCCCGGCCAGCAGCAGGGTCGCGTACGGTCCGGACAGTGCGGTGGTCAGATCGATCACCATGCGGCCGGCGAGCGGACGGTCAGCCACGCAGCACCACCTCGTCTCCCTCCCAATGGAACTCCGTCTTCAGGCCCGCCTGCCGCGTGATGTGCTCGATGTACGACACGACCCGCCGCCCCTCCTCGTCGTCGCCGAGCGGCACCGGCCTGCCCGCGCCGTCGATCCAGCAGGGCACGAGGCCTGCTGACACCAGCCCGTCCCGGTCGAACCGGCAGACCGCGATCGCGGTGTTCCGGCTCTCGGGATGGAAGGGGTAGTACGGCATGTCCGGGTCGGGCGCGAAGCCGTACAGCTCGACTCTGCGGCGCGCCCATTCGGCCCGTTCGCCCGCGTCGCCCGTCGCGGGCGTCAACGCGTGGGTGACGGTCACGAAGTTGCCCAGGCCGTGGTAGATCGGCCTGCCGCGGTACATCTCGACGCCGCGCATGATGTGGGCGTGGTGGGCGAACACGGCGTGCGCGCCGGCGTCGACGGCGGCCCGCGCCACCGGCCCCTCGTACATCGCCAGCACGGCGGGCGTGTGCCCGACGCCCTTGTGCAGCGACACCAGCACGACGTCGGCCTCGGCGGCCAGGGCTGACACATCCTCGGCCATCCGCTCCAGGGAGGCGGGGTCGGCGAAGGTGTAGACGGCGGGCGGCCCGCCGGGGCTGGCGTGGTCGAGCTCGTAGTGGGTCAGCACCTTGACGTACGCGCAGCCCGGCTTGCGGCTGGTCGCCCAGGACTCGCGGGGGCCGACGCAGTTGTAACTGAGCACGCCGATCCGCAGCCCGTCGCGCTCCACGACGGCGGGACGGCGGGCCTCGCCGAGAGTCAGGCCGGCGCCCGCGGTGGCCAGTCCGGCCTCGGTGGCGTACGTGATCGTGTCGGCCACCCCCTGGTCGCCGACGTCGTAGACGTGGTTGCCCGCGAGCGTCACCACGTGGAAGCCGGCGTCGGCGACCGCGGACAGCGCGGCGGGATCGGCCGGCGGGGCGGGGACGTCGGTGCTGACCTGGGCGGTGGACGTGCTGTGGGGCACCTCGATGTGGCCGATCACCACATCGCCCCGGGCCAGCGTCTCCCGGGCGGGGGCGAAGAAGGACGCGGGGTCGGGCTCGTCGACGACGAGGTCGCCGACGGCCATTACCGTGAAGCTCAAGAGGTGGTCTCCTCCTTCGGGAGGCGTTCGTCGGAGATTTGCGCCGCGCGCCCGGAGAAGCGCGACAGGAAGGCTCGCAGCCGGGGCGAGGCGGGGTTGTCGAAGATCTCCTCGGGAGTGCCCGTCTCGACGATCTGGCCCTTCTCCATGAAGACGCACCGATCGGCCACCTCGCGGGCGAAGCTCATCTCGTGCGTCACGATGATCATGGTCATGCCGCCGCGGGCCAGGTCGAGCACGACGCTCAGCACCTCGTCCACCAGCTCGGGGTCCAGGGCGCTGGTGGGCTCGTCGAACAGCATGATCCGCGGGTTGGTCGCCAGGGCCCTGGCGATGGCGACGCGCTGCTGCTGGCCCCCGGAAAGCGTCCGGGGATGGGCGTCCGCCTTGTCGGCGAGCCCCACCCGCTGCAGCAGCCGCAGCGCCTCCTCCCGCGCATCTTCCGGCCTGCGGCCGTGGACCAGCACCTGCGCCTCGATGACGTTGCGCAGCACGCTCCAGTGCGGGAACAGGTTGAACTGCTGGAAGACCATGCCCATGCGGCCGCGCTGGGCGGCCACCCGCCGGTCCGGCAGGGGGCGCAGGTGGCCCCGATGGAACTCGTAGCCGAGCAGCTCCCCGTCGAGGTACATGGCCCCGCCGTCGATGCTCTCCAACTGGTGGACGCAGCGGACCAGGGTGGACTTGCCCGAGCCGGACGGGCCGATCACGGTGACGACCTCACCCTCGTGCACGTCCAGGCTCACCCCGTCGAGCGCCACGTGGTCGCCGAACCGCTTGCGCACGTCACGGACGCGCAGGACCGGCGTGTCGCTCACCGCTGCCCCTTTCCGAAGTGCCGCTCCAGGCGCCGCTGGCCGAAGGACAGGCTGATGACCACCACGAGGTACCAGGCGCAGGCCACGACCAGGAGCGGCACGATCTCGTAGGTCCTGTTGTAGATCACCTGCACCGAGTACAGCAGGTCGGCCATCGCGATCACGCTGACCAGGGAGGTGCCCTTGAGCAGGCTGATGAACTCGCTGCCGGCGGGCGGGACGATCACCCGCATCGCCTGCGGGAGCACGACCTTGACGAAGCTCTGCCGCGCTGTGAACCCCATCGCGCGGGCCGCGTCACGCTGGCCGCCGTCCACGGCCAGGATGCCCGCCCTGACGATCTCGGCCATGTACGCCGCCTCGTGCAGGGTGAGCCCGATGACGGCCGCGGTCAGCGAGCTGATCACGGAGTTGGTCGGCCACGAGACGAACGTCGGGCCGAACGGGATGCCCAGCGGGATCCGCGGCAGCAGATAACCGAGGTTGAACCAGAAGATCAGCTGGACCAGGGGCGGGATGCTGCGGAAGACCGTGACATAGACGCCGCAGGCCCAGGCCACCGGGCGGAAGCCGCTCAGCCGGCCCGCCGCGAGAAGCACCCCGAACGCGCTGCCCAGCAGCATCACGATGACGGTGAGCAGCAGCGTCATGCCCAGGCCGCGCAGGACGTTCGGGTCGAACAGGTACGTGCCGACCACCGGCCACTCGAACCGCGGGTTGGTGACGAGGAACCAGGCGAACTGCGCCACGAGCACGAGCAGCACGACTCCGGCCACCCAGCGCAGGGGGCGGACGCGCGGACGGGCGGCGGCGACGTCCACGGCCTGTGGCGCCACCGTCTGTGGTGCCACGCTCATTGCGTCGCCGCGGTGTTCATCTTGGGCTCCGGCACCGCCACGCTCTGGAGCCCGTACTTGTCCATGATCTTCTTGTACTCGCCGTTCTTGAAGATCTCCTTGAACGCGTCGAGCATCGCCGGGCCGAGGCCGCTGGACTTGGGCACGAGCATCGCCAGCTGGTCGACGCCGGCGCCCTGCTCCTCGGTCTGCGTCACGTAGGTGAAGGCGTCCTTCTCCTTGGAGAGCACGTCGAGCGCGGCGCTCTCGGTCATGCCGGCCGCGTCGGCCCGGCCGGACTTGGCGGCGAGGATGGTGCCATTGGTGTCGGCGAAGCCGATGAAGTCGAGCCCCGGCCTGCCCTGCTTGGCGCACCACTCGGTGAGGCGCTTGGCCTGGTCCTCCACGATGCTGCCGGCGGTGCCGGCGACGCGCTTGCCGCACAGGTCACCCGAGCTCCCGATGGCCGCGGACCCGCCCTTGGGGATGAGGTAGGAGGTCCGGGTGACCATCCACACGAGCGCGTCGAACTGCTTCTCCCGCTCGGCGCTGTCCTTGACCGGACCGTTGAAGGCGTCGTATCGGGAGGCGAGCATGCCGGACAGCGCCGCGGGCAGGCCGCTGACGATCGAAATCTCGGTGCGGACCCCCAGCGCCTTGCCGAGGGCGTCCTGCAACTCCTTGTCGATGCCCGTGACGGTCTTGCCGTCGTCGGCGACGATCCGATAGGGCGGATGGGAATCCCCGGCAAATCGGATGACGCCCGCTTCCTTGATGCCATCGGGCAGGGCGTCGTACAGAGCCGTCGCGCCCGCCGGCCGCTGCGTCTCGCCGCCGTCTCCACCGCAGGCCGCGGCGCTGACGAGGGCCAGAGCCGCCACACCCGCGAGGATGGTCCTGGGCATTCTCATGGTGGTCCTTCCACGACCAGCTAACGATGCAGTTAATTTGGCGGTCGTTGGGATAAGTGTCACACCTATAGGTGCACACCTGTCAAGAGGCGGCTGTGCAGCGGAGACGTGCGGGGCGAGCCGGAACGCCGCCCCGTCGCCGGGAAACGATCAGGTGAGCGCGAGGATGGAACTGGTCCGGTGGTGGGCGACCAGCTCGGCCAGTTCGGGCTCGAACTCCGCGACGATCTGCTTGACGCGGAACTCGGCGAGCGGCCCGAGGGTGTCGTAGATCTCCACGAAGAGGTCTCTGGCCGCGGCACGCGGCCAATCGGCGGGCAGCAGCTCCGCCGGCAGGTCGGGATCGTGGTTGGGGAACGTGCGCCAGGTGTCCATGATCCCCGTACGCGCCACCAGGGCCTCGGACGCGCCGACCACACCCTTGCGAACGCGCTGCAGCAGAGGCGAGTACTGGGCCACGAACCCCTCATAGGTGCGCCGGAGCTGGTCGAAGTCCCACGCCTCCTGCGGGGCGCGCATGCCCGCGAGATCCAGGGCCTCGGCGCGGAAGATCGTCGACGTGGGGACCTCCAGCTCGGCGAGCACCTTCGCCGCGCTGTCGGCGTCGGCGGTCGGCGAGACCCACAGCCCGTCGTAGAGCGGGGCGAAGCCGAGCCAGCGCAGCCTCGCGCGCAGCGCGTGGCGCAGGTCGCGCTGTTCCTCGGAGATGGAGAACGCCGCCATCACCCATCGCCCGTCCCACGCGCCCTGTTCCAGGCCGAAGGACATGATCCGCTGCCGCCCCTCCAGCATCACCGCGGCGGCCCGGTCCGTCAGGCGATAGTAGGTGCGTCGCCCGATCTTGGACGACTCCAGCAGATCCCGCTTGGTCAGGCGGCTGAGCGCGGCCCGAGCGGCCACGGCGGAGACGCCGAACTCCTCGGTCAGCCGCACCAGTGCGGCGGACGGCAGTTGCTCGGGCCTGCTGATCCAGTAGTCCCCGAGAAGCGTCGTGATCAGGTGCTGCGGAGGTGCGCCCACCTGGAAACGCGGGAAGTCGAGGTCCGCTGCCTCGGACCTTTCACCATCATTCACAGCAGAAGTATATTGACAACGCTTGGGCGTGCGCTCGTTATCAGAATGTCATGCTTCTTTTAACGACCCCGGACCGCGGGTCGCAGGTGCCGCACGACGGCAGCAGGCAGGAACGATCAGGGGGCAGGACCCTGGCCGCCGCCGGACAGCAGGTCCAGGCGGTCACGGTCGGTCGTCTCGTCGAAGCTCGTGCGACGGCGAGTCGCCGGCGACTCCAGGGCCGACACCTGCGCGAATGTGTGGTGCGCGGCCAGCCCGGCCAGCTCCGGGTCGAACTCGGAGAGGATCTCGCGGAACCGCCGCTCCGCCGGTTCCCCGAGCGAGTCGTACATCCCACACCGCGTCGAAGAGTATGCCGAGGTGCAGCCGGCGCATGTGCGTCACGATCACGTCCGACGCCCGGGGCGGCAGTCCGTACGCGCGGCGACGCGGCCACCCGGCGTCCCTCCATCGTCAGACTCCTCAGCCGGTGGGGGTGCCCCAGCCGGCCGCCTCCCGAACACGGGCGCGCTCACCGGGCTCGACCTGGCTGAGTTTCACGTCACCCGGCCCCGCTTTCCGGGCCCCCTCCGGCGATCCCGGCCGCCGGTGCGCTGCTGCGACGCGAGGGACGCAACAGTTCATCGACCGGTCGTCCCAGTTCAGCAGCCAAATTATGTTCGGCACAAATCTTACGGTCGTCACAGAACTGTTGACAATGCTCTGAGGCCTGCCTACTTTGGCTCGACCGCCTGCATGTGAGGAGCCTCGATGTTCCGAAAGTCAGCTCCGGGCGTCGTCGCGGCGAGTGCGGCGATCGCGCTCCTGTCCGTCTGCGGTGCCGGCCCCGGCACCGCGGGCGGACAGGCCGGCGAGCTGGAGATGTTCGACTGACTGGAGTTCGGCCCAGGTCGGCACCGCTGCGCCTTGTCCCCCGCTGCCTTGTCCCCCGCTGCCAGGTGCCCCGCCCGCCACTCGCGGGCCTCGTCGACCCCGATCCGGCACCCCCTGCCCGTCCATGACGCTGGATGACCCTGGAGGAAAACGCGACATGCCTACTCGCTCCATGACCGTGCGGACCCTGCTGGCGGCGGCCGCAGGGGTGGTCGTCCTCGCCGGCTCCGGCGCCGCCGCGGCCTCGCCCGCCCAGGAGCCGCCACCGCCGAAGCCCCCCGCGGCCGGCCCCCCGGCGCCCACCATCCTGCCCACGGTCCGGGAGGCCGCCGTGGGCCTGCCCGGGCACACCGTCTATCGCCCGGCCGATCTCAAGGCCCTGCGCAAGGCCAGCCTGCCCGTGATCGTCTACGGCAACGGCGCCTGCGCGAGCAGCAACCTGGAAGGGATCACGTTCCTCACCGGCCTGGCCTCTCAGGGATACATCGTCGTGGCCAACGGCGGGCTGGACGAGTTCCCCGTCCCCAACACCCCCGAGAACACGATCGCGCACCCCGAGGCGCTCCTCGCGGCCGCCCACTGGGCCACCGAGTCGGGGCAGGCACGCAAGCAGTTCGACGGGCGGGCGGACACGACGCGGGTCGGCGTGCTCGGCCACAGCTGCGGCGGTGTCGAGGCGCTCGCCGCCGGGACCGACCCCCTGATCGACGCGGTCGCCGGATTCAACACCGGATACTTCGAGGAGCCGGTTTTCGGCGGCTACGGGCGCGACCGTCTCGCCGATCTGCACACGCCGACGCTGCTGGTCAACGGCGGCCCGGACGACGTCGCCTACCACAACAGCATCGACAACTACGCCCTGCTCGACGTCCCCGCCGCCCTTGTCGGTGACACGGCGGCCGGCCACACCGGCCTGATCGCGGGTCTCGAGGCCACCAAGGGCTGGCAGGTGGCCGCCGACTGGTTCGACTACGTCCTACGCGGAGACCGGACCGCCGGGGCGCGCTTCGTCGGCCCCGGCTGCGGACTGTGCTCCGAGAACGGATGGACGGCCGAGTCGAAGGGACTGTCGCTGTGATGCGCCGTAAAGTGACCGCGTGCCTGGCCTTGGCGCTGGCGACCGCCGTCGGATGCGGCACCGCCGCCGCGGCCTCCGCCGGCACCCCCGGCGGCACCCCCGGCGGCACACCGTGCCTGCCGGACTCCCCCGCCCACCCCACCTGCATCAGCGGCACCCTCGATGACGGCACGCCCTACGAGTTCGTCGTCCCGGCCCGATGGAACGGCACCGTGGTGGTCGCCCTCGACTTCGCCGGCACGGGCAGGAGCGAGCCCCTGACCGCGCGATTGCTGGCCGACGGCGTGGCCCGCGGCGGGACGAGCCGGGCGATCACCGGCTGGGACATCCGCTCCGCCATCGACAACCAGGCCGAGGCGCTGGCCCGCTTCGAGGACGCGTACGGCCGGGCACGCGAGGCGATCGCCTCCGGGACCTCGATGGGCGGTTTCGTCGCCGCCGGCGTCGCCCAGGTCCACCCCGGCGCCTTCGACGCCGCCGTCCCGATGTGCGGCGGCCTCGGCGGGTCCGTCGGCCAGTGGAACCAGAAGCTCGACACGGTCTTCGTGCTCGAGCGCCTGGTCGCGCCGGGGCTGCCGGTCGTCGACATCCCCGCGGACATCGAATCGGCCCGGAAGGCATGGATCGACGCCCTGGCCGCGGCGCAGCAGACTCCCGAGGGGCGGGCCCGGATCGCGCTGGCCGCCGCGATCGGCCAGTTGCCGGCCTGGGGACGCAACCCCGACGGGTCCGCGCCGCCGCCTCCGGACAGGGGGGACGCCGCCGCGCTGCAGCAGGGCGCCTACCTCGCGCTCGCCGGTGGGCCACTGCCGTACATCGGGCAGGCCATGAGCAGCCGGCGCCAGATCATGGACGTGGTCGGCGGGAACCCGTCCTGGAACACCGGAGTCGACTACGACAAGCAGCTGCGCCTCGCCGATCCCGCCCTCGGGCGTGCCGTCCGCGACCTGTACAAGGCGGCGGGTCTGGACCTCGCGGCCGACCTGAAGACCCTGGCCGCCGCGCCCCGCGTGGCCGCGGACCCGGACGCCGTCAGGCGCTTCTCGCGCGGCATCGTCCTGGACGGCAGGCTGCGGATCCCCGTGCTGACCGTGTCCGGCACCGGTGACCAGATCTCCACGGTCGCCCAGCAGCAGTCGTACGGGGAGAATGTGCGCCGCGCGGGGGCGAACTCCCTGCTGCGCCAGACCTACACCGAAACCGTCGGCCACTGCGACTTCTCACCGGCGGAGCAGGAGGCGGCGCTGACGACGATGCTCGACCGGCTGCGCAGCGGTCACTGGCCCGCGACGTCGGCCCCGGCGATGAATGCCCGTGCGGCGGCGTCGGCCGCCGACCCGGCCCCTCGATATGTCCCGTTCACCCCGCCTCAGTTCAACCGCCCCTATCCCGGCTGAGCCGCACGGGCCGCTGCCCGCACCACCCCGGTGCGGGCAGCGCGACGCATCCCACGACGCATCCCGCGCCGTACGCCGCCGGCGCGAGACCGGGGATCGGTCCCGTGGATCCGCCCGGGGAGCGGACGGCCTGCGGCTGCGCGGGTGATGACACGACGCGACGAAGACGAGCGTGTGGGGCGGTCGTCCCTGCCGCCGTGGACCTCCTCATCGGTGACTCTCCGGGAGGCGGCCCCAGGGACGTGGTGTCTGTCCGCCGGACCGCCCCGCACCATGGCCTCCGGATGGTGGCCACAGGCGACTGTTAGCGCTAACAATTTGTCTTGCCGCGTTTTCCTTCTTCTCTGTCAGTTGGGCTGTGGTGGCAGGTCGGAGCAAATACGAGGCGAAGAGGCGATGTCAAGGACGGCGACGCGTATCCGCACAGGAGCGGTGGACGGGCACGCGGCTCATCAGGCGTTATCAGGGGTCGCCGCCCGCGACCGCGAGAGCGCCCCCTGAAACTTTCTCAGAAGGCTTGACACATTTCGGCAGGATTTCCCACACTGTGTCCTCGAGGCGGCTTCCTCCTGCCATCTGGTGGCGCGCGGTGAGGACCGTCGTTCGCGACGCCCTGGTGGTGTGCGTTCCCCGATCACGGGACGCGGCGTCGATCGCGCGGAGCGACCCCCCGCGTGTTCGCTTTTCCTGCAACGGCTCCATCGCCGTCGGCGGCTCCACGACCTTCGGGTTCACCGTGAACGACACCGCGGCCACCCCGACCGCTACCCGCACCAGCCCCTGACGGCGGCCGGACATGATGATGAGGAGAACACAGATGCGTCTGCCCTGGCGAGCGCGGTCACCGCGCCCCTCCGCCGTCACGACCGGGGCGCCGCCCCGGCGGGCCTCGCGCCGCGGCCTCGTGATCGGCGCCATCCCGGTCCTGCTGGCCGGAGCCGGCGGCCTGCTGATCACACAGCCCGCCCAGGCCGCCGTGGCCTGCCGGGTCGACTACGCCATCAGTTCGAGCTGGCCGGGCGGCTTCAACACCAGCGTCACCATCAACAACCTGGGTGACGCGGTCAACGGCTGGCAGCTGACCTGGTCCTTCGGCGCCGGAGAGCAGGTCACCCAGATCTGGAACGCCACCCACAGCCAGTCCGGCTCGACGGTGACCGCCACCAACGTGTCCTACAACGGCAGCATCCCCAGCGGCGGCAGCACGAACTTCGGATTCAACGGTTCATCGAACGGCTCCCCCCAGGTGCCCACCTCGTTCTCCCTGAACGGTGTGGCCTGCACCGGCAGCCCGGGCTCGCCCAGCCCCTCCCCCACGCAGTCGCCGACACGCTCCCCGTCCGCGTCCCCATCCGCGTCTCCGTCTGCGTCCCCGTCCCCGTCTCCCTCCCCGTCCCCGTCTCCGTCGGTCACCCCGACGTGCAATCTGCCGTCGTCGTACCGCTGGAGCTCGACCGGCGCGCTGGCGAGCCCGAAGTCGGGCTGGGCCTCGCTCAAGGACTTCACCAACGTCGTCTACAACGGCAAGCACCTCGTCTACGCGACGACGCACGACACCGGATCGAGCTGGGGCTCGATGGCCTTCAGCCCCTTCACGAACTGGTCCGACATGGCCTCGGCCACCCAGACCAAGATGAACTCCGGCACGGTCGCGCCGACGCTGTTCTACTTCGCTCCCAAGAACATCTGGGTGCTCGCCTACCAGTGGGGCGGGACCGCCTTCTCCTACCGGACCTCCAGCGACCCGACCAACCCCAACGGCTGGTCCGGGCAGCAGACCCTGTCCACCGCGAGCATCTCCGGCTCCGGCACCGGCCCGATCGACCAGACGCTCATCGGCGACGGCCAGAACATGTACCTGTTCTTCGCCGGGGACAACGGCAAGATCTACCGGCAGAGCATGCCCATCGGCAACTTCCCGGGCAGCTTCGGCTCGAACTACACGCAGATCATGAGCGACTCCACGAACAACCTGTTCGAGGGAGTCGAGGTCTACAAGCTCCAGGGCCAGACCAAGTACCTCATGCTCGTGGAGTCGATCGGCTCGCAGGGCCGCTACTTCCGCTCCTACACGGCCAACAGCCTGGACGGCTCGTGGTCGGCGAACGCCACGAGCGAGAGCAACCCCTTCGCCGGCAAGGCCAACAGCGGCGCCACCTGGACCAACGACATCAGCCACGGTGACCTGGTCCGCAACAACCCCGACCAGACCAAGACCGTCGACCCCTGCAACCTGCAGCTGCTCTACCAGGGCCGCAGCCCCAGCTCCGGCGGCGACTACGGCCTGCTGCCCTACCGCCCCGGCCTGCTGACCCTGCAGCGCTGACGGCATGACACGGGTCCCACCCGCAGGTTCCTGACCATCGCGGCACGGCGCACACCGAACCAGGTGAGCGCCACCACGGACGCGATCAGGACCGGGAGGACCCGGAACGGCGGGCTCGGCGCAGGCCGAGCCCGCCCCGGACCGCCGGTTCGCCGAGGACCTGTGGGGCATCGCGCCCGCCCGGCGCGCTGTGGGTGCGCAGGCCGCGGCGCGACCGGCCGAGGCGGATGGCGTCGCAGTCGTGGCGGTCGTCCGCCCGAGGCCCGCTCATGCCGGGTAGGCGTGGGTCTCGGTGGCCTTGACCGAGGCCCAGATCCGCTGACCCGGGCTCAGCTCAAGGTCGGCCAGGGCGGCGGGGGTGATGTCGGCGAAGGCGGTGATCGGGCCGTCGAGGTGGACGCGGACGTTGTCGCCGTGCCGCTCGATGCCGCCGATCGTGGCCTGCCACAGGTTGCGGGGGCTGCCGTCGGGGCGGGTGCGGTAGAGGGCCACGGCGGCGGGCGAGAAGGCCACGAACGCGGGCCCGTCGAGCTGTTCGGAGGTGTGCAGCGGCAGTTCGCCGACCTCGACCCGGGTGCCGTCGCCGATCCCGCGGTAGAGGTTGAGCCCGACGAGGCGGGCGACGTACCCGGTGCGCGGGCGGCGGGCGACCTCGGCGGGGGCGCCCTGCTGGACGACGACGCCGGACTCGATGACGACCAGCCGGTCGGCCAGCACCATCGCATCGAGCGGGTCGTGGGTGACCAGCACGGTGGCGCCGTCGAAGTCGGCCAGGTGGCGGCGCAGCTGGGAGCGGATCTCCAGCCGGGTGTGCGCGTCCAGCGCGGCCAGCGGCTCGTCCAGCAGCATCAGCCGGGGCCGTACGGCCAGCGCCCGGGCGAGGGCGACGCGCTGTGCCTGCCCGCCCGACAGCCGGCGGGGCTTGTCCGTCGCCCGGTCGGCCAGTCCGACACGCTCCAGCAGTGCCACGGCGACGCGGCGCGCCTCGGCCTTGGACACCCCCTGGCAGCGCGGCCCGAAGGCGACGTTGTCAAGGGCGGACAAGTGGGGGAACAACAGGTAGTCCTGGAAGACCATGCCGATCGGGCGCTGTTCGGGGGCCAGGTGGTGCAGCGGCCGGCCGTCCAGGCTGATGTGCCCGCCGGACATCGGGATCAGCCCGGCCAGGGCGCGCAGCGCGGTGGTCTTGCCCGCGCCGTTGGGCCCGAGCAGCGCGACGACCTCTCCTGGTGCGACGTCGAGCGTGATGTCCAGGGTGAAGGCGGGTCGGTGGACGACCAGGGTCGCCCGCAGGCCGTCGGGGGTCATGGGCTGTTCACCCACCGATCGCGCAGACTGGCCAGGACGACCACCGAGACGGCCAGCAGGACCAGGCTGAGCACGATGGCCGCGTCCGGATCGGTTTCCAGCGCCAGATAGACCGCCAGCGGCATCGTACGGGTGGTGCCGGGGAAGTTGCCGGCGAAGGTGATGGTGGCGCCGAACTCGCCGAGCGCCCGCGCCCAGCACAGCACCGCTCCGGCCACGACTCCGGGCATGATGAGCGGCAGGGTGACCCGGCGGAAGACGGTCCAGCGGGAGGCGCCCAGCGTGGCGGCGGCCTCCTCGAACCGCCGGTCCGCGGCGCGCAGCGCCCCCTCGACGCTGATCACCAGGAACGGCATGGCCACGAACGCCTCGGCGACGATCACTCCGGGGGTCGTGAAGGGCAGCGTGATCCCGAAGGCGGACTCCAGCCACTGCCCGACCAGCCCGCGCCGCCCCAGCACCAGCAGCAGCGCCACACCGCCCACCACCGGCGGCAGGACCAGCGGCACGGTCACCAGAGCCCGCACCACCCGCCGGCCCGGGAACTCGACCCGGGCCAGCAGCCAGGCCAGCGGCACCCCGCACAGCACGCAGACGACCGTGGCGGCGGTGGCGCACACCAGCGACAACCGCAACGCCTCCAGCACCTGCGGCTCGGCCAGCCGCTGAGGCAGCGTGGACCAGGGCGCCCGGATCACCAGCCCGGCAAGCGGCAGCACCAGGAAGGCCAGCCCCGCCACGGCCGGGAGCACCAGCATCCACGGCGGGCGGCCGGATCGGAGGGCGGCCGAGTGGCCGGCCGCGCCGCTACGCGTGTCCGGGCGGCCGGGTGGGCCCGGGCGGCCGGGTGGGTCTGAGCGGCCGGAGCGCCGCGCCTGCGAAGAGGTCATGCGGGTCAGGGGGCCTCGAAGCCGGCCTTGGTCAGCACGTCCTTGCCCTGCTGCGACAGCACGAGATCAACGAACTGCTTGGCGAGATCACCGGCGGGAGCCTTCGACAGGGTCGCGATCGGATAGTCGTTGATCGCCTTGTCCGCCTCGGGGAAGGCGATACCCTGCACCTTGCCCGCCGCGGCGATCACGTCGGTCGTGTAGACCAGCGCGGCGTCCACCTCGCCCAGCTCGACCTTGGTCAGCGTGGCCTTGACGTCCTGCTCCAATGTGACCGGCGTGACCTTCAGCCCGGCCGCGTCCAGCGCCTTAACGGCCGCCGCCCCGCACGGCACCTGCTCGGCGCACAACGCCACCTTCACCTTGGGATCGGTCAGGTCCTTCAGCTCGGCCACCTTGGCCGGGTTGTCCTTCGGCACGGCGATCTCCAGCCTGTTACGCGCGAAGGTGGTCGGCCCGCTCGCCAGCGACGCATCGGTGACGGTCTTCATCGTGGCCGGACTGGCCGCGGCGAACACGTCGGCCGGAGCTCCCTGGACGATCTGCTGGGCCAGCGTCGCGCTGGAACCGAAGTTGAACTTCACCGTCACCCCCGGGCGGGCGGCCTCAAAGGTCCTGCCGAGCTCCGTGAACGTCTCGGTCAGCGACGCGGCCGCGAACACGTTCACTTCCTTCGCCCCGCCGGCCGCCGAAGTCGAAGACGTGGCCGGTTCCCCCGAGCCGCAACCGGACAGCCCGGCGAGCACCAGCGCGACGGGCACGGCGATCGCCCGTCGGGAAAGGCGCCTGAACACCAAGGCGGCTCCTCAGGAGGTAGTGACCACGCGCTCGTGGCCGGGAATCTCGACGACGACGTTGGTGGATTTGATCACGGCGACCGCCACCACCCCTGCCTCCAGGCCCAGCTCGTCGGCGGCCTGCCGGCTCATCAGCGACACCACTCGGAACGGCCCGGCGGCGATTTCCACCTGCGCCATCACCGCGTCCCTGACGACCTCGGTGACGATCCCGCGGAAGCGGTTGCGCGCCGAGGACCGCCGGCCGTCGCCGGTCGTCTCGACCTGCGACCGGGCGAAGGCGGCCAGGTCGGCCCCGCTGATCTGCCGGTGGCCGTGCTCGTCCCGCACCGCGGCCAGCCGGCCCGCGTCCACCCACCGGCGGACGGTGTCGGAGCTCACCCCGAGCAACGCGGCGGCCTCGCTGATCCGAAACGTCGTCACAGACCTCACTCTATCCCTCGCATAATCCAGGATGGACACCCCTCTGCCATCGCAGTAGCGGCCGCATATAGGTGTCTCGGGTGGCATCTACGAGAGAGGGGGGTGCGCCCGCACATTCACGGGACCGGCGCCCGGGGCCGCGCCGTGGTCCGGCCCCGAGCCGGGGGATAACATCCTGCTGTGTCTGTCGCCATCCGCCTCGCCCCCGGGCGTCGGCCGCGCGGTTGCCGGGCCCCGGCGCGGCGCGTGCTCGGCCGCAGGGTGCGCTATGTGCTTGGCGCCGAGGCCGGTCAGGTGAACGGGATGCGATGGTCCGGCACCCCCCGTGCCGTACGAGGTATCTAAGCGAGGTCGCTCTCCTCACCTCCGTCGTTCCTGCCCGGAATGCGGGACGACGAGGCTTACTCAAGGCTCCCTACCAGCCACCTGGAGCCGGGCGAAGCCCGTGCCCACAGCGTACGTGCATGATCTGCGATTTCCAGCGCGTCATCGGCGTGGAGGCTCATCGGCTGCGAGGCCGCCGGGCATCGCGTGGAGACCGGGCGAGGGAGAGCCCCACGCACCCGCCGGCGCTGTCGACGCCGGCACCGACCCCGGACCGGACGGGCTGATCCTGGTGAACCCGTCGGCCCGGGGCGACAAGGACATGGAGACCGCCGCGCGGCACTTCGAGCAGGACGCCGGCGCGGCCAGGGCAGGGGAAGCGAAAAAGTGAACGGAAACCTGCGGCTTCTGGCCGACACACTGGCCCGGGCGAAGCGAGAGAACAGGGCCGCGCTCATCACGTACATGACGGCCGGCTTTCCGACCGTCGACGACGGCATCGCCGCCACCCAGGCGATGCTGAACAGCGGAGCCGACATCGTCGAGATCGGCCTGCCGCACAGCGACCCGGTGCTCGACGGCCCGGTGATCCAGGCCGCCGACGACATCGCCCTGCGCGCCGGCGTCCGGATCGCCGACGTCATCCGCACCGTGCGAGAGGCATACCAGGCCACCGGCAAGCCGATCCTGGTCATGTCCTACTGGAACCCGATCGACAGGTACGGCCCCGAGCGCTTCGGCAGCGAGCTGGCCGAGGCGGGCGGCGCAGGATGCATCCTTCCCGACCTGCCCGTGGAGGAGTCCGCGCTGTGGCGCGAAACCGCGGCCAGGCATGGCCTCGCCACCGTCTTCGTGGCCGCGCCGAGCACCACCGACGAGCGGCTGCGGGAACTCACCACGGCGGGAACGGGGTTCGTCTACGCCGCGTCGCTGATGGGAGTCACGGGCACGCGGGACGCCGCCGGCACGTCCGCCGACGCGCTGGTGCGGCGCATCAGGGCGACCAGCGACCTCCCCGTCTGCGTCGGAATCGGGATTTCCGACGCTGCGCAGGCTGCCCGGACGGCTCGCTTCGCCGACGGGGTGATCGTCGCGTCCGTACTGGTCAAGGCGGTCCTCGACGCACCCGACGCCGCAGCGGGGACCGCGATCGTGGCTGAGCTCACGGCCGAGCTCAGCCGTGCGACCCGTCGGCACGCGGAATCACCGTGGTGATCAATCGCGCCGGGCCGGCTGCAGCCTGCGGCTGAACGGCGTGGACCGGCGATGCACCCGGCGGTGGGGCGGCAGGTGTCGCTCGCGTGGGGCAGGCACGGTGCGGAAGCGCCGTTTCACCGCCTCCACGAGTGCCAGGTAGACGATCAGGACGACGGCGACGGTGCCGAGAATCGCCGGTGGGATGGGCGCCAGCCCCAGATCGGGCGCGAAGGGCGCATACGGCAGGGCGAGTCCGGCCGCCACCACGGCCCCCACCGCGATCACGAGCGCCGCGGCGGGCCGGCTCCGCCAGAACGGCGTCCGGCGGGTCCTGACGATGAAGATCACCAAGGTCTGGGTCGCGAGGGACTCCACGAACCAGGACGCGCGAAACAGCGGCGGCGCGGTGTGGAAGACTCGCAGCAGCAGCGCGAACATGGCGAGGTCGAACACCGAGCTGAGCGGTCCGAAGACCAACATGAACCGGCGGATCAGCCCGAGGTCGAAGCGGGCGGGCCGGGCGAGTTGCTCGCGGTCGACGGCGTCGGCCGGGATGGCGAGCTGGCCCGCGTCGTACAGCAGGTTGTTGAGCAGCACCTGGCTCGGCAGCATCGGCAGGAATGGAAGCACCGCCGAGGCGGCCGCGGCGGAGAACATGTTTCCGACGTTGCTGGCCGTCCCCATCAGGAGGTACTTGATGGTGTTGGCGAAGATGCGGCGGCCTTCGACGATGCCGTCGGCGAGCACGCCCAGGTCCTTTTCCAGGAGCACGACGTCGGCCGCGTCCCTGGCGACATCGGCTCCGGTGTCGACGGAGATGCCGACGTCCGCGCGGTGCAGGGCGAGCGCGTCGTTGACGCCGTCGCCGAGATAGGCGACGTCCAGGCCACCGCTTCGCTGGATGCTCACGATCCTGGCCTTCTGCTCGGGGCTGACCCGCGCGAACACCGTGGTCGCCGGAAGGGCATCGGTCAGGGCGGCGTCGTCGAGGCGCTCCATCTCCTCACCGGTCAGCACTCCGGAGACGGGCAGGCCGATCTTCTCGCACAGCCCGGTGGCGACGGCGGGGTGGTCACCGGTGAGGATCTTCACGGTGACTCCGAGCGCGGCCAGGCGTCGGAGCGCCTGCTCCACTCCGGGCTTGGGCGGGTCGCTGAACACCAGGAACCCGGCCAGGTCCAGATCGGACTCCACCAGTTCGCGGGCCCCGGGACGTACCGCGACCGCGACCAGGCGGGCGCCCTCGGCGAACAGCCGCCCGGCGAGCGCGCGGGACTCCTCCGGCACGGTCCGGCATCGGGCCAGCACCGCTTCCGGGGCTCCCTTGACGATGGTCAGCGTGTCGCCGGCGGGGTCTTCGACCAGCACGGATGACATGCGCCGCTCGTGGTCGAAGGGTTTGGCGTCGACCTGCCGGTAGCCCTCCGGCGTCCACTCCCCCGCGACGGCATCCGTGCCGGCGACGGCGTCGTGGAGGGCGTCGTCGAGCGGCCCGGAGCCGGGCGGGTCCGCGCACAGCACCCCGAGACGGAACGGGCCGAGGGCATCGCCGCGGTCGGGGGTTCCGTCGGGACGCAGAGCCTGACGCAGGGCGATCTTGGCTTGGGTCAGGGTGCCGGTCTTGTCGGTGAACAGCACCTCGACGTCGCCGAGGTCCTCGATGGCGACAAGGCGTTTCACGAGCACTTTCAGCCTGGTCAGGCGGCGGGCCCCGGTGGCGAGGCCGGTGGTGACGACCGCGGGCAACAGCTGCGGAGTGACGCCGACCGCGATGGCGAGTGAGAACAGCATGGCGTCGAGCAGCGGGCGGCCCACCACCAGGTTTGTGACGAACACCCCGGCCGTCAGCGCCGCGGCGACCCACACCAACAGCCCGGAGAACCTGCGCAGCCCGATCTCGAAGGCCGTCTCAGCGTGCCGCTCGCCCAGGCCCGCGGCGATCGCGCCGAAGGCCGTACGGGCGCCGGTTCGGGACACGGTCCCGGTGGCGGTTCCCGCGGTGACGACCGTGCCCATCAGTGCCGTGTCGCCCGGTTTCCTGCGGATCGGCAGCGACTCCCCGGTCAGCACCGACTCGTCGCACTCGACGTCCCGGCCCTCGGTCAGCTCGATGTCGGCGGGAACCACGGCGCCCGGCTTCAGCTGGACCACATCGCCGGGAACCAGGTCGGTCACGTCGCGCTCGACCAGCGTGCCGCCGCGCAGCACGCGCGCCCGGCTGCGCATGTGCTCATGCAGCGCTTCCACCGCACGCTCGGCGCGGTACTCGTTGGCGAAGCCCAGCCCGACGCTCAAGGCGACGATCACACCGATCACCACCGCGTCGGTCCGCTCCCCGACGAAGAACGACACGGTGGCGGCGACCAGCAGCAGCATCAGCAGCGGGTTGCGGAGTTGCCGGGCCAGCACCGCGAGCAAGCGCGCCCGGTGGCTGCGCACCGCGTTGGGGCCGACCGTGGACCGGATGGCCGCTGCCTGCTCGTCGGTGAGCCCTGTCACGGCCGGTTCTGTCACGGTGGGCACGTCACTCGCTGGGCCGGTCATTTCGATGGGCTCCACTTTCTGGATCACGCTTCCTGGATAACGCTTCCTGGATTACCGTTCAGCGCTGTGCGGGGGCGCCGGCTCGTCCCCGCGTCCGCCAACCGCCGCCGTTCCCGCCGGAGCGCACCATGTCGCACGCCAGCACCGAGAGCGCGGCGGCGCCCAGTGCCATCGCCCAGCCGGTGGGCGGCACAGGCACCAGCGCGAGCGGCGCGCCCAGCGCCGGGATCACCGTCACGAGGATCTGCAGCGCCGCGGTGGCGGTCACCGCGACGAGGACAGGACGGCTCCGCCACCAGCCGCGCTCGAAGGTCCGGCGGCGGGCCCGGACCACGTAGGCGAGGGTCAGCCGGGCGAAGACCAGTGCGAGCACGGCCTGGCTGCGGACCTGTTCCTCGCTCCAGCCGAGGCGGCGGGCGACCTCGACGGCCGCGAAGACGAGCGCGCCGACGGCCACCGCGCGCAGCGCGATCCGGGTCAGGACCGGCCAGGAGAGCAGGCCGCCGGTGGGGCGCAGTGCCAACGGGTCGCCGGCGGGCCGGTCGACGCCGAGCGCGATGGCGGGGATGCCGTCCAGCACCAGGTTGATCCACAGCAACTGCACGGGAAGCAGCGGCACGACCAGATCCGGCCAGGCGATCAGGCCGGCCAGGACGATCAGGATCTCCGCGAGGTTGCCGGTGAGCAGATATCCGACCATCGAGGCCACGTTGTGGCGCAGGCGGCGTCCTTCGCGTACCCCTGCGACGATGGTGCCGAGGTCACCGTTGGTGACGACGACGGAGGCGGCCTCCCGGGCCACGTCCGTTCCCTCCTCTCCGGCCATGGCCACCCCCACGTCGGCGTTGCGCAGTGCCGGGGCGTCGTTCACACCGTCGCCGGTCATCGCCACGACCTGGCCGTCCTCGCGCAGGGCGCGCACCAGGTCGAGCTTGGTGCCGGGGTCGACGCGGGCCAGCACGGCCGCCTCGCGCAGCCGGGCGAACCGTTTCGGACGATCGGCGTCCGCACCTTCGAGGGCCTGGAGCGCGGCGCCCGTCACCACGGGGTCGGCGTCGATGCCCACCTCCCCGGCGATGGCGCGGGCGGTGTCGGCGTGGTCGCCGGTCACCATCACCACGCGGATGCCGGCGGCGCGGCAGTCCGCCACCGCCCGCGCCGCCGAGGGGCGGATCTCGTCGCTGAGCGCGACTAGGCCCAGCGGCTTCAGCCCTGTGGCGTCCAGATCGTCGGTGCGCAGGCCGGCGAGCGCGAGCACCCGTAGGCCGCGGTGCGCCAGACCGGGCACCGCCCGCGCCAGCCGCTCGGTCTCCGGGCCGGGAACGCACCGGGCGAGCACCACCTCCGGAGCGCCCTTGACCGTCAGCAGAGTCCCGTCCCCGGCCGCCGCGGTGATCACGGCCATCGACCTCGTCTCGGCGTCGAACGGCCGGACGGCCAGGCGTTCCTCGCCGGGCGGCAGCCTCACCCCGTGCCGCTCGGCGGCCACGGCGAGGGCGACGTCGACCGCGTCCCCTAGGTTGTCGCGGGCGTCGTTGCAGCGCAGCGCGGCACGCCACAGGTCGCTCTCGGACACCGCCACCTGGTCGGCCACGGTCAGATGCCCGGTGGTCAGCGTGCCCGTCTTGTCCGTGGCGATGACGGTGGTCGCGCCCAGCGCCTCGATGGCCGCCAGCCGCCGGACGATCACACCGAGCGCCGCCATGCGCTGTGAGCCGAGCGCCAGTGCCGTGGTAACGGCGGCGGCCAGGCTTTCCGGAACGGCGGCGATGGCCAGCGCCACCCCGGCCAGGATGATGTCGAGGAGCGCGGCCTCGCCCCGCTGGACCCGGGTGAGTCCGATGAGGATCACCACGACGCCCGCCACGACGGCGACCAGGCCGATCCGCCGCGACACCTGCGCGAGCTCCACCGCCAGCGGGCCCTTGACGCCGCCGCCCAGCGCGGAGGCGATGCGCCCCATCTCGGTGCGGGCACCGGTGCGGGTCACCTCGGCCACTCCCGAACCCCGCACGACGAGCGTCCCGGCGAACAACTCGTCGCGGCGGTCGGCGAGCGTGCCGCCTGCTCCGTCCGCTCGCGAGGCCCGTTTGTCGGACGACAGCGACTCCCCGGTGAGCATGGACTCGTTCACGGCCAGGGCGTTCGCCTGCGACAGCCGCGCGTCCGCGGGGACGCGGTCTCCGGCCGCGACCTGCACGACGTCGCCCGGGACGACCTCGGCGGCGGGCACCCTCCGTACGACGCCGTCGCGGACGACCTTGGCCATGGGCGCGGTGAGGGTGCGCAACGCCCGCACGGCGTGGTCGGCCTTCGCCTCCTGGCTCACCCCGATGACCACGTTGACCAGGAGAATGGTCAAGATCGCCGCGCCCTCGGGAATCTCGCCGAGGACGAGCAGAGTGACCAGTCCGGCGATCAGCAGCAGGATCGACATCGGGTCGGCGAGCTGGCGAGCGGCCCGGACGGGCAGGCGTGGCGGCCTCGGCTGCGGGAACTGGTTCGGCCCGTACTCGGCCAGCCGCTCCGATGCCGCCTGCGCGCTCAGTCCGGTCGGCTCATGCACGCTGATCTCCATGCCTCCAAGCAGATCACTCGGGCGTACGGGAGGGCCGCAGGCCAAAGCCATCTCGCCGGAGGACCTTGGGCCCACGCGTCCGCGTCAGGCGGGCCGGGACGGCGAGGCGGCGGCCAGGAGCACCGCCGCGACCGACAGCCGCAGCCAGACGCCGGCCCTGCCGGACCAGGCCCGCCGAGCGACGTCGGCGGGCCGGGAATCGAGGGTGGTCATGACGGCCTCACAGTTCGAAGACCAGCCGGGCGGGGATCCGGCCGGCGAGGAGGTCGTCGAAGGACCGGTTGATGTCGTCCAGTTTGCGGGTCTCGTACTTCACCGTCGTGCGGCCGGCGGCGTGCAGGCGGAAGACCTCCGCCAGGTCGGCGCGGGTGCCGACGATGGACCCGATCACGCTGATGCCGCCCAGCACCGTCTCGAAGATGGGCAGCGGCATCACGTTGTCCCGGGGCAGCGAGACCAGCACCAGGCGCCCACCACGACGCAGGGACGCGTGCGCCTGCTGCAGGACACGCGGATCGGCCGCCAGGACGACGGCCACGTCGGCGCCGCCGAGGTCGCGAATCGCTCGCACCGGGTCGTCCACCGCGGCGTTCACGACGTGAGTGGCGCCGAGTTCACCGGCGAGGAGGAGCTTTTCGCCCGTCACGTCGACCGCGACGGTCTCGGCGCCGAAGATCTGCGCGTACTGCTGCGCCAGATGCCCCAGCCCGCCGATGCCGAAGATCGCCGCACGCTCGGCCGGACGGAGCCCCGAGGCCTTGACGGCCTTGTATGTGGTGACCCCGGCGCAGGTCAGAGGAGCGGCGTCGAACGAGCTCACGGCTTCGGGCACGGGGACCACATGGCTGGCGTAGGCGGCGACGTATTCGGCGTGGCAGCCGTTCAAGCTGTAGCCCGTGTTCAGCTGGGACTCGCAAAGCGTCTCCCGCCCGCTCACGCAGTAGTCGCAGATGCCGCACGCGTAGCCCAGCCACGGGACCGCGACCCGCTCCCCCACGGCCCGGCCGGTGACGCCGGCGCCGACGTCCTGGATCACGCCGATGCCCTCATGTCCGGGCGTGAACGGCAGAGCCGGTTCGACCGGCCAGTCCCCCCGGGCGGCGTGGATGTCGGTATGACACAGTCCGCTGGCCTCGACACGCACCAGCACCTGGCCGGGCCGCAGCTCCGGCACCGGAAGGTCGCGGATCTCGATCGGGCCGTCGAACCGGGTGACCACCGCTGCATGCATTGCCTTCTCCTTTCATCGGGCTTCCGGCGTCCTCCCGCGGCGTCTGCGCGGACAGAGCCGGACGGGCCCACCGCACCGCGACGAGGACGCCCGCCGCCGCGGACACGTGCGGGATGGAAAGACCGTCACTCGGCCATGCGGGCCGCCGTCTCGACGAGCCGGTTGGCGTAACCCCACTCGTTGTCGTACCAGCCGAAGACCTTGACCAGTTCGCCGTCCGCCTGGGTGAGGGCGGAGTCGAACACGCAGGAGGCGGGGTCGCCCACGATGTCGCGGGACACGATCGGGTCGGTGCTGTAACGCAGCACGCCCCTCAGTTGCCGATCGGCGGCGTCGGCGAAGGCCCGGTTGACCTCCTGCACCCCGGCCGGGCGGGACAGCAGCACGGCGAGGTCGGTGAGTGACCCGTCCTCGACCGGGACGCGCAAGGCGACGCCGTCCAGCCGGCACGCGAGCTCGGGCAGCACCTCACCGACCATCCGGGCGGCCCCGGTCGTGGTCGGCACGATGTTCACGGCCGCCGAGCGGGCCCTCCGCGGGTCCTTGTGCGGGGCGTCCAGCAGCCGCTGGTCGGCGGTGTACGCGTGCACGGTCGTCATGAAGCCGCGGACGACGCCGAAGTTCTCGTGCAGCACCTTCACCATCGGGGCCACGCAGTTGGTGGTGCAGGAGGCCATCGAGACGATCTCGTGACGGCAGGGGTCGTAGGCCGCGTCGTTGACGCCGGGGACGATCGTGACGTCCACGCTCTTGCCGGGCGCGGAGAGGAGCACGCGGCGGGCGCCGCCCTTGAGATGGCGGGCCGCGTCGTCCCGTGTGCGGAACCTGCCGGTGGCCTCGATGACCAGATCGACGCCATAGGCGGCCCAGTCGATGTGCGCCGGATCGCTGTGCGCGGTGACCGGGATGCTGCGGCCGTCCACGTCGATGGAGGAGGCGCCCGCGGTCACCGGCACGCCGAGGGGGCCGTGCGTGGAGTCGAACCTGAGCAGATGGGCGAGGGTCGCCGCGTCCGCGAGGTCGTTGATCGCGACGACCTCGATGCCCGAGGGCAGCGCGCGGCGCAGTACGGCCCTGCCGATCCTGCCGAATCCGTTGATGCCGATCCTCATGGTGATCCTCCTCACCGCCGGTTCGCCGCCATCGTCCGTCCCGGCGCGGAGCGGCCGTAGAGGCGTAAGTGCTGCGGACAGAGGCGCAACAGCCCTCGTGCGAAGGCCTTCCGCCTCTCCGCCCGCGCCTGGTGGCCGCGATGGGATGCGGGAGGTGACACGAGGAGGAAGAGATGCGCGTGAAGGTCGCCCAGGTCATGGCCCGCGACGTCCCTGCGGTTGAGGTGGGCACACCGTTCAAGACCGTCGCCCAGGTGCTGATCGCCGCGGACCTGGGCGCCGTGCCCGTGGTCGACGCCGGCGACCGGGTCGTCGGCGTCGTCACGGACGCGGACCTGCTGCTCAAGGAGGAGTTCAAGGAGCAGTACGCCAACGAGGGCTACCGGCCGCCGCTGCGCGCCCGGCTGCGGCGCCTGTTCGGCCGGACGGGGCGCGGATGGCGCGAGAAGTCGCGCGGCGACACGGCCGCCGAGCTGATGACCTCCCCGGCCGTGACGATCGGCGCGGGAACGGCGGTGGTGTTCGCGATCCGGCTCATGGACGAGCACGGCGTCACGCATCTGCCGGTCGTCGGCGAGGACGGCACACTCGAGGGCATGGTCGGCCGGCACGACCTGCTGCGGGTCTTCACCCGTCCGGACGCCGACATCGGCCGCGAGATCATGACCGACGCGTTCGGCCGTTCCTTGTTCCGCGACCTGGCCGGGGTGACCGTCACGGTCGAGCAGGGTGTCGTGACGCTGACCGGTCGTCTGCACTGGCGCAGCGACGCGCTGACGGCCTCCCGGCTGGCGCACGGTGTCAACGGTGTGGTGGACGTGATCGACCACTTGGAGTGGGAGGAAGACGACACCCACACCTGGCGCCACCGATGACAGGATCCCCGCGCGGCGCCGAAGGCCCCACCGGCAGGGGACGCACGACCCGCGGGCGGCCGGTGTTTCGAGGTCCTTCGGATGGGACGTCCGGCCCTGCCGGAGGGGAGGCGGCGGGTGTGTGCTTGGTGCGTCGTCATCGAGACAAGGAGGTCACGATGAACCTCACGGAGCGGAGCCAGGGACGGTTCCCCTTCCCGGAACTGCTGGAGCTGCTGGAGAGCCCGGTCTACGGGTTCCGGCCGTTCGGCCAGATCATCAGGGTGGAGGACTTCGTCGCGGACGGCCGGTACGTGCTGCGGGCCGAGCTGCCCGGCATCGACCCCGACAAGGACCTCGAGGTCAGCGTGGGCCACGGGATCCTCCACATCCGGGCCGAGAAGACCAAGGAGGTCAAGGACGCCAAGGAGCCGCGCCGCTCCGAGATCGCCTACGGCGCGTTCTCCCGCTCGGTCACGCTTCCCCCGACGGCCAAGGCCGAGGACGTGGCGGCCGTCTACAGGGACGGAGTCCTGGAGATCACGGTCGGCCTGGAGGAGGAGAACACGACCGCGGGCCGCAGGATCCTCGTCCAGCACTGACCGCGAGACAGGCCCTCGCAGCCCCGGAGGGCGGACGAGACGGGCGGGGAGCCGGCCGGGCCCCCCGCCCGTCCCCCCTCCACCGCGCGGATGGCTTTGGTCCCCCTGATCGGTGACCTCCGCTCGCGGACGCGGGCGGCGGCGGGGACGACAGTGGGGGCGGAACCGAGGAAAGGGGACGGGCGATGACGGTCACGGAGGTCAGGACGCAGGGCCGCGCACAGGCGACCACGCAGGAAGCGTGGCGCGGTTTCCGCGGCACGACCTGGCGCGGGTCGGTGGACGTGCGCGACTTCATCCAGGCCAACTACACACCGTACGAGGCGGACGAGTCGTTCCTGGCAGGGCCGACCGAGCGGACCCGCGCGGTGTGGGCGGAGGTGTCGAGCCTGTTCGGCGAGGAGCGCCGGCGCGGGGTGTACGACGTCGACACCGCCACGCCCTCCTCGATCACCTCGCACCGTCCCGGCTACATCGACTCCGGCCGTGAGCTGATCGTCGGCCTGCAGACCGACGCCCCGCTGAAGCGGGCGATCATGCCGGCGGGCGGGCTGCGGATGGTCGAGAACGGTTTGGCGGCGTACGGCTACACGCTCGACCCGAAGGTGCGGGAAATCTTCACCATGTACCGCAAGACGCACAACGACGGCGTCTTCGACGCCTACACCCCCGAGATCCGGGCGGCCCGCCGCGCGGGGATCATCACCGGCCTGCCCGACGCGTACGGTCGCGGCCGCATCGTCGGCGACTACCGGCGCGTCGCGCTGTACGGCGTGGACCGGCTGATCGAGGCCAAGCGGGCCGAACTTCGCTCGCTGGACGGGGATTTCTCCACCGACGCGGTGATCCGCGACCGTGAGGAACTGGCCGAGCAGATCCGCGCGCTGGACGAGCTGAAGCGGATGGCCGCCTCCTACGGCTACGACGTCTCCCGGCCGGCCGACACCGCGCGCGAGGCCATCCAGTGGCTGTATTTCGCCTACCTCGCCGCCGTCAAGGAGCAGAACGGCGCGGCGATGTCGCTGGGCCGCACCTCGACCTTCGTGGACGTCTATCTGGAGCGGGACCTCGCCGAGGGACGGCTCGGCGAACAGCAGGCGCAGGAGCTCGTCGACGACTTCGTCATCAAGCTGCGCATCGTCCGCTTTCTGCGCACCCCCGAGTACGACCAGCTGTTCTCCGGCGACCCGACCTGGGTGACCGAGTCGATCGGCGGCATCGGCGCGGACGGCAGGCCGCTGGTGACCCGCACCAGCTACCGCTACCTGCAGACGCTGCGCAACCTCGGCCCGGCCCCGGAGCCGAATCTGACCGTCTTCTGGTCGCCGCGGCTGCCCGAGCCGTTCAAGCGCTTCTGCGCGGCCCTGTCCATCGAGACCAGCTCGATCCAGTATGAGAGCGATGAGCTGATGCGTCCGGCGTACGGCGACGACACCGCCATCGCCTGCTGCATCTCGGCCGCCCCCGTCGGCAAGCAGATGCAGTTCTTCGGCGCCCGGGTGAACCTCGCCAAGGCCCTGCTGTACGCGATCAACGGCGGCCGGGACGAGATCAGCGGCGAGCAGGTCGGCCCCGCCTACCCCGCGCTGACCGGCGACGTGCTCGACTACGACCAGGTCGCGGCGGCGTTCGACCGGATGATGGACTGGCTGGCCAAGACGTACGTGAACGCGCTGAACGTCATCCACTACATGCACGACAAGTACGCCTACGAGCGCATCGAGATGGCGTTGCACGACTACCCGGTCAGGCGCACGCTCGCCTGCGGCATCGCCGGCCTGTCGGTGGCCGCCGACAGCCTGTCGGCCGTCAAGCACGCGACCGTCCGGGTGGTTCGTGACGTGACCGGGCTGGCCGTCGACTACGTGGTCGAGGGCGACTACCCGGCGTACGGCAACAACGACGACCGCGCCGACGCCATCGCGGTGGACCTGGTGCGGTCGTTCATGGACAAGATCCGCCGCCACCCGTCCTACCGGGACGCCGAGCACACCCAGTCGGTGCTCACCATCACCTCCAACGTGGTGTACGGCAAGCACACCGGCAACACCCCCGACGGGCGCAGGGCCGGCACGCCGTTCGCCCCCGGCGCCAACCCGATGAACGGCCGCGACCGGCACGGCCTGGTCGCCTCGGCGCTGTCGGTGGCCAAACTCCCCTACGCGCAGGCGCAGGACGGCATCTCGCTGACCAGCACCGTCACCCCCGACGGGCTGGGCCGCACGGCCGACGACCGGGTCGCCGACCTGGTGGGCGTGCTCGACGGCTACTTCGACGCGGGCGGCTTCCATATGAACGTCAACGTGCTCGACCGCGCCACCCTGATCGACGCGATGGACCACCCCGAGAAGTATCCCCAGCTCACGATCCGGGTCTCCGGCTATGCCGTGAACTTCGTCCGGCTCACCCGGGAGCAGCAGCAGGACGTCGTCGACCGCACCTTCCACGGACGGCTGTGATGCGCGACAGGCTCCTCGACGACTCCACCGCCCGGCTCCGCCAGGACGCCGCCGCCGAGCTCCGCGTTTCAGAGCCGGCGGCGGGTGGCGGCGTCATCGAGTCGTGGGACCTGTCGGTCGGGGTGGACGGTCCCGGCACCCGCTTCGTGGTGTTCACCTGCGGCTGCCCGCTGCGCTGCCTGTACTGTCACAATCCCGAGACCTGGCGCATGCGCGACGGCCGCCGCGTCACCGTGGACGAGGTCATGACCGAGGTGGACCGCTACCGGCGGTTCATCTCGGTGGCCGGCGGCGGGGTGACGGTCAGCGGCGGGGAGCCGCTGCTGCAGCCCCGATTCACCGGCGAGCTGCTGCGCCGCTGCCATGACAGCGGCCTGCACACCGCGCTGGACACCTCGGGCTTCCTCGGCGACCGTGCGAGCGACGCGCTGCTGGCCGACACCGACCTCGTGCTGCTCGACATCAAGTCATGGGACCCGCAGGGCTACCGGCGGCTGACCGGGGCACGCCTTGGGCCGACCCTGCGCTTCGCCCGGCGCCTCGCCGACCTCGGCCGCCCGGTCTGGGTGCGGTTCGTCCTGGTCCCCGGCCACACCGACGCCGAGGACAACGTGGACGGCCTCGCCCGGTTCGTCGCGACGCTCGGCAACGTCGAACGGGTCGACGTGCTGCCCTTCCACCGCATGGCCGCCGGCAAGTACGCCCGGCTCGGGATGGCGTTTCCCCTGGCCGATGTCGGGCCCCCGGACCGGGCTCTGCTGGAACGCGTACACGCCCGGTTCGCCGCGCACGGCGTCACGAGCGTCTGATCCGTGCCGCCAGGCGTACAGGCCGAGCATGCGGCAGCCGGCTGCGACTCGGTACGAGACCCCGAGGGGCGGCGGCAGATGCACAACCGGGCCGAGCGTCGACATCGACGGCGGCAGCGCGGTCCGGTGGAGCAGCGACACCCAGGACAAGAACCTGCAGCTGATCACCGCTTTAGACACTTGGCTGGAATTGGTACACGCCGGTAGGGTCCGATTCTGTGGACCGTTTGAGGACCAATTCGAGGCTGGCCGAGGACGTGCTCATCGAACTGGACCGTGACGCCGGGGTGTCACTGCACCGGCAGATCGAGGCGTCCATCCGCGCGAGCATCCGGGCCGGTCGGTTGCGAGCGGGTGCGTCGCTGCCACCCAGCCGCACCCTCGCGGCCGGGCTCGGGGTTTCCCGCGGGGTGGTCGTGGAGGCCTATCAGCAGCTCGTGGCCGAGGGCTACCTTGCCAGCCGATCGGGCGGATACACCCAGGTCGCCGCGTCGATGCCGCCGGCCGCCGCCGGCGCGGGCTCCGCGGCTTCGATGGCGCGGCCGGCCGCGAGCAGTGCCGGTCTCAGGGCCGGTTTCGGGGCAGATTCCAAGGCAGATTCCGGGGCCGACTCCAGGGCCGGCTTCAGGGTCGACTTCGGATACGGGCGCACCGACGTGTCGCAGTTCCCGCGGGCCGCCTGGCTGCGTTCGGTTCGTACCGTGCTCACCACCGCACCCAACGACCGGTTCGCCTACCTCGACGGGCGCGGCGTGCTGGAACTGCGCCAGGCCCTGTGCGACTACCTCAACCGGGTACGCGGCACGCAGGCCGTCCCCGGCGACGTGGTCGTCTGCAACGGCTACGGACAGGGCATCTCGCTGCTGATCCAGGTGCTCGCGCGGCGCGGCGCCAGGCGGATCGCCCTGGAGGACCCCTCGTCCGACGACGATGCCCGGGTGCTGGCCGGGGCCGCGGGACTGGAGGTGGTCGGCATCCCGGTGGGTCCGGACGGCGTTCAGGTCGACGCCCTGGACGCGGCCGACGCCGACGCGCTGGTCCTCACGCCGTCGCACCAGTGGCCAACCGGCGGGGTGCTGTCGGCGGCGGCCAGGGCCGAGGTGATCCGCTGGGCCAGGCGCCGCGGCGCGATCGTGGTCGAGGACGACTACGACGCGGAGTACCGCTACGACCGCTCTCCGGTGGGCGCCATGCAGGGCCTGGCGCCCGATCACGTCGTCTACTGCGGTACGGCCAGCAAGACGCTCGCGCCGGGGTTGCGACTGGGCTGGATGGTGGTGCCTCCCCAGCTGGTCGCCGACGTCGCCGCGGCGAAGCTGCTCGCCGACCGCGGTTCGTCGGTCATCGACCAGCTGACGTTCGCCGACTTTCTCGGCCGCGGCGAGTTCGACCGTCACCTGCGCCGGATGCGTCCGGTGTACCGGCGCCGCCGCGACGCGCTGCTGGACGCGCTGCGCACCCATGTGCCGGAGCTGCGACCGGCCGGGATCGCCGCCGGGCAGCACGTGGTCGCCTGGCTCCCGCCCGGCCTCGACGAGGCGGCGGTGGTGGCGGCAGCGGCCCGGCATGGGCTCGGCATCCAGGGCGTCGGGCGGTTCCGGATCGCCGGCGCCGGGCCCGGTGGCCTGATCTTCGGCTACGCCATCCTCAGCGAGAGCGCCATCGCCGAGGGAGTCGCGCTGCTGGCGACGGCCATCCGGGAGGTACGGGGATCCTGACGCGGCCCGTCACAGTGCCGGACGACTGTTCTGGGCCGGACGGATGTTCTGATTCAGGTGGAACACGTTCGCCGGGTCGTAGGCGGTCTTCACCGCGGTCAGCCGGGCCAGCTTCGCGGCCGAGTACGCCCGCCGCACGCCGCGCTGCCCATCGGCCAGTTCGTCGGCCGTCAGCGAGTTGACGTAGATGCCGCTGGCGTACGGCTCAAGCGAGGCGCCGGCGGCGCGGGCGGCACTCATCCTGGCGTCGTCGTCGGCCGGGTCGGTCCAGCGGGCGCCGGCGCCGAACTCGAACATCGTGCCCCGGTGGCTGAACGCCGCGTCCGCTTCCGGGACATCGGCGATCGCGCCGCCGTGCGCCTGCAGGCCGACACCCGGCAGGTCCGGACTCGCGCTCAGGTCGGGGCAGCCGCGCAGCAAGAAGACCTCGATCGCCGCGGTGGGAAAGCTCCGCAGGTAGTGCCCCTTGGAATAGCGGCGGTACGCGTGGCCGCCGGTGGAGTCCTCGCGTTGCTGAAGTTCGAGGTAGGACGGTGTGGTGACGCGGGAGGCGACGGGACGCCCGAGTGCCCGCATCGCGGGCAGCAGCAGGCGGCCCTCGGCCGGGTCGCCGACCCACACGAACCCCAGCGTGGCGATCGGGCCGGCGGGAGTGCTGCCGACACCGGCGGTGAACGTCGCCTGCCGGGGCGCGACGGCGTTCAGGTCGCGCCAGCCCTCGATGACCGGGACGGCGTCCTCGGCGCGGAAGTCGAACTCGGCGACCAGCGTCCGCGTGCCGGTGTAATGCAACTGGAACTCGAACTCGGTCACGATGCCGAAGTTGCCACCACCGCCGCGCAGGCCCCAGAACAGGTCGGGGTTGTCGGTACGGCTCGCGGTCACCACGTCGCCCTCGGCGGTGACCACCGTGTAGGAGACGACGTTGTCGCAGGCCAGGCCGTACTGGCGAGCCAGCCAGCCCATGCCGCCGCCGAGCGTGAGGCCCCCGACGCCGGTGTGTGAGACGTTGCCGGCGGTGGTGGCCATGCCGTACGCCTGGGACGCGCGGTCCAGCGCGCCGAGCAACGCGCCGCCCTGCACCCGGGCCCGGCGACGGGCCGGGTCGACCCGCACGCCGCCCATGGCCGTCAGGTCGATCATGAGACCACCGTCGGGCACGGCGAAGCCGGCGGCGTTGTGGCCACCGCAGCGCACGCCGATCTCAAGGTCCAGTTCGCGGGCCATCCGCACGGCGGCGACCACGTCAGCGACGCTCGCCGCGCGGACGATCATTCGTGGACGCCGGTCGATCATGGCGTTCCAGACGGTACGGGCGGTGTCGTAGCCGGCGTCGCCAGGCGTGAGCACCTGGCCGTCGAAGCGGGTCGCTGTCGTTGTCATGCCACTCAGCCTGGCAGGAATCGGTACCCTCGATAAGGTCCGATCCCGTAAGCCAAACGAGGACCAATTCAGGATCACACGAATTCACGGCCACGCCGTATGCGGGAACCGGGCGCCGGCCGGGGCCAAGCACCGCACTCTGCGCTCCACACTGCGCTCCACCCTGCTCTCCACACTGCGGGAGCCGGCCCCGGCAGCCGGACGGCGTGATCCCGCGCGACGACCTGCTCGCTTCGGTGGCCGGGCCGGGGTCGTGGCCGTCCCGGCAGCTTGATGCGCCCGCTCAGTTGTCGAAGGCCCTTACCGCGGCGGCGATCGGATCGAGCCCCGCAGTCAGTTCGTCGAGCTCGTCGGCGCTGAGCACGTCGTAGGCCGGCGCGGCCAGCTCGTCGGTGAGGGCCTCGATCCGCTCCTTGGTCGTGCGGCCGGCGTCGGTGAACCCGCCGGCGGCGTCCACGAGGCCGCGGCCGCGCAGCCCGTCGACCACGGCGGTCAGCCGTGCCTTGGGCAGGTGGTGGATCCGGCCGAACTCCTCCGCTTTCATTCCGAGGGACAGAGCGAGCAGGACGTGGGCCTCGGTGCCGCCGATGCCGTGGGCGAGAAGGGCGGCGTTGTGCCCGTCCCCGCGGTGCTCGCGCAGCAGCGTCGCCGCGTGCCATAGTCTGGCCACCGGCTCTTCGGGCGCCTCCAACGCCCGGAGCCCGGCGTACAGGGGTCGGCCCTGGGTCGGCGCGCTGACCGCTGCCCGGGTGGCGAGGTCGGCGGCCCGCACCAGACCGGGCGAGTCGGCGAGCTCTCCGATCATCTGCCGCAGGGCGGCGGCGCTGCCCCGTTCGCGCACGGCGATCGCCTCCTGTGGGGTGACCTTCCCCCACACCCAGGGGATGTGGCGTGCCACCTCGCCGTCGGCGAAGTTGTAGAAGACCGCGTGCACCACCTCGGCCGGTGCCAGGCCCAGCGGGGCGGCCCGGCCCGCGAAGTATCCGTCCCAGTAGTTGCGCATGCCCAGGGCCAGGAACGCCTCGTTCGGCACCTCGGAGAAAGTGACGGTGGCGATCGGCTCGACGAGCTCGAACATGCGGTGAACCTTGGCCTGGGGGTGCTGCTGCATCGGTCGGATCTCCTGTGGTCATGACAGCTGGTCGTGTCAGCTGGTCGTGTCAGCTGGTCGTGTCAGCTGGTCGTGTCAGCTGGTCGTGTCAGCTGGTCGTGTCAGCGCCCTCGTGGGCGGCCTCTCACCCTGGCTACGAACGACGCGCCTCGGATCCGACAACTCCGCTCGATAATTTCCCGGTCGATTCTGCCGGGCAGCGTCGGGGTGTCACCCTGTATGACCGTTCATACTGCGCTGACCTCGCCGCCACCACCCTCCCCGGCCCCGGGGGGTGGGCGCCGGCATGTGTTCGATGCGAAACTGCGCCGCATGAGGGAGAACGAGCCGCGGTCGCTGATTCCCAGCATGCGGCTGGACGATCTGCTGGCGGAGTTGCAGTCGCGTCTGGAGGCGGTGCTGGCCA
>NZ_JBICTF010000017.1:0-57315 GCF_043197435.1 Microbispora bryophytorum | reverse complement strand
TCGAAAAGCACGAGAAGCCACCGGCAACAAGCCCGCACACGCAAGACAACCACCGAAGTGATCGAAGAGAAGTGCGCCGAACCGCGCCGACACCACAAGATTACCAGGGCCTGCCGACGGCTTGGCCCGGCCAACCTCCAACGCACCCATCCGGCGACCTATTCCGGCAGGTCATCTGTCGCTTGCAAGTGCCGCACCAATCGGACGGCGCGCGACCCGGCCTCATTCCCGTCACGACTCGCCCGCGCCGACAAGGGTAGGGGCCTGGGCGTGCTACGACTGATCCACCTTGCACAGCCTTTTCACAAGGAGAAGGGGTAGGAACGGGACGTGACTCGACAGGGGTTCCCTCGCGCCCTGATCGTGCTGGTCTGCGCCGCTGCCGCGGTGATAACGCTCGCCGGCGTCCAGGCGGTGGGCTCGATCGTCGGCCCGGTCGTCCTGGCGCTGACCCTCGTCATCGCCGTCTCCCCGGTACGCGGCTGGCTGGGCCGCCACAAGGCGCCGGTATGGCTGCAGGTGGCCTTCCCCCTCGCCGTGGTGCTGCTGGTCCTGCTCGGCATGGTCGCGGTGCTCAGCCTCGCCGCCGCGCAACTCGCGATCCTGGCTCCCACGTACGCGGACCAGTTCAACGCGATGGTGGACGACCTCCAGCACTGGGCGGCGGGTCTCGGCTACGGGAGTGAGCAACTCAACAAGGCGTTGTCGTCGCTCGATTTCGGCAAGGTGATCGGCCTCGCCCAGAGCGTGTTGAGCAGCCTTCTGGGAGTGTTGTCGAGCCTGTTCCTGATCGTCGTGCTGCTGCTGGCCATGAGCCTCGACGCTCCTGTGTTCGCCCGGATCGTGGACGCCGCCTCGACCGAACGACCGGCCCTCGCCCGCGCCCTCAAGACCTTCACGTACAGGACGCGCCGTTATCTGATCGTCTCGACCGTCTTCGGCCTCATCTGCTCGGTCCTGGACGTGATCGCGTTGTACGTGCTGAGCGTGCCGCTCCCGCTGCTGTGGGGGGTGCTCGCCCTCATCACGAACTACATCCCGAACATCGGGTTCATCCTGGGCCTCATCCCGCCGGCGCTGCTCGGGCTGCTGGAGGGCGGGCCCAAGACGATGCTGCTGGTGATCGTGGCGTACATCGCGATCAACGTGGTGATCCAGTCGTTCATCCAGCCGAAGTTCCTGGGTGACGCCGTGGGTCTGTCCACCACGGCCACGTTCCTCTCCCTGATCGTCTGGGCGTGGGTGCTCGGTCCCCTCGGCGCACTGCTGGCGATCCCGCTGAGCCTGCTCGTCCGCGCTCTGCTCGTCGACAGCGACCCGGACGGCGCGTGGGCCGCCGCGCTCATCTCCGGGCGGTTGCCTGAACGCTCGCCGGCGTCCCAGGCAGACCCGCAGCCGGAACAACCCGGACAGCCCGAACCTCGGTGACATCGTCCGGCCAGGTTAGCCCCGTAGCCGTTCGATGCCGAGCACTCGCACGGCCTCCGCGGCCGAGGCCGCGCGGACCTCGACGAAGCCGTTCTCGTTGCGCAGGATGGTGACGATCCCGGTGAGCAGCGTTCCGCGGCGGATGCGGTCGCCGGCGATGACCTCCCTGTCAATCGACAGGACGTCGCCATAGGCGTTCTCATCGGCGCCCCACACCCAGGCGCGGCCGCTGAAACCGGGATCGGGCCCGAGCAGGACAGTCCGCACGCTGGTTTCCTCAAGCGTCAGGGTGGGTGCGCGGTGGGGGTTCAGCTCTGCACCGATGCGCCGGCTCACGCGCAACTGAGTCGCGTATCGCTCAAGCTGCTCCTGCGACCAGGAAGCGACGCCCGCGGGCAGGTTGCCGAGCATGTCGATGCGCAGGTCGCCCAGCGTCTCGTCGAGCCGCCGCCAGGAGTCGCGCGTCTCCTGCGGCACGGTGAAGCGGCGCTCAGCATCGCTGTCCGGGGCGTTCTCGGCCGGGTGGGACCGGCGGATCACCGGCGCAGGCGCGGGTGCGGGTCGCTGCGATGACCGCAGCGCGGGCCACTCCTCCGGCCGCGGCGCGGCGGAGCCGGGGTCGAGCGGAAGGGCCTCACGCATCCTCCCCGCCGCCAGGCCGGCCGCCTCGGATTCCGTGCGTAGCGCCGGACCGGCGGCGTCGGCAAGCGGCCAGAACCGCAGCAGCCATGCCTCCTCGACGGCTTCGGTCACGGCCTCGTCGCCGTCGACCGGCCCGGTTTCTGCCGGCCCTGCTTCGGCCGGCCCGGTTTCGGCGGGCTCCGCACGGACCGGTCCGGCATAGGCCCGCAGGCCATAGGCGAAGAACGGCGGACCAAGCAGCAGCCGCTGCCCCGACGGGGCGAGCATGAGGCCACACAGCTCGACGATGCCGCCCGGACTCAGATAGAGGATCTGCCCGGCCTCGGTCCAGGGCTCCTCGGGTGGGGGAGGTTCGGCGTCCCACGCCTCCATCCGTACGTGCGCACTCCACGCCCACGCATGGCTGCTCACGCCGACCTGGCCGAGGGCGACCCGACCGGGCTCGGCGAGCAGCGCCCCCGCCGCCGCCTCTTCCGCTCCGGCCTCGACGCCGAGACCGCACGCGTCCAGGAGGTCGAAGCGGCCGTAGGAGATCGGCACCTCGTCCTCGACGCTGCGGAGCGGTTGAGCCATTGCGACCCCTCCCTATTGATCACGCCTGTGGGTGGAGACGCTAGTGGCCGTGGGCGACATTTCGGGGCGGAGTCATGGCCAGGGCCGTGAGGCGGGCGACGACACGGAGCGTCTGCGGGCAGCGCCGCCGTGCTCCGGCTTAAGGTCTGATCATGCGGCGTTGGGACGGCGACGAGCTCCTCACCGGGATCGCGGACGCCTCGGCGATGGAGCCACAGGTGTCCGCCCTGCTGGACGCGATGGCACGGGACGGCTGGGTGGCGGAGGAACCCGAGGCTCATCTGCTCCCCCACCTGCGCCGTGCGTGCGGGTCGGAGTGGCTGCTGACCGGTGAGCGCCTGCTCGACGACGGCGTGTACGAGGTGACGGTCTCGCTGGCCGGCGACAGGGAAGGCGTCCACGTGCAACGCGACGTGATCCGGCTGCTGTCGGCAATCGCCGAGGCCGTCTTCTTCGTACGGCAGGCCGCGCCGGGCGTGTTCGAGTGCGTGACCGGAGTGCTCGACGGTGACCCGCCCGGCTTCAAGAGCCACGGCCACATGGTCCGCCTCATCGTGACCTGAGACGGGCGGCACCGTCGTCTCAGGCGGCGGGGACGGCGTTCTCCTCCCCCGGGACCGGCACCGGCGGGGTCTCCATATGCCTGCGCCGCCAAGGGATGGCCGCGATCAGCACCGGGAACAGCACGAGCGAACTGATCGCCCAAGGCGCGTGCAGCTCCCCCCACTTGGCCCCGTGGAACTGGGTGAGCACGATGTAGCCGATCGCGGCCCACAACGTGCTGCCGATGATCGTCGGCCAGGCCCAGCGGGTGGGCCGGGCGACCAGGAACGGCATGAACCACAGCAGGTACTGCGCGCCGAGGCGCGGTGTGAAGATCATGAAGGACAGCAGGATCGCGATCGTGACGTCGACGGGGTCGGCCTTACGCCACCAGACGAGGCAGGCGACGATCGCGGCGTAGATCATGTACTGGCCGATCCTGGCCGGGAGCGGATCGAGGTTCCAGTTGCCGCCGCTGACCAGGGTGGTCCAGCCCCAGTCCCCCGTGATCGGGCGGACGTCGCTGGGCCGCAGCCCGATGGTGTTGAGCACCTCGGGCAACTGCCGCCAGTCCGTCCAGCCGCCGATCGGGAGCGTCAGCAGGAAGAACACCGGCGGGACACCGGTCGCGACCAGCGAGACCAGGCGGCTGCGCAGTCCGGGCAGGAACATCAGCAGGGCCGGCACGAGGATCACCGGCCAGCTCTTCGCGCAGAGCGCGAGCCCCATGAGCAGCCCCGCCCACACGGCCCGGCCCGTCGCCGCGCGATCCTCCTGCGACGGGTGGACGATGCGCCGCACGATCTCGCCCGGCGAGATCCAGGGCAGCGGCAGGTCACGGTTCGCGAGCCGTATGCGGGCCCAGGGCAGAGGCTCGGGGCGCCGCCAACCGCCTGGGCCGCGCGCCACGACGTACGCCGCGACCCCGAAGACCAGAGAGACCGGCTCGACCTGGCCGTGCACGGAGGCGACGAGGATCGCGAGGGGGTTGCAGGCGTACTGGAAGGCGCGCAGTTTCTCGGTCCGTGCACCCGCCAGTTTGCCCACGAGCGGGATCAGCACGACGTCGGCGACGACGGTGACGATGCGGCCGGCGTACTCCCACGGGATGCCCAGCCACAGCAGCAGGCCGTACATGTACGGGATCGTCGGGAGGAAGTGCCATCCGCCGTTGCTCTCCAGCACCGGATCACGGTGGTCGAGGATCGCCACGCCGGCGGGCTGGAAGCTGTTGACGTAGTCGACCGGCTGCCAGTGAGTGTCCCTGGCCGACAGGACCATGATCAGCACGCGTACGGCGATGCCGAGCGTGAGCGTGACGGCCAGGGACGGCCGCCAGCCCTTCCATTGGGCGGCGAGCGCGAGCACGACGCCGGCGACGAGGACGATGCTGGTGGGGATCGCGTATTCCATGACGAGCCAAGCCTGCCCGACGAACGGCGAACAGGCGACTCGATCCCCGATTCGGCCATCCGGCCGTCGCGATCCGTCACGATTCGGGGTAGTGTGACCACGGAGCGTTACATCCAGGAGACTTCATGAAAATTCGCCTGTGGACCACCCTCGCCGTGGCCGTGATCGTCGGGATGCTGATCGGCCTGCTCGCCCCCACGCATGGGGGCGACCGGCGCGGCGGGTAGGGGGGTCGTCCCCGCCGGACCGGTCGCCTGATCATGGGCGCCCGACTCGCGTCGGTCCGCGCTTACATCGCCTGGGACGGCGAGGGATCCGGTCCGGCGGGCCGTGCCCGGATCCCTCTGGCCTCCCTATGGCCGTCGGCAGGTGGACGGGTCAGAAGCCCGCGGTGATCCTGGTGAAGTCCCAGTCGTTCTGCGCGATGCCGCTGCAGTTCGACACCACGCCGCCGCCCGCGCAGCCGCGGTCGCGGTTGACCGCCCAGAAGGCGAGCCGGCCCAGGCCCTTGGACTTGGCCCAGTCGCGGATCTGCGTCCAGGTGCTCACAGAGGTGAGCTCCTGCTGGTCGGACAGGCCGTTCATGCCGGAGATGCCCATGTGCGCGTACGCCTGGGCGTCGCTCCAGCCCCAGGCCGCCTTAAGCGCGTTCTTCAGGCCCTCGGACGCGTTGACCGTGTTCTGGTACATGTTCGCGCCGCCGCCGAAGTCGAACGGCATGATCGTGTAGTTGTCGATGTTGACGCCGAGCGCCTTGGACTGGTTGATCAGCCGGGTGCCCCACCAGCTCGGGCCGGTCGTGCTGGTGCCGAAGGTGACGACGACCTTGACGTTCGGGTTGTTCTGCTTGACGATCTTCAGTCCGCCGAGGATGCGGTCCTGGACGGCCTCGTTCTCGAACTCGTCGCTGTTCTCGATGTCGAAGTCGACCGCGGCCGGGTTGTAGGCGTTGACGACCTGCTGGACGGCCGAGGCGAAGGCGGACGAGCTGGAGCAGTTGGGGCCGAGCTTGTTGCCCGACCAGCCGCCGAAGGAGATCTGGACGTTGCCGCCCGCGGCCTTGATCTGCGAGATCGCGGAGGCGTCGGCGCTGCCGGACAGCGGGCGGGAGCCGTCCCACGCCGGGGTGCAGCCGCCGCCGGAGAGCATGAAGGCCATCGTGAACTGCTTGACCCCGGTGGCGTTCATGACCGTGGCCGGGTTCGGCGGGTTGCCCCAGCCCTCATACAGGTAGGGCGCGCCGGGGAGCTTCCCGCCGCTCGTGGGGCAGCCCGTGGTGGCCCCGGTCACCGAACCGCTCGCCGCGGACTCGCCGTTCGAGTTGTACGCCTTGACCGTGTACGTGTGGGTGGTGCAGGTGCCGAGGCCGGAGATCGTGGCACCGGTGCCGCCGACGGTCGCCTTGACCGAGGTGCCCTCGTAGACGCGGTAGCCGGTCACCGTGCCACTCGACGCCGACCACGACAGCGAGATCGACGAGTTCGTGGTGCCGGTGACGGACGGGTTGCCCGGCTTGCCCGGCGCGCCGGACGGAGGCGTCGGGCTCGGGGACGGGCTCGGGGACGGGTTGCCTCCGCCGCTGACCTTCTTCCACAGCGCCGGGACGATCGGCGGCTCCCAGCCGGTCAGGGATGTGTGCGCCTGGATGCACTCGTAGTCGGCGCCGTTGTAGGTCACCCGGGCGCCGATGGCGTACCAGGTGTTCGGGGCCCAGGCCGGATAGGCCAGCATGACCACGCTGTTCGGGGCCGCCGAGGCGGACGCGGCCGTTCCCGCGACCAGTCCTGCGACGGCCAGGAGGAGGGAGGCGAGCAGGGCGAGGGCCGCCCTGGCGGGCCGGCCCGTACCGAAGCGAAGCTGCATTCTTCCTCGCAATGGTGGTTGGGGGGTGGGTGGGGGGTTGGATGGGGGGTTGAGTGGCGGATCGCTTCAGGGCGTCGAGATACGCCCTGTGGGAGCGGGAGAACTCGGAGCCCGTGTGGCTGTCCCAGTCGACGGACCACGCCATGAGGCCGCGCAGTCCGGGGAAGACGCCGTGCGGCCGGTGGGAACCGCAGCCCGTCGCCTTCGCCCGGCAGCCGAAGCAGCCGAAGGCGCTGTGCACCTCGGCCGTGCTCGTGCAGCCGTCGCCGGCGTACGGCGCGGGCGGCACACCGGGTTCGGGCCGAGCCTCGGTGCGACCCCGGCCATCGCGGCGAGCGCACGCCAGAGGTGCCTGGTTCGCATGGACACAACCTCTGTGGGGGTGAACGGGGAGGTCATGGGAGTCCGTACGGCCGGCGCCTGACGGATGCGGCCAATCGGAACAGCACCGGCCCTACTGCGCTGAAGGGCGTCTGGTGGCGGGATGCGAGAGGAAGACGCTAGGGGTGAGGAAGGGCCATTTCCGGCTCCCGATCTTTCTCTTAGGAAAGTTTCCTAACAGTTGTACGGATCGTAGCTTCGCGGTCGCTGGTTCACAAGACCCAATCTGACAGCGTTCCTAACGAACCTTGTCATCGCCGGTCTACGTGCTGAGCCGGGTTATGCGCGCGTTGGGGCCCGCTACTCGTCCGTTGGGGTGAGTACGGTCAAGGCGAGCGAGGTCAGCGCAGGATCGCACCCTCGCGGACGGCGTGCCGACCGTCGCTCTGCACATTGACGAAGTCGACGAGGCCGACCAGCTTCTGCAGGTCGAAGCCGGCGTCGATGCGATCGGGGTCGGCGGGAAGGTAGACCGACAGCGGATAGTGGCGGCCGGTGGCCGCACCGAGCGCATCGAGTTGCGCACGGAACTCGGCCAGCAGGGCCGTCAGGTTCCGCCTGTCGCCGATGCCCGTGTGGTTGCCCAGGTGCCCCTCTCCACCGGGCCATTCCCAGTCGACGTCGACGCCGTCGAAGACGCCCGCCGCGCTGCCCGGACCACCCCTGCCCCCGGCACCCGGCAGCTCGCCCCTGATGTACGCGTCGAGGCACGACTTCACGAACCTCTGCCGGGTGGCGGCGGTCCGCGCGACATCCGAGAAGTATTTGGAGTAGGTCCAGCCGCCGATCGAGATCAGTGCCTTCAGGCCGGGGTGGCGGGCCTTGAGCTTTTTCAGCTGGTTGAAGTTTCCGGCGAGCGGGGCGTCCGGTGGGTCGGCCACGCCGTCCAGCGACTCGGCGGCCGTGAAACCGCGCTGGTAGTCGGCCCAAGCGTCGCCCGCGCCGTCACCCTGGTCGGGGTCGTTCGGGTCGGGCGCGAGCGGTCGGGTGACCCCGGTGAGACAGGTCAGCGAGCCGGGGTCGATGTTCGCGAAGGCGTAGAGGACGTGGGTCAGCCTGCCCGCCAGCCCGCTGGTGTCGAGGTCGCGCACGGTGGACGTGGCGCCGTACGCGCCGCGCTGGGGGACGTAACCCACCCTGATGCGGCCCGGCGAGGGGGACGGCGACGGCGTGACGGTCACGGTGACGGTCACCAAGGGCACGGGAGCAGCGGCCTGCGCCGGTGCTGCCTGCGCCGGTGCTGTCTGCATGGGGGCGGCGGCCTGCGCGGGAGCGACCGTGGCCCGCGCCGGTGCGGCGACGGCCGGCCGCACCACGACACGTGACCTGGCCTGCGTCTGGCTGAGGGCCGTGGCGGCGGTCCCGGCGGCGGCCCCGGTGGACTCGGTGGCGGACTCGGTGGCGCGGGCCGGGCCGAACCAGGCGACGAACAGCGAGGACAGCACGGCGCTCAGGACCACGACGGCGAAGGTGCCACGCGTGATCGCTCCCATGGTGGGCTCCGAACAGGGACGAGCCTCCGCGACGGACGCGGAGGAGAGAAGAGGAATGTCGCGGGAGCGTAGTGGCGGCGCCGTCGGGCGGACAAGGAGCGCAGTCTTAAGCCCGGGTTATGCGCGGCTCATGTCGCAGGCGGGCACGTTCCAGTGGCGCCACCTGCGGTGATCCATGATGCCTCACTTGTCTGCACGTTTCACCCCTCGCCGCTGCCCTTGGCGAGGCGGCCGGAGCCCTGCCGGCGACCCTGCCGGCCCAGCGCCGACCCAGTGTCAGTACGGTGCCAGCCCTGCCAGCCCCGTGCCAGCCCTGCCAGCTCCATGCCAGGCTCATGCCAGCGCGGGCGGCGACCGTCGGAGCATGACGTACGCGATAGAGACTCACGGCCTCGTGAAGAGATACGGCGACAAGGCCGCGCTGGCCGGGATCGACCTCGCCGCGCCGCCAGGCTCGGTGCTCGGCGTGCTCGGCCCGAACGGCGCGGGCAAGACCACCGCGGTCCGCATCCTCGCCACACTCGTCTCCCCCGATGGCGGCCGGGCGGCGGTCGGCGGGCACGACGTGGTGAAGGCACCGGCCAAGGTGCGGAAGCTGATCGGGCTGACCGGTCAGTACGCGTCGGTGGACGAGAAGCTGACCGGGCGGCAGAACCTCGTGATGATCGGGCGGCTCCTCGGCATGCGCCGGGCCGAGGCCCGGGGCAGGGCGGCGGCGCTGCTCGCGGAGTTCGTGCTGGAGGACGCCGCGGACCGGGCGGCGGGCTCCTACTCGGGCGGCATGCGGCGGCGGCTCGACCTGGCCGTCAGCCTGGTCGGCCGGCCGTCGATCGTCTTCATGGACGAGCCGACGACCGGGCTCGACCCGCGCGCCAGGGCGGACCTGTGGCGGATCGTGCGTGAGCAGGTGGCGAGCGGGGCGACCGTGCTGCTCACGACGCAGTACCTGGAGGAGGCCGACCAACTCGCCGACGAGATCGTGCTCATCGACCACGGCGTGGTGGCCGCGCGGGGCACGCCTCGCGAGCTGAAGGCCAGGGCGGGCGACCGGCGGCTGGAGATACGGCCGGAGCACGACGCGGAGAAGGCGGAGCTGATCCTCGCCGAGGTCACCGGGCTGACCCCTCACCGCGGCGAGAACGGGCTGCTCAGCGTGCCGCTTCTGGACTCGGCGGTGAGCCCGGCCGTGTTCCGACGGCTGGAGGAGGCCGGGGTCTCCCTCGCCGAGCACGCCGTGCGCCGGCCCACGCTCGACGAGGCGTTCCTCGCCCTCACCGGCACTACGACCTCGGGAAGGACGCGATGACGGCTGCATCCGCGACACGAGTAGGACCGACCGACGACAAGCGTAGGGAGAACGCGATGACCGCCGTACCGTCCACGACCGGGCACCGGGGCGCGCTCGCGCAGGGCATGACCCTCGCCTGGCGGAGCCTGGTGCCGCTGCGGAACGAGCCCGGCCGGCTCGTCCAGTTCCTGCTTCAGCCGGTCTTCATGGTCGTGGTCTTCGTCCTGATGTTCGGGGCCATGTCCGGCGACACCGAGCACGCCGCGCGCTTTCTGCTGCCCGGCGTGCTCGTGCAGGTGGCCCTCATCTCGACGAACGCCACGGGCATGAACCTCGCCGAGGACATCGTGAACGGCGTGTTCGACCGGTTCCGGAGCATGCCGATCGCCCGCTCCGCCCCACTGGTCGGGCGGGTGACCGCGGACGCGCTGACGACGGCGGTCACCATCGCTGTGGCCCTGCTCGCCGGGATCGCGGCCGGGTTCCGGATCACGGCCTCGCCCCTGGGCGCGCTGGCCGGCCTGGCCCTCCTGCTGCTGTTCACGCTGGCGCTGAGCTGGGTGTCGGCATGGCTCGGGCTGAAGGCCAAGTCCGTCGCCTCGATGCAGGGCATGGCGACCGCCGTCCTGCTGCCGCTGACGTTCGGCAGCAGCGCGTTCATCCCCCCGGCCAACCTGCCGGGCGTGCTGCGCTGGTGGTCGTCGGTCAATCCGGTCTCGCACCTGGCCGGCGCCGTCCGCGCGCTGCTCACCGGCGCTCCCGTGGGAACGCACGTCTGGGTCACGCTGGCGTGGGCCGCCGCCGTCACCGCGTGTTTCGTCCCGCTCGCCGTGCGCGCCTACACCCGGAGGATCCGGTGAACCCCCGGTGAACCGCTCCCTGTCTCCCGCCGGAACGAGCCGGCACGGCGCGGATCACGATCGGCGCGCCGTCCTACCTGCTGCTGCCGGTGGCGGGCAGGCCGAGGTCCTCGCGCGGCGACGCGCGGCCTCGCTCGTAGGCGGCGTCGAAGTCCGGGCCCGCCGCCTCACGCGCCGTCGTGACCGCCTCGGCGGCCTCAGCGTCCGCCCGCCAGCCCTGGTGCTCGGCGTCGGCCGCGCCGAAGAGCGTCGCGGAGCGCGTCGCGTCGCCCCCTGTCAGGGCGATCATGGCCAGCCCGGCCAGCACGGTCGCGAGGACCGGCGGGTCGGGGGCGGCGCCGAGGGCGCGCAGCGCCTGGTGGTGCCGCGCGAGCGCGCCGTCGAGGTCGCCCCTGGCCAGCAGCGTCCTGCCGTACTCCGCGTAGGCCGACGCGAGTTGCTGCGGGACGGCGGGGTGCGCCTCCAGCACGGCCAGGACCTCCTCGTACGCCGCCGCCGCGGCGTCGAGATCGCCCCGGCTCCGCGCCACCTTCGCCTCGCCCATGCTCACCTGCACGAGCGCGTACGGCGAGACGCCGGCGGCCACGTGGGAGCGGGCGGCCGCCACGTCCGCCGCCGCGCCCTCGTCGTCGCCCGCCAGAAGGCGCAGCTCGGCCAGGCGGGTCAGTGTGGAGATCGTGTCGTCCGGGCTGACCCATCCGGCGGTCAGCCCGGCGATCTCGTCGATCAGGTCCGCCGTCGGCGCGCCCCGGCGGGCGCGGAGTGTGGCCAAGGTGAGCAGGGCCTCGCTCAGCCCCCAGCGCTCTCCCAGCGTCCGGAACCTGCGCACCGCCTCCGCGACGTCCTGTTCACTGCCGCCCGGCATGCCGAGGGACCCGCCCCTGATCATCAGCGCCGAGCCGGCCAGCCAGGGATCGCCGGAGCCGGCATAGGCGTCGAGCATCGCGGCCGCCTCCTCCCTGCGTCCGGCCATCGCCGTCACGACCGCCCGCAGGATCGGCAGCATCGGATGCACCGGGCCCTCGCGGAGGGCCTCGTCGATGAGGTCGCCGAGCTCCCGGCGGATCTCCTCGACCCAGGCGGGCTCCGTCCAGATCGCGCCGAGCCGGGTGACCGTGACCGCGAACCGGCACCCGGCGTAGGCGCGCACCAGCCCGGCCGGCGGGCCCTCGGGGACGAGTTCGAGGACCTGGCCGGCCCAGGCGGCCGCCTGTCCGCGATGTCCGCGCAGCCACCAATACCAGCTCAGCGTGCCGCAAAGGCGCAGCGCGGTCTCCGCCTCCCGGAAATCGACGGCCCAGCGCAGGGCGGCGTTCAGGTTGTCCTGCTCGGCGGTCAGCCTGGCCAGCACCTCCAACTGCCCGGCTCCGCGCAGGCGCGGCTCGGCCTCCTCGGCGAGCCGCAGGAAGTGCGCCGCATGCCGCCGCCGGTAGCGGTCGAGCTCACCGCTGTCCGTCAGCCGCCGCAGCGCGTACGCGCGGATCGTCTCCAGCATCCGGAACCGGCCGTCGCCCGGCGTCTCCAGCAGGGACTTGTCGACCAGGGACGGCAGCACCGCCACCACGTCGAGGCCGTCGCCCCCGCAGACCGGCTCCGCGTCGTCCAGCGTGGCGCCGCCGGCGAACACCGCGAGCCGCTCCGCCAGCGTCCTCTCCTCGGGCGTGAGCAGGTCCCAGCTCCACTCGACCACGGCGCTCAGCGTCCGGTGCCGCGGCAGTGCCGTACGGCTCCCGCCGGTCAGCAGGCGGAACCGGTCGTCGAGGCGGGCCGCGAGCCGCTCGGGGCCGAGCGCCCTGATCCGCGCCGCGGCGAGCTCGATGGCCAGCGGCATCCCGTCGAGGCGGCGGCAGATCGTGACGACGTGCGGGGTCGTGTGGTCGTCCAGGGCGAAGCCGGGGCTCACCGCGCGAGCGCGGTCCACCAGGAGGCGTACGGCGGGATACTCGCCCGCCTCGCGGGGGGTGACGCCGGTGACGCCCTCCGGAGGCAGGCCGAGCGGCGGGATCGGGGCGAGCATCTCCCCCGGCACGCCGAGCGGCTCGCGGCTGGTCGCCAGCACACGCACCCCCGGGCAGCGGCGCAGCACCAGCTCGGCCAGACCGGCCGCGGCGTCGATGACGTGCTCGCAGTTGTCGAGGATGAGCAGCAGCTCGCGCCCGGCGAGGGAGGCGACCAGGAGCTCGGCCGGGTCCGGCGGGTCGCGCCGCCAGTCCCCGCCCACCCGCGGCTCGGCGTCGGCGCCGAGCGCGTCGAGCACGGACCGCACGACGTCCGCGGGGTCCGTCAGGGGGGCCAGCTCGGCGAGCCACGCGCCTTCGCCGTGCCCGCTCTCGCCGTAGCTGCGGGACCCGCCCGCATCGTCGCCGTCCTCCGCGGCGGCGCCCTCCCCGGTGGCGCTTTCGCGGGCGGCGCTGTCTCGGGCGGCGCTGTCTCGGGCGGCGCTGTCTCGGGCGGCGCTGTCTCCGGCGGCGCTGTCTCCGGCGACCCGATTCGCGGCGGCGGCGTCGCCGGAGGCGCGCAGGGCGGTCTCGACCGCAAGGCGCGTCTTGCCCGCCCCTCCCGCCCCGACGATCGTGACCAGCCGGGACTCGCGCAGCAGGGCCGCGAGGTGCGTGACCTCCTCCTCCCGGCCCACGAACGTCGTCGGCGGCGCCCACACCCTGCCCCCACGCCTGCCCGCACGCCTGCCCGCACGCCTGCCCGCACACTGGCCAGCACGCCGGCCCGCGCCGTCGACGCTGCCACCGGGGGTGCCGGAGGTGCCCGTGCCGGAAGTGCCAGCGCCGGAGGTGCCCGTGTCGGAAGTGCCCGTGCCGGAAGTGCCTGGGGCATCGGGGGTGCGGGCCGGCCGCTCATGCGCGGGCGGGGTCTCCCGTCCACGCAGCACGTCGAGATGGGCGGCCCGCAGCTCCGGGCCAGGATCGACGCCGAGTTCGTCCGCGAGCACCCTGCGAACCCGCTCGTACAGGGCCAGCGCCGCCGCCTGCCTGCCCGAGCGGGCCAGCGAGCGCATCGCCAGGGCGGACAGCCGCTCGCGCAGCGGATGGGCGGCCACCTCGGCCGACAGGTCCACCTCACGTCCGAGCGCGAGGTAGGCGGCGGCGCGGGCCTCGACCACGGCCAGCCGCCGCTCCTCCAGCCGCGCTGCCGCGCCCGCCAGGTAGGCCACCGCGCGCAGGTCGGCCAGGGCGGGCCCGCGCCACAGCGCCAGCGCCTCGTCCAGCTCCGCGCACGCGTCATCCAGCTCCGCGCCGGGAACCTCGCCGTCCGCCATCCGGTCCGGCAGCGCGCCCGTCGCGTACGGCAGGGTCAGGGCAGTGAACACGTGGGCGTCGACCTGCCCCGGCTCGACGTCGAGCACGTAACCGCCGTCGCGCCAGACCACCGCGCCGGGCCGCCCGAGCGCCGCGCGCAGGCGTTTCACCAGCGTCTGCAGCGCGTTCGCGGCATTGGCCGGCGGGTCGTCCTCCCACAGCGCGTCCACGAGCCGGTCGGCGGGGACGAGACGGCTGGGCCGCAGGGCCAGCAGGGCGAGCAACGCGCGCACGCGCGTGCCCGCGACGGCGACCGGAGCCCCGTCGTCGTCGAGAACCTCGAGCGCGCCGAGGAGACGAACCCGCACGCCGGTCAATGCTGCCAGGCACCCGGGACCCCGCGGTCACCGGCCTGTCCCCCGGTCACGTTCAGATGGCGCCCACGAGGGTGACGACGCCCGCCCCCACCAGGGCGAACGCCCACATCCTGTCAAGGTTGAACCAGGCCCGCCGCAGGACGGCCACGCCGAGGAACTCGTACACCACGACGGCGACGACGGTCGCCGTCAGGAACATCGCGAGCGTGTGCACGCCGGCGACGAGCATCCCGCCCGACAGGGCATGCCCATGGTGACTCGCCGGCATGCGGGTCAGCACGGGCAGCAGCATCAGGCCCGCGCCGTGCACCGACGACATCAGGAACGACCAGGCGGCCAGTTGCGGCAGCGACAGCCGCATGCCGACCCAGCGGAAGTGCCGCCGGGCGAGCAGGTGCCACAGGCCGAACCCGACGAGCACGACGCCGGCCCCGATCGAGAGGGCCGTGGCCGTCACGATCGACCCGGTCGCCGACACGGCGAGCACCACGAGGGCCACCGACGCGAGGTGGCCCAGCGCGATGACCGGCAGCGACTGCAGCAGCAGGTCGCGGCTGCGCTCCTGCAACCCACGGGCGACGGCGAACAGCCAGCCCATCGCGGGGTTGATCCCGTGGAAGGCGCCGAGCAGGATGACCGCGGTCAGCGTCACGGATAGCAGTAGGAGTCGGAGGACGCGTCGCCGCCCTGCAGCCGGACCTGGTGCGGGCGCAGGCCCCGGAAGTCGTCGCCGTGCGGGAAGAACCGCTCGTCCAGTGTGAACGGCTCGGCGTCGATCTTCGCCATCCAGGCGCCCACGCCGTCGGGGTAGAACTGGTCGTCCCAGGCGCCGTACAGGGAGTTGGTGACGTAGACCCGGCGGCCGTCGCGGCTCACCTCGACCATCTGCGGCCCGCCCGCGAGCCGCTCGTCCGGCGCGGCCGGGTGCGCGTCCCGCCGCACGATGCCGCCGAGGCGGACCGAGCCGATCTCGACCGGCTTGAACGGGTCGGACACGTCATACTGCTTGAGCTCGCCGGTGCCCCAGCACGACACGTACAGGCGCTGGTCGTCCACCGACAGGTCGATGTCGGTCACCAGCGGCGGCACCGCGCCGAACGGCTTGAGCACGTCGGGCAGGTCGTCGGGCGAGGCGGGCTCGGCCGGGATGGTGATCACCTTCTGCGCCGCCCAGCGGGAGCCGTCCCCGTGCCTGACATCCCTGTGCCACAGCCATACGGAGGCCGACAGGTCCTCGACGCTGACCACGACCCCGGCGAATCCGTACGTCTTGGTCGGATCGTGGGCGGGGCGCAGCTCCAGCGTCATCTGGTGCTGGTCGCCGAGGTCCACCTCCTGGACGTGCCGGCGCTTGCGCAGGTCCCAGAAGTGCAGCTTGTGGCCGTATTTACGGCCGAGCAGCAGCTCGCCGACAACGCCGTCCTCGATCATGGAGGGCGTGCCCCACTCGGAGGTGACCATCACGTCGTGGTTGATGTGCCACCAGAAGTCGTACGCCAGATACTGCGGGCCGCGGTCCACCTCCCACCGGCCGAGCACGTCGAACGAGTTGTGGTCGAGGATCGCGATGCCGCCGGGGCCGTCGTCGCCGTAGCCGCCGAGCGCGCTGACGTAGAGCCCCTCCGGGCCGCAGTGCACGGTGTGCGGGCGGGAGTAGCCGGCCCGCTTGCCCAGCTCCTCGGCCTCGACGATCTTCACGAGCTGCGGGCTGACCCGGTCCTTGGTGTCGTAGACGTAGATTCGCGACGACCGCAGGCCGGGGACGATCAGGTAACGCCGCTCGACGTGCGGATGCGGCGCGTACGGGCACAGCGCGCTGCTGCAGGCGTTCCAGCCGAAGTGGTGCAGCTCGTCGCCCGTGTACGGCAGGTCGGTCCAGCCGACCACGGTCCCGTACGACGGGGAGCCGGGGTCGGTGTCGAGCACGGCGAGCGCGTCGGGCCGCTGGGCCGACCGGTCGAAGGCGGCCACGTAGGCCAGTTTCTCCGGCGGCGCCTCGGCGGCGTCCCTGGGCGAGGGGTAGAAGGTGGGGTCAGGCTTCCACAGCGTCATGCATCCCAGAATTCTCCCGAGTTCCCTACCAAGTCAATAGGAATCTACCGGCTGTGACCGACGCGTGGATAGGGCTATAACAGGACATGCAGTTTCGTGACGGGAGCGGGCATGTTCTTCGGGATCACCAATATCTGGACCTACATCGCAGGATCGTTCCTGATCATCCTGCTGCCCGGGCCGAACTCGCTGTTCGTGCTGTCCACCGCCGCCCAGCGCGGTGTGCGGCAGGGCTATCGGGCGGCGGCCGGGGTCTTCGCCGGCGACTCGGTCCTCATGTTCCTGTCGGCCGCGGGGGTCGCCTCGCTACTGAAGTCCACACCCGTCCTGTTCTCGATCGTGAAGTACTCAGGCGCGATCTATCTGGCGTGGATCGGCTTCGGCATGCTCCGCGGCGCCTGGCGCTCCCTGCGGGCCTCCCGGAGCGGAGCGGCCCAGGTCACGGAGGCGCCGCAGGTCGCGGAGGCGGCCCAGGAGGCCGTCCCGGCGCCGGTGGGCAGCCCGATCCGCAAGGCGTTCACGATCAGCCTGCTCAACCCCAAGGCCATCTTGTTCTTCGTGGCGTTCTTCGTGCAGTTCGTGGACCCGTCGTACGGCGCGCCGGCGCTGTCGTTCCTGATCCTGGCGCTGATCGTGCAGGTCTTCAGCGTGACCTACCTGAGCACGCTCATCTTCGGCGGCACGTTCCTCGCGGGCCATTTCCGGCGTCGTCGCAGGCTGGCCGCCGGGCTCACCTCGGGGGTCGGCGCGCTCTTCCTCGGCTTCGGCGCCAAGCTGGCCACCGCGACACTGAGCTGACGCCGCTCCCCGGCCGGCCGCGCTCATTCGCCGTGCAGGTCGGCGAGGGCGTTCTCGAAGGCGTCCATCGCCCGCTGGACCCAGTCGTATCCGGCCGACGGCAGCCACGCCATCACCCGGGCGACCCCGGCCTTCTCGCACTGCTCAAGCGCGCCGGGGTCGGCCGGCGTGGACAGCATCACGACCGCGATGTCCCTGCCCGCCTCCTCGGCCCTCCGGAACAGCTCGGGGACGCGGTCCAGGATCCCGGGGCCGTAGTTCGGCAGCCACGCGTCGCCGTAGGCGAGCACGCGGTCGAAGACGCGCGGCCCGGCGCCGCCCACCAGGATCGGCGGGTAGGGCCTCTGTGCCGGTTTGGGCCATGACCAGACCGGGTCGAAGGACACGAAGTCGCCGTGGAACTCGGCCTCGTCACGGGTCCAGATCTCCTGCATCGCCTGCACGCGCTCCCGCAGCACGGCGAAGCGGCGGGCCGGGTCGACGCCGTGGTGGCGCAACTCCTCGCGGTTCCATCCGGCGCCGATGCCGAACTCGAACCGCCCGCCGGTCAGGTTGTCCACGCTCGCGACCATCTTCGCCAGGCCGAGGGGCTCGTGCTCGGGCACCAGGCAGATGCCCGTGCCCACGCGCAGCCGGGTCGTCGCCGCGCCCGCGGCCATCGAGGCGACGAACGGGTCGTACGTGTGCCAGTAGCGCCGCGGCAGGTCACCGCCCCATTCGTCCTTCGGCGTCTGGCCGTCGGGCGGCACCGGGATGTGCGTGTGCTCGGTGAACAGCAGCGCCGTGTGGCCGCGCTGCTCGACGAGCCGGGCCAAGACATCAGGACGAACCGCATCATCCGTTGCGAAGTAGCCGAAACCTGAGTCCATGCCGTCAACGTAACCCGCGCCCACCGGCCGCCGGGGAAAGCGCCCAGCGGCCCCGGGTAAAGCGCTGACCAGGGATTTCCCATCTACCATGACGTCCGCGAGACGTGTGTCGTACCGTTGTGGAGCGCGAGGACGGTTCGCGCATTCGGCCTCCGCAAGCCTGACGGTCAGGTACGGTAAGCCACCGACGAGGCCGCCTCACTCGGGTGTTTCCATCCGCTATGTCCGGGTAGGCGCGTTGCCCAACTACAGCGTCGGTCTCCTCCACCGGCCCGTTGGAGTCACCATGAACCACACACCCTTCGCATTGCCACGGCTCACCGCGCTGATCAAGCAGGCGGTGCCCCGGCTCCTCGAAGGCGTGGTGGCTCCCCTCGTGGTCTTCTACACGGCCCTCGCGGTGCTCGGCCTGCGCGGCGCGCTGATGGCCGCGGTGTCCTGGGTCTACCTGGGCGTCCTGTGGCGGATCATCCGGCGTCAGCCCGTCCCCGGAACGATGATCATGGCGGCGATCGCGATCACTTTCCGCACCGTGATCGGCCTGTGGACCGGCAGCCCCGTCCTCTATTTCATCCAGCCGGAGCTCGGCACGATCTGCATCAGCATGGTGCTCCTGGCGTCGGTGCGGATGCGCCGCCCGCTGGTGCAGCGGCTCACCCTCGACTACATCCACCTGCCGTCGTTCGTGCTGCGGCACGAACGCGTCCGCATCTTCTTCGCCCGGATCACCCTGCTGTGGGCGTTCGTGCTCCTGGGCAACTCGGCCATGAGCATCTGGCTGCTGCTGCACGAGTCGATCGGCGACTACCTGATCATCCGCACCGCCGCCGTCGCCGTCGTCACCGGCCTGGCCTTCGTGGCGTCCGTCTGGGCGTTCCGCCGGGTCCTGCGGCGGCTGCACGCCGAGGCCCCGGCGATCACGCGTTAGGGAGTGTCTGACAAATGCTGCCCGTCGCGAGCGTGGATCCAGGTGGATGCATCGCAAGGCCGAGGAGGAGCCCATAGCGGAGCTATGGGCGACGACGAGAACGCAGCGAGGCGCCGCCTGGGCCGCGCGCAGCAGGGCCATGATTTGTCAGACACGACCTAGTCCTCCAGCCTGTGCGTGCGCACCGCCTCGTCGCCGCGGGAGTGCCAGGCGTGGAACGCCAGCGCCGTGACCTTCCATCCCTCGGCCTGCCGTACGAGCCCGAGCCGGTAGACGCCCCACACCTCGAACATGCCGCCGCCCAGCGCGGCGTCGAGCAGGTTGTAGGAATACCCCTTGGTGGTCACGTGCGCCTCGGCGCCGTCCACCGTCACCGCGAAGTTGCTCACGCTGTGGAAGCTCTGCTTGCGGGCGTGCAGGCCGGTGCGCCACCCGTCCACGAGGGCCTCGGCGCTGATCCGGGCCGGTCCCCCGCCGTTGAGGCTGCTGAAGTCCGCGTCCACCTCGTCGTCGAACAGCTCCAGGCACACCGGCCAGTTCTTGGCGTCCACCGTGTCGAAGACGGCGGTGACGACGTCCACGATCTCGGCCCGGTCCACCAGTGCGGCGATCTCATCCATGGCCACCATCCTGCCCTACGCGATCTGTGATAGGCACGGTTCCCATGAGTACCGCACTGGTCACGGGCGCCTCGCGAGGTCTGGGCGCCGTCATCGCCGAACGGCTCGCCGCGGACGGCCGGCACGTCGCCGTCAACTACGCCAACGACACGGCCGGGGCGCGCGCCGTCGTCGACCGCATCACGGCCGCCGGCGGCTCGGCCCGCCTGGCCCGGTTCGACGTCACCGACGAGGAGTCCGTACGGGAGGGCGTGGCCGCGCTCGGGCGTGTCGAGGTCGTCGTCAACAACGCCACCGGACCCCAGCCGCTGATACCGGTCGAGAAGCAGACCTGGGAGGACCACCTCGGCCAGCTCCGCTTCTTCGTCAAGGCCCCGCTGCTGATCCTGCAGGCCGTGCTGCCCGGCATGCGCGAGGCCGGTTCCGGCCGGATCGTCAACGTGGGCAGCGAGGTCGCCGATCTCGGCAACCCGGAGTTCGGGCACTACGTCGCCGCCAAGGCCGCGATGCACGGGCTCACCCGGTCGTGGGCCCAGGAGCTGGGGCCGTACGGGATCACGGTGAACACCGTCGAGCCGGGCTGGATCCCGGTGGAGCGCCACGCGGACGTCCCCCCGGACGACTACACCGGCTACCTGCGCGACGTCCCGCTGGGGCACATGGGCGTGCCGGCGGACGTGGCCGAGACGGTGGCGTTCCTCGCCTCCCCCGGCGCCCGGTTCGTCACCGGCCAGCGGCTCGCCGTCAACGGCGGCAGGACGATGAGCTGACCCGGCCCACGCCGCTGAACATCGACAATCCTGCGATTCACGAGCGGTTTCGGCACAAAATCGGTTAATGTCCGTTCATGTCCGGCGCGTATTTTCCCCGAATCCAGACCGTCACGGGCGCCGTCCCCGTCTCCGAGATCGACGGGCCGGTGCTGCCGTACGAGCACCTGCGCACCGACACCCGCTGGGGGATCGGCGTGGACTCCGATCCCCATCGCTGGCTGGACGAGGAGCGATACGTGCTGGCCGAGGTCAAGGACCTCGGCAGGGAGCAGGCGCTGGGCCTCGTCGTGGAGCACAGCTGCATCGGGATGGCGCGCGACCCCGCGGCGCTCGCCCGGATCTCGATGGCCGCCCGGGTCCCGATCGTGGCCGCCACCGGGTTCGCCGCGCAGCCGTTCGCGGGTGAGGCCATCACCCGCTACGACGTGGAGGACCTCACCGCCGACCTGCTGCACGAGATCGGCGCCGGACTCGACGGGACGGGCGCGCGGCCGGGCGTCATCGTCGCCGCCGCGTGGGACGAGACGCCCACCCCCGCCGAGGAACGGGCCGTCACCGCCGTCGCCCGCGCCTCGCTGCGCACCGACCTCCCGGTGGCGACGGGCGGCCTGGAGCTGCTGGAACTCCTGCTCTCGCAGAACGTCCCCGCCCGGCGTCTGTCCGCCCGCGCCGGCGACCCGCTGGTCCAGCGCAAGATCGCCGAGACCGGAGCGTACGTGAGCGTGGACGACGCCGAGGACGTCCTCACCCTCCTCGACGGCGGGCACGCCGAGCGCATCCTGCTCAGCAACGGCGTGCGACTGCGGGAGCACCTGTCCGGCTACGGCGGGCAGGGCTACGGCCGGCTGTTCTCATCGGTCCTCCCGGTCCTGCGGGAGGCCGGCGTGGACGACGACACGCTGCGTCTCATCACCCACGACAACCCCCTTCGCTGGCTCACCGCCTGACCACGGGCCGCCTCATCCGCCGGCGCCCGCGCGCGTACGGCGCAGGGTGAGGCCGGCCGGCGGCCGGGCGCCCGTCCCAGAACCCGCCCGCCACCCGCCCGCCGGGGAGCCGCAGGACGGCCGAACCCAGGTAGTCCCGGTAACCCCGGTCCGACAGGCGCTCGACGACAAGGGCCAGCAGCGTGTATCCGGAGTTGGAGTAGACGTATCCGGTCCCCGGGGGGAAGGCGAGCTTCAGCGTGCCGATCGCCGCCATCGCCGCGTCCGGCGACAGCCGTTCGTAGTCGTCTCCGTGCGTGCCGTTGAGCCCGCTGGTGTGCAGCAGGAGCTGCCCGACCGTCGCCTCGGCCACCGGCCCGCGCAGCCGCGGCAGAATCCTCCCCACCCGGTCGTCGAGCGACAGTCTCCCCTCGTCGGCGAGCCGGAGGATCGCGGCCGCGGTGACCGCCTTGGTCACCGACCCGATGCTGAACACCGTTTCGGGCGTGTTCGGCCGGCGAGCGGCGGCATCGGCCATGCCGTAGGCGGCACGGCACTCGAACGCGCCGTCTTTGAGTATCGCGATCGACCCGCTGAACCCGGCCGCGGCCCAGGCCGTGAACGCGGTGTCCAGCGCGGGGTCGCACGCGGGCGCCCCGGACGTACGCGCCGGCCGCGCGGGCCCGGCGGCGCACGCCGCCGTGAGCAGGGCGATGAGGGTCGTTCCGGCCAAGAATCTACGCATGCGGGAAACGTAGGGAGCACCCCGCAAACCTGGTGTGAACGGAACCCGGGCGGCGGGGCGGCGAGACGGCCCTTCCCCGTCAGGAGTCGAAGCCGACGCCGAAGGCGTCGAGGGTGCGCAGCCAGGCGTTGCGGCGGCCCTCGTGCTCGTCGGCCCGGGCGATGGCCCAGCGGGTGAGCTGGATGACGCCCGACCGCACCGGCTCCGGCGGGAAGGGCACCGGCTTGTGCCGCACCATGTGCAGGTCCGTACGCTCGGTCACCCGGCCCTGCAGCAGGTCGAGCATCACGTTCGCGCCGAACCGGGTGGCCCCCACGCCGAGGCCGGTGTATCCGGCGGCGTAGGCGAGGCGCGAGCCGTACGCGGTGCCGAAGAAGGCGCTGAACCGGCTGCAGGTGTCGATGATCCCGCCCCACCTGTGCGTGAAGCGCAGGCCGTGGAACTGCGGGAACGTCTCGAAGAAGTGCGTGGCGAGCTTCTCGAAGGTGGCGTCGCGCTGGTCGTACTCCTGCCGGACCAGGCCGCCGTTGTGGTAGACGGCGTCGTAGCCGCCCCACAGGATCCGGTTGTCGTCGGTCAGCCGGTAGTAGTGGAACCGGTTGGCCGAGTCGCCGACGCCCTGGCGGCCCCGCCAGCCGATCTCCGCCAGCAGGTCGTCCGGCACCGGCTCGGTCATCAGCACGTAGTCGTACACCGGCACGAGGAAGTGCCTGAGGCGGCGCAGCAGCGGCGGGAAGGCGCCGGTGCCGAGCGCCACCCGCCCGGCCCTGACCCGCCCCTTCGGGGTGTCCAGCTCCAGCACCAGGCCGTCGTCGTGCAGGGAGCGCACCGGCGTGTGCTCGAAGACGCGCACGCCGAGCCGCACGCAGACGTCGCGCAGCCCCCACGCCAGCCGCGCCGGGTCGACCATGGCGACGCCCTGCCGGTCCCACACGCCGCCGAGGTAGGTCGGAGAGTCCACCTCGGCCCGCACCTGCTCACGGTCGAGCCGCTCCAGCCGCACGCCGAGCGAGGCCGCACCGCTCACCTCCTCGTCGAGCCCCGGGAGCTGCCACTCCTCGGTGGCGACCCGCAGCTCGCCGGTCCGTTCGTAGGAGCAGTCGACGCCATATCGGGCAAGAGTGCTCTCGATCTCGTCGAGGTTCTCCCGGCCGAGCCGTTCCAGCGTCGCGATCTCCGCGGGCCAGCGGTCCTGGCCGTTGCCGAGCCCGTGGGTCAGGCTCGCCGCGCAGAACCCACCGTTGCGGCCGGAGGCGGCCCATCCGACCGCGCGGCCCTCCAGGAGGACCACGTCGAGCGAGGGGTCGCGCTCCTTGGCCATCAGGGCCGTCCACAGGCCGGTGAAGCCGCCGCCGACCACGGCCAGGTCCGCCGTGACGTCTCCCGTGAGCGGGGGCAGCGGCTCGGGCGCGATCGACCGGTCCAGCCAGTACGGCTTGCGCTCCGCGTCAGCGAGAGCTTTCTGCGGACTCACACATTTCACTTCCCCTCGAGATCCCGGGGATCTCACAGGTTCTCAATGGGTCCTACGTCAGGTCCGGCGTCGGGCCACGAGGGCGTTGGCCACGGCGATCAGCACGCCGGCCGCGAAGATCAGCGTGCCCATCACGTTGACCTGGGGCGGGATGCCCACGCGGGTGGCTCCCCAGATCCACAGCGGGAACGTCACCGTCCCGCCCGCGTTGAAGTTGGTGATCACGAAGTCGTCGATGGACAGCGCGAACGCCAGCATCGACCCGGCCAGCACACCCGGGAAGATCATCGGAAGGGTGACCAGGCGGAACGTGGTCCAGGTGCCGGCTCCGAGGTCTCTGGCGGCCTCCTCGAGCGAGCGGTCCAGCGTCATCACCCGGGCCCGCACGGTCACGGCCACGAACGAGATCGAGAACATGACGTGCGAGATCACGATCGTCCAGAAGCCCAGCGGCACGGCGAGGGTGACGAACAGCGAAAGCAGCGAGGCGCCCATGACGATCTCGGCGCAGGAGATGGCCGCGAACATGACGAGGTTCGTCGTCGCCGACCCGCGGAACCGGTAGCGGCCCAGCGCCAGGCCGATGAGCGAGCCGAGCACCCCCGCGATGATCATCGTCAGCACGGCGATGAGCAGCGAGTTCACCAACGCCTGGGTGAGGTCGCCGATCTCGAACAGCTTGCCGTACCACTTGAAGGTGAAGCCCTGCCAGGCGGTGTTGTACCGGCCGTGCGTGTCGTTGAACCCGAACAGGATCATGACCGCGATCGGCACGACCAGCCAGGCGATCACCAGCCAGGTGTAGATCTGGAGGCCGCGCCCCCTCAGCAGACCCTGCCTCATCGGGCCGCCACCTCCAGCACGTCCTCGGTGCCCAGCGCCCTGGCGTAGACGAAGATGCCGACGAGCAGCAGCGCCATCAGCGTGAACGACAGCGCCGAGGCCGTCGGGTAGTCCTGCGTGACCAGGTACTGGTTCTGGATGACGTTGCCGATCATGGTGGTGTTCGTGCCGCCGAGCACGGACGCGTTGACGTAGTCCGACGTCGCCGGCACGAACGTCATCAGCACGCCGGCGAAGACGCCGGGCAGCGACAGCGGGAGCACCACGCGCAGGAACGTCTGGAACCGGCTCGCGTAAAGGTCCTGCGCCGCCTCCAGGACGCGCGGGTCGATCCGCTCCAGCGCCACGTACATCGGCAGCACCATGAACGGCAGGAAGTTGTACGCGAGGCCGGCGATCACGGCGAACGGCGTGGCGAGGACGCGGAAGCCGTCCGGCAGCAGCCCGATGTCCTTGAGCGGGCCGAGCAGGATGCCGTTGTCCGACAGCAGGAACTGCCAGGAGATCGTCCGCAGCACGAACGACACCAGGAACGGCAGCAGCAGCAGGAACAGGTAGACCGACTTGCGGCTGCCGCCCTTGAACGCGATCCAGTACGCCACCGGGAACCCGATGGCGATCTGCAGCGCGGTCGAGGCCAGGCCGTAGAGCAGCGACCGGATGATCTGGTCGTGGTAGTTCGCCAGCCCGTCGGCGTACGAGTGCCAGTTGAAGGTGAAGGCGTAGCCGTCCTCGACGCTGCCCGACTGCAGCGACAGGGACAGCATGACGATCATCGGGACCACGAAGAAGATCGCGAGCCAGAGACCGCCCGGGAAGATCAGCGCGTACGGCGTGAGCGCCGCCCTGAGCCTGCTCATGAGGTGGTGATCGGCTGGAAGACGCTCTCGAACTTCTTGTGCTCCTCGCTGTTTCCGAGGGTCACGTAGGTGCGCAGCTTGGCGTAGTCCTCATCGCTGGGGAACACCAGCGGGCTCTCGGCGATCGTTTCGAGGGTCTTCCTGTCGGCCCCGGACGCCTTGGCCGCGTCGGCGACGATGGCGTCCTTCGCCGCCGGGACCGGGGTGACGTAGTTGATGTACTCTGCCAGGCTTCCCGCGATCGCGGGCTCGTAGAAGAAGTCGATCAGCGTGATCGCGTCGACCGGGTTGGCGGCGGTCTTCGGGATCATGAAGTTGTCGGTCCAGATCGTGGCGCCCTCCTCCGGGATCACGAACTTCAGGTCCGTGCCGTCGGAGATGTTCTTCTGGAAGATGTCGCCGGACCACGCCTGGCAGATCCAGATGTCGCCCTTGGCCAGCGGGTCAATGTACGACTGGTCGTAATATTTACGGACGATTCCGGAGTCACGCTGCTCCGTGAGCTTCGCGGCAGCCTTCTCCCAGTCGGCCGGTGTGGACGTGTCCGGGTCGACGCCGATCGCGAACAGCCCGAAGTTCGCGATCTCCTGGGAGTCGGAGAACATGCCGACCTTGCCCTTGTACTTCGGATCCCACAGCGCCGAGTAGCTCGTCGGCGGCGTGTCGACGTACTTCGGGTTGTAGGCGATGCCCGTCATGCCTGACGCCCACGGAACGGTGTAGACGTTGCCCGGGTCGAACGCCTCCTGCGTGTACCGCGGCCCGACGTTCTTCGTGAAGTTGGGCAGCCGGCCGTGGTCGAGCGGCACCAGGTAGCCGAGCTTGATGAGCTGGGTGAGCTGGATGCTGTTGGTGACGACCATCAGGTCGTAGTCAATCGACTGCCCCGCGGCGAGCTGCGGCTGGATCTTGGCGTACCAGCTCGTGGTCTCCTGGATGACCTCCTTGTAGGTCACCGAGATCCCCGTGCGCTTGGTGAACTCCTTGAGCTCGGGCTGCTTGGGGTCCATGTAGAGCGGCCAGTTGGCGAAGTCGACGTGGCCGTTCTTCGCCTTGCCCGACCAGTACTTCTCCACCTCGGACTCCACCTGGGCGGAGGAGGACGGCCTGGCCGTGCCCTTGCCCTGCACGCCGCAGGCCGCGAGGGCGAGCCCGGTGGCCGACAGGCCCGCGAGCCGGAAGGCGTCGCGCCTGCCGAGGCGGCGCTGGGTCATGCCGCGGAGGAGGGCGGCGTCCTGCCTGTATGGGTCGTTCATACGAGATCGTGCTCCGGGTTCGCTGTACCGGGTTCGCTGTACCGGGTTCGGGGATTCGTCGCGGGGATTCGACGGGAGGAGTTCACGCGGCGAGCTACCGCAGCGCGTAGGAGTGCCAGGACTGCCAGGAGAGCCAGACGGTGTCGCCGCGCTCGGCGGTGATCGTGCTGTCGTGGGCGTTCTGCTCGAACACCGTGATCTCGGCGCCGTCGCCGAGCGCCACGACGTAGCTGTTGGAGGTGCCGAGGTAGACGACCTCGGAGACCGTCCCCCGCACCACGCTGAGGTCGCCTTCCGGCCGGTCCTTGGCGATCTTGATCTTCTCCGGGCGGACCGTGAGGTCGACCGTGGCACCGGCCGCCAGTTCGCCGCCCGCGGGGACGAGGATCCGGTCGTTCGCACCGAGCGCGAGCACGGCCGTGTCGCCGACGACCTGCTGCACAGTGCCGCTCAGCAGGTTGGAGGTGCCGATGAACCCGGCCACGAACTTGCCGGCGGGCCGCTCGTAGATCTCCCGGGGTTCGGCGAGCTGCTCCACGAGGCCGTCGTTCATGACCGCGATGCGGTCGCTCATCGTCAGCGCCTCGCTCTGGTCGTGCGTCACGTAGACGAACGTGATGCCGACCTCGCGCTGGATGCGCTTGAGCTCGATCTGCATGGCCTGCCGGAGTTTGAGGTCGAGCGCGCCGAGCGGCTCGTCGAGCAGGAGCGCGCGGGGCCGGTTGACCAGGGCGCGGGCGAGCGCGACGCGCTGCTGCTGGCCTCCCGACATCTCCTTCGGCCGGCGCTTCTCCCGGCCGACGAGGTCCACGACCTCAAGGATCTCGCCGACGCGGCGTTTGATCTCCGCGTCGGCGACCTTCTTCCGCTTGAGCCCGAACGCGACGTTGTCCCAGACGTTCATGTGCGGGAACAGCGCGTAGGACTGGAACACCATGTTGATGTCACGCTTGTTCGGCGGGACGTTCGTGACGTCCTCCCCGTGGAGCCTGACGATCCCCTGGGTGGGGTCCTCGAACCCGGCGATCATCCGCATGCTGGTGGTCTTGCCGCAGCCCGAGGGGCCGAGGAGGGAGAAGAACTCCCCCTCCGTGATGGCGAGGCTCACGCCCTTGACCGCTCGTACGACCTCGCCGTGTGAGACGTACTCCTTGACCACGTTGTCGAGCTCGATGGCGGGCACGGCTCCTGATACGGGGGCAGCCGTGACGGCTGCCCCCGGGCCCGCCTGGATCTCTGTCATTCCAGGCTTATCCCTCTTTTTCGATAGGTGTCCGGCCGGGGCCGGCCGTACCTATTCGCCGATGTAGTGCATGACGTGCTTGACGCGGGTGTAGTCGTGCAGGCCGAAGACGGACAGGTCCTTGCCGTAGCCCGAATGCTTGAAGCCGCCGTGCGGCATCTCGGACACGAACGGGATGTGGGTGTTGACCCAGACGATGCCGAAGTCGAGCCGCTTGGACATCCGCATCGCGCGGCCGTGGTCGGAGGTCCACACCGAGCCGGACAGCCCGTAGCGGACGCCGTTGGCCTTGGCCAGCGCGTCGGCCTCGTCGGTGAACGTCTGAATGGTCATGACGGGACCGAAGATCTCGTCCTGAACCATCTCGTCGTCCTGCTTCAGCCCGTCCACGACGGTCGGGGCGAAGAAGAAGCCCTCGTCGCCGACGCGGGATCCGCCGGTGAGGACCTTCGCGTGCTCGGGGAGCCGCTGGAAGAAGCCCTCGACCCGGGCGAGCTGATCGGGGTTGTTCACCGGCCCGAAGTAGGCGTCCTCCACGTCGTGGCCGCCCAGCTTGGTGGCGGCGGCGGCCTCGGTCAGCGCCGCGGCGAACTCGTCGTGGATGCTCTCCTGCACGAGCACGCGGCAGGCGGCGGTGCAGTCCTGGCCGGCGTTGTAGAGGCCCGCCTCGGCGATCGCCCCGGCGACGGCCTTGATGTCCTTGACGTCCTCGAAGACCACGACCGGCGCCTTGCCGCCCAGCTCCAGGTGGACGCGCTTGAGGTCCTCGGCGGCGGTCCTGGCGACCGACATGCCCGCGCCGATCGAGCCGGTGATCGCGACCATGCTCGCGGCGGGGTGGCCGACGACCAGCGAGCCGGTCTCCCGGTCGCCGGTCACGACGTTGAAGACACCGGCCGGCAGGACGTCACCGAGGATCTCGGCCAGCTTCAGCGTGGAGGCCGGGGTGCTGTCGGACGGCTTGAGCACGATCGTGTTGCCCGCCGCGAGAGCGGGGGCGATCTTCCACACCGCCATCATCATCGGGTAGTTCCACGGCGTGACCTGACCGATGACACCGATAGGCTCATGCCGGATCATCGAAGTGTGGTCGGCGAGGAACTCACCGGCGGTTGGGCCCTCCAGGGTGCGGGCCGCACCGGCGAAGAACCGGAAGTGGTCGGCGGCCACCGGGGTCTCGTCCTCGGCCATGCGGGCACGGGGCTTTCCGGTGTTACGGCACTCGGCCTCGTTGATCTCGTCAGCGCGGGCATCGATCGCGTCGGCGACCTTCAGCAGCAGCGCCGCGCGCTCGCCAGGCGTCGTCTGGCCCCACGTCTCGAAGGCGGCCGTCGCGGCGGCGTACGCGGCGTCGACGTCCTCCTGGCCCGACACCGGCGCCTGGGCGTAGGCCTTCCCCGTCGTAGGGTCTACGACGTCGGAGAAACGGCCGCTCGCAGCGTCGACGAACTTCCCGTTCACGAAGTTCTGGAAACGGGTGGTCACCGTTGACCTCCTGTTGGTGGCTGAGTTGTCGCGACTCTGGCAGAGGAAAGAGCCAACGACAAGGGATTTCGTCGCTAAGATACCAAATTGCTACGGAATCGCTTGACGCAAGCCATGGAGCTGACAACATGTCAGACCACAATCGCAACATGTCAAAAACGCTGCCGTAACGCCAGGTCGCTACGGCGATCGAAGCCCGCCAAGAGAGGACACCCCCCGAGGATGACGACTCCGCCTAAGGCTCGCGCGGCTGCCGTGAAGGGTGGGCCGGTGGTGCTCGACGAGATCTCCAAGCAGATCATCGAGCAGCTTCAGATGGACGGGCGAAAGCCGTACGCCGCCATCGGGAAGGCGGTGGGGCTGTCGGAGGCCGCCGTGCGCCAGCGCGTGCAGCGCCTTCTCGACCTCGGTGTCATGCAGATCGTCGCCGTCACCGACCCGCTCACCCTGGGCTTCCCCCGCCAGGCCATGATCGGCATCAAGTGTGAGGGCGACCTGGAGCGGGTCGCCGACGAACTGTCGCAGATCCCCGAGATCGACTACGTGGTGCTCACGGCCGGCTCGGTCGACATCATGGTCGAGGTGGTCTGCGAGGGCGACACCCATCTGCTCGAGATCCTGGGGAAGATCAGGGCGATCTCCAGCGTGCGCGCGACCGAGACGTTCGTCTACCTCAAGCTGCACAAGCAGACCTACTCCTGGGGCACCCACTGATCTGACCCGCCGCGCCCAGCCGTCCGGCCCGTCCGCGCCGATCAGCCGATCCGGGCGACGGCGCGTACGGGAGACCCGTCGGCGGCGTGGAGACGCAGCGGCAGCAGGGAGACCTCGATCGGACGGCCGGCGGCCTGGGCCTCCAGGAGCGGGCCGAGGCCGCGCAGGTTCTCCGCGATGACGGCGTGCGCCCCGCACAGCACGCGATGCGCCGGCAGATCGGCGGGAGCCGGGGTGGGGTCGACGCTGAGCGCGTCGACGCCCACGGTCCGCACGCCCGAGGCGACGATCCGGCGCGCGGTCTCCGCCTCCATGAAGGGGTGGGCCAGGTAATCGGGCGTGTCCCAGTGCTCGTCCCAGCCCGTCGCGACCAGCAGGACGGTCCCCGGGCCCAGCCGCGCGGCCACCGTGCCGAGCATCGCAGGGGTGATCGGCGCGCGCGGCGGCAGGCCCCGGACGTCGAGGACCGCCGCCGGGCCGAGGAACCGCTCCAGCGGCAGGGCGTCGAGCGTGGGCAGCGCGTCGTCGATGTGACAGGGCGCGTCCACGTGCGTGCCGGACTGCGACCCGAGGTGCAGGCCGAGGACGTTCACGCCGTCGGCCGCCACCGTGAGAGCCGGAGCGATCCGCACCTCCGGATCTCCCGGATAGACGGGCATGCCGCTCACCACCGGCACCGACAGGTCGACGATCATGCGCTTCACCGGGCCTTTCCGAGCGCGAGCAGGCCGATCAGATCGTAGGCCACACCGGGGACGAGCCCAGCCCGCCGAGAGCCCAGCCTGCCAAGAGCTCCCCGGCCGGTCGAGGCCCCGGCCGGTCAAGCCCGCGGGTCGGTCGAGCCCCCGGGTCGGTTGAGGAGGGTCAGCGCGTCCGCGACATCCCGTACAGATCCGTTCGTCGGTCGCCATGGACGTCGTTGCGCGGGCCGGTGGCCTTGTCCCTGGCCGCGACCAGGTCGCAGTCGGCCACCAGCACGGCGGGGCCGTCCCTGAGCACGGGCCCCGCCAGCGGGTAACCGTCCGGCCCGAAGACCGAGGTGCCGCACACCCAGCCCACACCGCGCTCGGCGGCGCAGCGGTCGGCCACGGCGACGAACATGCGGTTGGCGGCGGCGGCCACCTGGGCGTGCGCGAGCAGCACCGAGCGTTCCCCGGCCGGGACGGGCGAGACCGGCCAGTTGGTGGAGACGGCGAGCAGGTCGGCCCCGGCCAGGCCCACCGCCCGCACCCATTCGGGGAACTCCAGGTCGTAGCACACCATCATGGCGATCCGGCCGAGTGCGGTGTCCACCACGGGAGCGGCGGCGTCGCCGGGCGCGAACACGTCCTGCTCGTCGTGCCACAGGTGGACCTTGCGGTAGACGGCCCTGGTCCCGGTGGAGTCGACCATGACCTGGCTGTTGCGCAGGACGCCGTCCGCCATCTCGCAGAACCCGCCCACGATGACCAGGTCGTGGTCCTTGGCCAGCCGCCCCCACTCCGTGACGGTCGGGCCGTCGGCGGGCTCCGCCAGGTCCCCGGCCTCCTCGGCGCCGGTGAAGACGTATCCGCTGTTGACCAGCTCGGGCAGCACGACCAGGCGGGCCCCGGCCGCGGCGGCCTCGGCGACGGCCTCCGCGGCGGCGGCGCGGTTCGCCTTCGGCTCGCCCACGCGCAGCGGAAGCTGGGCCACGGCGACCCGCGTCAGTGTCATACGTTCCTCCACGGGAGCGCGAGATCGCTTGAGTGTGCCCGATTCCCCCGCATCAGGACAATCGGCGCAGGCGCCGAGGTCAGGGACGGCGCTCCAGCACATTCGCCATCTCGGCCAGGAAGCCGTCCACCTCCTGGATCGCGTAGCCGGGCCGGAACACGACGGTCGCGAACGTGGCCCTCCTGACCTGCTCCGCCGTCAACGGCTCGGCCGCGGTCCCGCGCAGCGTCGCCACCACCCGGTCGAGGAACGCGTCGACCTCCTCCTCGCGGTAGCCCATGCCGAGCCGCCCCGGGCGGAAGGCCACGCGCTCCACCCGGGCCGCCTGCGTCTCCAGCCAGGGCTCCGCGGCGCCGGCGGCCTTCGCGGGGGCCGGGTCCTGACGCGTCCGCTCCTCGGCACGCGTACGGAGGGACGGAGCCGCCGCGGTCCGGGCGGCGGGCGCCTCGACCGCCACGATGAACGCGTCGAGCGCGAAGTCCACCGCCGTCTCGTTGTACCCCCCGAGTTTGACGGCGAATTTCGCGTTCCTTATCTCGTCGCCGGTCACCGGTGGCCCGTCGAGCGGGCCGAGCCCGAGTGTCCGCTCGATCCTGCGCACGAAGTCGTCGACCTGTCCGGGGTCATAGCCCAGGCGCACGGCCATGACACGGGGAAAGCGGTTCACCTCCCACCTCCCTGCCTGTTCCCGACGCCCGTCCATTTTGATGGGAGTCCCGTCAGAAAGGCGAGACCCAAAGATCGTTCGATATTCGTACGACGGGGAGGAACATCCCGATAAGCTCAAAAAACTATGCGGATCGCCAGTCTCTCCTTCCGATATGGACGGCACGACCCCTGGATCCTGTCCGACGCCGGCCTGGTCCTCGACGCGGGGGACGTGGTCGAGGTCACCGGGCCCAACGGCACCGGCAAGTCGACCCTCCTGCGACTGGTCGCCGGGCTGCTCAGGCCCGTACGCGGAAGCATCGAGGAGCGTCCCAGGGTCGTCGGGTACGCCCCCGAACGGTTCCCCTCCGACCAGCCGTTCACCGTGGCGTCCTACCTGCGGCACATGGCGGCGGTCCGGAGGGTGAGCACGGAGTCGATCGGCAGGTGGAGCGAGCGGCTCGGCATGGACCACCTGCTCGGGCAGCGCCTGCCCGATCTGTCCAAGGGCAGCGCGCACAAGGTGGGGCTCGCGCAGGCGCTGCTCGCCGAGCCGGGGCTGCTCGTGCTCGACGAGCCCTTCGCCGGTCTCGACGCCGCCACCCGGGCCGAACTGCCCAGGATCATCGGGGAGGTCGGCGCGCGCGGCGGGATCGTCGTGGTCAGCGACCACCAGGGTGATCTGCGCGCCTTTCCCGGCCTGCGCCGCTGCGAGGTCCGCGACGGTGCCGTACGGGAACTCGAACCGGTCGAGGAGGCCGGCGAGACGGCCCTGACCGTGCTGGAGGTGGCGGTGGCCGCGTCGAGGGCCTCTGACCTGGCCGATCGCCTGCGCGCCGAGGGCTGCGCGGTGAATATCACCGGCCACACCACGGGGCATATCACCGGGCACACCACGGGGCATACCGCCGGGCGCACCACGGCCCGCGTCGCCGGGGAGGCCGCCGAATGACACCGGTGATCGCGCTGGCGAGGTTCCGCCTGACCGGGTACGTCGCGTCGCACCGGGCGCTGCAACCGCTGCTGGCGCTGCTGGCGCTGCTGGCGGTCCTCTACGCCGGCGCCATTCCCGCCGGTCAGGAGATCGGGGCCACCGCGGACTCGGCGGCCATGCTCGTGCCGGTGCTCGCCTGGGCCGCGCGTGGCCTGCTCGACACCGAACCCGACGAGCAGCGCAGCGTCGCCCTGTCCGCGCTGGGGCCGAGGGAGCTGGTGAGCGGCCTCCTGGCGGCGTTCGCGTCGCTGCTCGTCCTGGCCGCGATCGCCGAGACCGCGCTGCTCTTCCGCCTCGCCGGCTCCCCCACCCTCACCGTGCTCCTGACCGGGGTGTGGCTGCACCTGCTGTCCGCGACGGCGGGGCTCACGCTCGGCGCGCTGACCAGCCGCCCGATCCTGCCCTCTCCCGCGGTCTCCACGATCGCCCTGATCCTGGGCTACCTGTCCATGCTGGTGCTCAGCATGGCCGGGGCGCGCTGGCTCACCGTGCCGGTCATGGCTTGGATGCGGGACGCCCATCACGATGCGCTGCTGTCCGGGCTCCCCCTGCTCACGGTGCAGTCGCTGCTGTGGCCCGCGATCGGCCTGGCGGCCTACACGTGGCTGCGTCGCACGCGGCCCTAGATCGCTGCCGGTTACTGGGGCGCCGCGGCGAGCTGCCCGCACGCCCCGTCGATCTCCCGCCCCCGGGTGTCCCGGACGGTGACGGCGACGCCGTGGAACTCCAGACGGCGGACGAACGCCCGCTCGTCCTCGGGACGTGACGCGGTCCACTTCGAGCCGGGCGTGGGGTTGAGCGGGATCAGATTGACGTGCACGAGCTTGCCCTTGAGCAGGCGGCCGAGCAGGTCGGCCCGCCACTCCTGGTCGTTGATGTCCTTGATCAGGGCGTACTCGATGGACACGCGACGCTTGGTCTTGGCCGCGTAGCTCCAGGCCGCGTCGAGCACCTCGGCGACCTTCCACCGGGTGTTGATCGGCACGAGCGTGTCCCTGAGCTCGTCGTCCGGGGCGTGCAGGGAGACGGCGAGCGTCACCGGCAGGCCCTCGTCGGCGAGCTTGCCGATCGCCGGCACCAGGCCGACCGTCGACACCGTCACGCCGCGCGCCGAGATGCCCAGGCCCTCCGGCGCGGGGTCGACCAGGCGGCGGACGGCCCCGATGACGGCCTTGTAGTTGGCCATCGGCTCGCCCATGCCCATGAAGACCACGTTGGTCACCCGTCCGGGCCCGCCCGGGACCTCGCCGCGGGCCAGCTCCCGCGCACCCGCGACGACCTGCTCGACGATCTCGGCGGTGGACATGTTGCGGGTGAGCCCGGCCTGGCCCGTCGCGCAGAACGGGCAGTTCATGCCGCATCCGGCCTGGGAGGAGACGCACATGGTGACGCGGTCGGGGTAACGCATCAGGACCGACTCGACCAGCGAGCCGTCGAACAGCTTCCACAGCGTCTTGCGCGTCATGCCGTCGTCGCAGGTGATCTCGCGTACGGAGGTCAGCAGCGGGGGCATGAGCTGCTCGACCAACCGCTCGCGCAGCGGGCCCGGCAGGTCGGTCATCTGCTCGGGAGAGCCGGTCAGCCGGGTGAAGTAGTGGCGGGAGAGCTGGTCGGCGCGGAACGGCTTCTCCCCCAGCTCCGCCACCGCCGCCCTGCGTTCGGCCATGGTCAGGTCGGCAAGGTGGCGCTGCGGCTTGGCCCGGCGAGGCGCCACGAAGGTCAGCTGCCCGGTCTTCGGCTGCTCGCTCACGCAAAACCCTTTCCATCATCCGCGGCCATGGTCTTAACGACGGGCGCATGCGGCTTTACATTCTGTCTGGCGGTCGAATCCCGGAGGCGTACGAGAGGTGAGGTGTGGACACCACTGTCGTGCTCAGCAGCACCAACCCCTACGGGAGCCGCACACTGACGATCGAAGCCGACCGGACCTCTTCCGTAGCTTACCTTCGTGACGCGAAGGGGATCGTCCACGGAGCGGTCTGGCTGGCCAACCACGTCCCCGCGCCCGCCGGGGCCGACGCCGGCCGGGCAGACGCCGGGCTGCCGCCGGTGATGCCCGAGGCGCACACCGCGCACCCCTCCGGCAGGCCGCCCCTGGACGCGGAGTCGCTGTCGGTGCTCTGGTTCGAGGAGGGCGACGGCGTCGCCCTGTACGAGAACGACACCCTCCTGGCGGTCATTCCGGCGTGGGCCGACCTGGAGCGCGGCATGCCCGGGTACGCGCGGGACGCCGTCGGGGAGTCGCCGTTCGCCTGGCCGCTCGGCGAGGCGCTGGAGGGCCTGTCCCCCCGGGTGGCCAAGGCCCGCGCGTACTGGCAGTGGCGGCAGGCGGAGGGCAGCTGGGCCACCTATCAGCAGTTCGTACTCGGCCACCTGGACAGCAGGCTCGGGACGCCCGGCCGTTACTGGGACGTCAGCGGCGACCGGTTCCCCCTGGTGGGCGTCAGCGAGCGCCCGCCCACGTTCACGCGGGACTACACGGTGCTGTCCACGGTCGGCATGAGCTGCCAGCGGATGCCCGCCGCGGAGATGTACGACACGGCGTGCCGGGTGGAACTGGCGCTGGCGACCAGGCAGGATCCGAGGGTCGCCGCACGGCTGTTCGCCTGGCTCGGGCAGTATCCGTGGCGGTCGGTGACATGGCTGGGGCACGGGCACACGGCCCGCTGGTTCCAGAACCCGGTCACGTTCCCGTTGGACGGCGGGCACCAGGGGGTGCTCATGCTGACGGACCCGCCCGGACTGCCGGACATGTCGGGATTCACGTTCGGCGGTGACGCCGTACGGTGGCTGTGGCTGCTTCCGCTCACCGAGTCCGAGCTCCGCCTCGTGGCCGATCACGGACATCGCGCGATCAGCGAGCGGTTGGCGATGACCAGCCGGATCTGACGCGCCGGGCGCCCGGCCGAGGCCCGGGCCGGCCGGTCAGGCGACCGGGACCAGGAGCGTGAGCAGCAGCCACACGGGAACGAGCGTGAACAGCAGCGAGTCGAGGCGGTCCATGGCCCCGCCGTGCCCCGGCAGCAGCGTGCCCATGTCCTTGATGCCGATGTCACGCTTGATCACCGACTCGACGAGGTCGCCGAGCGTCGCGCACACGACTCCCGCCAGGCCGACGACGGCGCCTTCCCAGTACTCTCCCTGCAGCAGGAAGTGGACCAGTAATCCACCGCCCACCACGCAGGCGAGGGTGGACCCGGCGAAGCCCTCCCAGGTCTTCTTCGGGCTGATGAGCGGCGACATCCGATGCTTGCCGAAGAAGATCCCTGCGAAGTATCCCCCGACGTCGCTGCAGACGGTGACCGCGATGAAGACGATCACGCGATCCGGCCCGTCCTCGGGAGCCAGCAGCAGCGGCACGAACCCCGCGAGCAGCGCCGGATAGACCGCGACGAACATCGCGGCGGTCGCGTCCCGGACGAAGCCCTCGGCTCCCTGGAACATGCGCCAGGTCAGCAGCACCATCACGGTCACGCCGAACGCGCCGACCAGGAACGACGTGCCGCCCCAGTAGGGTCCGACCACCATGGCCGCCATGCCGACCAGCAGGGGCGCCAGCGGCACCCGGATGCCGAACCCGCCGAACGCCTTGACGATCTCGTGGATGCCGACGCCGACGGCCAGCAGGACCACGACAAGGAAGGCGACCTTTACAAAGTAGAGCGAGCCGATGACCGCCGCGCCGAGCGCGACGCCGACCCCCACCGCCGCCGGGAGGTTGCGACCCGTCCGGCCCGTACGGCCCGGGGGCCTGGCGGCGTCGCCGGGCGTGCCGCCCTGAGCGCCGGTGCCCGCCGGATCCGCATCGGAGGGTCCCGCCGGGTTCCGGTCGCCGGCGGCAGCAGTTCCGTCCACAGCGTCCCACTCTCTATATGCGCGTGATCCTTGCGCCGCCCCGCCTCTCGCGGTGCGGCACAAGGATCACGGTCGTGCCGTACGGCCCGCTTTTCCGGGCCGCGACGTCAGACCTCGAGCAGCTCGGCTTCCTTGTGTTTCAGCAGCTCGTCGATCTTCGCGACGTGCTTCTGGGTGAGGTCGTCGAGCTCCTTGACCGCACGATGGACCTCGTCCTCGCCGGCCTCGCCGTCCTTGACGAGCCGGTCGAGGGTCTCCTTGGCGTGCCGGCGGATGTTCCGTACGGACACCCGGCCGTGCTCCGCCTTGTTGCGGGCGACCTTGATGTACTCCTTGCGGCGCTCCTCCGACAGCTCGGGGAACACCACGCGGATCACGGTGCCGTCGTTGCTCGGGTTCACGCCGAGGTCGCTGTCGCGGATGGCCCTCTCGACCGCGTTCAGCGAGCCCTTGTCGTACGGCTGCACGAGCACCATGCGCGCCTCGGGGACGTGGAACGACGCGAGCTGCTGGATCGGCGTCAGCGACCCGTAGTAGTCAACATTGATCTTGTTGAACATCGATGGCGTCACACGGCCGGTGCGGATGCTCGCGAAGTCGTCCTTGGCGACCGTTACCGCCTTGTCCATCTTCTCCTCGGCCTCGAGGAGGGTTTCGTCGATCACTGCGGCTCCCTACTTCCCTGCCGGACTCACCAGCGTGCCGATCTTCTCACCACGAACCGCCCGGAGGATGTTGCCCTCGCCCATGAGATCGAAGACCACGATGGGCAGGCCGTTGTCCATGCACAGGCTGATCGCGGTGGCGTCCATGACCCCGAGACCCCGCGTCAGCACCTCACCGTAATCAAGCTGGTCGAATCGGACCGCGTCGGGGTTCTTGCGCGGGTCCGAGTCGTACACGCCGTCGACCTGGGTGCCCTTGAGCAACGCCTCGGCGCCGATCTCCAGCGCGCGCTGCGCGGCGCAGGTGTCGGTCGAGAAGAACGGCGAGCCGAGCCCGGCGCCGAAGATGACCACGCGGCCCTTCTCCAGGTGGCGGATCGCGCGGCGCGGCAGGAACGGCTCGGCCACCTGCTGCATCGTGATCGCGGTCTGCACACGTGTGTCGATGCCGCGCTTCTCCAGGAAGTCCTGCAGGGCGAGACAGTTGATGACGGTGCCGAGCATGCCCATGTAGTCGGCCCGGGCGCGGTCCATGCCGCCCTGCGACAGGGCGGCGCCGCGGAACATGTTGCCGCCGCCGACGACGACCGCCACCTGCACGCCCTCACGGACCGCTTCGGCGACCGAGTCCGCCAGCTGGGCGACGACACGCGGGTCGATCCCGAGGGACTCGCCGCCCGCGAACGCCTCCCCCGACAGCTTCAGCATCACCCGCTTCCAGCGCAGCGGCCCGTCGTACGACGAAGCCGCCGGCGTGGCGGGTCTGGTGTTCTCCTGCACGGCGGCGGCCTCCTCGATGTAGCGCTGGTCGAAAAGCTCCTGGCTGTAAGCCTAAGCCTGGCCGACCTTGTAGCGGGTGAAGGCCAGGACCTTGACGCCGGCCTCGTCCGCGACCTTCGCGATCGTCTTCTTGTTGTCCTTCACGAACGCCTGCTCCAGCAGGGTGAAGTCCTTGTACCAGCCGTTGACCCGACCGTCGACGATCTTCGGGATGGCGGCCTCGGGCTTGCCCTCCTCGCGGGTCATCTGCTCGAACAGCGACCGCTCCTTCTCGATGACCTCGGCGGGCACCTCGGCGGGGCTGAGGTACTTGGGCGCCATCGCGGCGGCGTGCTGGGCGATGTCCTTGGCGACCTCGGCGTTCGGCGTGTCGAGCTGCACGAGCACGCCCACGGCCGGCGGGAGCTGCGGGTCGGTCTTGTGCATGTAGGAGGTGATGAAGCCACCCTCCAGCAGCGCGAACCGGCGGATCTCGACCTTCTCGCCGAGCGCCGCGTTGGCCATGTCGAGCAGCTCCTTGACGCTCTTGCCGTTCAGCTCGGACTCGAGCAGGGTCGGCACGTCCGCGGGCTTGGTCGCGACGATGTGCCCGACGATGTCGGCGGCGAGCTCCTGGAACCGCTCGTTCTTGGCGACGAAGTCGGTCTCGCAGTTGAGCTCAAGCAGCGCCGCGAGGGAGTCGCCCTCGTGCTTGACGGCGACCAGGCCGTTCGACGCGGTGCGGGCCTCGCGCTTGCCGACGTCCTTGGCGCCCTTCAGGCGCAGGATGTCGACGGCCTTGTCCAAGTCGCCCTCGGACTCCTCGAGCGCCTTCTTGCAGTCCATCATGCCGGCGGCGGTCAGCTCGCGAAGCCGCTTGACGTCGGCCATGTTTACGGAAGCCATTGTCCAATTCCTCTTCGGGACCCGGATGCGAATCGTCTGGGGGGTGGGCACCCGTGCCGAGTGCCCACCCGGTGAAGCCCTCAGCGCGGCGGGCGTCGCCCTACCGCACCGGAACCAGGTCGCTGCCTGGGAGATTCCCCGCCGTCGCGGCCGGCCTGAGGCGCCGCGCCCGGCGGGGATCCGTGGCCGTTCGTCAGGCCTGCTCGCCCTGCTCGGCGGCCGGAGCCTCAGCAGCCGGAGCGTCGGTGGCCGGAGCCTCGGCGGTCTCGGCGGCCGGAGCCTCCTCGACCTCGGCGGCCGGAGCCTCAGCAGCCGGAGCCTCCGCGACCTCGGCGGCGGGGGCCTCGGCGGCCGGAGCGGCCTCGCCACCCTCCAGGAGCTCACGCTCCCACTCGGCCAGCGGCTCGGCGGCGGCGACACCCGCGGGCTTCTCGTCACCGCGACCGGCGCCCGCACGGGTCATGAGGCCGTCGGCGACGGCGTCGGCGATCACGCGGGTGAGGAGGCTGACGGCGCGGATGGCGTCGTCGTTACCCGGGATCGGGTAGTCGACCTCGTCCGGGTCACAGTTGGTGTCCAGGATCGCGACGACCGGGATGCCGAGCTTCTTGGCCTCGTTGATCGCGATGTGCTCCTTCTTGGTGTCCACGACCCAGACCGCGCTCGGGACACGGGCCATGTCACGGATACCGCCGAGGGTGCGCTCCAGCTTCTCCTTCTCGCGGCGGCGCATCAGGAGCTCCTTCTTGGTGAGCCCGGAGCCGGCCACGTTGTCGAAGTCGAGCTCCTCGAGCTCCTTCAGCCGCTGGAGCCTCTTGTGCACGGTCGAGAAGTTGGTGAGCATGCCGCCCAGCCAGCGCTGGTTCACGTACGGCATGCCGACGCGCGACGCCTGCTCGACGATCGACTCCTGCGCCTGCTTCTTCGTGCCGATGAACATGATGGTGCCGCCGTGCGCGACGGTCTCCTTCACGAAGTCGTAGGCACGGTCGATGAACGACAGCGACTTCTGCAGGTCGATGATGTAGATGCCGTTGCGCTCCGTGAAGATGAAGCGCTTCATCTTCGGGTTCCACCGGCGTGTCTGGTGGCCGAAGTGGACGCCGCTCTCCAGCAGCTGCCGCATCGTGACGACTGGGGCCATGGTCATGGTCCTCCATGGTCGTGTGCCCTCGGGCACGGTCTCGGTTGGTCACGCGGGCGTCTTGCCCGCGCCCTGACGCCCCGGGCCGCTTTCACCGGACACGGTCCGGACCGAGAAGCGGCTCGTGAGTGGGCGTGCGAATTCGGCCCGCCTAGCAGGCCGTCGAACAGTCTACCCGGATCCGCCCCTTCAGTTGACCCTTGCCGGATCAGCACGCCGTCACACCGCCGCGTCACACCGCCGCCGACCCCGCCGACCACCGCGCCGCCGACCCCGCCAGTCACCCCGCCGGCCACCGCGCCGCCGACCCCGCCGGCCACCGTCCCACCACCTCCCCGTGCTCTACCGCGCGTGCCTTCCAGGCATCGCGACGGCCGGACCCGGCAGGCGGCGGGCGGCGGTTGTGTCAAAGGGGACCGTTGTCATCAGGAGGGCGGAGCCCATGCCGCGGGGTGCTCCCCCTGGCGGGGCGGCGGGCTCGTCCAGTGTGGCCGCCTCCCGTCGATGGCACCGGGCGGGGTCACATAGGTGAGCGTGCCGAAGGGGCTGTCCATCGTCGCCAGCAGATCCTCCACCCGCGGCTGCCGCACCCCCGCCCCGTCGATCCTGCCGAGATCGTCGAGCCACGCCGCGGTCCTCGCCAACGACACCTCGACGCGCCACGAGCCGCCTTCGGCCGCCCGCCGGAGCAGCGCCGCGACCGCGCCGAACGCGGCCAGGTAGCCGGTGCCGTGATCGAGAGCCTGCGCGGGCAACGGGCTCGGCCGCAGGCCGTCGCCGTTCTCGTGGGCGATCCCGCATGCCATCTGGACGAGGCTGTCGAATCCCCTCCTTGAGGCCCATGGCCCGCTGGTGCCGTACGCGGAGATGTCGACGCAGACGATGCCGGGCCGCAGGACGGCGAGGTCGTCCGGTCCGAAGCCCCTGGCCCGCAGGGCCCCGGGCCGGTACGCCTGGATGACCACGTCGGCCTGACGGACCAGCTCCCGCAGCTTGTCCGCCTCGGAACGCAGGTCGATGTGGCACGATCGCTTGCCGAACGCCGTCTCCACCACGAGCCCCGGCACCTCGGGCAGATGTGCGGCGCCCACGCGCAGCACGTCCGCCCCGTACGCCGCGAGCGCCCGTGCGGCCACCGGCCCGGCGATCACGCGGGTCAGGTCGAGCACCCGCACGCCGCCGAGTGGCCGCTCCGCCCCTGCCGGAAGCCCGCCGCCGGGGCCGCCGAACATCTGACCTGCCCGCGCGCGGCCGTCCCCGCGGCAGTTCTCGCCGCTGTCGGCCCCGCCGCGGGTTTCGCCGCGCCCGGTCCCGCCGCGTCCGGTCCCGCTCGCCCGGCCGTCTCCGCCGGGCAGCCGGAAGACGCCGACGGGAGGAACACCGGCCAGCGCCCGCGCCTGGGGGTGTGCGAGCCATTCGGCCCTGCTCCGCATGGCCGCCGCGCAGCCGCCCTCGCGAATCACCGCCTCCTCGATCTCCACCGCCCTGCGACCGGCGCACGCCCTGCCGACGTCCTGCCTGCCCGAGCCGGGCGGCAGTCCGAGCGCGCGCACGGCGGCATCACGGTGATGATCGAAGTTGCAGTGGAGCCGGATCCAGCCGTCCGAGGCGCGATAGTCCCCCGACAGCGCGGCCCAGACGTCCATGGCCTTCCCGTCGGCGCGGAAATGCCTCTCGCTCTGGAAGGCCACGGCGGCGTGCCGGACGTCGATCGTCACATCCGGAGCGCCGAGATCGCCGTGCGTGTGCGGCCCACCGCCGGGCCCTTCCACACCGCCCTGCCCAGCACGGGCGGCGTACGCCGCGACGGCGGCGGCCAGGGCGCCTGCCGAGGCCGCGGCCATCGTGCCGAGGGGGAAGACGGACGGCAGGACGGGGTCCTCGCCGATGACCCGGACCTCGGGCAGGGCGACGCCGGCCCCCGCACCCAATTGTCTGATCAGTTTCACGGTCACTGCCGGCTCCTCACTGCAGATGCCCTGCGGCGCCCGATGCCCGGCGGCGTGCTCCATGACGGCGCAGCCGCCTCCTGGGAACCGGGGCAAGTATCCATGCCGGTCGCAGTCTGCCCCCAGACCGGTCTCCCGCTTCCTCTCCCGGCCTCGGCTGTGGACGACAAGAGCCTTCTCGCCGGGCCCACCTGCGATTTCCCCCGCCCGTCCACAGCCGGCGAATCGTGCGGCGGGCTTTTCCACAGAAACAGGTTCGGTGGCACGGGCCGGGGGCCGCTTCGGCGAGTGTCTGCGGCGGAGGTGGTCCCATGGCGGCCAAGGATCGGCTGGGCAAGCAGGGCGAACAACTCGCAGTGACCTTTCTCACGGCGAAGGGCATGCACATACTCGACCGCAACTGGCGCTGCGCGGAGGGCGAGATCGACATCGTCGCCCGTGACGGCAACACGCTGGTGATCGTGGAGGTGAAGACCCGCTCCGGGCGGAGCCACGGCACCGCGTTCGAGGCGGTGACCGGCGAGAAACTGCTGCGCCTGCGGACGCTGGCCGTCAGATGGCTGGCCCTGCACGCGGAGCGTTTCGACACCATACGAATCGACGTGATCGCGCTCGAGCGATTCGCCGGCGACTTCTCGCTCAGGCACGAACGCGGGGTGGTGTGAGATGCCCGTCGCCCGGACCCATTGCGTCGGCCTCGTGGGCGTCACCGGACGCCTCGTGGAGGTCGAAGCCGATGTGGGCCCCGGCATCGCCGGAACACACTTCATCGGGCTTCTCGACACCGCGATCAGCGAAGCCCGGGGACGAGTGAGGTCCGCGCTGATCAACAGCAGGTTCGCCTGGCCCGACGCACGCGTCACCGTGAGCCTGTTCCCGGCCACCTTGCCCAAGCGAGGCTCGATCTTCGACTTGGCCATCGCGATCGCGGTGCTCGGCGCGGCCGGCGCCGTGCCCGCGCAGCGGATCGCGGCGCCGACGTTCCTCGGCGAGCTCGGTCTCGACGGGCGGGTCCGGCCGATCAGAGGCGTGCTGCCCGCCGCGCTCGCCGCCGCTGAGGCGGGGGTGCGCACAGTCGTGGTTCCCGCGCTCAACGCCGCCGAGGCCGCTCTCGTACCCGACCTCACCGTGGTTCCCGTCGCCACTCTCGCCGAACTGGTGGGATGGCTGCGCTCGGGCGACCTGCATCGGCTTCCGGTGGTGGCGGACGCCGCCTCGCTGTCGCAGGACGCCGAGCACGCCGAGCACGATGACCACACCGAGCGAGCCGAGCACTTTGAACACACCGAGCACGGTGAACACGCCGAGCACGGAGAGCGCCCCGGACACCCGGGGCACGCCGGACACGGCGAGCACGGTCGGCGCGTCGAAGACGCGTCGCGTCCATTCGGACCGCACGGCGGCGGCCGGGCCACGCCGGGGCCCGACCTGTGCGACGTGGCCGGGCAGCCGATGGGCCGGAAGGCGCTGGAGGTGTGCGCCGCCGGAGGGCACAACCTCTGGATGCTGGGACCACCGGGGAGCGGCAAGACAATGCTCGCCGAGCGCCTGCCGACCCTGCTGCCGCCGCTCGACCAGAAGTCGGCCCTGGAGGTGTCGGCCATCCATTCGGTGGTGGGAACGCTGCCGCCGGGGCGTCCGCTGCTCACCCGGCCCCCTTTCATGGCACCGCATCACAGCGCCACGATGGCGGCCGTCGTGGGCGGTGGCAGCGGAGGCGTCGTACGGCCCGGAACGGTGTCGCTCGCGCACCGGGGCGTGCTCTTCCTCGACGAGGCGCCGGAGTTCGCGACGACCGTGCTCGACTCCCTGCGACAACCCCTCGAGTCGGGCACGGTGACCATCGCGCGAGCTGTCGGTGCGGTCACGTTTCCCGCGCGGTTCATGCTCGTCCTGGCGGCCAATCCGTGTCCGTGCGGCCTGCAGGGAACGGTTGGACACCCCTGCAAGTGCACCCCTGCGGGACGGCGCCGCTATCTCGACCGGCTCTCCGGGCCGCTGCTGGACCGCGTCGACGTGAAGGTGAAGATCGGCCGGGCCACCCGCGCCGAGTTGCTCGCAGACCGCCACTTCGTGGAGACCAGTGCGACCGTGGCCGAGCGGGTGAGGCTTGCGCGCGAGCGGGCCGCCCGGCGGTTGGCCGGCACTCCCTGGCGTACCAACGCGGAGGTGTCGTCATCCGCGCTGCACCGTGATTTCCGCCTGCCCGACGCCGCGATGGCCCCGCTCCATCGAGGTCTCGACGTGGGCACGCTCAGCGCACGCGGTCTGGATCGCGTGCTCCGCATCTCTTGGACGATCGCGGATCTCACCTGCAAGGACCGTCCGGGCCAGGCCGAGACGTCGGCGGCCCTCGCACTGTGGCTCGGAGTGGATTGATGGAAGCGACTGAGTTCTCCACCACCGGCGACGCGCCGACCGGTATCTCGCAAACGGCAGGCCCCTGCGGCCCGGCTGGGGACGCCGATGAGGCGACCGGTCCCGGAAGGGCGGACCGGCTGGCCCGCGTGGCGATCATGCGAATGGCCGAGGCAGGCGACGCGGTGATGGGCCGGTTGATCGCCCGCTATGGTCCGGTGGACGCGATGGAGCAGGCGAGACGCGGCGTGCTCGACCCGGGCTTCGCGCGTGATGAGAAGGACCGCGCCGAGGCTTCCAGGCGCCACTTGGATCTCGGCCGCCATGCGGCCGCCTGGGCGGCCCGCTACACCGACCCGGCAGGCGACCTGGCGCAGGGCATGCGGCGAGGAGCGCGGCTCGTTGTTCCAAATGACGTCGAATGGCCCACCCAGCTCGACGACCTCGGGGACGGAAGGCCCTTCGGACTGTGGGCGGACGGGCAGGCGAACCTGCGTTTCTCCTGCCTGCGCTCGGTCTCCGTGGTCGGGGCCAGGGCCGCGACCGCGTACGGCACGACCGTGGCGGCCGAGTTCGCCATGAGTCTCGGCGGGCGCGGGTGGACGGTGATCAGCGGTGGCGCCTACGGGATCGACGGCGCCGCCCACCGGGGCGCGCTGGCGTCCGGAACGCCGACGGTCGTCGTGCTCGCCTGCGGGACGGACGTGTGCTACCCCAGCGCGCACGAGGACCTGTTCCATGCCGTGCGCCGGCAGGGCGTGGTGATCAGTGAGTGGCCGCCGGGCGCGCACCCCACCCGGCTGCGGTTCCTCATCCGCAATCGGGTGATCGCCGCTTTGTCCCGAGGGACCGTCGTCGTGCAGGCCGCCGCCCGCAGCGGTGCGCTCAACACGGCCACTCATGCCTGGAGCCTGAACCGGCAGCTGATGGCCGTGCCCGGTCCCATCACCACAGAGGTCTCCGCGGGCTGCCACGTCCTGATCCGTCAGGGCAAGGCCGTCTGCGTCACCTCGGCCGAGGAGATCATCGAGTTGGTCGGTTCCATCGGTGACGACCTCGCGCCTGAGCAACGCGGGCCCGTGCAACCTCGGGACGGGCTCAACGACGAGACCAGGCGTGTGCTCGAAGCGATCCCCGCACGGGGCGCCACAGGTCCCGCCGTGATCGCCGTCGCCGCCGGTGTGGACATCGGGACGGCGCTCGCCTGCCTCGGCGCTCTGGCCGCAGCGGGGTTCGTCGAGAACGTGGACCGAGGGTGGCGGCTGCGGCCCGCCGCGCGCCGCTGAGGGCAGCGCGCGTCATCATGGCGTGGGACAGGGTGCCATGGACGACACGCAATGAGCCAGCGCGCAGCGGGACACGGCGCAATCAGGCAGGGTGCAATCAGGGCAGGACGCGATAAGACAGGGTGCAATCAGGCAGGGTGCAGTCAGGCAAGGCGCGATAAGACAGGGCGCGGTAAGGCACGGCCCAACGGGGCACGGAGGATCCTCGTCGTCGCGCGATCGCGACAACGAGAGCCACCAGGCTCAGGCTCACCCGCGGGCGACGTCGGCGCCGCCCGCATCGAGCCGGAGGCGAGAGGGAAGGACGACGTCGTGGCAGCGGGCGAAGGGCAGGGACTCGGGGAGTTCGACACCGTCATCGAGCAGTTCGAGCGACATCTGCGTCTCGAACGGGACCTGTCGCCGCACACGCTGAGGGCCTATCTCGGAGACATCTCCTCGCTGTTCGCGCACATGAAGGCCGCCGGGCACGACGACGTATCCGCTCTTGACGTCACCCTCCTGCGTGACTGGCTGGGGGACCAGCACCAGGCCGGACGATCGAGGGCGACACTGGCCCGCCGTTCCGCCTGCGCCCGGGTCTTCACCGCCTTCTGCCACCGACGGGGATGGCTGACGAGTGACCCCGGGCTGCTCCTCGGCACGGCGAAGGCCGAACGCCGGCTGCCGAAGGTGCTGGACCAGACTGAGGCCGAGGCCGTCCTGTCCACGCAGGGGCCGGGCGACGCGAGGGACCTGCGTGATCGGGCGATGCTGGAGCTGCTGTACGCGACCGGCATGCGGGTGGGCGAGTTGTGCGGCCTCGACGTGGACGACGTGGACCGAGACCGCCGGACGGTCCGCGTGCTGGGCAAGGGACGCAAGGAGCGGACGGTTCCCTTCGGACTGCCCGCCCTTCAGGCCCTGGACGCCTGGTGCGTGCGGGGCAGGCCCCTGTGGATCCGCGAAGGAAGCGGCCCCGCGCTCTTCCTCGGCGTTCGCGGAGGCCGGATCGACCAGGGCACTGTCCGGCGTGTCGTGCATGCCCGTCTGGCCCATGTCGAGGGGACGCCCGACATGGGCCCGCACGGGCTGCGCCATACCGCCGCCACCCATCTGCTCGAAGGCGGGGCCGACCTGCGATCTGTGCAGGAGATGCTCGGGCACGCCTCTCTGGCCACCACACAGATCTACACGCACGTGTCCATCGAGCGGTTGCGGGCCGCCTACCGTCAGGCGCATCCCCGCGCCTGACGGAAAACGGCTGAGAACCGCCTCCGAGCACCGCGCCTGAGCGGCATGCCTGAGCACGGTGCCCAAGCGGCTGAACGCGACGGGTAAGCACCATGCCGGAGCGGTGGAGCGCCGCCACGCCTGAGCCCGGCGCCCTAGCAGCGGGGCGCAACGCCTGAGCACCGTGCCTAAGCGGTGGAGCGCGACGCCTGAGCATCGTGTCCAAGCGGCTGAGCACCACACGTGAGCGACACAGCCAGGCGGCGCCATCATCAGGCCCCGCCCGGACCAGGAGGGCCCGCCTGTCACGCCGCCTCAGCACTGACGACCCTGCTGTCACGGCCTGCTGTCACGACCCTGCTGTCAGGAGCCTGCTGTGACGCCTCTCGGTCGTCACGACGGCCGGCGGGCCTCGCCGACGCGCCAGCGGGGCAGAAGGCGGACCTGCCCTCGGCCGAACAGGAGGAGCGGGTCAAGGTAGAGACGTCCGCGCAAGAGTCCCCAGTGCAGGCAGACAGTGGTGCAGTGAGCGACGGCGTCCTCCTCGACGATGCCGATGACCTGACCGGCCGCGACGACGTCGCCCGGCCGGACCAGGGCGCGGACCGGCAGGTAGGTGGTGCGCAGGCCTTCGGAGTGGGAGATGGTCACGACACCCCGGCCTGCGACCCGCTCCGCCAGGCCGACGACTCCCGGTCCTGTGGCCATGACCTTCTCTCCGGGCCGCACGGCCAGGTCCACGCCTCTGTGGCCGGCGAGCCACCGCTGTGGGGGCGGATCGAAGCCCCTGATCGGACGTGCGGGCATGGCAAGCGGCCACCGCCAGCCGGACGCGTCTCCACGCGGCCCCGTCATGTCCGGCGCGACCGACCCATCCGACCCGTCCGGCGCGACCGGCGCGGTCGACCCGTCCGGCCCCACCCGCTGCGCGTTCCCGCGAGCGCGGGCCATTCCCACCGGCACGGCCTGCTCAACCCGGTACGGAACGGCCTCCTCAGCCAGGTCCGGGCCGGCCGGTGATCCGTCTATCGGTTCGATGGACCGAGCCGATCCGAACGTCCTGGCGCCCTCGAACCGGGTCTCCCCCGCCGACAATGCGTCCGCGATTCGGGGCGCCGCGACCGGCAATGCGTTCGCGGGCCGGGACGCGCCCGACGGCAACGGATCGGTGGGCCGGTGGGCCAAGACCCGCACAGCCCGGGGCGCCCTCGTGCTCGTGGCCGCGTACGGTGCCACGGTGCCTGTGGCGGCCACGAGCCGGACGGCGCCGGATGGCCACCGGGCGAGAGCCATGGTCACCAGGACCAGTACGAGCACGTAGGCAATGAGACGCATGCCACGACGATGCGCCCCCGAGGCTCACGCAGAGCGGCCGAACGCCGTTCTGGGGACAAGGCCGCGCACGATCAGCTCGAGAAGCCCTCCTTGGGCATCTCGAGGTCGGGCTTGGCCAGTTCCTCGACGTTGACGTCCTTGAAGGTCACAACCCGCACGTTCTTCACGAAGCGGGCCGGGCGATACATGTCCCAGACCCAGGCGTCCTGCATCTTGACGTCGAAGAAGACATCGCCGTTCTCGGCCGTGCGGACGTCCAGATCGACGGAGTTGGTGAGATAGAAGCGCCGCTCGGTCTCGACCACGTAGGTGAACAGGCCGACCACGTCGCGGTACTCCCGGTAGAGCTGCAGCTCCATCTCGGTCTCATACTTTTCGAGATCTTCCGCGCTCATCCCGGTCCTCCTCTGCCGCTCCCCGTCGGGATCCCACTGTCGAGGCCGTCCCGTTCAGACGACACCGGTCCCAACCTCATTCTCGCGCATGTCCTCATCCTGCCCCGTCCACAGGCTCCCCGCCGGGATCCTTGTCCCACGAGTCACCCTGGCCACCGTCACGAACGAGAACCGATGGTGGGGACTCGGCCCATGCCGCGCCAGGGCCCTGCGATGGCCCAGGGTGACGTAGCCCTTGTGCAGGGCGAAGCCGTACTGCGGATAGACCTCGTCGAGCCCGTGCATCAACCGGTCCCTCGACACCTTCGCCACAATCGAGGCCGCCGCCACGCACGCGGCGACCTGGTCCCCCTTCCACACGGCCAGCGACGGCGCGGGCAGCCCGGCCACCGGGAAACCGTCCACGAGGACGTAACCGGGGACGAGCCCCAGGCCGGCGACGGCCCGCCGCATCCCCGCGACGTTGCACTTGTGCAGGCCGCGCGAGTCGATCTCCTCGGGAGGAATCACGACCACGCTCACGGCCCGGGCCGTCGCCGTGATCCGCTCGTAGAGGCGCTCGCGGACGGCCTCGGTCAGAAGCTTGGAGTCGTTCAGCCCGTCGATCTCCCGTCCCAGCACGACCGCGGCGACGACCAGCGGCCCGGCGCAGGCGCCGCGACCGGCCTCGTCCACCCCGGCGACCGGCGTGAACCCCCGCCGGGCCAGGGCCCGCTCGTAGCCGTAGAGTCCGGAGTCCCGTCGTACGACACTCGGGCGCGGGCGATAGGCAGCTGTCATGACGACAAGCAGATTACGCCCCATTCGGGACCAGCGATACGGCCGGAACCACCGCCGACGGCAAAGGCACAGGTGAGATCAGCGTACGGCGGAGAAAGTGTCGGGCCGGGAGAGCAACGAGATCCGGTTCAGCGGCCAGTAGCGCACGAACGCCCGCCCGGTGACGTCGTCCTCGGAGATCGTGCCGTAGTGCCCGTCGTCCGGGTAGAAGCGCGAGTCCGCCGAGTTGTTCCGGTGGTCGCCCATCAGCCACAACCGCCCCATGGGGACCTTGACGTCGAACTCTCGGTCGGAGGGCTTGGCTCCGGGGTAGAGGTACTTGCCCTCCTCATCCAGCGGGGTCCCGTTCACGGTGATGCGGTGCTTGGCGTCGCAGCACTTCACGTGGTCGCCGCCCACCCCGATCACTCGCTTGATCGTGTCCTCGCCGTTCCAGCCCTTGAAGACCACGATGTCGCCGCGCTCCACCGGCCCGAGCTTGTACGCGAGCTTGTTGACCACCACGTAGTCGTCGACCAGCAGCGTGTTCTGCATCGACTCCGACGGGATGTAGAACGACTGCAGCAGGAAGGTGTGAACCAGCAGGGCGACGACGACTCCGCCGAGCACGTACAGGAGGGTCTCAAGAAGGCCGGAGCCCTTCCTCTTCGCGGGCCGGGCCTTCTTCCCGGCGGTGGCCCGCTCGCCCTCGCCTGCCCCGCCCGCGGCCGCCTCACTCACGCCCGCCTCACTCACGGCCACCTGCTCAGCAGGTTCCTCCGGAACGCCGGCGGAGCCGACCGGCCGGGCGGTGCCTAAGCGACTCTCGTCGGACTCTCCCACGGCTGCCTCCTCCGGCTCTGTCACGTCCTACCGTCGCCTCACCAGGCGCCGGCGCAGGGCCACCAGCGGCAGCGCCCCCGCGAAGCCCGCGACGAACGGAGCGGTCCCCAGGGCCGCCTGGAGCGCCGGCTGCGCGAACGTCTCCGGAATCGGCAAGATCTTGGCCCGGTTGAACGGCCAGACGATGACGAAGGCGCGGCCGATCACCTTGTCGGCGGGAATGGTGCCGCCGCCCGGGTCGCCCATGTGCAAGCGGGAATCCCAGGAAACCGAGCGGTGGTCGCCCATCACCCACAGGCGGTCCGGCGGGACGGTGACCTCGAACTCGCGTCCGGACGGCTCATCGCCGGGATACAGGTACGACTTCTCGTTCAGCGGCACGCCGTTCACCGTGACCCGGCCCTGCTCGTCACAGCATTTGACCTTGTCGCCCGGCACGCCGATGACCCGCTTGATGTAGTCCTTCTCCCCCGGCACGACCCCGAACGCGGTGCCGAGCCAGCGCAGCCCGGCCGCGATGGGGTTGGACGGCGCCTCGAGCTTCACCTCGGGGTCCCAGGAATCCACGCCGGAGAACACGACGACGTCGCCGCGCTCGATGTCGCGTACGTGGTAGACCAGCTTGTTGACCAGCACCCGGTCGTTGATGAGAAGCGTGTCCTCCATCGACTCGGACGGGATGTAGAACGCCTGGACCACGAAGGACTTGATCAGCAGGGCCAGAGCGAGGGCGACCACGATCAGGACGGGCAACTCCCGCCAGAACGAGCCTTTCTTCTTTCCGTCCTCGGCGTTCTGCTTGACGTCTTCGGCGACCACGTCCACCCCGTCCTCGGCAGGGCGACGCGTGCCCGGCCCCTGTCCCTCGCTAGTCATCGCTGCTGAGCCTAGATGATGTCCGTGACGGCGAGCGCCGGGGACACCGCATCACCGGCAAAAAGAAAGTGGCCCGCGCCTGAGGCACGGACCACGATCTCCAAAGCCTTACTTGGCGGCCGGCTGCGCCTCGCGCTTCTCGCGAATGCGCGCGGCCTTTCCTCGCAGGTCGCGCATGTAGTACAGCTTGGCCCGGCGGACGTCGCCGCGGGTCACCAAGGTGATCTTCTCGATTACGGGGCTGTGAACCGGGAAGGTGCGCTCGACTCCGACGCCGTAGCTGACCTTGCGGACCGTGAACGTCTCACGGATGCCACCGCCCTGGCGGCGCAGGACGAAGCCCTTGAACACCTGGATGCGGGACCGGTTGCCCTCGACGACGCGGACGTGGACCTCCAGCGTGTCACCCGGGCGGAAGGCCGGTACGTCGCTGCGAAGGGCAGCCTTCTCGATCTCCTGGATCTGCGTGTGCATGGCGGCGGTTCCTCATTGACATGGGCACACGGAGGTCCACCCGGCCGGCCTGGAGGCTCGGCGACGAGGGGGACACGCGTGCTTGGCTTGATACGTCTTGTCTGCCACATTCAGCCGGGCGCACCCGGCCATACCCAAGTAGGCAGCAGCGATTCAGTCTGCCACATCTTCGGGCGCTGCGCGAAACCCGGGGCGGAACACGGCGTGAGAATCGGCGTGAGACTCGGCGGCGGAACGGCGCTCCTCGAGACGTTCCTCGAACTCCTCGATGACGCGCCGGTCGTGCTTGTCGAGGCCGTCCCGGTCCAGCCTGGCGACCAGCTCCGGCCTCCGGTCCAGCGTGCGGCGCAACGCCTCGTCGCGCCGCCACCGGGCGATCCTGCCGTGATGACCCGACAGCAGGACCTCCGGCACCTCGTGCCCACGCCAGACGGGGGGCTTGGTGTAGACGGGGCCTTCCAGCAGGTTGGCCATGGCCCCCGGCGCGAAGGAGTCGTCGGCGACGGAACGCGCGTTGCCGAGGACCCCCGGCAGCAGCCTCCCCACGGCCTCGACCATCACCAGGACGGCCGCCTCTCCCCCGGCTAAGACGTAGTCGCCGATGCTGACCTCGTCGGTGCGCAGACGCTCGCCGTACTCGGCGACGACGCGGGAGTCGATGCCCTCGTACCGAGCGGGGGCGAACAGCAGCCACGGCTCGTCGGCGTACTCCAGCGCCACTTCCTGGGTGAACGGCCGGCCGCTCGGCGTGGGGACGATCAGCCGGGGCAGCGCGTCCTCCCCGCGTGCGGCGCGTCCGTCCTCGATCACCGCGTCGACGGCCTCACCCCAGACCTCCGGCTTCATCACCATGCCGGGGCCCCCGCCGTACGGCGTGTCGTCCACGGTGTTATGGACGTCGTGCGTCCAGTCGCGGAGCTGGTGGAGGTGGATGTCGAGGATGCCGCGCTCGCGGGCCTTGCCCATGAGGGAGACGTCGAGCGGAGCGAAATACTCCGGGAAGATCGAGATGATGTCGACGCGCATCTGCGGCCTCTACTCCACCTCTGCGGCGTCGAGCAGGCCGGGCGGTGCGTCGACGACGAGGATTCCCTTGCCGAGGTCGATCTCGGGCACGAGTGCCTTGACGAACGGGACGTACGCCTCGTCGCGGGAGGGACGGGCCACCACGAGCAGGTCCTGTCCGTGATGGAGGACGTCGCTGACCTCGCCGACGCGCTCGCCCTCGGTGGTGACCACCGTCAGGCCGATCAGTTCGTGGTCGTGGAACTCGTCGGGGTCCTCGATCGGCGGCAGGTCCGTGGAGTCCACGACGAGCAGCGTGTCGCGCAGCGCCTCCGCCGCCTCCCTGCCCTCCACACCGGCCAGGGTCAGCAGCAGGATGCCCTTGTGCCACCGGGCCCGCTCCACCGTCAGCGGACCGGCCGGCGCCGGGTCGGTGACCAGCGTCACCCCCGGAGCGAAGCGCAGATCGGGCTCGTCGGTGCGCACCTCGACCGTGACCTCGCCCCGCACGCCGTGCGGGCGGCCGATCCTGCCCACGACTAGCTGCACTTGTCGCCTACCTCCGCTGCCGCTTCACCGCGACTTCTACCCGACGGTCCGGACGCCACCGCCCAGACCGGTCTTTCACCGTGAACCGCCCAGAAGAGGTCGGTTCGAAGCCGGAAAACACGTCCGGGGGACCCCGGTGCGGGGTCCCCCGGACACGTCGTTCGGCTCAGCGCGCCTCTTCCAGGTCGACCAGGTCGATCCGCACGTACTTGCCGTTCGACAACGCGTTCACGACGGTGCGCAACGCCTTCGCCGTACGGCCGCCGCGGCCGATGACCTTGCCGAGGTCGTCGGGATGCACCCGGACCTCGAGAACGCGCCCGGTGCGAATGCGCCGTGCGCGGACCCGGACGTCATCCGGATGCTCGACGATGCCCTTGACCAAGTGCTCGAGGACCTCCTCGAGCACCTCAGGCCTCGCCTTCCGACTTCTCCTCCGCGGCCGGGGCCTCGGTGGTCTCTTCGGCCTTCACGGTCTTCTTGGCCTTCTTCGGCGTGGTGGCCGCGGCGGCGGCGTCGCCCGACAGCGACTCCTTGGCCGCGGCCTCGTACGCCGCGTGCCGGTCCGGCTTGGGCTCGGCGACCAGGAGCGGCGTGGCGGGGGCGGGCTCGCCCTTGAACTGCTGCCAGTCGCCGGTCAGCTTGAAGATCTTCAGGACCGGGTCGGTCGGCTGCGCGCCGACGCCCAGCCAGTACTGCACCCGCTCGGAGTTCACCTCGATGCGCGAGGGGTTCTCCTTCGGGTGGTACAGGCCGATCTCCTCGATGGCGCGGCCGTCCCGCTTGTTCCGGGCGTCGGCGACGACGATGCGGTACTGCGGGTTGCGGATCATACCGAGCCGCTTGAGCTTGATCTTGACTGCCACGGGTGTGGTCTCTCCTGCATTAGAGCGTGGGTGAGCGGTGTCTCATCGAGTGGGGCACGATGGGAGCCCGCCCGAGGGACAGGCGCGACCGGCGGGGGTGAGAGGGCACCCGCGTAGTCACGATGTTCCAGCCTGACATTCTGCCAGATGATTCCCCATGCTCCGCAAAGAACGGTCCCGACCCCGCCCTGATTTCGGCACGGATCCGCCCATGGCTCCGGAATGCGCCTGCGAACTGATCGCGCGTACGGGCCGTCAAACTTGTCATGCGAGTTGCGAACAGTACCCTCACGGCCGCAGCGGCGGCCCTCGCCCTGCTGGCCGCCGGCTGCGGCACGGGCACCACGCCCTCCGCGGCCGCCGCTCCCCCGGCCAGGACGACGACCCCGCACACGACGATCCCGCACACGGCGACCCCGCCCGCCGCGGACCCGGGACGGGCCACCGCCGCGAGCGCGGCGTCCGCCCGGTACGGCGCCGCGGCGCGAACCACGGCCACAGGAAGCACGACCACACAAAGCACAGCCACACGACGCACGGGCGCCGCCTCCCAGCGGTGCCGTACGACGGGCCTGCGGGCCCGGGTGGGACGGCAGGACCCGGGCGCGGGCAACCGCTACGCGCCGCTCGTGCTTACCAACACGTCGGGCAAGACCTGCTGGGTGTACGGCTTCGTCGGGCTCGTCCTCATCGACGGCCGGGGCGACGTGCTGCGCACGCGCACCCGTCGCGAGAGCGTCACCCCGCATCGGGTGTCGCTGCGCCCCGGGGCGAGCGCCCATGCCCGGCTCCACTGGACCGTGGTGCCGAGCGGGCACGAGACCCGGTGCCCCTCCTCGGCCCGGCTGATGATCATTCCGCCGGACGAGGTGGCGCACCTGGAGGTTCCGTTCCCCGCGACGGTGTGCGACGACGGCAGGATCGACGCCAGGCCGATGGCCCCAGGCGCCAGCCTCTGACGGCACCGCGCGAGCCCCTGACGGGCACCGCGCGAGCCCACGGGCACGGCGCCAGCCTCTGACGGCACCACGCCAGCCTCGGAGGGGCCCAGGACACGACGCGACCGCGGCGCCGCCCGCCGACAACCGGCGGGCGCGCGGTCCGGTCGTCAGTTCTGGCCGGGCAGCTTCAGCTTCGACGGGTCGAAGCCGGGCGGCAGCTCCAGGCCGGGAGGCAGCTGGCCGCCGCCGAGGTTGCCGAGCAGGCCCTTGGGCGGCTTCGGAGTGTCCGAGGACGACGCGTTCGCGCCGGTCTTGCCGAGCGCGGCCTTGCGCGGGTCGCCGCTGACGCGGCGGCCCTTCTTGGGCTTCTGCGCCTTCTGCTTGCGCCCGCCGGGCATGCCCGGGATGCCCATGCCCTGGGTCATCCGCTTCATCATCTTCTGCGCCTCGAAGAAGCGGACCACCAGGTTGTTCACCTCGGTGACCGTCACGCCCGAGCCCTTGGCGATGCGGGCCCGGCGCGAGCCGTTGATGATTTTCGGCTCCTGCCGCTCGCCGGGCGTCATGGAGCGGATGATCGCCGCGATGCGGTCCAGGTCGCGGTCGTCGACCTGGTTGAGCTGATCGCGCATCTGCCCCATGCCCGGCATCATGCCGAGCAGGTTCTTGATGGGTCCCATGCGACGGACCATCATCATCTGCTCGAGGAAGTCCTCCAGCGTGAAGCCGTCCCCGGAGACGAGCTTGCCCGCCATCTTGGCGGCTTCCTGCTCGTCGAACGTCTTCTGCGCCTGCTCGATCAGGGTGAGGATGTCACCCATGTCGAGGATCCGGCCCGCCATGCGGTCGGGGTGGAAGGCGTCGAAGTCCTCGAGCTTCTCACCGGTGCTGGCGAACATGATCGGCCGGCCGGTGACGTGCCGCACCGACAGGGCGGCGCCGCCTCGGGCGTCGCCGTCGAGCTTGGTCAGCACCACGCCGTCAAAGCCGACGCCGTCCATGAACGCGCGAGCCGTGCTCACCGCGTCCTGACCGATCATGGCGTCGAGCACGAACAGGACCTCGTCGGGCGTGACCGCGTCGCGGATGTCGGCGGCCTGCTTCATCAGCTCCTGGTCGATGCCGAGGCGGCCGGCGGTGTCGACGACGACCACGTCGTGCTGCTGACGGCGCGCGTGGTCCAGCGACTGCCGGGCCACCGCGACGGGGTCGCCCACGCCGTTGCCCGGCTCGGGGGCGTACACCGCCACCCCGGCCCGCTCGGCCATGACGGCGAGCTGCTGCACCGCGTTGGGCCGCTGCAGGTCGCAGGCGACGAGCAGCGGAGCGTGCCCCTGGTCGCGCAGCCACTTGGCGAGCTTGCCGGCCAGGGTCGTCTTACCGGAGCCCTGGAGACCGGCCAGCATGATCACGGTCGGCGGGGTCTTGGCGTAGCGCAGTCGCCGCGTCTCGCCGCCCAGCACCTCGATGAGCTCGTCGTTGACGATCTTCACGACCTGCTGTGCGGGGTTGAGCGCCTGGGAGACCTCGACGCCGCGGGCCCGCTCCTTGACCCGGGCCACGAATTCCTTCACGACCGGCAGCGCGACATCCGCCTCAAGCAGCGCGATGCGGATCTCGCGGCAGGTCGCGTCGATGTCGGCGTCGGAAAGCCTGCCTTTGGACCGAAGGGAGGAGAAGACCGAAGTCAGCCGGTCGGAAAGCGTCTCGAACACGTGTTTGGCCAGCCTCGAAGCGAGTGGACGGGTCGGTGAACCATCAGTCTCCCCAGACTATCCGCCCGCACGCCCTTCACGCCCGTGCCGACGGGGCGAGATCGCCGGTCCGGCCCGTTCGGTCCTCACCGGACCGCGCTCACGTGGGAGGTCAGCGCGTGTTCGACGAGGGTGATCAGGGCGCTCTTGACCGACTCGCGGTCGCGGGCGTCGGTGCGGACGATCGGGACCTGGGGCGACAGCGTCAGGGCCTCGCGCAGTTCGCCCTCACCGTGGGTGTACTCCCCGTTGAAGCCGTTGACGCCGACGACGAAGGGCAGACGCGCCTCCTCGAAGTAGTCCACCGCGGGGAAACTGTCGGCCAACCGCCGCGTGTCGACCAGCA
>NZ_JBICTF010000016.1:0-99882 GCF_043197435.1 Microbispora bryophytorum | reverse complement strand
GCGGGCGGGAGGGAGGACCGCAGCGAAGGCCCAGCGGAGCGGGTTTCGCGAGGACCGGACCTTCCGGCCGGCGCAGTGACGTCCCAACCTCGACGTCCCAACCTCGACGTCTCAGCCCCGGCGTCCTGACCCCGCCGTCCCAAGCCACGGGACCGCAACTGCGCGGCCCCGACCCATCACTCAGACCCCACCACATTCCCACACCCATCCGACCTCGAGACCCCAAGCGCAAGTCCTCCCGCCTCGAACGCGGGACGTCCCGACCCCAAGACCAATACCGCCATAGCGCAGCCCTCACCGCCGTACCGTGACATGGCTCGTGACATGGCTAGGGTTACGGGGGTGACCGAGCGACTCATCCGGTTGCTGGCCCGACACCTGCCCGGCTACGAGGTCAGATCCGTCGAACGGCTGGGCGAGGGACAGGACAACGCGGCGTACGAGATCAACGGTGAGTTGGTCATACGGCAGAGCAAGATCGATGACTCGGCTCCCCATAGCGGCGCGGGTCACCATAACGACACGGCTCTCCACCGCGATGCTGCTCCTCGTGACGACACGACTTTCCACCGTGATCCTGCTCAACATGGTGGTGCTGTTCAACACGGTGATCCCGCTCGCCAGAGGGATCCCGTGCCCCACGGCGATTCGGCTTCCCGTGCCGAAGTGGTGAGGCGAGAGGCGGCGTTGCTCGTCGTCGTGAGCGAGGTGTCGCCGCTGCCGGTGCCGCGGCCGATTTTCGTGGACGCGGAGGCGGGTGTTCTCGCGTACCGCAAGCTGCCCGGCCGTCCGCTGAACCTTCACCCGGTCAGGGAGCCCGCGCGTCTGGCGGCTCCCCTGGGCGATTTCCTGAGCCGGCTTCACGCGGCGCCAGTGAAGCGGATGGAGGATTTGGTGCCGCGTGACGCCTTCCCGCTGCGCGATCTGAGGGAGGAGGCCGAGGGAGACTACGAGAAGATCGCCGATCGTCTCCCCGCGGAGGAGCGCCGGCTGGTCGAGGAGTTCCTCGCCGCCGAGGTGCCCCCCGACCCCGAGACACTGACGTTCTGCCACAACGACCTGGGCAGTGAGCACCTGCTGGTGGACGTCGAGACCAGTGCCGTGACGGGGGTCGTCGACTGGACGGATGCGGCCATCGCCGATCCCGCCTACGACCTCGCGCTCGTCTACCGGGACCTCGGACCCGAGGTCTACGGGCGGACACTGGCGCATTATCAGGGCCACCACGATGACGCGGACCACGAGCGGATGCTCTTCTACGCCCGGTGCGCGCTGCTGGAGGACGTCGCGTACGGCCTGCACACGGGCATCAGGCCGTACGCGGAGGCGGGTCTGGCCCATCTCGGCCGGACCTTCTCTTGAGAAGGCGGACCTTCTCCGGAGCGGCCGGACCTTCTCCTGAGCAGGCGGGGCGGGCGGACTCTCAGCCGCTGACCAACCGGTAGCCCACTCCTCGGACGGTCTGGATCACCGTGTCCTCCACGTCGCCGAGCCGCGCGCGCAGGCGCTTGACGTGGACGGCGATGGTGTTGGTGTTGGTGGACATCCCGTCGTTGGAGTGCCAGACGTTGCGCATGATCTGCTCGCGGGTGACCGTTCTGTCCGCGTTGCGCATCAGGTAGTGCAGCAGTTCGAACTCACGCAGCGGCAGGTGCACGAGGCGTCCGCCGACCTTCACCTGGTATGCCGTCACGTCGAGCTCCACGTCGCCGATCGTCAGCACGGTCCGATTGCCGTCCTGCCGGCGGAAGGCCGCCTGGACGAGGGGGAGAAGCTCGGGCACGCGGTAGGGCCTGGCCACGCATGCCGTGGCGCCCGCCTCCAGAGCCTGCAGGGCCTGCTCGGCGTCGCTCCCGAAGTCGATGCCGAGCAGGACGGGCACGGGTCGCATGAGCCGTACGGCCCGGACGAAGTCGAGAGGGCCGACGATCGGGAGGGAGGCGCAGATCAGCACGGCGTCGGGCTGGAGCGCCCCGGCCTGCAGCAACGCCTGGGCGCCGTCCGGTACGCCGGTCACGTCGACGCCCGCGTCCTGCATGGCCGTCGAGAGCTGCCGCACCAGACCCGCGTCCGGATCGGCCACCAGGAGCATGGGCGCCGTCCGAGTGTCCCCCTCCACTGCGGGTGCCGTCACCCGGGGTCCCTCCAATGCTGTCAGCGGGAAGAGGTCGTCAGCCGAAGCGGCCCGTGATGTAGTCCTCGGTCGCCTTCTCAGCCGGATTGGTGAAGATCTTCGACGTCTCGTCCATCTCGACGAGCTTGCCGGGCTGCCCCTGCGCGGCCAGATTGAAGAACGCGGTCTTGTCGCTGACCCGGGCAGCCTGCTGCATGTTGTGCGTCACGATCACGATCGTGTAGTCCTGCTTGAGCTGGGAGATGAGGTCCTCGATCGCCAGCGTCGAGATGGGGTCGAGCGCCGAGCACGGCTCGTCCATGAGGAGCACCTGCGGACGTACGGCGATGGCGCGCGCGATGCACAGGCGCTGCTGCTGACCACCGGACAGGCCCGCGCCCGGCTTGTTGAGCCGGTCCTTGACCTCGTTCCAGAGGTTGGCGCCCTTGAGCGACTCCTCGACGATGCCGTCCAGCTGCGAACGGGAGTGCCGGCCGTTGAGCCGCAGGCCCGCGGCCACGTTGTCGAAGATCGACATCGTGGGGAACGGGTTCGGGCGCTGGAACACCATGCCGATGGTCCGGCGGACCGACACCGGGTCGACGTCCGCGCCGTACAGGTCCTGGTCTTCGAGGCGGACCTTGCCCTCGACCCGGGCGCCGGGGATGACCTCGTGCATCCGGTTGAGAGTCCGCAGGAATGTGGACTTGCCGCAACCGGACGGGCCGATGAAGGCCGTGACCGACCGGGGCTCGATCGTCATCGAGATGCCCTCGATCGCCTTGTGCGTGCCGTAGTAGGCGTCGAGGCCCGCGACCTCGATCTGCTTGGCCATTCCTTACCTCCTCCTCGCGGGCGAACGCCACCAGGTGATGAGGCGTGCGACCAGGTTGAGCAGCATGACGATCAGGATCAGCGTGAGCGCGCCGGTCCAGGCTCGGTCGACCGCGGTGTCCGTGGGGCGGCCGGCCTGATCGAAGACGTACAGCGGAAGCCCCATCTGGGGACCGTTGAACGGGTCGTTGTTGATGGAGTCGGTGACGAAGACGGTCAGCAGCAGTGGCGCCGTCTCGCCGGCGACGCGGGCCACGGCCAGCATGACGCCGGTCACGATCCCGGTGAAGGCCGTGGGCAGCACGACCTTGACGATGGTGCGCCACTTGGGCACGCCCAGCGCGTACGACGCCTCGCGCAGCTCCCGAGGGACCAGGCGGAGCATCTCCTCGGCTGACCTGACCACGACCGGCATCATGAGGATCGACAGGGCGAGCGCGCCGGCGAAGCCGGAGAACGGCATGCCGAGCACGAGGATCCAGAAGGCCAGGACGAAGAGCCCGGAAACCACGGAAGGGACGCCGGTCATGACGTCCACGAAGAAGCTGATTGTGCGTGACAGTCGTCCGCCTTCGCCGTACTCGACGAGGTAGACGGCGGTGAGCAGGCCGATCGGGACCGCGATGAGCGAGGCGAGCAGGACCTGTTCGAGCGTGCCGATGATGGCGTGGTAGGCGCCGCCGCCCGCGTCGCGCGCCCCGATGTTGCGCATGGAGTGGGTGAGGAACTCCATGTCGAGTCGGCCGATGCCGTTCTTGACGACGAGCCACAGCACCGACAGCAGCGGGATGACCGCGAGCGCGAACGCCAGGTAGACGAGCACCTGGACGAGGCGGTCCTTGGCCCGGCGGGCCGAGGAGATGGGCTGGATTCCGGTCTGTACGGTCACGCGGCGGCCCTCGCGTACTCCTTGCGGCGGGCGATGACGAAGCGGGCCGCCATGTTCACCAGCAGGGTGATGAGGAACAGGATGAGCCCCGAGGCGATCAGCGCGCCTCGCCCTACCTCGGTCGCCTCGCCGAAGCCGTTGGCGATGTTGGCGGCGATGCTGTTGCCGTAGGGGCCGAGAATCTTGAACGAGATGTTGAAGGTCGCCGGGAAGATGAGCGCGACCGCGATCGTCTCGCCCATCGCGCGGCCGAGGCCGAGCATGGCGGCGCTGATGACGCCGGGCCGGCCGAACGGCAGGACCGACATCCTGATCATCTCCCAGCGCGTCGCGCCGAGCGCGAGCGCGGCCTCTTCCTGCATCTTGGGGGCCTGCAGGAAGACCTCGCGGGAGATCGCGGCGATGATCGGCAGGATCATGATGGCGAGTACGAGCGACGCGGTGAGCATGCTCCTGCCGACCACGGTGTCACCGCCGAACAGCGGGATCCAGCCGAGGTAGTCGTTGAGGAACTTCGACGGGCCGAGCATGAACGGCACGAGGAACGTGACGCCCCACAGGCCGTACACCACGCTGGGGACCGCGGCGAGGAGGTCCACCACGTAGCCCAGGGCGGAGGCGAGCCGCCGGGGCGCGTAGTGCGAGATGAACAGCGCGACCCCGACCGCCACGGGGGTGGCGATGACCAGCGCGAGCAGCGAGCTCAGCACGGTGCCGAAGGCGAGCGCCCCGATGCCGAAGACGGGCTCGGTGGCGTTCGGCTGCCAGGTCAGCTCGGTCAGGAAGTGGGACGTGTTCGCCTGAAGGGCGGGGACGGCCTTGACGACCAGGAACACCCCGATCGCGGCCATGATCGCCAGAAGGACGATACCGGCCCCGGTGGAGGCGAAGCGGAACGGGCCGTCACCGCGGCTGCGCCGGAAGGCGGACCGGCGCATGGCCGGCCCGCTCTCCCTGGTTCTGGTTGGTGTCGCCATCTGGTTAGGCGATCGCCTCGACCGCGGTGCGGACCTTGGTCAGCAGGCTCGCCGGCAGCGGGGCGTAGCCGAGGCTGGTCAGGGTCTGCTGGCCCTCGTCGCTGGCGGTGTAGGTCAGGAACGACTTGACCAGCTGCGCGTCCTCGGCCGCCAGGCCCTTCTCGCAGGTGATCTCGTACGTCACGAGCACGATCGGGTAGGCGCCCGCGGCCTTGGTGGCGTAGTCGATCTTCAGCTTGAGGTCGTTGCCGGTGCCCGCGATCTCCGCGGCCTCGATGGTCTTGCCCGCGCTCTCCGGCGTGAGCTCGACGTACTCGCCGGCGCCGTTGGCGACCTTGGCCTTCTGTAGCTGCGAGTTGTCGGCGAAGGACAGCTCGACGTAGCTGATCGCGCCCTCGGTGCTCTTGATGCTGGACGCGATGCCGTCCGAGCCCTTGGCGCCCTGGCCCTGAGCCTCGGCCGGCCACGCCTTGGCCGGCTCGTACGGCCAGTCGGCGTCCGCGGTGGCCTTCATGAACTTGGTGAAGTTGTCGCTGGTGCCCGACTCGTCCGAGCGGTGGAACGCCTGGATGGCGGTCGAGGGAAGTTTGGCGTCGGGGTTGTCGGCCTTGATGGCCGGGTCGTCCCACTTCGTGATCTTGCTGTTGAAGATGCCGGCGATGGTCTTCGGCGAGAGCTGGAGACCATCCGTGCCAGGCAGGTTGTAGACGACGGCCACCGGGCCGGTCACCATCGGCAGGTTGATCGCCTTGCCGGTCTTGCAGCGGGCGTCGGCCTGGGCGGGCTCGCCCTTCTCGTCGTTCAGCGCCGAGTCGGAGCCGGCGAAGGCCACCGTGCCCTGGATGAACGCCTGGACGCCGGCGCCGGAGCCGCTCGGGTTGTAGTTGATGCTGACGCCGGGGTTCGACGACTGGAAGTTCTTCTTCCACTCCGCGATGGCGTTCGCCTGGGCCGAGGAGCCGGCGGCGTTGATCGTGCCCTTCAGGGTGTCGTCGCCCTGCACGGCAGCGGCGGCACTGGAGGTGCCCTCCGCGGTGCTCGTGTTGTCATCGGTCCCGCATGCGGCGAGCGAGAGCACGCCGACGATGGTGGCGGCGGCGAGCCGGCCTGCATACTTCACGGTTGTTCCTCCCCATGTCTTCTCAACATCAGGGACGGTAGGGAGCCAAGGTGACCTAAACCCCTGGTAAAGGTGAACGGGCAGTGAACGCCCCCGGTCGCTCTTGCGCGGCCCCAGAAGAGATAACGGCCAGGTCACGGGCGTTATGGGAGAGGATTGAGTTCATGAAGCGTGTATGTCTGGTCTGCATGGGGAACATCTGCCGATCGCCGATGGCCGAGGTCGTGCTGCGCCGTACGCTGGCAGAGCGCGGGCTCGACGTCGAGGTGGACAGCGCCGGCACCGGCGGCTGGCACGCGGGGGAGCCGATGGACGAGCGGGCCCTGGCGACGCTGGCCGACCACGGCTACGACGGCTCGTCCCACCGGGCCCGCCAGTTCGACCGGGCGTGGTTCGCCGAGCGTGACCTCATCCTCGTGATGGACCGGGACAATCTGCGCGCCGTACGGCGGATCGCCCCGTCGGACGCGGACGTCCGGCTGCTGCGGTCGTTCGACCCGGCGGCTCCCGAGGGCGCCGAGGTGCCCGACCCCTACTACGGCGGACGCGAGGGTTTCGTCGAGGTGCTGCGGATGGTCGAGACCGCCTGCGAGGGGGTGGCGAAGCACCTTGAGGATCACTAGGGATCTCGGCGGCGGACACGCCTGGAGGCTGCACGAGGGCGTGCTCGGCGACGGCCGCAGGGTGTTCGTCAAGAAGGGCGCAATCAAGGAGGGGGCCGCCGAGAAGGGCGCGGACGCGTCCGCCGTCTTCGGCAGCGAGGCGGCGGGGCTGCGCTGGCTGGCCGAGCCGGGAGCGGTCGCCGTCCCCGAGGTGGTCGCCGCGGACGGCGGCGCGCTGGTGCTGGAGTGGATCGACACCGTGCCCGCGACGGCCGGGGCCGCCGAACGGTTCGGGCGTGAGCTGGCCGCTCTGCACGCCGCCGGGGCCGCGGACTTCGGCGCCCCCTGGCCCGGCTACATCGCCGAGCTGCCGATGAGCAACGAGCCCGCGCCGGACTGGCCGTCGTTCTACGCGTCCCGCCGCGTGCTCCCGTTCGTACGGCTCGCGCGTGACCGCGGCGCGCTGTCGGCCGCCGATGTGGAGCTGGTCGAGGAGGCGTGTGGCCGGGTGACGGAGGTCGCCGGGCCGGCCGAGCCGCCGAGCCGGATCCACGGCGACCTGTGGAGCGGGAACCTGCTGTGGTCGGCGGACGGGGTCGTGCTGGTCGATCCGGCCGCCCACGGCGGCCACAGGGAGACCGACCTCGCGATGTTGACGCTGTTCGGGGCGCCGCACCTCAACACGATCCTCGCCGCCTACCGCGAGGCGGCGCCCCTCGCGGACGGCTGGCGCGAGCGCGTGCCGCTGCACCAGCTCCACCCGCTCGCCGTCCACGTCTGCCTGTTCGGCGAGGCGTACCGCGGCAGCCTCCTCACCGCCGCGGGTGACGTCCTCGCGCTGTAACCCTCACCGAGCTTTGTGACCCTCACCGAGCTTTGTGACCCTCACCGGCGAGGGCCGAAGCATCGGCCGTCAGGCCGCGCCCGGGCCTGGGAGGAGGTCGACGTCGTCGGCGTGCATCGGCTCTCCGCAGTGGCTGCAGCGTGGCTCGACCTGGCCGATCTGCCCGCAGGCATGGTGGCGGTAGAGGACGGGAGGCCCGGCCTCGCCGGCGAGCCAGCGGTCACCCCACCGGGCCATCACCATGAGCATCTCTACGAGATCGGTGCCCTTGGCGGTGAGGTGGTACTCGTAGCGGGGGCGGCCGTCGTAGGGCAGCCGCTCGAGCACACCCTGTTCGACCAGGTGGTTGAGCCGCTCGGTGAGCACCTTGCGGGAGATCCCCAGATCGGCCTGGATGTGGTCGAAGCGGCGCACCCCGGCCCACACGTCGCGCAGGATCAGCGGCGACCAGGGCTCGCCGATCACGTCCAAGGTGCGCGCGATGGAACACGCCATCTCCCCGAACCGCGTTCGCTGCATGACAGCAATCTAGCAAGTGGGGTTCCCTTACGAAACCTCGGGTGCTACCTTTCTAGCGTCTCTTAAAGAAACCTCGAAAGGGATCCGATGACATTCATCAAACGCTTCGACCATGTCGGCATCACCGTCGCCGACCTCGACGCCGCGACGGCGTTCTTCGTCAGCCTCGGTCTGGAGGCCGATCGGAAGATGGCCGTCGAAGGCGAGTTCCTGGACACGGTGATCGGCATGACCGGCGCCCGCACCGAGATCGTCATGCTGCGAGCGCCGGGCGGAGGTACGACGCTGGAGCTCTCAAGCTTCACGCGGCCGGACCACCTCCCCAGTTCGCCCGCGCCGGCCAACGCGCTGGGCCTGCGCAACGTCGCCTTCGAGGTGCACGACCTCCACGCCGCGGTCGACCACGCCGCAGCCGACGGTTACGGCCTGGTGGGAGGCATCGGCGAATACGAAGGCGTGTGGCGGATGGCCTACGTCCGCGGGCCCGAAGGAATCATCGTCTCGCTGGCCGAGCGCATCGAGAAGTAAGGAGACATCATGAGCGCGACCGTGACCGACGAACAGATTCGGGCTCTGGCCGCGACCGCGAAGCCCTACAGCCTGGCGCTCCTTAAGTGGGGACCGGAGCGGACCATGGACGGCGCGGACGCGATCGAACTCGAACACCAGCGACGCATGGTGTCGCTGCGCGCCGAGGGGGTGATCGCGATCCTGTGCCCGGTCGCCTCCGACACCGTGGCCGGCGTCGCGATCATGACCGTGCCGGTCGAAGAAGCCACGGAGATCATGGCCGGGGACCCCTGCGTTCGAGCCGGGATGATGCGTTGCGAGGTTCACTCGTGCCACGGCTTCCCCGGAGACGCCCTCCCCGTGTGAGCGATCCCGGTCCCGGGGATCAGCGAGCTCCTGGCGTACATCTCGCGGCAGGCGGCCCTTCGAGCACCAGGACGACAAGGCGCCTGGTCTCTGCGGGTGGCGCGCAGGAGGCGAGGCGGGCCGCCCTTACCGATAGGAGGCGTTCATCCACGCGACCCGGAAGTAGTTCGCCGAGGTGACCCCGCTGCTCTTGATGACGGTCATTCTGAGGCGGATCCGCTGAATTCCAGATACCGGGACCGTGATTTCCGGCGCATTCGTGTACGTCGCCACCTGCTGTGCGAGGACATGGTCGCTCAGGTCGAGAACGGAAAAACGCACCTGTGCCGACGTGTTTGGAGAAACGCGGTCGATTCCGACGCGCGCCGTGAACCTGGTCGCGTTCTGGGGAACCACGTAGTCGAGATGGCCCGTCACGGCGCCGGCCTCGTTCACCCGGCAGGTGACGGCGGTGAGTTGTTCGTCCGAGCCCGCGACGGCGACCGAGCGGTCGCCCCAGTCGTTGCCGTAGCCGTCCGGCGTTCTGCAGCCGGCGACGCCGACGGCGTCCCTGCTGGCCAGAGGCGTGGCCGTCCCGGGGTCGGCCGGGGTGGAGCCGGCGGGGGTGGAGGTGGCCTCCGCGCCGGCGGTCACCGTGGCGGTCACGGTGGCGGTGACCGTCGCCGTCGCCGTATGCGTCACGGCGATGTTCTCCCCGACCACGTTCCGCACGGCGTCGGGGGCGTTGATCACGGCGATCGTCACCGCCGACGCGGCGGTGATCAGCGTCCCCACGCAGGCCCAGACGCCAGTGATGACGGCGATTCTGCGTGCGTTCTTCCGCTCTTCCTTTCCCTCGTCGTCGGCTGTCCTTCGCGGCTTCGCTGGTGCGCTCATATCGAATTCCGGCTCGTCGCAGTGGTCTGAGGCGGTCCGCTTACGCGTCCCGTTTTTGGACGTGCGCGGCGACGAGCCGGTTGGCAGCCGGTTGTCACGGACAAGGCACGAATGCCGCCGGATCGATAACGCCGCCAACGGAAATTCGACGATTTATCCGGACATGGAGCGAAATTTCAGCGCGGGGACAGGCGCTTGAGGACCTCGTTGTGGAGCAGGCCGTTGGTGCAGACGAGGTTGCCGCCGTCGAGGGGCGGGGTGCCGTCGAGCGCGGTGCAGGAGCCGCCGGCCTCCTCCACGATGATCGTGAGCGCCGCCATGTCCCAGGGGGACAACTCGGGCTCTGCGGAGATGTCCGCCGAGCCCTCGGCGACCATCATGTGCGACCAGAAGTCGCCGTAGCCGCGGGTGCGCCAGCAGTCCCTCGTGAGGTCGAGGAACGGGTCGAGCCGTCCGGCCTTCTCCCACTCCTCCAGGTCGGAGAAGGAGAAGGAGGCGTCGTCGAGGCGGCCGACCGAGGACACCTCGCAGCGCGTGGCCTTGCTCATACTCCGCCCGGTCCACGCGCCGGCCTCCTTGGCGGCCCACCAGCGGCGGGAGAGCGCCGGCGCCGAGACCACGCCCACGACGACCTTGCCGTGCTCCATCAGCGCGATCAGCGTGGCCCACACGGGGACTCCGCGTACGTAGTTCTTGGTGCCGTCGATCGGATCGATGATCCAGGAACGCATGCCGTAGCCGGTCATGCCGAACTCCTCACCCACGACGGCGTCGCGGGGCCGGGCACGGCGCAGCGTGCCGCGGATCGCCTCCTCCACGGCCCGGTCGGCGTCGCTGACCGGGGTGAGGTCGGGCTTGGTGTCGACCTTGAGGTCCACGGCCTTGAAACGGCGCATCGTGATGTCGTCGGCGGCGTCCGCCAGCAGATGCGCGAGGTGCAAGTCGTCGCGGTACTCCGTCACAGGCCCAACGTACCGTGCCGCGACCTGCTGACATCAGAGGAAGGATCACCCCGAACCGTACCTGCCGGTAACATCCCGGCCATGGACATCGGCGCCTTCATGCTCGACAGCGTCCCGTTCGCGCGGCTGCTCGGCATCACGTTCGACGCGATCGGCGGCGGTGCGGCGGTCGCCCGCCTGGCCGACCGGGGAGACCTGCACAACCACGTGGGCGGCCCGCACGCGGGCGCCCTGTTCACGCTGGCCGAGACCGCCTCGGGCGCGGCCATGCTGTCGGCCTTCGGCGACCAGCTGTCCCGGGCCGTGCCGCTGGCGACCGAGGCGAGGATCGCCTACCGCAAGCTCGCCATGGGCGAGGTCACCGCCGCCGCCACCTTGCGGGCCGAGCGGGAGGCGGTCGTCGCCCGGCTGGACGCGGGGGAGCGGCCCGAGTTCGACGTCGGCGTCGAGATCCGCGACGCCGGCGACGTCGTCGTCTCGGAGATGACCGTCTCCTGGACGCTGCGTCCCAACCGCACGGGGTGACCTCACTCGGCCAGCAGGTCGTCCGGTGAGGAACGGGCGAGCCCGGCGAGGGTGGCCAGGGCGCGTGCCAGCGTCGTGGCCGGGGGTGAGGCCAGGCCGAGGCGGACGGCGTTCGGCGTGCGGTTGTCGCCGACGGCGAAGGCCGCCGCCGGAGTGACGGCGATGCCGTGCCGCGCGGCGGCGGCCACGAACGTGTCGGCCCGCCACGGAGGCGGCAGCTCCCACCAGCAGTAGTAGGACCGCGGATCGCCGCGGACGGCGAACTCGCCCAGGTGGCGCGTCACGATCTCCTGCCGGGCCTCGGCGTCCCGCCGCTTGCCCCGGCTCAGCGCCTCCACGACGCCGTCGCCGGACAGCCGGGCCGCCGCCTCCAGCGCGAACCGCGGCGGCGCGGAGCCTCCCGAATGCAGCGCCGCGGTCACCTTGGGGGCGACGGCCTCCGGCACGACGGCGAATCCGACGGTCAGCCCGGGGGCGAGCCGCTTGGAGAGGCTGTCGACGAGGATCGTGCGCTCGGGCGCCACGGCGGCCAGCGGGGGCAGCTCGTCCCGGAGGAACGACCAGACGCCGTCCTCGACGGCGGGCACGTCCAGCCGCGCGAGCACGGCCGCGAGCTCGGCGCGGCGCTCGACCGGCATGGTGAGCGACAACGGGTTGTGCAGCGTGGGCTGGAGGTAGACCGCTCGCAGCGGAGCCTTGCGGGCGGCGGCCTCCACCGCCTCGGGCACCAGGCCCGCCTCGTCGATCGGCAGGGGCACGAGGGCGACCCCGAGCCGGGCGGCGATCGTCTTCACCACGGGGTAGGTGAGCTCCTCGACTCCCAGCCGCCCACCGGGCGGGACCAGTGCGGCGATGACGGCCGCGATCGCCTGGCGCCCGTTGCCGGCGAACAGCAGCCGCGCCGGGTCGGGGCGCCAGCCGACGCGGGCGAGCAGGTCCGCGACGGCCTCGCGGGCGTGGGGAGTGCCCGCCGCGCCCACCGGGCGCATGGACGCCTCCAGCACATCGGGGCGCAGCAGCGGCCTGATGCCGTCCCCGAGCAGGCGGACCTGCTCGGGGATGACGGGATAGTTGAGTTCGAGGTCGATCCTGGTGCCGCTCGGTTCGGCCAGGGCGGTTCCGGGACGCCGGGCGGAGGCGCGGACGAAGGTGCCGCGGCCGACCTCGCCGACCGTCAGGCCGCGGCGGGTCAGTTCCGCGTAGACGCGCGCCGCCGTGGAGCCGGCGATGCCGCGCCGCCGGGCGAAGTCCCGCTGCGGAGGCAGCCGGTCTCCCGGCCTGAGCCGCCCGGCGGTGATGGCCGCGGCCACCTCGTCGGCCAGCTTCCGGTAGTCCTCCACCGCCGCCTCCTCACCGCGCGCATGGTTCGCAGTGCCACGGTGAACGCATTCAAACACGATATTGCTCCGAGAGCAATATCGAATATTGCATTCTTTCTGAGTGGTGCAATAGCCTGAGAAAGCCGTCCGGACCGGCACTGACGACATGAGAGGAAAGGGCGGCATCATGGTCGAACCGAACGCCGTGCTGGGGGTCGTGTCCGTGGCACTCGGAATGGTGCTTTCACCGGGCCCGAACATGATGTATCTCGTTTCGCGCAGCATCAGCCAGGGACGCCGCGCCGGAATCATCTCCTTGAGTGGAGTCGTCGCGGGCTTCCTCGTCTATCTGACGGCGACGAATCTCGGCCTGGCGGCGTTGTTCTCCACGTTTCCGCAGGTTCTCACCGCGATACGGCTGGCCGGAGCGGGTTACCTGCTCTGGCTCGCCTGGAAGGCGATCAGGCCCGGCGGCGCTTCGGTGTTCACCGTGCGGGACGTGCCGCACGACCCGCCGCCCCGGCTCTTCGCCATGGGACTGATGACGAATCTGCTCAACCCGAAGATCGCCATTCTGTATATATCTGTCATTCCGCAGTTCGTCGATATCCAGGCGGGGAACGTGCTTTTCCAGGGCGTCGTCCTCGGCCTTTTCCAGATCGCGGTGGCCGCGACGGTGAACCTGTCGATCGTGCTGGCCGCGGGAAGCGTCGCGGGTTTCCTGGCGCACCGGCCGGCGTGGCTGCGAGCCCAGCGGATCGCCATGGGGAGCATGCTCGGAGCGCTCGCCCTAATGCTCGCTTTCAGCCGGAGCGCGTCCTTCTAGCCCCCGTCGTTCCAGCCCTGGCAGTTCCAGCCTTCGGTCGTTCTAGTCCTCGTCGGGGGAGCCCTCGCGGCTGGCGAGCAGCCGGCGCAGCGACTCCAGGCGCGCCGGATCCGCGTGCCCCTCGGCGACGTACCGGTCGAGGGCGCAGTCGTCGCCGAGGTGGGTGCAGCCCTTGGGGCATTCGGTGGTGGCGTCCACCAGGTCGGGGAAGGCGGCGAGCACGGTCTCCACCGAGATGTGGGCGAGCCCGAAGCTGCGTACGCCGGGGGTGTCGATGATCCAGCCGCCCTCCGGCAGTTCCAGGGCGACCGCGGAGGTGGAGGTGTGCCTGCCGCGGCCGGTGACGGCGTTCACGTGGGACACGGCCCGGTGGGCGTGTGGCACCAGCGCGTTGACCAGGGTCGACTTGCCGACCCCGGAGTGCCCGACCAGCACGCTGAGCCGGTCCGCGAGCGCCTCGCCCAGGTCGTCGACCGGGCCGCCCTTGCGCACGACCACGTACGGCACGCCGAGAGGCTCGTACTGCGCGACGAGGTCGTCGGCGGGGGCCAGGTCGGCCTTGGTGAGGCACAGCAGCGGCTCGATGTCGGCGTCGTAGGCCGCGACGAGCATCCGGTCGATCATCCGGGGACGCGGCGGGGGATCGGTGAGCGCGGTGACGATGACCAACTGGTCGGCGTTGGCGACGATGGGGCGCTCGATGTCGTCCACGTCGTCGGCGCTGCGGCGCAGCATCGAGGTGCGCTCCTCCACGCGGACGATGCGCGCCAGCGTGTCGGGCTGCCCGGTGACGTCTCCGACCAACGCCACGCGGTCGCCGACGACGATGCCCTTGCGGCCGAGCTCGCGGGCCTTCATCGCCACGATGAGCGCACGCTCGCCCCTCCGCTTCTTCGGTGTCGTGGAGTGGGGGACGCCCTCGCCGACCAGGCATGTGTAACGCCCGCGGTCGACGGCCACCACGAAGCCCTCGATCGCCTCGCTGTGGGCAGGCCTGATCCGCGTCCGGGGCCGCGAGCCCTTGCCCGGCCTGACCCTGACGTCGTCCTCGTCGTACTGCCGCTTACTCAGTGTCCGCGCCCCGATCGTGCGACGAGGACCGGTCGGCCGCTCATGTCGTCTCCTCGCCCGGCGGTTCGGAGTCGCATGAGCGAATCGCGCTGTGCTTCCTGATCCGCTCGCTCATGCCCGGTGTTCCTCGCTGCCCAGCATCGCGGCCCACATGCGAGGGAACTCGGGCAGCGTCTTGGCGGTCGTCGCGATGTCCTCGACCTCGACGCCCGGCACGGCCAGGCCGATGACCGCGCCCGCCGTGGCCATGCGGTGGTCGGCGTACGAGTGGAAGACGCCGCCGGTCAGCGGCCGGGGGTGGATCTCCAGGCCGTCGTCGGTCTCCCGGGCGTCGCCGCCCAGCCGGTTGACCTCCGTGGCGAGGGCGGTGATCCGGTCGGTCTCGTGCCCCCGGATGTGCGCCACGCCCCGGATGCGGGACGGTCCGTCGGCCAGCGCGGCCAGCGCCGCGATCGTGGGGGTGAGCTCGCTGACGTCGTGCAGGTCGGCGTCGATGCCGCGCACCGTGCCCTCGCCGGTCACCCGCAGGCCCTCCGGCGCCCGCTCGACCCGCGCGCCCATCTCGGCGAGCAGCCCGCGAAGCGCGTCGCCGCCCTGCGTGGTCTCCTCCGGCCAGTCCGGCACCACGACGGAGCCTCCGGTGACCAGAGCCGCCGCGAGGAAGGGAGCGGCGTTGGACAGGTCGGGCTCGACCGTGACGTCCCTGGCCCGGATCGGGCCGGGCTGCACCCGCCACACGTCACGCTCGGAGTCGTCCACCTCGACCCCCGCCTGGCGCAGCATCTGCACGGTCATCTGGATGTGCGGCATCGACGGGACGGGCGGGCCGCTGTGCCGCACCGTCACGCCCTTCTCGAAGCGTGCGGCGGCCAGCAGCAGGCCGGAGACCATCTGCGAGGAGACCGAGGCGTCGAGGGCGACCTCGCCGCCCGGAATCGGACCGCGGATCGTGAACGGCAGGGCGTCGTTGTCCACCGACGCGCCGAGCGCCCGCAGCGCGCCCAGGATCGGGCCCATCGGCCGCTTGCGCGCGTGCGCGTCGCCGTCGAAGAAGACCGGTCCGTCGGCCAGCGCGGCGACCGGCGGCACGAACCGCATGACGGTCCCGGCCAGTCCGACGTCGACCGACGCCCCGCCGCGTACGGGATGCGGGGTCACCGCCCAGTCCACGCTGTCGGCGCTCTCGTTGGACGGCGCCATCTCGGCGCCGAGCGAGCGCAGCGCGGCCGCCATCAGGTCGGCGTCGCGGCTGCGCAGCGCGAGCCGTACGGTGCCGGGGGCGTCGGCCAGCGCGGCGAGCAGCAGCGCGCGGTTGGTCACCGACTTCGAGCCGGGCAGGCGGACCGTCGCGCGGACCGGCCCGGCGGCCGGCGGGGCGGGCCAGAGCGGTGCGGCGGCGTTCTTCTCGACGCCGTTTCGATCGATGCCGTGCGGCACGGCGCCGCCGGACGCGGACTGCGGAGAGGCCATGGCGCAAGCTTAGTCTGCGCGCACTCGCCCGCACTGTCGTGAGAGCGCGTGCGGCCCGCGCGAGTGGCAGTCTTGGGGGCATGTGCGGGAGGTACGCGTCTGCGCGCAAGAAGCAGGAGTTGCTGGAGGAGTTCCAGGTCGAGCTGGACGGGGTGCCCGACCAGGTGCCCGGTGGCGAGCTCCGGCCCGACTACAACGTCGCGCCCACGAAGAACGTCTACGCGGTGATGTGCCGCGTGCCGAAGGACGACGGCGGCGAGAGCCCGGGCGACGAGCCCGTCAGGCAGCTGCGGGTGGTCCGGTGGGGGCTGGTGCCGAGCTGGGCCAAGGACCCGTCGGTGGGCTCGCGCATGATCAACGCCAGGGTGGAGACCGTGGCGGAGAAGCCGTCCTACCGCAGGGCGCTAAAGTCGCGGCGCTGCCTGATCCCGGCGGACGGCTACTACGAGTGGATGCCGCTGGAGGGCAGGAAGAAGCAGCCGTTCTTCATCCATCCCGCCGACGGCGGCGTGCTGGCGATGGCCGGCCTGTACGAGTTCTGGAAGGACCCCACCCGACCGGACGACGACCCGCTGAAGTGGCTGTGCACCTGCACGGTGATCACCACCACGGCGACGGACAAGCTGGGCCGCATCCACGACCGGATGCCGATGATGGTCGAGCGCGACCGCTGGACGGAGTGGCTCGACCCGCGCGTGACCGACCCCACCGGCCTGCTCGTCCCGGCCGGCCCGGACCGGCTGGAGGCGTACGCCGTGTCGGACGTCGTCAACAGCGTCCGCCACAACGGCCCCGAGCTCGTCGAGCCCCTGGAAGGCGACGACGTCCCGCGCCTGTTCTGACGGCCCCTCCGGCTGATTCGGCGGGACGTTCCGGGCCCGGCCACGGGCGGAGCGCCCTCATCGGTCCTCTGGCGCTGTCCTATGGCGGACAACCCGTTGATCGGAGTCAGGGCCGGACGTACGCTCCGGTGGCGCTTGCACGACATGTACGTAACTCGCCACTCTCAGTTATTTGGAGCGTTACATGTCCCTGACGAACGACATCACGGGCACACCGGCCGAGCCGAGATCGGTCGGCTTCGGGCCGCTGACGGCGACGGTCGACTACACGAAGCTGCGTGCGCTTCCCGCGAACAAGTACCCCGACTACTTCAACCGCGTCCACCAGCTGTTCACCGGGCTCGAGATCGACCTGTGGTCCCAGATCGCGCAGTACCAGGGTGAGGACCAGCTCTGGCTGGCCCACGCCCTCTACCTGTACGGCGCCAACCGGGACGTTCTCCCCGATGACTTCGACCACACCGCGGCGGTGTCTCGCCTGGTAGGCCGGGCGACCCTGCGTACGGCCATGCCGGGCGCCGAGAACGACGCGTTCGAACGGGAGGTGCTGCGGGCGAGCGGCTGGGTGAGGGGGGCGGTCGTCCGGAAGCTCGCCCCGCCCGACACGGCGGTGACGGCGAAGCTGAACCTCATCTACAACCCTCCCGGGTCCGACCAGGACGGCAGGGGAGAGACGAAGGTCGGGCCGCTGCAGGAGAACGTGCTCAAGGAGCTGCCCGATCTGCTGGCGAAGGTGGTGGACGAGCAGCTCCGGCACTGGGCGCCGCCCACGGGTACGAAGTCCGAGCCGGAGTCGCTCGATCACCTCAGGCGAATCGCCGACTTCCTCCAGACGTTCGTCGCCGTCGGACTGCGGCCGTACGCCGACTCCTGGGAGGAAGGGCCGTACTTCGACGGCTTCCGTTACAGCGAGCGCCTGCAGAGCACCGCGGAGCTGCCCGCCGGGCCCGCCCAGCGGCTGAACTGGATGATGAACAGGGCGCAGGCGGTCGGCTGGGACAAGCAACGAGGGGCGCTGCTCGTCAAGGCGAACTACGACGCCACCCGCGCCGAGGACCGGGAGACGCTGCGCGCCCTGCTGCAGGAGCGCCTGTCGACGGACCTGACCCTGAGCAGGAGGGTCGGGGCCATGGTCAAGCTGACCGCGGCGCACAGCGGAGGCGAGGGCAACATCTCCGTTCAGCCGATCTTCCCGAGCCCCGCGTGGGGGACGAAGTCCGACTGGCGCTGGCGGGTGATCAGAACGCTCGTGCACGAGTTGATGCACCGGCTCGCCCACCCCCGGTTCAGGGAGACGGCGGAGGGGATCCGGCACAGCCAGATCATCGGCGAGGGCTTCGTCGACCTGCTGACCGTGGACGTCTACACCCAGCTCTGGGACGCGGTGTCCAAGTCGGGCAGGGGTGCGCAGGTCCTGCTCAAGGGACTCGACGTGACCAAGCAGCCGGACCCGTCGTTCCTCAAGGTCGGCTACGGCGAGGCGGGGGGCTCGGCGGTGGCGATCCGTGACCTTGTCGGCGACGACAACGTCCGCGCGGCCTTCTTCCTCGGCGCGACGCACCTCATCGGCTTGCCCCCGCGCCAGTGAGCCCCCTGCGACCCCCCAATGAGCCTGGACCGGTGAGCCCGCACCGGGGACGGCTGCCGAGCAGGTCAGGGGTGTAAACGGCGCGCGAAGTGGGCATCCGTTCGAGAAAGCGGTCGCACGGAAGGTGACCGGCCGCTGAACGTCCAGGAGACCGGGGGCTCCTGGACGGGTGATTCCCCCACTCCCGGAGGTGCGGATCCGTGGACGCCGCGACCGCGCGTATGCGCCTGGAAAGCATGCTCGCCGAGCTGGACCGGTCGATCAACGTGCTGCGCGGGGATCCGGCCGCCGGGCGCGACAGATCCCTCCCCGACGCGGGAGCCGACCTCACCGACGCCGACCGGACCAGGGCCATGCTCGACGCCGCGTCCCGGCAGCGTACGGCGGTGCTGGCCGCGCTGCGGCGGCTGGACGACGGCGGTTACGGCCGCTGCGTCGACTGTGGCACGCTCGTGCCCGAGGGCAGGCTGGAGGCCCGCCCCGAGGCGGCCCGCTGCGTGGGATGCCAGTCGAGGACCGAGCGCCGCCGGTGACCCGCCCGGGAGGGCGTTCACATCGGCTTGCGGGCGCTGGCCACCAGGTGGATGCCGACGGTGTCGTCGCCGTCGGCCTCGGTCTCGAGCTCGGTGCGGACCAGCCAGGACAGTGACTTGCTCTCCGCGCTCAGCACGTGGTCGACGGTGGAGGGAGACAGCACGGTGCGCGGGCGCACCCACTCCACCTCAAGGCCGGCGCCGGTGATCAGCTCGCGGATCTGCTGGCTGGTGAAGCAGCGGGTGATGCTGCCGTCGGGCCAGGGGATGAGCATGACCTCGCCCGTCTGGCACAGGTGCGCCCAGTAGTTCTGCTCGGCCAGGATCGCCATCCCGAGGACCAGCGAGTCGACGCACAGCAGCGCGCGCCCGCCGGGCCGCAGCACCCGGGCCACGTCCTCGATGACGGACTCGGCCATGATCTCGACCGACAACACGCGCTCCTCGGCGATCACGCCGTCCACGCAGCCGTCGGGCAGGAAGCCGAGGTTGTCGGCGCGCACCTTCTGTATGCGGTCGGACGCGTCGCGCAGCCACGGCTCAGCCGACCTGCGGAAGTCCATGACCTCGATCACCCGGTGACCGGCGCGCGCCGCCTGGGCCGGCCACCGTCCCCGTCCGCCGGACAGGTCCAGCAGCAGAGAGGGGCGGCCGGGCAGCCACTGGCGCAGCTGTTCGGCCACGACCGCGTGATAAAAGGTCCAGTACGGCCCGAGTGTGCCCGGGCCGTTGAGTTCGTTGGCCGGTATAGGCAGCACGAGCGGCTCCTGGACTCTGGCTGCCCCCGCATGGGCGTGTGGCAGCGAAACTCGGTTTCCGGGCTACCAAGCCGGTGCTAGCTTTTTTCCCCGCACCGGGTCGTTCGTCACCTCAATCTGCACCGGGAACAGACTCTACGCCTGCCCTGTTGCAGTTGGGCATGAAGACGTTGGTGCTGCCAGAAGGCCTCGACGGGCTCGACCTTGCCGGGCCGGTATCCTCGGCTGGGTACGGTGTCCTTAAGGGGGTGGGTCCGGTCTCCAAGACAGCGGAGGAGACTCTGGAGCAGCGCAGTGAGCGGTTCGAGCGCGACGTCATGCCGTTTCTCGACCAACTGTACTCGGCCGCACTCCGGATGACCCGAAACGCAGCGGATGCGGAGGACCTCCTGCAGGAGACCTTCGCCAAGGCGTTCGCCTCCTTCCACCAGTTCCAGGAGGGGACGAACCTCAAGGCCTGGCTCTACCGCATCCTCACCAACACCTTCATCAACAGCTACCGGAAGAAGCAACGGGAGCCCAAGCAGGCGGGCACCGAGGAGATCGAGGACTGGCAGCTCGCCCGGGCGGAGTCGCACACGTCCAGCGGCCTGAAGTCGGCCGAGATCGAGGCGCTTGAGCACCTTCCCGACAGCGACGTGAAGGACGCACTCGCCACGCTCCCCGAGGATTTCCGCATCGCCGTCTATCTGGCGGACGTTGAGGGCTTCCCGTACAAGGAGATCGCCGAGATCATGGGCACGCCCATCGGGACCGTGATGTCGCGCCTCCACCGGGGTCGCCGGCAGCTGCGCAACCAGCTCGAGGACTACGCGCGGGAGCGCGGCCTCGTGCGGTCGGACTCCCGCGGTGCGGGTCTCGGCGGGACGCTTGGCGAGGAGGAGCGATGAGCTGCGGGAACCACCACGACACCCCGTGTAGCGAGGTGCTCGACCGGGTGTACACCTACCTGGACGGTGAGCTGGACAGCAACCGCATCGCCGAGATAAGGAAGCACCTCGACGAGTGCTCTCCCTGCCTGGAGGAGTACGGCCTCGAGGAGGCCGTCAAGCGGCTCGTGGCCAAACACTGCGGATGCGACCCCGTTCCGCAGGACCTGCGCAGCAAGGTGCTCACCCGGATCGAGCAGGCACGCGCCGAGATGGCCGAATAGTCCGGCGGTTTCCGAGGGGCGACGGCCGGGTGGCACGGCCCCTCCTCGCCGCGTCCTGCCCCGCGGGCCGTGCCGGCGTCGCGGGGGCCTGATCGGGCAGTGCCGGGGCAATGCTCGTTAGGATCTTCCGGTACAGGCCGGGAAGGGCGGGGACATGCGGGCACTGGTCACGGGCGGGGCGGGCTTCATCGGGTCGACCCTCGTCGATCGGCTGTTGGCGGACGGTCACGAGGTCGCGGTGGTGGACGACCTGTCGTCCGGCCACGTGCGCAACCCCGGCGTCCCCCTCCATGTCATGGACGTGCGTGACCCCGCGCTCGCGGAGCTCGCCGAACGCTGGCGGCCGGAGGTCGTCTGTCACCTCGCCGCGCAGATCAGCGTGCGCAGGAGCGTGGCCGACCCGGTGACCGACGCCCAAATCAACGTCGAGGGCACGGTGAACGTCCTGGAGGCCGCCCGCCGCGCCGGGGCCCGCAAGGTCGTCTACGCCTCCTCCGTCGCCGTCTACGGCAGGCCGGCCGTGATTCCGGTCCCGGGCGACGCCCCCACCGATCCCCGCTCGCCGTACGCCGCCTCCAAGCTCGGCGGTGAGCTGTACCTCGCCACCTACCGGGCGCTGCACGGGCTCGAATACACCACGCTCGTGCTGTCGAACGTCTACGGGCCGCGCCAGTCGCCCGAGGGCGAGGCCGGGGTGGTCGCCATCTTCACCGACGCCCTGCTGGCGGGGAAGCCCACGGTCGTGTACGGCGACGGCTCCCAGACGCGCGACTACGTTTTCGTGGAGGACGTGGTGGACGGCTTCGCCCGCGCCTGCGGACCCCAGGGGGACGGACGCCGGGTCAACCTCGGCACGGGCGTCCAGACCACCGACCGTGAGCTGCACGCCCTGATCGCCGCGGCGGCCGGAGCGCCGGACGAGCCGCGCTTCGAGCCCCCGCGCATGGGCGATCTCCCCGCGATGGCCGTCGATCCCGCCCCGGCGTACGAGGCCCTGGGCTGGCGTCCCCGGCACGACCTGCCGACCGGCCTCGAGGCCACCGTCGCATGGGCCCGTCAGGCGCTGGTCTGATCGCGTGCGCCCGGCTCGCCGGTCCGCGTCCGTCCCGCGTCCGTCCCGCGCCGGCGTGGAGGCGGGGCGGCGACCGGCTGGGCGGGCCGACGACGAATCCCCGGGCCGGCCCCGCGAAACGGCGCTGACAAACCGGTGCAATTGCACGCGGTGTGATGGCTTGGTTACGGTTTGGCTGCGATGGTCGCGACATCCCGGACCGGCGGTCGGCCCTTCTGTAGCCTGAGTGGCGACATCGACGTGGAGGCGGCGCAATGCTTGGGAAGACCGTCGTCAGGCTCATAGTGGCGCTGGCGCTGCTTACTCCGGTGGTGGCTCTGGTCGGTCTCGCGGCCGGCACCCCGGGGATCTCCTGGACGTAGTCACTGCCCGTGGGCCGGTCCGACAGGGCCGGCTCACGGGTCCGATCCGCATTCAAGGTGGCCGCCATGCGGGAACTTCCGTGGCCCGCCAGGGTCTACTTCGTCGCGCTCGTCGGAACCGCCGGTCTCGTGATCGCGCGCGGTCTCCTCGTGCATCAGGGGCTCGTGGCGGAGGACTGGTCGGCGCTTCTCGTCCTGGCGCTGCTCTTCCTGCTCTGCGAGTCGGTGCCGACGCTGCTCAACGTGCCGCACGTGGCGGTGTCGGTGAGCTTCTCCGCCGCGCTGGCCGCCGTGGTGCTCGTCGGCCCGGAAGGCGCGGCCATGGTCGGGCTGGCCGCGGTCGTGAGCGTGCGGCCCGGCCTGCCGATGGTGAAACGGCTTTTCAACGGCGCGCAGTACGCCCTGTGCGGCTACGCGGCCGGATGGGCCTACGAGAGCGCGGGAGGACGGGCCGACCTGCCCGAGCCGGCCGACTTCCCTGGCATCCTCGTGCCGTACGCCGCGGCGACGGTGGTCTTCGTGGCCGTCAACTTCGCGCTGACCGCGGTCATCCTGCGACTGGCCTCCGCGGTGCACAAGGACCAGGTCTCGCTCCGCGCGATGGTGCAGTTCCTGAGCTCCTACGTCGGATTCGCCACCTTCGGCCTGCTGATCGCGGCCCTGTGGTCGACGGTGCAGTCGATCTCGGCCCTGCTCGTGCTGCTGCCGCTGTTCGTGGCCCGGTGGGCCTTGGGGCACTACCACGCCGAGCAGCGGGCGTACGACGCGACGATCGCGGCGCTGTGCCAGGCGGTGGAGACGAAGGACTACTACACGCGCGGGCACTGCACGCGGGTCTCCGCGGCATCCTCAATGATCGCCGAGGAGATCGGGATGGGAACCGAGCGGCTGCGCGCGATCCGATACGCGGGGATGCTCCACGACGTTGGCAAACTCGGCGTGCCGACCAAGGTGCTGCAGAAGGACGGGCGCCTGACCGAGGAGGAGTACGCCGCGATCCAGCTCCACCCGATGCGGGGGCTGGAGATCGTGCGGGGCATCGACTTCCTCGACGAGGCGTTCGCCGGGATCATGCACCACCACGAACGACATGACGGGAAGGGCTACCCGATGGGCCTGGCCGGCTCGGAGATCCCCGAGTTCGCCCGGATCATCGCGGTGGCCGACGCGTTCGACTCCATGACCTCCGACCGCTCCTACCGCAAGGCCAAGTCGATCGAGTTCGCGGTGGCCGAGCTGCGCAAGAACGCCGGAACGCAGTTCGCCCCCGACATGGTGTGCGCGTTCGTCAAGGCGCTCGACCGGTACGGCTGGGACCTGGCGCAGCCGGTGCCCGTGCCGCCGGACGACTCCGCCGTGGAGACCACCGTGAAGGACCACGACGACCCGACGACACCCATCCAGGTGGTGTCGGAGCGGTGAGGGAGCGTCGGCTGACGGCCAGGCCGGTGGGACTCGACTCGGGCCAGCTCCTGCTCATCTGCGCCGCGGGGATGCTGACCGTGGCGGGGATCGCCCACACCGCGGCGGAGGGCCTGACCGATCCGCGGGTCGCCATCGGGTTCGGCGTGCTCATCGCCGCCGGAGAGCTGGCCCGGCTCACGATGCCCGGCAACCGCGAGGTCGCCCCGATCTCCACCGCCGCCTCCCTCGGATACGCCCTGCTGCTCGACGTGGGCGGACGGCCGGCGCAGCATTCGGCCCTGCAGGTCGTGGCGGTGATGTCGGTCGGCATGATCGCGGGAGGGCTGCCGCACCTGGCGGTCGGCCGGCCCCCGCGTCTCGACGCGTTGGCCCGGCGGCTGCTCGCCGGGTCCCTGCTCGCCTTCGCCTACCGGCCGCTCACCGGCCCGCTGGGGGAGCTCGCCCGGGACACGGCCGACCGGCACGGGAACTGGTGGCCGGCGCTCGGCGTGATGGCCGTGCTCGTCACGGTCATGCTCGCGGCCGACGTGGTGATCGCCGCCATGCACCGAGCCGGCCAGGTCAGGACCGCGTTCGGCGTCGCCGTACGGGACGAGATCAGGATGGCCGTGCCGCTCGGCGCCGCCGTCGGCGCGTCGGGCATTCTGCTCGCGCTCGCCTCGCACAGCATGGACATGACCGCGCTGCCCGCGTTCGCCGCGCCGCTGCTCGTCACCCAGGTGGCGTTCCGCAAGTACGCCGGCATCCGGGCGACCTACCTGCAGACCGTGCGTGCGCTGAGCCGGGTCACCGAGGTCGGCGGGTACGTCGAGCCGGGCCACTCCCGCCGCGTCAGCCAGTTGTCGGTCGCCATCGGCCGGGAGCTGGGCATGGCGGAGCCGCAGCTGCTGGAGCTGGAGTACGCCGCGCTCATGCACGACATCGGCCAGCTCTCGCTGCGCGACCCGATCCCCGGCGGCGCGACCGTGCTGGCCGACCCCGCGCAGGCGCGGCGGATCGCCGAGCTGGGCGCCGAGGTGATCAGGAAGACCGGCGTCCTCCACGGCGTCGCGGAGATCGTCCGCCGGCAGTGCGACACGCTCGGCGAGTCCCCGCCGATGGCCAGCCGCGTCATCAAGGCCGCCAACGCCTACGACGACCTCGTGAGCGGATCGACCGACAGGGACCGCGCGGCGGCGGCCCTGGAGCGGTTGCGCCTCGACGGCGGGTCGGCCTACGACCCCGGAGTGGTGGAGGCGATGACGCGCGTCGTCGATCGACTCGTGCTCGTCACACGCTTGTAGCAGACGTAGTATCCGAACGTCTCCGACGGCACGCCGGGCCCCTCGTTGTTGTGGCGACCCTACAGATTCGGCCCCTGCGTTCAGTCGGAACGGGCGGGGCGGCGGAACGAGGGATCACCCTAGAGTTGGGTGCGTGTTCGACTCAGTTCTCGTCGCCAACCGTGGTGAAATCGCCCGCCGGATCATTCGTACTGTGCGGGGCATGGGGCTTCGCGCCGTCGCGGTCTACTCCGAGGCGGACGCCGACCTGCCGTTCGTGCGTGAGGCCGACGACGCCGTGCTCCTCGGCCCCGCGAACCCGGCCCAGAGCTACCTCGACATCGACAAGGTCCTCCAGGCCGCCCGCGCGACGGGAGCGCGGGCGGTCCACCCCGGATACGGGTTCCTGGCGGAGAACGCCGCGTTCGCCCGTGCGGTGATCGAGGCCGGGCTCGTCTGGATCGGGCCGGACCCCAAGGCCATCGAGCAGATGGGTGACAAGATCAACGCCCGCAACCTGATGGAGGCCGCGGGCGTGCCGGTCGCCGCCGGGACCAGGGAGCCGGTCTCCGACCTCGAGCAGGCCCGGCGGGCCGCCGAGGAGATCGGGTTCCCCGTGATGGTGAAGGCGGCCGGCGGGGGCGGCGGCATCGGCATGGGAGTGGCGCGCGACGACGAGTCGCTGACCAAGGCGTTCGAGCAGGCCTGCCGCGCGGCCGCCCGCTTCGGCGGCGAGCCGGCCATCCTGCTTGAGCGCTACATCGAGCGGGCCAGGCACGTCGAGGTGCAGATCCTCGGCCTCGCCGACGGCACCGTGGTCGCCCTGGGCGAGCGCGACTGCTCGGTCCAGCGGCGCCACCAGAAGGTCGTGGAGGAGAGCCCGTCCCCCGGCGTGTCCCCGGAGCTGCGCGAGCGGATGCTCGCGGCGGCCGTACGGGCGGGGGAGGCCGTGTCCTATCGCGGCGCGGGCACGGTCGAGTGCCTGGTGGACGCGGACGCCCAGGACTTCGTCTTCCTGGAGATGAACACCCGGCTCCAGGTGGAGCACCCCGTCACCGAGCTGGTCACCGGCCTCGACCTCGTGGAGCACCAGATCCGGGTCGCGGCCGGCGAGGTCTACTCCGTCGAGCCGCGGGTGAGCGGCCACGCGATCGAGTTCCGCGTTTACGCCGAGGACCCCCGCAGGTTCCTGCCCGGCCCTGGCAAGATCGGTGTGTGGGAGGAGCCGGAGGGCGAGGGAGTGCGCGTCGATTCGGGATACGCGGCGGGCAACACCGTCACGCCGTTCTACGATCCGCTGACGGCCAAGCTCTGCGTCGTCGGCGCCACCCGCGAGGAGGCGCTGGAGCGGGGCAGGCAGGCCGTCGCCGGGTTCCGCATCGAAGGCCCGAAGCACAACCTGCCGTTCTGTGCCGAGCTGCTCGACCACCCCGAGTTCGTGAGCGGGGACTACGACACCGGGCTGGTCTCCCGGATGAGAAACGCCTGATTTGCTGAACTATGTGAGGGGAGTTTTCGGGTGGCCGAGGTGCGCGCCGAGATGGTGGCGAACGTCTGGAAGATCGTTGTGAGCGAGGGTGAGGTCGTCGAGGAGGGCGACACCCTTGTGATCCTGGAGTCGATGAAGATGGAGATCCCCGTCCTCGCCGAGGACGGCGGGACCATCTCGAAGCTCCACGTGAAGGAGGGCGACGTCGTCCAGGAGGGAGACCTCATCGCCGTCGTCGAGTAGGGCGGGCCGGCGTTCACCGACGAGGCCGGACCTCACCGACGGGACAGGACGTTCACAGGCGGGACAGGAACCGCTCGCGGTCGACCACGATCCGCTCGATCGTGCCTGTGGCGACCAGGGCTCCGGTCTTGTCGACGGCCCTGACGGAGAAGAGGAGCCGTCTGCCGTCCACCTCCGTGAGCTCGACGCCGATCTCGACGTGCATCCCCACCGGGCTGGGCAGACGGTGCTCGATGAGCACCCTGGTCCCCACCGTGGTCTGCCCCGGCTCCAGGTGATGCTGGACGGCCTTGACCGTGGCTCCCTCGGCGAACGACAGCAGCCGCGGCGTGCCCAGCACCGGCACGTCGCCGCTGCCCACCCGGATCGCCGTGTCCCCGCGCTCCACCATGATGAGGACTTCGGCGCGCAGGCCTGGAGCAACACTCATGCGGGTCAGCCTATTGGGTCGTCATTCCCCGGCACGGGTGAAGGCCGCTAGGCAACCAGAAGAGGCCCTGAAGCGTCTTAGACGGCAGCGGGGACTCCATGATGCTTTCCAGGCGGCGGAGGCGGGCAGCGGTTAGGGTGGTGCACTGTGGACCTCTACTGCGATCACTGCGGCCGTTCGGCCGCGCACGGTGATCACGCGGCCTGCCTGGCCGCCAGGACGATGGAGCCACCGCGTTACTGCCCGCACTGCCGCCGCCGGATGGTCGTCCAGGTCACGCCCAGGGACTGGACGGCACGGTGCTCGGTGCACGGTAGTACGGGCGGGTAACAGGTAGGCTCGACCTTCGATCCCCCGAGCCTGGATCCCTCCGCGTACAGGGTTCCGTGAACTTGTCGTTATCTGCCCGCGACACGAACCTGCTTTGTTGGACACCTTCGGGGGTCGATTCACTTAGGGGGTACGGGGCGCAAATGGTGGCCCAAGGTATGACCCTGGCTGGGCGTTACCGGTTGGACGTCCGGCTTGGCGCCGGGGGCATGGGCGAGGTATGGCGCGGCGAGGACACCGTCCTCGCGCGCACCGTCGCCGTCAAGGTGCTTCTCCCCGGTCGTCTCGACGACCCCGGATTCGCCGTCCGCTTCCAGGGCGAGGCCCGGGCGATGGCGACCGTCAACCACCCCGGTGTCGTCGACGTCTACGACTACGGGGTCACCGAGGTGCCCGGCGACGGCTCCACCGCGTACCTGGTCATGCGGTTCGTCGACGGCGAGCCTCTCGACCGCCTGCTGATGCGCCTCGGCCGCATCGGCGCCGAGCCCGCGATGGAGCTCATCGCGCAGGCGGCCTCCGCCCTCCAGGCCGTGCACGAGCGGGGGATCGTGCACCGGGACGTCAAGCCGGGCAACCTGCTGGTGCGGTCCGACGGCACGCTGGTGCTGACCGACTTCGGGATCGCCCGCGCCGACCAGGGCAGCCGCCTCACCGACGCCGGAATGGTGCTCGGCACCGCCGCCTACTGCGCGCCGGAGCAGGCCGAGGGCGCTCCGGTCACGCCCGCCGTCGACATCTACGCGCTGGGCGTGGTGGCGTACGAGTGCCTGGCCGGGCAGCGTCCCTTCGACGGCGACTCTCCGGTGACGATCGCGCTCAAGCACATCCGCGAGGAGCCGCCGCCGCTGCCGCCGTACGTGCCGCCCGCCGTCCGGGCCATCGTGGAACGGGCGATGTCGAAGGACCCGGCACGCCGCTGGCCGTCCGCCGCCGCGATGAGCCAGGCCGCCCGGCAGTCGGTGCTGGCCCCTGGTTCCGGGATGCCCGGCGGCGTGGTCCCGGACCCCGCGCCCGGCTACGGCGCGGAGGGCCTGACAGGAGCAGGGTTCGGCGCGCAGGGCCTGACCGGAGGGGGATACGGCCCGCAGGGTGTCACCGGGGCCCCGGCCGCCACGGGCATGGGGTCAACGCCTCCGCCGACGGGCCCGGCCACCCAGGCAGGCCCCTACCAGGGTGGGGCGGAGGCCGTTCCGGCCACCGGCGCCACCTACCGCGTCACGCGAGAGTCCTGGAACGACGCCCCGGCCGTGCCGCCGGCGACCGTCGCCTCCTCGCCGCAGGGCTCCCGTACGGCGCGGCGCGCGGCGCAGCGGTCCAGGAAGGGCAAGGGAATGCCCGTCGCGGCCGGGGTGGCGGGATTCGCCGTCGTCGGCGGCCTGGCCGTCCTCGGCATCAACATGGCCTCGGCCGGGTCGGGCACCCCCACGTCGCCCGCGCCGGCCCTGACGGTGGCCAGCGCCGACCCGCCGACCCCGTCGCCGACGCGGATCAACGCGCGGCCCTCCACGAGGCCGTCTCAGGCGGTCCCTGTGACGCGGCCGAGCCAGATCAAGACGAGGAAGCCGAGCCCCACGCCGAGCCCGACTCCCAGCCCGTCGCCAAGCCCCACCGCCTCCCCGACGCCCTCGCCGAGCCCGACCAAGGGCCTGGTCAAGGTGCCCGACCTCAAGAACCTGGCCGAGAGCTCCGCACTGGCGCGGCTCAACATGCTGGGTCTCACCCCGAAACCCGTCTACGAGGGCGAGGGGGAGTGCAAGGGGTCGGTCGTCGGCCAGAAGCCGGCGGCGAACACGCTCGTCAAGGAGGGCACGGCGGTCACGTTCACCGTGAAGAAGGACTGCCCGCCCCCCTCGCCCAGCCCGTCGCCCAGCGCGGCCGGGAGCCGCTCTCCCGCGACGTCCTGAGGCCGCCCTGATGGGAGCCCCGCGCGACGGACGTACGCGGGGCTCCGCCGGGGGTCACACTCCGGTCGTGTTGCGCGGGTAGGCGATCGCCGGGTCGGTGGCGATGTTCACCAGATAGGGCACGCCGGAGTCGAAGGCGCGGCGCAGCGCCGGGCCGATCTCGCCCGGCGACGTGACGAGCTCCCCGCCGCCGCCGAGCGCGGTGACGACCTGGTCGTAGCGGCACTGCGGCTGGAGCTCGGCCGCCACGTCGTAGCCGTACAACATCTGCATGGGGTGCTTCTCCAGGCCCCACATGCCGTTGTTGCCGCAGATCATGACGACGGGCAGGCGGTGGCGCACCAGCGTGTCGACGTCCATCAGCGAAAAGCCCGCCGCGCCGTCGCCGAGCAGCAGCACGACCTGCGACGACGGCCTCGCCAGACGCGCCGCGATGGCGTAGCCGAGCCCGGTGCCGAGACAGCCGTACGGGCCGGGGTCGAGCCAGTTGCCGGGCCTGCGCGGCTCGACGTACTTGCCGGCGTAGGAGACGAAGTCGCCGCCGTCGCCGATGACGACCGCGTCGTCGGCGAGCACCTTGTTCAGCTCGCCGTAGATGCGCATCGGGTGGATAGGGTCGGCGTCGGAGCGCAGCAGGGCCGCGTCCCCGGCGGTCGCCGCCGTCGCGGCCTCGCTCAGCCTGCTCACCCACGGCTCGTACGCCTTGGGGTTCACCCCGGCGCTCCCGCAGGCCGCCGACAGCCCCCAGAAGATGACCGACAGGTCGCCGGCGGCCGACCCGGACAGGCCGGTGTGCGTCGCGAGCTGGGAAGGCGCGTCGGCGATGTGGACGACCCTGGCGAGCGGCGCGCCCTCCTTGCCGCCGAACCAGCCGTACGCGAGGCGGAAGTCGAGCGGGGTGCCGACCACGATGACGAGGTCGGCCTGCCCGAAGGCGGCGCCCCGGGCGCGGGTGACCAGCAGCTCGTGCCCGGCGGGCAGGATGCCCCGCCCCTGGCCGTTGGGGACGACGGGCAGGCGCCACTCCTCGGCGAAGTCCCGTGCGGCCTCCTCGGCGCGCTCCATCCACACGTCCGAGCCGAGCACCAGCAACGGGCGCTCGGCCTCGGCGAGCAGCCGCGCGATGCCGGCGAGCGCCTCGGGGTCGGGCTCCAGCGGCGACGGGGTCAGCGTCTCCGAGACGTACTCGGGGGACGGGGAGAACACGTCGTCCATGTAGAGGTCCAGGAACACCGGGCCGCGATGCGGGGCCAGCGCGGTGCGGAAGGCCATCTCGACGTCCTGCCCGATGGAGTCCGCGCCCGACCCGGTGAAGGCGAGCTTGGTGATGGGCTCGAACAGCGGCGGATGGTCGATCTCCTGAAGGGCCCCGGAGCCCCAGCGTGAGCGCGGGGCGCGCCCGCCGAGCACGACGACCGGCGAGCCGTTGAAGTGGGCGGTGGCGACCCCCGAGACGCCGTTCGTGACACCGGGGCCGGCCGTGAGCACGGCGAGGCCGGGCTGCCGGGTCAGCCGGGCCGTCGCCTCGGCCGCGAACACCGCGCTCTGCTCGTGGCGCACGTCCAGGATGCGCATGTTCTGATGGACGGCCCCGTCGTACAGGGGGAAGACGTGCCCACCGGACAGCGTGAACATCGTGTTCACGCCGTAGGCCTGGGAGACGGAGACGGCGATGTCGCCTGCGTGTTTGGGGGACTCCATAGGGTGAAACCTACCAGTCGGTCACTTTGGTCGTGTTTCAAAAGTCACGCCCTGCTACGGGCAGCGCTTCGTCAACACTCCCTTCGGAACAGAGGGACGGCCAATGCCCTCCAGCCACAGGAGAACCTCGGTCACTCCCGCTGATGCCCGGTGTGGCCGGGGCTACTCCGCCCCCGCGCACTGGAATTCCAGCCGATCGCCGGCCGACGGCGTCAGAGGGTCTGGGAGAGCGCCTTGATGGGCATCTTGAGGTCGGCGAGCAGCTCCAGATCGCGCTCGGGCGCGCGGCCCAGGGTCGTCAGGTAGTTGCCGACGATGACGGCGTTGACGCCGCCCAGCATGCCGTCCCTCGTGCCGAGGTCGCCAAGGGTCAGCTCGCGACCCCCGGCGTACCGCAGGATCGTGCGCGGCAGGGCCAGGCGGAACGTGCCGATCGTCTTCAGCGCCTCCGCGCCCCCGACGAGGGGCTGGTCGGCGAACGGCGTGCCCGGACGGGGATTGAGGAAGTTGAGCGGCACCTCGTCGGGCTCCAGCTCGCCCAGCTGGGCGGCGAACTCGGCCCGCTGCTCCAGGGTCTCTCCCATGCCGACGATGCCGCCGCAGCACAGCTCCATGCCCGCCTCCCGGATCATGAGGCAGGTGTCCCAGCGCTCCTCCCAGGTGTGCGTGGTGACCACGTGGGAGAAGTGCGACCGGGCGGTCTCCAGGTTGTGGTTGTAGCGGTGGACCCCCATCTCGGCCAGTTCGTCCACCTGCGCCTGGGTGAGCATGCCGAGCGAGCAGGCCACGTTGATGTCGACCGCGTCGCGGATCGCCTTCACGCCCTCGCGGACCTGGTCCATCAGCCGCCGGTCGGGGCCGCGTACGGCCGCGACGATGCAGAACTCCGTCGCCCCGGTCGCGGCCGTCTCGACGGCCGCACGGACCAGCGAGGGGATGTCGAGCCAGGCCGCGCGCACCGGGGAGGTGAACTGGCCGGACTGCGAGCAGAAGTGGCAGTCCTCCGGGCAGCCGCCGGTCTTGAGCGAGACGATGCCCTCCACCTCGACCTCGGGACCGCACCACTTCATCCGCACCTCGTGCGCCAGCGCGAGCAGGTCGGGCAGCCGCTCGTGCGGCAGCGTCAGGCATTCGAGCGCCTGGGCCGCGTCGAGGCCCCTGCCCTCGTCCAGGACCTGTACGCGGGCGATCTCCAGGATGTCGGTCTTCACGCGGCACTCCCGTCGGTCCTCGGCGGCACTCCTGTCACAGGGGCAGCCTAAGGGTCGAACGGAATCCGGCCGGGTCAAACATGCCGCCGAGGGCCGGAGCGAGTCCGGCGCGGGCGGCACGGGCGAACGCCTCTCGGCCGAGCGCGGCCGCGCCCTCCGGCAGCGCGCCCGACAGCGGCCGGGCGGCGAGCATCTCCAGGTCGGGTACGTTCGACCGCTCGGCGAGCCCCGGATCGGCCGGCCAGGACCCGATCACCACGCCCGCCAGGTCGAGGCCCCGGCCCGCCACGGCCTCCAGTGTCAGCGCCGTGTGGTTGAGCGTGCCGAGCGCGGCGCGCGCCACCAGGAGGACGGGGGCGCGCAGCCGCCGCGCCAGGTCCGCGAGCGTGCCGCCCTCCTCGTCGTAGCGGACCAGCAGGCCCCCTGCGCCCTCGACGAGCACCAGCCGATGCGACTCGGCCAGCTCCTCGACGCGCGCCGCCGCAGACGCGAGCGACAGCGGTGGCATGCCCGAGACGCGGGCGGCCGCGGCGGGGGAGAGCGGATCGGGATACCGCGTCATCTCGAAGGTCGTCGTCACCCCCGACAGGCGGATCACCTCGTCGAGGTCTCCGGGCTCCCCGGCCGCCACCCCGGTCTGCGCCGGCTTCACGGCCGCGACCGTCGCTCCCCGCTCCCTGGCCAGAACGGCGAGCGCGGCCGTCACCACCGTCTTGCCGACTCCGGTGTCCGTCCCGGTCACCACCAGAATGCTCACGCCCCGCAGAGTAGAACGCCCCCGCTCACCCAACCACCCGACACCCCCCGTGATCTTGTAATTTGTTACATGTGGTGCCGCTGGCCTGCGCGGACACCTTTCGTGATCTTGCACAGATCGGCCGAAAATCCCGCCTGCCTGCCGGTTCATCGTTCCTGATCAGGCAATTGCGTGATCACGAACTGTGTATGGCCCGGTCGGGCGTGCGGCCAGCGTTGTTCTGCAAGATCACAAATGGTGAATTCGCAGGTCACATGTGGGCGCTGCGACAAATTACATGATCACGGGGGGTGAGGGTCAGGGGCGGCGGAGGCGGGTGACGAACTTGTAGCGGTCGCCGCGGTAGAGCGACTGGGCGTACTCGACGGGGTTGCCGTCGGCGTCGAAGGCGTGCCGGGTCAGCAGCAGCATGGGCAGGCCGACGTCCACGCCCAGCACCTGCGCGTCGTACGGCGTGGCGAGCACGGTCTCTATGACCTCCTCGGCGTCGGTCAGCCGCACGTTGTAGGCGTTGTGCAGCGTCTCGTACAGAGAGGAGTGCACCTCCATCTCGCGCCGCAGGCGTGGGAACCGGCGGGCGGACAGGTGCGTGGTGTCGATGGACATCGGCTCGCCGTTGGCCAGGCGCAGGCGATGGATCCGCAGGACCCGGCCGCCGGGGTTGATGGCCAGCCGCCGCCCGAGCGCCTCGTCGGCCGTGATGTAGCTGATGTCGAGGATCTTGGTGTCCGGCTCCAGGCCGACCATGCGCAGGTCGCCCGTATAGGAGGTGAGCTGGAGGACCTGGGCGACCTTGGGCTGGGCGACGAACGTGCCCTTGCCCTGGATGCGCAGCAGCCTTCCCTCGACCACGAGCTCCGACAGCGCCTGCCGGACCGTCGTCCGGGAGGTCTCGAAGCGCACCGCCAGGGTGCGCTCGGGCGGGAGCGCGCTGCCCGCGGGCAGGCTTTTGGTGAGCTCCAGAAGACTGCGCTTCACGTCGTAGTACTTCGGAACCCGGGGAGAGTCCTCGCTGTGCTCCGTCACCTGTCCACCCTCAATTCGGCCACATCGCCCAACTCAGGCAACATCGTCAACTCGGCCACAGCGGTGAGCGCACCCCGGACCACCGCGAGATCATCGGACCCCAAATCCGCCCTCGCGGTCAACCGCAAACAGGACCGGCCCCGAGGCACCGATGGTGGCCGGAAGCATCCCACGCGGACCCCGAGTTCCGCACACAGGGCTCCCGCCGACAAGGCGAGCCCGGGCGAGCCGAGCACGACCGGCACCACGGCGGCCGCCGGATCGGCCGTCGGAAGGCCGAGCTCGCGAGCCAGCGCGGCCAGCTCACCGGCTCTGAGCCGCGCACGTCCGGGCAGGTCGGCGGTGGTTTCCAGGATCTCCAGAGCGGCCAGGGCGGCACCGGCGCAGGCCGGTGCGAGGCCGGTGTCGAAGATGAACGACCGGCCGGTGTCCACGAGCGTGCCGATCACCTCGGGGGCTCCGAGGACGGCGCCGCCTTGGGAACCCAGGGACTTCGACAACGTGATGGTTCTCACAATGTCCGTATATCCGGCGAGACCCGCCGCGTGCACCGCGCCCCTGCCGTGGTCGCCGACCACGCCGAGCGCGTGCGCCTCGTCCACCACCAGCAGCGCGCCGTGCCGTACGGCCGTCTCGTGCAGGGCGCGCAGCGGCGCCAGGTCGCCGTCGACGGAGAAGACGGCGTCGGTGACCACGAGGGCGTGCTCCTCGGCACGCTCGGCGAGGGCCTCGTCCACCGCCTCCACGTCCCCGTGCGGCGTGACCACGACCCGCGCCCGCGACAGCCGGCAGGCGTCCACGATCGAGGCGTGGTTGCCCGCGTCCGAGACGATCAGGCCGCCCCGCCCGAGAGCGGCGACCGCGGCGAGGTTGGCGAGGTAGCCCGAGGAGAACACCAGGGCCCCGGCCGCTCCGGTGAACGCCGCGAGCCGGTCCTCCAGCTCGGCGTGGAGCCGGGTGGAGCCGGTGACCAGACGCGAGCCCGTCGAGCCCGCCCCCCACTCCCGGGCGGCCCGTACGGCCGCCTCGACGAGCCGCTCGTCCCGCGAGAGTCCCAGGTAGTCGTTGGAGGCCAGGTCGAGCAGGCCGCCGTGGTCGGGCGTGCGCGGGCGGAGGGCGCGGCGCAGGCCCGCCGACTCCCGCTCCGCGGCGGCCGCGCGCAGTCTGTCCAACGGCCCTGTCATGAGGTGCATCCTGCCAGGTGACGGTGGTCGATTCGCTTTCGACCCGGACGGCGGCGCATCATGCACTCGTGCCGACTCTCAGCGACCTGGTGTCGCGCCACACCGCACTCGACTCCGCCGACGTCGACTGGATCCACTCGCTGGTCTCGGACTGGCAGCTGCTCGCGGATCTGTCGTTCGCCGACCTCATACTGTGGGTTCCCGGCCAGGGCGGCACGAGGTGGGTGGCGGTGGCCCAGATGCGGCCCACGACCGGCCCCACCGTCTACCACGACGACGTCGTGGGCATGTCCATCGCCACCGGTGAGCGGCCGCTGATCGACGTGGCCTGGGCCGAGCACCGCATCTGCCGGGAGGGCGACCCCGACTGGTCCAGCGGCGTTCCGGTGCGCGAGGAGACGATTCCGGTGCGGCGGGGCCGGGAGGGCTCGATCATCGGGATCATCCAGCGCTCGACCAACCTGTCGTCGGCGCGCACTCCGTCCCGCCTGGAGCTGACCTACCTGCAGAGCGCGTCCGACCTGGCGCAGATGGTGGCCGAGGGCAGGTTCCCCTTCGCGGAGGAGGAGCCGATCCTGGTCAGGTCGCCCCGGGTGGGCGACGGCCTGCTCCGCCTGGACAAGGCCGGCCGGGTCACCTACGCCTCGCCCAACGCGCTGTCGGCCTACCGCAGGCTCGGTCTGCACGCCGACCTCGTGGGCGCGGACCTTGGGAAGACGACCGCCACCCTGTGCTACTCGGACGAGCCGATCAACGAGGATCTGATGATCGTCGCGAGCGGGCGTGAACCCCGGGAGACCGAGGTGGAGAACGGCGGCACGGTCGTGCAGCTACGGGCGATCCCGCTGATCGTCGGTGGCGGCCGCATCGGCGCGCTGGTGCTGATCCGCGACGTGACCGAGCTGCGGCGGCGCGAGCGGGAACTGCTCACCAAGGACGCCACGATCCGCGAGATCCATCACCGGGTCAAGAACAACCTGCAGACGGTGGCCGCACTGCTGCGGCTCCAGGCGCGCCGGCTGAACAACCCGGAGGGCCAGGAAGCGCTGAACGAGGCCGTACGGCGGGTCGGCTCGATCGCGATCGTCCACGAGATCCTCGCCCAGATGCCGGAGGAGATGGTCGAGTTCGACGACATCGCCGACCGGGTCATCGCGATGACGGCGGAGGTGGCGGTCGCGCAGGTGGCGATCAAGCGGCTCGGCAGCTTCGGCGTGCTGCCCGCCGCGGTCGCGACGCCCATCGCCATGGTGCTGACCGAGTTGCTGCAGAACGCCGTCGAGCACGGGTTCGCCCACTCCTCGGGGAACGTCCAGATCTTCGTGTCCCGGGACGCCGACCGGCTGGAGTTCACGGTGGCCGACGACGGCAAGGGCCTGCCCGAGGACTTCGACCTGGAAGTCACGGGAAGCCTCGGTCTTCAGATCGTCCGTACGCTGGTCGTCGGCGAACTGTCGGGCCGCCTGGGTGTGGCCGGGAGGGACAGCGGGGGCACCGAGGTCAGCCTCAGCATCCCGATGCAGTCGGGCTGATCTCCCGCCGGGGCCTCGGTCTCCCGTCGGGAGCGCGAACCCCGCAGGCATCGCGGGAGGCTCCACAGGGGGTCCCGCTGTGCGGGACCAGTGTGGGGGATGCCATAGTGGACGCGATGTGTTCGTGGACAGACGGCCCTATGGGCGGGAGGTTGTGCGGCCGTCCCGGCCGGGCTCCGATGGCCCACGATTCGGTGAATGCCGTCACAGGCACCCACCGAAGGCGTTCGCGGGCGGCGGGGGAGTCAGACGGCGGCGCGGGCGCGGGCGCGAGCCGTACGGCGCTTGAGGGCGCGACGCTCGTCTTCGCTGAGCCCGCCCCAGACTCCGGCGTCCTGGCCCGACTCGAGGGCCCATTTGAGACAGGACTCGACGACCGTGCATCGCCGGCATACCTGCTTGGCCTCTTCGATCTGCATGAGCGCCGGACCAGTGTTCCCGATCGGGAAGAACAGTTCGGGGTCCACGTCACGGCAGGCAGCGCGGTGGCGCCAGTCCATGCGTTCCACTCCTTCGTCAAGAGGAGCCTCCGCGGCTCCTCTGGCCGTCAACTTTGTGAACTCTTTCACTAGCTGATGCGAACAATCACCCGAATCCTGAGGTGGGGGGTCGGGCTCGTCCGCGCGATCGCCGGGGCTCCTTACGGAAGCGGTGGTCTCCGTAAAGGTCCTACGTTCCGACGTCGCGTTCAGCTTTTCAGCCGTTCCAACACCACACAAGAGGTTTGGAACAAGGTTTTGCCCGTCGTGGCTGTCGGATGCGTCACACTATGACTACATGTGACACGCTAGACGAACACTTGTAACGCGTCCGGGATAGCACGGAAGATCACCCACTCGTGTTCTCCCAGGTAGTCGCCGTCGAGTTGAAAGGCGACCGGGCGGGAGGCGTGGAGGGTGAAAGCGGCCTCGTCATGGATCTGAACAAGGTGTTTACCGCGTGGCAATCCCCGGTGTTCGCCGGTGATCTGCCGGACGAACGAGAGCACCACCGGCAGGCTCATCTTCCGAAGTCCCAGCATGTCGAGCCCCGTCTCGAACCCGGCCCACGGCGTCGGGTTGATCGGACGTGTCCCGGCGTACGTCCACGGCGACGTGTTGGACACGATCGCCATGAAGATCCCATCCTCTGTCGGCCGGCCGGGACGCGTCAGCCGGAGTGCCGGCCGCCGGCGGTCCGTCACGAAAAAGTGGCGAACCGTCGTGTTCACGTAGAGAGCGGGCAGCGCGCGGTGCCCCGCGCTCCGCAGGCCCTCCACGGCCCGGATGACCTCGGCGTCGTATCCCAACCCAGCGCAAAATGTGAAATATCTGGACCTTTGCTGGTCTGGTGGCGCATCTGCCCCCGGGTCCGGGCCCGAAACCTCGTCGTGCCAAATCGCCTGTCCCAAACCGATGGTCCGGCGGCGTCCTTCGCGTAGCGCCTCCAGGACGGCGCCGGTCGCCTCGACCGGGTTGTTGGGCAGTCCGAGGGCGCGGGCGAAGACGTTGGCGCTGCCCCCGGGGATCACGATGAGCGCGGGCCGCTCGCTCGCGCCTCCGGCGGGTCGGGCGTCCAGCAGGCCGTTGACGGTCTCGTTGATCGTGCCGTCCCCGCCGAGGACCGCGACCGCGTCGAAGCCCTTGGCGTGCGCGGTCGCCGCGAGCGCGGTCGCGTGTCCGCGATAGGCGGTCTCCTCGACCGACAGGTCGACGGCGGCACCGAGCGCCCGGATCAGCACGTCCCGGGTACGCCGGTGCGTCGAGGTCGCCTTGGGATTGACGAGGAGGAGTGCCCGCATGCCTGAAGGTTAACGAACGGTTTACCGCTCGCGCCGGGTGACGCCTCCTCGGAGAGGCGCACATGTCTGCGGGTAGGGTTGGGCGATGTGATCAGCAGTTCCGTCGGCCGCCCCGGCACACTGACCGCGGCCGCCGCCGTCCTGGCCGCGGAGGGCCTGCTCGCCCTCGTCTTGGGCGGTTATGTCGGCGTCGAGACCGTGATCGGCCAACCGACCGACTTGGTCACCAGCATCGCGGTGGCCGGGTTCGGCGTGCTCGGCGGCGCCCTGCTGCTCTGGGTGGCCTGGGGCGTGTGGCAGGTGCTGCGCTGGAGCCGGGGCCCGGCCGTGGTGACGCAGATATTCGCGCTTCCGGTGGCGATCAGCCTCATCCAGTCCGCGCAGTACGCGTTCGGCATCCCACTCATCGCCGCGGCGGCGGTCGCCCTGGTCGTGCTGCTCGCGCCGGCCTCCACCCGCGCCCTCATGGGCGAGGACGGCGCGCGCTGAGCAGAAGGCGCCGGAGTGCTCACCGGCCGACGGCCGGGCGCCGCCGGGGGGAGCGCGGCGTCGCGGTCGTCCGTCACAGATCGGCGTGTGCCGTCCGTACCGGACGATCAGTCCTCGGCGGTGAGGCCCTCGCGGAGCTGGGCCAGGGTCCGGGCGAGCAGCCGGGACACGTGCATCTGCGAGATTCCCAGCTCGGTGGCGATCTGTGACTGCGTCATGTTGCCGAAGAAACGCAGCAGCAGGATTCGCTTCTCACGCGGAGGCAGGCGCTCGAGCAGCGGCTTGAGCGACTCGCGATACTCCACGCCCTCCAGCGACTCGTCCACGATGCCGAGTGAGTCGGAAACGGCGGGAGCGTCGTCGTCGCCGGAGTCCGGCGCGTCGAGCGACACGGTGGAGTAGGCGTTGGCCGACTCCAGGCCCTCCAGGACCTCCTCCTCGCTCATGCCCAGGTGGAGGGCGAGCTCGGCGACCGTGGGCGCCCGGCTCTCCCGCTGCGACAGCTCGCTTATCGCCTTGGTGAGCGAGAGCTTCAGCTCCTGCAGCCGGCGCGGCACGCGGACCGCCCAGCCCTTGTCGCGGAAGTGCCGCTTGATCTCGCCGACGATGGTCGGGGTGGCGTACGTGGAGAACTCCACGCCGCGTCCGAGGTCGAAACGGTCGATCGACTTGATCAGCCCGATCGTGGCGACCTGCGTGAGGTCGTCGAGCCATTCGCCCCGGTTGCGGAAGCGGCGGGCCAGGTACTCCACCAGTGGCAGGTGCAGCTCGACCAGCTCGTCGCGGATGCGCTGGCGCCTCGGGTCGTCCGGCGGGAGCTCCGACAGCTCGGCGAAGAGTGTGCGCGCGCGTACGCGGTCCGGCACCGCCGAGTCGCCGGAGGTCATCGCACTCGTCCTTTCCGTCATCACGACGGCCTCGCCGTGCTTCGGCGCTTACGCAGCACGATCGCCAGGTGGTCGGCGTGATCGGAGATGGCGTCCACGTCGTCGGCCAGCGCGGTCAGCACCATCCAGGCGAAGTCCTCCCGGTTGGGTGAGGTGACGCCGAGCGTGTTGACCTCGACACGAACGGTCATCTCCTGGCCCGTGAGTTCGAACTCCGCGAGGAGGTCAGTTCCAGGCACGGCGTGCCGCAGCAACATGGCGCACGCCTCGTCGACGGCGATGCGCAGGTCCTCGATCTGGTCGAGGGTGAAGTCGAGCCGTGCGGCGAGCCCGGCGGTTGCCGTGCGCAGCACGGACAAATAGGCGCTCACGGCGGGCAGCCGGACACTCACAGCATCGCGAATCCCGGCAAGATCCACCGCAGGCGTCTCGGTTTCCTCGGTCACGTTCCTCCTCGCCCTTTCAGCCGGCTGAGTGCCGCTGACTGCAACTTACCGCCACTCGCGCGGTGCTGCCCCGGCTGGACGCGCTGATTGTGGCGTTCCTTGGAGGTAACTGCACGTAAATTCCGTACTACCGACTATGGAGTTTGTATAGGTCTTGGGATGATCTGGCCCCGCGCGACCGTGGAGGCCGTGCGGGGCCCGAGATCCGAGGCTCAGGCGGCCTTGGTCTCCCAGAAGATCTTCGCGATCTCGTCGATCTTCGCGAGGAGGTCGTCGGCCAGTCCGGGGTCGACGGTGCCCTTGGCACCGGCGGCGCCGGCGAGCTTCGTGGCGTCCCAGAAGAGCTGGTGGAGCTGCGGGTACTGCTCCAGGTGCGGGGGCTTGAAGTAGTCGGTCCACAGCACCCACAGGTGGTGCTTGACCAGCTCGGCCCGCTGTTCCTTGATGATCAGCGCGCGGGTCCTGAAGACCGGGTCGTCGTTGTCGGCGTACTTCTTGATAATCGCCTTCACCGACTCGGCTTCGATGCGGGCCTGCGCCGGGTCGTAGACCCCGCACGGCAGGTCGCAGTGGGCGGACACCTCGTGCCGGGGACGCAGCAGTCGTGCGAGCATCGGAATCCTTCCTTAGGAATGCTGGTGACAGCACTGTTCCACGACCGACCTTACTCGTCTCGAAATCACTGTGCGGAGGGGGATGTGCTCACCGCCGTGTGTGTCTCCGGCGACTCGATGCTGCCCGTGTTGCGGCCGGGAGACCTACTGCTGGTACGGCTCGGCGTCCCCGTCCGCCCGGGCGACGTGGTGGTCGCCAGGCGGCCGCACGGGCTGATCGTCAAGCGGGCCTTCCGGCTCACTGGCGACGGCTGGTGGCTGGAGAGCGACAACCAGTCGGCCCCCGGGCGACGCGACAGCTGGGACTTCGGCGCCGTGCCCGAGGAGGACGTCGTCGGCAGGGTCGTGCTGCGTTACTGGCCACGGCCCGCGCTGCGCTTTCCCGCACCGGCCGCCTGACCGCGCCCCCGGAGGGCCGCCCCTCGCGGGGGGCCGGTGCAGGGGCCGGGCGCCAATTTCAGAAGCGGGGGTCAGAAGCGGGGTTCAGGCGCCCCGCTTGCGCGCCCGATAGGCGGCCACGTTGGCCCGGCTGGCGCACCGCTCCGAGCAGTAGCGGCGCGACCGGTTGGAGGAGGTGTCGAGGTAGGCGTTGCGGCACGGCGACGCCTGGCAGATGCCGAGCCGGTCCACGCCTAGCCGGGTCACGACGCTGGCCAGGCCCATGACGGACCCGACCGCGAGGGCGTCGGCCACCCGGCCGCCCTCGGTCAGGTGCAGGTGCCAGGGCTGCCCGTCGTGCCCGGAGATCTGCGGATGCACCGGATGGCGGACCAGCAGCCCGTTGAGCCGCTCGACCGCGTCGACGTCGTCGCCGTCGGCGGCGGACGCGAAGACCCCCGCGAGCTCGTCGCGCAGCTCGCACAGCGCGTCGATGTCACGGCGGGTGAGGCGGGCGGCCGCCTCCGTGCGGCCCGTCTCCTCCAGCAGGGCGCGCAGGGAGAAGGGATCTTTGAGCTCGTTGCCCATGTTGACCAGCTGAACGGCCAGCTCGGCGTAAGACGTCAAGTCCACTGGGGCGCCCAAGTATGTAAGAGATCACTGGCAAAGCCGAGTATTACACGCCCGGTGGCCTGGGGGAACACCTTGGTGTGGACCGATATATGACCCGATCGGGAAGGGGCGCTTGTCATTTCGTGTGGCACAATCAGGGAACGGGTGACCCCCGTAACCCCCTCAAGAGACGACCGTCAACGACGACGGCCTCCGGCGGCTACCGAAGCCTGGGCTCTCGTTCTCTTGACGGCGTCTACCGAAGGAATTCGTCCTTTCGACACTGGGGTCGCTGTGACCATCACACCTGTTTCCTTGCAATCGCTCGACCTGGATCCCGCTTTCGCGCTGCACCGCGGCGGCAAGCTGGAGGTCCGCTCCACCGTTCCGGTCCACGACGCCGACGACCTGTCGCTCGCGTACACACCGGGGGTGGCCCGCGTCTGCACCGCCATCGCCGGCAACCCGGACCTGGTCAACGACTACACCTGGGTCTCCAACGTCGTGGCCGTGGTCTCCGACGGCACCGCCGTCCTGGGGCTGGGCGACATCGGGCCGGCCGCGGCCATGCCCGTGATGGAGGGCAAGGCCCTGCTGTTCAAGCAGTTCGGCGGCGTCGACGCGGTGCCCATCTGCATCGACTGCACCGACGTGGACGCGATCGTCGAGACCGTGGTCAGGCTCGCGCCGTCGTTCGGCGGCATCAACCTGGAGGACATCAGCGCTCCCCGCTGCTTCGAGGTGGAGGAGCGCTTGCGCGCGCTTCTCGACATCCCCGTCTTCCACGACGACCAGCACGGCACCGCGATCGTGGTCCTCGCCGCGCTGCGCAACGCGGCCCGCCTCACTGGGCGGTCCCTCGGCGACCTGCGCGCGGTGGTGGCCGGCGCCGGAGCCTCCGGCGTCGCCGTGTCGCGGATGCTGCTGAACGCCGGGATCGGCGACATCGCGGTCTCCGACTCCAAGGGCGTCATCCACACCGGCCGCGAGGATCTGAACGCGGTCAAGTGGGCGCTGGCCCACGACACGAACAAGGCGGGCCTGTCCGGGCCGACCGAGCAGGCGCTCGCCGGCGCCGACGTGTTCGTCGGCCTGTCCGGGTCGACGGTCTCGGAGCAGGCCATCGCGGCGATGGCGCCGGACTCGATCGTGTTCGCGCTGTCCAACCCCACCCCCGAGGTGGACCCCGTGGTGGCGGGCCGGCACGCCCGCGTGGTCGCCACCGGCCGGTCCGACTACCCCAACCAGATAAACAACGTGCTGGCCTTCCCCGGGGTCTTCCGCGGCGCGCTCGACGTCCGCGCCACGACGATCACGGAGAACATGAAGGTGGCGGCGGCGGACGCGCTGGCGGCCGTGGTCGGGAACGACCTCGCCGAGAGCTACGTCATCCCCTCGCCGTTCGACACCCGGGTCGCGTCCGCGGTGATCGCCGCCGTGGCGCGGCAGGCCCGTGAGGACGGCGTCGCCCGCAAGTAGCCGTCCTCCGGCAGGACCGGACGAAGGCACGGACCGGCGCAGGCACAGACCGGACGAAGGCACGGACCGGTGCGGGCACAGACCGGCGCAGGCACAGACCGGACGCAGGTAGGACAGGACGTAGGCACGGACCCCGAAGGGCCGCGCACCGCGCGAACGCGCGGGGTGCGGCCCTTCGTCCTTCCACGTCAGCCTCCCCTTGCCGGGGCCGTCAAAGTTTGGGAATCCCTTTAGGTCCTTACGGTTAGTGCTATAAAGAAAGCTCTCCGTAACCAACTCGGCTATTGCCTGTCCCGGTTGGAGAGCGATGCGACCTGATTCCAACCGCCTGCTCCAGCAGCACCTCACCGAAGCCGGACTGTCCCGCAAGGGTCTGGCCCGGCGGCTCAACGGTCTCGGCTCGGCCCGAGGGCTGCGGGGGATGCGGTACGACCACGGTTCCGTGCTGCGCTGGATCGGCGGACGCCGCCCGCGCGAACCGGTTCCCGGCCTGCTGGCCGAGATCTTCTCGCTGCGGCTGGGGCGGCAGGTGTCCAGGGAGGACATCGGCATGCCGCGCGGAACGGTCCCCGCCGATCTGGGACAGGAGTTCCCCCATTCGTGGGAGGAGGGTGTGGCAAGCGTGACAGCACTGTGGAGGGCCGACGTCGAGCGGCGCAGGTTCCTGCTCGACTCCACCTTCGCCCTGGGAGCGGGCTCGGCGGGCATGTTCCGCTGGCTGGCGGCGCCCGACGGGGAGGGGCTCTCCGCGAACGGGCCGCGCCGGGTCGGGCCCTCCGACGTGGCCGCGATTCGCGAGGTCACCCGGTCGTTCGGTGAGCTGGACAACCGGTTCGGCGGCGGCAGCATCCGGGGCCCGGTCGTGCGCTACCTGCACACCGCCGTGACGCCGCTGCTGCGCGAGGGCGCCTACGGCGAGGCCACCGGGCGTTCGCTGGCGACCGCGGCGGCCGAGCTGACCCGGCTGGCCGGATGGATGGCCTACGACCTGGAGCAGCACGGGCTGGCCCAGCGTTATCTGATCCAGGCGCTCGGCCTGGCGCGGGGTGCGGGCGACCACGCCCTGTGCGGCGAGATCCTGGCCGGGATGAGCCACCAGGCCGTGTACATCGGGCATCCCCGGCACGCGCTGGAGCTGGCCAGGGCAGCCGTCGCGGCGGCCCGGCGCTCGGGGGTCGGCACGCTGCTGGCCGAGGCCCGGGTGCTGGAGGCGCACGCCCTGGCCCTGCTCGGGGAGCGCACGGCGTGTGGCGGGGCGCTGCACGAGGCGGAGATCGCCTTCGACCGGCGCACACCCCAGAACGAGCCCGGCTGGATCGGCTACTTCGACGAGGCCTACCTGGCCGCGAAGTCGGCTCACTGCCTGCGCGACCTCGGCGACGGGGCGCGGGCCGTTCGGCACGCCCGGCGCTCGCTGGTGATGGACGGGCGCTATGTGCGCGGCAAGATGTTCAACCTCTCGCTGCTCGCCACGGCGCTCATCCAGGAGGGCGAGCTGGAGGAGGCGTGCCAGGCGGCGTCGTCGGCACTCGATCTGGCCGACGGCATCCAGTCGGCGCGCACCCGGACGTACGCGGCGGACATGTGCCGCCGGTTCGCGCCGTACGCCGCGGAGCCGCGGGTGGCGGAGCTGCTGGAGCGCGGCCGGGGCCGGGGCCGCTCAGAAAACAGGGAGAGCGCGGGCAGGGAGGCTGTCGGCGTCTGAACAGGCGTCGGCCACCTCAGCCGACGCGCCGGGCCGTGTCGTAGACCTGGAACAGCTCTCCGTCGAAGTACGGCGACAGGCCGGTCGCCGAGCCGGACAGGCCGATCGTCAGGCCGTTCAGGTACCCCAGGCCGCGTACGCCACGGTAGGCGGCCAGCCACGGCGACCCGGAGGCGGCGGTTAAGGCCGAGCGCACGGCGACCAGTTCGTTGGCCCTCCTGGACAGGTCCTGGGCGAGGAAGGGCTTGCCGTACGCACGGGTGAGCCGGGTGCGCCCGCTCGCGGGGCCCGCGGCGGTCCGCATCGGGTAGCCGAAGATGGCGAGCGGCCGGTCGACCGGCAGGTTGTAGGCGAGGCCCTGCCCGCCGACCTTGTCGCCGAGACGCCCCGTGGGAAGCAGCGTCACGCCGGTGTAGCCGGTGGCCGTGCGGTACTTCGGCCCGGCGGAGAACGCCGCGTACTGCGCCGCGTTTCGCAGCGTGACGCGCTTGGGCAGCACGCCGGCGTGGACGGTGACGAACGCGTAGTCGCGGTCCAGGTCGCCGTACCTGGTGAAGTCGCTGTGGGCGAAGGCCCGGTCGCCGGCGTAGACGCCCCATGGCGTGCCTCCGCCGGCGAACCCCGGAATGAAGATCCAGTAGCGGTAGGGCGTCGCGGTGGCCTCTTCCGTGGATCCCGCTGCGGCTTCCGCCGGCCTTGTGGCGTACACACAGTGCCCGGCGGTCGCCACGAGATTGCGGTGATCGGACTGCACGGACGTGCCCGCGCACCAGTGGGGGCGGCCGTCCGAGCCGACGAAGAAGACCTTGCCCGTCGTCCTCGGCAGGTTGACGTTCCTCGACGGGCCCGCCGCCCGTCTGACCCCGGCGGAGGCCGGCACCACGCCCCGTACGCCACCGGGAGCGGTGTCTCTCGTCGTGACGCGAGTCGCGTCGATCCCGGCCGTCGCGGAGACGGGAGTGGCCTCCGCGAGCGGGCGTCCGCCGTCCCCGAGCCAGTAGGCGATCACCCCCGCCGCCTTAGCGCTGGAGACGAGGGGTGTCGTCACGGTGATCTCGTAGGCGTGAGCGGGCACCGCCGTTCCGCCGACGAGCAACGCGGCCGTCGCCGCCGCACCCCACAGCGGGGGGAGGAGGATGCGCTTCAACCGGGTCTCCTTGCTGAGGAACGTCTCCAGCGCCCCACACGTGAATGGGCTGCGAGGAACATACAGCGAGGGGGATCAAGTCGGGAAAACAACGCGGACGGGACGTGGTTGTCCCCGGGACACGGAAGTGCCCCGCCGCGACGCGACGGGGCACTTCCCGGGGGTGCTCAGGCCTGTGTGGTGAGAGTCGGGGCCTCCTGGGCGAAGGTGATGACGATGTCCCGGCCATTGGCGTAGCTGACCACCGGCCGGTGCAGCGCCTCACCCACCCTGCGGGCGACCGTCTGCCACAGATCCACCATTTCCGGGCTGTCGGCGGTGATCCTGAACCGGCCCTGCGCGACGAGGTGTCCGGCCACGAGCTGCGAGAAGGCCATCTCGGCACGCGCCCTTTCCTCCGCGTCCAGGGGGGTGCGCCGAAGGGCGGGCTGTGTGTCGGCAGGGTGGGTCATCGCTGGTCTCCTCGTGATCGCCGTTCACTCAGCATGCCACGAGGAAACCTGTTCCGTGGCGTCCGCGATTCAGGCGATGGAGCCGGACCAGTTGCCGGCGGCGGCCTTGTAGACGCCGTAGGTCTCGCCGTCGAAGTACGGGGAGACGCTGGTGTCGATCCGCTTGTTGCCGTCGGTGTCCGAGACGCCGCTGGTGACGCCGTTGAGGTAGCCGAGCCGCTTGGCGCTGCTGTACCGCAGCAGCCACGACGAGCCCGAGGAGCCCTCACCGGTGAAGGACGACTTGACGCCCACGAGCTCCTCGCCCTTGACCGCGGGGGCCTTGGCGGCGAAGGTCTTGCCGTACGACCACTTGAGGGTCTGGCCGGTGAAGGCGTGGTTGCCGTCCGGGTGCGAGCCGCTCGGGTAGCCGAACACGTAGACCGAGCTGCCGACCTTCTGGTTGTAGGCCAGGCCCTGCGCGCCGACGTTGCTCTCGAGCCGGCCGGCGTCGGTGAACTTGACGACGTAGTACTTGCCGCCCTTGCTCTTGCGCAGGAAGCGGTCGTGGCCGGTGTAGGTCTTCTTGTCGACCTGCTTCCAGCTCCACTCGGCGACGTTGCGCAGGTCGCCGCCGCGCCCCGCCTTGATGCCGTTGTAGACCGTCACGAAGGCGTAGTCGCGGTCGCCGTCCTCGTAGACGTCGAAGTCGTAGTGGGTGTAGGCAGTCTTGCCGACGTAGATGCCCCACGGCGCCTTGCCCTGGTAGTAGCCGGGGATGAAGACCCAGCGGTCCATGGTGGCCCGGTTCGTCTTGGTGTCGTAGACGCAGTGCCCGGCCGTGGCGACCAGGTTGCCGTACTTCGAGTGCACGGAGGTCGCGCTGCACCAGTGCGGCCTGCCGTCGCCGCCGCGGAAGAAGACCTTGCCGGTGGTGCGCGGCAGGTTCACGTTCTTCAGGCTGCCGGCGGACTTTCCGCCGCCGGTGGCGGAGACGGTGCCGGGCTTGCTGTCGGCGGACGGCCCGCCGGTCGAGATGTGCTTGGCGCTGACCTGGCTCTCGTACCCGTACGGGGTGGCGTGGACCAGGTTGGAGGCCTTCTGGTTGAGCCAGTAGGCGATGACGTTCTTCGCGGCGATGCCGCTGCCGGCCAGAGTGTCGTGGGCCGTGTCACCGGCGGCCTGAGCGGGGACCGCCATCGTGGCCCCGACGAGGCCGGCGACGGCCACGCCCCCGATGGGGAGGATCAGGCGCTTGACTCGCGTGTTCATGAATCTCCAGGTGCTGTCGTGGTACGCCACATGCGTCCCACCCGTCAGTAAAGGGCTAGTAAAGACAGTACCTCTCGCCTTTATCCGTGTTTTACGTACTTTCAGGGACGTCACGCACGTGACTTTTCCGTGATTCTCAACACCGCTTGTCAAGGCCGGAGGCGCGCCGGGCGATCAGTGCAGGTCCACTCGAACGACTTCCGTGTCAAGTCGAGCACTCGGCGCAGCCGGGGAGGGGGCGGCGGTGTGATGCAGATCACATTCAGAGGGGCTCGTCCCCGGGAGAGGTCAGTCGGTGGCCTGCTTGCTCGCCTGGGCGTACACCCGCTGGGTCAACTGGTTGAAGTAGGGCGTCGAGACGGCGTCGAGCCGTCCACCGCCGCTGAGGTTCCAGGTCAGGCTGGTGATCCCGGTGAGGTAGCCGGTCCTCGTGGTGGCGCTGTAGCCGATCACCCACGGGCCGCCGCTCGCGCCGGCGGTGAACGGGCACCCCGGCAGCCGCACCCCGTGTTCGAGCTGCCAGGTCGGCGCGCTGACGAACTTCTTCTCGGTGGTGCCGTTGCACGACGTCACCGTCTGGCCGGTATACGGGCGGCTGCCGTCGGGATTGGCCCCCGCGGGATAGCCGAAGACGTAGGTCGATCGTCCGAGCGGCTTGCCGGAGGCGAATTTGAAGGCGCCGGCCTTGTCCTCCAGCCGGCCCGCGTCGACGGACCGGTACTTGAGCCTTCCGTTCTCCACGTACGGCTGCCAGGAGAAGCCCCGGTGCACGGTCACGAAGGCGTAGTCGCGGTCGAAGTCGCCCTGGCCGGCGAAGTCCTCCTGCATGTAGAGCGTGTGGCCGACGAAGATGCCGGAAGGGGCGACGCCGTCGTGGTAGCCGGGGATGAAGACCCAGTTCTGCACCGGCTTGTCCTGCGACAGCGCGTACGCGCAGTGCCCGGCGGTGGCGACGAGGTTGCGGTGGGCGGAGTGCACCGCGGAGGCGGAGCACCAGTACTCCTTGTCGCCGACCTTGAAGAACACCTTGCCCACCATCGGCGGGGAGGCCACGGGCGGAGGCGCCGCGGCACGCGGGGCCCTCGCGCGGGTCTTCGCGTCTCCCGGGCCCACCTCCGCCGCGGAGGTCGTGCTCCTGGTCGAGCGCGACGGCTTCGTGCTCGGCACGTAGCTGCTCGCCTGCTTGAGCCGCTCCGGGCTCCAGTAGGCCGCCACCCGCCGCTCGTCCGCCTGAGTGGGGGCGAGGGGGAAGGCGCTGACCCCGTTCTTGTTGACGCCGGTCACGGCGGAGACCGGAGTCGTGGCCACGCGGGACGCGGCGGTCGCGGGAACGGCCGGTCCATGACTCCACAGCACGGCGACCGCACTCGCGGCGGCGACGACGCCACCGGCGGCGAGTGTGAGCTTCCTGGTCACCGTGAGCCTCTCGGGGCGGAGATATGGACTGTAAGGGGTGATTTTTCCAGATCCATACGGTTGTGGCACACCTTCTTGTCCAGCTCGTTATGAATCGAGCGGAACTGATGTGTTCTGTGGTACGCCACGTTTCGGTGAGGTCCGGAGTGGACGCTTGCCCTGGAGGTCTCCTGTGAGAACGCTGGTCACCAGCGGAAACGGGGGGATCGCATGAAACCGCTGCTTGTCCTACTGGCCGGTGCGGCACTGGCCGCCGGCCCCTCTGCCCATGCCTGGGCCCAGCCGGGGTCCTCCGGCGACGCCGGGACGGCCGTCCCGGCACGGGCGGACACCTTGCCGGCTCCACCACCGCCCGAGGTCGCCCTGCGGGCGTCCCGGCCGGCCGCCTCCGGAGTGCGGGCGGTGATCCTGACCGTCGCGGACGGCGAACAGGCGGAGCCGGCGAAGCGGTCGGCCTTCCTGAACTGCGCACCGGTGGGCGGTTCGCACCCGTCGGCGCAGAAGGCGTGCGCGTGGCTGAACAGGACGGGTCCCGACCCGAGTGCCCTGCGGGTGAACGCGACCCAGCCCTGCACGATGATCTACGCACCTGTCACGGTCACCGCCAGCGGCATATGGGACGGGAAGTACTTCCAGTTCCGGCGCACCTTCGGCAACGACTGTGAGATGCGGTCGGCCGCCGGGGTGCTGTTCGACTTCTGACACACGCAGCCAACCGCACGCGCCGTACGGGGGACGTAAAGGCCGGGGACGCGATGGCCGTGTGGTCAGGTGCCCGCTCTCGTCTGGTCCACCGGTGGGCGGCCAGCACCGCGGAGCTCGCCGAGGGACGACGTCAGCAGTGTGCGGAACGTCTCGGCGAGGTGCCGCGCGGTCGTGGCGGAGAACAGGTGGGCCGCGTAGTCCAGGAAGCCGAGGTGTTCGCCGCCGTCGACGACGAACGTGAAACAGAGGTCGGCCCACGACGGTCCCGGCCCCACGCGGAGCCGCCGGGCGGTCGCGCCCGGGAGGTCGATGCGTGACTGCTCGGGCTCGTCGACCACGATCAGAGTGCGGCACAGCCGCAGGGCGCCGGACCGCGACCTGAGGACGAACCGGACGAAGTCGTGCTGGGTCACGTTCCGGTGGACGAGAGCCTCGTGAACCTTCCGCTTGGTCTGCCTGACGAGGTCCGCGTACGACTGGCCGGGGGCGAGCCGCAGCCGGAGCGGCAGAAGCCTGGTGAGCGGGGCGATCATCTGATCACGGTCGGCGCTGCCCCGGTGAGATATCGGGGTGCCCACGATGACGTCGCGTGCTCCGCCGGTGGCGTGCAGGAGGAGGGCCGTCGTCGCGGCGAACAGAACCAGGGGCGTGGTGTTGAGCCTGCCGCAGGCGGCGCGGAGGCTCTCGACGAGAGCGGGGTCGAGCGTGAAGGTGACCCGGTCGCAGCGGGGCGGTGTTCCAGGTTCCACGGTCGGGGGGATCGTGGTCGCCGTGCCGGGGGACAGGCCGCGCAGGTTGTCGAGCCAGTAGGTCAGCGCCGCCGGGTCGCGTGGCGTCGAGCGTTGCCGGATGGCGTACGGGCCGGGCTGCATGGGGGGTGGCGCCGACCGCAGGGGGCGGTGCTCGACGCAGGCGCGGTAGTGCTCGGCGAATTCCCGCGCGAAGGTGCGCACGGCCCGGTCGTCGGCCACGATGCGGTGGAACTGGACGCACAGGATCATCGCCTCGGGCGACGTCTCCAGGAGGGCGGCGCGCATGGGGCTCGCGGCCAGGTCGATCGGCCGCCGGGCGAGTTCGTGCAGCTTCGCCTCGGCCTGCTCGGGGGAGCACGTGTGGTGGGCCATCTCGGGCACGTTCCGCGGGGGCAGGACGACCTGGAGCAGATGGCCCCCGTCCAGGACGAACCGGCTCCGCAGTGCCTCGTGACGGGCCACGATCCGGGCGACCGCCGATGCGGCGGCCTGCCGGTCGACGTGCCCGCGTAGTTCGAGAGCGAGGGACTCGAGATGGTGGGACGGCCCGTCGCCGTGCTGGTCGTCGAGCCATATCGACTCCTGTTCCAGCGTCATGGGGTAGGTCCACGACGGCGTCGTGGGCGCCTGCCCCGGGGAGCCGTCGCCGGCCCGGCCCGGACGGGTCTCACTCGCCGGCCGGGGGAGGACGCCCGGCGGCCTGCCCCTCCGGAAGCCCGTCCCGAAGTCGGCTCTCACGGAGCCCTCCCCTGATCTGCTCATGGTTTCGGTTCCCCCGTCGTCGAGTGCGGGTCCCGGAGGGGCGTCGGCGATCGAGCCGATGCCGCGGCGATCTCAGCGATGAATGCTTTCTCAAGTGGAAGCGCGGGAAAGCGGACGCGTGTGCGGTCTTTCGCGTACCGTGCCCGTCTCTATCCGGTGCGTGCGCACGAAGGGTGAGAGGTCCCGAAACATTCGGGCGGTGAACGGCGAGGCTGAGCGTGGCTTGACGAAGCAGGCGCTAATGGCTGATCGCCCAATAGCAATATCATTAACGTATTCGTGGCCCGGTGACCCGTCAAGGCCGGCCGTACCGCCCGGGATGTTACGGCGGTCCGTACGTGCTCAGACCCGTCGCCGGGTGTGCAACTGTGCGGCCGTGCACTCGCACACTTTCTCCGGATGGCGATAGTGGAACGTGCCAAACAATTATCAATTGCACCGTGTGCCAGCCGGACTGCGGTCGGTGACGTCCGATATCCGGCTGTGGCGTGATGCTGTTCACAGCCGCCTTGACGCTTTGCGCGGCTCCGGGTTAATCTCGAAATACATTTCTGTGGCTGACGTGTGCGGTGTGCATTCTGAACGGCCCCGCGCATCGTCGTCGACTCCTTTATCCGGCGCGCTTATCCAGGGAAGTCCCGCGCCGTGCCGATTGCTGACACGGCCGGGCGGGCGGTGACGCGGAGGGGCCGGAAACCGCCCGGATCGCGGGCTCGCCAAGCCGTTTCCGCCTGGCGGCGCCTGTCGGGCGGGCGCCGATCGGACGGCTCTCCAAGGCGCATGAGCAGGCGATACGTATACGTCAGCAGTCAGATGGGCGGCGGCTTCGCCGAGCGCCGCGCCGGCTCCCGGACCTCCGGTCCGTCCTCGTGAAAGCGGTGTCATGACGCGCTGTACCCCTCCACGGACGCGCTGCATCGCGTCGCAGAAGTCGCATGCGCCGCACAATCACCACTCGCATTGCGCGCGAGCCGAATTCGGATCGGTCCACAGCGAAAACGCTGATCCGGTCGGCGCCGATTCGTCCGCTAACTCATTGCCTCGGCCGCCGGGCCGTGCTTAGCATGCGTCGGTCGAGGGATGAAACCGGCCAATGAAACCATGGGGAGGTTCGTTGTGCGCTGCCGGAGGGTGCCGAGATCGCACGGTCCGTTGACGGGGTTATGTGCAGGCGTGCCGTGAGCGACTCTCCAGCGCGCGGCTCCGGCCCTCATCATCGCCCCGGGTGTCGTCCGGAGTTGTGTGCGCCGATCTGCGGGTTTTCCTGAATCGGTCCGGAGTAAATGGAATACGGTCGGTATCCGCCGGGTCACCGGACGGTGTGCGCGCCCGGCCGGTCACGTCGCACTCGTCCGTCGCCGGATAAAAGCCGGGGAGGGCTGGACTCACATGATGCATATGGGTGATGACGCATGGAAGAAAATCGTGGGAACGGTTCGGATCCGTATCATCATCGTGCCGCCGGGAGCCAGGGGAACGATTTTGCGGTCCCGCCCTCCTCCGTGGGGACGCGGGTGCTGTCGATCGGCTCGTTGCTGCCGCCGAAGTCGCCGCGTCTCGATGGCGAGAACGTCGAGCACACCCGTGTGCTGGCGGAGATACGCGTCGCCCTCCCACCGATCATCGTCCATCACCCGTCCATGCGGATCATCGACGGGATGCACCGCGTCGCGGCCGCGAAGCGGCGTGGCCAGACGACGATCCACGCCGTGCTGTTCACCGGGGACGAGCGTGAGGCGTTCGCTCTCGCGGTGCGGGCCAACACCGCACACGGCCTGCCGCTCTCGTACGCCGACAGGGCGGCCGCGGCAGTCGAGATCCTGCGTTACTTCCCGGGCCGGTCGGACCGCTGGGTAGCGGCGACCACGGGCCTGAGCGCGGCGACGGTCAAGAACATCCGTGACCGGACCATACCTCCGGGACAGGAGCCCGGGAAACGCATGGGCAGGGACGGCCGTATGCGGCCGGTGAACGGCAGCGCCGGGCGCAAGCACGTGCAGGAACTGGTGGAGAAGAACCCCGGCGCCTCGCTCCGGCAGCTCGCCCGGGCGGCCGGCGTCTCTCCCAACACCGTGCGCGAGGTGCGCAGACGCATGCTGCAGGAGAAGGACACCGCACCGGACGCGGGGAAGGGGCTAGGGCAGGAGAACCAGACCGTCCCCGGCGAGGTCGCCGCCCAGGTGACCGAGTCGTCCGTCGACGGGGTGCTGCGGCGGTTGAGCAAGGATCCGTCGCTGCGGTTCACGGAGTCGGGGCGCGGCGCCATCCGGTGGTTCTTCTCGCGCGTCCTGCGGCCCCGCGAATGGGCCGGCGTCATCGACGGCCTGCCCCCGCACGCCGCCTTCGTCCTGGCCGCCGTGGCCGACAGGTGCGCCGCCGAGTGGAGGGATCTCGCGTGCCGTCTGCGCGACGTGGGCGGGTCCGAATCCGATCGGGGGAAAGGGCCCCCGGGACGCCGATCCGGGTCGTGGCGTGGAAACGGCCGGACCCGGGCGGGTCCCGACTTCCGGTCGTCACCGGGTGTGGACGGTCCGGCGGTCTAGTGTCCGGCTTCCCCGCCTGACCGCGCATGCCGCCTATCCGGCCCGATTCCCGTGCGATCCGCACTGCACCGGACAAGCAGCCGACAACGGAAGGATGGATGTGAAGGAGACGCAAATGGCGAGCATGGGCGGAAACCTGCTGGATATCGCCGCGGCCGCCCCCTCGTACATCAGCGACGTCCTGTACCTGATCGCCTCCGGTTACGAGGACCTGGCCGACTGCGAGGCCGTCAAGCGACTCAACCAGGCGAACATCAGCTTCGTCCGGGGCGACTTCGCCGGCGCGCTCGGCCTGACCGAGGCCGTCCTGGCCGATCTGGACGCGTCACAGCCCGCCTACCCGAGCATCGTGGCGTTCAGGATGCTCCTGCAGTCCGTGGTCGGCCCCGACCCCGACCGCTGGAAGACGGGCGTCGACGGGAGGGTCCTCGCCGTCCCCGGCCCCCCCAAAGTCGTCCATCTTTGTATCGAGTCGGACCGGCTCTGGCACTCGGGCCGGCTCTTCCAGGGGCTCAGGCTGAACCAGTACGCGCTCCAGCAGTCCCGGCACGATTGCGGCCAGTGGCACCTGTACGCCCTCGTCCTCCTGGCGAAGAAGCTCACCGACCTGCATCTGCGCGGTCAGGCGCACCGGCTGGTCGGCAAGATCGAGGCATGTGTCCACGACTGCGGGCTGCTGGCCTTCGAGCCCGTGGTGGAGGCCCTGCGGTCGTCCCTGCACCTGCAGGCCGGCGAGTTCGAGAAGGCGCTGGCGTCCTCGGCGGAGACGCTGGAGGTCGCCCAGCGCCGGGGATCGATCATCGGGGTCGAGCTCGCGCTCTCGGTGGCGGCCGTGGCCCATCTCCGTCTCGGCGACCGCGACGAGGCGGCCGCGTGCCTCAAGCTGCTCCACGCCCGGACCGGGCGGCACACTCCGGCCGACACCAGGGCGCGGGCGGCCTTCGCCGAGATCGCCCTGGTGGCCGCGCAGGAGGGACCGCGCGCGGGCGCCGAGGAGATCCGGGACCGGTGGCATCTCCTCGCGACCGAGTCGGCGTGCTTCGCCGAGGACGTCACCCGGCCGGTCTGGCTGGTGGCCGTCGCGCTCCGGGCGGGGGACGCCGCGCTGGCCGAGCGGGCGCTGCGCGCGATCGAACGGCTGGCCGGCGACAACCGGGAGGTCCAGTTGCTCGCGGTCGCGGAGGAGCACGCGCGGGCCGTGTACCGGGGCGACGACCGGTCGCTCCCGCTGCTGCTGGACCTCGACGACGCCCTTCCCGCTTTCGTCGCGTCGCAGGAGCGGAAAAGCTCGCCTGCGCCGTCCGGCGCCCGCCCGGCCCGGCAGGTCGCGCCGGAGGCCGCGCCCGCCTGCCCGCCGAGGCTCACCGCCCGGGAGAGCGAGGTCGCGACTCTCGTGTCGCGCGGCATGACCAACCGGCAGGTCGCCAACGAGCTCGGGCTCTCACCGCACACCGTGAACTTCCACTTACGGCGGATCTTCCGGAAGTTCGCCGTGTCCAGCCGCACCCAGCTCTGCCGGCTCCTCGCGCAGACGGGCCCGGTGCTCGCGCCCGGGCGCCGGCGGGACGCCGAGCCGCGGTAGGACGGGCCGGACGATCACCACGCCCGGACCCACGTCATCACGGAGCGGAAGGGGCAGGATTCGAACCTGCGTGGGCTTGCACCCGACCGGGTCGCCCCGGTCCTCGTTGGGCCGCTTCGAGTACCCTTCCTTGCCCTGCGTCGCCGGGGTCGCCCCCGGTCACAGGATGTTCGTCGCTCGCACCAGGGCCCACAGGGACCGTGGCGACAGTCCGCCGTCGAAGGCGAAATACTCGGGCAGGATCGCCGACGGACCCCACTTGAGCTTGTACTCCAGCTGGCTCTTCGCCGGGTAGACACGATCGCCGTGGTCCGCGATGAGCCGGATGATCCGCGCGCTCGCACCGCTGGCCGTCGCCAGCTCGTGCTCCTCGTCCAGGCTGGTGAAGGGCGTGAAGCCGAAGTGCAGCCAGGGCGTGCCCAGGGCGCGGAAGTGTTCGACGGCGTGGAAGTTGATCGCCTCCATCACGCCGGGCGGACAGTCGGGCAGGCGCCGGCTCAGGTCGTGCAGCCAGCCCGGGCGCGAGCCGTACACGGGAGCGAAGGAGACGTACGCGACGGGCCTGCCGCCGATCGTCCCGAGGAACAGCTTGCGCAGCGGCTGCCACTCCCCGCCGATCTCGCCGATCAGGAAGGTCAGCTCCTTGGTGTGGCGGCCCTTGTCGCGCAGCCAGCGTGCGTCGATTCCGGCGACGTCCTCGGCGTATCGGGTGGCGTCCACGTCCGCGATCTCGAGGCCGGCGCGCAGCGCGCGGGAGATCTTGTTGCGCAGTTTGAGGAACCGCTTCCCGCGCAGGTTGAAATCCGCCAGCTCCACGGCGTAGGACGCGCCGACCTGATTCACGGTGAATCCCAGCTGGGCGAACAGTTCCGCGTCCGCGCGCTGGAGCTGCACGCCGATGACACGGCGGCCGCCGGCGTGGGCGTGCTCGATGAACCTGGTTTCCAGCTCCTTTCTGGTCGCGGCGTCCGTGAACGGCCCGCCGAACTGCAGCCACCGGCGTCCGTACGGCCGGTAGCACACGAAACCGTCGATCCCGGGCCAGGCGAAGTACTCGTTGCCGCGGTTGAGGGCGAGGAACGCGCTCGGGTTGTCCGCGTGCCGTTCGAGGCCGGACAGGATGTCGTCCCGGCTCTGCAACCGGGGCGAGTCGGGCGCCTTCATGCCTGCTCCCAACGATTCGGAGTTCGTCGGTCTCGACCATAGGGACCTTCTCTGACGCCGGGTCGACGCCGCGTCCCCGGTCATGTCAGGGCTGTGTCAGGGCCGGTTCCAATACTTGCGAAGCATGTCCTCGGCGGTGCGCATCGAAAACGCGCCACCGGCTGTCGAAAACGCCTGGAACGCGGATTGCGGGGTCGTGGTGGCGGCGAACATCACCGAAACCCAACGAGTGCCTTCGTTGGGCAGCTTTGTTCGAGGTAAGGACGTCGAGAGCGGCAGATGGGTGTACAGCCTTCGGCCGCGCGCGGTTCTGGACGACTCGTTCGCCAGCCTGACGCTGAAACGCAGGCTGGAATCCGGCGTGATATCCCTCGACGAGGCGCCGCCGGGCGTGATCGCCGGCCGCGTCGCGCTGGCGGAGGACGAGACCATCGAGGACGCGCTGGCCGCGGCGGCGGAGGCCACGAAGATCTGGCGGTCGGCGCCGTTGTCCACGCGCCTCGACGCCTGGACCGGGCTGATCCGGCGCGTCCTGCTGGACAGGCGCGACGAGCTCATCCACATGCTGACCCTGGAAGGCCACCCGGTGGAGCTGGCGCGCTGGGAGCTGTCCGGGATGCTGGAGCTGACCAGGGCGGAGACCGTCGAGTTCCTGCGCGGCCAGATGTGGCAGGAGTTCACCGTCGACGGCCGCCGCAACATCGTCAGGCGTCAGGCCGACGGCGTGGTGTGCGTCAGCCCGCCCGCGAACGCGCCGCTGGTCAGCGCGCTGCTCGGCGCCGTGAGCATCGCGGGGGGCAACGCCGTCGTCGTCCGCGCGCCCCGGGCGGCGCCGTTCGCCGTCTCCCACGTCCTGCGTACGATGATCGCCCCTACCCTGGAGGAGCTCGGCGCCCCGCCCGGCACGCTCAACATCGTCTGCGGCAGCCCGGGGCGCATGCTCGACACCTGGATCGCCAGCCCGCATGTCAACGACATCATGTACTTCGGCGACACCCCCACCGGGCTGAAGATCGAGCGCCGATGCGTCGAGATGGGCAAGAAGCCGATCCTCGAACTGGCCGGCAACGACGTCGTCCTGATCTGGAAGGACGCCGATCTGGACGCGGCGGCGGCCGCGCTGACGGAGAGCTTCTACGGGTCCGGGCAGCTGTGCATGGTCCCGAACCAGGCGCTGGTCCACCCGGAGGTGGCCGACGAGCTGATCAGCCGGCTGGCGGCCAGGGCGGAGGCGCTGCGGCCCGGCTATCCCGAAGAGGACGGCGTGCTGCTGTCGCCGGTGCTGCGCCACGACCGGTTCGACGAGTTCCTCGCGGAGGCGGTCGAGGCCGGGGCCACCGTCGTCACCGGCGGGCAGGGCATGCAGATCGACGGCACTCCGGACGCCTCCGGGTTCTTCCTGCAGCCGACCGTGCTCAGGATCGACGGCCTGGGGGGCGCGCGCGACCTCAAGGCCGTACGGGAGGAGACGTTCTTCCCGCTGCTGCCCGTCGTCGTGCCCGAGCCCGCGGACGACGAGATCCTGCTGGACGCCTTCATCGGGTTCGTCAACTCCAACCGGTACGGCCTGCGCAACTCGCTGTGGGCCGGGGACGAGGCCGTGATCGGCAGGTACGTGGCCGAGATCGCCGGGGGCGGCCTGCTCAAGGTCAACGACTCGCACATCGCGTTCACCGCGCCCCTGCCGTCGCACGGCGGCACCGGGCTGACGGGCGGCGCCTTCGGCGAGGCCAACTATCCCGCCCTCCGGGCCACGCACCTGCAGGGCATTTCGATCGTCACCGGCGAATCCGGGTCGGCGGACTGAGGAGGGGCGGCTCCATGCGAACGATGGACGAAGCACGCGCGGTCTGCGAGCGGCACCTGCCGGGCCTGCTGGCCAAGCTGGCGGCCGTTCCGCTGCTCGAACTGGAGAAGCCGGGCAACCCCGCGCTCGACCTGTTCAAGGCGAGCGGCGGACCGGGGCTGGTGATCCCCAAGGCGTACGAGGGGCGCGGTGTCACGCCGATGGAGGCGATCCAGGTCACCCGCGCGATCGGCGCGGCGGCCCCCTCCCTGTCGGTCGCCTCGACGATGCACCACTTCTCGGTGGCGACCATCTTCTCCCTCGCCGAGAGCCTGCGCTCCAGCGGCGTCGAGTGGGCGCTGCTGGAGGGCATCGCCACCCAGAACCTGCTGGTGTCCTCGGCGTTCGCCGAGGGCAACCCCGGCCAGGGCATCCTGTCGCCCACCGTCACCGGCGTACGCAAGGAGGACGGGGTCGTCGTCAACGGGTCCAAGCGGCCCTGCAGCATGTCGCGCTCCATGGACCTGCTCTCGGCGAGCATCGCGGTGCCCGGCGAGGACGGCGGGTCGGAGGTCATGCTGATGCTCGTCCCCAAGGAGACGCCGGGGCTGTCGGTGCATCCGTTCTGGGGGAGCGACGTGCTGGCCGGTGCGGAGAGCGACGAGGTGCGGCTGACCGACGTGTACGTCGACAACCGCCTCCTCGTCCCCACCGAGGTCGGTGCGCAGGGCGAGCTGGACGAGCTGCAGACCATCGGCTTCATGTGGTTCGAGATGCTCATCACCTCCTGCTATCTCGGCATGGTCAGCGCGCTGGCCGAGCGGGCGCTGGGGAGCGGGAAGCTCGGCGCCGACCTCACGGCCGAGCTCGGCGTGCGGCTGGAGACGGCCACGCTCCTGCTGGAGCGGATCGCCGCGCAGCTCATGGCGCGCGAGGGCGACAACGCCGCCCTGGCGAAGGCGATGGTCGCGCGGTACGGCGCGCAGGAGGCGATCCTGGACGCCGAGAAACTGGCCGTCGAGGCGCTGGGCGGGATGGCGTTCATCTCCTCGCCGGAGGTCGCCTACCTCGCCGCGGCCGCCCACTGCGTCACCTTCCACCCACCCTCGCGCTCCGGGACGCGGCGGCACCTGGCCGCGTACTTCCAGGGCGACGTCCTGCGCGTCTCGTGAGGACCGGTCGATGATCGAGAACCTTCTGACGTACGACGCGGGGATGAGCGACGAGCAGGTGTCGGCGCTGTACCGGCGCACGATGAGCTCCGGCCGTGCCCGCCTGGCCGAGGTGCTGGGCGGGCAGGTGGAGGTGGAGTCGTCGGGCGCGTGGCTCACCACCAGCGACGGCCGGCGCCTGCTCAACGCCGGCGGGTACGGCGTGCTCATCTGCGGCGCCCGCCACCCGATCGTGGTGGCCGAGGTCGAGCGGCAGCTGCACCGGCACCCCGTCGGGACGAGGATCTTCCTCGACCCGGTGGCCGCCCGCGCGGCCGAGCTCCTGACCTCCGTGACCCCGCCCGGCCTGACCCGGGTGCACTTCTCCGGCTCGGGGGCCGAGGCGGTCGAGGCCGCCATAAAGATCGCCAGGCTCAACGGGCGGCGTCACCTCGTGGCGATGACCGGCGGCTACCACGGCAAGACACTGGGCGCGCTGTCGGTGACCGCGAAAGAGGCCTTCAGGGAGCCGTTCCACCCGCTGCTGCCGGGGGTGTCGCACGTGCCGTTCGGCGACGTGCAGGCGCTCACCGCCGTCCTGCGGCGGCACCCGGGCGAGTGCTGTGTCATCGTCGAGCCCGTCCAGGGCGAGGGCGGCGTGGTGATCCCGCCGGAGGGCTACCTCGGCGACGTGCGCGCGGTGTGCTCCGAGTACGGCGCGCTGCTGGTCGCCGACGAGGTGCAGACCGGCCTCGGCCGGCTGGGCGCGTGGTGGGGCGTCGACCTGGAAGGGGTGCGCCCGGACATCCTGCTGTCCGGCAAGGCGCTCGGCGGCGGCGTCCTGCCGGTCGCCGCGACCGTCGCCACCGAGGAGACCTTCGCGGCCCTCGACCGGGATCCGGTCCTACACACCTCCACCTTCTCCGCGGCTCCGATCGCCATGGCCGCGGTGTGCGGCGCGATCCGGGCGATCCGCGAGGACGACCTGGTCGGGCGGGCCGCGCGGCTCGGTGAGCGGCTCACGCCCGAACTGCGGCGGATCATGGCGGCGGGCCTGGTCCACCAGCGGCACGAGGTGCGCGGGGTCGGCCTGCTCATCGGGATCGAGTTCGCCGATCCCGCGATGGCGATCGAACTCTTCATGGCACTGGTCGCGCACGACGTCGTGGCGAACGTGTCCCTGAGCTCCGACCACGTCGTCCGGCTCACGCCCCCCGCCACGCTGGGCGAATCGGAGATCGCCTTCCTTCTGGAACGGTTCGAGCGGGCGGTCGCGCTGGTCGCCGAGCAGAACCCCGAGTACGAGGTGCATGCGGATGCGTAGTGTCGAACTCACCCTGAACTCGCCCGTGGACGCGGACTTCGCGTTCCAGCGGATCACCGAGTTCGAGCGATATCCCGACTTCGTGGACGAGGTCCGCTCAGTCGTCGTGCGGGACAACGACGGCGAGACGCTGGTCAGCGAGTGGGACATCCTGTTCCGCAACGGCCCGCTGCGCTGGTCGGAGGCCGACTACATCCAGCGCGGCGCGCGCCGCATCGTCTTCGAGCAGACCGCCGGCGACTTCGACGTGTTCCGCGGGACGTGGCGGGTCGAGCCCGCCTCGACGGGCTGCGTGATCACCTTCGAGGCCACGTTCGACTTCGGGATCCCGAGCCTGGCCGGAGTGCTGGAGCCGATCGCCGCCAAGGTGCTCAAGGAGGCGATCGCCACCATCGTGCATCGGTTGCTGGGAGAGGCGGCCGTCGTCGGCGAGCCCGCGATCGCCATGGCCGTACGCGCCCGGCTCGAACGTCAGCGCGCGGCCGTCGAATCGGCCTAGGCTCCGGGAGGATGGCATGGACCACGCGAACCGTTTCCAGAGCCTGGTCACCTACCGGCTGCTCCGCGCGGAGTACGCCGTCGCCCTCGTCGTGTGCTCGGTGCTGTTCCTCTGGCACATCCGCGAGGTGCGATGGCTGCCGGCCGTGGCGCTGTTCGCCTACATCGACGTGATCGGCTACATCCCGGGGGCGATCGCCTTCAGGCGCGCCCGCGGCCGCCCCATCTCCAAGGTCTACTACGTGCTCTACAACACCATGCACAGCATGGTGACCCAGGCCGTGGTGGTGGGGGCGTGGGCCGCGGTCGCCGGCTTCGAGTGGGCCCTGCTCGTGGTGCCGATCCACCTGTGCGGCGACCGGGCGCTGTTCGGCAACTTCCTCAAGTCCTTCAGCGTGCCGTTCGAACCCGCGGTGATCCCGCAGTTCGCGGAGTTCGACAGGCGCGTCTTCGGGCGGGACGACGCGGAGCTCGCCGTCCCCACGCGCATCTGATCGGTGAGGAACGCGATGTCTCAGAGTCTGGAACGCCCTGTCATCATCGGCGCGGGGCCGGGCGGTCTCGCGGTCGCCTGGACGCTGAAGGCGGCGGGACTCGACCCCCTCCTGCTCGACCGGGGAGAGGTCCCCTGCTCCACCTGGTACAGCTACTACCCCTCGATGCGGATGAACTCCTGGCGGCGGCTCAGCCACCTGCCGGGCAGGAAGCTGTCGGCCGAGTACGGCCCCTGGCCCATGCGGGACGACTTCCTCGCCTACATCAAGGCGTACGTCCGGGACCTGGATCCCGACATCCGGTTCGGGACCGAGGCGCGGCGGATCGACCGCGAGGACGGCCGGTGGGTGGTGCGCACCTCCGGCGGCGACCTGACGACCACGAACGTCGTGGTCGCCACCGGCCTGCACCGCACGCCGTACGTGCCGGACTGGCCCGGCCTGGACGAGTTCGAGGGCGAATTCCTGCACGCCCGGGACTACCGGGTGCCCGAGCCCTACGTCGGCAAGGACGTCCTGGTGGTCGGGTGCGGGCCGACGGGGATCGACATCGCGGTGGCGGTGATGCGGGCCGGCGCGTCCCGGGTCCGCATGTCGATCCGGAACACCCCGGTGCTGTTCAAGCTCAGCCCGGTCACGTCGCTGCTGAGCCAGGCCATCAAACACGGGCCGCTGCCGGACTGGCTGGTCAACCGGGGCAGCCTGCTGATGCACCGGTGGCACTGGGGAGACCTCACACCGTACGGCCTGGCCCCGCCCACCGAGGGGACCTTGGCGGGCACGGCCCGGATCGGGCACGCCTACGGCGCGATCGACCGCGGCCTGATCCCGGCCGTCCGGGAGGGGTCGATCGAGATCGTCCCGGGCGTCGCCGGGTTCGACCGGAAGGCCGTGATGCTTGAGGGAGGCGCCGGCATCAAGCCGGACGTCGTCATCGCCGCGACCGGCCAGCGGCCCGGCATCGACGGCCTGGTCGGGCACCTCGGCGTGCTGGAAAGGCCCGGCGGCCGGTCGGTCGTGCACGGCGGCAGATGCGCCCCGCACGCGCCGGGACTGTACTTCCAGGGGTTCCGGCTGCCGCCGGGGCAGCTGCCCGACATGGCCTTGGACGCACACGCGATCGCCCAGGCGATCACCAGGACCCGCCGGTTCAACCCCCTCCGGGTCCTGGGGATCGCGTGGTGAGCGGGCGGCCGGACGGCCCGGCGAACGGTCTCGGACCGCACTGGGCCGGCGCGGGCTCCGCCGGCCCCCGCCCCCGCCTGCACGGCCCGCACCGTTGTGACGTCGCCATCGTCGGCGCCGGCCTGACCGGGCTGTCCACGGCGGTGGAACTGCTGGAACTCGACCCGGGCCGCCGGGTCGTCGTGATCGAGGCCGACCAGGTGGCGGCCGGTGCGAGCGGCCGGGGGACCGGGCTGCTGGGGCCGCGCGTCGGCCCGGCCCTGACGGTCGCCCGCCGCCGCTACGGCGACGACGTGGCGCGGGCCGCCTACCACTGGTCGATCTCCGCGGTCCGGCACGTCATGGACCTGGTGGAACGCCATCGGATCCCCTGCGACCTCACGCCGGGCGGTCAGCTCGTCGTCGCGTCCGGCGACACGGCCGCCGAGGAGCAGGCGCGCGAGGCCGAGGCCGCCCGCGCCCTCGGCCTGGACATCCCGCTGCTCACCCGCGAGGCGCTGCCCAAGATCGGCGCCTCCTGGACCAGCGGGCTGCGGTACGCGCCCGCCGCGACCCTGGACCCGGCCGCGCTGACCGCGCATCTGGCGCGGATCGGCGAGCAGCGCGGACTGACCGTCTTCGAGCGCAGCCCGGTCCGCGACGTGCGGCCCGGCCTGCTGATCACCGTCGTCACCGATCACGGCGAGGTCGTCGCGGACCACGTCGTCATCGCGATCAACGCCTACAGCGGTCCGGGAGCGCCGGCGGGCGTCGTGGGCGTGCGGGTGCAGGCCGGGGTCACCGAGAAGCTGCCGGACGCGGTGCTGGCCGCGCTGTCGCCGCTCACGGCCGAGCCGCTGATCGGGCACGGTGAGCTGTCGCCGTACTTCCGGCTCACCTCCGACGGGCGGCTCGTGGTGGGCGGAGGGGCGATCCGGCGCGGGCCGTACGGTTCGTCCGCGCCGCTCCCCGGGAGGCTCCGCGCGGCGGTACGGGAACTGTCCCCGCTCCTGGCCGAGGTGGAGCTCGAGTCGGTGTGGGCGGGGCCGATCGGCGTGACGCGCGACGGCCTGCCGGTCGTCGGCCGCCACCCGCACGACACGGAGTTGTACTACGCGGGCGGGTGCAACGGGCACGGGCTCGCGGCCTCGGTCTACCACGGCGCCCGGCTCGCGTCCTGGATCGCGTACGGCGACGAGGACGCTCCGCCTCGCCTGCCCTGGACCCGGGCGAAGGCCCCGTGGGTGCCGCGGGGACGTCTCGTGGACCGCGCCCTCGACCGTTACCTGGCGCATCTCACCGCAGTGTCCGACGTGTCGTGACGTCGCGTCCCGTCAGAGAGGAACACCGATGGACAGCCTAGGCAGCGACAACGCGACCGCCAACGAGCGGTTGATGTCGTCGGCGTCGATCGGCCGCGCGTCGGTCGACATCTCGACGGAGGGAATGCCGCCGGGTCCGTCTCACCCGGTGTTGTGGCAGACCATCCGCTTCCGGCAAGGCCGCCAGCACTACCTGCCGGAGATGCACGACCGGTTCGGGGACATCGTCACGCTGCGGGTCGTGCCCGGCGGTCCGTTCGTCATCCTGCGCGATCCCGAACACATCCGGGAGGTCTTCCGGGGCGCGCCCGAGGTCTTCCACGCGGGCGAGGGCAACTCCCTCCTGGTGCCGATCGTCGGCCGCCACTCGGTGCTGACGCTCGACGCGCCGGAGCACAGGCCGGCCCGCAAGCGGATGATGCCGCCCTTCCATCACGAGCGGATCGCCACGATGGCCGAGGCGATGCGCGAGATGGCCATTGAGGAGGCGCGGAGCTGGCCGGTGGACCGGCCCTTCAGATTCCTGGAGCGGGCCTACGCGCTCACCCTCAAGATCATGGTTCGGCTCGTGTTCGGCGTCGACGACCTGCGGCGCGCGGACGAGCTCGGTCGGGCGCTGCGCCGCGTGTCCGACATCCGCCTGTCCGACATCCTGGTCTGGATCCGGCCCGAGCTGGGCAAGGTGTGGCCGTGGCGCGACTACGTACGCAGTCTCGACCACACCGACGAGCTGATCCACGCCGAGATCGCCAGGCGGCGCCGGGATCCGTCGCGCGGCAGCCGTTCCGACGCCCTGTCCATGCTGCTGGAGGACGAACCCGACGACGTGGTCGTGCGCGACGAGGTGATGACGCTCCTGGTGGCCGGGCACGAGACGACGGCGGTCGCCCTCGCCTGGCTGTTCGAACGCCTGCTGCGCCACCCCCGTGTGCTGGCGCGGGTGCGCGAGGGACTGGACGAGCCGAAGGACCCCTACCGCACCGCCGTCTTTAAGGAGGCGCTGCGGGTCCGGCCCGTGATCCACAACGTCGCGCGGCGCCTCACCGCGCCCATCGAGCTGGCCGGCTACCGGCTGCCCGCCGGAGTCTCCGTGCTGCCGTCCGTCGGCGCCGTGCACATCGATCCCCGGTTGTGGGGTCCCGACGCGCGGCGCTTCCGCCCGGAGAGGTGGCTGGAGGGCAGCCCCCCGCAGAACGCCTGGATCCCCTTCGGCGGCGGCGTACGCCGCTGCCTCGGCGCGACGTTCGCCCAGGTGGAAGTCGAGAACGTGATGGCCGCGCTGCTGCGCGCGGTGGACCTGGAGACCGTCGACCCCGGTGACGAGGGCAGCGCGATGCGCCACATCACCATGATCCCCAAGCAGGGCACGCGTCTTCGCGTCGTCCGCAGACGCGACTGACGCCGGAGCGTCGCGAAAGGTGTGAACATGAATCAGCAGGTGCGTGTCGCCGCGGTCGTCAACCCGGCGGCCGGCGGCGACGGCGAAGCCGCCGTCAGCGCCATGAGAGAGGTGGGCACCGCCGGCGTGGAGGTCTTCGCGACCACGGCGGCGGGCGACGCGGCCGGCATCGCCTACAAGCTGGCCGTCGGCTCCGCTCCTCCGGACATCATCGTCGCCGTCGGCGGCGACGGCACGGTCTCGGAGGTGGCCGCCGGCCTGTGCCAGGCCCGTGAGACGGGCGTCGCCGCGCTTCCCCCGCTCCTGATCGCGCCGGCCGGAACCGGCAACTCCAGCTATCGGGGGCTGTGGAACGACCAGCCGTGGGAGAGCGTGGCCGGGTCGGCGCTGCGGGGAGAGGCCGTCAGCCGGACGATCGACCTGGCCAGGATCGAGCAGAACGACCACCTGGTGCTGCTGGGCTCGGGCAGCGGCCTGTTCGCCGAGACCCTGCTCGCGGCCAGGAGGATGGCGGGGAGGGGACGGGAGCTGCTGATGGCGGCCGCCCTGGCCGCCATGGAGGGTTACGTGCCGTACCCCGGCCGGGTGACCGTCGACGGCGAGGTCGTCTACGAGGGAGACGTCATCGAGACGATCGTGGCCGGCTTCCGCTACCGGGGAGGCCTGCTGCACCTGGTGCCGGAGTCGATCGTGGACGACGGGAAGCTCGACATCACCGTGGTCACCGCCGCCGTGAACATGGACGAGTTCGGGCAGGCCGCCCTGTACGGCCGTGTCTACGACGTGCCGGGAGTGCGATGGGGGCGCGGCGAACGGATCACCGTCGCGCGCCTGGACGGCCAGCCGTTGTTGTACGAGCACGACGGGGAGCTCATGCCGCGGACCAGCCCGTCCTACGACGTCCACGTCGTCCCGGCCGCCCTGACCGTCCTCACCGCGGCCGAGGCGCCGTCGTGGTTCAGTGAGAGGTGATCACGTGGTCAGCGCGAGTTCCGTGCGGGGGAGCGCTCCGTCCCTGGGCGCCGAGCCGTTCCGCGACTACTGCCGCAAGCTGGCCGCCGGCGTCGCCGTGGTCACCTCGTGCGGCCCGACCGGCTGGTCGGGGACGACCGTCAGCACCGTGACCAGCGTGTCGATGGACCCTCCTCTCCTGATGTGCTGCGTGCGCCCCTGCTCCCAGACCCTGGCCGCGATCCGCGCCGCCGGGCGCTTCGCGGTCCACCTGCTGACCGACGACCAGGCCGGCCTGGCCGACCGGTTCAGCCGGTCGGCCGGCGAGGGCTCGCGCTTCGCCGGGATCGAGGGCCAGGTGCAGCTCGTCGACGGCAGCCCCGTGATCGCCGGCGCGCTCGCGGTCGGATGGTGCGACCTGTACTCCGTGGACGAGGTCGGCGACCACGTCGTGGTGTACGGGCGGCTCACGAACATGCGGGCCGGGCAGGGCCGTCCGCTGGTCTGGCACGAGCGCTCCTACCGGCACCTGGAGGTCGCGCCGCCCGACGGCGTGAACGGGAGGGGAGGCGGGTCATGACGACCACCCGGCCCGCCGGCGTCACCTCCGGTGAGCCTGCCGAGCCGCCCGCGAGCCTCACGGCGCGGCTCGCCGCCTGGGCGCACGCGGTGACGTACGAGGACATCCCCGCGGCCACGCTCGCGGCGGCCCGCAGCCAGCTCATCTCCAACCTGGCGGCCGTGCGCGCGTCGCTGCGCCATCCCGCCGGACGGGCGATCGTCGCGGCGTTCGGCCCGCCGCTGCGGGCCGACCCCACCCGGTCGGCCTGCGTACTGGCCGCCCTGGCCTCGGCGCTCGACTTCGACGAGGTCGCCTACGGGGGGCACGTCTCGACGGGAGGCGTGAACGTCGCGATCGCGCACGCCGGAGTGGACCGGCTGGACGGGCGTGCGCTGCTGACCACGATCGTCACCGCCAACGAGTGCGCCGCCAGGATCACCGCGGCGACGATCCTCAGCCCGTTCTTCCGGGGCCAGACCAACACCCACTGCCATCTCGCCGGCGCGGCCGCCGCCCGCCTCCGCGCCCGCGACGCCGCTCCCGGCGAGTGGGTCGCGGGGCTGGGGCTGGCGCTGGGAACGCTGCCCGTCCCCCTCCACCACGCGGTCGTGACCAGCGACGTCAAGGCGCTGTCGGCGGCGGCGTCCGTCCGCATGGCGCTCGACGGGTGCGACGCCGCGGCGCATGGCCTGACCGGGCCGGCGGCGATCCTCGAGCACCCGGAGGGGCTGCTGGCGGCGCTGTCGGCCGTCCCGCTGCCGGAGATCGTGACCACCGGGCTCGGCCGCCGATGGCACACCGACACCCTGACCTACAAGCGCTTCCCCGGCAGCGCCTACCTGCACGCCGCGTTCGACTGCGCCGAGCGGCTGCACCGGCGGCTCGGCGCCGTCGACGTGTCCCGGGTCCGCCGGGTGGTCGTCCACGGGTCGCTGCTGACCTGGCAGATGGAGCAGAAGGTGGCCCGGGAGCTCGACGGCCCCCGGACGAACGTCTCCGCCGCGACCCTGTCGGTCGGGTACGGCGTGGCCACGCTGCTGATGACCGGGGCGTTCGGGCCCGGGGACCTCACTCCCTTGGCCCTGGCCGACCCGGAGCGCTGGGCCCTGGCGGAGAAGGTCGTGGTCGAGCACGACATGGACCTGTCGATCCGGATGGCGCAGGCCACCTCGCCGCTGGGCGAGTCGCTGCGCCGGGCCGGGGACCGGGCGCTGGACTGGCCGGAGTTCGTGCGGTGGACCGGTGACGCCGCGCCGGCCCTGCTGGCCGCGCTGGGCGGCCCGGAGGAGACGTTCGAGCAGGCAACCATGGCGATCGGCGCCAGGGTCGCCGTCGAACTCGCCGACGGCACGGCCGCCGCGGAGAGCCGCGACGCCTTCGTCGGTTCGGCGGGCCCCGAGACGCGCCGTGACCACGGCGCGATCGTGGCCCGCAAGTTCCTGTCCACCGGCGGGCCGCGGGACGTGCTGGCCGAGCTGGAACACCTCGACGCACTCGGCCCCGAGCAGGTCGTCGCGGTCCTGGCCCGCGCGGTGGAGGATCTGCCGGAGCCCTGACGGCCCGGAGCCCCGGAGCCCCGGAGCTCCGGAGTCCGGGCGGTCCGGAGTCCGGGCGGCAGGGGCCGGCTCGTCAGGAGGACGGCTCGGGGGCCGTCTCCCGGGAAGCCGGCCCCGTCCGCGCGTCCGCCGGCCGCTCCTCGGCCCGGCCCCGTCCGGGCTTTGAAACGTGCCCGGGCTCCGAACCGGGTCCGGGCCCGGCGTCCCGCTGGAGCTCCGACCAGACGCCGGTCAGGAAACGGCCGATGTCGTGCACCGACTCGGCGGCGGCCCTGACCAGGCCCGCCTGCGCCTGCGCGGCGTGCCAGAGCCTGGCGTGCTCGACGTAGCGCACCTCGACGCCCGCCGCGCTCAGCGCGGCGGCGAGCGCGCGGCACTGCGGGTAGAGCAGTTCCCGGACGTTGGTGTGCAGGTACGTCGGGGGAAGCCCGGCAAGCGCTCCCAGCGCGGGCGCGTAGCGGTGGTCGGCGGGGTCGCCGTCGCCGAGGTAGGCGGCCGCGCAGGCGAAGGCCCACGCACGGCTGACCACGAGATCCCGGCGCCGGTCGGCCTGGACACCGGGGTTCGCCCACGGGGAGACGAGGGCCAGCGCGGCCGGCCGCGCCGTCCCCCTGGCGGCCAGCACCTGGGCGGCGGCGAGGGCGAGGCCGCCGCCCGCCGAGTCGCCCGCCAGGGCGACCGAGTTCGCCACGCGGGTCAGCGCGTCGAACGCCGCGACCGTGTCGTCCAGCGCGGCCGGGCACGGATGCTCGGGCGCGAGGCGGTAGTCCAGGAGGTAGACGGGACGGCGGATCTCCCGGGCGAGGTAGGCGGCCAGCGACCTGTGGGTCGCGGGCGACCCCGTGGTGAACCCGCCGCCGTGGAGGTAGAGCACGGCCTCGGACGAGGGGGCGGGCCCGACGACGACCCGCTCGGCCGGACGGCCCCCCAGCCACGCTTTGGAGACCGTCGTGCCCGCCGGGAGCGGTTGCAGGCGCGCCACGGCGTTCAGCAGAGCGCGCTGGACCGGCCACGGCACTCGGTGGTGGAAGGTCAGGCGGTAGTAGGGCGCCAGCAGCGCGGACGCGAGCGGCAGCGGGAGCATCGGCGTCGCCGTCACAGCGCGCTCCGGGGCGAGGGGGAGAGCCCGAGCAGCCGGGCCATCAGCACGCCGGCCCGCTGCGAGCCGGAGGGCGTGACCCGGGCCAGCCAGTCGAGGGCCTTGGCCTCGGCGCCGACGACGACCCGCGCCCTGCGCCTGCGCACGCCGTCGAGGATGACGGCGGCCGCCATCTCGGGGCTGTGCAACGCCAGCCGCCGGTCGAAGACGCCCGCGATCGCGTCCGCGTCCAGGCCGTCGGCGACCGCCAGGCGCCGGGTGATCCCCGTTCTGATGCCGCCGGGGTGGACGCAGGTCACGTGCACCGGGTGCCGGGCGGCCAGCATCTCCTGGCGCAGCGCCTCGGTGAACCCGCGTACGGCGAACTTGGAGGCGTTGTAGGCGCTCTGGCCGGGGAAGGTGATGAGCCCGAACAGGCTGGAGACGGTGACGAGGTGCCCGTCTCCGGATGCCACCAGGTGGGGCAGGAAGGCGGTGGTGGCGTACACGGCGCCCCAGAAGTTGACCTTGAAGATGTGCTCGACGTCCTCCAGGCGCGCCCGCTCGACCTCGCCGTAGTAGGCGATTCCGGCGTTGTTGTACAGCTGGTTCACCGTCCCGAACCGGGTGAGGACGTCACCGGCGTAGGAGACGACCGCGTCCCGGTCGGTGACGTCCAGGTGGTCGGCCTTGACGTCGGCGCCCCCGGCCTTGCACCGGTCGGCGGTCTCGGCCAGGCCGGCGGCGTCGACGTCGGAGATCGCCAGAGCGGCGCCGGACCCGGCGAGGCGCAGGGCGAGCGCCCGCCCGATCCCCGAGCCCGCGCCTGTGACGACGGCGACCTTCCCCGTGAAACGGGTCGTTCCGGTTCTCCTGGTCATGGGGTCTCCGCGTGGGAAGTGTGGTAGGCGTCGAGGTCGAACGTGCGGGTGACCTGCCGGAACTCGTAGGAGAAGCCCGGCCACATCGTGGTGTTGGCGCCGTGTTTGTCCATGTACCAGCTGGCGCAGCGCCCGGTGTTCCATACGCTGCGCGACAGCTTGTCCTGCAGCGTCCGGGAGAACCGGTCCTGGGCGTCCGCGCGCACCTCCACCGACCGGATGCGCCGCCGCCGCATGGTCTCGACGGCGTCGACCAGGTAGTTCACCTGGCACTCGATCATGAAGATCATCGAGTTGTGGCCGAGGCCCGTGTTGGGGCCCACGAGGATGAACAGGTTCGGGAAGCCCGCGACGGCGGTGCCCTTGTAACACTTGCGGCCGACGTCGTCGAACACCTCGCGGAGACTCCTGCCGTGCCTGCCGAAGATCTTGCGGTAGGTGGGGGAGTCGGTCACCTGGAAACCGGTGGCCAGGATGATGGCGTCGGTGTCGTGGAGGCCGCCGTCCGCGGTGGCGATGGCGTCGACGCCCACCTTGTCGATCCGCGTCGTCACCAGGCGCACGTGCTCACGGTTGAAGGCGGGGTAATAGGAGTTGGACAGGAGGATGCGTTTGCAGCCCAGGCGGTAGTCGGGCGTGAGCCGCCGGCGTACCTCCGGGTCGCGCACCTCGTAGCGCAGCTTGGCCCTGCTCAGGCGCTCCACGGGCTTGAGCAGCATCGGCCGCCTCGCCAGGCCGACGACCTGGGCCTCGTGCGCCCAGTACAGGACCGAGCGGACGAGCCGCCGGTAGAACGGCAGACGGCGGAACGCCAGCCGTTCCGCCTTCGTGTAGCGGCGTTCCAGGCGCGGCAGTATCCAGGGGGCGGTGCGCTGGTAGACGCGCAGTTCGTCGACCTGGTCCGCGATGGCGGGGACGATCTGGACGGCCGAGGCGCCGGTGCCGATGACCGCGACCTTCTTGCCGGTCAGGTCCGCCTCGTGGCTCCATCGGGCCGAGTGGAAGATCGGCCCGCCGAACGTGTCGAGCCCGGGGATGTCGGGCAGCGCCGGCTCGCAGAGCGCGCCCCACGCGCCCACCAGGATGGCGGCGGTGAAGCGCCCCTTGGAGGTGCGCAGCTCCCACCGCCCGGCCGCGTCGTTCCAGCGCGCGTCGGTGACCTCGCACCCGAACACGTGCCTGCGGCGGATGTCGTACCGGTGCGCCACCTTGCGGATGTAGTCCTGGATCTCCGTCTGTTCGGAGAACGACCTCGTCCAGTCCGGGTTGAGGGCGAAGGAGTACGAGTACAGGTGGGACGGCACGTCGCACGCCGCCCCGGGATAGGTGTTGTCACGCCAGGTGCCGCCGACGTCGTCACCGCGTTCCAGGATCAGGAAGTCGTCCCACCCCTTGAGCCGGAAGCGGACCGCGGCGGCGACGCCGGCCAGTCCTCCGCCGATCACGATGATGTGCGCGTGCCGCTCCGGCGGTTCCGCCGGATCCGGGTCCCCGGTGACCGCGGCCACGACGTCGAGCGGCGTCTTCGAGTCTGTAGAGTCCACGCGCGATCCGATCTCTCGTCATCGCCGTCTGCGCGATTCGCCCGGCGATTGTCCCAACCCGGCCTGACGTGTCTCTGAAACCCGGCCCCGCCGACGGACAGCGGTGTTTCAGGGACCTTGTAGACGATGGGTGCCGCAACGGCCGCGATGTCCGGTGCCCCGGATCTTCGCTGTCGACGACCGGGCAGGTGAGGAGAGGTCCCATGGGATTAACGCCAGCGGAGACGGGGTCGGCCGAGACACCGGACGTCCTGATTGTGGGGGCCGGAATGGCCGGGCTGGGCATGGCGATCGAACTGCTCCGCGCCGGCATGTCCGACTTCGTCGTGCTGGAGAAGGCCGACGGCGTCGGCGGGACGTGGCGCGAGAACACCTATCCGGGCTGCGCGTGCGACGTGGCGAGCGTCATGTACTCCTACTCCTTCGCCCCCAGCCGCAAGTGGTCCAGGATGTACGCGCGGCAGCCGGAGATCCTCGACTACATCGCGACCGTCGCCAAGGACCACGAGCTGGAGTCCTTCATCCGGTTCGGCACCGAGGCGGTGTCGTACGAGTTCGACGAGGCCGACGACCGGTGGCGGGTCCGCACCCGGTCGGGCCAGGAGTACCGGCCGCGGATCGTCGTGCTGGCGCACGGGGCGCTGCACCTGCCGAACGTCCCGGACTTCCCCGGCATGGCCCGCTTCAAGGGCCCGATCTTCCACTCGGCCATGTGGGACGACTCCGTGGAACTGGCGGGCAAGCGGGTCGCGGTGATCGGCACCGGGGCGAGCGCGGTGCAGTTCGTCCCGGAGATCGCGGGGGTCGCGGCGCACGTCGACGTCTACCAGCGCAACGCGCACTGGATGCTGCCCAAGGCCGACCGGCCGTTCAAGCCCTGGGAACACCGGCTGTTCCGTACGCTGCCGTTCACACAGTGGCTCTACCGGAACGTCGCGTACTGGACGCACGAACTCCCCGTCCTGGCGTTCCTCAACCCGCGGTTCGTCAAGATCCTGGAGGTGGCGTCGCGGCGCATGCTGGCCAAGCAGGTGCCCGATCCGGAACTGCGTGCCAAGCTCACCCCGCGGTACAAGATCGGGTGCAAGCGCATCCTGTTGTCGAACGACTATTACCCCGCCCTGCTGCGCCCGGACGTGGACCTGGTCACCGACGGCATCGCGGAGTTCACCGAGACGGGCGTCAGGACGGAGTCCGGCGAGGTCCGGGAGGCGGACGTGGTGATCCTCGGCACAGGGTTCCGCACCCACAACCGGTGCGCCGACATCCCGATCACCGGCCGGGACGGGCTGACGATCCAGGAGGCGTGGCGTGACGGCATGACCGCCTACCTGGGCATGACCGTCGCCGGGATGCCGAACATGTTCATGATCATGGGGCCCAACTCGGGCGGCGGAGCGCAGTCGATCCTGTTCGTGATCGAGTCGCAGCTCCACTACATCGTCGAGTGCCTCCGCATGATGAAGGCGCGCCGGGCCACCCGCTTGGAGGTGCGCGGGGAGGTCCAGCGCCGGTTCAACGCCTGGCTGCACGGCAAGCTCAACCGGTCGGTCTGGAACACCGGCGGCTGCCACAGCTGGTTCCTCGACCACACCGGGCACAACCGGCATTCGTGGCCGGGGACCGGCACGTCGTACTGGAAGGCCACCCGCCGCCCCGACCCGCGGGCGTTCATCCTGTCCGGCTCACGGGCCGGGCGGGACGCGCAGGGCGCCCCGCGGGCCGAATCCTCCGCGGGCGGTCAGTGAGGCGTACGGTCCGGCCCGGGGGTGTCGCGTTCCCTTGCCCGATAAATACGGTCGATCGTACTCTTTGTTGATGGATACCACCGCGCACATCGGTCTGACCGAAGAGACGGACCCCTACTGCCTCACGGCGGAGGACGCCGTCAGGATGCTGTCCGGAGCCCCCTGGCGCCGATACGCCGTGATCGGGGACAGTCTGTCGGCCGGCACCGGGGATCCCAGCCCGGGCTATCTCGACCAGGGGTGGTCCGACCGGCTCGCCGGCATCCTGCGGCGCGTCCAGCCGGACCTGGAGTACCTGAACACGGCGGAGGTCGGGGTGACCACCGGCGAGACGCTCGACAAGCAGGCCGGGCCGATGCTCGAGTTCGCTCCCGATCTCCTGCACGTGCCGTGCGGCGCCAACGACATCATCCGCCGGCGGCCGGACTTCGGTGAGATCGAGGCGACGCTGCGGCGCATGTACGACCTGGCGGCGGGGACCTGCGCGACGCTGACGACGTTCACCCTGGGCCGGGCCTTCGTCGTGCCGGTCTTCCCCGACTGGCGCGACCGGATCGCCACGCTGAACGACATGGTCCGCCGCCTGGCCGCCGAGTACGGCGCGGTCGTCATCGACATGTGGAGCCACCCGGTCAACGACCGAGACACGCTGCTGAGCGCCGACCGCATCCACTTCTCCACGTCCGGGCAGGCGGTGATGGCGGCAGAGATGGTCAAGGCGCTGGCCGGCGTCCTCGGCCGCGACCGGTCCGGGTCCGGCGAAGACGCTCCCCGGCACACCTGACCGGCCGCTCCTCCCGGTTCCGACTCCGCGTACGGGCCGGCGGCTCTCGCCGCCGGCCCGTCGCCGTGGGAGCGTTGAAGAAGAAATACGTACGGGCGTATGCTTTGCCTGTTCTCTTCGTGTCCCGTCGTGCCGAGGGCCGGCGGGGAGTCCCGCGTACGGCAGGCGCAGTGCGTGAGGCGCAGGAACAGGGAGGTCATGTGACCAAGGACCGGCAACAGGTGATCGCCCCCGCGGCGCCGACGGAGGAGGCGGCGATCCCCTGGGGGGCGATGTCGCTCGTCATGGTCGGCATGTTCATGGCGATCCTCGACTCGTTCATCGTCGTGGTGGCGGCACCGTCGATCGCGGCCGATCTCAACGCCTCCGTCGGTGACCTGCAATGGGTCCTGGCCGCATACCAGCTCAGCTATGCGATCCTGATGATCACGGGTGGTCGCGTGGCGGACCTGTTCGGCCGCAAGCGGATCTACGTCCTGGGCATGGGGATATTCACGCTGTCCTCCATCGCGTGCGCCATGGCGCCGAGCCCGGGAACGCTCATCGCCGCGCGTGTCGTCCAGGGCGTGGGCGCGGCCCTGATGGTTCCCCAGGTGTTCGCCGTCGTCACGGTGCTGGTCCCCGAGAAGGGCAGGCACCGGGTCTTCGGCGTCCTGGGCGTCGTGATCGGCATGGCCACGATCAGTGGCCAGCTCGTCGGCGGCCTGCTCATCGGAGCCGGCATCTTCGGGTCCGACTGGCGGGCGGTGTTCTGGGTCAACGTGCCGATCGGCGTCGTCACGCTCCTGCTCGCGCTGGCGTACGTCCCGGAGTCGCGCTCTCCCTCGGCCCGCAAGCTCGACATCCCCGGAATGCTGGCGCTCAGCGTCGCGCTGCTGCTCGCGGTCTTCCCGCTGATCCAGGGACGGGAGGAAGGCTGGCCGTGGTGGATCTGGGCGTGCTTCGCCGCTAGCCTGATCGCGTTCGGGGTCTTCGTCGCGGTCGAGCGCGCCGTGGCCGGTCGCGGCGGCGATCCGCTGATAACGCTGTCGCTGTTCGCCCAGCGCTCGTTCTCGCTGGGCATCGTGCTGGTCCTGGCCGTGTACGCGCTGCTCAGCTCCTACTACCTGTCGCTGTCGGTCGCCATGCAGCAGGGCCTCGGCATGTCGGCGCTGGGCGCGGGGCTGGTGTACACGCCCGCCGCGACCGTCTTCTTCATCTTCAGCATGGTGGCGGGCCGGCTCGTGCCGAAGTACGGCCGGCGCGTGCTCGAGGTCGGCGCGATCATCCTGGCCCTCGGATACCTGGCGACGACGGTCGTGCTGCTGCTCGGCCCGAAGCTCACCCCGGCGCTGGTGATCCCCACTCTCATGCTGCAGAGCGTCGGCGGCGGCCTGCTCATCACACCCCTGCTGAACACCGTGCTGAGCCGGATCAAGCCGGAGTCGGTCGGGATGGCCTCCGGGTCGCTGTCCACGGCTCAGCAGGTGGGCGGCGCGCTCGGCGTCGCCGTGATCGGCGCGGTGTTCTTCAACTCCTTCCACCCGCAGGCGGACGGACCGGTGGAGGCCGCGGGGCACGCCTTCGCGATGGCGTCGCTGGGCACGTTCGTGATCGCCGCGGTGACCGCCGTCCTCATCTTCCTGCTGCCCAAGCGGGCCGGGGGAGGCCGGTGAGGCGATGACCGGCCCTCCTCGGGAGGGCCGGTCAGAGGCCCAGCATCCCGTTCACGGCACGGTAGACCTTGTCCACCACGCCGGCGTCTCCCATGCGCAGGGCGGTGTTGGCGGCGCACAGCAGGGCGTCGATCTGGAAGGCGGCGAGCTGGGTGTCCAGACCCGAGACCTCGCCCTCGGCGACGGCGTTCCCCAGCTCGCCGGCGATGGTTGCGACCCACTCCTGCTGGTCGCGGAACAGCGCGTCGCGGATCGGGCCCGGCCTGCTGTCGAAGTCCGCCAGGTTCGCGGCCCGGAAACAGCCGCCGGCGAACAGCGGAGCGGTGGCGTACTCGGTCCAGCGGTCGAGCAGCGCGCGCAGCCGGGCGACGCCCGGCTGCGCCGACCGGGTCGGCCGGATGACCGCGTCGATGAACAGGCGGCGCGCGTACTCGATGGTGGCGAGTTGGAGCGCCTCCTTGCTCTTGAAGAGGGTCTGGATGCCGGCCTTGCTGAGCCCGGTCTCGGTGGCGAGCCGGCCGAAGGAGACGTTCCCGAGCCCCTCCAGCGAGGCCAGATCGACCGCGTGCCCCAGGATGCGCTCGCGTGTCCTGGCGCCGCGCAGGAGGCGTTTGTCCGTGACCCCGGTCTTTCCCCCCAGGAGAGCCCGACCGGGTGCGATCGTGTCATCGTGCGGCGCCACGGGATCCACAGCACTCCCCATACGATCGACCGTACACCATAAGTCCTCACCCCGATCGGCCGCAGGCAAACGCGGGAACCCGGATCGACCGTCATCCGCCCGCCCGGCCTCCGCGCGGCCTACTCGATCGACCGGGTAGCTGCTCGAACGTGCGGGTCCCCCTTGGAGATTCCCTCTGGTTAGACTCCTGCCGATGACAATTCGGTGAGATCCACCTGTTATTCGTCGCCAGGGGCCTTACCTGCCGCCGAGGAGGATGCTCCGTTCCTCCGCCGGTGATGCGGCAACTACGTGGCGTGGCCCGTTTTCCACTAGGGGGAAGTGAACTGTGGCGATCGTTGGCATCGATGTTCTCGGCCCGTTGCGAGTCAGGTTTTCCAATTGTGAGGCGGCGCCGACCGGAGCGAAACTAAGAAGTCTTTTCGCCATTCTCGCATTCCGTGCCGGACACACGGTGATGCGCGACGAACTCATCGACGAACTCGACCTCATGACCACCACCGACGACGCCGTCAACGCCCTGCACGCGCATCTCGCCCGGCTTCGCCGCTGGCTGCGGCACTACGGCCGGGAATCCGACCTGATCGAGACGGTCGGCTCCGACTACCGGCTCAACCTGGACCGGGGCAAGGTGGACGCGCACCGGTTCGTCAACCTCACCGAGCGTGCGCTGGACCTGGCGCCGGGGACTCCTTCGGTGGTCGCGAGCATCCTCAAGGACGCGCTCTGCCTGTGGCGCGGCGACGCCATGCTCGACGCCCTCGACGGGCGGCTGGGCGCCGCCGCGGCCAACGAACTGGACAACTGGCGCGCGGTCGCGCGCGAGACGCTGATCGACGCGTGGCTCTCTCTCGGCAGCAACCAGCAGGTGGTGCTGAACGCCAGGAAGTTCATCGCCGAGAATCCGCTGAACGAGATGATGCACGCCCGGCACATCCGCGCCCTGTGCCGGATGGGCCGGTACGCCGAGGCGATCGAGGCCTACAAGAACGCCGAGAAGGTGCTGAGCGACGAACTGGGCGTCGGGCCGGGCAGCGAACTGTGTCTCGCCACCGAGGATCTGGTGAGCCTCGGCCCGGGCTTGGCACTGCCCCGCGAGAGCCGGCGAGGCGCGGCCGACCGCGGGGAGCTGGCGTCCCACGCCGGACGCGCCGCGCGGAAGGCGCCCCGCCCCACAGGCCCGGCCCGGCCGGACAGGCCCACGGACCGGTGGGCCGCACTCGGCGCGGGCCGATGACCCTGACGGAAAGCGGTGGGACCACCGTGACCGGCCGCTTCCCGGGCCGTGCCCGGAAAGGTCGCCCGGGGCGGCCTCGGCGGTCTTCCCGGGTGGGACAGGCGCCGGCGGCGAGGCGCGCGGGGCCGTACCGGGCCCGGCGCGGTGGCCGGAGTAATGTTCTGGCATGTTCGCCCTCACCGTCACTCAGACCGATCCGGACGACCCGCTCAAGGGCCTGACGCTCGGGGAGCATCCCGAGCCGGACGCGCCGGAAGGATGGACGACCGTCACGGTCCGGGCCGCCGCGCTCAACCACCACGACCTGTGGACCCTCAAGGGCGTGGGGATCAGCCAGGACCGGCTGCCGATCGTGCTCGGCTGCGACGCCGCGGGGGTGGACGAGGACGGCAATGAGGTGATCGTCCACTCCGTCATCGGCACGCCGGTCGACGGGGACGAGACCCTCGACCCGGCGCGTTCGCTGCTGTCGGAGAAGTACGACGGGACGTTCGCCGAGAAGATCGCGGTGCCCCGCCGCAACCTGGTGCCCAAACCCGCGGCGATCTCCTTCGAGGAGGCCGCCTGCCTGCCCACGGCCTGGCTGACGGCCTACCGAATGATCTTCGACAAGGCGGGGCTGGAACCGGGCTCGACCATCCTCGTCCAGGGCGCCGGTGGCGGCGTGGCGACCGCGCTGATCGCGCTCGGCCGGGCCGGCGGCTTCCGCGTCTGGGCGACCAGCCGTTCGCAGGACAAGCGCGAACGGGCCCTCGCGCTCGGCGCCGACCGGGTCTTCGAGACGGGCGCGCGGCTGCCCGAGCGGGTGGACGCCGTCATGGAGACGGTCGGCGAGGCCACCTGGAAGCACTCGCTCAGCTCCCTGCGCCCGGGTGGCCGGATCGTCACCTGCGGCGCGACGAGCGGCATGGTCGCCCCGACGCAGCTCGCCCAGGTCTACTTCCTGCAGAAGTCGATCATCGGATCCACGATGGGGACGCGCGAGCAGCTCGCGCGGCTCGCGGTGTTCCTTGAGCAGACGGGTGTCCGGCCGGCGATCGACCGGGTGCTGCCGCTGGCCGAGGCGCAGGAGGGGTTCGCCGCCATGCACCGCGGCGAGGTCTTCGGCAAGGTGGTCTTCACGATCTGACGGCCTCTCGCTGCCGGTCGCGCCGGTCACCGGTCGCGCCGGTCACCGGTCGCGCCGGTCAGGGGTGCAGCGCCCGGCGGATCCGCTCGGCGGCCTCGTCGAGGGCGGCCCGGCACTCGGCCAGGGCCCGTTCGTCGGGCACGCCCGCGGCGGAGGACCGGTGGACGTCGGCGACGAAGTCGGCCAGCATCCGGCTGAGCGCGGCGTCGTGACCGCCCTGTCGGCCGCCGCCGAACCCCCAGGACTCCTCCCAGATCCGCCGCCACTCGTGCTGCCAGCGGTCGCTCTCCTCCTGCCACTGGCGCTTGTGGCGGCGCCACTCCTCCTTCTGCCTGCTCCATTCCTCCCTGGCCTGGTCGCGCTGCCGCCGCCACTCCTCCTTCTGCTCACGCCGCGCGTCACGGCCGTCGTGGCCGATGTCCTTGGCCATCTGGGTGAGCTCCTCGCGCAGGGAACGCACGGTCTGCCGCACATCCTCCTTCACCTCGCGCGCGATGTCCTGGACCGAGGCGGTGATCTCCTGCTCCAGGTCGGCGAGCTCGTCCATCCGGTCGTGCAGCTCGGCCCGCCCCTTGTCGGTCAGCGTGAAGACCTTCTTGCCGTCCACGACCTCGTGGGTGACCAGGCCCTCGTCCTCCAGCCGGGCCAGCCGGGGATAGATCGTGCCGGGGGAGGGGGAGTAGACGCCGAGGAAACGGTCCTGCAGGAGCCGGATGACCTCGTAGCCGTGCCGCGGACTCTCCTCCAGCAGCTTCAGCAGGTACAGCCGCAACCGGCCGTGCCCGAACACGGGGCTCATGCTCTCTCCTCGCCGTGTTCCCTCGTTCGCTCGCTCACGCTTTCTCCTCTCCTCGCCTGCCGGCGGGCGAGCCGCTGAGCAGGGTGACGGCGCCGGACATGGTGGTCGCCGTGAGGGACGCCATGCCGCCGCCCAGCCGGCCCCTGAGCGAGCGGGTTCCCGGCGCCGAGGTGGTGTGCAACTCGGGGAAGGCCGACTCGACCCTGCCCGAGGTCGTGTGGACGGACACGTCGGTGTCCACGTCGTGCGGGAGCCGTACGACGATCGCACCCGACACGCTGTGCATGGTGACGTGACCGGTGGGCTCCAGTTCGAGGTCGGCGGTGACGCGGCCGGACACCGTGTTCGTGCGCAGCCGCCTCGGCCGGCCTTCGGCCACGGTGAGGTCGCCGGAGATGGTGGAGAAGGACAGATCGCCGGCCAGTCCACGGCTTTCCACCGAGCCCGAGACCGTCTCGGCCTGCACCTCGCCGGTGACGTTGTCGAGGACGATCTCCCCTGACACGCCCTTCACGCCGGTGCTCCCCTCCATGCCCGCCACCACGGCGGAGGCGGAGACGACCCCGGCCTGCACGGTGCACGTCTTCGGCACGGTCAGCGTCAGCGTGGTCCTGCGCGGGCCCGGGCGTAACCAGCCCAAGATCCCGTCCCACGTCAGGTCCTTGTACGCGACGGTCAGGCGGCCGTCGTCGTCGTTGTGGGTCACGACCAGCGGCGAGCCGTCCACCTCCGTCACATCAAGGGTCGGCGGGCCGTCGCTGGCCAGCACGGCCAGCCGGCCGGCCACGATGCGCACGTTGAGCGCGGTGACCTCTCCGAACGTCAGCCGTCCGGGAGAGTCGATCGTGTATTGGGGCATAGCTCGGGCCCTTCCACGCGTAGTCCTGCGCCCGCGCGGGTCGGCGGCCGCGCGGACGAACCATCCACAAACAAGATATATCTCGTCTATGGAAAGTCAAGATATATCTCGTCCCCCCGAACACCGCCGTGATCTTGTAGTTTGTCGCACGGATGCCCGCCGACCTGCCCGGGTATCCTTGATGATCTTGTAGTCATCGAGGTGTCGCCCGTGTTTACCTGCGGATTCATCATTCGTGATCTTGTAATTGCAAGATCACGAAATGGATCGGCCGAGGTCGAATGGGGTTGGCCGAAAAAACTGTGTGATCACGTACAGAACATGCGCAGGTCGTCGAGGGTGCGTGCGACAAACTGCAAGATCACGGCTGGGGTTATCAGTCGTCCTCGTCCAGGCGCGCGAGCCAGGTGGCCAGCCGCTCGACGGGCACCTCGAACTCGGGGTTGAGGTCCACGAACTCGCGTAGCCGCTCCGCGAGCCAGCCCACGCTGATCTCCTCCTCGCCGCGGCGCTCGACGAGCTCCTCGATCCCCCGGTCGGTGAAGTACATACCTCGCTCCAGTGAATGTCCTGATCATGGAGAGAGGTCCCCCACGGACGTGGGGGACCTCCTCAGCGGTGCGGGATCCCCGCTCAGTCGAAGATCTCGCTCAGGATGCCGTGCAGTTCCTCGTCGTGCTTGGCGTGCGAGCCGACGGCCGGCGAGGAGTTCGGCGTACGCGAGACCCTGCGGAAGGTGCGGCCCCCGAGCAGGTCGGGCTTCTCCACCATCTTCAGGCTGAGGTACGGCCACGGGCCCATGTTGACGGGCTCGTCCTGTGCCCAGAGCAGCTCCGTGTCCGCGCCGTAGCGGGCCAGCTCGGCCTTGAGCGGGTTCTCCGGGAACGGGTAGAGGCGCTCCAGGCGGACCAGCGCCACGTCATTCCTGCCGTCCTTCTCGCGCCGCGCGAGCAGGTCGTAGTAGATCCTGCCCGAGCAGACCACGACCTTGCGGACGGCCGACGGGTCCACCTTCGAGTCGCCGATGACGGGGCGGAAGGCGCCGGAGGTGAACTCCGAGGTGGCCGAGGCCGCCGCCTTGAGCCGCAGCAGCGACTTGGGCGTGAAGATCACGAGGGGCTTGCGCCGATCCGACAGCACCTGCCAGCGCAGCAGGTGGAAGTAGCTCGCCGGGGTGCTCGGCTGCGCCACCGTCATGTTGTCCTGCGCGCACAGCTGCAGGTAGCGCTCGATGCGGGCGGAGGAGTGGTCCGGGCCCTGGCCCTCGTAACCGTGCGGCAGCAGCAGCACGACCGAGGAGCGCTGGCCCCACTTCTGCTCGCCCGACGAGATGAACTCGTCGATGATCGACTGAGCGCCGTTGGCGAAGTCGCCGAACTGCGCCTCCCAGGCGACCAGGGCGTCCGGGCGGACCACGCTGTAGCCGTACTCGAAGCCCATCGCGGCGAACTCGCTGAGCAGCGAGTCGTACGCGTAGAACTTCGTGGTGCCCTGGTTGAACGTCTTGAGCGGGGTGTGCTCCTCGCCGCTGACCCGGTCGACCAGCACGGCGTGACGCTGGCCGAAGGTGCCGCGGCGGGAGTCCTGACCGACCAGGCGGACCGGGTGGTCGTCGATGAGGAGCGACCCGAACGCGAGCAGCTCACCGGTCGCCCAGTCGATCGCGTCCTCGGCGATCATCGCGCCGCGGCGCTGGATCACCGGGGCCAGCCGCGGGTGGATGGTGAAGCCCTCGGGCAGGTTCAGCTGGGTGTCGACGACCCGCTTGACGACCTCCTCCGAGATCGCCGTCTTGGTGTCCTCGTGCGACCACGGGATCACCTCGTCGGGCTCCGGCCGCACGACCGCACCCGGCTGGAGCGGCTGCTTCGTGGCCTCCCGGGTCTCGGTGAAGGCCCGCTCGAGCTGCTCCTGGTAGTCGCGCAGGGCCTGCTCGGCCTCCTCGACCGTGATGTCGCCGCGGCCGATGAGGGCCTCGGTGTACAGCTTGCGGGTCGAGCGCTTGGCGTCGATGAGGTCGTACATCAGCGGCTGCGTGAACGCCGGGTTGTCGGTCTCGTTGTGACCGCGCCGCCGGTAGCAGATCAGGTCGATGACGACGTCCTTGAGGAACGTCTGGCGGTATTCGTAGGCCAGCCGGCCGACCCGCACGACCGCCTCGGGGTCGTCGCCGTTCACGTGGAAGATCGGCGCCTGGATCATGCGCGCGACGTCGGTGGCGTACACGCTCGACCGCGAGGAGGCGGGCGAGGTGGTGAAGCCGACCTGGTTGTTCACCACCATGTGGACGGTGCCACCGGTGCGGTAGCCGCGCAGCTGGGACAGGTGCAGGGTCTCGGCGACCACGCCCTGGCCGGCGAACGCCGCGTCGCCGTGGACGAGCACGGGCAGGACGGTGAAGCCCTCCTCGCCGCGCTCCAGCAGGTCCTGCTTGGCCCGGACCACGCCCTCAAGGACCGGGTCGACGGCCTCCAGGTGCGAGGGGTTGGCGACCACAGAGGTGCTGATCTTGTTGCCGTTCGACGCCACGAAGTCGCCGCTCGCGCCGAGGTGGTACTTCACGTCGCCGGAGCCGTGCGCGCTGCGCGGGTCGATGTTGCCCTCGAACTCGCCGAACACCTGGGCGTACGACTTGCCCACGATGTTGGCGAGCACGTTGAGCCGGCCGCGGTGGGCCATGCCGATGACGACCTCGTCGAGACGCTCGGCCGCCGCGCAACTGATCACCGAGTCGAGCAGCGGGATCAGCGACTCGCCGCCCTCCAGCGAGAACCGCTTCTGGCCGACGTACTTGGTCTGCAGGAAGGTCTCGAACGCCTCGGCCGTGTTGAGCCGGCGCAGGATGTTCAGCTGCTCCTCGCGGCTGGGCTTGGCGTGCGGCTGCTCCACCCGCTCCTGGATCCAGGCCCGCTCCTCGGGGTTCTGGATGTGCATGTACTCGATGCCGATCGTGCGGCAGTACGAGTCGCGCAGCACGCCGAGGATGTCGCGCAGCTTCATCAGCGGCTTGCTGCCGAAGCCACCCGTCGGGAACTCGCGCTCCAGGTCCCACAGCGTCAGGCCGTGCGACTGGATGTCGAGGTCGGGGTGCTTGCGCTGGCGGTACTCCAGCGGGTCGGTGTCGGCCATGAGGTGGCCGCGGACCCGGTAGGCGTGGATGAGCTCCAGCACACGCGCCGACTTGGCCACGTCGTCGTCGTGGGTGGCGGAGATGTCCTGGACCCAGCGGACCGGCTCGTACGGGATGCGCAGCGACTCGAAGATCTCGTCATAGAAGTCGTCGGCGCCGAGCAGGAGCTGGTGGATGCGGCGCAGGAAGTCGCCCGACTGGGCGCCCTGGATGATCCGGTGGTCGTAGGTGGAGGTGAGCGTCATCACCTTGCTGATGGCCAGGCGGGACAGGGTCTCCTCCGAGGCGCCCTGGTATTCCGCCGGGTACTCCATCGCGCCGACGCCGATGATCGTGCCCTGGCCGGGCATCAGCCGCGGCACCGAGTGGACCGTGCCGATCGTGCCGGGGTTGGTCAGGGAGATCGTCGTGTTCTGGAAGTCGTCCACGCCGAGCTTGCCCGCCCGGGCCTTGCGCACGATCTCCTCGTACGCCACCCAGAACTGGCGGAAGTCCATGGTCTCGGCCTGCTTGATCGACGGCACGAGCAGCTGGCGGCTGCCGTCGCTCTTCTGCACGTCGATGGCGAGGCCGAGCCCGACGTGCTCCGGCTTGACGAGGACCGGCTTGCCGTCCGCCTCGCCGTACGAGTAGTTCATCTCAGGCAGAGACTTGAGCGCCTGGACGATCGCGTAACCGATGACGTGGGTGAAGGAGATCTTGCCGCCACGGCCGCGCGACAGATGGTTGTTGATGACGATGCGGTTGTCGACCAGCAGCTTCGCGGGGACCGCACGGACGCTCGTGGCCGTGGGAACGACGAGCGAGGCCTCCATGTTGGCGGCGGTGCGCGCGGCGGCGCCGCGCAGCTTCTCCTCGACCGCGCCGGCCGGGGCCGGCTGCTTGGCGGGCGCCTTGGCCTCGGGCTTCGCCTGCGGCTTCGGCTGCGGGGGCGGGGGCGCCGTCTGCGGGGCCGGACTCACCGGAGCGGGAGCCTGCGGCGCGGCCGTCGTGGTCGCGCCGTTCGCGGCGACTGCGGACTTGGACGGAGCGGGCTTGGCCGTTCCGTTGTAGTCAGCGAAGAAGTGCCACCAGGCCTGGTCAACAGACTCGGGATCTTCGAGATACTTCTGGTACAACTCATCGACAAGCCACTCATTTTGACCAAAGCTTGCCAGTGGGTTTGACCGCGACGACTCAGACGACACGGCGGAAATCGCCCTCTTCCGCAGATCGGCGTTGATGTTGATGAACCTGTCCAAGGCTACTCGCCTCGCACACCGACGTGCGCCCCGGCGGGTCGCAGGTCCCGGCCCATCCTCCCAGGATCGATAAAACAGGTCACGCGCGGATAGCCCGTCTGGGTGGTGAGGTGCCTCTTACCCTCTGGTCACATCAACTGGTCAGCCGATGAGCCGCGACCCGATCCGGATATTGGGATCTATATCGGACAGCATACCCGCGAGGTCGTCGCCCGCGGCACGCAACGCGTCCAGAGAGAGCGGTTCGAGGCGCTCCAGAAGGAAGAGCGCGTCCACCGTGTCCTCGGTGATCCTCGTCCTGACGCACTGCCGCCAGTTCCACCGCCGGCAGGTGACGCCCGCGTCGTCGCGCCACACCACCTCGCCGATCCCCGGGTCGCCCAGCGCCTCCTCCGAGGGCTCGTCGCCCGCGGCCCGCACCAGCCGGGCGACGCCCTGGTAGCGGCGCAGGTCCTCACCGCCGATCGGCAGGCCGTGCCGTACGGACACGCTGTTGTAGGCGTCCACCACCAGGTTGATCTCCGGGAGCGGCATCCGGCGCACCAGCGCGTCGACTGACGGCCGGGTGCGCTGGGGCTTGGCGCCGAAGGCGCGGTAGGCCGTCCGCCAGGCCTCGATCCTCTCGTCGTCCTGCGGCACGGCGTGAACCGCCGCGTCGGCGAGCCAGGCCCGCGAACGATCGTCGGACGGCCCGTTGCGCAGGCCGTACGCGCAGACCACCAGGACGGCGAAGTCCGGACGCAGCGCCGTGACGGCGTCGTCCACCCAGATGTCGTCGATCACGCCGTTCACTTTATGGGCAGGCGCGCGTCGCCACCGCGTCGAGCCCGGTCAGGGCCGGGTCACGCGGTCGCCGGCCGGGCGGGGGGCGTAGAGTCCGGCCTCATGCCGGAATCGCCACGTGTGCTCGCCGTGCAGAACGGCGCGAACGGGGGCCCCGGGCGGTTCGGGGAATGGCTGGACGCCGCCGGGGTCGCGGTCGACGTGGTCACCGCCTTCGACGGGTCGCCCCTCCCGACGCGGCTGGAGCACGACGGCCTGATCGTGCTCGGCGGCGGTTACCTGCCGGACGACGACGACAAGGCGCCCTGGCTGCCGTCCGCCCGTGCCCTCGTCGAGCAGGCCCTCGCCCGGTCGGTGCCGTTCTTCGGTATCTGCCTGGGCGGGCAGATGCTCGCCTCGGTCGGCGGTGGGAAGGTCCAGGGCGAGGCCGGGGCGCCCGAGCACGGCAGCACGTCCATCACCATGAGGGCCGAGGCGGCTGACGACGTGGTCTTCCGCGGGCTGCCCGCCGCCGTGCCGGCGATCGAGAACCACATCGACGCCGTCACGGCCCTGCCGCCGGACGCGGTCTGGCTCGCCGAGACCGAACGCTGCCCCTACCAGGCCTTCCGGCTGGGCGAGCGCGCCTGGGGCGTGCAGTTCCACCCCGAGGCCGGGCCCGAACGCATCCGGCGGTGGGACGTCGAGCACACCCGCATGCGGGGTCTCGACCTCGACGAGCTGTACGCCTCCGCCGTGGCCGACGATCCGCTTTCGCGGGCCGCCTGGCGTGAGGTGGCCTCCCGTTTCGCCGCCCTGGTCAGGGACGGACGGTCCTGGCCTGGGCGCGGGGCCTGAGCGGAACCGGCCGCCGCCCCTTCTGGGGGCGGCGGCCGGGTCTTTCCGATCCGGGTGCGGATCGGGTCAGGCGCAGGCGGTGCCGTTCAGCGTGAACAGGCCGGGCGTCGGGTTGGCCCCCGGCGCGGCCTTGCCGTTGAAGCCGAAGGTGACCGACTGGTGCGGCTTGATGGTCTTGTTCCAGGTCTCGTTCGCGGCGGTCACGGTCGCCGCCTCCTGCGAGAACTCGGCGCTCCAGCTGTGGTCGATCTCCTGGCCGCCCAGGAACGACCACTTCAGCGCCCAGCCGTCGATCGCCTTCTTGCCGGTGTTCTCGACGGTGACCTGGGTGGTGAAGCCCGCCGGCCACGAACCGTGGGTGGTGTAGGTGACCTTGCACTCCACGGCGGGAGGCTTGACGCCACCGTCACCCTGGTCGGCCACGAACGCCGAGATCCACGACAGCGGCGAGTTCCAGTTGATCGTCAGCTCGTTGGTCGCCCAGGAGCCGATGTCGTCGATGTAGCAGAACTGCGCCACGCAGCCCTTGAGCTTCGCCTGGGCCACCGGGTCCTGGATGGCGGAGTTGGGGCCGCCCGCGAGCGTGCCGCGCGGCGGGTTCGGCAGCGAGGTGTCCAGCGAGTGGGCGTACCACCTGGTGTGCTGGTTCTTCGACGCCACCTCGCCGTAACCGGTCACGTACGACTGGTTGAGCGCGTTGCGGCCGAAGATGTAGTCGATGCCCTCCAGCACGCCGTCGCGGTACTTCACGTCGCCGGTGAGGTCGTAGGCCGTGGCGATGACCACAAGGTTGTTGACGACGATGCTGTTCGATCCCCAGTCGTAGGCCGTCGTGTCGTACGGCAGGCCGTACGGGTGGGCCTTCAGCACGGCGAGGTACTTGTCCGCGCCGGCGACCACCGAGGCGCGCACGGCGTCGCGGCCGGGCAGGTCGTTGGGCACGGTGGCCAGGTCGAGGCGGCCGAGCGCCGCGACGTTGCCCCAGTCCATGGCGCCCGTCTTCCAGATGTCGGCCGTGTGGTGCGGGGAGGCGAGGACGAAGTCCTTGTACTCCTTGTCACCCGTGGTGATGTAGAGCTCGGCCGCCGCCCAGTAGAACTCGTCGCTGACGTTGGCGTCGTCGTAGGTGCCGCCGCCGACGCCGTCGGAGGGGGAGGCCAGCAGGTTCGGGTTCGCCTTGGCCGCCGTCCACGCCTTCTTCGCCGCCGCGAGGTTCTTCGCGGCGAACGCGGCGTCGTACGGCGCGAAGATCCGGGCCGCCTGGGCGGCCGTCGCGGCGAGGTTGAGCGTGGCGGCCGTGGAGACCGGGTGCAGCTCGCGCTTCTGCTCGTCCAGGTGCGGCAGCAGCGGCAGGCCGGTCCAGTTCTCGTCGTGGATCTTGTGGTGGACCATGCCGTCGGTCCGCTGCATCTTCAGCAGGAACTCCTGCTCCCAGCGGGCCTCGTCGAGCACGTCGGGGACGTCGTCGCCGCTCTCGGGGATGTTCAGGCTCCCGATCGGCTTGGCGGTCGCGGCGTTCTTGGTGCGCTCGAACTCGCTCATGAGCTGGGCGACCGAGATGCCGCCGTTGACGACGTACTTGCCGTGGTCGCCCGCGTCGTACCAGCCGCCGGACACGTCGAGGGAGTAGTCGCAGACGCCCGGCTGGCAGGGCACGTTGGTGTCGCCCTGGTTGGGGGCGACGCCCGCGTGGCCGGCGGGCCTGCCGTACCCGGGACGCAGGGCGTCGTCGATCGCGATCCCGCTGCGCTGGGTGTAGTAGAACTTCAGCGCGTCGAGCTTGAGGCCGGCGTACGCGTCGGGCTTGATGTCGAACGGCCGGCTCGTCTCACCGTCGGCGGTCAGCGTGTAGCCGGTCCCGGCCTTCGTGTACGTGCCGAAGTCGATCGAGTGGACGTTCTGCCCGGAGCTGGCGTCGACGCCGCGAGGGGCGGTCGTGCCGTGCGAGACGACGGTCCCGGCGGAGTTCTTGAGCTGCCACGGCAGCGCCTCGGCGGCGTCGGTGACCAGGGTGGCGTTCTTGGGACCCTTGGGCAGGTAGGCCACCTGGTTCACCCGGACCCGGGGGCCGGTGTCGGGCGTGTAGACCTCCGGCGGCGCCCCGCCCTTGAGGGAGACGTTGTCCACGCAGAACCGCCACGCCGTCGCGCTGCCGCCGATCTGGAAGACGACCTGCGCGTCGGGCAGGTCGACCGGCGAGGTGAACGTGTAGCTGTAGGTGTTGCCCGAGACGCTCAGCTCGGGGGCGGCCGACACGTACTGCGTGTAGGGGTCGATCGGGAGCTGGACGTACGCCCTGGCGACCTTCCCGGGGTTCGCGGTGGCGAAGAAGCTGAAGGCGTAGGTCTCGTCCTTCACCAGCGGGATGTCGTTGACGCCGACGATCGCGTCCCAGGGGTTGGTCGTGCCCGCGGGGACGTCGGTGCAGAGCCGGCCGTCGGACAGCTCGAAGTTCAGGTTCGCGGTGTGCCACCACGGATCGGTGGTGGTGTCGAACGTGCCGTTGGGGATCTGTTCCGGACCCTCTTCCGCCGTGGCGGGAGGTGCGCCGGTCAGGCACGCCGTGGCCAGTGCCGCCACGGCGAGAATGCCGATTCGTCTGAGCACAATGGTCCTCGGGGGAGTGGGAGCGCTCCCAAAGCGGTGCGCGACTCGCATGCTTCCTCCGGATTTCCGCGGACGTCAACGATCACCGCGGCGAGACGCGCCTGACCGGCCATTGCGAGGGGGTGCGGCTGAAACTTACATTTCTGCAAAGAGAATTCTGCAAAGATGTCTTTGCAATGTTAGCGTCACCCGTATGGATCACGAGGTCTTCCACGTCCACGATCCCCGCACGCTGAAGGCGGTCGCCCATCCGCTGCGGGTGCTGCTGCTGGGGGAGCTGCGCACGAACGGCCCGGCGACCGCGACCGAGCTGGCCGGGCGCCTCGGCGAGAGCTCCGGCTCCACCAGCTATCACCTGCGCCAGCTCGTCAGGTATGGCTTCGTGGAGGCCGATCCCGGCCAGCGCGACCGGCGCGAGCGGCGGTGGCGGGCGATCCACCGGTTCACCGCGTGGAGCGACGTGGAGATGGCCGCGACCGCCGAGGGCCGGGAGGCCGCGGCGTTCCTGCGGCGGCGCCAGCTCGAAAAGCTCACCGCCGACGTCGAGAACTTCGAGCGCGAGCGCGACCTGTGGAGCGAGGCGTGGGCCGAGGCCGCCGGCATGTCCGACCTGGTGGTGCGGCTGTCGCCGGCGACGGTGACCTACCTCTACGAGCGGATGTCGGCCATGCTCCTGGAGGCCGCGGAGCGGGACCGGGACGACCCGGACGCGCGCCCGGTCGCGGTCCTGCTGGCGGCCCATCCGCGCCGCGACCCGGCGGCCGGTCATGGATGAGCGGGTCACGGGCGAGCGGGTCATGGGCGAGCCGGTCACGGATGAGCGGGTCACGGGTGAGCCGGTGATACATCAGCGGGAGCCGCTCGCCGAGACCCCGCGGCCGGGCCTGCGCGAGCACGGGCGCTACGCCGCGATCGAGTTCCTCACCTGGCTGCCGACCGGCCTGATGCTGGCGCCGATGGTGCTGCTGATGTCCGCCAGGGGGCTGGACATCGCCGAAATCGGCCTGGTCACCGGGGCCTACTCGGTCACGATCGTCGTGCTCGAACTGCCGACGGGCGGGCTCGCCGACGTCCTCGGCAGACGCCCGGTGCTCGCCGCGTCGGCCGTCGTCAGCGTGGTCGCGCTGGTCGTGATGGCCCTGGCGCACTCGATGTGGCCGTTCCTGGTCGCCTCCGTGCTCAAGGGCGTCGCGCGTGCGCTGTCCAGCGGGCCGGCCCAGGCGTGGTACGTCGACACCCTGCACGCCCGGTACGGCCCGGCCGCCGACCTGAAGCCCGGGCTGGCGGCCGGCAACGTCGCGGGCTCGGCCGCCCTGGCGCTCGGCACGCTCGCCGGCGGCCTGCTCCCGCTGGCCGTACGCCGGGACCCGCTCGCCGCGCCGATCTGGGCGGGGGCGGGGGCCGCGCTCATCCTCCTCGTGGCCGTGCTCGTGCTCATGCGCGAACCGAGCCGTGCGGGGAGGGCGCCCGCCCGGGTGGCGGTACGGGTGGCGGTACGGATGGCCGAGGTGGTCCGCGACGTGCCGGTCACGATCGTCGCCGGGATCCGGCTCGGCCTGGCCGACCGCGCCCTCGGACGATTGCTGCTGCTGGCCGCCGGGGCCGGCGTGATGCTGAACACCATCGAGCTGCTGACCCCCGGACGCCTCGCCGCCCTGACCGGAGGATCCGAGACGGGCGGCGCGGCCTACGCCTTCGTGACCTTCGCCGGCTTCGCCGCCGGCGCGCTCGGCAGTTCCCTCGCGCCGCCGCTCGCCCGGCTTCTGCGCGGCTCGGTCCGCGCGGCCGCCTCGGCCACGGTCGTCACGGGGGCGGCGGTCGCCGCGCTGGCCGCCTCGACCGTCCTGCGCGGCGCGGCCGGGGTCGTCGCGACCGGGGCGACGTACGTGCTGCTGTTCACCGCGCTCGCGGTCGCCTCCCTGCTCAGGTCCGAACTGCTGCACCAGCGGGTCGCCGCCGATCGGCGGGCCACCGTGATGTCGGTGGACTCCCTGCAGCTCCAGTTCGGCGGCATGCTCTCCTCGCTCTGCCTGGTGCCGCTGTCGGGCATCGCCGGCGTCGGCCCCGTCTGGGTGCTCACCGCCGTGGTCGTCCTCGCCTCCGCCCTCCTGTACGTGCGCCTCCCCGCCGGTCCCGCTCCGAGGCACCCCCAGTAGAACCAAATTCGGTAAGGCGGCACAATCAGGCGGGCAGGGCTGCGAGAAGGGCGGGGAGCCGATGCGCAAGGTGATCGTGACCGCGGCGAACGAGGCGCAGCGCGCGGCGTGGCTGGGCGGGGGACTGCCCGAGGTCGAACGGGTGCGGCCGGGGCTGTGGTCGATTCCCGTCCCGATCCCGATCAATCCGCTGCGCTACGTCCTGGTCTACGCCCTGGAGGTTCCGGACGGGGTCGTGATCATCGACGCCGGATGGAACACCGAGGAGGCGTACGACGCTCTCGTCGCGGGGCTCGCCACGGCCGGATACGAGATCACCGACGTGAAGGCCGTGCTGGTCACGCACATCCACCCGGACCACTACGGACTGGCCGGACGGGTCCGGGAGGTCTCCGGCGCCTGGATCGGGCTGCATCCGGCCGACGCCCGCAACCTGCACGACCGATACGACGAGTCGGCGATCGAGTCGCTCGTGCGGCGGGAGCGCGCCCTGCTGGTCAGGTGCGGGGTGCCGGACCTGACGGCACAGGAGCTCGCCGGGGCGTCGGTGATGCTGCGCCAGTTCGTCACGATGGCGACGCCCGATCGGCTCATCGAGGACGGCGACCGGCTCGACCTGCCCGGCTGGGACCTGCGGGCGATCTGGACGCCCGGCCACTCGCCCGGTCACCTGTGCTTCGTGGAGCAGGAGCGTCGCCTGCTGTTCTCCGGCGACCACGTGCTCGCCCGGATCACGCCGATGGTCGCCGTGCACCCCCAGTCGGCGGCCAACCCGCTCGCCGACTACCTCGACGCGCTGCGGGCGGTGGGCAAGCTCGACGTCGAGGAGGTGCTGCCCGCGCACGAGTACCGCTTCCTGGAGCTGACGAAGCGGGCGGACTACGTCATCGGGCACCACGAGGAGCGGCTGGCGGAGGTGCGGCGGGTCGTGGCGGAGGGCGACGGCTCCACCTGCTGGGACATCGCCACCCGGCTCACCTGGTCGCGCAGCTGGGAGGAGATCCCTACGCACATGCGGCGGGCGGCCAACAACGAGACGCTCGCCCATCTGGTGTGGCTGGAGCAGCGGGACATGGTCACCCGCGTGCCGGGCGAGCCCGACCTCTGGCACGCGCCGTCCGCCTGACGCGGCCGCGCGGGCCGTACCGGCCGGACGTGGCCGAGGCGGCGCTCGCGGCCGGCTGGGTGGCTGTGCCGCCGCCGCGGCAGGAGACCGAGGTCAGGGTCGCCGTCGCCCACCCGCGCACCGGGCGGCCGACTACTCCTGGCGGCACCGCCGTCGAAGGATAAAGTGCTACCAGAACCTTGTTCTCTTTATCGAAGGGTGGCGCCATGTCGGCTGCTGAGGGGTCCGAGCTGAGGTTCGACGGAAGGGTCGCGATCGTCACCGGAGCCGGGCACGGCCTCGGCCGGTCGCACGCGCTGCTGCTCGGCCGGCGCGGGGCGAAGGTCGTCGTCAACGACCTCGGCGGCGCGCTCGACGGCACCGGCGCGTCCTCAGGGCCGGCGGCGGAGGTCGCCGAACTGATCGTGAAGAACGGCGGCGAGGCGGTGGCCAGCACCGACGACGTCGCCACCCCGGAGGGCGCGGAGGCGATCGTGCGGACGGCGCTCGACGCGTTCGGCCGCGTCGACGTCGTCGTCAACAACGCCGGCATCCTGCGAGACCGCTCGTTCGGGAAGATGACGGTCGAGGAGTTCGACGCCGTGATCGCCGTGCACGTGCGTGGCTCGTTCCTGGTGAGCCGCGCGGCGTTCCCGCACATGAAGGAGCAGGCGTACGGACGGATCGTGAACACCTCCTCGCCCGCCGGGCTGTTCGGCAACTTCGGCCAGGCCAACTACTCGACGGCCAAGATGGGCCTGGTGGGCCTGACCAAGACGCTCGGCATCGAGGGCGCGCGGGCGAACATCAGGGCCAACGCGATCGCCCCCGTCGCGTGGACGCGGATGACCGAGACGCTGCTGCCCGCGGAGTTCGAGAGCCGGTTCGCCCCCGAGCGGGTCAGCCCGCTGGTGGCCTACCTGGCCCACGAGAGCTGCGAGACCAGCGGCGAGGTGTTCTCGGTCGGCGCCGGGCGGATCGCCCGGGTGTTCGTGGCCGAGGGGCCCGGCTGGCGGACCGACGACCTCACCGCCGAGGCGATCCGCGACAACTGGGAGTCCGTCATGGCCGAGCAGCCCCATCTCCCGACGAAGCTGGGCGAGCAGGCCGCCGCCTCCCTGCAGGCGATGCTCTGAACCTCTCTGGCTTTATCTGGCCTCTCGCGTCCGGCCGGGCCGTCAGAGCTCCTGCGCCTGCTCGTCCGGGCCGGTGACGTCGCGGGACAGGTCCCCGGGCCGCCGGGGCGCGGGCGCGCGGCCGGGCGGCTGCCTGACCCGCAGGTCCGGGAAGGGCGCCGGCGCGTTGCGCCGGGCCTGCGGCTGCGCGCCGAGCGTGAACTCCTCGCCGTGGTGCGACAGTGTGAGGGGCTTGCCGTGCAGGAGCCGGTACGTCGTGCCGTCCGGGGTGACGTCGATCCGCAGCAGGCGGCCCCGGTAGCGGACGCGGAAGGTGAGCCGGGTGATGCCCGAGGGCAGGCGGGGGGCGAAGCGGATCCGTCCCCCCTCCGCCCGCATGCCGCCGAACCCGGCCACGAGCGCGATCCACGCCCCGGCGAGCGAGGCCATGTGGACGCCGTCGCGGGTGTTGTGCTCCAGGTCGCGCAGGTCCATCAGCGCGGCCTCGCCGAGATAGGCGTAGGCGAGGTCGAGCTGCCCCACCTCGGCGGCGAGCACGGCCTGGGTGCACGACGACAGCGAGGAGTCCCGCACGGTCAGCGCCTCGTAGTAGGCGAAGTTGCGCGCCTTCTGCTCGGGTGTGAACGCCTCGCCGCACAGGTGCATGGCCAGCACGAGGTCGGCCTGCTTGACGACCTGCTTGCGGTACAGGTCGAAGTAGGGGAAGTGGAGCAGCAGCGGATACCGCTCGGGTGCGGTGCCCGCGAAGTCCCACACCGCGTGCCGGGTGAACCCCTCGTTCTGCTCGTGGACCCCCAGCCGCTCGTCGTACGGCAGGGGGATCGCGGCGGCGCAGTCGCGCCACATGGCCGTCTCCTCCAGCGTGACCCCGAGCCGCTCGGCCTGGTCGAGGTGGCGTACGGCCGCCGCGGCGGCGGCCCGCAGGTTCCGCCGGGCCATGACGTTGGTGTAGACGTTGTTGTCCGCGACGGCGCTGTACTCGTCCGGCCCGGTCACGCCGTCGATGCGGTAGCGGCCCTCGGCGTCGTGATGGCCGAGCGCGCACCACAGCCGAGCGGTCGCCACGAGCAGCGGCAGGCCGAAGTCGCGCTCGAAGCCGGTGTCCTCGGTCGCGTCGACGTACTGCGTGACCGCGGTGGCGATGTCGGCGTTGACGTGGAAGGCCGCCGTGCCCGCCGGCCAGTATCCCGAGCACTCCTCGCCGTTGATCGTCCGCCAGGGGAAGGCGGCCCCGGCCAGCCCGAGCTGCTCGGCCCGCGCCTGGGCGAGGGGCAGGATCGAGGCGCGCCACATCAGGGCGTCGGCGGCGGCCCGGGGGTAGGTGTAGGTGGCCACCGGCAGCACGAAACTCTCGGTGTCCCAGAACGCGTGGCCGTCGTAACCCGAGCCGGTCAGTCCCTTGCCGGGGATGGGCCGCCGCTCCAGCCGGGCCCCCGCCTGGAGCAGGTGGAACAGCCCGAAGCGCACGGCCTGCTGCACCTCGGCGTCGCCCTCGACCTCGACGTCGGCGCCCGCCCAGAAATCGTCGAGGAAGGCGCGCTGCTCGGCGCACAGGCCGTCCCACCCGGTGAGCCGGGCCGCCGCCAGCGCCGCCACAACCTGGTCGTGCATCGCGGGCCTGGACCGTTTGGCCGACCAGCCGTAGGCGAAGAACTTGTCCAGCCGCAGCCGCTCGCCCGGCACGAGCCGGGTGGCGATCGTGACCCGGCTGACGTTGCCGCCGCCGTCGCACTCGACCCGGGTGCCGTCCGGGCCGTCGATCTCGTGACGCATCCCCGCGGCGAGCCGCAGCCGGCTGGCCCTGGTGGAGTGGACCATGACGCACACGTTGTTGCGCGCGGCGACGTTCTCCTCCAGCACCAGCGGCGCCTCCAGCGCGGCGGCGGCGCGGGGGTCGGCGGTCGGCGGCGGCACGGTCTCGTTGGCCACCAGCTCCGACTGGACGACCACGTTGAGCGGCTGGTCCACCGGCTCCACCTCGTAGCGGACCGCGGCCACGGCCCGGTGGGTGAAGGACACGAGCCGGGTCGAGGTGACGCGCACCTGCGCGCCGGTCGGCGAGCTCCAGCAGGCCTTCCGGATGAGCGTCCCCGCCCGCAGATCGAGGATGCGCTCGTGTGAGTGCAGCGTGCCGTACCGGACGTCGAACGGCTCGTCGTCCACGAGCAGCCGGATCAGTTTGCCGTTGGTGACGTTGACGACCGTCTGGCCGGACTCGGGGTAGCCGTAGCCCGCCTCGGCGTACGGCAGCGGGCGCAGCTCGTAGAAGGAGTTGAGGTAGGTGCCCGGCAGCCCGTACGGCTCGCCCTCGTCGAGGTTGCCGCGCAACCCGATGTGCCCGTTGGACAGCGCGAACACCGACTCGGTCTGGGCGAGCACGTCGGTGTGCAGGTGGCACTCCCGCACCGACCACGGCTCGACGACGAAGGCAGGATGTTTGATCATTTGTCGTCCAGCAGTTCGGAGAGGTCCGTCACCACCGTGTCGGCGCCGTTGTCGCGCAGGGCTTCGGCCTGATGCCCGCGGTCCACGCCCACCACGAGGGCGAAGCCGCCCGCGCGCCCGGCGGCGACCCCGGCCAGCGCGTCCTCGAACACCGCGGCCTCGGCCGGTGTGAGCCCGAGCGTCTCGGCGGCGGCGAGGAACATGTCGGGGGCGGGCTTGCCGGCCAGGCCGCGCTCCCTGGCCACCTCGCCGTCGATCCGCGCGTCGAACATGTCCTCAAGACCGGCCGCGGCGAGCACGCGCGCGGTGTTGGCGCTGCTGGAGACGACCGCGCGGCGCAGCCCGGCGTCGCGGACGGCGCGCAGGTAGCGGGCCGAGCCCTCGAAGACCTCCACGCCCTGCCGGTCGAGAATCGCCTGGACCAGCTCGTTCTTGCGGTTGCTCAGGCCGTTGACGGTGGGCGTGCCCGGCGGGTCGTCGGGCTCGCCCTCGGGCAGGACGATGCCCCTGGCCTCCAGGAATCCCCGCGTGCCGTCCAGGCGCTTCTTGCCGTCGACGTACCGCTCGTAGTCGCCGGTCTCGTCGAAGGGCACGTACGGCGTGCCGGTGGCGACCGCCCGCGCGCGCAGGTACTCGTCGAACATCTCCTTCCACGCCGCGGCGTGGATCCGGGCCGTGCGCGTGAGCACCCCGTCCATGTCGAACAGGCAGCCGCGCACCTCGTCAGGCAACCCAAGCATGTGCCCTCCTACCGTTTTCCATCCTCTCCTACCCCGCACACGAAACCTGACTTTTGTTGATTCCAGCGAAAGATTGCATCACTTCGATAAAAGGCCTTCCCCCGTTAGCGGAAAAGGGGTACGTTTCCAGCCAATTACCGGGACGCGGAGGCGTACGTGAAGAGGACCACCAGCAGGCCGGAGAGCGCCCACCAGGCCGCACTCCTGCGGTTGCTGAGAGACGGCCGGCGTTCCCGTGCCGAACTCGGCGACGTGGTGGACCTGTCGCGGTCGAAGCTCAACGTCGAGCTGGACCGGCTGATCGAGCTGGGGTTCGCCGAGCCCGACGGACTGGCGGCCTCACGCGGCGGCCGGCGCTCAGGACGCGTACGGCTGGCCAGTCACATCCGGTTCGGCGGGATCGACATCGGAGCCACCTCGATCGACGTCGCGGTCACCGACGGAGAGCTCCACGTCCTCGGTCACCTGAGCGAGCCCTGCGACATCAGACAAGGGCCCGCCGTCGTGCTCGACCGGGCCGTCGAACTGCTCGGCAAACTGAGCCGAGAGGGGCTCTTCACCGAGCTCAGCGGCGCCGGCATCGGCGTCCCCGGGCCGGTGAGCTTCGCCGAAGGCGTCCCCGTGGTGCCGCCGATCATGCCGGGCTGGGACCGCTACCCGGTCAGGGAGACGGTCGGGCAGGCGCTCGGCTGTCCCACGGTGGTCGACAACGACGTCAACATCATGGCCCTCGGGGAGCTGCACGCCGGTCTCGCGCGGCACGTCGACGACTTCCTGCTCGTCAAGATCGGCACCGGCATCGGCTGCGGCATCGTGGTGAACGGCAAGATCTACCGCGGGGTGTCCGGCAGCGCCGGCGACATCGGCCATATCCGGGTGGACGACCTCGGGCCGGTCTGCTCCTGCGGCAACTCGGGCTGTCTGGAGGCGTACTTCGGCGGCGCCGCGCTGGCGCGGGAGGCCGTCGCGGTGGCCCGCTCGGGTGGCTCGCCGTACCTGGCCGAACGGCTCGCGGCGGTGGGCACGCTGACCGCCGAGGACGTAGCCGTCGCGGCGGCGCAGGGCGAAGCGGGCGCGATCGGGCTGATCCGCGACGGCGGGCGCCGGGTGGGCCAGGTGCTGGCGAGCCTGGTCAGCTTCTTCAACCCCGGCCTCGTGATCATCGCGGGTGGCGTGGCCAAGCTCGGCCACGTGCTGCTCGCGGAGATCAGAAGCGTCGTCTACCGCAGGTCGCTGCCGCTCGCCACCGGAAACCTGCCGATCGTGCTGTCCGAACTCGGCGACACCGCGGGTGTCATCGGCGCCACCCGCCTCGTCAGCGATCACGTCTACTCCGCCAACTGAATCACCGTTGGGAGATTCCATGGGAGACGAACACCCCCTGCTCCAGATGAGGGGCATCGTCAAGCAGTTTCCCGGCGTGCGTGCGCTGGACGGCGTGGACCTTGAGGTCAGGGCCGGCGAGGTGCACTGTCTGCTGGGCCAGAACGGTGCCGGGAAGTCCACGCTCATCAAGATCTTGTCTGGTGCTCATGCGCCGGATGAGGGGGAGGTGTTGCTGGACGGTTCGCCGGTGCGGCTGGCGCCGCCGACGGCGGCGATGGGCCTGGGCATCGCGACCATTTATCAGGAGCTCGACCTGGTGGACGGGTTGAGTGTGACGGAGAACATCTTCCTCGGCCATGAGATGGCGTCGTTCGGGTTCTCCCGGCGTGGGGAGGCCGACCGGGCGACGGCCGAGCTGCTCAAGCGGCTGGGCCACGGCGAGATCCGCCCCCGTACCGAGGTGGGCCGGTTGTCTCCGGCGCACAAGCAGATCGTGAGTATGGCGCGGGCGTTGTCGCATTCGGCGCGGTTGATCATCATGGATGAGCCGTCGGCCGCGCTGGCGCATGACGAGGTGGACAACCTGTTCCGGGTGATCCGTGATCTCACCTCTCAGGGGGTGGCGGTGATCTACATCTCGCATCGTCTGGAGGAGATCCGGGAGATCGGGGATCGGGTCACGGTGTTGAAGGACGGGCGGACGGTCGCGGTGGGGCTGGCGGCCAAGGACACGCCGACCTCGCAGATCGTGGCGTTGATGACCGGCCGCAATGTGGAGTACGTCTTCCCGCCACGTCCCGGCAAGGGCGCCCACGAGGGGCGGCCGGAGGTGCTGCGGGTGGAGAACCTGACGCTGCCCGGCCGGTTCGCGGAGGTGTCGTTCGGTATCCGGGCGGGGGAGATCGTGGGGCTGGCCGGCCTGGTGGGTTCGGGGCGCAGCGAGATCGTCGAGGCGATCTACGGTGCGCGGCGGGCCAGTGG
>NZ_JBICTF010000015.1:0-139273 GCF_043197435.1 Microbispora bryophytorum | reverse complement strand
CTGGGTCCGTGGCTGGTGACGGCCGATGAGGTGGGGGATCCGCAGGCGCTGGGGTTGCGGTTGTGGGTCAACGGGGAGTTGCGGCAGGACGGGGATACGAAGAATCAGATTTTCGGGGTGCATCATGTGATCTGGTATTTGAGCCAGTTCATGGTGCTGGAGGCGGGTGATGTGGTGAACACCGGCACTCCGGCGGGTGTGGCGCTGGGGCGTGGCCCGCAGGCGTATCTGCGGGAGGGGGATGTGGTGGAGCTGGAGATCGAGGGTCTGGGCCGTCAGCGGCAGCGGGTGGGCCAGGCGTGAGCGAGGCGGATGTGAGCGAGGCGGGCGTGAGCGAGCGCGTGTGAGTAGGCCGGCCGGGTCGCCTTCGGCCCGGCCGCCCGCCGTACGGCACGAGCACCCGCCCGGCGGGCCGCAGGGCGGGCGTTGACGCCGTAGGGCGCGGTGTGGCGCATGTCACCACCGACGGCCCGCGGCCGTGAGGACCTGCGGAAGCACGGAACGGCGGCGGCCACAATGATGCCGTTTGCTGTGGTTTCTGCCGTGTCTTACTTGTTATCTATTAAACTTCCCGTGTGTCTCGCCGGTGAGCGGTCCTCAACCCGAGGACGACCGGCGACCGCCGAATCCCGGAAGTCATCGATCCCGGGAACCGGGGACCCACGTCTCCTGGGGTGAATCCGGACAATCCGGTAGGGCTGCTCCTGGCCCGAACCCGTCAGCTAACCCGGTAGGCGGCCAAGGAGAGGAGAGCGCGTGGAGTGTCGGCTCCACCTGCCCACCCGGTCCGCGTCGCATCGCCGGACCACTTGCCTGCCCTGGAACGTCTCCAGGCTTCCGGGGTGATGGCGCGCCCGTGACGGGCTGCCGCATCTCCCGTTTCTGATCCGCCCCGCCGCGGCCGTGGCCTCGGACGGCCATGCCGTCATGCCGCCACGCCCCGCGGGCCGGTTCGTCATGTCTCGAAGCGCGCCATGAGGAGCCTCCGATTTCCACCGATCCGATAGCTCGACAGCTGCTCGACGCCGTCCGCCCCGAACTGGGCTACCGCGAACGAGCCGGGAAACACACGAAGTTCGGCGAGTGGTACGCCGACAACGTCGCCAAGGACTCCGACTTCAAGGCCGCCCCCTGGTGCGACATGTTCGTCTCCTGGGCGGCGGACCAAGCCGGGGTGCAGGGCCAGGTCGGCGAGTTCGCGCTGACCACACGGCACGCCGAGTGGTTCAAGGAACATCACGCCTGGAGCGGCAAGCCCGAGCCGGGGGCCGTGGTCTTCTTCGACTGGTCGGGATCCAAGAAGATCCGCGACATCGACCACGTCGGCATCGTCGAGAAGGTCGTCGGCGGGAAGGTCCACACGATCGAGGGCAACGTCGACGGCGTGTGGCTGAAGCGCAAGGTGCGCGACACAAGCAAGATCGTCGGATACGGCCTGCCGCGCAAGGTCAAGGTGGCGCCGAAGGTGCCGGTGACGATCCAGCCCGTGGCGGCCGTGAACGCGAGCGTCCAGGGCGCCGCGGCGTCCACCGGCGGGAACATGACGGCCCCGCAGGGGAAGTCCCTCGACGTCGTGTGGTCGCCCGGCGACGCCGTCCTGCCGGCCGGTCTGCTGTTCGCGGTGGTCTCCACCGCCGTGACCGGGCTCCGGTCCAAGGCCGCGGCGGCGTCGTCCGGCGGGCGGCACCGCAAGAGATGACCGCCCGCGATGACCGCCCGCGACGAGCGCCCGCGACGACCGCCCACGGTGACACGCGCGGTGACTTCCCGCGCCCTCCGGAGCGGCGGGCCGTCGTGGCACGTCGCCTGCTCGGGCCGCGTCAACCCAGCAGGCTCTTCATCTCCGTGATCTCGGCGGACTGGCTGGAGACGATGGACGCCGCCAACCGCCGGGCCGGCTCGTAGACCCCGGTGCGCAGCTCGTCGCGCGCCATGGCGACGGCGCCCTCGTGGTGCCGGATCATCATCGTGAGGAAGGCCCGGTCGAAGGCCCGTCCGGACAGCCCCGCGAGTCGGCGCATGTCCTCGGGGGACATCATCCCGGGCATGGCGTGGTGCGCCGGCGCGTGGCTCTCCATGGGCGCCGGCTCGCCCCAGGCCGTGAGCCAGCCGCTGATCGTCCGGATCTCGGGAGCCTGCGCGGCCTCGATGCGCTGGGCGAGCCTTGCGACCCGGGCGTCCGCCGCGCGGCCCTCGGCCAGCCTCCCCATCTCCACCGCCTGACGATGATGCGGGATCATCATCCGGGCGAACATGACGTCCTGGTCGTTGTGGTCGGCCGCCGGCGTCGTGCCGGCAGGCCCTGCGGGCACGACGGGGACGGCGAGTACGGCGGGTGCGGCGGGCGGAGAAGGCGCCCTGGCCCAGGCGGCGGAGCCGTACGCGCCGTTCAGGCCGGCCGTCAGCAGGCCGGCCGTCAGCAGGGCCGCCGGCAGAACACGTCCCTTCATCGGCCAACACCTCCGTACGTCGGGGAGCGGGCCTCTCGCTTGTCGTACCCCGCCTTGAGGAACGTTCCCGTCAGCCGCTGAACGTGATGCGGAACCGGTAGTTGCCACCGTAGGTCGAGCCGCTGATGGTGAACGCCGCGCTTCCCGAGCTCACCCGGCCCGAGACCGTCGCCCCGGCGTTGACGGCGTAGAGGAAGGGAGACGTGCCGAGATTACGGCAGGGGACGATGGTCTTCTCTCCGTAGAAGTGGTTGAACGTGGCCCCCTCGGCGCGATGACTGTCGACCAGCTTGCCGGACCAGGAGGTGCCCGATCGGCTGGTGACCCAGTAGCCCAGCAGGTGCCGCGGGTCGCGTGCGTTACCGCCGAGATCGCGGGCCGACGCGGTGACGACGTGGGCGGAGCCGAGTTGGAAGGATCCGACGGCTCCGATGTTCCCCACGTAGAACTCCCAGTAGAAGGGGTTGCGCTCGACCCGGCCCGCGGCGGACTTGCGTGGGCCGGTGACGAATCTCGCGGCCATCTTGTATCGGCTGGTGCCGATGAACCGGCGCTCACCCGAGAGAGGACCTCCGCAGTAGTCGTATGAGTCGACCACCACGGTGGCGGTGCCGCGATAGGTCCGCACGGCGGACTGCGCGCCGGCCGCCGGGCTGGACGGGATCACCGTCCAGAGCGTCGCGGTCACCGACACGGCCGCCACTAATCCGCATTTGCGTGCTTTTCGGTTCATGAAGTAATTCCCTCCTTGTCGTACGTCGATCGAGGGTCGTTTTTCAGATGAAACTCGTCATATAGAGCGCCAGCGGAAGGACGGCGGCCAGTGCATAGGGAGCGAGCTGAGAATCGCGATCGCCGGCATGTCGTGTCCGTACGATCCACGGCCAGACGACCAGCAGCACCGCGCTCCCGCCCACGAGAAGCCGGTCGAAGGCGAGCCCGTCGACGATGCTCCGGAGCACGTGGGCGATCGCGGCGCCGATGTCCTCACCCGTGAGCATGAATGCGGGCAGGGCGAGGGCCGACACCAGCGCGAGCCGGACGACGAGGGTCGCGGGCCATGCCACGGCCAGCCCCGTGAGGCCGCAGAGGCGCCCCCCGGCGGCCTTCCTGCGCAGTGCGGCCGGCGGGTGAGTGAGCACTCTGCCGGCACGACTCAGCCGGCCGCTGGGAAGGGTCCGTTCGAGGGCCAGTGCCCGGATGAGCGCGTCGGCGCCACGCTGCCGGACGGCCAGCCGATCCGCGCTGAGTTCCGCCAGCCACAGCGCCATGACCGGCAGGAGCAGCATCCTCGCGACGACGGCGGCGTGGACGAGAAGCTGCCCGGTCATCAGGCGTCCGGCCGCGCCTCCGAGCACGACGTACAAGGTGATCGGCAGCAGCCCGACGAGCACGAAGACCGGGCCCCAGGCGCGCACCAGCCAGGTGAAAGGGCTGGCGAGACCGACGACGTGGTGATCGAGCTGCCGACGGTGGGCGATCTCGTGCAGCAGTACGGCCTCGGCCGCTTCGCGGTCGGCCCGCCACAGGACGGTCAGCGGGAGGAAGACGGCGATCCGCGCCTTCTTCCAGCCCACCGGATAGACGCGCGCCGGCATGCGGGTGCTCTCGCTGAACCTGATCTCGATGGAAGGGTCCTGCCGCCGTACGAACGCGCCGATCTCCTCGATGACCGGGTTGTCGCTGACTCTCAGACCGTGCCGCCGCTCCACCCTTTGTCCGCGGAACCCCGGCAGCAGCAGGCTCGCCACCGCCCCACACAGGATCAGCACAGGGAAGAGCTGGGCGATGCTCGCGACACCGAGCACGATGCCCGCCGTGCGGGCGACGCCGACAGAGCTGTTCGTGATCAGGGTCCAGTAGTCGGTGGCCTGGCGGGTCCAGTCGCCGATCAACCAGGGCACTCCGACCAGAAGGTAGGCGATCAGGTAGAACCAGAGCCACGGTGGCAGCATCCAGGAACGCGTTCGCCCGCCGAGCCGGGGCTCCGGTAGCGGCTGAGCGGGGTCGGTGGCCAGAAGAGCCGCGAGCAGTGCCTGGATCTCCTCCAGGGTGTTGCCCGGTTCGAAGATCGTCTCCAGAAGGCGGTAGGTCTGTTGCTCGGCTCTCTCCCTGCTGAGGCCGTAGGCGATCAGGCGCTCCGTCAGGACGGCGATCGCCTGGTCGAGCAGGCGTCCCTGGCCGGGGTTCAGCTCGGCAGGCGCCGAGGGGCCGGCGGTGGTGGCGGTTCGCTCACGCGAGGGGGTTGTGCCACTACGCCGCGCCTGGATGAGGGCGTACACGGCGAGCGTGTTCCCGATCAGTCCGTCGGCGAGAAAGGTGTGCAGGTGATCGGCGGCAGCGCGCAGGGCGTCGAGAATGGCCGGCAGCTCGCCTATTTCCGCGCCGGGCGCGAATCCCCCGGTTTCACCGCCGTCTCCGGTGGTGAAAAGCCGGCGGCGGCGTTCCCCGCCTTCGGCATAGGCGGAGCCGACCTCTGCGGCGAAATCGATCGCCCTCTTTATGGTGAAAGTGGAGACGGTGGGGCCGTGCGAGCCCCGGCCGGCCGGGAGTGTGTGAGCGCCGGCCGCGCGCGGCCCGACGAGCAGGGCACGGGGCGCGGGCGGCAGAAACGCGGGTGGCAGGTGGCGCCGTCAGGGTGTCGTTCGAACGGACAGAGGTCCGCTTAGCGGTCATGAGGAGGACTGATCTCACCGACCGCCGGGTTACGGCGGTGTGACGCGGGCATTCCGGACCACGCGCACGGCCGTCAGGCGGACACCGAACCGCGATCAGGGTCTAAAGTTGACTCGGCGAGTTCGAGCGGAAGAGGCGTTCATGGCACGAGGCGACACCGGACCTGACTTCATCGAGGCGCTCGCGCGCGGCCTCGATGTCATCAGGGCGTTCCAGCCGGGGCGCCCGGTCATGTCCCTGACCGAGGTGGCGGCGGCGACCGGCCTGGCCCGGCCCACCGCGCGGCGCATCCTGCTCACGCTGCAGGAGCTGGGATACGCGCGCTCGGCGCAGGGCGGCTTCGCCCTGACCCCACGGGTGCTCGAACTCGGCGTCTCCTACGTCCGCTCGACGGGCCTGTGGGAGGTGGCCAGGCCGCATCTGGAACGGCTGGTCGCCCAGACGCGCGAGTCGTCGTCGATCGCCCAGCTCGACGGGTCCGACATCGTGTACGTCGCCCGCGTGGCCGTACCGAAGATCGTCGCCCTCTCGGTGCAGATCGGGACGCGGTTCCCGGCGATGCAGACGTCCCTGGGCAAGGTGCTGCTGGCCGCGCTCCCGCCGGACGAGCTGGAGCGGGTGCTGGCCGAGCCGAGCCGGTCGGGCATCGAGCCGCGCTGGCGGCCCGATCAGCGGGAGCGCGACGCCGTGCTGCGCGAGGTGCGGGCGAAGGGCTGGGCGCTGACCGACGAGCAGCTCGCGCTCGGGATACGCTCGGTGGCCGCGCCGCTGCGGGACGGCTCCGGCACCGTCATCGCGGCCGTGAACGTCAACAGCCACGCGGCCGAGACCTCGCTGGAGAAGCTGACCGAGGAGCATCTGCCGCTGCTGCTGAAGACCGCCGGCGCGATCAGCGCCGACTGGGCGCTGTACGAGTCGGTCCCGCAGGTCACGGCGTCCTAGGAATCCGCCGGTCATGACCTGGCCGCCGCGGTTCCCGGCGGCCCGCCTGACCGGGCCTACGGGCGTAGACGTACATGACCGGTAGATCGAAGGCGTCCGGTTCGTTCAACAGCTCGGAGACCCGGGCGAGGTAGCGCGCCTCGAAGGCGGCCGTTTCCTCCGAGGAGAGCGACGCGACTTCGGTGTAGTTCGGGTTCGCCACATGGCCCCGCCACAGGTCCGCCGCGTTTCTGGGCGGGAGCGCGATCACACCCGGTACGGCCCGTTCGTAGACGAAGCCGGCCCTGGCCACCGCCGCGCGGCTGCTCTCCTCCGTGCCCACCTCAGCCATCGGATCGGTGAGGGCGAGGCCGAAGTCCGCGGCGCATTCGCGGAACACGCGAGCCGCGCGGGGGAAGCCGGCCCGCATCGCGGAGAAGCAGACCAGCCCGCCCGGCTTCAGCACCCGATGCCAGGCGGCGAACGCCGTCGAGGCCGGCAGATACAGCATCCCCGCGCAGCACAGGACCACGTCGAACGTCTCGTCGTCGAACCCGTCGAGAGCGGTGGCGTCCGCCTTCACATAGCTCACGTTGGTCAGACCGGACGCGGTGCACAGCCGGTCGGCCTCCTGCAGCATCCCGGCCGAGATGTCCACGCCGACCACCTGACCGGAGGGACCGACCGCCCGTGCCGCGGCCAGCGCCGCCAGCCCCGTGCCGGTGGCGGCGTCCAGCACGCGCATCCCGGGCGTCAGGCCCGCGAGCTCCACCAGCCGTTCGGCGTAACCGGTGTGCCAGCTCAGATGCCCGTAACCGGCGGCTCGCCCGTCGAAGTACGACTCCATCCGCCTGTGATCCATATGCCCATCATGTCCGCCCAGCGAAAGACTGTCGCCTACGGCCGTCCTGCCGACGCCGTAGAGGCATTTCAGAGGTGAATCGCTGTGTGAAGCGAACTACTTAGTGCGCCGAGCCCTCGCAGACCCGGACGACCGCTTGCACAGCATTCTCTCCTGGCGATTCCGGCACAGGAATCTCCCGATAATTCTGGCGGGGACGAGGCTTCCTGATTATCCAAGGCGGGTCCGGCTCAGCGTCGTCGGCCTCGCTTGGGACGTCGAGCCCATTCCCGGCGAGCCGCCACCGGATCTTCCTGATCGGCCTCGCAGGGAAGCCGGAGGCGGCCTTGGCCGGCCGCGGATGAACCTCACTGTTGTGCCAGGCTCTCGTCTTAGGTGCAGGCCGAGCTCAGGGCGTCCAGGCGGGCATTGAACGTCGCCGCCGCGGCACCGCCCCACCGCGCGGTGAACCACGAGGCGAGGCGGTCGGCGCCGGTCTCGCCCTCCATCTCGGCCAGCGGGGCGCGCTCGCCAAGCTCGGCGGCCAGAGCGCGCAGCGCGATGCCGTAGGCGTGGGCGGTATTGGGGTTGGCGACCTGGGCGAGGAACGCACCGGCCCCCGCGCCCAGCGCAGGAGCGGCCGATGGCGATTGCAGGCGGTGGACCGACCCCACGAGCGCCCTCCTTACTCGGGCGGCGACACGTTGAGCAACCGCGCAACTCTCGCCCACAGATGGCGTCGCACACGAATCGCAGGTGGTCCTGTTCGGTTCACTCACTCTCGATAGTCAGAGGCGGGCTGTCGGTCCGGACAGTTATCCTGAGTGACACAGTAAATAGGAAGGACCCCGGCGCTGCCCGCCGTTTCTGTCGTACGTCTGGCGTTACCGTAGCGCGCGGAGGTTAAAATGCCACGGAAGGTCACCCCGGCCCAGTACAACCGCATGGTCGACGACTACAACCGTAAGCTGAAGCAGTCCGTCGACAAGTTCAACCGCGAAGTTACGGCGCATAACCGCAAGGTTAAGCGCGCCATCGACGACTACAACCGCGACGTGCGCGCGCACAACGCGCGCGTGCGTTCCAATCGACAGCGGCTCAACGCCGAGATCGCGCGGCTCAACCGCCAGCGCTCGACGACCCGCTACGTCACGGTGCAGACCTCCACGATCGCGCTACACACCGCGTACTCCCACGTAGACGAGCAGTCCGCATTGTGGAACGAGCGCGGGCAAGAGCTGGCCGACTTGGCGGAAGCAGAGACGGCCAATAGCGCGTATGTCGCCAACACCCTCCTGGACGAGACAGCCGCCGACGCGGAGGAGACCGAGGAAACGTCGCTCACCGACGAACTGTCCGCCCTATCACTAGACCTGCACAACCGCTGGGAGGGCGCCCGCTTCGCGATCAATCCGCGAAACCCCGACGCTGCGCGACACTTCTGCACCAGCGCCCGCGAGGTGATCGTGGAACTGATCAACATGAAGGCTCCCGACGCCGCGGTGCTGCAAGCTAAGCCGAACTGCGAGCGAGGACCGGACGGCAAGGCGGTCGCGCGGCGAGAGAAGATCGGTTACCTGCTCGATCTGAACGGCGCCAGCTACGAGGCCCTGGGCGACTTCATAGATACCAACGTCAACGACGTGATGAACCTGTTCTCCCAGTTCAACAAGGGCACACACGGTTCGGCAGGACGCTTCGACATCCCTACCCTTCGTACGATCAAGCACCGTGTCGAGGACTCGATTCGATTCCTATCCACGCTGGTCCGAGGCGCCAGCCGCTGACCCAGCGTCAACGGCAACGCTGGTCACAGATCGCGGTCACGAGCGGTGTTTCATGAGCAGCCAGCATTGACCAGGCAAGTCACAGCAAGATCAACGCCGTTTGGGGCTCATGACACGCTTCTTACCGGCACCCCACATCAGTCGGGATGGCGAGCCGAAGTGCCACAGGACCGGCGTACGTCACGAACAGTCCGGAGGCGCCATCCGGTGCCAATTCGGGAGGGCACAGTGAGCATCGACGACATGAACGACTACGACAGCAAAGCCTGGGCAGAGGTCGAGGCCTGGCGTGTCAAGCGCCTGAATGCTGCGCAACGGCACTTGCTCCCGAAGGCGGCCCGCGAGCGACTCGCCAAGGTTGGAACGGCAGCGCAGGACCGGCTAAAGCAGGGCCTTCCAGGAGCTGTTCTTCAAAGCGCTCGACGGTCTTGTCGGCACGGTCAAACGGTTATCGATCGCGAGCGTTCGCCGCCAGGCAGTGGTAGATGCCTACGCCAAGCGCGGGCACGCGGTCACCGAGATTTCGCATGTTGGCAAGCTTGAGTTGCGGATATAGACAAGGTCAAGCCGCGCCTCGATCTTTACTACACGCTCGCCAGCACCGTCGAAGGAGCTTGCGCTGGGTTCGCAGTCTCCGGTGGGGAGATCGTCGCTGCCGGAGGCACGGTGTTCAGCGCCGGGGGTGGGGCGCCGCCCGCAGCCGGAACGGTGGTCGGCATCATGGCCGCCGATGCGGCGGCTGTCCTTGTCGCCGCGACTCGGGCGGTCGTGCACACTGCCGCCTACTACGGCTATGACACGGAGCTGGCGGATGAGCGAAGCCCAACAAACTCAAGGGTTATTTCCTCGAGTACGGCGGGTTGACGGTGACTGAAGGTTCTTCAGTGGGAACCCGCCGTACTCGAGGAAGCAGGATATGCATAAACCATGCTTACGACTCCCGGGTGGCGGGAGTCCTACGACCGGGCGCGGTCGCGCAACGAGTGTGTGGAGCAACTGCACATGCGAGAACGTCGTGGTCACCTGGAACAGGGGCGACCTATACGCCAACCTTTCTCCCGGCGGATCCATCGAGAAGATTCCGCCGCCAAACCGCTGCCGGGGCACTCCCCTGCCCGACGACCGGTTCACGGCGACGACGGAGACCGGAAAGCGCTACACCTACGGGCGGCCCATGTGCCCCGGAGAGACGTGGCACATCCGCAACCCTCTTTCATCCTGAAATCGCAGCTCATAGCCGGTGAGGCCAGCGATCATCAGGGCCCTGGCTGCGCCGACTGGGAGCGTCCGGTAGGCGGCGAGCTCCCGAGGCGTGATGTTCAAGATGCGTGCAGTGTCGGTGACCGCCATCGACCGTAGTGTTCGCCGAAAGATCGAAGTCATCCAGGGCTCGCTTGATTTGTAGCGGCTGAGGGTCCGGCTGAGTTGCTGCGCTTCCGGTGACGTAGTCACCCGAGGTAGTCTGTCGGTGACGCCGGGAACCGCGGGTTCCTGGAAGCCGTGGGGCCAGGTGACCTGGGGCATGACCGGGAGCCTGGCCTGGCGCGTTTCAGGGTTCGGATCAGAGCACCCTCACGGGGAAGTCGATCACTTTGTCGCCGAGAATCTCCCGGTAGCGAGGGTCGCCCAGCTTCTCGGCGCGGACGGCGCCGGCCACGATGTCGGCGACCCACAGCAGGGCCTCGCCCGCGCCGGGCAGATGATCGATACGGAAGTGAGTGCCCTTGGGCAGGGTGTATCGGGCGTGCTGCACGGTGGTGATGTCCCTGGTGTTGAGCGTTGGCTGGCGGGCCTCCATGAACAGCTGCTCGACTCCGAACCCGTGCAGCTCGAGCACCAGCTGGTGAAGGCAGTAGGCGCGGGCGCGCTCTTGTCTACGCTGGTGGACCGGGGACCCGACCGCAACGACATGCAACCCCTCGATCTCGGCCACCGTGTAGGCCAGCTCCAGCCGTTCCTTGTCATCGCGGGCAACCCAGTGCAGTTTGGCCGGGGTGTGCCGGGCCTGTGCCTGCAGCATCTGCGCACGGGCCGACTCCTGTGCGGAAGCAGGGATGATCACGGCAGCGATGATGTAGAAGCCGGTCGTGTCGTGCTCCTGGAACGACTCATCCGCCCACGCGGTGCTCGCCCTCACGCGGCATCGTCCCCCGCGGGCCTCCTCGGGATCGGGCCCGTAGCCGCCTCGTAGTCGGCGATGGCCAGGAACGCCGCGTGGTAGACCCCGATCATCACCCGCCGCATCTTCACGATCGGCTCCCAGCCACGATTACTGCGAACCGGACTGGCGGATGGATGGTCGAGGGCTGTGCCGCCGGGAAGCCGTGCTCAGTCAGTTGGCGGTTCACGTGCCGTGTCATCCGGGCCACCCGGCGCGGTCGGCCTGCCGGGCGAGTTCGCGCAGCAGACCAGCGCGCGCTGGTCGGTGATGTGCTTTCCGGTGACGGCGTCGTTGAAGACCGCGCTCACGCTGGCCGCCTTGCCTGCCGCCACGAGGTGCTCGGTGCATTCGGTGATGTCGGCGTCCGGAGTGATGGTGATCTGGACCTTCCTGCCTCCGCGCATGCTCGCAATCCTGCCTTGCGATGACGTCACGATGCGGGCAATGATGCACGGCCAGGGTCGGTGGCGATGGATGGGGACGGGCAGGGCCGTCGGCGCAGGCGGCGGGGGCCGAAGCGGCGCCACGTCGTGCAGTTCTCGCTCGATGACGGCGAGTACGCCGAACTGGAGGAGGCCGCCGCCCGCGACGGGTTGTCGCGCGGCGCGTACGCGGCCAACGCCGCCCTGACCGGCGCGCGATGCTGGGCCGCAGGTCGCTGCGCTGCGGGAGGCGCTCCGTGAGCTGATGCGGGCGAGTGAGCAGGCCAGGAAGATCGGGTTGAACCTCAACCAAGCGGTGGCGGCGCTGCATTCGACGGGGGAGGAGCCGCCGACCCTGCGCCTGTACGCCGCCGCCTGCATGCGCTTCGTCACCCGGCTGGATGAGGCGGCGCACGCCGTACTGAAGAAGATCCCGTGATCGGCAAGGTACGGCGCGGCGGCCGCGTGGCCGGGCTGCTGCGCTACCTATACGACCCGGGCAAGGCCAACGAGCACGTCAACCCGCACCTGGTCGCCGGCTGGCGGGCCCCGGACGAGCTGGAGCCGCCGCCGCGCGCGGACGGCAAGCGCGACTTCACCCGACTCACCACCCTGCTCAGGCAGCCATGCGCGGCCATCGGCGAAGCCGAGCACGTGTGGCACTGCATCGTCCGCGCCGCCCCACAGGATCGAGACCTGACCGACGCCGAATGGGCGCACGTCGCGCGCGAGGTCATGCACAGCACCGGGCTCGCGCCGTACGGCCAGGAGGCGGAGGCGGTGCGCTGGGTCGCCGTCCACCACGGCGACAACTACATCCACATCGTCGCCACCCACGCCCGGCAGGACGGAGGCAAGGCCCGCACCTCCAACGACTTCTACCGGCTGCGGGAGGCCTGCCGGGCCATCGAGGCCGAGCTCGGCCTGCGCCGTACCGCTCCGGGGGACCGCACCGCGCCCAAGCGGCCCACCCGGGCCGAACGCGAGAAGGCCGGGCGGCGTGGCTGGTCGCAGATCCCGCGCGAGGGCCTGCGGCGTCAAGTCGCCGCGGCGGCCGCGGCCGCGCTATCGCCCGAGGACTTCCTCGGCAGGCTGGCGCAGGTGGGGGTGCGCGTCAGGTTGCGACGGCGCGACGACGGCGAGGCCGTCGGGTACGCGGTGGCGCTCGACCACCACCGCACCGCCGCCGGCGCCCTCGTCTGGTACGGGGGAGGGGCGCTGGCACCCGACCTGACCTGGCCCATGTGCGCCCGCTGGCGCCGCACGCCCCGGGACGAACTCCGGGAGAAGGTCGCGGTCGCCGCTCGTGACGCGCGCGACGAACAGGAGTTCTTCCGCCGCCTGGCCGAGCAGGGCGTGCTCGTACGGCTGCGCCACAGCCAGACCCACCCCGGCCAGGTCACCGGGTACGCCGTCAGCCTGCCCGGCATGACCCGAACCACGGACCGCGCCGACCGGGGGGAGCGGGGAGCAGATCTGGTATGCCGGGGGCCGCCTGGCGGGCTGGCTCACCCTGCCCCGGCTGCGCCACCGGTGGCGTACCAGCGAGGCCGGCTGGACGCGGGCCGAGCGGGAGGCGTTGTACGGCGAGGCCGCCCGAGCGGCGTCGGCCGCGGCGGCCCGGATCAGGGACGATCCGGCCTCGGCCGCCGACGCCGCCTGGGCCGCGGCCGACGCCCTGCGCGTGGCCGCCGCCGTGCTCGGCAATCCGGTCCTGGCCAAGGCAGCCGACGAATACGAGCGCGCCGCCCACACCCCCTTCGGCAGGATTCCGACGCTGTCACCGGAGGGCTTACGGCTGCGCTCCGCGGTCCGGCTGCTGGCACTGTCGGGCGTCATGGGCCGGGACACGACCCTCACCGGCGTGGTCCTGGTCGGCGCGCTGACCTCCCTCGTCACCGCGGTCGCCGACCTGCGCCGGGCCCAGCAGCACGCGGCCCAGGCAGCCGCTGCCCGCCAGGCGGCGAACCGGCTGCTCACCCAGGTCACGGTGTCGCCAACGCCTCCCGCTCACCCTCAGCCCGTACGGCTGCCCCAGGACCCTCCCGGGCAGTCCGAAAGCACGGCCAGGGAGCCCCGGCATGGATGGTGAGCACTACGACGACCCGATGCGCGAAGCACTGGGACGAGCGGCCGGGCGCACCGCCCAGCTGACCTCGCTGCTCGCGGTCGCCGTCCAGGTCGGAGTCGACGTCGCGCGGCGTCGCGCCGAGATCGCGCAGGCCCGTGACCTCACCGCCCGGCGGGAGCTGGAACGGCAGGCGCACGCCGTACGGCAAGCCGCCCGGACCCGCTGGGCGCCAGCCCACGACGCGCGCTGGCTCGGCGAAGCCGACCTGCTCGACGTCGGCAGGGTCTGGAGCACTGCCGTGCCGCACGCGGCCGACGACCCCACCGCCGAGGCGGCCGTACGCAAATGCGAGGAGCGTCTGCGCACGTTGCATCCGCACGCGATGGCCGACTACGACCGGCTGCGCGCAGACGGGATGAGCCGACTGGAGGCAATGCATCAGGCCGCCCCGTCGTTCTCCCGCGACGCCCGCGGCCCCGCCCCGCGCCGCGCGGCAGTGACCGTCGGCGTGGGCCACGAGGCGGTGTTCGACCGCTTCGAGCACGGCCCCTTCCGCGAGGACTGGGAACGCGCGCGATGGGAACGCGCCGCCATGCAGCGGGCGCACGAGCTGCTGGAAGAATTGGACGCCTGCCCGGGCGGTGCCGCGCCGACGGACGCGGAGCTGCGGTCGGCCTTGGAGACCCGAACGAACCTGCCGCTACAGGCCATCGATCTGGCCGTGGCCGGGCGGACCGGTACCGGTACGGCCGTTGCCCTGGCCGCCCTCGATCACCCCCACACGATCAGCGAGGTCATGGCCGCTGCTTCCACTGGATCGCCATCCACCGAGGCCCCGGCCGTTCCGCGTCCGCATGAACTCGCCCCGAACGCGGCGAACCCCTTCCGGCGTTGACGGAGGCTCCTGGCGTCGGCGTAAGGATGGAATCCGTGACCGGTGACTCCCCCAATGCTGCGCGCGCCGGTAGCCGTCAGAGCTGAAGCCGCCCGCGGTCCGCTGGGTCGAAGAGCAATGGCTTCCACGCTGACCGCGCACTTCTCTAGCGCTTCGGTGCTCAGGACGCCGACGCGGCCTTGCTGGGAACAAGGCTTGGAGGCATCTCCCGCTGGGGTTCCGCGTAGAAGGCGTGCGTGCGCTCCACCTCACGCTGCCACACGAGGTGAAGGGCTCGCTTAGTCTGGGGGACCTTGTAACCGAGACCTGCAAGGACCGCGCGGAACTCGGGAGCCGCGCTTCCGTCCGGTGACGTCACGAGCGCGGACAACAGGGGCCGTGTGCTCCTGTCGGTCTCGTCCGCCTCGACGAGGCCGATGACGCACAACCAACTGTCCGCACCAACCTGTTTTGCAAGGTCCTGCAGGCTAATGGTGGACTGATCGCGAGCGATCCTCTTCAAAATGGCGGCCAGGCGGTCGCCGACCTGTGTTGCGAGGTCCCGAAGATTCCTGGTGCTCTTCGGCGCGACGGTTGTGCGGTCGACCATCTCGCTCGGGGCCCAAGGGACGGTCTCTTCCCATGCCCCGGCTGGCTTCTCCCCCTTGTCCTGACCGTCCGCCGGTACGGCGGCGAGCCACTGGGCCGTCAGACTGAGCTGTCGCTCCTCGCTGGGGGTAGCATGCGCACCAAGCTTCCTGAGCAGGGACCTCCCTTCGTTGTAGAGCTTGCGCACCTCATCCGTTGCCCCCGCGAGTTCCGCCTTCAGTAGTTGATCCAGCACGTCCCGGAGCCGATCATGATGCTTCGCGCGGACACTCTCAGCCCTCGACTCTTCGGCGCGGGCGCGCGCCGCTCGATCTCGTTCTGATAAGGCTTGTCTGAGCCAGGCCTCGCGCTCGCGCAGCTTCCGCACCTCTGCGGCGAATTTCAGGTTATTTGTTGAGACGCGCGCTAGCGCCTTCCGGAGCTCGTCTATAGCGCGCTGGACATCCTCAAGCTTGCCGTTGGCCTTCGCGTGATCGATGCGCACAATGAGCGCAGCGCTGTGCCGACGAACGTCCTGCTCGACTCGTGCATGAGTCTCCTCCCTCGCAGTCGCCCAGCGTCGCAGTTCTTCGACCGTCTGCCGTTCCTTCCGGTAGTTCGGCTGTGTGAGCACCTTGAGCAACTTATCGTTGCTCTCCAGCAGTCCCAGGAGAAGCTGATAGTTACCTTCTCTCCTCGCTTGCCGCATTTCCTGAATGAGCGAGGTCAGTGTGTGCCGAGTCAGTCCCTTGGGTTGTTGGGGGGTGCGAGTTTTCTTCTCAGCAGGCGCGGGTGCTTGGATGGGCGCTGCCGGTGCAGGCTCTGCGGCTGGCGTCTGCGGGAGTGACGCGCTCGATCGTCCGGGGGCGTGGATGGCGCTCAGGCCTGCGCTGAAGACGGTCCAGACGGGCGTCGCGTGTGTGGACCCCTTCATCGCGTTCACGGAGGCGGGCTTGATGAGAGCGTACGGCTCGTCGACCAGAAGATCGATGCGATCGGGCACCATGATCCGGGCGTGCATCCGCTCGCCCTCACCGATCCGAACGTCGGCGGTGGCGACGTGTGAGCCTTCGGGGATACCGGGCCCTGCTATCGGTCGGGTCGCAGCCTCCTGTGGATAGATGACGATGTCCTCGACGTCCAACGGGAAGCCCGGCAACCTCGCGGCCGACGCTGATCGGCGCGGTTGGGTGGGTCGGAGCTTGCGGAGCAGCGGCGTGATGATCCCTCGCTCGCTGATGTCGCAGTCTTTCAGCTCCGACCACTCGAGGTCACCATCATGCGTCTCCGTGCCGATCTTGACAACGCGAGCACTGCCTTGCTGCTCGCAGCGTACGCGCAACGCGTAGCCGTCCCGGTCGATCAGGTATTTCGCGTTCCCGAGCGCGTGAGGACCCAGCATCCAGTCGACCCGGCCGAGCCGTGCCCGAAGCTCCTCGTCTTCCTTCGTCCACGCGTCGGTTGGAAGATTCACGAACTGGACCTTGATGGCCGAGCGGTTTCGGCCCGGGTTCACCAGCAGGTCGGTGCACTGGCCCTTCACCAGGGTGCCCCGAAATGGCTGCGCCCCGCCGGCCCTGCCCAGGCCGGTGGTCAATCCGCGATGGATGTAGAGGTGGTCGGCGCTGTCCGGGCCGGAGTACCGGCGCTCGCATTCGGGGGCTATCCCTTTGGGATCCGGGTGGTGTGCGAAGTGGCAGACACGGTCGCCGTAGAGCTTGGGCATGAGCTCCCATCCGCAGCCGTCGAGGTGCCTGCCGCAGAAGAAGCGCTTTCCCTTGTAACGCGACAGGTAGTGCACTGCCTCCTTGCGATCGGTGGGGAGGGAGAGTGGGTGGTCGGAGTTGGGGCTGTCGAGAACTGCGGTCTGAACGCGGCGCGTGTCTTGAGCCATGGCATCTCACGAGATTCGCGAGGTCGCGGACCGGGGATTCCGGCCCGCGACGCTGGGGGGGTGGTTGCTGGAGATCGGCAATCCGACTTCGGGGGCCTTCTCGGACACGCTGCGGGTCGTTCGTCTGCGCGGGCGGATGTTGTGGGCCGGGGTCCGGCAGACGGTCGGCCTGCAGCACGAGCCGGGGAGGAACGGTTCGCTACAAACTCGGACGGGTTCTGTCAGTCGACCGTGCCGTCCTTGGACCAGACGTCGGCGAAGTGCTCCATCTGCTGGAGGACCAGCTCGATGGCCTTGACCTCCTGATCCGGTGGGTAGTCGTAGCGGGCAAGAAGGCGCTTGATGGTGGCGCGCAGCCGGGCGCGTACCGGCTCTCGGGAGATCCAGTCCTTCTTGAGGTTCTTCCGCACCTGAAAGACCAGGTCACGGGCGATGCCTGCGAGGACATCGTCTCCCATCACCTCGCGGGCCGTGCCGTGGTCGGCGACCGCGTCGTAGAACGCGAGCTCCTGCCAGTCCAGGGGCGGCGTGAACTGCTCGCCGCGCTTGGGGTCGTTCGCGATCTCCTTTGCCAGCTCGACCAGCTTGGCGATGATCTCGGCGCTGGTGAGCTGCTCACGCATGTACCGGATCATGAGGTCCTGCAGACGCTCGGAGAACGTTGTCCGGCGTACGACGTTGTGCCGGGTGACCTCGCGCATCTTGCGCTCGATGAGCCGGCGCAGCGCCTCGGCGGCCAGGTGAGGCGTTTCGCTGTTGGTCAGCCTGGCGATGAGTGCGTCGTTGAGGTGGGTCAGGTCGGCGGTTTCCAGACCCGCTTCGGCGAACAGGTCGGTGATCCCGCTCGTCTCCACGACCGTGGACGTCAGCTGCGCGAGATACAGCTCGATGTCGCGAGCGACGGGCAGGCCCCTCGCCTCGCGATCCATCGCGTCCAGCTTCGCCATGTAGGCCCGGACCTCGACGAAGAACTGGATGTCGCGCCGCCAGGTCGCCGGGTGGTCGGGGAACCGCTCGCCGATGTTGGCCGACGTCGCGGTGAGCGCGTAGAAGCGCTCCAGCCGGTGCGCGTGGTCGCGGAATCGGCGGCCGAGGGTCTGACTGGGGTCGTCGAGCTTCTCGGGATTGTTGCCGGGGGTCTTGGTGTCCCGCAGGTAGTTCGCGGTGCGCAACGCGGCATCGATGAAGGACGTACGGCTGGGCCTGGCCAGCAGGCCACGCCAGTCGAAACCGCGCAGGATCCCCTCGATGATGTCGAACTCGTTGCGCAGCTCGTCCAGGGCCCGGTCGATGTCCTGGCCCAGCGTCTGGTCCTGCCGGTCGGCCGCGGAGTACTCCGCGATCGCCTTCTGCAGGTTCTCGGTGAGTGGGGCATATCCGACCAGCAGCCCGTCTTCCTTGCCGCGGAAGCGGCGGTTGACGCGGGCGAGGGCCTGCATGAGGTTGGCGCCCCGGAGCGGGCGGTCGAGGTACATCGTGTGGATCGGCGGCGCGTCGAAGCCGGTCAGCAGCATGTTGTTGACGATGAGCAACTCCAACTCGTCGTCGGGGTCCTTGGCCCGGTTGATGACGGCCTTGCGCTGGGAGTCGCTCAGCGCGTGAACACGCAGATGCTCGGGGTCCTTCCGTGAATTCGACGAGAACACGATCTTCATCGCGCCCTTGGTGGGATCGTCGTTGTGCCACTCCGGGCGCAGTTCGCGCAGCGCGTCGTAAACGCGGACACAGATCTCGCGGGTCGCGCACACGATCATCGCCTTGCCGGCCGCGCCGCCCTTCTCCGAGACGCCCACGAACGGCTTCATCCGCTCGCGCCGGTCCTCCCAATGGATGACCAGGTCGGAGGTGAGGTCGCGGATGCGGGCCGGCGCGCCGTACATCGCGTTCATGGTGGCGACGGCCTGTTCGATGCGGCGTCGCTCGGTGTCGTCGAGACCTTCGGTGATCCGGTCGGCCTCTTCGTCAATCTCTGTGGCGTCGACGTCTTGGTCCAGGACGAGCTCGACGACGCGGCTCTCGTGATAGACCTTCACGGTCGCGCCGTCGTCGGCGGCCCGCTTGAGGTCGTAGACGTCGATGTAACCCGCGTAGGCGCCCTTGTCGCCGAATACCTCCCTGGTGTTGCGGTCGGCTTCAGAGATCGGGGTGCCGGTGAAGGCGAGCAGGGTGGCGTGAGGCAGGGCGTCGCGCAGGTGGCGCGCGTAGCCGTCGAGGGCGTCGTAGTGGCTGCGGTGCGCCTCGTCGACCACGACGACGATGTTGCGCCGGTCGGACAGGAGCGGATGGTCGGTGCCCGACTCCTTCTCCTCCTTGGTCCGGCCGAACTTCTGCAGCGTGGTGAACAGGATGCCGCCGGTCCGCTTGGCGGCCAGCTCCTCGCGCAGCTCGGCACGGGTGAGGATCTGCCGGGGTTTCTCGGGCAGGACCTCGCTCTCCAGGAATGTGGAGTAGAGCTGGTCGTCGAGGTCGTTGCGGTCGGTGATGACGATGATCGTCGGGTTGAGCATCGCCGGGTCACGCATGACCAGATTGCTGGTCAGCACCATCTCCTCGGACTTGCCCGAGCCCTGAGTGTGCCAGACCACCCCGGCTCTGCCGTCGGTCGCCGCGGCTTCCCGCACGGCCTCCGCCGCGCGGTTGACCGCGAAGTACTGGTGCGGCTTGGCGATCCGCTTCGTCTTCTTCGACGGCACGAAGTTGATGAACGAACTGATCAGCTTGAGAAATCGGTCCTGCGTGAACAGGCCGTGCAGGGCGAGGTTCTGCGCTGCCTCCGACAGGCCCGCGCCGTCCAGCGACTCGACCGGCTCCCCGGCCTCGTCCACGTTCCACGGTGCGAAGTGCTCGAACGGAGTGAACGGCGTGCCGTACTTCGCGGTGACACCGTCGGAGAGCAGGACAACGGCGTTGAAACGGAATGCGGTCGGGAACTCCGCGACGTACCACCCGATCTGGGCGTGCGCGTCCTCCAGCGTCGCGTTCTCGTCGCCGGCGCGCTTGATCTCCAGTACGGCCAGGGGCAGGCCGTTGACGTAGAGGACGAGGTCGAAGCGACGATTCTTCTCGCCCTGGATGACGGTGACCTGCCGGGCCGCACGGTAGGTGTTCGCAGATGGGTCGGTCAGGTCGATCAACCGGACCGTCGGGTTGTGCTCGGCGCCGAAGTCGTCCGTGTACGTTACCGAGCGGATGCCGGCGGTCAGGTAGCCGTGCGCGGTCCGGTTCTCCTCATAGGCGTCGCTTGACCTCGCCCGCGCCGCCTCCTCTACCGCCTTGCGTACGGCGTCGGGCGGCAGTTCAGGGTTGAGCCGCTCGATCGCCTCCTTAAGGTCCGAGTAGAGGATGAGGTCGTCCCAGGATTTGCGGTGCCCGGAACCAGGAGCCAGCTCATTTCCGCTGGCAGGCAGCCAAGCCAGCTCGGCGAGCTCCTCTAGAGCGAGGAGCTCCCAGTCGACCTCTAAGGGACGAAATCGGGGGTGTTCGGGGGGAGGGGTCATGTTGCGTCCTCGACAATCTTCTCCGCGTCCTTGACACGGAGCCGACCGGACATGAGCTGAGGCAGAAGGGCGTCACGGAGGGTGGCGAGCGCAGCGGATTCGGCAATCGCATGATCTGCCCGCTCCTCAAGCGAGTCGAGCTTCTTGCGTAGCTCGCGCTGCTGCGCGGGGCTGGGCAGAGTGATTTCCAGGGCTCCCAATTGACCGCGGCTGAGCTCAGTTTGCCCGGTGCTGCCTTCGCCCAAGGCCTCAATCTCAGGCTGTGCCTGCAGCATGGCGAATCCTGCGCAGATGGGATCCACCTTGCTGGCATCGAAACGGACGATGGTGATATGCGAGTCGACAGTCGCATCGATCCCGCGGGTCCATCGGGCGACCCTGCCGAGAGTTCCCACACCCGTGGAGTTCACCAGGACGTCATTGGGAAGAAGTAGCTTCGGAGCTTTGACCTTTTCCCGAAGCGTCAGCCGTGAGGGCTCGAGATTTACTCGTCCGCCGCGGACGCACTTCTGGTTGAGTACGATGAGGTCATCTGGCGACTCCGAATACTTCGGAGCAACTCCGCGAGTCAACGTGCTGGCGACAGATTCCACAGGTGCTTCGAAAGGGTCCTCGCCGAGGAGTGCCTGGGCGAACAAAATCAAGCCTAGTTCGCGAGACGTGGCCGCGATGCGCTCGTTGACGGCAATCTTGTCGTCCAGCGCTCCAAGGAGATCAGCTATTCCAGCCTGTTGCTTGAGAGGGGGAATCCTGATAGATAGTGACTGAACATCTGACAGGCTTAGAAAATCAGCCATGTCAGTCTGACTCTTGAGGGGGTTGGCCTGAGTCCAGAACTCAGCGCTCTTGAACCAGTAGTAAAGGTACCTTGGTCGCAGCGGGCCGTTCATGGCTGGCCGAAAATAGTACAGCTGCGGGCTGTATGCAAATATTGGGCCATCGGCCGGCATTATGGCCACTCGCCCAACGGTTCCTTTGATAGTGAGGACGACGTCGCCCGGTTTGGAGACTTTTGATGCCGTTGCCGGTGGATGATTTCCCGGCGCATAGTTCTGGGGTGATGGTCCAATCTTGCCATCCAGGACGTCAGCAACCCTCAGGATAGGGAGATTCGAACTGACGGAGCGAGGCCGCCCAGCGCCGATCTCTAGCAGGTTGTCGCCAACTAATTCGGAAAATGTAGCCGTGCGTGAGCGCGACTCGGTCATTGGCCCTCCTCCAAGTCTTCCGCGGCTGCTTCAAGTTCGCCGAGCGCGTCGAGTTGACCCTCGCCTCGGGCGATCTCCCGCATTTCACTCACGGCCTCGGCGTCGGCCCGAGCGGCTTCCAGGGCCTGTCGCTGAGTGTCGAAGTCACTGAAGCGGTCGTGACAGATGGCCTCGGCTGCCTCGCGGGAGACTTTCCCGGCTCCGGGCAGGACCTTCATGTCGTTCATGGTGATGAAGTTGTCAGTGGCCGTCACCCACTGAGCCATGGTGATCTGCTGACGTCGGCGCGCCCGCAACTCCGCGAAGTCGAGGAACTGGGTGGTCAGCATGTTGAGCATACTGATCTCATCGGAGTCCAGGTAGTTCTTGGCCACGGTCACGTCCGCCTTGCGAACCCGCGCGCCTTTCCAGGTCCTCAGGCCCATGTTCGGCTTGGCGGGGTCGGCCCGGGCAATGATCAATTCGGCAGCGCTCTGGCCTGCCACCGCGTAGATCAGTTTATTCTGAATGGTCGCGAAGAAGGAACGGGCAGTCTCGGATCCGGAGTCGTAGTCCGCGCTGGTGGTCACGAACACGTCGCGGACCTTCTGATAGAAGCGCTTCTCCGAGGCTCGGATCTCACGGATCCGCTCTAGCAGCTCGTCGAAGTAGTCGAACCCGCCCGGGTCCTTGAGTCGCTCGTCGTTGAGGACGAATCCCTTGACCAGATATTCACGCAGGGTCGTGTTGGCCCACTGGCGGAACTGGATGCCGCGCGGCGAGCGCACCCGATAGCCGACAGCGAGGATCATGTCGAGGTTGTAGACAAGAACTTCCCGACGGACCCGCCGTGTGCCTTCCTGACGAACTATTTCCTGAGAGGAAATAGTTGCCTTGGGCAGCTCGCCGTCGTCGAGAATCGACGTGATGTGCTTGTTGATACTCGGGATTCCTGTGTCGAACAGCTCGGCCATCTGCGCCTGGGTCAGCCATACCGTGCCGTCCACGGCGCGCATCTGGATCTGGTTGCGTCCGTCCTCGGTTCTGTAGAGGACCAGTTCGCCGGAAGGCTCAGCCATCGATCCTCCGAAGCTGCTTACGGACGGTCCTAGCAAGATCGTCGGACTTGTCAAAGAGGGCGAACAGCTCTGCCGTCAGTGCCGCAATCTTCCCCGTGACCGCCTCGGCGTTTTCTTCCTCGGCCTCGGCCGCGCCGACGTACCGGCCCGGAGTGAGCACGTAGCCGTGCGAGCGAACGGTCTCCTTGTCGGCCGAGAAACAGAAGCCCGGCTCGTCGGCGTACGCGAGGCCCGCCTCGCGAGCCGAGGCGGTGCCCCGCCAGGCGTGGTAGGCGCCTGCGATCTTGCTGATGTCGGCCTCGGTCAGGATGCGCTCGGTGCGGTCGACCATCTCGCCCATGCCGCGGGCGTCGATGAAGAGGATCTCGCCGCGCCGGTCCGTCAGCCGCTTGCCGCCCTGCGGCGTCTTGTCCTTGGCGAGGAACCACAGGCAGGCCGGGATCTGCGTGGTACGGAAGAGCTGCGACGGCAGCGCGATCATGCAGGCCACCAGGTCCGCTTCCACGAGGGCCTGCCGAATCTCGCCCTCGCCGCTCTGCTGGGAGCTCATCGAGCCGTTGGCCAGGACCACGCCAGCCGTGCCGCGCTCGCCCAGTTTGCTGATGATGTGCTGGAGCCAGGCGTAGTTGGCGTTACTCTTGGGCGGCACGCCGTACTTCCACCGGGGGTCACTCTCGTTGCGCGGCCACTCCTTGATGTTGAACGGCGGGTTGGCGAGGACGAAGTCGGCCTTGAGGTCGGGGTGCTTGTCGTCGTCGAAAGTGTTGCCCCAGCGGGCGGCGAGGTTGCCGTCGATGCCATTGATCGCGAGGTTCATCTTGGCCAACCGCCAGGTGCGCTCGTTGAGTTCCTGGCCGTGCACATAGATGTCCGACTTGTGGCCTGCGTGTGCCTCGATGAACTTGCCGGCCTGGACGAACATGCCACCCGAGCCGCAGCACGGGTCGTAAACCCGCCCTTCGTACGGCTCCAGCACCTCCACGAGCAGTTGGACGACGCAGCGTGGGGTGTAGAACTCTCCGCCCTTCTTGCCCTCGGCTCGGGCGAAGTTGCCGAGGAAATACTCGTAGACCTCGCCCAGCACGTCCTGTGCCAGCTTGTCGCCGTTGCCGGAGAAGCGGGCGTCGCTGATGAGGTCCACCAGCCCGCCGAGAACCTTCTGGTCCACCCGGTCCTGATTGAAGATCTTCGGCAGGACGCCGGTCAGCGCGGCGTTCTCCCGCATGATTTCATCCATTGCGTTGTCCAGCAGGCGGCCCACGCCCTGGCTCTTGGCGTGCGCGGCGATCCACGACCAGCGCGCCTCCTCGGGGACCCAGAAGACGTTGTGGCCTGCGTATTCGTCCCTGTCCTCCAGGAACTCCTCGAGCCGCTCCTCGGCGATGCCCTCCTCGGCCAGTTCCTTGGCCAGCTCGGTGCGGCGCTCCTCGAAGGCGTCGGAGACGTACTTGAGGAAGATCAGGCCGAGGACGAACTCCTTGTACTGGGCCGCGTCCAGGGAGCCGCGGAGCCTGTCGGCCGTCTTCCAGAGGATGTCGCGGATCTCCTTGGCGCTGGAGGCGTTGAACAGCTCCGCCTGGGCGCCGGCGGATTTCTTCGCAGGGGGCATCGGGGTGGCCTTCTCCTTCAAACGGTGTGGGGTGTGGGCAGGAGCGTGAGGGTGCCGTCGGCGAGACCGGCGGCGGTGAGCCGGTTCAGATCCTCCAGCGCGGTGATCCCCGCCCGGAGAAGTGCGTCGCGCCGTTCGATTTCGGCGAGAAGAGCGTCATATCGTTCCGCCTCATCCGGGGTGAGATCAGGGATGAGCAGGTCTTCGAGCCGCCAGGAGGCTCGTACGGCTCCGTTGACGCGGCCGTGCTCGGCGGCCGCGGCGCGCAGCAGGGCCGCCAGTACCCGGGGACGTACCGGGCGTTCGGCGTCGGGCCGTGCCCGCAGGACACGCGCCGGGTAGGCGACCACGCTGAGCCCTTCCTCGTCGACGTGCACCCCGAACTCGGGGTTCATCGTGACGATGACGTCTCCGGGGCGCGTGAGGTTTGCATGATCGTAGGCAGCCGTGAACAACAGGGGGTCGATGCGCCGAGCGCCGACAGACGCGGCACCGAGGACCTCGGCCGAGCCCAGGACGGCGTAGCCGCCGTCGGAGATGATGTGCTCGTCCTTGATGCGGTGACCGGGCAGGCGGCGAAGACGGCGGTCTTGCAGCATGCGCCCGACCGTCGTGCGCCGCACAGGCCGATCCTCCGATCGCAGAACGGCGTGCGTGCGCAGCACGGCGTGGCCGTTGAGACTGGAGAGCTCCTGGCGGACCTGCTCGACCAGCTCGCTGAGCCGGATCTCCAGCCGGGAGATGCGTTCGGGCCGTTCCATGACGGCGCGGGTGTAACGGGTCTCGTGCGGCCGGTGCTGTGGGGTGAAGGCAGTGCCGGGCCGGTCGTCGAGCACCTTGGCCGGCAGGATCACCGCATGCCGCGGCGTGTGACGGCGGTCGTCCTGCCAGCCCGCCGACCGGAAAATGTGCACGTCTTCGACGAGCGCGTCGAGAGCCTGCTCGGTGAGTGACCGGGCGGAGAGGTCCGCGAGCAGGACCAGGCCGTGACGCTCCCGCTCGGGTGTGCGGGTGAGCACCCATATGGCGGTGCGGTAGCCCGGGCGGTACGGGAACGCGCCTTCGGGGAGGCTGACCGCCGTCTTGAGCAGGCCCTCGGTGAGGAAGGATCGGCGAAGCCGGTCGGCGTCACCATGCGGCGGGAGCGGGCGGACCAGAACATCGGCCGGGCCGAGCACGACCGCGGTGCTGCCGGCGTCGAGCAGGTCGGTGAGTGCCTGAATGCGCTCGAGGACGGTCAGTGCGTTGCGAGTCTCGCCGGGCTCGTACGGCAGTGCGCAGAGCACGACATCCGGGTCGCCCCAGTCGTCGAGGGAAAGCTCCGGGCCCACGGTCACGTCCAGCTTGAACTCGTAGACTTCGCGCGCGAGCATCCGGCGACGTACCAGGCGGACGAAGTCCGGATCGGGGTCGGCGGCGAGGTAGGTGTGGCCGGCGTCGGGGGCGGCCTGTGCGTGCATGGCGGCCAGCAGATCACCGCTGCGGGCATACGGCGTGGCGATAGTCGCACCGTCGTCTACCTCGGCGATCCCGCAGAGCCGGGCGAGCGCGCGGGTCAGCACAGGCGCGGGCTCGTCGGCGATCAACTCCTGGGCTTCCAGGCGGCGGCGTGCGTCCAGCACCCAGTCGAAGGCTTCGGCCGGCGTGTAGGCGGCCTCGACCAGCTCGTCGGCGAGCGCCGCCAGAGCCGTACCGGCGCCCTCCGCGCCGGGCGCCATGTTCGGTTCGGCGAGTGCGCGCAGTTCGGCGAGGAGGAACGTGTCTTCGGTGTCGAGACGGGCGGCCCGACGAAGGAGAGACGGCCAGTCGTAGCCGCCGAGCGGTGCGTCTTGCTGCTGCCGCAGGCAGATGAGCGCGGTGAGCCCGTTCAGCAGGACGCGGGCGGGCAAACGGCCGCGCCAGCCCGCCAGAGTGTGCAGCGCCAGTTCGGCGCGGAGCTTCCGGGGATCCGCGTTGCCGCGTCCGGTGGCCAGTAACCAGGCGATCACCTCCCGTCCGTCGAAGAGGGGGCGCCCGCTCTCCTGCGTGATCGGCTCGGGAAACGTGTCGTGGTGCCGACGAGCCCACGTGGTAGGCACAGGTCGCTGCACTTCAGCCAGTGCCGCGATCTCAGCGTAGGAGATCGGCCAGCGGGCGTCCTCGGGCATCGTCGCCACCTCCTTCCGATCTGCGCACCTGCATCAGTACGGCCGATCAGTGATCGACGTGATCGGTACCTTAGCGGCAAAGTAGATGTCGTGGCCATGAAGATCTGATAACGAGGGTTATCAAGCATTCTTCGACCAGTCATCCAAAGCTTCTGACACTGTCCTCCACGGCGCTCCACCGAGCTCAGCGGGTCCCGAGAGCTGTTGGACCGCCTCCCCCCGAACGCGAGAGGACCACGACCATGTCTCACCCTGGCCCCAACCCGCCCTTCGGCTCACAGCCCGGTCAGCCGTATCAGCCACACCCCCCTCTGCATCCGGGGCGGCAGATGTCAGGCGGCCACGGGCCCGGCGGATGGCCCCCCGCGCCGGCGCACGCTCCCCAGCCTCCGCGGAGCGGAAGGCGCTGGCTGTCGTACGGCGTGACGGCGTTGGTCGCCCTGGTCATCGGCGTCGCCATCGGCGCCGGCGGCAGCGGTGCGGAGACGAGGAGCGTCGCCGGGCCGCAACCCACCGTCACGGTGACCGAAGAGGCCGAGCCCGCACCCACCGTCACCATCACGGAGACGGTCACCTCGGAAGCCGAGCAGCCACAGGAGACGGAAGACAGCGGCCCCACGACGACCATGGCAGGCGACGGCCAGTACCTGGTCGGCGAGGACATCAAGCCCGGCACGTACAAGACGGCGGGCACGGACGGCGGCTTCGCCTGCTACTGGGCGCGGCTGAGGAACGCGACGGGCGAGTTCAGCGCGATCATCGCCAACGACAACATCACTGGTCCGGCGCGCGTCACTCTCAAGAAGGGCGAGTACTTCGAGACCAAGCGGTGTCAGCCCTGGAAGCGCGTCGGGTGATCGCTCGATGACGGACATCCCCTCCCGCTCGGTCCGCCCGGCCCCAGAGCCGCCGATGCGCAGGTGCACGCGCTACCGTCGGGACGGCAGCAAGTGCCCTGAGACCACCACGTACGCCGACGGATGGTGCCGTTCCGATGGTTGCGACGGCTTTAGCCGCCCGGACGCCGTGTGGGCCTCGGAGGGGGAGCGGCCGGCCGAGGCACCGCAGAAGATACTGCGTCTCAAGCAGGTCGTGCCGCTGTCAGCCGTCCCGTTCGACCCCGACGACGCCTACACGGTCCAGGTGTCCCGTGCCGCCATCCGTTCGTTCCTCGCCGCACACGGCGGTCGCCCTGCCGAGGCCGAGGCACAGATCCGATCGCTGCTGGAGGACCTGCTGCTCGGCACTCCCCAAACCAAAGCCTCCCGCAGCAACAACGGGTCATGGATGCTGGTGACCAGCAAGCCCTTCGGGTACGGCCTCGTCCTGGCGCACGACCACAACGTAGTCGTGCACTACTCCACGCTGCACCGGGAACGGACCTGCGCCCAAGCCCGCGCAGGCGTCACCTCCCGCATCGAGGGCAGGACCCCCGACGGCAAGAGGAAGTACAGCCCCGGCGCCCGGGCGAAACTGAGGGGGTACCGATACGCCGTTCGCTGGGTCCACCAGGCCGACGCGCGCGAGGTCATCGAGGAGGAGTTAGCCGCCGAGGAGGACCCGCGCGTGCGGGCCGCTTTCGACCGCTACCGCCCTGAGATCGAGGCCAAGCGAAGCCGCGCAGGAGATCGACCGACGGACGAGGCTTCCGGAGACGTGACCACCGAGTGACGGACCATGCCCCTGGTGTATGAGGAACGGCGGCCTGTCCAGCCCCACCACATCGTCGAGGCACTGCCCTGAGGTGCTCGCGAATTTCCTTTATAAGAGTGTATCGAATGGTGATAACTGGGGTTATCACCGTTACAAGAATGAATGAGTCCATTGAGGGCTTACGGTTTGTTCCGCCGGGGCCGCGCTCTTCTCGTGACGGCCACTTTCCCGGTGACCGCGACTTCCCCCTTGCGGGTCCTGAGTGGATCCGCGCGGCACACCACAAGGAGCTTCCCCATGTTTTTGTCGATCCTGCTTGCGTTCGCCTGCGCCGCGATCGCCTACCTCGTCGCGCGCAGCCGTACCGCTGCCGAACGCGCCGACCTGAAGGTCGCCCAGGAGCAGCATCGTCAGGCCCAGGTGCAGGTGAACGACCTTCGCTCGGAGCGTGACAAGGCGCAGGAGCGCGCCGCCGACCTCGACCGGGAGCACACCGCCACGCTTACGGAGCTCAAGACGCTCGGTGAGGACTTCGTCGGGCTGCAGGCCAAGCTGGAGACGGCCGGTACGGAGCTGCGTCGTTACCAGGCCGAGGCCGAGAGGCTGAAGGTGTCCCTGGATGCCGAGCGGGAGCGGTTCGCTGAGAGCGACCGCCGGTTCCGCGAAGCTCAGCTGGCGGTCGCCGCGCTGGAGGCCAAGGAGACCGAGCTTCGCGACGAGATTCGACAGCTCAGGGAGCAGCTCAGCGAGCTCTCAGCGCAGAAGCAGGGCCTCCAGGAGCAGGCCGCCCGGCTGGAAGCGGTGCGTAAGGAGCTCGACGAGACCCGGGAGCAGAACAACCGCCTACTGGAGGAGACGCTCCGGGCCACCGCGGCAGACATGCTCAAGCAGTCCCGGGACGAACTGGTGGCGCGGGCGGAGGCCTCGCTCGGTGCGGTCAACAAGCCCGTCAAGGAACAGCTCACGCTGATGGACCAGCAGCTCAAGGACTTCAGCGCGACCCGCGCTGCCGCTGAGGCCAGGCTCGACCAGCAGCTGGTGAATCTGACCGAGGAAGGAATCCGCACGCGCCAGGAGACCCGCAAGCTGGTTGAGGCACTGAAGAAGCCGCAGGTCCGGGGGCAGTGGGGAGAGATGCACCTCAAGCGCGCCGCCGAACTGGCCGGCCTCGTCGAACATTGCGACTTCGACCTTCAGGTCCACATCGTCGACGAGGACACCACGCTGCGGCCCGACATGCTGATCCACCTGTCCGGCGGCAAGCACGTCATCGTTGACGCCAAGGTCCCGATGGACGCGTTTATGCGGGCGATCGAAGCGCCCGACGAGGCCGAGGCGATCAAGCACTGGGCGGACCATGCGCGGCAGCTGCGCAAGCACGTGGACATTCTCGGCAGCAAGGAGTACTTCCGCGCCGTCGCCTCACCGGAGTTCGTCGTGCTGTTCGTGCCGAGCGACGCCTTCCTCCAGCCCGCGCTGGATCACGACCCGGCCCTGCTGGAGTACGCCGTCAACAAGCAGGTCCTGATCGTGACGCCGACCTCGCTGATCGCCATGCTGCGCACGGTCGCCTACGCCTGGACCCAGGCCGTGCTGCAGGACAATATGAAGCAGGTCTACGAGCTCGGCCGTGAGCTCTATGAGCGGCTGTCGGTTATGGGCGGTCACCTCGACAAGCTCGGCAAGGCGCTCGACCGGTCGGTCAAGGCGTACAACGAGACGGTGGGTTCGATCGAGGGCCGGGTCATGGTCACCGCCCGCAAGTTCCACACACTCAAGCTCGTCGAGACCCAGCTGCGGGAACTTCATGCGGTCGAGCAGACGACTCGCCCTCTCGGCAACCCGGAACTGATCGAGTCCGCGGTGGCCGAGCGGTCCGTCCGCGCCCTCCCGGTACCCACGGCCGACGGCGACCCCGATGTGAATACCGCTGCGGGCTGATCCATAGCAGGCAGCGCGGAGTCGCGATCGGGGGTGAGCTGCGGGACGTCGCTCCCACGCAGGCGCGGGGCCGACTCGTATGCCGCCCGGACCCACTGGACAGACCCGGGAGCATCCCCGCAAGCGCGGGGCCGACGGATCCTCATGGACCTCCATCACGCGCCGCTCGGGAGCATCCCCGCGGGCGCGGGGCCGACAGCGCCGGATGGCACGAGCTGCTGGGCGGCCTGGGAACATCCCCGCGGGCGCGGGGCCGACGATGACGTCACCTCCGGAAACGGCGTAGTAGGAGAACAGCCGCTCCAGGACGACCGCGACGCCGTCTTCATCGTTCGACAGGGTGCGGCGCTCGACGGCGGCCAGCACGAGGCGGTGGGCGTTGGCCATGGCATACCCGGTGCCCGCGAACGTGAGGACCGCCAGGTCATTCGGCATGTCGCCAAACGCGACCACCTCGGCGGGATCCACCCCCAGCTCCTGGCAGAGCAGGGCGAACGTACCCGCCTTGGTCACGCCGGGGGCGCTGATCTCCACGAGGCCGTGCACGCCCGTGTGGGTGATCTCCGCCTGCCCCTCGACGACGGGAAGCGCCATCGCGAGCATGCCGTCGGCCGTGTGCTCGGTCTGAGAGGGCGAGCAGCTTGACGAAGGGCTGGTCCTCGTCGCAGATGGCATCTACCTCCTGTATGAAGGCCGCGTCGTGGACGTCGGGCCAGGTGTAGCCCCCTTCGACCAGCACCTTCCTGCCCGTCTCCGCTGCGAACGCCACCCCCGGCACGGCCTCGGCGAGGGCGGCGGTGAGCTTCCTGATCGTGGCCGGAGCGAGGGCGTAGCTAGCGGTGAAACGATGGGTGGCGAGGTCGCACACGATAGCGCCGTTGCTGCAGATCACCGTGCCTGTGACGCCGGCCTGCTCGGCGATCGGGACGACGCTGCGCGGCGGTCTCGCGGTCACGAACACGATCTGCGCGCCAGCATCACTGGCCAGTCGAAGGGCCTGCTGGGTGCGTGCGGATACGGAGCCGAGGGAGTTGAGAAGAGTACCGTCAAGGTCGGTTGCGACGATGCGGGGAAAAGTCACACCAGGATTGTCACATCGCGACGACAGGCCCGGCAGAACGCCGCACTGAGGACTGGGCCGGGCACGTCCTGGTCGGCCCGACGGCCCACCTCAAACCGACTCACGCATCACCAAGGACTTCGATACAGGGTTCTAGCCTAGGAGCCGCGCCGGGGATCAGGACGATCCTGCCGGAGGCGGCGCCGGCCGCCTGACGGAGCCAGGCGGCGCCGGCGTCCTCCAGCGAAACCGTCTCGCAGGCGACGGCCAGCCGCCCGAGCGCCGCCTGCTCGGCGACGAAGACGATCGAGGCGGCCCGCTGCTCGGCGGTCAGTTCGTTGTTGGTGTATCCCAGCAGCCGCAGCGACCTGCCGCGCAGCGTGGAGGACTCGATCGGGCAGGTCTCGTCCGCCGAGGAACCGAGGTTGACCCACCGGCCTCCCCGGCGCAGGGCACGGGCCGCGGCGGCGGCCGCCGGGCCGAAGAGCGGGTCGAGCACCAGGTCGGCGGGTCCGTCGCAGGCCTCGGCGAGGCGGGCGGCCAGCGTGGCGACGTCGCCGGTGTCGAGCGCCACCACGGCGTCAGCGCCCGCCTGCCGGGCGCGGTCGCGGGCGGCGGGGGAGCGGGCGCCCGCGACGACCCTGCGGGCGCCGGCGATGCGCGCGATCCGTACGGCGGCCTGCCCGACGACGCCGCCCGCGCCGAGCACCACCACCTGCTCGCCGGGGACGAGTTCGCCGCGCCAGGTCAGCGCCATGTGCGCGGCGACGGCCGAGAGCCCGAGCGCGGCCACCGCGACCGGATCGGCCCCGGCGGGCAGTTCGACGAGGTCGTCCGCAGGCACCGCCGCGAACTGCGCCATGCTGCCGTCACCCGGGGCCATTCCGGCCGAGGTCGCGAACCACACCGGCCGCCCGTTCGCGACGCCGGCTCCCTGCACGCCCGGCACGTACGGCGTGCGCGGCCTGCCGAAGTAGGACGTGCCGGTCGCGCACAGCAGGTCGAGCGGCGTGACGGGCGCGGCGCCGACCTCGACCAGCGTCTCGCCGGGCCCGGCGACGGGCACGGGCAGGTCGGCCACCAGCGGCGGCCTGCCGGGTTCCACGATCTGCGCCGCCCGCATGTTCCACCTCTTCTCCCGGACACCGCACATGGTCATCGGCGACGGCCGCCGGGCACGCCCCGCACGGCGTGCCCGGCGCCTGCGCCGCCCGGCCCGCCTTGGGGAGGCGGGTAGGTCGATCACGTCGCGATGTCGGGGTACGGCATCGTCATGTGGGCCAGCCGCCTGGCGTAATCGGTCTGGAAGCCCATCGGCTCGTGGTCGCGCTCGAACATCGCGATGAACAGCGTGAGCGTGAGGAACGGGTGCGCGCCCAGCTCGAACAGCCGGGGGTAGTCGTGGCCGGCCAGGGCCTCGCGCTCGGCGTCCTCGAAGCGCAGCCAGGTCGACGCCTCCCCGCCGTGACAGCTCAGCAGCCGGTTGGCGTACTCGGCCTCCCACCACTCCACCGTGCCGCGAGGGTCCTCGCGGTAGCGCTCGACCAGCTCCGGATCGCGGTCGACGGTGAACAGGAACTTGTTCAGCAGGTACTTGCTCACGCCACGCCTCCGTCGGGGTACCAGGTGAAGTAGGCCTCCATGGTGTGGAACAGGTCGTAGGTGTCGACGTAGTCGGCCTTGGCGCCCTCGCCGGCCACGCCCATCATCAGCATGAAGTCCATGAAGCCGTGGGTGGCGTTGCCGGGCAGGTGGAGGCTGTCGAGGGTGACCTCCGACAGGCACCCCTCGATGTCGCCCGAGGAGATCCACTCGACCGCCTTGCGGTCGAACTCCGGATCGGGCCCGTGCGGGCCGAACTGGCGCGGCCCGCCGAGCTCCAGCGACAGGTGCCCGGTGCCGATCACCGCCACCCGCTTGTCCGCCGGCCACGACTCCACCAGCTCCCGGATCGTACGGCCGAGCTGCACGAACCGCTGCGGCCGCGGCAGCGGCGGGGCGAAGATGTTGGTGTAGATCGGCACGATCGGCAGGTCGTTCTGCGGCCGCAGCGTGATGATCGGGCAGGTGATCGAGTGGTCGATCCGCAGCTCGTTGGAGAAGGCCAGGTCGAAGCCCGCGTCGAGGCCCTCCCGCAGGATGTACGCCGACAGGTCCTCCTGGCCGGTGAAGAACATCCGGGGCAGGCCGAACTCGCGTTCCTCGTTGTGCCAGTTCGCGTCGTAGAACGGCGCCTTGCCGACGAGGAACTGCGGCATGTTGTCGAGCCAGAGCTGGTGGAAGTGGTCGGAGCCGACCATGACCAGCACGTCGGGCCGCGCCTTCGTCAGCGTCTCCCGGAACGCCTCGACCTTGCGCACCCACTCGTCCGCGAACGGCGGGCGGTCCTCGCCGGTGGCCGTGCTGGCGCGGTAGTAGAACGGATGATGGGTGGACGCGATCACCGCGACGAGTTCGGCCATTCGAACCTCCAGTGGCCTCAGGGGGTGTAGGGCTCGGGGTCGACGGACCGGTTGTTGAGGTCCACCGACAGGAAGATCTCGTTCGCCACCGGGCGGCGCAGCTCCTCGGCGAGCTGGCCGATCAGGCCGGCCGTACGGGCGAGCAGGGCGAAGCCGCGCAGCAGCTCCAGCGGCAGGCCGAGGTCGGCGAGCGCCGCGCCGCAGACGCCCGCGCCGTTGAGCGGCAGCGTCTTTCCCAGCACCTGCGGATGCACGCGGCCGATCGCGGCGAACAGCGACAGGTGCGGCCCGAACAGGTTCTCCTCCGCGGCGATCTCCAGCAGCCGGGGCGTGCGGGGGTCGCCCTCCTTGTGCACGTGGTGGCCGAGGCCGGGGATGAACCGCCTCTCCTGCCGCCGGGCTCGTACGGTCTCCAGGGCGAGGGCGTCCCAGCCGGCGTCGTCCGGCGGCAGCGGCCCGTCGTGCGCCGCCAGGACGTCGTGCAGGAACCGGCCGGAGTCCTCGGTCACGCCGAGGAAGCGCGATCCGCCGCCGAGCAGCCCGGCCGCGAGCGCGCCCTGGATCGAGTCGGGCGCGGACAGGTACGTCAGCCGGGTGACGATCGCGGTCGGGGTGAACCCGTGATCGGCCAGCGCGGCGAGCACGGCCTCGAACACGCGGGTCTCTCCCGGCGTGGGCCGCCGCTGGGCGGCGAGCCAGAACGCGAGCTCGCCGAACCCGACCTTGCCCATCACGTCCTCGGCCAGGTCGCAGCCGAGGAGCGTGATCGACTTCAGCGAGGACGCCCCCAACGCCGTGGGGTACGACGGCCGCTCGATCATCTCGGGCCGGTCAGACATCGTCGTCCTCCTCCTGGGTCAGCCACTTGCGCAGCTCGTCCCCGTGCTCGTCCAGCTCCGGCGGCGGCAGCCGGTAGGCGGCGGGGGTCGCGGAGAACCGGATCGGGTGGCGGGTGGTCGGGACCGCGCGGTCGCCCTCGCCCACCTCCACGACCGGGTCGAGCCCGAAGCGCTCGGCCATGGCGAACCCGCCGTCGATGGTGTTGATCGGCCCGCAGGGCACCCCCGCCGCGACCAGCAGCTCGAACCACTCCAGCGCGCCGCGCGTGGCGAGGCGTCCGACCAGGACGGGCCGCAGCTCCTCGCGGCGCGCGGTCCGGTCGGCGTTGCGCGCGAAGCGCGGGTCGTCGGCGATCTCCGGGATGCCGAGCACCTCGCACAGCTTGCGGAACTGGCCGTCGTTGCCTGCCGCGACGATGATGTCGTTGTCGGCGGTGGGCAGCGGCTCGTAGGGGAAGACGCTCGGGTGGGCGTTGCCCATGCGGTAGGGGACGACACCGCCGGCGACGTACGCGGAGCTGTGGTTGACCAGGCCGGTCAGCGCCGAGGACAGCAGGTTGACCTCGACGTGCTGGCCCTGCCCGGTCGCGTCGCGGTGGCGCAGGGCGGCGAGGACGCCGATGGCGGCGTGGTTGCCCGCCATGACGTCGAAGACCGAGATGCCCGCGCGGTACGCCGGCCCCTCCGGGTCGCCGGTGAGGCTCATCAGCCCCGACATGGCCTGCACCATGAGGTCGTAGCCGGGCACGTCGCGGCCCGCGCCGGAGCCGAACCCGCTGATCGAGGCGTACACCACGCCGGGGTTGGCCGCGCTCACCGCGGTGTAGTCGAGGCCGTACTTGGCGAGCCCGCCCGGCTTGAAGTTCTCCACCAGCACGTCGGCGCGGCGGGCCAGCTCCCGGGCCACCCGGGCGTCGCCGGGGTCCCGCAGGTCGAGTGCGATCGACCGCTTGCCCCGGTTGACCCCCAGGTAGTACGTCGACACGTCGCCGCGCACCGGCGGCGTCCAGGTGCGGGTGTCGTCCCCCTTGGGCCCTTCGACCTTGACGACCTCGGCGCCCATGTCGGCCAGCAGCATCGTGGCGTACGGCCCGGCCAGGACCCGCGAGAAGTCGGCCACAAGCACGCCGGACAGCGGCCCGCCTCCCCGCTCGGGCGCGGTGTCGTCTGTCATCCGGCTCCCCTCCTTGCTTGTCGCAGCACTGTCCGCTGAACGGACAGAAGTCCGTGACGCCGATTCTGGCACAGGCGGCTCGCTCGTCAAATGGTCGACCGGCTCTTCGTCGCCGGTTGATACGAGAAACGTATGGTTGACAGCAAGGGTGGGGCTCGGGACAGTAACAGCGGAAGCAGCGCTGACCGTATAGCGGACAAGTGTTCGCCATCGCTGAGCGCGCTCGGCCAGTGGGAAGGTGAGGAGTTCGACGATGAACGACCCGACCGATTTCGGACCGGACCGGCCCGTGCTGCTGCGCGGCGGCACGGTGCTGCCGATGGACGACGCGCACAGCGTGCTGCCGGGCACCGACGTCCTCGTCGTCGGCGACCGGATCGCCGAGGTGGGGCCCGACCTGCCCGCGCCCGACGGCGCCGTCGTCGTCGACGCGACCGGCGGCATCGTCATGCCCGGCATGATCGACACTCACCGGCACATGTGGCAGACGGCGATGCGCGGCTACGGCGCCGACTGGACGCTGACGCAGTACTTCGTCTGGTACTACCTGGAGTACGGCAAGCTGTGGCGGCCCGAGGACGTGCACGCGGGCAACCTGCTGGCCGGGATCGAGGCGATCGACGCCGGCGTCACCACGGTCGTGGACTGGTCGCACGGACTGCGGACCGTCGACCACGCCGACGCGGCCGTCGACGCCCTGAACGCGGTGCCCGGCCGGTTCGTGCTGGCCTACGGCAACATCCAGGCGCCGCCGGCCGAGTGGACCGGCGCGCCGGAGTTCCGCGACTTCGTCCGGCGCCGCATCACCGGCGACGACATGCTGGGCTTCCAGATCGCCTTCGACGTCACCGGCGACCCGGCCTTCCCCGAGAAGCAGGCCTTCGAGGTGGCCCGCGAGCTCGGCGTCCCGGTCACGACCCACGCGGGCGTGTGGGGCGCGACCAGCGACGACGGCATCCGCCTCATGCACGAGCACGGCTTCATGACGCCCGAGACGGTCTACGTCCACGCCGCCTCGCTGTCGGCGGACTCCTACCACCGCATCGCCGCCACCGGCGGTTCGATCTCGGTCTCCACCGAGAGCGAGCAGAGCGCGGGCCAGGGCTACCCGCCCACCTGGGCCATCCGCGCGCACGACATCCCGGTCTCGCTGTCGATGGACACCAGCGTCTGGTGGAGCGGCGACCTGTTCTCGGCGATGCGCACCACGCTCGGCGCCGACCGCTCCCGCGAGCACATGGAGGCGCACGCCAGGGGAGAGACGATCACCCACTGCAGCCTGCGCGCCGACCAGGTGGTGGACTGGGCGACGCGCGGAGGCGCCCGCGCCATCGGCCGGAGCGACGACCTGGGCAGCATCCACGTGGGCAAGAAGGCCGACATCGTGCTCATCAAGAACGACGCGTCGCCCGTGTCGTTCCCGCTGCTCAATCCGTACGGGCACGTCGCGTTCCAGGCGCAGCGCGGCGACGTGCACACGGTCCTCGTGAACGGCCGCGTGGTGAAGCACGAGCACCGTCTGGTCGGTGTGGATCTCGTCGCGGCCAGGCGCGAGGTGGAGCGGACTGTCGAGTACCTGCGCTCGACCCTGGGCGAGGAGGCATGGCAGAAGGGGATGAACCCCGACGTCCCCGAGACGAAGATCCTCGACAACCCCTACACGTACACCGACTACCACAGCGCCGCGACGCACAGCCGCTGATCTCTCGTCCACTTCCGCGCGGAATCGGGGACCGCCCGACGCCGAAGCGCGAGAGATGGACCGGCCCGCGGCGAGCACGCGCCGCCGAGGCGGTCCTCGGCGCGTCGGGCGGCTCTGTGACCTGACGGTCCGGCCGGGCGGGGCTCGCCGCGTTCATGCGATCGGTCTGTTGGCGCGTGGGGTCATTCATGATTGTTTAGTCGTCTTTGTGAACTTCGGTCACCAGTGGGGTTAGGGTGGGCAGCCACCCGCGGAAGCCGTGGAGGTTTCCCCCGAAACGACCGCTGGGAGTTGTCTCACATGCAAGGGCGCGTCCCGTCACAGACGAGCCAGGATGACCGGTTCCGGCAGGAGATCCTCTCCAGCCAGGGGGAGCCACCCCCCACGACCAAGAACAGGAAGCCCGTCGTCATCGCCGCCGCGGCCCTGGTGGCAGTGCTGGCCGCCGGGGGAGCGGGCTTCGCGCTCCGCGGCGGCGCCGGTCCCGCGGGCCCGCCAGCCGGGACCGGCGCGGGGCAGTCGGCCCCCGCCCAGGACGCCGGTTCCGCCGCGGAGGGCGGACAGGACGCGGAGGGCCCGGCGGATCAGAGCTCGGCGGATCAAGGCACGGGGAATCAGGACTCGGCGGATCAGGGCTCAGGGAATCAAGGCGCGGCGGACCAGAGCGCGATCGGCTCCGGCGGGGACGGCTCCGGCGGAGCGCAGGCGCCCGGCGGAGGCGGCGTGGACACCGCCTCCGGCTCCTCGGGCGGCTCCTCCTCCGGGGGGAAGAGCGCCGGCGCGGGCCGGGCCGGGACCGGCTCGTCGGGCAAGACGAGCGGCTCCTCGAAGGGCGGCGGCAGCCAGGACCAGGGTGAGGTGCCGTCGGGCGCCGACGGAGCCCCTGGGCTCATTCCCGGGGCCTGCGCCGCCTCCGGCTGCTGAATCCCCGGTGAGGAGGCCGCGTCAGGCGGTGGTCAGGAGGACGGGCCGGGCCAGCCGAGCGGGAAGGCGATGCGGGCGGGCGGTTCGCCCGCCGCGTCGTTGAACTCCCGCATGGCGGTGATGAGGGCCTGCCGCTGGGGCGTCGGCATCCGCGTGAGAATCGCGGCGATCTCCTCCTTGCGCCGGGAGGTGACCTCCTCCACGATCCGCCGTCCGTTGTCGGTCAGCCGCAGCAGCGTCTCCCGCCGGTTCTGCGGATTCACCTCGCGCTTCAGCAGACCGGCGACGGCGAGGCGGCCGGCCATGCGCATGGCGGTCGACGGATTGACGCCGAGCTTGTCCGCCAGCGTCACCAGCTTGGTCTCGTCCTGCCCGACCACCAGCAGCATGCGGAACTGCGGCAGGGTGACCTTGTCCTCCGCGGCGGCCAGGGACCGCGCCGATATCGCGACGAGCACACGCGAGGCGGTGAGCACGGCGGCGGTGACGGCTTCCATGTCGTCGCCGGTCGGCTCTTCGTCCGCTTCCTTTGCCATAGGAACCGTTTTTACACGGTCCTTCTCACGGCCGTGTCATCGCACCGCCAAACGTGCGGCGGGCGCGGGCGGCGCCTTGAGAACAACTCAGGGCGGAGGTGCTCAGCCGAGCGCGGCCAGCAACTCGTTGCAGGCCTGGGCGCAGCGGCGGCACGCCTCGGCGCAGACCCGGCAGTGCTCGTGCATGTGGGCGTGCAGGCCGCACTCGTCGCCGCAACTGCGTGCCGCCTGCGCGCACGCCTCAAGCTGGGCGCGGGTCAGGTTCGCGTCGTAACCGGTGTGCCGTGACAGCACCCGGCCCGTCGTCGCGCAGATGTCGGCGCAGTCGAGGTTGGTGCGGACGCAGCGGACGAGTTCCGCCACCGCATGCTCGCTCAGGCAGGCGTCGGCGCAGGCCGTGCAGGTCTGCGCGCAGTCGAAGCAGGCCTCGATGCACTTCGCGAGCGCCTGCCTGTCCACGCCGCCGAGGTCGGCGGGATAGGTCTCCAGCATCACTCCGGCGTGTCCCATGGCTCGCTCCTTCCGGTCCTGGACGGGCGTCCCCGTAAGGACGCGCAGACCCCGCCGATGAGGTCGGGACGGTGAGCCCCCGGCGCCCGCCCGGCGATCCGATCGCGTTCCTGACGGCCAAAAGCCCCTTTGTTGGCCATACCCGGCGGCACGCCACTAAACAGCGGCGAACCGGTCGGCCGGTGTGCTGATCGTCTTCCGGGGTAGTCGCGGGGTCACGGACAATTCATGGAGGAACCATGGGCTGGAGCTACCGGAAATCGATCAAGATGGGGCCGTTCAGGCTCAACCTCTCGCGCGGCGGCGTCGGGCACAGCTACGGCGGACGCGCCTTCCGGGTCACCAAGACGGCCGACGGGCGCCGCACCCTCACCGTGAACCTGCCCGGCGGCTTCCACTGGAAGAAGACGCTCAACTAGCGGAAACACCAAGCGGGAACACCTCGCGGGAACGGACAGCCGACACTGCGGGCGCGATCCCCGCGCGCGCCCGCGGCCCTGGCCACGACGTGCCGGCCGGACTCGTGGCCCGTCGGCTCGCCGTCGTCCGGGTTGTCGCACCGACCCCCTTCGGCCGCTCCTCGCGCAGTCAGCGCTCCGGCTCGGCAGCGCACATGTCGCCCGCGAGTCCGGCCGCGGTCCGCCTTGCGCCGGTGGTCACGTCACTCCTTGGGACGCAGGGCCGACGGCTTGTGCACCGCCGTCCCGCCGCTCTTGTCACTGCGTACGAGGAACTGCGGGTCCTCGGGCGAGGCGGCCACGGTGCGGCCCGCCTCCTCCGTACGCTCGGTGATCTTCTTCTCGACCTTGCCGGCCGCCTCGCCGCCGTGGCTCTTCCAGGTGACCTCGTCGCCCACCGACGGCTCTTCCTTCTTGTCTTTCCTGCCCATGCGCCCGGCCCTACCCCAGGAAACGAGCCGCTCCCGCGGCGGGACGTCGGCGGGCCTCCTCATCAGGCAAAATCCGGGCGCGGCGCGCGCGGGCCGCAGCCGGCGGGGTGGGAATCTCCGCGCTGTTGCCCGCGCGCCGGGATTACCCCGATCGGTTGCCGCGCACGGAGGAAGCATGGGACGGACCGTGCGGCTGACCGCGACCGTCAACGCCGAGGACGGTGGCACGTACTGCGCGCGGTGCGTCCAGGTCGAGGTGGCCTGCGAAGGGCAGACGGTCGACGAGGCGCTCGACCGGCTGCGGCACGCCCTGGAGCACTACTTCGCGCGCCGGCCCGCGCCGCGCCCGCCCTCGCAGCCGCCGCTCGTGGTGCCGATCGAGGTCAGGCTGCCGGACTGAGCCCGTCGCGCTCCTCACCCCGGGCCCGCGGCGTCCTTCTCGGATGAGGGTGTCTTCGGTGGCCTATCACGCTGGCCCGGCGGCGTTCCCCGGGCCGCCTGCGGGTGCGGGGGATCTTTGCGGGTGAAGCGCCCGATCGCCATGCTTGACCGGACATTGGTCGTCGGATGCGTGATCACTCCCCGGTGCGGCGCTTACCGTCGTGCTCGTACCATCGATGACCTCGGGGGAGTCTCATGCCTCTCTGCACAGCCGTGCTGGCCGCCGCCCTGCTGTCCGGGCCGGTCGCCGTGCCGCCGGACCCGGCCCCGCCCGGGACGAGGGCAACCACGGACAACAACAACGCCGCACCGCCGTCCGCGGGCCGGCCTCAATTCGCGTCGCTGCCCGGCATGGCGCCGCAGGCCGGGGAGCTTCCGTTCACCCTCCCCAAGGCGCCGCCATGGATGGCTCCCGGCGGGATGGACGGCGGGCGCGACGACAGCGCCGCCGATCCTCGGTCGCCGGCCGGAGTCTCCGGCCCGCGCTGGGACACCGGACGACCCTCCGCGACGGCGGACGACAGGGCGGGCGACAGGGCGGATGACGGGGCGGACGGAGGAACCGCGGGGACCAAGTACGTTCCGGTGATCGATCCCAAGACACGCGACGTCTTCATTCAACCCGTCGTCGCCTCCGGCAAGGCCGGACAGACGCCGCAGCCGTTCACCTTCGGTCCCATGCAGGGGGTCCAGTCGACCAGGACCTATCCGCTGCCGAGGGGGGAGCAGAAGACGGCGCAGCCGAAGACGGCGCGCCAGAAGGCGATCACACGGCCCCGCCAGCATCAGCGGACGCGACCGGTGAGCCCGTCACAGACGGCCTGACTGAACAGGCCCGTGTGACCCGGCCCATCTCAACGGCCCGCCACACCGGTTCTGAACCGGTGCGGCGGGCTCTTCCGGTGTCGCCGTCCGCAGGGGTGCAGGGCGCGTGCGGTCGTGCGGGTGGCACGCCGGGCACCGCCTCCGGCCCCAGGGCCGACCGGTGCGTCCGTTCCGTGTTTCATCACGCACCCGACCCGCCACCCGGCAACGACCTTTCCACGACCAAGGGAACACGATCATGAATACCCGTCTGCTCGCCCTCGCCGCCCTGACCGCGGCGCTTTCGATGTCCGCCGCGTGCGGTAGCCAGGGCGGCGGCAGTCCCGCGGCTCCTGTCGCGGCCAATGAGACCGCCACAGACATGACCAGCGAGACCCCCAGCGCCGAGGCGAGCGAGAGCGCCACCGCGTCCGCAACGCCGTCGGTCTCCGGGGCGCCCGTCGGGGCGGGCTGCTCCTCGCTGCCGGCCTCGGGCAAGGGCAGCCCCGCCGAGCTGGCCAAGGTGCCGGTCGGCACGGCGCTCGCCGACATCCCGACGCTGTCCACGCTGGCGCGCGTCGTGAAGAAGGCCGGGCTGGCCGAGACCCTCAACTCCGCGCAGGACATCACGGTGTTCGCGCCCACGAACGACGCGTTCAGCAAGATTCCGAAGAACCAACTCGACCAGTTGATGTCGAACCGCAAGTCGCTCAGGGGGCTGCTCGCCTACCACGTGGTCAAGGGACGCAAGGCGCCGGCGGACATGCACGGCCAGCTGACCTCCCTCGAAGGGCGCAAGCTCACCGTCTCGGGTTCCGACTCCAGCCTCAAGGTCAACGACGCCGCCGTGACCTGCGGGAACATCGCGACGAGCAACGCCACCATCTACGAGGTCGACAAGGTCCTCATGCCGAGGTAACCGGCCGTCGTCCTGCGACCGCATTGACGGGGGTGAGCCGCTCGCGGCTCACCCCCGTGCCGTTCCCACCCCTTCTCCACCGTCTTCCCTGCCCCTTCCCCGCCCCTTCCCTGCCCCTTCCCCGTCTCGGACACGTCCCGGGTGCGGGCGGACTTCGCGTCCCCCTTCCGGACCGCCGCCGTGTCCCGCCTCCCCGACCGCCGCCGTGTCGCCCCCGGAGGCGGTGGCCACGACGCGCGGCCGTACCGGCCGTGACCGGCTTCGCGCTGTGGTGCCGGTAATCGGCGGAGCAGGGGTGGCCTGGGGTCTATGCCCTGAAGCGGCTGATCCTCTTCTTTGACCGGACACTGGGCATCGGGTCCGTGATGGTCCGGCATCGTGCGCTTACCTTCGTTCTTGTACCGTCCACAAGATTTCGGGGGAAATTCTCATGCCTATATGCACAGCCGTACTGGCCGCGGCTCTCCTGTCGGGTCCCGTTTCCGCGGACCCGGCTCCGCTGTCCGCCAAGGAGCCGATGTCGCCCGGAAAGCAGATCGCCGCAATGGCGATGAACCACCCGGAGGAGCCCGACATCGTCGCGTCCAATGCCCTGGACATTCTGGACAAGGGCACCAAGGTCGGCCCGTACATGCCGGCGGACGACGAGGCTGAGGACCAGGCGAACGGACCGATGGCGAACGGCCAGAGCCCCCAGGGCTCGATGACCGGCAGGCAGGCGCCCGGCGGCGACACGGCCGGCAGCCGGCAGGCCGGCCAGCAGCCGGCCGGAGGCCCCTCCGGGGGCAACCCCCTCGCCGGCATCCCGATGAACGGGAACCAGGCGAACGGATCGCAGCCGGGCTCCATGTTCACGATGCCCGCCACCGGAAAGAACAACAGCCAGGGCGCGCCGCAGGACGTCTTCCTTCACCCGACGTCCAACCAGCCGACGTACACCAAGATGTCCGGCAACGACTTCACGGGTAAGCCGTCGAGCGCGAAGACCGACGACGAGGCCGCCGACGCCTGGGTGCGGGAGATGCCGGGCTGGGGGATGCCGCAGATGGGCAAGGCGAAGCCCGCCGCAGCCAAGGCCAAGCCCAAGACCCAGGTCAAGGCGCAGCCCAAGGCGGGCGCCGGCGACTTCTGGAACATGCCGGGCTGGGAGGACTGAGCGCCCGCGCCGCGGTGAGGCGACGCGGTGGCCAGAGGGAGGGGTGAGCCGGTCCGGCTCACCCCTCATCCTTGTCCGTGCGCCCTGGCGGCGTGACGCAGGTCGACGACCTCCACCAGGTCGGCGAGATCGACGTGGGCCGCCACCTCCGCGACGGACGCGCAGTAGCCGATGTGGTAGCCCCGGTGCCGTACGCGCAGTAGCGGGCGGCCCTCGATGACGACCGGGTCCACCTCGTGCCCCTCCGAGCTCACCCACCTGCGCATGCCGGAAGAGTAGGAAACAGCAGGTCATAGCCTAGTAAAGGCCACTCTGGACCCCTCGATGCGGCAAAGTTGGCGAAAACCGGCTCGACCTATGGGTATGAGGGCAACCGTCAGGACCAGGGACGGGCCGGGGTGATCGGCATGACGAGCGGGTGGACGTTCGAGGGGCAGCCCAACGCCATCGGCGGGGGCGCCATGACGCTTGTGGCCGGGGGATCGTTCTGCGTGTCCGCCCGCAACGGCGACATCCTCCCCGGGTCGGCGCAGGGGATCTACTACGCCGACACCCGGCTGCTGTCCCATTGGGAACTGCGCGTGGACGACGGCTTGATCGAGGAGCTCCAGGTCATCACCGGCGAGCCGTTCCACGCGACCTTCATCGGCCGGGCGGCGCCGCGGCCGGGGCAGGCGGAGAGCACGCTGCTGGTCGTGCGCGACCGGTACGTCGGCGGCGGGCTGTCGGAGGACCTCACCATCCGCAACATGTCGCACGAGCCGGCCGGCTGCATGGTGACCCTGCACGTCGGCTCCGACGTGTGCGACCTGTTCGAGGTGAAGACCCACCGGGTGCACTGGGTGGCCGACGTGTCGACCGCGGCGGAGGAAGGGTCGCTGCGGATGTTCTCGATCAGCAAGGGCAGAGGGGTGCGGGTGGCCGCCAAGGCCGGCGGCACCCCGGTGCTGCCGATGCTCAACCCGCGCGTGATCATCTTCCGCGCGGTGGTGCCGCCGCGCGGCGAGTGGACGGCCTGCGTGCAGGCCAACCCGATCATCGACGGGGTCGAGACCGAGCCGTGGTACTCGGAGAAGCGGCTGTCGCCCGCGCTGGCCCGGCGGGCGGGACAGCTGTTCGAGTGGGACAAGCGCCTGCCCAAGGTGACGACGACCAACACCGCTCTGGCGAAAATCCTGCGCCAGTCGCACAACGACCTCGGCGCGCTGCGGTTGTTCGACCCCGGGCATCCCGAGCTGCCGCCCACCGTCGCGGCCGGGGCGCCCTGGTTCATGACGCTGTTCGGCCGCGACTCGCTGCTCACCGCGTGGATGGCGCTGACGCTCGACCCCGAGCTGGCGTACGGCACGCTGGGCCGGCTGGCCGCGCTGCAGGGCACCAAGATCGACCCGTTGACCGAGGAGGAGCCCGGGAAGATCATGCACGAGCTGCGCTACGGCGCCCGGCAGGACGACACGTCGGCCGCCGGGCACGCCTACTACGGCTCGGTCGACGCCAGCCCGCTGTTCGTCATCCTCCTCGGCGAGCTGCGCCGCTGGGGTCTGCACCGGACGGCGGTGGAGCGGCTGCTCCCGCACGCGGACGCGGCGCTGGAGTGGATCGAGCGGTACGGCATGCGTGACGGGTTCCTGTGGTACCAGCGGAAGACCGACCAGGGTCTGCTCAATCAGGGCTGGAAGGACTCCTTCGACGGCATCAACTTCGCCGACGGCACGATCGCCCGGGCGCCCATCGCCCTGGCCGAGGTGCAGGGATACGTCTACGCCGCCTGCATCGCCCGCCACTACTTCGCCCAGGAGGAGGGCGACACCGAGACCGAGCGGCACTACCGGGACCGGGCCGCGGAGGTGCGCGCCCGGTTCAACGAACGGTTCTGGCTGCCCGACCGCGGCTACTTCGCCGTCGGGCTCGACCACGAGGGCCGCCCGATCGACGCCCTCGCCTCCAACATGGGCCACTGCCTGTGGTCGGGGATCGTCGACCGCGACAAGGCCCCGGCCGTGGCCGAGCACCTGCTGTCGCCCCGGATGTTCACCGGCTTCGGCATCCGCACCCTCGCCTCCGACATGGGCGCCTACAACCCGATGAGCTATCACAACGGGTCCGTCTGGCCGCACGACAGCGCGCTCGCCGCGGCCGGGCTCATGCGCTACGGATTCGTGGAGGAGGCCCAGCGCGTCGCCACCGGCCTGCTCGACGCCGCCCGCGCCTTCGGCGGCCGGCTTCCCGAGCTGTTCTGCGGGTTCGACCGCGAGGAGTTCCCCATGCCGGTGCCGTACCCGACCTCGTGCTCGCCGCAGGCCTGGGCCTCGGCCACCCCGATCCAGCTCGTACGGCTCCTGCTCCGCGTGGACCCGTGGGTGCCGCACGGCAAGGTGTGGATCGCGCCGGTGCTGCCCAAGGGGTTCGGGCAGCTGAGCATCTGCGGCTTCCCGATCGCGGGCACCCGGGTCGATCTGGAGGCATGGGAGGACAGCGCGGAGGTGCACGTGAGCGGCCTGCCCGAGGACGTGGGCCTCATCTGTGAGACCCGCCCGACCGCCGCCTTCGGCAAGCGTTCCGCGGGCCCGCCTGTAGCGGGGTGAGTCGTCCGGTCTCCCGCGGCATAGTGGAGACATGGCCGAGGACCTGAACTACTACTCGACGCTCATCGCGGTCGCCGACGACTGCCCGGTGACCGCCGCGGAGGTGCCCGTGGCCCGGGGCGGCAAGCCCACCGTCGCCTCCCTCCAGTACGAGCTGATCTCCGGCGCGCCGTACGGCCTGACGCAGGAGGACGTGCTGTTCGAGACCTGGCTGCGCCGCCAGGACCTGCCGGCGGACCTGCCCGCCGGGCGGCGCGCGGAGCTCAGGAAGGAGTTCTTCTCCCGTTCCCAGGCGTGCCTGAGGGCGTCCCCGCTGCCGAAGAGGTACGGCTGGGGGCTGCTGTTCGACCCGGACGGCCGCATCGCGCTGTGTCCCATGGAGTCGGAGGAGTACCGGCGCCTGGCGGACGGCGCGTCCCGCGGCGTACGGACCGGGGAGGGCGGCGGCGTGCGGGTGCTCAAGGCGATGCGCTCACGTCGCTCCTGACGCGGCGATGCACGCGTCACTCCTGGCGCGGTGATGCTCGTCACGCTCCTGACATCGCCTGACGCCGGCATGGGCGCGCGACGACCCGCCGCCTGTCACCCGCCGCCTGACATCACCGCCGGCGCGGCCTCTTCCGCAGGCGGAGGCCACATCGTCTCCGGTTTGCCCCGGCAGGCCGGGGGTAGGCCCCCCGATTGTCCAGTGCCGTCCTGGTTGTGCGGCGCCGTCCTGGTCGTCCAGCGCCGCTGAGCCGGGCGCGGCCGGAAGGGGCGGGCGCCATGGGCGAGGTCGAACTCAGCGTGCGGATGCCGGTCGGCGATGTCGTGCTCGACGCCGACGTGACGGTTCCCCGGCAGGCCCGGGGGGCGGTGCTGTTCGCCCACGGCAGCGGCAGCGGCCGGCACAGCCCGCGCAATCGGTACGTCGCCAGGGAACTGCAGCGGGCCGGGCTGGCAACCGTCCTGGCCGACCTGCTCACGGCGGAGGAAGAGCGCGTCGACGCGGTCACCGGCCACCTGCGCTTCGACATCGGCCTGCTCGCCGACCGGGTGGGCGCGCTGGCCGACCGGCTGCCCGAGGACGAGGTCGCCGGAGGTCTGCCCATCGGCCTGTTCGGCGCGAGCACGGGCGCCGCCGCCGCACTCGTCGCCGCGGCGACGCGGCCCGGCGGCGTCAGCGCGGTGGTGTCCAGGGGCGGCAGGCCCGACCTCGCCGGGGACGCGCTCCGCTCGGTGCGCCAGCCGACGCTGCTGATTGTGGGGGAGCGCGACACCGTCGTCCTCGACCTCAACAGGGAGGCGATGCGGGCGATCACCGCGCCGGTCCGGCTGGAGACGGTGCCCCGCGCCACGCATCTGTTCGAGGAGCCCGGGGCACTGGAGACGGTCGCGCGGCTCGCCCGCGACTGGTTCCTGCACCACCTCGCGGGTGGAGGGGCCTCCGCCTGAGCCGCCCCGCTACGATCTGACCTCATGGAACAGCGCGTTTTGGGCAGGACAGGCAGGCAGGTCGGCGTCGTCGGGCTGGGGGCGTGGCAGCTCGGGGCCGACTGGGGCGAGGTGAGCGAGGCCGACGCGTTGGCCACGCTCAACGCCGCGGTCGACGCCGGGACCACTTTCATCGACACGGCCGACGTGTACGGCGACGGCCGCAGTGAGAAGGTCATCGGGAAGCTGCTCAAGGAGCGGACCGGCCTGACCGTGGCCACGAAGATGGGCCGCAGGGTGCAGCAGACCCCCGATGCCTACACCCTGGACAACTTCCGCGCCTGGACCGACCGCTCCCGCGCCAACCTGGACGTCGACACGCTCGACCTGGTGCAGCTCCACTGCCCGCCGAGCGCCGTCTTCGAGACCGACGAGGTCTTCGACGCGCTCGACACGCTGGTCGCCGAGGGTCGCATCGCGGCGTACGGCGTGAGCGTGGAGACGGTGGCCGAGGCGCTGACCGCGATCGCGCGCCCCGGCGTGGCCAGCGTGCAGATCATCCTCAACGCCTTCCGGCTGAAGCCGCTGGACGAGGTCCTGCCGGCCGCGGAGAAGGCCGGAGTCGGCATCATCGCCCGGGTCCCGCTGGCGAGCGGCCTGCTGTCGGGCAAGTACGGCCCGCAGACGGTCTTCGGCGAGGACGACCACCGCAACTTCAACCGCCAGGGCGAGGCGTTCGACGTCGGCGAGACCTTCTCCGGCGTCGAGTACGGCGTGGGCCTCCAGGCGGTCGAGCGGCTGCGCGGCCTCGTGCCGGAGGGCATGACGATGGCGCAGTTCGCGCTGCGCTGGATCATCGACCAGCCCGGGGTCAGCGTCGTGATCCCCGGAGCCCGCAACCCCGGGCAGGCCGGGGCCAACGTGGCGGCGGCGCAGTTCCCGCCGCTGTCGGCCGAGACCCACGACGCGGTCCGCCAGGTCTACGACGACCTGATCCGCCCGCAGGTGCACCACCGCTGGTGATCTCCGGGCCGGTGCGTACGGCGGGGCGTCCCCGCCGGCCGCACCCGCGTGAGGCGGAGCGCATCCGATCAGGGGGATGCGCTCGAATGACCCTACGTGGAGACCTGGGAGACCGCACGGAAGAGCGCGGCCGAGGCTGACGGCACACCGCCGGCGAACGCGCCCCGCCTGGCAGGCGCGTGGCCGATCGCGGCCGGCGTGGCCGCGCTGGTCGCGATGGTGGCCGCCCAGATCGCGACGGGACTGCGGCCCCAAGATCTGCGCCTCACCACCGCCGTCGTGGTTCTGCTCGCGGTGAGCGCACTCGCCTTCGCGGCGGCGGCGCACACCCCGCGCAGGGCGGCGGGCGCGTTCGCGGCGGCGGTGGCGGCCGGTTACGCCGCCGAGTGGATCGGCACGAGGACGGGCCTGCCCTTCGGCGACTACCGCTACACCGACGCCTTGTGGCCGCGGCCCGGCGGCGTTCCGCTGATCGTCGCCCTCGCCTGGGGTGGCATGGGCCTGGCCGCCCACGCCGTCGCCCGCCGTATGGCGCCGCGCGGGCGGCTGACGCCGATCCTCGCCGGAGCTTTGGCGCTCACCGCGTGGGACCTGTTCCTCGACCCCCAGATGCTCAGGCTCGGACTGTGGGTCTGGGCGGAGCCGGGGCCGTACCACGGTGTGCCGCTCACCAACTTCGCCGGCTGGCTGCTGGTCTCTGTCCTGGTCATGGTGCTTGTCGACCGCGTCACGGGCCGCGCCGCCGCGAACCGGCCCGTGAGCGGCGCCCAAGCGGCGGGGACGACCGGGCTCGTCACGCTCTACACGGTCATGGCGATGATGGAGACCGTCGGCTTCGCCGTGGTCTTCCGGCCGCCCGATCCGTTCGTGGCCGCCGCCGGAGGGCTCGCGATGGGCGCCTTCGCCCTGCTCGCCTGGAGGCGCGCGTGGCGGAGGTGATCGTGGTCGGGGGTGGCGTCGGCGGCATGGTGGCCGCCCTGCTGCTCGCGCGGGACGGGCACGACGTGCGGATCTACGAGCGGCTGCCCCGGCTCGGCGGCAAACTGGCCGAGCACAGGCGGGACGGGTTCACGTTCTCGATCGGCCCTTCGCTGCTCACGCTGCCCGGCCTCTTCCTGGACCTCGGCGTGCCGCTCGACCTGGTCGAACTCGACGAGCTGTGCCGGTATCGCTTCGCGGACGGCTCGACCCTGTCCACCTGCCGGGACCCGGAGCGTACGGCAGAGGCGGTGGACCGGCTCGCGCCGGGCGAGGGCCGCAACTGGCGGGCCTTCCACCGCTGGGCCGAGCGCTGCCTGGACGCCTCCACGCGCACCTTCTTCGCGGGACCGCCGTCCGGGCCCGTCGTCGAGCCGCCGTTCCGGGTCGCGGGCCGGCGGCCCGGCGAACGGCCGGTCGGACCGGCGGGCGGGCAGCCGAGCGGCCCTCTCCCGCGTCCCCGGCTGGGCGACCTGCTCGCGGTCGCGCCGGGCCGCACCCTGCATGCTCTGGCGGGCCGATTCTTCCGGGACGCCCGCCTGCGCCAGTACGTCGACCGCTACGCCACCTACGCCGGGTCGAACCCCTACCGGGCGCCCGCCGCCCTCGGCTGCGTCCCCGCCATCGAGCACGGTGACGGCGGATGGTACGTGCGGGGCGGGCTGCCCCGCCTCGCCGACGCGCTGGCCGCGGCGCTGGACAAGGCGGGCGTCGAGATCCGCCTGGAGACCGAGATCGCCGAGATCGTCGCCGACGGCGAGCGGGTCGGCGGCGTCCGCACGGTCCTCGGAGAGGTGGTCAGGGCTGACGTCGTGATCGTCAACGCCGACGCGGCCTCCCTCTACGGGCGGCTCCTGCCCGACCGCGCGCGGCTGCGCCGGATCGCCCGGCTGGGCCTGTCGTCGTCCGCCTTCCTGATGCTCGCCGCCGTGGAGGGGCGGACCGAGGGCCTGCCGCATCACTCGGTCGTGTTCTCCGCCGACTACCGGCGCGAGTTCGGCGACATCTTCGACCGGCGGCGGCCGCCGGAGGACCCCACGGTCTACATCGGCTGCCCGGCGGTGACCGACGCCACCCAGGCTCCCGCCGGCGCGGAGAGCTGGAGCATGCTGGTGAACGTCCCCGCAGGCGACCCCGGGCGCTGGCCGACGCCGCCCGAGGCGTACGCGGAGCTGGTCCTCGACCGGCTGGCCCGCCGGGGGCACGACCTGTCCGGACGGCTGCGCTTCCTCGACCTGCTGACCCCGGCCGACCTGCGTGACCGGTACGGCACCTGGGGCGGGGCGATCTACGGCGGCGCGTACGGCGACCCGTTCGCCCCCTTCCGCCGTCCCGGCAACCGGGGGCCGCGGCGCGGGCTGTACCTCGTCGGCGGGTCGGCGCATCCGGGAGGCGGGCTGCCGCTGGTGGCGATGGGCGGGCGCATCGTGGCCGCGCTGGTGCGCAGGGACTTCCCCCGCTCCAGGCCGCGGCCGGAGGAGGCGGGACGGTGACGACCAGGACGGCCGGGGTGGCCAAGCTGGGCAGGGCGGCCGGGGCGGTGAAGACGGCTGGGGTTGTGGGGGCGGCCAAGACGGCCAGGGCGGCCGGACGCAAGCGGCCCGGGACCGCCGCCCGGGTGCTCGCCGCGGCCCAGGCCGTCGCCGCGGTCGTCGTGCTGGTGCGGCTCACCCGGGGCCGCCGGCGCCTCCCGCCGCTCACCGCACCCGCGCCAGAAAGGTCCCCCGGCGCCGGTGACGGGGCGTCGCGGGCGTCCGCCGGTGGGGGGATGTCGCGGGGTGGTGATGGCGCGGCCGGAGGCGGTGGGTCGGTCGGAGGCGGGATGTCGCGGGGTGGTGATGGCGCGGCCGGAGGCGGTGGGTGGGCCGGAGGCGGCGAGTCAGCTCTTAGGGGCGACCCGGCGGCGCCGATCGGCCGCGACGGAACGCCCGGTGGGGGAGATCCGGACATCTCGGTGGTCATCCCGGCGAGGGACGAGGAACGGCGGATCGGTCCCTGCCTGCGGGCGGTGCTGGCCGATCCCGCCGTCACCGAGGTGATCGTGGTGGACGACGAGTCCTCGGACGGCACCGCCCGGCTGGCCGCAGCCAGCGGGGCGACGGTGGTGCGCGGACGCCCGCTGCCGGACGGCTGGGTGGGCAAGCAGTGGGCGCTGCACCAGGGGCTGCGGGAGGCGCGCGGCGAGATCGTGGTCACCTTGGACGCCGACACCCGGCCCCGGCCCGGCCTGTTCGGCGCGCTCGCCGCCGCCCTCGGGGACCACGACCTGGTCAGCGCTGGCCCGCGTTTCGTCTGCGACGGCCTCGCCGAGCAGGCGCTGCACGCGTCGTTCCTCGCCACGCTGGTCTACCGGTTCGGCCCCATCGGGCCCCCGGCCCCGCCGCCGCCCCACCGGGTGGTGGCCAACGGCCAGTGCCTGGCCTTCCGCCGGGAGGCGATGCGGCGGGCCGACGGTTTCGCCCGGATACGCGGCCACATGACCGACGACGTCGCCCTCGCCAGGACCCTGGCCGCCGACGGCTGGAGGGTCGGCTTCCTCGACGCGGGGGGCCTGCTGGAGGTCGACATGCACGAGTCGGCGGCCGAGGTGTGGCGGGAGTGGGGGCGTTCGCTACCGCTGCGCGATGTCACCCGCCCCGCCTGGCAGGTGGCCGATCTCGCCGTCGTCTGGCTCGCCGCCGCGTTGCCGGCGCTCCGCCTGGCCGCCGGGCGGCCGACCCGGCTCGACCTGACGCTGCTCGCCGTACGGGTGCTGCTCACCACCGCGCTGCGGCGCAGCTACGCCCGGCCGGGCGCGGGCGTGATGCTGTCGTTCCTGCTCGACCCGGCCACGGCCGTACGGCTGACGCAGGCGACGCTGCGGCCCGTCAGGACCTGGCGGAGCCGCGCCTACGGCCTCGGCCGCCCAGCCGTCGCCGCCGGCGCCGTCACGTCCGGCGCGCGGCCAGCGCCGCCTGACCGAAACGCAGCCCGATGAGGCACATCAGCGCGCCGGTCGCGGCGACGTGGCCGATCGGCGCGAACGGCAGTTGCAGCAGCGGGATCGCGAAGACCCCGGCCCTGGCCCCGATCGCGAACGACCGCGTGAGCAGGAACGTCACCGCCAGCAGGGCGAGCGCGAGCACGAACGCGGGCGGGCAGATCACCGCGACGCCGCCGGCGAAGGTCAGCACCGACCGCCCGCCGCGGAACCCGGCGAAGACGGGCCAGGCGTGCCCGATCATCGCGGCCCCCACCGCCAGGTATGCGGCCGGGGCGCTCGGGCCGGTGACCACTCCCGGCCCGGTCGTGTGCGCGCCCCCGGCCAGCAGGCCGAGCAGCCCGGCGAGCACGCCCTTGGCCGTGTCCCCGGCGAAGACCGGCGCGGCGGCCCGGCGGCCGAGCCGTTCGCGCACGTTCCAGAAGCCGGGGTTGCGGTCGCCCACCTCCCGGGGATCGACGCCCCGACGCCCCGCGACCAGCACCGCCACCGGGATCGAGCCGAGAAGGTAGCCGCCGATGAGCGCCACCAGCATGGGGACGAGCGGCGGGAGCGTCGTCACGTTCCACCTCCAGAGATACGCCGGTCGGGGGGCGATGCGGCACATGGCCTTCGACCGTCCGGTGCTGCGCCGCACCGGGGGCCTGCTGTTCTGGCGGCTGCTCGGCACGGGCCGGGGGGCGTCGACGACCCTCGGCGCCGACCTGCGCCGCTGGGCGCTGCTCGCCGTCTGGCGGGACGAGCAGGCGGTCGAAGAGTTCCTGGCATGCTCGCCGATCCCCGCGAGGTGGCGGCGCGAGGCGATCGAGACCTGGCACGTGCGGCTCGCGCCGACCGCCTCGCGCGGGCGCTGGAACGGCGCCGAGCCGTTCGCCCCCGTGACCGGCGGCCCGTACGGCGAGCCGCGCAGCGGTCCGGTGGCGGTGCTGACCCGGGCGTCGATCCGGCCGTCGCGGCTGCCGGCGTTCTACCGGTCCGCACCCGCCGTCGACCGGTCGCTGCGGGCCCAGGAGGGCTGCCTCGCCTCCGTCGGGATGGGGGAGTGGCCGGTGGCCAGGCAGGCGACCTTCTCGCTGTGGCGGGACGCCGCCGCCGTACGAGCGTTCGCCTACGCCGGGCGGGCGCACCGCGAGGTCGTCGAACGGGTCCGCGCCCACGACTGGTACTCCGAGGAGTTGTTCGCCCGGTTCGTCCCCTACGCCAGCGCGGGCACCTGGGACGGCGCCGACCCTCTCGCCGACCCCTACGCCGGTCCCCACGCCGGTCCCCTCGCCGATCCCTGAGCAGTCCGGCGGGCCGCTCGGGCGTCCTCGTGAGCCGGAACGCGAGCCGGAACGCGAGCCGGGGCCGGGCCCGGCGGTGTGGGAGATCACGACACGGGGCGGATGGCGAGACGGTCGCCGAGACGGGCCACGACCTCGCCCTCGGCCAGGTCGCGCGCCACCACGCAGGCCCTGGCGATGGTCGCTGCCCGGGAGGAGCCGTGCGCCACGACGACGGTGCGGGTGAGCCCGAGCAGGGCCGCGCCGCCGTGCGTCTCGGGGTCGTAACGGCGCGCCACCCGGCCGAGCTCGGCGGACCCGGCCACGCCCTGCGCCGCCGCGAGGGTGAGCGCGGCGCGCACGGTCCCCTCCACGTTCTTCAGCACGACGTTGCCGGTGAAGCCGTCGGTGACGATGACGTCGACGGCCCCGGTGAGCACGTCGCCGCCCTCGACGTTGCCGTGGAAACGCAGCGGCATGCCGCGCAGCAGGGTCTCGGCGCGGCGGGTCAGCCGGTTGCCCTTGCCGGGCTCCGCGCCGATCGACAGCAGCCCGACGCGGGGGTCGGGCACGCCAAGCACGACCTGCGCGTACGACGCCCCGAGCAGCGCGAACTGGGCGATCATCTCGGGCGTCGGGTCCACGGTCGCCCCGGCGTCGATCAATACGGTGGCCCCGCCCGCCGTCGTCGGCAGCGCCACGGCCAGCGCGGGGCGCAGCACGGCGGGCGCGGTGCCCAGCCGGTCGACCGCGCAGGCGACCAAGGCCCCGGTGGACCCCGCCGACACGAAGGCCGCGCCCGCTCCGGCCCGCAGGAGATCGAAGCCGACGGCCAGGCTGGAGCAGGCCATGCGGACCGCGCCTGCGCCCCGCTCGGTCATCGGCACGACGTCGGCGGCGTGCGCGACGTCGATCTCGCCCGCCGCCCCGGCGCGGGCCAGTTCTCCGCGCACGGCCCCGGACCGGCCGACGAGAACCACCGGCACGCCGTGCTCCCGCCACGCCTCGACCGCCCCGCGCACGATCTGCGCGGGCCCGTGGTCCCCGCCCATGGCGTCCACCACGACCCGCCGGGACATCACGTCCCGCTCGCGGGCGGGAATCCGCTGCCCGGGGACCGGACCGGCGCCGGGCGCGGCGTCCTGTCCGGGATCCACGTCAGGCCACCCCCACCCGGCGCTCGGCCCGCACGGCGGAACGCGCGGCGAGCAGGTGCCGGACGAAGATCGCGAGCCGGCGCCGCCGGGGCACCGCGGCCCGCCTCACCAGCACGTCGTGCCCGGCCGCCTCGACCTCGTCCAGGATGCCGCCGTACAGCTCGTACGCGGCGGTGATGCACGGCCGGGACGACGGCGCGAGCAGCGCGATCCCGTCGCGGGCCCGCCGGTAGTGGTCGCGGGCGCGGTCGCACTCGTAGGCCACCAGCTCCCGCACGGCCGGCGTGGCGTACGGCGCGGCCAGATCGGCCTCGGTCACGCCGAACTTCTCGAGATCCGACAGCGGCAGGTAGATGCGGCCCCGCGCCAGGTCCTCCCGGACGTCGCGGATGAAGTTCGTGAGCTGGAAGGCCAGCCCGAGCTGGCGGGCGGGCTCGCGGGCCCGCGCATCCTCGCCCGGCAGTGCCTCCAGCACCGGCAGCATCATCGTCCCGATGACCGCCGCCGACCCCTCCATGTATCCCAGCAGGTCGTCGTAGGTCGCGTACCGGTCCACGGTCAGGTCGGCGCGCATGGACGCGAGGAACGCCCGCACGTCGGCCTGGTCGATCCCGAACGCCCGCACCGTGTGCGTGAACGCGGGGAGCACCGGATCGTGGACGCGCTCGCCGTCGAGCGCGGCGGCGAGCCGGGAGGACAGGCGCTCCAGCGCCGCGGCGCGGTCGCCGGTCATCGCGAGCGAGTCCACGATCTCGTCGGCGTAGCGGGCGAAGCCGTACAACGCGTGGACGTGCGGTCGTTTCCACGCGGGCAGCAGGCGGGTGGCCAGGTAGTAGGAGCGGCCGTAGCTCGCGTGCAACCTGCGGCACCGCTCGTAGCCGGCCGTCAGCGTCGCGGCCGGCGCCCGGGATGGCGTGCTCAGCGTGCTCATGGGGCGCTCTCCAGGATACGTTCGGCGGCCAGACGGCCGGAGATCAGCACGGGCGGCACCCCGACCCCGGGTGCCGTGTACATGCCGGCGAAGTGAAGTCCGGGGACCCGCCTGGCCGCGCCGGACGGGCGGAACCACGCGGTCTGGGTGAACCGGGCGTCGAGTGCGAAGGGCGTGCCGGCCGAGTGGCCGCGCCGCCGCCAGGCGGGGGGATCGAGCACCAGCCGGGGCGTGGCGGACAGGTCGCCGTATCCGAGGTCGGCGAGCCGGCTCAGCATGCGGTCCACGAGGCGGGGGGTGAGGGCGGTCCAGTCGGCGCCGCCCCGCGTGTTCGCGGTGGGTTCCAGCACGCTGAGCACGGCGGGGCCGCCGTCGCCCGGCCCGTGGTCGTGTGGTCCGTGGTTGTCTGGCCCGTGGTTGTCTGGCCCGTGGTTATCGGGCCCGTGGTTATCGGGACAGGTCACCAGCAGGCTCGGGTCCGATTGCGGCCTGCCCGCCTCCAGAGCCGCGAACGTCGACTCCCACTCCCGCCCGAAGTGCAGGGTGTGATGGGCCTGGCCCTCCGGACGCCGGTCGAGCGCGAAGTGCACCACCAGGCAGGAGGGGGAGAAGCGGGGCCGCCGCAGCCGCCAGTCGGCCGCCTCCTCCGGCAGCAGGCCGTCGCCGCCCCGCCGGCCCTGCGCCCGGACCAGGTCGCAGGCCACCACGGCGTGCCGGGCGGCGAGCCGTTCGCCGGTGGCGAGGCGGACGGCGACGACCCCCGCGCCGTCGGTCTCGATCCGCGTGGCCCGCACGCCGTACCGGAAGACCGCCCCGGCCTTCTCCGCGGCGGCGGCCATGGCCCGGGGGACGGCGTGCATGCCGCCCTCCCTGGGGAAGTAGACCCCGCCGACCGTGTCCATGTGCGCGATCACCGCGTACACGCCGAGGGCGCGGCGCGGCGACAGGCCGACGTACAGCGCCTGGAAGGTGTGCGCCCTGATCAGCCGCTCGTCGGTGAGGTGACGCCGCACGAGCCCGTCCAGCCGGCGGAAGCCGCCGAGCGCGGCCAGCCGCGCCAGCGCGTACGGCCGGGCCAGCGCCCGCAGCCGGGTCATGTCCCGGTCGATGAACGCGCCCCACTCGGCCTCGAACATCTCTCCGAGCAGGCGCCGGAACCGCTGGTAGCGCCGGGCCTCTTCGGGCCCGCACAGCTCCCGCACCTGCTCGGCCATCGCGTCGGCACCCGCCACCACGTCGAGCCGCGAACCGTCGTGGAAGGTCAGCCGGTAGTACGGGTCGAGCCGCCGCAGCGGCAGCCAGCGCTCCATGTCCTGTCCGGCGGCGGCGAAGGTGTCGGCCAGCACCCCCGGCATGGTCAGCACCGAGGGGCCGGTGTCGAAGCGGTGGGAGCCCAGGGTCGCCGTGCCGCAGCAGCCGCCCGGCACGTCGGAGGCCTCCACGACCGTCACCTCACGGCCCGCCCCGGCCAGGCGCATCGCGGCGGACAGACCGCCCAGCCCGGCGCCGATCACCACGACCGGCCCGCCCGCGGTCATCAGGCCGCCCCGCCGGCGGCGGGCTCGGCGGAGCCGGCCTGAGGGGCGGGGCCGGGAGAGGCCGCGTTTCCGGCCTGGCCGGGCCGAGTCGTGTGGTCGGGCCGAGCTGCTGGGTGGGGCTCGGCCGCGGGGTGGGGCTGGGCCAGGCGGAGGGCGAGGCCGAGCAGGGCCGTCCGGGCGTCCGCGGGGATGTCCGCCCCGGAGAGCGCCTCGCCCGCGGACTCGGTCAGGTCGCGGATGCGCCGCTCGACCGCCTCCAGCGCGCCGGTCGCGACGATCACCTCCCGGGCCGCGGCCAGGCGGTCCGGCCGCGCCTCGCCCGTGCCCGGCAGTGCGTCCAGCAGCGCCGCTCCCGGGCCGTCCGCGCGTTCGCGCGCCAGCGTCAGCAGGTAGGTCCGCTTGCCCTGCAGCAGGTCGGCCCCGGCCGGCTTCCCGGTCCGCGCCGGGTCGCCGAAGACGCCGAGGACGTCGTCGCGGAGCTGGAACGCCTCGCCCAGCGGGAGGGCGTACGCGCTGAGGACCCGGCGTAGCCCCGGGTCGCCACCGGCGATGGCGTGACCGAGGTGCAGCGGCCGTTCCACCGTGTACCTGCCCGACTTGTACGTCGAGATCAGCAGTGCCTCCCGGTGGTCGCCGCCCCCCCGGGCGGCGCAGGTCAGGTCGAGGTACTGCCCGGCGATCAGCTCGACGCGGAGCTGGGTGAAGACCTCCAGGGCGTCGGCCAGCCTGCGGCGGTCGGCCAGCAGCGCGGAGTCGGCCCAGGTGAAGGCGAGCACGCCGAGCAGGATGGCGGCCGACTCCCCGAACCGCTGCGACGACCCGGCCCAGCCGAGCTCCCGGTGACGCTCGGCGAGCGCCAGGTGGGCGGTCGTCCGGCCGCGCCTGAGGGGCGACTCGTCCATCACGTCGTCGAGGATCAGCGCGCACGCGTGGAGGAGCTCGATCGAGCAGCCCGCCGCCAGCACGGCCCCGAGGTCGTCGGGTGAGCCGCCGCAGGCCCGGTGACCCCAGTACACGAACGCCGGCCGCAGCCGCCTGCCGCCGCGAGCGACGAAGTCGGCGAGGTGACGTCGCAGCACCTCCCGGTCGTCGGCGCCAAGGAAGGACAACCGGCTCAGCTCGCGCCGGAGCAGCTCGTCCAGGGCGTGGTCGAACAGGCCGGAAAGGTGGCGATCGAACGGCTCCCGCGGGTCGTCCCGAACGCCGCCGCTCTCGCGGGTCAACGTCAGCATGCGCACTGCTCCTTCGATCGTTACGGTGATCGGCGGCGCCGTCAGTAGAGTTTTCGCGCCCGCCCGCTCCGGCGGTTGCATCCGGGCAAGGCCCCCGGGCCGAAACACGGTCAGGGCCGAAACACGGTCAGGGCCGGGCACGGGCGCCGGGCGCGGAAGGCGTGGCGACGACCGGATGGACACGGGGTGAGCACGTGACGCGCGAGGGCGGGTCGGGGGCCGGGGAGAACGCGGCCGCCGAAGAGGAGCCGGGCTACGGCATCGGGGCCGTCTCCCGCCGGCTCGGCGTGCCCGCGTCCACGCTGCGCACGTGGAATCTCAGGTATGGCATCGGCCCCAGCAGGCGCAGCCCCGGCGGGCACCGGCGCTACGACGACGCGGACCTGCGCCGCCTGGAGGAGATGAACCGGCTGATCCGCGCCGGGATGCCGCCGGCCGACGCCGCCAGGCAGGCGCTGCGGCTTAGGCCCGCGCCGGGGGAGCGGGCGGCGTCCGCCCCGGCCCGGGAGGGGGCCGGGTCAACGGAGTCGCCCGGACGGCCGGAGCCCGCCGGGCCGTCCGCCTCCGCCGTACGGCCGGCCGCCGACATCGGATTGCTGTCGGCGGCGATGCTGGCCCGCGCGGTGACGGTGCTGGACACCGAGACGGTGGACGCGGGACTGGACGCGGCGCTGGCCGCGCACGGCGTGATGTGGACGTGGGAGCGGCTCGTGCTGCCGGTGTTCGCGGCCGTCACCCGCAGGCAGCAGGACACCGGAGCCGGGATCGACGTCGAGCACCTGTTCTCCGACCGGCTCCAGGCCGCACTGGCGCGGTTCTCCGCGCGTGTGCCCTCGCCCGTGCATCCCCGTCCTGTCCTGCTGGCCGCTGCGGAGGAGGAGCAGCACGCGCTGCCGATCCACGCGCTGGCCGCCGCGCTCGGCGTGCTCGGGGTGGAGACCCGCGTGCTCGGGGCGCGCACGCCGTACACCACGCTGGCGGACGCGATGCGGCGCCTCGGTCCCGCGGCGGTGTTCGTGTGGTCGCAGCTGCGGGAGACGGGCGATCCGACCCCGCTGGCCGGTCTGCCGGGGCTCCGTCCCGCCTGCCGTGTCGTGGTCGGCGGCCCCGGGTGGCGCGACGGCCTGCCCACGCATGTCATCCGGGTGAACACGTTTCGTGACGCCCTGTCGGCGGTAATGACCACTCTGCGGTGATTCGCCCTCTTTGGCGCATCTTTGATCCGGTGTTCGGCCCCCATGGTTGTCCGCTGCCAGCGCGGGCAGCTATGAATAGGTTTTGAATAAGTTTTCGCCGAGTCTTCTGCCCAAGGGGGGCTGATGGAGGAGACCCTGGAGTTCCGCCTCGCCGCGGGGGACACGGGAGCGCTGGGGGAGTGCTACCGGGTGCACTCGCCGGCCGTGCGCTCCTACCTGCGCAAACTCGTGCCACCTCAGGACGTGGAGGACGTCATGCAGGTCGTCTTCACCGAGGTGTGGCGCTTCCGGCACCGCTTCGACCCGGGCCGCAGCCTGCCGGCCTGGTTGCTCGGCATCGCCCGCAACCGGGCGGTGGACCACCTGCGGGCGCGGGCCCCGGCGACGGTGCCGCTGGAGGCGGTCCCCGACCCGGCGGGGCGCGACGGCCGGCTGGACGGCGACCAGTTCGCCGACCGCGACCGGATCCGCCGAGCGCTGGCCTCGCTGCCGCAGGTGCAGCGCCAGGCGATCGAGCTGGCCTACTACGGAGACCTGACACAACGGGAGATCGCCGAGCACCTGCGGGTCCCGCTCGGCACGGTCAAGGCGCGCACGGCCCGCGGCCTGCACCGCCTGTCCACCCTGCTGCGGCCGGCAGCCTGACCACGGGGCCCAAGGAGTAACCCCGTTCCCGCATGAGTGCGGACGAGGGGGAAGAAAGAGGACGCATGAGGCGCACATCGAAGAAGACGCTAGTGCGGACGGCCCTCGCGGTGACCGCGACCGCCGCGGTCGGCGGCCTGTCCACCGACGCCCGCTCCGGCTGGTACGCCCGCCTGCGCAAGCCCTCCTGGCAGCCGCCGCCGAAGGCGTTCGGCCTGGTCTGGACGCCGTTGTACGCGACGATCGCCTACGCCTCCGCCCGGGCGCTGTCGCACGGGGACGACGGCTCCCGGCCGGCCCTGCGGCGTGCGCTCGCCGCCAACCTGGCGCTCAACGCGGCCTGGCCGCCGCTCTTCTTCAAGGCCCGCAACCCCCGCCTCGCGCTCGCGGAGATCCTCGCGCTCAACGTGTCGAACGCGCTGCTGACCCGCCGCCTCCTTCGGCAGGACCGCACGGCCGGGCTTCTGCTGCTGCCGTACGCCGGGTGGACGGTCTTCGCCACCGCGCTCAACGCCGCCATCGCCCGGCACAACCCGGAAGCGCGGCACAACCCGAAGGTCTGAGGGTCAGCCGATCGCATCCACCGGCACCCGGTGGGGATGAGCATCCGCGTCCTGCGATGACCGGCGCGGGGCTGTCGTGGATGTGCCGGCGCAGGGCGGCTCCGCAGACGGGGAGCCCGGGATGCCGGGGTGGCGGACCTACCTGCGAGCCACTCCGGTCGTAGGCCGGTCCGGCCTGCTGACTGGTGCTTCGAAGCCACGCAGGCTGACTCCTGTCGGTTGCTGCGGCGTCGAGAGGTCAGACGCGGAGCAGGTCGGTCGAGACCGTCCAGAGGCGCTTGGCGGCAGTGGGGTCGAGCGCCCATTCCTTGACGCCGTGCGGGTGCTGGGCGAGGTCGGCGTCGTCCGGCACGGTGTAAGCCTCTTGTGAGTCGTCGAGGTAGTGGCCTCCGAAGTGGGCGAACTCCGGGGCGACGGCCGCGACGATGCTGGTGGCGGCTCCCTGCTCGACCGTTTTGTAGGTGAAGATTCCGGCGGCCTCGGCCGCGTCGAGCGATGCCTTCTGCCGCGCGGTGAAGTTGCGCTGCAGTCCCGTCGCGACACCGCCGGGGTTCACCGCATTGGCGATGATGCCGTCGGAGGCCCAGAGGCGAGTCGCCTCGACGGCGAAAAGAGAGTTCGCCGTCTTCGACTGGGCGTAGGCGATCTGCGGGTCGTAGCCGCGACGCTCGAAGTGGAGGTCGTCGAAGTCGATGCCGGAACGCATGTGCGCGGTCGAACTGACCGAGACGATCCGTGCTCCATCACGGTCGGCCGCTCCCAGGGCCAGGGCGTCGTGCAGGCCGGTGGCGAGGGCGAAGTGGCCGAGATGGTTCGTCGCGAACTGCAGCTCCCAGCCCTCACGCGTACGTTCGAGGCCACCGGTGACCACGCCCGCGTTGTTGATCAGCAGATGGAGTGGACCGTTCCATGCGTCGACGAATCGCGTGACGGTGCTTCTGTCGGCGAGGTCGAGCCGGACGACTCGGGGCCGGATCCGTCCGGTCGACTTCGCGATCGTGTCGGCGACGGCGTCGCCCACGGTCGTGTTCCGAACGGCGAGCGTTACCTCCGCTCCGGCGGAGGTCAGCGCACGAGCGGTCTCGGCGCCGATTCCGGAGGAACCTCCGGTCACGATCGCGCGGACCCCGGTGAGGTCGACGCCGCGCAGCACCTCGTCCGCGGTGCTGGAGGAGGTGAAGGGTGTAGTGATGAGTTCGCGCATGGTCATGGCGGTGACTATACACACTAGACGGGTTTTGTATAGTGCGCCGCTGGCTCGTATGCTCGTTTCATGAGCAGTCCCGAGGTCGGTCACCCGCCGTCGACAGTCGCCGATACCGATCGTCGGATCACGGTTCTGGACTCCGCGATGGTCACGTTCGCGCGATTCGGTTACCGGAAGACCTCGATGGAGGAGGTCGCGCGTGCGGCGGGCATCTCGCGCCCCGGGCTCTATTTCCTCTTCTCCTCGAAGGAGACTCTGTTCCGTGCGGCGGTCACCCAGGCCCTGAATCGCGATATCACAGCGGTCGAACACGTCCTGGCCGACACCGGCCGACCCCTTTCGGAGCGTCTCGTCGAAGCGTTCGATCAGTGGGCAGGCCGCTACATCGGCCCGCTGGCGAGCGATGTCGCGATGGTCATCGAGGACAATCCCGACCTCCTCGGAGAGATCATCGAGACTCCGCGGCGACGTTTCGAGGAACTGATCACAGACGCGGTCGCCATCACGTCGGGACGCGAGGCGGCTCCCCTTGTCGCGCAGACGATGATCAGCGCGTCGATCGGAATCAAGCATCAGGTCGCGTCACGGGAGGTCTACCTCGAACGACTGGAGGTAGCCGTCGATCTCCTGCTGCGCTGATCAGGCGTGACCATGTCGCGCGCGAGACCGGCTGCGGCCGGATCTCACTGCGCCGGATCTCACTGCGCCGGATCGCGGTGCGGCCGGATCTCGCTGCGGCCGGATCTCGCTGCGGCCGGATGTCGGTGCGGCCGTATCTCACTGGGCGGCGGCGTCGAGCGCGGGCGAACCCTCGGCCTCCGCGGCCCTGTGGTACTCGAAGGCCGACAGGATCGTGTCGAGGATCTCACCGAACTGCCGCACCTGACCGGGGGTGAGGGGGTCGAACAGCACCCGGCGGACCTCCTCGACATGGCCCGGCGCCGCCTCCACGAGCGCGGCGAAGCCCTCGTCGGTGAGCTCGGCGACGGTCGTTCGCCGGTCCTCCGGCCGCTTGAGCCGCCGCACCCAGCCCTTCTCCTCCAGCCGGGAGACGGCGTGGGACAGGCGGCTCACCGAATACTGGAGGATGGCCGACAGCTCGGTCATCGTCATGGTCCGCCCGGGCGACTCGGAGAGGACCACCAGGATCATGTAGTAGGCGTGCGGCATGCCCGAGTCGCGCTGCAGCTGCCGTTCGAGGGCCTCCTGCAGGAGCTGGCTGGTCCGCAGGTAGGAACGCCAGGTGTGCTGCTCCTCCTCGTCGAGCCATCGGGTGCCGGGCATGGCGCCAAGACTACCGTCGGTGGGCACGCTGTTTTGTGGGCGAAAGACCCTGGTTCACCCGCCACCGCTGGGAAAGTGTCAGGGGCATGGACGCATACGGGAACATCGACGCCTACTGGCGGGCCGCGAACTATCTGTCCGTCGGCCAGATCTACCTGATGGACAACCCGCTGCTGACCGAGCCGCTCAGCCCCGAGCACGTCAAGCCGCGGCTGCTCGGCCACTGGGGCACGACGCCGGGGCTCAACTTCTGCTTCGCGCACCTCAACCGGATCATCCGGGAGCGCGGCCAGGACATGATCTACATCGCCGGCCCCGGTCACGGCGGCCCGGCGGCGGTCGCCCACGCGTGGCTCGAAGGCACCTACACCGAGCGCTACCCCCATGTGACCCAGGACGCCGAGGGCATGCGCAGGCTCTTCCGCCAGTTCTCCTTCCCCGGTGGCATCCCCAGCCACGTCGCCCCCGAGACGCCGGGCTCCATCCACGAGGGCGGCGAGCTCGGTTACGCCCTCTCCCACGCGTACGGCGCGGCCTTCGACAACCCCGGCCTGGTGGTGGCCTGCGTCGTCGGCGACGGCGAGGCCGAGACCGGCCCGCTCGCCACCGGCTGGCATTCCAACAAGTTCCTCAACCGGGACACCGACGGGGTGGTCCTGCCGATCCTGCACCTGAACGGCTACAAGATCGCCAATCCGGCCGTGCTGGCCAGGATCCCGGAGGACGAGCTGGTCAAGCTCTTCGAGGGGTACGGCTACCGCCCGCACATCGTCGCCGGCCAGGAACCGGCGGAGATGCACGAGCTCATGGCCGCGACCCTCGACACCGTCTTCGAGCAGATGGCCGACCGCGGCCCGCTGCCGATGATCATCCTGCGTACGCCGAAGGGCTGGACCGGGCCGCGCGAGGTCGACGGGCTCCCGGTCGAGGGCACGTGGCGCGCCCACCAGGTGCCGCTGACCGACGTGCGGAACCGGCCCGACCGGCTGGAGGCTCTGGAGGAGTGGATGCGCTCCTACCGGCCAGAAGAGCTCTTCGACGTCGACGGACGTCCGGTCGAGATCATCACGCGGACCGTCCCGGACGGGCCGCTGCGGATGAGCGCCAGCCCGCACGCCAACGGCGGGGAGCTGCTGCGCCCGCTCGTGCTGCCCGACTTCCGCGACTACGCGGTCGAGGTCAAGGCGCCGGCGAGCGCCTCCAGCGAGCCGACCCGCGTCCTCGGGGCGTTCCTGCGCGATGTCATCGCGGCCAACCCTGCGAACTTCCGGCTGCTCGGCCCGGACGAGACCGCCTCCAACCGCCTGTCGGCCGTCTTCGAGGCGACCGACAAGGAGTGGGAGGCCGCCCTGCTGCCGACCGACGAGAACCTCGGCCCCCGGGGCAGGGTCATGGAGGTGCTCAGCGAGCACCAGTGCCAGGGCTGGCTGGAGGGCTACCTGCTGACCGGCCGCCACGGGCTGTTCAACTGCTACGAGGCGTTCATCCACATCGTGGACGCGATGTTCAACCAGCACGCCAAGTGGCTGGAGTCCTCCCGCAAGATCCCCTGGCGGCGGCCGGTCGCCTCGCTGAACTACCTGCTGTCCTCCCACGTCTGGCGCCAGGACCACAACGGCTTCAGCCACCAGGACCCCGGCTTCCTCGACGTCGTCCTCAACAAGAAGGCCGAGGTCGTCCGGGTCTACCTGCCGCCGGACGCCAACACCCTGCTGTCGGTCGCCGACCACTGCCTGCGCTCGCGCGACTACGTCAACGTCGTCGTGGCGGGCAAGCAGCCCGTGCTCGACCTGATGAGCATGGACGAGGCGGTCGTCCACTGCACCCGCGGGCTGGGCATCCTCGAGTGGGCCTCCACCGACGCGGGCGCCGAGCCCGACGTCGTGCTCGCCTGCGCCGGTGACGTGCCCACGCTGGAGACCCTGGCCGCCGCCGCGCTGCTGCGCGAGCACCTGCCCGAACTGCGGATCCGGGTGATCAACGTGGTCGACCTCATGCGGCTGCAGCCGGCCTCCGAGCACCCGCACGGCATGAGCGACGCCGAGTTCGACGCGCTGTTCACCACGGACAAGCCGGTCATCTTCAACTTCCACGGCTACCCCTGGCTGATCCACCGCCTGACCTACCGGCGGACCGGGCACGACAACCTGCACGTGCGCGGCTACAAGGAGGAGGGCACCACGACCACGCCGTTCGACATGGCGATGCTCAACGACATCGACCGCTTCCACCTGGTGATGGACGTGATCGATCGGGTGCCCGGCCTGGGCGGCAGGACGGCCCACCTGCGTCAGCGCATGGCCGACGCCCGGCTGCGCGCCCGCGCGTACACCCGCGAGTTCGGCGAGGACCCCGCCGAGATCCGCGACTGGACGTGGCCCTACTGATTCCGGGAGGCGAGTCCGGCAGCGGGGACGGCGGCGAGTCCGACGGCGGGCATGGCTGGCGGGCACGGCGGCGGGCACGGCGGCGGACGCGGCGCATCACCGCCATTCGGGGGCGACGGCACCGGTAGCATCGGATGCGACCGGAGCCGCCGCCTCGGGCGCGCGGCCATCCGAGATCCATGCGCCGACCTGTCCTAAGGAGCCACCGTGTCCGCCGCCCTTGAGATACGCATCACCCTCGCCGGAGCCGAGCGCGTGGTGGCGGCGGGTACGACGGCCGGGGAGGCGCTCGGCGCCGACGGCAGGTCGGTGATCGCCGCCCGGATCGACGGCGAGCTGCGCGACCTGGCCACCGAGGTCGCCGAGGGCGACGTGGTCGAGCCGGTCGCGATCGACAGCCCCGACGGCCGGGCCATCCTGCGCCACTCCACCGCGCACGTCATGGCCCAGGCCGTCCAGGAGATCTTCCCCGACGCCAAGCTCGGCATCGGCCCGCCGGTCGAGAACGGCTTCTACTACGACTTCGACGTCCGCGAGCCGTTCACCCCCGACGACCTCAAGCGCATCGAGAAGCGCATGCGCGAGATCGTCAAGCAGGGGCAGACCTTCCGGCGCCGCCCGATCGGCGACGACGAGGCCCGCGCCGAGCTCGCCGCCGAGCCGTACAAGCTGGAGCTCATCGGGCTCAAGGGCGGCGCGGCCGAGGCGGCCGACGGCGCGAACGTCGAGGTCGGCGGCGGCCAGCTCACCATCTACGACAACCTCGACGCCAAGTCGGGCGAGCTGTGCTGGAAGGACCTGTGCCGGGGGCCGCACCTGCCGAGCACCCGGGTCATCCCGGCCTTCAAGCTCATGCGGTCCGGCGGCGCCTACTGGCGGGGCAGCGAGAAGAACCCGCAGCTCCAGCGCATCTACGGCACCGCCTGGGAGACCCGCGAGAAGCAGGACGAGTACCTCAAGCTCCTGGAGGAGGCCGAGAAGCGCGACCACCGCAAGCTCGGCGCCGAGCTTGACCTGTTCTCCTTCCCGGACGAGCTGGGCTCCGGCCTGCCGGTGTTCCACCCCAAGGGCGGCGTGATCCGCCGGGTGATGGAGGACTACTCGCGCCGCAGGCACGAGGAGGCGGGTTACTCCTTCGTCAACACCCCGCACATCACGAAGGACAACCTCTACAAGATCTCCGGCCACCTCGACTGGTACGCCGACGGCATGTTCCCTCCCATGGAGCTGGAGGGCGCGCGCTACTACCTCAAGCCGATGAACTGCCCGATGCACAACCTGATCTTCAGGGCGCGCGGGCGGTCCTACCGTGAGCTGCCGCTGCGGCTGTTCGAGTTCGGCACGGTCTACCGCTACGAGAAGTCGGGCGTGGTGCACGGCCTGACCCGCGTACGCGGCCTGACCCAGGACGACGCGCACATCTACTGCACCCGCGAGCAGATGCGCGACGAGCTCACCTCGCTGCTGCGGTTCGTGCTCGACCTGCTGCGCGACTACGGCCTGGAGGACTTCTACCTGGAGCTTTCCACCAAGGACCCGGTGAAGTTCGTCGGCAGCGACGAGACCTGGGAGGAGGCCACTCAGACCCTGCGGGAGGTGGCCGAGTCCGAGAAGCTGGAGCTGGTCCTCGACCCGGGCGGCGCGGCCTTCTACGGGCCCAAGATCTCCGTTCAGGCCCGGGACGCGATCGGCCGGTCCTGGCAGATGTCGACCATCCAGCTCGACTTCAACCTGCCCGAGCGCTTCAACCTCGAATACCAGGCTCCCGACGGCACCCGGCAGCGACCGGTCATGATCCACCGGGCGCTGTTCGGATCGATCGAGCGCTTCTTCGGCGTGCTGGTCGAGCACTACGCGGGCGCGTTCCCCGCGTGGCTCGCCCCGGTGCAGGTGGTCGGCATCCCGATCGCCGACGCCCACGCGCCCTACCTGCAGGACGTCGCCAAGCGGCTGCGCGAGCAGGGCATCAGGATCGAGGTCGACGAGAGCGACGACCGCATGCAGAAGAAGATCCGCAACGCCCAGAAGGCCAAGGTGCCGTACATGCTGCTCGCGGGCGACGACGACATCGCGGCCGGCGCGGTGTCCTTCCGCTACCGCAACGGCGAGCAGAAGAACGGCGTGCCGATCGACCAGGCGATCGACGAGATCGTCGACGCGGTCCGCCGCCGCGTCCAGGTCTGACCCGTCATCGTCGCGAACGCGGGCGGCCCCCATCCGGGGCCCCCGCGTTCTCGCTTCTCCCGGCAGCGTGGGGGAATCTCGCGGCTGTGGGAAGGTCCTCCGGCGGCACCGGCCGGACACCAGCCGGCACCAGGCCGGCACCGGGCCGATATCGGGCTGACACCGGCCGGCACTGGGCCAGCACCGCGCTGACACCGGCCGGCACCGCGCCTACACCGGGCGGGCTCAGGCGGCCGGGGCATCCTCGGTGGGAGCGTCCTGACCCGGGAGGCGGACGTCGTCGACGGTCACGTTGACCTCGACCACGCGCATGCCGAGCATCCGGCTCACCGACCTGGCCACGTTGACCTTGACCTCGGTGGCGACGTCCATAACCACGTGGCCGTACACGATGACGATGGTCACGTCGACCGAGACCTGCCGGTCCTGGATGCTGGCCTGCACGCCCTGCGTCGCCCGCTTGGTCCCCACGCCGATGCGGTCGCGCACGGATTCGAAGGCACGCTCCAGGTCGCCACCCAGGTCGGCCACGCCGGGGATCTCAAGGGCGGCCAGCGCGGCCACCTTCTCCACCACCTCGTCGGCGACCTTGATCCGGCCCTTGAGGACGTCGGCGGCCGGCGTCCCGGGCCTCGGCGTCTCCGGGGAGAGGTCCGGCTCGGCCGGAACGGCCGCCTCCACGCCCGCCGGGTCGTCGAGGCTCCCCTCGGCGTACGCGTCGGTCTGGTCTTCCACTCGCTCCTCGACGGCGGCGGCCTCGCTCATGTGACGGCTCCTCGGGGGGTGGGCGTCCGGCACGTGCATTCTGCCCGATGATCACCCGAGCCGTCCGGTGTCCGCGGATATCGGTGTCCGTCGGTCGCGGCCCCGGTGGTCGTGGGCTGAGTGGTCCAGAGTCCGGGTGGTCGAGAGTCTGGGTGGTCGAGAGTCTGGGTGGTCGAGAGTCCGGGTGGGTGCGGCCCTGATGGTCGAGAGTCTGGTGCAACCCGGCCGGTGAGAGGAGATCCGCGGGGTCATATGCTGCTGCCAGTGCTGAACGCACCGGGGCAACGGGAGCGGAGGAGATCGCGGCCGTGGATTCAGAGCCGATCGAGCAGGCGGGCGCCGGGATTCCCGACAGCTTCCAGCGCCTGTGGACCCCGCACCGGATGGCCTACATCAAGGGCGAGAACAAGCCCAGCGGGTCCGGCGCGGATGAGGGCTGCCCGTTCTGCGAGATTCCCCGGCTCCCCGACGAGGACGGGCTGATCGTGGCCCGGGGATCGGCCGTTTTCGCCGTCCTCAACCTCTATCCGTACAACTCCGGGCACCTGATGGTGTGCCCCTACCGGCACGTGTCCGACTACGCCGACCTCGACGGGCCCGAGACGGCAGAGCTGGCCGAGTTCACCAAGCGCGCGACGCAGGCGCTGCGCAAGGCGAGCGGGGCGCAGGGCTTCAACGTCGGCATGAACCTGGGCGGTGTGGCGGGCGCGGGCATCGCCGCCCACCTTCACCAGCACGTGGTGCCCCGGTGGGGCGGCGACACCAACTTCATGCCGGTGGTCGGGCACACCAGGGTGCTGCCGCAACTGCTGCGCGACACGCGCGACCTGCTCGCCGAGGCCTGGCCCGCCTCCTGACCGACCGCTCCTCGGCCACGAGCCGGTTGCCCGGACGGCCGTCAGGCCGCCGCGGGGCTCGCGGCCGGGCCCGGCGATCCGGCGGGCAGGACCGCCTCGCCGTGCTGCAGGGCGCGGATGCCGGCGCTGAGGACGAGCGGCACGGCCAGAGCCAGGGCCATGGACAGCACCGCGGCCCCCGAGTCGTTGACGAGCATGCCGACCAGGCCGCTCACGAGCGCGCCGAGCAGGCCCGCCCTGAGCATGGGCGCCCGTTCGAACGCGATCGGCAGGACGCCGGCGCTCGCCGCCCCCGGCCGCAGCAGCGCGAAGACGAGGAACGCGAACGCGGTGATCACCACGGGCATCAGGTTGGGGCTGAGCAGCGTGGAGAGCATCGCGCCGAGCTTGCGGGAGATCACCGGCAGGAACGTGCCGTCGGCCACCTGCCCCACGAAGCGGCCCAGGTGCGTCTGGCTGGCCGGGGGGCGCAGGTAGTCGAGGTAGGCGATGGCCATCACCAGAACGCCGCCCGCGGCGCAGAACGCGCCCAGCTTGACGATCGACACCCGCTTGCCCGCCACGATCAGGGCGGTGACCGCGATGCCCGGGACGAAGGCGATGACGCCGCCGAAGTCGCTGCCCACGCCCGGCCAGCCGTCGAGCAGCATCGCGAAGGCCCCGAGCGCGGCGACCAGAGCCACCGCGACGGTCTTGCGGCCCGCCCTGACCAGCCGGTCGGCGGCGGCCGTGGTGACGAGCAGCACGGCCGTGGCGAGCAACGCGAAGGGGATGTTGCCGAGGCCGTAGTAGCGGGCGCCGACCACGCCCGTGTAGCCCATCAGGCTGTTGAGCTGCAGGGGCGTGCCGGTCAGCAGGTCGCCGAGCAGCACGGCCGCGGTCACCGCCGCGATCACCGTCAGCGGCCCGAGCACGCCGCGCCGCCACGGTCCCGCGAGGGCCGCCACGGTCAGCGCCACGGCGATCGCCGCGATCGAGGCGAAGAGCATGACGGCGGGCTGTGCCGTACGGGCCCACTGGGTGAGGTTGACGAGATAGGTCGAGACGGGGATCGCGGCGAGCGCCACGGCGGCGGCCCGTACGGCGGGCAGCCCGTCGCGGCGGCGCAGCAGCAGGAACGCGGTGACGTAGAAGACCACCTGGAGCACGGCGAGCGTGGTGAAGAAGACGCCCGTCGTGTCGCGGATGGTCTGCCCGGCGACGTCGGCGGTGCGCAGGGCCGCCACACGTTCGTCCAGGTTCGCATCCGTCGCGTGGGTCTCGACCGGCACGCCGACGACGGCCGGGGGAGCGTCCACCCCGGCCCTGGCCAGGATCGTGGCGGTGAGATCCGGCAGGATGATCATGTTGTCCCTGTGGGTGGACCGGGCGCCGAGCGTCCGCGCCGGTCCGCCATTCGGGTCACTACCGGGGTCACTGCCGAGATCACTGCCGTGGCCGTGCAGCATCGCGGTTCTGAGGTGGGGGACGGAACCGTGGTCGGAGAGCCCGGCGACCAGCACCGTCGCCGATCCGAGCCGCGGCAGGAACGCGCCCAGCTTCGCGTCGGCCGCCCGCGCGGCGGCCCGCCGCGCGTCGGCGGGCAGGCGCTCGGGCACGTCGGTCAGCCGGTCGCCGGAGACGTAGGGCGCGACGAGGTCGGGGATCTCCACGGCGACCACGTCGCCGCGCGTCCACTGCGCGACCTCGGCGGGGGAGGGGGCGTAGACGTCCACCCGGCCCTCGCGGTCGGCCAGCGCGAGCGCCGCTCCCGGGCCGACGGCCATCGTCGTCCGCCCGGCCGCGTGCAGAGCCTGACCGAGCGTGCCCGCCTCGCGCTGCTCCCGCACCTCCCACAGCCAGGAGAACTCGGGGATCACCGCCCCCTCGCCGTCGGCCTTCGGCGTGGGGGCCATGCCGCACGCTCCCCCCACCGCCGACCGCACCCCGGCCGAGACCGTGAGCCAGGCATCGTACGGGCAGGTGTCCTTGCGCACGGCTCGCACCGACAGGGAGCCGACGGCGGAGTCACCGGCGAGCCGCCAGAGGTTCGGGGTGTCGGCCGGGGTGACGTCACTCCACATCAGGCCGGGGATTCCGACGAGCACGACCCGTTCACCGGCCGCCGTCGCCGGTCCGGCGGTGAGCCCGGCGGACGCGGCGGTGAGCCTGGCGGACGCGGCGGTGAGCCCGGCGTACGCGGACGCCGCGGGAGCGGAGGCCACGGCCGACACGCCGAACACCACGGCGACGACCGCCCGCTTCATCCACGTGCCTCTCACCGGCGACCCCCAGTGCCCGTATACGCAGTCCCCGTACGTGCAGTCCCGGTGCGTGATCTTGAAAAAACTCGCGACCACGCTATCGGACCCGCTGACGGCCGCGCAGCAATCCACGGCGACCCGTTCCGGCGGAGGCAGGGCCGCGGCCCGGGTGGCAGGCCCGGGTGGTCAGGCCCGGGTCGCGGGGCTCTCGTTGCCGAGGCGGTCGACGGCGGTGACGTAATAGGCGCCGGGGCCGCGGGCGGCGTACGACGGAGCCTGGGACGCCGGCACGACGGCCACCAGGTTGCGCGCGTCCGCCGTGGCGCAGGAGGCGTCCTTGCCCGTCACCCGGTAGATCCCGTATGACTGGGCGCCCGGCTGGGCCTGCCACATCAGCGTCCCACCGGCAGCCTTCACCCCGCGTGGGGCCGCGGGTGCGGACCCCTGCCTGAGCACCGGCGGCAGCGCCGGGCGGGCGTAGTGGCTCTTCACGATCCGGTCGAGCACGCCCAGCGGGTTCTTCACCAGTTGCGCGGCGCTGAAGTAGACGTCGCCCGAGATCTCCGGATACCTGCGGTTCAGCGTGAGGTGGGCGGGCAGCTCGCCCGCCTTGGTCCAGGCCGGGGTGTCGGCGGTGCCCACCCGGTAGAGCGCCTGCCCGATGTAGAGGCCGACGCCGGTGCCCTTCACCGCGTCGGCCCACCACTTGGCGAGCACGGAGTAGTCGGCGGCGGCGAATCCCCGGGGCCAGTAGAGCTGGGGCATCACGTAGTCGACCGAGCCCGCCTTGATCCACGCCTTGGCGTCCGCGTAGATCGAGTCGTAGGCCGACATGCCCTTGGTGGCCGAGCCGGCCGGGTCCTCGTTCTTGTTGCGCCAGATGCCGAACGGGCTGATCCCGAAGACGGTGTACGGCTTGGCCGTGTGGACCGCCCGCGAGACCTGGGCGACGAGCTGGTTCACGTTGCGCCGCCGCCAGTCGGCCAGCGTCAGGCCCTTGCCGTACTTCTTGTACGCGGCCTGGTCGGCGAAGCGCGTGCCCTGGCCGGGGTAGGGGTAGAAGTAGTCGTCGAAGTGGACGCCGTCGACGTCGTAGCGCTTGACGACGTCCGTCACGACCTTGGTCACCCAGTCGCGCACCTGCGGCAGGCCGGGGTTGTAATACAGCTTGCCCTCGTGCTTGACGGTCCAGTCGGGATGCAGCAGCGCCGGGTGCCCGGCGGGCAGCTTCGAGGAGGCCGAGTCGGCCGCCCGGTAGGGGTTGAACCACGCGTGGAACTGCAGGCCGCGCTTGTGGGCCTCATCCACGAGGAACGGCAGCGGATCCCAGCCCGGGTCCCGGCCGGCCGTGCCAGTGAGCCACTGGGACCACGGCTCCAGTGACGAGCGGTAGATCGCGTCCGAGGCGGGCCGCACCTGGAAGAACACCGCGTTCAGATGCCTTGTGACCGCGTTGTCGAGGAGTTTCACATATTCGGCCTTCTGCCTATCGGGTGACAAACCCGATTTCGACGGCCAGTCGAGATTGTGCACGGTGGCGATCCAGACGCCGCGAAGCTGGCGCTTGGGGTACTGCGCGCTGGTGGCGCAGGTGGCCGCCGCCGTGAGAGTCTCCGCGTCGACGTGCTGCCGCGTCGCCTTCGGCACCGCCGTACGGCCGTCCTTCTCGGCGCCGACCTTCTCGGCCTGGGCGCCGGGACCGAACGTGTAGGCGGCTCCGACGGCGAGGGCGGCGATGACGGTGGTCGCGATCAGCGGGCGGACGACCTGTCTCCGCTCGGTCACGTGGCTACCCCTCCGATTTGCCAGTAAGTCCGGCCACAAGTCTTACATCGGCAAAAGAGCGGTCTAGCCAGAAAAACGAAATGAATTTGTGATACAGACGTGACGCGGGGCACCTTCTGGGGCTCCCCTTACCCGGGAGGCGCGAAACCCGGCGTCGGCGACGGCATGGGTGAGCTGCGAAAACCCCGGCGGCCGGGAGGCGGGCCGCCGGGGCTGCGAATCGCTCCGCTACTCGCCCGTCGCGGCCACCTTGTCGGCAAGGTGGGCGGGCAGGGGCTCGTACCGAAGGAAGGAGCGGCTGAACGTGCCCGCCCCGTGGGACAGCGACCGCAGGTCGATCGAGTACCGCGTGATCTCCAGTTGCGGCACCTCGGCGCGCACCAGCGTGCGGCCGGTGCCGACCGGCTCGGTGCCGAGCACCCTGCCGCGGCGGGAGGACAGGTCGGACATCACGGCTCCGACGTACTCGTCCGACACGAGCACCGACACCTCGTCCACCGGTTCGAGCAGGTGCGTCGCCACCTTGGACGCGGCCTCCTTGAGCGCGAGCTGACCGGCGATCTGGAAGGCCATGTCGGAGGAGTCGACCGAGTGGGCCTTGCCGTCGTAGAGCGTGACGCGCACGTCGACCATCGGATAGCCGGCGACGACCCCGCGTTCCATCTGGGCCCGCACGCCCTTCTCCACGGACGGGATGAACTGCCTCGGCACCACGCCGCCCACGATCTTGTCCACGAACTCGAACCCGCCGCCCGACGGCAGCGGCTCGACCTCGATGTGGCAGATCGCGTACTGACCGTGGCCGCCGGTCTGCTTGACGTTGCGCCCCAGGCCCTGCGCCTTGCCGGCGAACGTCTCCCGCAGGGGCACGCGCAGGCCGATCTTCTCGACCTCCACCCCGTGCCGCTTGGCCAGGCGGTCGAGCAGGACGTCGGAGTGCGCCTCACCCATGCACCACAACACGAGCTGGCGGGTCTCGGCGTTGTTCTCCAGCCGCAGGGTCGGGTCCTCGGCCACCAGGCGGCTCAGGGCCTGGCTGAGCTTGTCCTCGTCGGCCTTCGACCTGGCCCTGACGGCGACCGGCAGCAGCGGTTCCGGCATGGTCCACGCCTCGACCAGCAGCGGGTCGTCCTTGTCCGAGAGCGTGTCGCCCGTCTCGGTCCGCGACAGCTTGGCGACCGCGCAGATGTCCCCGGCGACGCACTTGCCCAGGGTCCGCTGCGACTTGCCGAGCGGCGACGACAGCGCGCCCACCCGCTCGTCGACGTCGTGGTCCTCGTGCCCCCGCTCCGCCAGGCCGTGACCGGAGACGTGCACCGTCATGTCCGGGCGCAGTGTGCCCGAGAAGACCCGGACCAGGCTGATCCGTCCCACGTACGGATCGCTCGTGGTCTTCACGACCTCGGCCACGAGAGGGCCGTCGGGATCGGCGGTGATCTGCCTGCACGGCTTGCCGTCGATCGAGGTGATCTTGGGCAGCGGGTGCTCCAGAGGCGACGGGAAGCCCTGAGTGACGATCTCCAGCAGCTCCAGCATGCCGACACCCGGCGCGGTGGCGAGGACCGGGTAGAAGCCGGCCCGGGCGACCGCCTTCTCCAGGTCGTCGATGAGCACCTTGGTGTCGATCGTCTCGCCGGAGAGGTAGCGGTCCATCAGGGACTCGTCCTCGCTCTCCTGGATGATCCCCTCGATGAGGTCGCCGCGGTACTGCTCGATGAGCGCGAGCTGGTCGGCGTCCGGCTCCCGCTCGGTCCGGCGCCCGCCGCTGTAGTCGAACAGCCGATGCGACAGCAGGCCGAGCAGCCCGGTGCCGTCCACCGGCAGGTAGAGCGGCGCCACGCCGTCGCCGAACGCGTCCTGGCAGGTGGCGAGCACCTCGTCGAAGTTGGCGCGCTGGTGGTCGATCTTGGTGATGACCACGGCGCGGGGCATCCCGACGAGTGCGCACTCCTCCCAGAGCATGCGGGTGAGCCCGTCCACGCCCTCGGCCGCGGAGACGACGAACAGCGCCGCGTCGGCCGCGCGCAGCCCGGCCCGCAGGTCGCCGACGAAGTCCGCGTACCCGGGGGTGTCCAGAAAATTGATTTTGATGCCGTTGTAAACGACGGGGGCGACCGACAGGTTGACGGAACGCTGCTGGCGCACCTCCACCTCGTCGAAGTCGCTGACCGTCGTGCCGTCCTCGACCCGGCCGGGACGCTGGATGGTGCCCGTCTCCGCGAGCAGCGCCTCGACCAGCGTGGTCTTCCCGGCCCCGGAATGGCCGACCAGCACGACATTGCGCACCATGTCCGGCCGATCGGCCGCGGGTGCCCTGCCCGCGGCCCCTGTTGTCGCGCCGGTTGATCTTTCGGCCACATCGCCTCCCGAATCTCTGAGCGGTCGGGATGGGCACGTGGCACGCACCCCGCGCCGGCCGCTCGTGCCGTCGCTGTCCGCGCCCGGGGGCCTCGCCCTTCCAGGACCGTGCGGCGGCGGCTGACACGGCGGTTCACCTCCGTGACATCTCTGCGCGGTCCTGCGGGCGCGTGTTCTTCACCCTTTACCCATGTGGCGCATATCACAAGACTTTTCGGCGGAATGTGCTTGCGAGGTGCGGCGGCGCCGGATGGCCTACGATCGGACGGCGATGTTGAACATCCTGCGCCCCGCCGTCACCCGGGTCATGACCCCGCTGGGGCGAGCCCTCGCCCGCTGGGGGATCTCGCCCGACGTGATCACCACGATCGGCACACTCGGAGTGGTGGCCTCGGCTCTCGTCTTCTACCCGCTCGGGCATCTGTTCGCGGGAACGCTCGTCATCACGTTCTTCGTGCTCGCCGACCTCCTGGACGGCGTGCTGGCCCGGATGACGGGCAAGGGGAGCACGTGGGGCGCCTTCCTGGACTCCACCCTCGACCGTCTCGGTGACTCCTCGATCTTCTCGGGGCTGATCCTCTACTTCGTCCTCAAGGACGAGCCTGAGATCGTCCTCGCGATCGTCGCGCTCTTCTGTCTCGTCGCGGGAGCATTGGTCTCCTACGCCAAGGCCAGGGCCGAGGGCCTCGGCATGACCGCGAACGTCGGCATCGCCGAACGGGGGGAGCGTCTCGTGGTCGTGCTCGTCGCGGCCGGACTGTCCGGCCTCGGCGTGCCGTACATCCTGGCGGCCGGGCTCTGGCTGCTCGCCGCGGCCAGCTCCGTCACGGTGGTCCAGCGGATGGTGCACGTCTACAGACAGGCGGTGGTCAAATGAAGGGCACGGCCGGCCCACCCCCCGGGCGGCCCCCGCGATCCGGCAGGGTGCCGCTCGCCGACCGATTGGTCGCGGCGGCGTACATCGCCGGCTGGGCCGTGGTCCGATACGTGCCGGAACGGGCGGCCGCCTGGTTCTTCCGGGTCCTCGCCGACTGGCTGTGGCTCAGGCGGGGCAAGTCCGTGCGCCGCCTGGAGGCCAACCTGGCCCGCGTCGTCGGCGGTGACCCCGGCGACCACGCCGTACGCGAGCTGAGCCGGGCCGGCATGCGCTCCTACTTCCGGTACTGGATGGAGTCGTTCCGCTTCGCCGCCTACACGCGCGAGCGCATCCTCGACGGCACCCGGGCCACCGGGGGCGAGCACATCTTCGACAACCTGGCCCGGGGCAGGGGAGTGGTGGTCGCGCTGCCCCACATGGGCAACTACGACCTCGCCGGCGCCTGGCTGGTCCACATGGGTCACCGCTTCACCACCGTCACCGAGCGGCTGAAGCCGGAGTCGCTGTTCGAGCGGTTCGCCGCCTACCGCGAGCGACTCGGCATGGAGGTGTTGCCGCTGACCGGCAGGGACGGCGGCAGCGCCATGGCGTTCGGCACGCTCGCCAGGCGGCTGCGCGCGGGCAGGCCGGTCTGCCTGCCCGCCGAGCGCGACCTGACCGCCTCCGGGGTCGAGGTCGAGTTCTTCGACGCCAGGACGCGCATGGTCGCCGGCCCCGCCGTGCTGGCGATCCAGACGGGCGCCGCACTGCTGCCCGCCGTGCTGTGGTTCGACGGCGACGGCTGGGGCATCCGCATCCACGAGGAGATCCCCGTCCCCACCGAGGGGACGCGGAAGCAGAAGACCCAGGTGATGACCCAGGCCCTGGCGGCGGTGTTCGAGAAGGGCATCGCCGAGCATCCGGAGGACTGGCACATGCTCCAGCGCCTGTGGCTCGACGACCTGGAGCCCCGCGCCGGGACCGAGTCGTGAAGATCGGCATCGTCTGCCCCTACACCTGGGAGGTCCCCGGGGGTGTGCAGGCGCACATCAGGGACCTCGCCGAGGCGCTCATCGACGACGGGCACAAGGTGTCCGTCATCACCCCCGCGGCCGACGACGCCGAGCTGCCGGCGTACGTGACCTCGGCGGGCCGCGCCGTGCCCGTGCCGTACAACGGGTCGGTCGCCCGCCTGGCTTTCGGGTTCCTGTCGGCCAACCGGGTGCGCAGATGGATCAGGGAAGGCGGGTTCGACGTGCTGCACGTGCACGAGCCCGGCGTGCCGTCCCTCGGCGTGCTCGCCTGCTGGGTCGCCCGCGGGCCCATCGTGGCGACCTTCCACGCCTCCTACGAGCGGTCGCGGGCGATGTCGGTGGCCGCGCCGATGCTGCAGAGCGCGCTGGAGAAGATCACGGGCAGGATCGCGGTCTCCGACGCCGCCCGCAAGACGCTGGTGGAGCATCTCGGCGGCGACGCGGTGCTGATCCCGAACGGCGTCACGGTGCGCAGGTACGCCGAGGGCGAGCCGCTGCCGGGCTGGGGCCCGGACGGCAACGTGATCGGCTTCCTCGGGCGGATGGACGAGCCGCGCAAGGGCCTGGCCGTGCTGCTGGAGGCGTTCGCCCTGCTGGCCCCCGAGCGGCCCGCGCTGCGCCTGCTGATCGCCGGCCCCGGCGACCCCGACGACGTGCTCGGGCGGGTGCCCAAGCCGTACCGGGACAGGGTCGGGCTGCTCGGCTTGGTCAGCGAGGCCGACAAGGTGCGCGCCTACCACTCCGTGGACGTCTTCTGCGCGCCCAACCTGGGCGGGGAGAGCTTCGGCATCGTGCTCACCGAGGCCATGTCGGCCGGGGCGCCGATCCTCGCCAGCGACATTCCCGCCTTCCGGCGCGTGCTGGGCGAGGGGCAGGCGGGGGCGCTGTTCGCCACCGGGGATGCCGCCGCCCTGGCCGGGGAGGCCGCCCGGCTGCTCGACGACGCCGAGCGGCGCGCCAAGCTCTCCGACGAGGCCCGCCACGCGGTGTGGAAGTACGACTGGTCGACGGTCGCGCGGGAGGTCGTGCGCGTCTATGAGACGGTCACCCACGCCGGCGGGGGCGTGGTGGAGGAGGCGCTGCCGTGACCGTCGACACTGGCGCGGCCGGGCCCGGCGGCCCGGCGCCGCACGGGGAGGTGCCTGCGTGACCACGACCCTGATCCTCGTGGCCGCCGTGGTCGTCGTGCTGTTCGCCGTCTACGTCTCCTGGCGGGCCGGGCGGCTCGACCGTCTCCACATCCGCCTGGAGACCGCGCAGGCCGCGCTCGACGCCGCGCTGCTGCGCCGCGCCGCGGTCTGCCTTGAGCTCGCCGGCTCGCGCATCCTCGACCCCGCCACCTCGCTGGTGCTCGCCGCGGCCGCCCACGAGGCCCGTACGGCGGGGCCGGACGAGCGCGAGCACGCCGAGAGCGACCTGTCGAGGACGCTGCGGGCGGTGGTCGGCCAGGAGCGGTTCCGGGAGAAGCTGGCCGAGCATCCCGCGGGGGCGGCGCTGCTGGAGGAGCTGGACACGGCCGTCGCCAAGGTCGGCTACTCGCGCCGGTTCTACAACAACGCCGCCGGCGTCACCCGCACGGCGCAGCGGCGCTGGCTGGCCCGGTCGCTGCGCCTGGCCGGGCACACCGATCCGCCCCGCTTCTTCGACATCGACGACGAACCACCCGAATCCCTCGCTACTGGATAGTCACCTTTTGTCGGGCATTACGGTCTGATCCCGGTAAGCTCATCGCGTTTTCATCGCCATGCTGATCAACGGGTCCGCGTGGGCCAGGTTCGTCGTGCCTGGCGGCGGGGGGCTCTCCACCGGGAGGAGCGGGTACGGTGCGGGCAGGGATCGGCTTCACGCTGGCCATGGCGGTCATCCTGACCGGAACCGCGTGCTCGGGCGGTGACAAGCCGGCCGCCCAGTCTCAGGACGCGAGCCCGCTGGCGTCCCCCTCGCCGACGCCGCCTCCCGAGCATCCGTTCACGGGCCGCCCCGTCGCCGCCCGCAGACCGGTCCTCGCCGTGAAGATCGAGAACACCCACGCGGGCAAGCCGCAGATGGGCCTGCGCAGCGCCGACGTCGTCTTCGTCGAGCAGGTCGAGGGCGGGCTCACCCGGCTCATGGCGATCTTCTCCTCGAAGCTGCCCGCCCAGGTGGGGCCGGTCCGCAGCGCCCGCATCTCCGACCTGCACATCCTCCCCATGTTCGGCAAGCCCGCCCTGGCCTACTCCGGCGTGCAGACGAAGATGATCCCCTACGTCCAGAAGGCCTCGCTGTTCGACGTGTCCGACAGCCGGGTCCCCGGCGCATACACCCGCGCCGCCGGGCGGGTCGCGCCGTACAACCTGGTCGGCAGCCCCAGGAAGCTGCTGGCCAAGGCGCCGCAGGCGAGCAAGGCGGACGACATCGGCTTCGTCTTCTCCGACGAACCGCCGGCCGGGGGCACGCCGCAGAAGAGCGTCAGCGTCCGCTATCCCGCGGCCCGCTTCACGTTCGCCTGGTCGGCCGCCCAGAAGCGCTGGCTGGTGACGCAGGACGGCGAGAAGGACATGGCGGCGGAGGGCGGCCAGCAGGGCGCCCCGACGATCGTCATCCAGTGGGTGAAGACCGATCGCTCGGAGTTCCACGACTTCACCGGCAGCTACACGCCGCTCGTGCACACGGTGGGCAAGGGCACCGGCGTCGTGCTCAGGGACGGCCAGGCCTACCGCGTGAAATGGTCGCGCCCCTCGGAGAAGAAGGGCACCACCTACACCATGGCCGACGGCACGCCCATGCCGTTCGCGCGCGGCCAGGTCTGGGTCGTGCTCGCCTCGCGCAAGCCCGTCGCGCCGTGACGGACAAACAGCGTGATCGACTCTGACATAAGGGCGCGTCGGGTGCGGGATCGGCCAGCGCCTACCATGGAGGGGAATCCGTAGGCCCGCCGTCGTGAGGTAGCACCGTGTCCAGCAGCACCCCCGAAGTCAACGAGACCACCGCCGTCGGCACCGCCCGCGTGAAGCGCGGCATGGCCGAGATGCTCAAGGGCGGTGTCATCATGGACGTCGTCACCCCGGAGCAGGCGAAGATCGCCGAGGACGCCGGAGCCGTCGCGGTCATGGCGCTGGAGCGTGTCCCCGCCGACATCCGCGCCCAGGGCGGCGTGTCCCGGATGAGCGATCCCGACATGATCGACGGCATCATCGAGGCCGTCTCGATCCCGGTGATGGCCAAGGCCAGGATCGGCCACTTCGTCGAGGCCCGGGTGCTCCAGGCGCTGGGGGTCGACTACATCGACGAGTCCGAGGTCCTCACCCCGGCCGACTACGCCAACCACATCGACAAGTGGCAGTTCACCGTCCCCTTCGTGTGCGGGGCCACCAACCTCGGTGAGGCGCTGCGCCGCATCACCGAGGGCGCCGCGATGATCCGCTCCAAGGGTGAGGCCGGCACCGGCGACGTCTCCAACGCCACCACCCACATGCGCAAGATCCGGGGCGAGCTCAAGCGCCTCACCTCGCTGCCCGAGGACGAGCTGTTCGTCGCCGCCAAGGAACTGCAGGCGCCGTACGAGCTGGTGGCCGAGGTCGCCAAGACCGGCAAGCTGCCGGTGGTGCTGTTCACCGCGGGCGGCATCGCCACCCCGGCCGACGCCGCCATGATGATGCAGCTCGGCGCCGAGGGCGTGTTCGTCGGCTCGGGCATCTTCAAGTCCGGCGACCCCGCCAAGCGCGCCGCCGCCATCGTCAAGGCCACCACGTTCCACGACGACCCCGACGTGATCGCCAAGGTCTCGCGCGGCCTGGGCGAGGCGATGGTCGGCATCAACGTCGACGACATCCCGGCGCCGCACCGCCTCGCCGAGCGCGGCTGGTAGACGTCCCCGGAGGCCACGGGGCGGACGCCCGGCTGGACGTCCCAGCCGGGCGTCTCGCTGTCCGCGGCCACCGTTATGGTGACCTGCTATGACGACCGACGACACCGGACGGCTCGCCGAGAACCTGTCACGCGAGCTGCGCCACATCGTGATGCTGCTGCGCCGCACGACGGCGGGGCAGCCGGTCACCGTCCAGCAGTACTCCGTGCTCGGCTCCCTGGAGAACGGCGCGTGCCGGATGACCGAGCTGGCCGAGGAGCACGGCGTGCAGCTGCCGACGATGAGCGTGCAGGTCAACCGCCTGGAGGAGGCCGGTCTCGTCGCGCGGGGCACCGACGCCTCCGACGCGCGGGTGCGCACGGTCGAGCTGACGGGCGAGGGCCGCGACCGCCTCCGGGCCGTACGGCGGGCCAGGATCGCCTACCTGTCCGGCCGGCTGGGCGCGCTGACCCCCGAGGAGCGCGCGGACATCGCCCGCGCCCTGCCCGCCCTCGCCAAGCTGGGCCGCTCCTGATCCGTCGTTTGGGGCGCGCAGGACCGTGGCCATACCCTGAACGGGGTCACACAGGAAGGGAAACCGTGACGTCCGCACCCAAGATCGGCGTGCTCGCCCTGCAGGGCGACGTGCGCGAGCACATCCGGGCTCTGGAGGAGTCGGGCGCGTCCGCCACGCCGGTGCGCAGGCAGGAGGAGCTCGCCGCGGTCGACGCACTGGTCGTCCCGGGCGGGGAGTCGACCACGATGTGGAAGCTCGCCACCACCTTCGAGCTGCTCGAACCGCTGCGGCTGCGGATCAAGGAGGGCATGCCCGCCTACGGCTCGTGCGCCGGGATGATCATGCTGGCCGACCGGATCGAGGGCGGCATCGAGGGCCAGGAGACGCTGGGCGGCATCGACATGGCGGTCCGGCGCAACGCGTTCGGCCGCCAGGTCGACTCGTTCGAGGCCGATCTCGACTTCGCCGGGCGCGGGACGATCAGGGCCGTCTTCATCCGAGCGCCCTGGGTCGAGTCGGTGGGGCCCGACGTGGAGGTGCTGGGCCGCACCGAAGCTGGGGATAGGATCGTCGCGGTCCGACAGGGACCGTTGCTCGCGACGTCCTTCCATCCGGAGCTGACCGGCGACGCGCGAGTGCACTCGTATTTTGTCGAGATGGTGAGGGAGCTCTAGGCGATGTCCGGCCACTCCAAATGGGCGACGACGAAGCACAAGAAGGCGGCGCTGGACTCCAAGCGCGGCAAGCTTTTCGCCAAGCTCATCAAGAACATCGAGGTCGCGGCCAGGACCGGCGGGCCCGACCCGGACGGCAACCCCACGCTGTTCGACGCCATCACCAAGGCCAGGAAGAACTCGGTCCCGATCGACAACATCGAGCGGGCCCGCAAGCGCGGCGGCGGCCTCGAGGCCGGCGGCGCCGACTGGCAGACGATCATGTACGAGGGCTACGCCCCCGGCGGCGTCGCGGTCCTCATCGAGTGTCTCACCGACAACCGCAACCGTGCGGCGTCCGAGGTGCGCGTGGCGCTGACCCGCAACGGCGGCTCGCTCGCCGACCCCGGCTCGGTGTCGTACATGTTCAACCGCAAGGGCGTCGTGATCGTCCCCAAGGGGTCGCTGACCGAGGACGACGTGCTCATGGCCGTCCTCGACGCGGGGGCCGAGGAGGTCAACGACCTCGGCGAGAGCTTCGAGGTGGTCTGCGAGGCCTCCGACCTCATCCCGGTGCGCAAGGCGCTGCAGGACGCCGACGTCGACTATGAGTCGGCCGAGATGAGCTTTGTCCCGACGCTCAACGTCCCGCTGGACGAGGACGGCGCCCGCAAGATCTTCAAGCTCATCGACGCGCTCGAGGACAGCGACGATGTCCAGAACGTCTGGGCGAACTTCGACGTGAGCGACGAGGTCATGGAGAAGGTCGAGGCCTGACGCCGGAGGCGGTCACGGGCCCTTGGCCCCAAGTCGGCACGGGCCCCTGGCCCCGCGTGGGCACAGGCCCTTGGTCCGAGACGGGCACGGGCCCCTGGCCCCAGGTCGGCGAGGGGGCGGAAAACCGGTGGCAGAGGCCGCCGGGCCCCGCATAGCTTGGCCGGTTGTGGAGATCCGTCATATCGCGAGCGACGACCTGGACGCCGTCCTCGACAACCGCAGGCGCGCCTTCGGCCCGCTGTCCGGCGGCGGCGCCGAGACCTGGCGCAAGCTCGTCTCCCCGATGCTGCCCGAGGGCCGTTACCTGGGCGCCTTCGACGGCCCCCGTCTCGTCGGCGCGGCCAGGATCAACCCGTACGTCCAGTGGTGGCACGGCCGTCCCCTGTCCATGGGCGGCGTGGCGGGCGTGACGGTGTCGCCGGAGGACCGGGGCAGGGGGGTGGGCCGGGCGCTCACGCGTGCGGCCGTCGAGCGCTGCGCTGAGCTCGGCCACGCGGTCTCCGCGCTCTATCCGGCCACCACGCCGGTGTACCGGAGCGCGGGCTACGAGCACGCGGGCGTGCTCCAGCGGATCACCGTGCCCGCCGAGGCGCTGCGCACGCTGGGTGGCCCCGGCGGCGCCTCGGGGGCGGCGGCCGCGGCAGCGGTCAAGCTGCGCCGTATGGGCCCCGCCGACGCGGCCGAGCTCGTGGCCCTGATCGGCAGGGTGCACGCCGCCACCCGTGCGAGCGGGCCGCTGTGCCTCGACGAGCGGACCTGGCGGCTGTGGCTGGAGGACGACGACGACTTCTGCTACTTGGCCGAGGACGGGTTCGTCGTCTATCGGTGGAGCGACGGGGACATCGAGGTCGACAACCTGCTGGCGGGGTCGGAGGCGACGGCCAGGGCCCTGTGGTCGATCGTCGGCAGCGCTTCGACCGTCGCCAAGTCGGTGACCGCCTGCGCCGACCCCGCCGATCCGGTGCTCTGGATGCTGCGGGAGCGGTCGAAGGACGAGGTCACCCAGACCCGGTGGATGTTCCGGCTGATCGACCTGCCCGCCGCGGTCGGGGGGCGCGGCTTCCCCGCCGGGGTCCGCGTCGAGACCCCCGTCGAGGTGACCGACTCCCTGCGCCCGGGTAACGCGGGCGCCTGGATGCTGCGGGTGGACGGCGGCGCCGGCTCAGTGACGCGGCGCGACGCGCCCGCCGGGGACGCGACGAGGCTCACGATCGGCGGGATGTCCGCGCTGTTCGCCGGCGTGCCCACGGCCACGCTCCGCCGTTCCGGCCTGCTGAGCGGCGGCTCTCCCGACGCCGACGACGCGTTGGACGCCGCGTTCGGCTGCGCCGCGTACATGATTGATTACTTCTGACGCGCCCGGGCGGCCGCTGATCGCGATAGAGTGACCGGCCGAACAGATGTTCGGTCGGCGGCCCCGCCGCCGGGATCAGGGAGGCGTGCCGGTGCGGTTGCCCCAACTGCGGGTGATGGGCGTGGACCCGGGGCTGACGCGGTGCGGTCTCGGCGCGGTGGAGGGCCGTCCGGGCGCGCCGCTGAGCCTGGTGTCGGTCGGAGTGGTCCGCACCCCGGCTGAGGACGACATCGGATCCCGGCTGGTCGTCATCGAGGCGGAGATCGAGCGCTGGCTCGACGAGATCAGGCCCGACGCGGTCGCCGTCGAGCGGGTCTTCGCCCAGCACAACGTCCGTACGGTCATGGGGACGGCCCAGGCGTCGGCGGTCGCGATCGTCTGCGCGGCCCGGCGGGGGCTGCCGGTCGCGCTGCACACGCCCAGCGAGGTCAAGGCCGCCATCACGGGCAACGGCAACGCCGACAAGAAGCAGGTCGGCACGATGGTCACCCGGCTGCTGCGGCTCGACGCCATGCCCAAGCCCGCGGACGCGGCCGACGCGCTCGCCCTGGCCATCTGCCACGTCTGGCGCGGCGGCGCGCAGAATCGCCTGGCCGACGCCCTGGCCCGGGCCCGTTCGGCGGGTGCGGGCACTGCCGGCACTGTCGGCTCTGGGGGCGCTGGGGGCTCAGCAGGCAGTGGGGGCTCTGGGAGCTCTGGTAGGACTGGGAGGCCCGGCGAAGTCGCGTCCGGGCGTCCGGACCGGGGAGGGGACACGCGGTGATCGCATCCGTTGCGGGGCAGGTGGCGGCGATCGGAGCCGACAGCGCCGTGGTCGAGGTGGGCGGCGTCGGGATGCTCGTGCACTGTGCCCCGGGCACCCTGGCCGGGCTGCGCGTCGGCGAACCCGCCCGGCTGTCGACCTCGCTCGTCGTCCGCGAGGAATCGCTCACGCTGTACGGCTTCGCCTCCGACGACGAGCGCACGGTCTTCGAACTGCTCCAGTCGGCCAGCGGGGTCGGGCCGCGCCTGGCCCTGGCCATGCTCGCGGTCCACGCGCCCAACGCGCTGCGGGTCGCGGTGGCGAGCGCCGACATCAAGGCCCTGACGATGGTGCCCGGCATCGGCCAGAAGGGCGCGCAGCGCATCCTGCTCGAACTCAAGGACAAGCTCGGCACCCCGTCGGCGGCCGTCGGCGCTGCGATCAACGGCGCGGCGGCGCCGCCCGTCTGGCGCGACCAGGTGCACGCGGGACTGGTCGGGCTCGGCTACTCGTCCAGGGACGCCGACGAGGCGGTCGCGGCGGTCACCCCGGAGGCCGAGACGGAGGTCGCCGCCGGCCGCACCCCGCAGGTGGCCGCGCTGCTCAAGTCCGCCCTGCGCACGCTGAGCGTGCGGTGACCTCGTGAGGGGCCGCGCCTCGCCCGCCGTGCGGGACGAACGGCGGGCTGACGGTTCGATGAAAGTTTCACCGGGAAGCGGACGGGTCCCGGCAGGTCGAGCGGATGGTGTCGAGTGAGCTTCGAGCGGGATCTCGTGTCGCCGGAACCGGAGGGCGACGAGCGGGCGATCGAGGCCGCGCTGCGCCCCCGGCGCCTGGACGAGTTCATCGGGCAGGGCCGGGTGCGCGAGCAGCTGTCGCTGGTGCTGGAGAGCGCCCTGCGCCGCAACCGCCCGCCCGACCACGTCCTGATGAGCGGCGGCCCGGGGCTCGGCAAGACGACGCTCGCCATGATCGTCGCCTCCGAGCTCGGCGCGCCGCTGCGGATGACCTCGGGCCCGGCGCTGGAGCGCGCGGGCGACCTCGCCGCGATCCTGTCCACGCTGACCGAGGGCGAGGTCCTGTTCGTCGACGAGATCCACCGCATGGCCCGCCCGGCGGAGGAGATGCTCTATCTCGCCATGGAGGACTTCCGGGTGGACATCGTCGTCGGCAAGGGCCCCGGCGCCACCTCGATCCCCCTCGACATCGCCCCCTTCACGCTGGTGGGGGCCACCACCCGGGCGGGGCTGCTGCCCGCGCCGCTGCGCGACAGGTTCGGCTTCACCGCCCACATGGACTTCTACGAGGTGGCCGAGCTCGAACAGGTGCTGCGGCGCTCCGCCCGGCTGCTGTCGGTCGAGCTGCCGGACGAGGGCGCCCACGAGATCGCCCGCCGGTCGCGCGGCACACCCCGCATCGCCAACCGCCTGCTCCGGCGGGTGCGCGACTTCGCCGAGGTCCGCGCGGAGGGCGTGATCACCCGGGAGGTCACGGCGGCGGCGCTCAACCTGTACGAGGTCGACGCCGAGGGGCTGGACCGGCTCGACCGCGCCGTGCTCGACGCGCTGCTGCGCAAGTTCGGCGGCGGCCCGGTCGGCCTGTCGACGCTCGCGGTGGCCGTGGGGGAGGAGCCGGAGACCGTCGAGGTCGTGGCCGAGCCCTTCCTGGTGCGGCAGGGGCTGCTGGCCCGCACCCCGAGGGGCCGCGTCGCCACCGCCGCCGCCTGGGCGCACCTCGGCCTGACTCCGCCTCCTGACGCGGTCGGCTCGGTGGCGGTGTCCACGCTCTTCGACGACGCCTGATGCCCGTCTCGCCGAGCTTTGCGCCGGCGTGGCGGACGGAAGCGGAAACCGGGGCAAAGAGGTAACAGACCGATTGCGAAGCCCATGAAACGGGAACTTTCCTGCCCGCCAGGCCGTGGGTTCGTTGCCGGGCTTCTGCGAGCTCGCATACACTGCGTGGCTTGACTGGCCGCACACGCGAGCACTCGCGGTGGGCCCGCGTGTGAAGCGCACAAGACCTCCGGCGTCAGGCCGGTTCATCACGTAACGGAAGGGTGGCCCCCGTGGGTAACAACCCGCTTGGGACGTTCCTGCCACTGATCTTGCTGGTAGTGGTGTTCTACTTCCTCCTGATCCGCCCCCAGCGCAAGCGGCAGCAGGAGCAGGTCCAGATGCAGAACTCCCTCAGCCCGGGCGCCCGGGTCATGACCACGACAGGCTTGTTCGCGACGGTCGTCGCCCTCCAGGACGACGACGTCGTGCTGGAGGTGGCCCCCGGCGTCGAGACGCGCTGGACCAAGGCGGCGATCGGCAGGGTGCTCACTCCCGTGGACGAGGTGACAAGCGAGGAGACCGTGACGGACGGCTCCGACACGGGGAACGGTGACGACACGAGCACCAAGCAGTCCTGAGTAGGCTGATCACAACCTTTCGACGAAAGAACTGACCTCCAGTGGCCCCACCGACCAGTAGCCAGAGCAAGCCTGGACGCACACTCCTGTTGCTCCTCGCGCTCATCCTCGTCATGGGCGCGACGGTCGCCCTCCAGAAGGCGTTCGTCCCCAAGTTCGGCCTCGACCTCGCGGGCGGAACCACGGTGACGCTCTCGCCGGTCACGCAGAACGGCAAGGCACCGTCGCAGGAGAGCCTCGACCGCGCCGTGACGATCATCCGGCAGCGCGTCAACGGCACCGGCATCTCCGACGCCCAGGTCGCGAAGTCGAACGACAACATCGTGATCCAGATCCCGGGCGCGGGCCGTGACGAGGCGCTCCGGCTGGTGTCGACCACCGCCGAACTGCGCATGCGGCAGGTGCTCGCGGTGGCCGCCGCCACGAACCAGCCGGCCGAGGTGCCCACAGCGGCTCCCACGCCCAGCGGGTCGGCGGCGGCGACGCCCGCGGCCACGTCGAAGGCGTCCGCGCCGGCCGCGGAGAGCGCGGCCCCCAACGGCAACGCGACTCCCGCCGGGCGTGCCCTGTCGAAGGCGCTGACCGCGCCGTCGCCGGACCCGAGCACCTCGACGAGGGCCACGACGCACCGCAGGGCGGGCGCCGACGCAGGGACCGCCCGGTCCACGCGGGCCGCCCGGGCCAAGGCCTCGCCCTCGGCGGCTCCGACCCCCACGCCGACGGCCCCCCCGCAGGACATGGGCGACCCACTGGCCGGTCAGGACACCAGCGGCATCGACCCGGCGCTGCTCAACGAGTTCCGCACGATCGACTGCACCGCGAAGAACCGCGGCCAGGGCGCGATCGACGACCCGAACAAGCAGATCGTCGCCTGCAGCGACGACGGCTCGGCGCGATACATCCTGGACAAGGCCGCGGTGCAGGGCACCGAGATCAGCGGCGCGCAGGCGGGCACCGACCCCACCACCGGTGAGTGGATCGTCCAGGTCGACTTCAAGTCGAAGGGCGCCACGCAGTTCGCCGACATCACCCGGCGCATCACCACTCTGCCCGCCCCGCGCAACCAGCTCGCCAACGTGCTGGACGGCGTGGTCATCGTCGCTCCGACGATCGAAGAGGCCATTCCCGGCGGCAGCGCCCGCATCTCCGGCAGCTTCACCCAGACGACCTCCACCGAGCTGGCCGACCAGCTCAAGTACGGCGCGCTGCCGCTGAAGTTCCAGCAGAGCTCGGTCGTGTCGGTCTCCTCGACCCTCGGCCAGGACCAGCTTCACGGCGGTCTGATCGCCGGCGCGCTCGGCCTGATCGTGGTCATGATCTACCTGCTGCTCTACTACCGCGGCCTGGGAGTCATCGGCATCGCCAGCCTCTGCGTGGCCACCGTGTTCACGTACCTGACCGTGGACATCCTGAGCCACAACGCGGGCTTCCGGCTCTCGCTGCCGCACATCATCGGTCTGGTGGTCTCGATCGGCATCACCGCGGACTCGTTCATCGTCTACTTCGAACGGATCCGCGACGAGATCAAGGAGGGCCACCGCACGCTGCGCTCGGCGGTCGAGGTGGCCTGGCGGCGCGCCCGCAGGACCATCCTGGTCGCCGACGCCGTCATGTTCATCGCCGCGCTGGTGCTCTTCTTCCTCGCGGTCGGCGACGTGGCCGGCTTCGCGTTCGCGATGGGCCTGACGACGCTCATCGACATCGTGGTCGTGTTCCTGTTCACCAAGCCGCTGATGTCCCTTGTGGCGAAGCTGCGGTTCTTCTCGAAGGGCCACAAGCTGTCCGGACTCGACGCGGAGCGCATGGGCCGTACCAGCGCCGAGCAGACCCTGCAGGAGGCGTGATGCCGGGAGTGATCAGCCGCCTCTACCGCGGCGACATCAACATCGACTTCGTCGGCAAGCGCAAGATCTGGTACGGCCTGTCGGTGTTCCTGCTGGCCGTCTCGATCCTGGGCCTGGCGCTCAACGGGCTGAACCTGGGCGTGGAGTTCCGCGGCGGTTCGGTCTTCGACTTCAAGCGCACGCCGGGCTCCAGCATCGAGCAGGTTCGCGACACGGTCACGGACGCCGGAGTCCACCAGGTCATCGTGCAGCAGGCCGGACCGAACTGGCGGGTCACCACCGAGGCCCTCAAGGGCGAGGAGGTGACCAAGGTCCAGCGGACGGTTGCGCAGAAGTACGGCGTCACGGAGGACGAGGTCAGCTCGCAGGTCATCGGCGCGACCTGGGGTGGCGAGGTCTCGCAGAAGGCATGGATCGGCCTCGCGGTCTTCATGATCGCGATCATGCTGTACCTGTCGGTGGCCTTCGAGTGGCGGATGGCCCTCGCGGCGATCGTCGCCCTCGTCCACGACCTCGTGATCACGGCGGGCGTCTACGCCTGGTCGGGCTTCGAGGTCACCCCGGCGACGATGCTGGGCTTCCTCACGATCCTCGGTTACTCGTTGTACGACGCGGTCGTCGTCTTCGACATGATCAAGGAGGTCACGGGCAAGCTCGGCACGAGCGCGAAGATGACCTACACGCAGGCCGCCAACAACGCGCTCAGCCACACGCTGATCCGGTCGCTGAACACCTCGCTGGTGGCGATCCTGCCGGTGGCGGCGATCCTGTTCATCGGCACCACGCTGCTCGGCGCGGGCACGCTGAAGGACCTGTCGCTGGCCCTGTTCGTCGGCATGATCGTCGGCACCTACTCGTCCCTGTGCGTGGCGACGCCGATCCTGGTCACGCTCAAGGAGCGGGAGCCCAAGTGGCAGGCGCTGGCCCAGCGGGTGCACGCCAAGGAGGTCTCCGCGGCCAAGGCCGGCCGCGCGGCCAAGGAGCCCGTCTCCGCCGGCTCGCAGAACGTCACCGTCGCGGAGAAGCGCAAGAAGCGCTGATCCCCGGCTCGTTCGCAGGCGCCCCCGGAACCCGCCGTTCCGGGGGCGCTGTCGTCTTCCCCGGCCACGTTAGGCTTGGGCGTCGTGACTGACTGGACGGCTCTCATCAGAGATGTCCCGGACTACCCCAAGCCGGGCATCCTCTTCAAGGACATCACCCCGATACTGGCGGACCACGCGGCCTTCACGCAGGTCGTGGACGAGCTCGGGGACGGCCTGGCGTTCGACAAGGTGGTCGGCATCGAGGCGCGGGGGTTCATCCTCGCCGCGCCGGTGGCCTACCGAAGCGGCGCGGGGTTCGTACCGGTGCGCAAAAAGGGCAAGTTGCCCGCCGACACGTACGAGGCGTCCTATGATCTCGAGTACGGCTCCGCGACGATCGAGGTGCACGCCGATGCCTTCGACCCCGGCGACCGCGTTCTGATCGTGGACGACGTCCTCGCCACGGGCGGCACGGCCCGGGCGGCCGTGGAGCTGGTCGAAAGGACGGGCGCGCAGATCGTGGCCGTCTCCTTCCTGATGGAGCTGTCCTTCCTCTCCGGCCGTGACCGGCTGCCTGGCCTGGACGTGCGCACCCTGCTCACCGTCTGAGCCGTGGGCCGGTCAGGGGGCACGCGGCGGAGAGTGCTGTGGCAGCACGGATACACTGTGGAATCTGGACTCGACGTGAGGAGTCTGTGTGCCCCGTGATGTGGTCGTGCCCGACAGCGCGCGGGTCGATCGCGGAGTCATCTCCCGCGACGTCCCCGAGCCCGTCGCAGACGTGCCCCCCGACGCGGCGCGCGACCCTGCGGCGGTCCCGGAGGACAAGCCGGCGTCGCCGGCCACGCGACGGAGGCTCGCCCGTTTCGGGGGGCAGTGGGGTGCCATGAATCCGGTGTTGGAACCGCTCTTCAAGACGGTCCGTGCCACCCATCCCAAAGCAGACCTGCGGCTGATCGAGCGCGCGTACGACGTCGCCGCGTATCATCACCGCGATCAGAAGCGCAAGAGCGGTGACCCGTACATCACCCACCCGCTCGCGGTGGCGACGATCCTGGCTGAGCTGGGCACGGACGACGAGACGCTGTGCGCCGCCCTGCTGCACGACACCGTCGAGGACACCGCTTACAGCCTCGACGAGTTACGGGCCGACTTCGGCGACAACATCGCGTTGCTCGTCGACGGCGTGACCAAGCTCGACAAGGTGAAGTTCGGCGACGCGGCGCAGGCCGAGACCGTGCGCAAGATGGTCGTCGCGATGTCGCGCGACATCCGCGTGCTGGTGATCAAGCTGGCCGACCGGCTGCACAACATGCGAACCATGCGCTACATGCCCGAGCACAAGCGCCAGCAGAAGTCGCGGGAGACGCTGGAGATCTTCGCGCCGCTGGCCCACCGGCTCGGCATGAACACCATCAAGTGGGAGCTGGAGGACCTCGCGTTCGCCATGCTCTACCCGAAGCGGTACGACGAGATCGCCCGGATGGTGTCGGAGCGCGCGCCGCGCCGCGACCTGTTCCTGCACGAGGTCATCGAGAAGGTCTCCGCCGACCTGCGCGAGGCGAAGATCAAGGCGACCGTGCGCGGCCGGCCCAAGCACTACTACTCGATCTACCAGAAGATGATCGCCAAGGGTGTGGCCTTCGACGACATCTACGACCTGGTGGGCATCCGCGTGCTGGTCGACACGGTCCGCGACTGCTACGCGGCGCTCGGAACGATCCACGCCCAGTGGAAGCCGGTGCCGGGGCGGTTCAAGGACTACATCGCCATGCCCAAGTTCAACATGTACCAGTCGCTGCACACGACGGTCATGGGCCCCGAGGGCAAGGCCATCGAGCTCCAGATCCGCACGCGGGCCATGCACAACCGCGCCGAGTACGGCGTGGCCGCGCACTGGAAGTACAAGGAGGAGACGGTCGGGTCCGGTCCCGGCAAGGTCAAGCAGGTCAACGACATGGCCTGGCTCCGCCAGCTGCTGGACTGGCAGAAGGAGACCTCCGATCCCGGGGAGTTCCTGGAGTCGCTGCGCTTCGACCTGTCGGTGTCGGAGGTGTTCGTCTTCACCCCGCGCGGCCAGGTGATCGCCCTGCCCGAGGGCGCCACCCCGGTCGACTTCGCGTACGCCGTGCACACCGAGGTCGGCCACCGATGTATCGGCGCGCGGGTGAACGGCAGGCTGGTCCCGCTGGAGTCCCGGCTCGGCAACGGCGACACCGTCGAGATCTTCACGTCGAAGTCGCCGGACGCGGGGCCGTCGCGGGACTGGCTCAAGTTCGTCAAGAGCGGCCGGGCCCGCAACAAGATCCGCCAGTGGTTCACCAAGGAGCGCCGCGAGACCGCCATCGAGGCGGGCAAGGAGGCGATCGGGCGGGCCATGCGCAAGCAGGGCCTGCCGCTGCAGCGGCTGATGTCCGGCGAGGCGCTGCTGGCCCTGGCCAGGGACCTGCGCTACGCCGACGTCTCGGCCCTGTACGCGGCCGTCGGCGAGGGGCACCTCACCGCGCAGTCGGTTGTGGACAAGCTCGTACAGGCCCTGGGCGGCGTCGAGGGGGCCGAGGAGGACATCGCCGAGGCCCAGGTCCCCACGCGGCTCAAGGGCCGTCTGAGGGCCAACTCGAACGCCGGCGTGATGGTCGCGGGCGACCCCGACGTGTGGGTCCGCCTGTCGCGCTGCTGCACGCCGGTGCCGGGAGACGAGATCGTCGGGTTCGTCACGCGGGGGCACGGCGTGTCCGTGCACCGCAACAACTGCCCCAACGTGGAGCAGCTCAACTCCCACCCCGACCGGCTGGTGGAGGTCTCCTGGTCGCCCGGGGACGACTCGGTCTTCCTCGTCGCCATCCAGGTGGAGGCGCTCGACCGGCCACGGCTGCTGTCCGACGTCACGCGGACCCTGTCCGACCAGCACGTGAACATCCTGTCGGCCTCGGTGACGACCAGCCGCGACCGGGTGGCGATCAGCAAGTTCACCTTCGAGATGGGCGACCCCAAGCACCTCGGCCACGTGCTCAAGGCGGTGCGCACCGTCGGGGGCGTCTACGACGTCTACCGCGTCACCAGCTAACCCCCTCCACGGGCGTGATCTTGTAGTTTGTCGCAGGGAGGGCGCGCGACGTTCGCGGACGCACTCCGTGATCTTGCACTGAACGCATTCACGGCATGAACGAGCTGCAGACACGCTGCGCGTGATCATGCACTCGACGGGCGTGCAGCCGCGCGTCCCGACCTCGATGCATGATCACGAAGTTTCTTCGCCCAGGCCGGGGTGGAGTGGGGCCGAATCAGTGCAAGATCACGGAATGCGTCTGCCCAGCTCAGCCCCCCGGCGTGCGACAAACTACAAGATCACGCCGAGGGGGAGTGGGGGGAGGGGTCAGGAGAACTCGGCGAGCGTCCGCTCCGCCTCCTGGAGCCAGGAGCGCCGGGCGGCCAGCGCCTCCTCCGCCTCCTTGGCGTCCTTGTCCCGGCCGGCCGTCTGGGCCTTAGCCAGCCGCGTCTCCAGCTGGTCGATCGACCTGAGGAGCTGGTTGACCGTGTCCTGGGCGCGGGCCCTGGCCTCCGGGTTGGAGCGCTTCCACTCGGTGTCCTCGGCCCTGCGGACCGCGTCGTCGATCTTGCGCAGCCCGCCCTCCAGGCGGTCGCGCTGCTCGCGCGGCACCGGGCCCGCGGCCTCCCAGCGCTCCAGGATGCCGCGCAGCGCCGAACGCGCGGTGCGCGCGTCGGTGACCGGCAGCAGCTTCTCGGCCTCCGCCAGCAGGGCCTCCTTCGCCTCCGCGTTGGCCGCGAAGGAGGCGTCCCGCTCCGCGAACACCGCCGAGCGGGCCTGGAAGAACTGGTCCTGGGCGCCCTTGAACCGCGTCCACAGCTCGTCCTCGACCTCGCGGGAGGCGCGCCCGGCGGCCTTCCACTCGCGCATCAGCTCCCGGTAGGCCGCCGCGGTGGCGTTCCAGTCCGTCGAGTCCGCCAGCGCCTCCGCCTCGCTCACGATGCGCTCCTTGGTGCCGCGCACCGCGTCACGCTGCTGGTCGAGCGAGGAGAAGTACGCCTTGCGCCGCTTGGCGAAGGCCGTACGCGCCGTGGACAGCTTCTTCCACAGCGTCGCCTCGGTGGCCCGGTCGACCCGCTCGGCGGCCTTCCACTCCTCGACGAGCTGCCGCAGCCGCTCGCCGCCGGACTTCCAGTGCGTCGTCTCCTCGGCGATGCGCTCGGCCTCGGCGACGATGCGCTCCTTCACCTCGCGCGCGTGCACCCGAGCCTGGTCGCGCGCGGCCCGCAGTTCCTCGCGCCGCTTGCCGACCAGCTCGGTCAGCGCCGTCAACCGGTCCTGCAGCGAGCCGAGGTCGCCGACCGCGTGCGCCTCGGTCACCGACTCCCGCAACTTGGTGATGCTCGCCTCGGCCTGGGCCGGCGCGAGGTCGGTGCCGCGCACCCGCTGCTCCAGGAGCTGCACCTGGCCCGCCAGCTCGTCGAACTTCCGGCGGTAGTAGGCCAGCGCCTCCTCCGGCTCACCGGCCTGCCAGGACCCGACGGCCCGTTCTCCCTCAGCCGTACGCACGTAGACGGTGCCGTCCTCGTCTACCCGGCCCCACGGGTCGGTGCTCACCGTGTCCTCCCGCACTTGAATCAGCCTCCAGGGCTCGATGTGCCCTTGGTTGTATTACGTCAGCTCTTGCTGGTGATTGTCACGTCTTTGATGACCACGGGCTGCTTCGGGGCACCAGTGCCGTCCCCGCCGGCGCTGGCGATGACGCCCTTCTTGGCGACCTTGTCCACGATTTCGAGTCCTTTGGTCACCGTACCGAAAGGCGTGTAGTCGGGCGTCAGCCCGGTGTCTCCGAACACGATGAAGAACTGGCTTCCGTTGGTGTTCGGTCCGCTGTTCGCCATCGCGAGCACGCCCCGGGTGTACTTCGCGCCCGCGAGGTTCTCGTTGGCGAAGCGGTAGCCCGGGCCGCCCTGGCCGTCGGTCGGGTTCTTGCCGTCGGCCTTGGCCAGCGGGTCCCCGCACTGCAGGATCGGGAAGTCCGTGCCCATCCGGTGGCACTTCGTGTCGTCGAAGTAGTCCTTCGAGGCCAGGAACTTGAACGAGTTGACCGTGCAGGGCGCCTTCTCGCTGTCCAGCCTCGCGACGATGTCGCCGAGGTTGGTCTTGATGGTCATGGTCGCCGGGGCGGTGCTCACCTTCTCCGGCGGCGTCCCCACGTTCTTGACCTGACCGCTGCTCTCGTCGGCGACGTAGCCGCAGGTGCCCTTGGCGGGGTCGTACGGCTTGGGGTCGTTCGCGAGGGGCTGGCTGCTCGCCGAGGCCGACGCGGACGCGGACGCCGTGGCGTCGCCGTCGCCGCCGCCCATTAGGGTCGTCGCCGCCACCACGCCGCCGATCACCACCACCACGGCCGCGGTGGTGCCTATGATCGCGTTGCGTCGTGTCTTCTGCTCGCGCTCCACGCGTGCCCGCAACTGCCGTTCGTAGTGTTCCCGGGCCAGCTGCTTCTGCCGGTCCTTGCCGGTGACCACTTCGACCTCCCGACTCGTCCTGTTTCTCATGGTCGTACGCCCGGACGCGATCTCGCCGGGGCGGCCCGCCACACCCGGGAGGTGCTCCGGGAACGGTGGCCTGTTCTATAGCATCCGGCTCGACTGCTCCAAGAATGACTATTGAGGTGGGCGAATCGTATCGGCTGACGGGTATTGGTTCGCAGCCTGCCGACCCGCACCGGTACCCTTCGGTTACATTCGCTCGCGCAATCCTTGATTGATCCGTAGAGACGCAGAGGCCGCTTCCGTGCTCGTCGCCGGGTTTCCCGCAGGGTCGTTCCAGACCAACTGTTACGTCGTCGCTCCCGCAGCAGGCGAGGAGTGCGTGGTCATCGACCCAGGTCAGGACGCTGTTGCGGATCTCGACGCGCTGCTGGGTGAGCACCGGCTGAAGCCGGTCGCGGTGCTGCTCACCCACGGCCACATCGACCACGTGTGGTCGGTGGCCCCGGTGTGCGGCGCCCGCGACGTGCCCGCGTGGATCCACCCGGATGACCGCGATCTGCTGTCGGACCCGGCGAAGGGGTTCTCGCCGCAGACGGGCCAGGTGTTCGGCGGGCTGAAACTTTCCGAGCCCGACGACGTGCGGGAGCTGGCCGACGGGGCCGTGCTGTCGCTGGCCGGGCTCGAGCTCACGGTCGAGCACAGGCCGGGCCATACCAGGGGGTCGGTGACGTTCCGGACGCCCGTCGAGGACTTCCAGGTCCTGTTCGCGGGCGACCTGCTGTTCGCCGGCTCCATCGGCCGCACCGACCTGCCCGGCGGGGACCACGCCGCCATCCTGCGCAGCCTCGCCAAGACGCTGACGCTGCCGGACGAGACAACGGTCCTGCCCGGCCACGGACCTCAGACGACCATCGGCCGCGAGCGCGCGACCAACCCCTTCCTCAGGGACGTCGCGCCGCACGCAGGCCCGACCAGGGGATTGTGATGACCTTTCAGGCGCCCAAGGGCACCTTCGACTGGATGCCCCCGCGTTCGGAGTGGGCTCTCGCCGTACGGGACGCCCTGGCCGCGCCGGCCCGCCGCGCCGGCTACGGCTACATCGAGACGCCGGCCTTCGAGGACACCTCGCTGTTCTCGCGCGGCGTCGGCGAGTCGACCGACATCGTGACCAAGGAGATGTACACGTTCACGAGCCGGGGCGGCCAGTCGCTGACGCTGCGCCCCGAGGGCACCGCGAGCGTGGTGCGGGCCGTGCTCGAACACGGCCTGTACGGCGGGCCGCTGCCGATCAAGCTGTGGTACTCGGGCAGCTACTTCCGCTACGAGCGGGCCCAGGCCGGACGCTACCGCCACTTCTCCCAGGTGGGGGCGGAGGCCCTGGGGGCCGAGGACCCGGCGCTCGACGCCGAGCTCATCGTCCTCGCGATGGACGGCTACGCCTCGCTGGGCCTGCGCGGCGTCCGGCTGCTGCTGAACTCGCTGGGCTGCAAGGAGTGCCGCCCGGCCTACCGCGCCGCGCTGCAGGACTTCCTGCGCGGCCTGGACCTCGACGAGCCCACCCGCGACCGGATCGAGATCAACCCGCTGCGGGTGCTCGACGACAAGCGCCCCGAGGTGCGCGCGCAGCTGGAGAACGCGCCGCTGGTCACCGATCACCTGTGCGGGGCCTGCAAGGCCTACCACGAGGAGGTCAGGGGCCTGCTGACGGCCGCCGGCGTGGCGTACGAGGACGACCCCCGGCTCGTGCGCGGCCTGGACTACTACACGCGTACGACCTTCGAGTTCCTGCACGACGGCCTGGGCGCCCAGTCCGCGGTCGGCGGGGGAGGACGCTACGACGGGCTGAGCGAGCAGATCGGCGGCCCGGCGCTGCCCAGCGTGGGCTGGGCCCTCGGGGTGGACCGCACGGTGCTCGCGATGGAGGCCGAGGGCCTGCTGGCCGAGCGGCCCCGCGGCGTCGAGGTGTTCGCCGTGCCGCTCGGCGAGGAGGCCAGGCGGCGCGTGTTCCCGCTCGTGAGCGAGCTGCGCCGGGCCGGTCTCGCCGTGGACATGGCCTTCGGCGGCCGTGGCGTCAAGGGCGCGATGAAGGCCGCCGACCGCAGCGGCGCGCGGTACGCGCTCATCCTCGGCGACCGAGATATCGAGGCGGGCGCCGTGCAAGTGAAAGACCTGACCACAGCCGACCAGACCGCGGTTCCACTCGCGGAGGTCGTCGAGTTCTTGAAGGGGAAACTCTCGTGATCCGCACCCACGAGGCAGGCACGCTCCGCAAGGAGCACGCGGGCCAGAAGGTGACGCTCGCCGGATGGGTGGCGCGCCGGCGCGACCACGGCGGCGTGGTCTTCATCGACCTGCGCGACGCCTCCGGCTCGGCCCAGGTGGTCTTCCGCGAGGAGGACCACGCCCACGACCTGCGCGCGGAATACTGCGTGAAGGTCACCGGCGAGGTACGCCACCGCCCGGCCGGCAACGACAACCCCGATCTGCCCACCGGCGAGATCGAGGTCGTCGCCTCCGAGGTGGAGGTGCTGAGCGAGTCGGCCCCGCTGCCGTTCCCGATCGAGGGCGGCTCGGGCGTGTCGGAGGAGGCGCGGCTGAAGTACCGCTACCTCGACATCCGCCGCCAGCACATCGCCGACGCGCTGCGGATCCGCTCGCAGGCGACCTACCTCGCCAACGAGGTCATGCGCGAGCGCGGGTTCGTCTATGTCGAGACCCCGAGCCTGACCCGCTCGACGCCCGAGGGCGCCCGCGACTTCCTGGTGCCCGTGCGGCTCCAGCCGGGCAGCTGGTATGCCCTGCCGCAGTCGCCGCAGCTGTTCAAGCAGCTCCTCATGGTCTCCGGCCTGGAGCGCTACTACCAGCTCGCCCGCTGTTTCCGCGACGAGGACCTGCGGGCCGACCGGCAGCCCGAGTTCACCCAGATCGACATCGAGATGTCCTTCGTGGACCAGGACGACGTGATCGAGCTGGGCGAGGCGCTGATCGGGCGGATCTGGAAGGAGACGCTCGGCTACGAGCTGCCCACGCCGCTGCCCCGGATGACGTACGCCGAGGCCATGGCGCGGTACGGCTCGGACAAGCCGGACCTGCGCTTCGGCGTCGAGCTGACCGACCTCACGGACTACTTCTCCGGCACCTCGTTCCGCGTCTTCCAGGCGCCGTACGTGGGCGCGGTCGTGATGCCCGGCGGGGGCTCGCAGACCCGCAAGGAGCTCGACGCCTGGCAGGAGTGGGCCAAGTCGCGCGGCGCCCGCGGCCTCGCGTACGTGCTGGTGCAGGAGGACGGCACGCTGGGCGGCCCGGTGGCCAAGAACCTGTCGGAGACCGAGCTGGCCGGCCTCGCCGGGAAGACCGGCGCCAAGCCCGGCGACGCGATCTTCTTCGCGGCCGGCGCACGCGCGGCCTCCCGCGACCTGCTGGGTGCGGCCCGTCTGGAGATCGGCCGCCGCTGCGACCTGATCGACGAGTCGCAGTGGTCGTTCCTGTGGATCGTCGACGCCCCGATGTTCGAGGAGGATGGAGAGGGCGGCTGGACCCCGGTCCACCACCCGTTCACCTCCCCGAAGCCGGAGTGGGCCGACATCTTCCAGGACAAGCCGGGCGAGGCTCTGGCCTACGCCTACGACATGGTCTGCAACGGCATGGAGATCGGCGGCGGCTCGATCCGTATCCACCGCGCCGAGATGCAGCAGCGCGTGTTCGACGTGCTCGGCATCTCCAAGGGGGAGGCCGAGAGCAAGTTCGGCTGGCTGCTTGAGGCGTTCAAGTACGGCCCGCCGCCGCACGGAGGCATCGCCTACGGCTGGGACCGCGTCTGCATGCTGCTGGCGGGCGGTGAGTCGATCCGGGACGTGATCGCTTTCCCGAAGACGGCGTCCGGCTACGACCCGCTGAGCGGGGCGCCCACCCCGATCAGCCCGGACCAGCGCAAGGAGGCCGGCGTGGACGCCACGCCCAAGGCCGACAAGGGCGAGGCCGACAAGCCCGAGCCCGCGCCCGCGCAGTAGAACGGCGGTAGAACGCGAGATGGCCCCCGCGACACCGGTCGCGGGGGCCGTCCTGTGCCTGAGGCCCGGTCAGACGATGGACACGTCCCTGATCACGACCTTCTTCTTGGGGGCGTTGGAGCCCTCGCCCCGCACGTCGGCCGTGGGGTCGCCGTTGAACGGGATGATCCCACCCTTGGCGATCTTGTCGATGACGTCCATGCCCTTGGTCACGACACCGATCATCGTGAAGGCGGCGCCCATGGCGGTCAGCTGGGTGTTCTCGTCCGTGAAGGAGATGAAGAACTGGCTGCCGTTGGAGTTGGCGTCCTCCGTGGCCTGCGCCAGCCCCACCGTGCCGCGGCTGAGCGGCAGGCCGCCGAGGTTCTCGTCGTTGAACAGGTATCCCGGGCCGCCCGCGCCGTCGTCCTTGCTCTTGCCGTCGCCCTTGGCCAGCGGGTCGCCGCACTGCAGCATGCCGAGGCCGACGGTCTCCACGGTCGCGAGGCGGTGGCAGACGGTGTTGTCGAAGAAGTTCTTCTTGGCCAGGAAGGCGAAGGAGTTCACCGCGCACGGCACGTCCTTGGTGGCCAGGTCGATGATGATCCGGCCCTGGTTCGTGGTGATGACCATCCTCTTGGCCGCGATGACCCCTCTGCTCAGCTTGCTGGGCGGGAAGCCCACGAACTTCGACGGGGCGCCCGTGTCGTCCTTGCGGTACTCGCAGGTGACCTGACGCAGGCTGGTGGGCGCGGCCGACGGCGTGGGCTGCGTCAGCTCGGTGTGCTTCACCGTGGGGCCCGTGGAATCGGAGGCCGAGGGTGAGGCCGACGGGGTGGCCTGCGCTGCGTTGTCGGCCGAGCCGTCACTGCAGGCCACCAGGCTGCCCGCCAGTGCGAGGAGCCCCAGCCCGGCGCCGAGGGTGCCACGCAGGCGGCGACGGGGTGTGGTCGCGCGCCCGGCCGTGCTCACGCGCGAAGCCGGTTGCTTCTGCCGATCAGTGTCGGTCACCGCTATGCCTTCCCTTTCCCCTTTTGTTACGACTGAGGCGTCACTCTATCCGTGATCCCGTTGGCTTCGTGTAAAACGGACGTCCCAGGGGTATCACGACGGTTTGCGCTCATCTTGCTCTCAGATCTGCCTGGGAACCTCCTGCCGAGCGAATCCGTAGACCGGGGGACGACCCGCGATCCGTGCCCCCGGCCGCCGTCTCCAGGAGCGATGCACGATGTTCGACCAGGTCCTCGGGCTCCCGGCCCATGCACTCATCGTCCACGCGGCAGTGATCTTCGTGCCGCTGCTCGCGGCGCTGTCGATCGCGTACGCCGCGTTGCCCCGTCTGCGGCACAAGCTCGACTGGGCCCTGGTGGCGACCGCCGTGGTGGCCCTCGCCGCGGCGTTCGCGGCCAAGGAGAGCGGGGAGGCGCTGGAGGCCCGGATGTTCCAGGGCCGGCCCTCCCCGGCGATCGAGGTTCACAGCGGGTTCGCGGACATCCTCGTGCCGGTGACCGCGCTGCTGACCGTCGCGTCGCTGCTGATGGTGTGGCTCACCCGGGCCCGCCGCGCCCCCGAGGGCGGCCGCTCGCGGGCCGTCGCCCTGGTCGTGTCGGCCATCGCCGTGATCCTCGCCGTGGTCGTCGGCTACTACGTCCTACGGACCGGGCACACGGGCGCGACGGCCGTGTGGGGCGGCTGACGGTAATGTCGGCGACGTGGAGAGCCTGTTCGATTCGGCCGCCGAGGAGGCGCACCGGGGCCAGGAGCCGTTGGCCGTGCGGATGCGGCCGCGCTCGCTGGAGGAGGTGATCGGCCAGCGGCACCTGCTGGGGACCGGCACGCCGCTGCGCCGGCTGGTGGAGAGCGACGCCCCGATGTCGCTGTTCCTGTGGGGACCCCCGGGCACCGGCAAGACCACGCTGGCCTACGTCGTGGCGGGCGCGACCAAGCGGAGGTTCGTGGAGATCTCGGCGGTCTCCGCCGGGGTCAAGGACGTGCGCGCCGCCATCGACCAGGCCCGCCGCGAGCTCGGCATGTCCGGCAGGCAGACCGTGCTGTTCGTCGACGAGGTCCACCGGTTCAACAAGGCGCAGCAGGACGCGCTGCTGCCCGCCGTGGAGAACCGCTGGGTCACGTTCATCGGCGCGACGACGGAGAATCCGTTTTTCTCCGTCATCTCCCCGCTGCTGTCCCGTTCGCTGCTGCTCACCCTTGAGCCGCTGGCCGAAGACGACGTCCGCGCCGTCCTGGAGCGCGCGGTGGCCGACCCGCGCGGCCTCGGCGGGCGCGTCACGCTGCACCCCGACGCCCTCGACCAGCTCGTACGGCTGGCCGGCGGCGACGCGCGGCGCTCGCTGACCTACCTGGAAGCCGCCGCGATGCTCGCCGACGAGGTCACGGCGGAGGTCACGGTCGAGGTGGTGGAGAAGGCCGTCGACAAGGCGGCCGTGCGCTACGACCGGCAGGGCGACCAGCACTACGACGTGGTCAGCGCGTTCATCAAGAGCATGCGCGGCTCGGACGCCGACGCGGCGCTGCACTACCTCGCCCGGATGGTGGAGGCGGGGGAGGACCCGCGGTTCGTCGCCCGCCGGATCGTGATCTTCGCGAGCGAGGACGTGGGAATGGCCGATCCGACCTGCCTGCAGGTCGCGGTGGCCGCCGCCCAGGCGGTGGAGTTCATCGGCCTGCCCGAGGGCAGGATCAACCTCGCTCAGGCGGTCATTCACTGCGCGCTGGCGCCCAAGTCGAACGCGGTCGTGAAGGCGATCGGCGCGGCCTCCGACGACGTGCGGCGCGGCATGGTGGGCCGCATCCCGGACCACCTGCGCGACGCCCACTACCCGGGCGCGAAGAAGCTCGGCCACGGCAGGGGCTACCAGTACCCGCACGACTTCGAGCACGGCCTCGTCCGCCAGGACTACGCGCCCGAGGAGCTCCGCGAGCGTCGCTACTACGAGCCGACCATGCACGGCGCGGAGGCGCGGTTCGCCGAGCGCTGGGCGAAGATCCGGAGCTTCCTGCGCGGCGGCTGAGCACCGCCGCTGTGCCGTCCGCTGTGCCGTCCGCTGTGCGGTCCGGTATGAGGCCCGGTGCGCATGATGCGGAGCGGCCCTGGTGTGTGGGCGGAGCAGCCCTGGTGTGTGGTGCGGAACGGCGGGCAGGTCGTTCGCGGTAAGGTCTTGCCATTCCAGCTCCGTTGATCCAGGGAGATCGGCACATGCTTACCGCGGGAGAGCTGGCGGGCCTCGTGGTCGCCATTTTCTGGGTGATCCTGGTCTGCTTCATGGTCGTCGTGCTGGTCAGGCTGGCCAGACTGCTGACCGAGACCCGCAAGTCGGTGGCCGAGCTGAGCGACCGCATCGCCCCGCTCCTCGACGACATGAGCCAGACCGTCTCCGAGGCCAACCGGCGGCTGGTGGCGGCCGAGGAGATCACGGACAACATGCGTGATGTCAGCGGCAACATGGTCAGGATCACCGGGGTGGCGTCCACGCTGTTCGCGGGTCCGGTGCTCAAGATCTCCGCCTTCAGGGACGGCTTCCGCATGGCGCTGGCCCGGCGCGCCGCCCGCAGGGTCCCGGCCCGGCGGGTTGCCCGCGGCGGCCCGCGTACGGCACCGCGCACCGGCCCTCGCGCCGGGGACAGGCTCAGCGAGCGGCACGCGGCCGAGCGCGCCGTGGAGCGCCGGGCGATCGGGAGGGGACGCGGATGATCCGGCGGCTCTTCTACATGGCCCTGGGCGCGTTCCTCACGGTCTGGACCATGCGTAAGCTTCAGTCGTTGCGGCCCGACCACGTGGCCAGGCGCACCGCCGATCGCGCGGTGACCCTCGCCGACCAGCTCAGGGACTTCGCCGGCGAGGTGCGCCACCTGTCGGCGAGCAGGGAAACCGAGTTGCGCGCCGAGCTCGGGCTCGACACGGTTGATGGAACCACCACAGGCAAGAACAGAATCTACGACGTAAAGGATGGCCGCTGAAATGGAGTCGGCAGAGATCGCGCGCCGCTTCCTGCGCTTCTTCGAGGAGCGCGGGCACACAGTCGTGCCCTCGGCCAGCCTGGTCGCCGAGGACCCGACGCTGCTCCTCGTGAACGCGGGGATGGTCCCGTTCAAGCCCTTCTTCCTGGCGCAGCAGACGCCGCCGTTCCGGCGGGCGACCAGCGCGCAGAAGGTCATGCGCACCCTCGACATCGACGAGGTCGGCAAGACCACCCGGCACGCCAGCTTCTTCCAGATGCTCGGCAACTTCTCCTTCGGTGACTACTTCAAGGAGCAGGCGATCCCGTTCGCCTGGGAGCTGCTCACCCGGCCCGAGTCCGACGGCGGCTTCGGCTTCCCGGAGGACCGCCTGTGGGCGACCGTCTACCTGGACGACGACGAGGCCCAGAACATCTGGCACCGCGAGGTGGGCCTGCCGCTCGACCGCATCCAGCGCCGCGACCTCGCCGACAACTACTGGCACATGGGGGTCCCCGGGCCCGGCGGCCCGTGCTCGGAGATCTACTACGACCGCGGGCCCGAGTACGGCCGCGAGGGCGGGCCGATCGCCGACGAGAACCGCTACCTCGAGGTGTGGAACCTCGTCTTCATGCAGTTCCAGCTCAGCACGGTCCGCAACAAGATCGACTTCGACGTGGCGGGCGAGTTGCCGGCCAAGAACATCGACACCGGCATGGGCCTGGAGCGCATGGCGGCCATCCTGCAGGGTGTCGACAACATCTACGAGATCGACACGACGTACAAGATCCTCGACACGGCGGCCGACCTCACCCGGTCGCGCTACGGGCGTGACAAGCGCGCCGACGTGTCGCTGCGGGTGATCGCCGACCACATGCGGGCGGGCGTCATGCTCGTCGGCGACGGCGTGCTGCCGTCCAACGAGGGCCGCGGCTACGTGCTGCGCCGCATGCTGCGCCGCGCGATCCGCAACCTCCGCCTGCTCGGCGCGGGCGAGGAGCGGCACCTGCACGCGCTCACCGCCGTGACCATCGACGTGATGGGCGAGCAGTATCCCGAGCTCAAGGCCGACGCCGCCAACATCCACACGGTCATCGACGCCGAGGAGGCGTCGTTCATCGGCACGCTCCGCACCGGCACGGCGATCTTCGACGTCGCGGTGGAGGAGACCAAGCGCAAGGGCGCCGCGACGCTCAGCGGCGACCAGGCGTTCCAGCTCCACGACACCTTCGGCTTCCCGATCGACCTCACCCTGGAGATGGCCGCCGAGCAGGGCCTCCAGGTGGACGAGGAGGGCTTCCGCCGGCTCATGAAGGAGCAGCGGGACCGGGCCAAGGCCGACGCCGCGGCGAAGAAGACCGGCAACGCCGACATCTCGGTGTTCACCGGCATCCTGGAGAAGGCCGGGAAGGTCGACTTCCTCGGATACGACCACACCACCGCCGAGGCCAACGTCATCGGCCTGCTCGTCGACGGCGCGTCCGTCCCGGCGGCCGGCGCGGGGACCACGCTGGAGGTCGTGCTCGACCGCACCCCGTTCTACGCGGAGGGCGGCGGTCAGCTTTCCGACCAGGGCCTGATCCGCACCGGCGGCGCGGAGATCGAGATCGTGGACGTCCAGTCGCCGGTGTCCGGCCTGGTCGTGCACCGCGGCAAGGTGCGCACCGGCGAGGTGCGGGTGGGCGACCAGGCGCATGCCGACATCGACCTGGAGCGGCGCCGCGCGATCTCCCGCAGCCACACCGCGACCCACCTGGTCCACCGCGGGTTCCGCAACGCCCTCGGCGAGTCGGCGGCCCAGGCGGGCTCGGAGAACTCCCCGGGCCGCTTCCGCTTCGACTTCACCGCGGCCGGGGCCGTCTCCCCGTCGATGCTGCGTGACGTCGAGGACGAGGTGAACGCCGTCCTGATCAACGACCTCAAGGTCAACGCCTTCTACACCAGCCAGGCGCAGGCCCGCGCGATGGGCGCGCTCGCGCTGTTCGGCGAGAAGTACGGCGACGAGGTCCGGGTGGTCGAGGTCGGCGACTACTCCCGCGAGCTGTGCGGCGGCACGCACGTGGCCAGCTCCGGCCAGCTCGGCCTGGTGAAGGTGCTGGGCGAGTCGTCCATCGGCGCGGGGGTGCGCCGGGTGGAGGCGCTCGTCGGCCTCGACGCGTTCCGGTTCCTGGCCCGGGAGAGCGTGCTGGTCGCCCAGCTCAGCGAGCAGCTCAAGACCCGCCGCGAGGAGCTGCCCGAGCGCATCGAGGGCATCGTCACCCGGCTGCGGACGGCGGAGAAGGAGCTGGACAAGCTCCGCTCGGCCCAGGTGCTCGCGGTGGCCGGCGAACTCGCCGCACAGGCCGGCGACATGCAGGGCGTCTCCGTCGTGACGCACCGCGCGCCTGATGGCACCACCGCCGACGACCTGCGTAAACTCGCCCTCGATGTGCGCGGCAGGTTCCCTGGCGATCGCGCCGCGGTCGTCGTCGTCTCCGGCGTCCCCTCTGACCGGCCGGTCGTCGTCGCCGCGGTCAACGAGGCGGGACGCGCGCGTGGCCTGAAGGCGGGCCGGCTCGTCGGCGTCGCCGCCAAGGCACTCGGGGGTGGCGGTGGCGGCAAGGACGATGTGGCCCAGGGCGGTGGCACGCGGCCCGAGGCGATCGGGGACGCGCTTCGCGCGGTCGAGGAGGCCATCTCCTCCGCGGTGGTGTGAGCCGCCGATGAGGCACGGTGCCAGGATCGGGGTCGACGTCGGCTCCGTCCGCATCGGCGTGGCCCGCAGCGACCCGTCGGGTCTGCTGGCCACGCCGGTGGAGACCGTACGGCGCGGCCGCGGCGACCTGGCGAGGATCGAGGAGATCGCGGCCGAGCACGAGGCGATCGAGATCGTGGTCGGGCTGCCCACGTCGCTGTCGGGCAGGGAGAGCCACGCCGCCGGGGCCGCGCGCGAGTTCGCCGTGCGGCTGGCCGCCCGGGTGGCTCCGGTCCCGATCAGGCTGGTGGACGAACGGCTCACCACGGTCAGCGCCCAGCAGGGCCTGCGCTCCAGCGGTGTGAAGGCGCGCAACCAGCGTGACGTGATCGACCAGGCGGCGGCCGTCGTGCTGCTGCAGGCCGCGCTCGACGGCGAGCGGGCCACCGGCAATCCCCCCGGCAGACCTCTCGAACCACCGCGGCCCGGCAACGGGCCCGGTGAGGAAGCGAGCGGCGGGACACCGCGGTGAGGCGGACCGCGGCCGCCGTGGCCGGGGGTCTCGCCCTGGTCGCGGTGGCGGTGGCGTACGGCGTGCACCAGGTGGTCGGGCAGCCCGACAAGGCTCCCGACTACTCCGGGGGCGGCTCGGGCACGGTCACGGTCGAGATCACACCGGGGGCGAGCGCCGCCGAGATCGGTGAGACGCTGGAGCGGGCCGGCGTGGTGGCCAGCGCCCGGTCGTTCGTCGAGCAGGTGATCACGCGCTCCAAGGAGAGCGGCCTGCACCCGGGCCGTTACACCCTGCGGCGTCGCATGGCCGCCGCCGGAGCCCTCGATCTGCTGCTGTCGCCCGCGAGCAGGGTCATGCGCACGGTCACCGTGCCCGAGGGACTGCGCACCAGCGAGGCGCTGCGCACGCTGGCCGACCGGACCGGCATCCCTTTGCAGGACTTCACCGACGCCGTCGCCGAGCCGCGGCGCCTGCGGCTGCCCGCGTACGCGGAGGGGGCGGCGGAGGGCTTCCTGTTCCCCGCGACGTACGAGATCGAGCCGGGGATGACGGCCGTCGATCTGCTCAGGAAGATGACGGCCCGGTTCCGCGTCGCCGCCGCGAAGGTGAAGCTGGAGGAGCTGGCGCCGCGGGTGCGGCTCACGCCCAGACAGGCGGTGACGGTCGCCAGCATCGTGCAGGCCGAGGGCGGCGTCCCGGCCGACTACCCCAAGATCGCCAGAGTGGTGTACAACCGTCTCGCGCGCGGCGCGAAGCTGGAGATGGACAGCACGGTCAACTACGTGCTGAACCGCCACACCCTCAAGGTCAGCACTCAGGACACGCGGGTCGACTCGCCGTACAACACCTATGCGCGTTCCGGGCTGCCGCCCGGGCCCATCGGCAATCCGGGGGAGAGCGCGCTCGCGGCCGCCCTCCACCCCGCCGAGGGCGCGTGGTGGTGGTTCGTCACCACAGATCCCCGGCGTAAAATCACCAAATTCACTGACAAAGAGGCGGAGTTCAGGAAATATCGGGAGGAGCTGAACAGGTATCTCGGGACGAACTGACCGCCGCCGGGTCATCCGCGCGGCGCCGTCCCGCGGCGTTCCGGAGCGCGCCCGGTGCGTCCGCACGGCCCCGCCGCCCCCGGGCGGGGCTCCACATATCGGGAACGCCCCCCGCGGAACCCCCTGTCCCGAACCCCCTCGGTTTGGCACACTCGCTTGACGGGAGGCCTCTCGTACCGAGAGATTGGCCAGCGCACTATGAATGATCTGGACATGGACATCCTGCTCGGCGCCGAGGACGACGACGGTTCTCCCCGGCGCCGGACCTCTGGTAGCCGGACCCAGCAGCGGCGTAGCCGCAGACGCCGCAAGAAGCAGCGGCGCAAGGGCAGGGTCGCCACGCTTTTCGCCGTTGTGATCATCATCGGGGTCCTCGGCGGCCTCGGCTACTTCGGGTTCACCTGGGCGCGCAGCGTGATGATCCCCAAGGACTACAGCGGGGAGGGGCGCGGGGAGGTCGTCGTCGAGATCGAGGAGGGCGCGAGCGCCACCGACGTCGCCCAGATGCTGGAGGACGAGGGCGTCGTCGCCAGCGCCAGGGCGTTCGTCAACGCCATCGGCGCCGCGGGCAAGAGCTCCTCTCTCCAGCCGGGCCAGTACGAGATGCGCAAGGGCATGTCCGCCGCCTCGGCCCTGACCCTGCTCGACCCCAAGAACCGGATGCTCAACCGCCTGACCATCCGCGAGGGGCTGCGGCTCAGCAAGATCTACGAGGAGCTGTCGACCGCCACCGGCAAGCCGGTCGAGGACTTCAAGAAGGCCGCCCGCGCCGACATCGGGCTTCCCTCGTACGCCAAGGGCCGGCTGGAGGGCTTCGCGTTCCCGGCAACGTACGAGATCAGCAGCAAGCTCACCCCGCAGCAGATCCTCACCAAGATGGTCGACCGGTTCAACCAGACCGCGGATCGGGTCGACCTGGAGGGCCAGGCCAAGCAGCTCGGCTTCACCGCCAAGCAGATCATCGTCATCGCCAGCATCGTGCAGGCCGAGTCCGGCAGCGCCGAGGACATGCCGAAGGTCGCCCGGGTCATCTACAACCGGCTGACTTCCAATCCCCAGATGAAGCTGGGCATGGACAGCACGGTCATGTACGGCCTGAACAAGTACGGCATCGCGGCCTCGCACGCCGACCTGGAGAGCACCTCGCGGTACAACACCTACAAGTACTTCGGCCTGCCGCCCGGCCCGATCGCCAACCCCGGCGACCACGCGATCGAGGCCGCGCTGCACCCGGCGGACGGCAACTGGCTGTACTTCGTGACGGTCGACCCCAAGCGGGGCATCACCAAGTTCACCGACAAGGAGTCGGAGTTCTGGAAGCTCCGCGACGAGTTCAACAGGAACAACAAATGACCGCCACCGGCAGGCGTGCCGCCGTGCTGGGCTCCCCGATCGCGCACTCGCTGTCCCCGGTGCTGCACCGGGCGGCGTACGCGGCGATGGGCCTGGCGGACTGGCGCTACGACGCGATCGAGTGCGCCGAGGACGGGCTGGCGGACCTGGTCGGCGGGTGCGGCCCGCAGTGGGCGGGGCTGTCGCTCACGATGCCGCTCAAGCGGGCCGTGCTGCCGCTGCTCGACACCGTCTCCGACCTCGCCGTCGCGGTCGGCGGCGCCAACACGGTGGTGTTCCGCGACGGCGCGCGGCACGGTGAGAACACCGACGTGTACGGCATCGTCCAGGCGCTCGCGGAGGCAGGCGTGCCCGCCCCCGCCTCGGCGGTGGTCCTGGGCGGCGGCGCCACCGCGGCCTCGGCCGTCGCCGCCCTGCGGGAGACGGGCCTCGCGGAGGTCACGCTGGTCGTGCGCGACCCGGCCCGCGCGGGAGAGACTCTGCGGGTCGCCGAGCACCTCGGCACCACGGTGACCGTGCGCTCCTTCGGCGACTTCGATCCCGCGGCCGACCTGGTCGTCTCCACGCTGCCGTCCGGCGCGGCCGACGCGCTGGCCGAGCGGGTCGCGGCCGGCCTGCCTGAGAAGGCGGCCCTGTTCGACGTCGTCTACGCGCCCTGGCCGACGCCGCTGGCCGCGGCCGCAGGCGCGCGGGGCCGCACGGTGATCGGCGGGTTCCCGATGCTGCTGCACCAGGCGGCGCGGCAGGTCGAGCTGATGACCGGCCGGGCGGACGTGCCGGTGGAGGCGATGCGCTCCGCCGGCGAGGCCGAGATCGCCCGGCGCGCGGCCGGTTGAGCGCCCCCTGAGCGCCTCGGGAGCACCACGGGGGGAGCGCTCCCGTGGCGCTCTGGTGGCAGGCCCGGAATACGTCGAGGGGTCTTCGGGCTTGTGGTAGCGTAGGAACTCGATCGGTCCGGCATGAGCTGGACGCGCAAGCGGAGGTCCACCTCCCACCTGCTCCGCCGAAAGGCGGACGGGTCCAGGATCCACCGGAGTTTTCGGCAGGAGAGCTCAGTGACCCCGCATGCGTGACGTGCGGGGTTTTGTTTTGCCCCGCGCGGTCGAGACAAGCGGAAGTCTTTTGGAGGTCCCATCAGCACCGAGCCCCGCATCAACGACCGTATTCGCGTGCCCGAGGTGCGCCTCGTCGGCCCGAACGGCGAACAGGTCGGCATCGTCTCCATAGGCGACGCACTGAAGCTGGCGCAGGAGAGCGATCTCGACCTGGTGGAGGTCGCGGCCACGGCACGCCCGCCCGTCTGCAAGCTCATGGACTACGGCAAGTTCAAGTACGAGTCGGCCATGAAGGCGCGCGAGGCCCGCCGCAACCAGGCCCACACGATCATCAAGGAGATCAAGCTCCGGCCGAAGATCGACCCGCACGACTACGAGACCAAGAAGGGTCACGTCGTGCGCTTCCTGAAGGCGGGAGACAAGGTCAAGGTCACGATCATGTTCCGGGGTCGCGAGCAGTCCCGGCCGGAGCTGGGCTTCCGGCTCCTGCAGCGCCTTGCCGAGGACGTGACCGACCTGGGGTTCGTCGAGTCGCAGCCGAAGCAGGACGGTCGCAACATGATCATGGTGATCGGGCCGCACAAGAAGAAGGCCGAGGCGAAGGCCGAGAAGGCCGCCGCAAAGGCCCGCGGCACCGACACCGACCCGCTGGAGGCGGAGCCCGCCGAGGAGCAGGCCGCGCAGCCGCAGTGACGTCCGCCTGAACCACCAGGCGGGGCGCCGCAGACGCACATGGAAACCGAGACCGGGACGGTCTCGCGGTAAGGCAGGCCGTCGGCCCGGGTCACCGGCCCGGGCCGTCGGCACGGACGAAAGAGGAGAGACGGCTGAGATGCCGAAGATGAAGACGCACAGCGGTGCGAAGAAGCGGTTCCGGCTCACCGGAACCGGCAAGGTTGTCCGCCGCCGCGCCAACCGGAAGCACCTGTTCGAGCACAAGCCGTCCACTCGCACGCGCCGTCTCGAGGGTGTCGTCGTCATGTCCGACGCCGACACCAAGAAGATCAAGAAGCTGCTCGCGAAGTAACGACCCGGGGAGATAGAACAACATGGCACGCGTGAAGCGGGCGCTCAACGCCAAGAAGAAGCGCCGGGTCGTCCTCGAGCGGGCAAGCGGTTACCGCGGGCAGCGGTCGCGGCTCTACCGCAAGGCCAAGGAGCAGATGCTCCACTCGATGACCTATGCGTACCGGGACCGCAAGGACAAGAAGGGCACGTTCCGCCGGCTGTGGATCCAGCGGATCAACGCCGCCGCCCGCGCGAACGGCGTCACCTACAACCGGTTCATCCAGGGCCTGCGCCTGGCCGGCATCGAGGTGGACCGCAAGATCCTCGCGGACCTCGCGGTGAACGACACGCAGACCTTCGCCACGCTGGTCGAGTCCGCCAAGAAGGCGCTCCCGTCCGACGTGAACGCGCCGGTCGCCTGACACCTGCGCACAGACGAGGGCCCGCCGCCTACGGCGGGCCCTCATTCACGTCAAGGGGGACAAGCGGGCATGGCGGAGCTCACCAACATCAAGTCGCCGCGCGTCAAGGCGGCCCGCAGGCTGACCAAGCGGGCTTTCCGGGACCGCGACCGGGCGTTCCTGGCGGAAGGGCCGCAGGCGGTCCGCGAGGCACTCGCGCTCAAGGACGTCACGGTCGAACTGTTCACGACGGTCGAGGCGGAGACGCGGCACGCCGACATCGTGGCCGCCGCCATTGCGGCGGGCGTCCCGGTCCACCGCGCGAGCGGTGAGGTCATGTCGGAGCTGACCCAGACGGTCACTCCGCAGGGCCTGCTGGCCGTGTGCCGGTTCGTGCACGTCCCGGCGGCCGAGGCGGTGCCGCGGGGGGCCCGGCTGGTGGCGATCCTCGCCCATGTGCGTGATCCCGGCAACGCGGGCACGGTCCTGCGTACGGCCGACGCCGCGGGTGCCGACTCGGTGGTGTTCACCGACGCGTCCGTGGACCCGTACAACGCCAAGTGCGTGCGGGCCAGCGCCGGCAGCCTGTTCCACCTGCCGGTCGTGACCGGCATCCCCGTGGCGGACGCCGTACGGCACGCTAAGGAGGCGGGGCTGCGCGTGCTCGCGGCCGACGGCGCGGGCACCCGGACGCTCGACGAGGTCGCCCTCGACGTGCCCACCGCCTGGCTGTTCGGCAACGAGGCGTGGGGGCTGCCGCCCGAGCTCCTCGCCCTGGCCGACGAGGTGGTGCGCGTCCCGATCTACGGGCGGGCGGAGAGCCTCAACCTCGCCACCGCGGCCGCGGTCTGCCTGTACGCCTCCGCGCGCGCTCAGAGGCAGACCTTACATTCCGTGGAAGATCCCACTACCCCCACGCTCTGAGGCTGCTGCCGAGCCCGGGAAACCCGCTATTGTCGGCGAAGGAGTCGCGCAGGACGCGGCGGCGCGCGCAGTTCCGGAGCTCGAGGAGGCGCTCTCGTGCGAGGTGACGACACCCCCGGCGGCACCCTTGAGGGGGACGCCGGAGGGCGGGCGCGCATCGACGTCGACGACCTTCCCGACGGCCTCGTCGCCACCGACGCCGACGGTGTGATCCTGATGGTCAACCGGGCCGCGGAGCGGCTGACCGGGGTGACCAGACAGGCGGCGGTGGGCAGGTTCGTCGGCGACGTGCTGCCGATGCGGGACCAGGACGGCCGCGACTGGTGGAAGTGGCTCGACCCGCAGGGCGGGCTGTCCATCCGTAGTCGCCAGCCGGAACGGCCGCTGCACCTGCCCGGCCGCCAGGAGATGCTGGTCGCCGCGCGCTTCGTCCGCACGCCGCCGCGCGGCGGAGAGGTGGAGCGCGTCGTGATCACGCTGCGCGACGCCTCCGCCCGTGCCCGGATCGAGCGCAGCCGCGCCGACCTGGTCTCGACCGTGGCCCATGAGCTGCGCTCGCCGCTGACCAGCGTCAAGGGGTTCACCGCGACGCTGCTGGCGAAGTGGGAGCGCTTCACCGACGCGCAGAAGCGCGTCATGCTGGAGACGGTCAACGCCGACGCCGACCGGGTGACGCGGCTGATCACCGAGCTGCTCGACGTCTCGCGCATCGAGTCGGGCAGGGTGGAGATCCACCGCCAGATCGTGGACGTGCCGGCCCGGGTCCGCAGGATCGTCGCGGGCCGGGTGGCGGCGGGGGAGCCCGAGGACCGCTTCCGGCTGGAAATCCTCGGCGAACTGCCGGAGATGTGGCTCGACCAGGACAAGATTGACCAGATTCTCGCGAACCTGGTGGAAAATGCGGTGCGCCACGGGCGCGGTACGGTGACCATAGTGGTGGAGCCGGTCGAATGGGGTGTGGCGGTGTCGGTGCGGGACCAGGGTGAGGGCGTGGCGCCCGAGCTGGTCGGCCGCGTCTTCCGCCAGTTCTGGCGGGGCAACGGCCGCCGCCGCGGGGGGACCGGCCTCGGCCTGTTCATCGTCAAGGGCCTCATCGAGGCCCATGGCGGCACCATCAGCGTGCAGCGCGCGCCCGGCGGCGGCGCGGAGTTCCGATTTACCTTGCCCACCGGCACCCCTGACTTCGCCTGAGCCTTTTCCACAGGCCGATCGCGCGGAGGACGGCCCGGTGGGCTGATCGGACTAAACTGACCACGCTGAGCGCAGGGCGCTCGCAGGCCCCTGGATACGGAGCTCTCTCTTGTCGAATACCTATGACCCGGTCGAGGTGACGCCGCTGCACGCCGACGAGGTCGCGCGGGCGCAGGCCGACGCTCTCGCCGCCATCGCCGCGGCCCGCGACCTCGACGATCTGAAGCAGGCCAGGCTGACGCACGTGGGCGACCGCTCGCCCATCGCGCTGGCGAACCGTGAGATCGGCGCGCTGCCGCCCGCCGCGCGCGCTGAGGCGGGCAAGCGGATCGGCGCCGCGCGTAAGGCGATCGGCGAGGCGCTCGCCGCGCGCCAGGCCGAGCTGGAGGCCGAGCGGGACGCGCGGGTCCTCATCGAGGAGACGGTCGACGTCACGTTGCCCTGGGACCGGGCGCCGCGCGGCGCCCGGCACCCGCTGACCACCCTGCAGGAGCGCATCGCCGACGCGTTCGTGGCGATGGGGTACGAGGTGGCGGAGGGGCCAGAGCTCGAAGGCGAGTGGTTCAACTTCGACGCGCTGAACATCGCCCCCGACCACCCGGCCAGGTCCGACCACGACACGTTCTTCGTGGAGAGCGTCGACTCCGGCAAGGTGCTGCGCACCCAGACCTCGCCGGTGCAGATCAGGGCCCTGCTGTCGCGCCCGCTGCCGGTGTACGTGGTGTCGCCGGGCAAGACCTTCCGCACCGACGAGCTGGACGCCACGCACACCCCGGTCTTCCACCAGGTCGAGGGCCTGGCGATCGACAAGGGGCTGACGATGGCCCACCTGAAGGGCACGCTCGACCGGTTCGCCGAGGTGATGTTCGGCGCGGGGATCACCACCCGCTTCCGGCCGCACTACTTCCCGTTCACCGAGCCGTCGGCCGAGCTCGACCTGCGCTGCTTCGTCTGCCGCGGTTCCTCGGCGGTGCCGGGCAATCCGCCCTGCCGCACCTGCAAGTCGGAGGGCTGGATCGAGTGGGGCGGCTGCGGCATGGTCAACCCGCGCGTGCTGCTCGCCTGCGGCGTCGACCCCGCCGTCTACTCGGGATTCGCCTTCGGCATGGGCGTGGAGCGGACGCTGATGTTCCGCCACAACGCCGAGGACATGCGTGACATGGTCGAGGGCGACATCCGGTTCACCCTGCCGTTCGGAATGGAGGTCTGATGAAGGTCCCGCTTTCATGGCTGCGGGAGTACGTCGATCTCCCCGCGGTCACCGCCCAGGAAGTGGCCGACCGGCTCACCGCCGCCGGCCTCAAGCTGGAGGCCATCCACTCGCACGGCCACGAGATCAAGAACGTCGTGGTCGGCCGGGTCCTCGAGATCGAGGAGCTGGCCGGGTTCAAGAAGCCCATCCGGCACTGCAAGGTCGAGGTGGGGGAGGCGACGCCGCGTGAGATCGTCTGCGGCGCGACGAACTTCTCCGAGGGCGCCGTGGTCCCGGTCGCGCTGCCCGGCGCGGTGCTTCCCGGCGGCTTCGAGATCGGCTCCCGCAAGACCTACGGGCGCCTGTCCGACGGCATGATCTGCTCGGAGGCCGAGCTCGGTATCGCCGAGTCCTCCCCGGGCATCCTGCTGCTGCCGCGCGACACCCCGATCGGCGCCGACGTGGTCGAGCTGCTCGGCCTGCGTGACGACGTGCTCGAACTGGAGGTCGCCACCGACCGCGGATACGCCCTGTCGATCCGCGGCGTCGCCCGTGAGGCGGCCATCGCGTTCGGCGTGCCGTTCCGCGACCCGGCCGCGAGCGAGGCGGAGTCCGGCGGCGGCGAGTCCTGGCCCGCGGCGATCGCCGACCCCACCGCCTGCGACCGCTTCGTGCTGCGCTCTGTCACCGGGTTCGACCCCGACGCCGAGTCTCCGCTGTGGATGCGGATGCGGCTGGCCCGCGCCGGCATGCGCTCGGTCTCGCTGGCCGTCGACATCACCAACTACGTGATGCTGGAGCTCGGCCAGCCCCTGCACGCCTTCGACCGGTCGCGCCTGTCCGGCCCGATCGTCGTACGGCGTGCCCGGCCGGGGGAGACGCTGGAGACGCTCGACCACGTGGTGCGCACGCTCCACGACGAGGACATCCTCATCACCGACGACTCGGGCCCGATCTCGATGGCCGGCACGATGGGCGGCCTGCACACGGAGATCTCCGAGACCTCGATCGACATCGTCATCGAGGCGGCGCACTTCTCCGCCACCGGCATCGCCCGTGAGTCGCGACGGCACAACCTGGTGAGCGAGGCGTCCAAGCGGTTCGAGCGCGGCGTCGACCGCGAGCTGCCCCTGGCCGCGTCGTGGCGTGCGGTCCAGCTCCTGGTCGAGCTGGGCGGGGCCGTCGCCGATCCCGGCGTGACCCACGCGCAGGTGGACGTCTCGCCGGTGCGGATCACCATCCCGGCCGACCACCCCAGCCGAGTGGCGGGCGTGACGTACGAGCGGGAGAGCGTGATCCGCAGGCTGGAGCAGATCGGCTGCGTGGTGACGGAGGGCGCCGCCCCCGCCGCCTCGGCCGGGCACGGCGTCGCGGCCACCGGCGTGCTCGCCTCCGGCGACCTCGCCGACCGGCTGGCCGTCCACGGGGACGACCTGATCACGGTGACGCCGCCGACGTGGCGCCCCGACCTGACCGACCCGAACGACCTGGCGGAGGAGGTCGTCCGGCTTGAGGGGTATGACCGCATCCCGTCGGTGCTGCCGCCCGCTCCGGCCGGGGGCGGGCTGACCGAGGCGCAGCGGCTGCGCCGCCGGGTGGGCTGGGCTCTGGCGCAGGCGGGCTACGTGGAGGTGCTCGCCTACCCGTTCATGGGGCCGCGCGACCTCGACAACCTGCTGCTGCCCGAGCAGGACGCGCGCAGGCGGGCGACCCGGCTGGTCAATCCGCTCAGCGAGGACGAGCCGTACATGCGGACCACGCTGCTGCCGGGCCTGCTGAAGACCCTGGTGCGCAACGTGGGCCGCGGCTTCTCCGACGTGGCGCTGTTCGAGTCCGGGCTGGTCTATCGGCCCGAGCCGCAGGCCCCCGCGACTGCTCCGGTCCTGCCGGTCGACCGCAGGCCCACGCAGGAGGAGCTGGCGGCGATCGAGACGGCGCTGCCGAGGCAGCCGCTCCGGGTGGCCGTGGTGCTGGCGGGCGAGTTCGAGCGCTCCGGCTGGTGGGGTGAGGGCCGGCAGGCGTCCTGGGCGGACGCCGTCGAGGCGGCCCGCACGGTCGCGCGGGCGGCGGGCGTGGAGCTCGGCGTCCGGGCCGACCAGCACGAGCCGTGGCACCCAGGGCGGTGCGCCGCGCTGACCGTCACCGACGCGGAGACCGGCGAGCCGGTGCCGGTCGGTCACGCCGGCGAGCTGCACCCCCGGGTCGTCGAGGCCTACGGGCTGCCGCCGCGCACCTGCGCGATGGAGCTGGAGCTGTCGCTGCTCAGCCCCGACGGGCCGGTGCAGGCGCCCGCCGTGTCCGCCTACCCGGTGGCCACGCAGGACGTCGCGCTGACCGTCGCCGTGTCCACCCCGGTCGCCGAGGTGGAGGCCGCCCTCCGGGCGGGGGCGGGCGAGCTGCTGGAGTCGATCAGGCTGTTCGACGTCTACACCGGCCCGCAGGTGGGCGAGGGCAACAAGTCCCTGGCCTACACGCTGCGGTTCCGGGCGCTCGATCGTACGCTCACGGTCGAGGAGACCACGGCGGCGCGCGACGCTGCCGTCGCCCTCGCCGCCGAGCGCACCGGAGCCCAGCTCCGCGGCGCCTGAGCAATGATCACTTGGGCATGATCGCCTGAGCGGGTGCCGGCACGAGGCGAAGCAAGCGTGCTTCGCCTCGCGTGCTCTAGCCGGGCACAGTGCTTAGCCGGGCATGGTGCTTCAGTGGGGCACCGTGCTTCAGTGGGCACGGTGTTTTCGTGGGCACGGTGCCGGCACCCGCGGTCGTCTCTTCCGGAGGATCGGTGCGTCACCTGCTGGTGTTCCCCGAGCGGGACAGCGCGGAGGAGTCCGCCGAGAGCGTGGCCGAGCTGTTCCCGGCACTCGGCGTTCCCGGCGTCGTCCGTGAGCTGCTCGCGGGTGAGGACGACGCCGAGGACGCCCAGTGGGTGGTCGTCGTGGACGACCCGGCCGGCGCCCTCGGCCCGGCCGACCTCGCCCGGCTCGACGCCCTCGCCGAGGAGGGCGAGGGCTGGCGCGAGCCGGGCTGACCGGTGTCCTACCTGCCGTACACCTCGAAGGAGTACAGCGAGTAGCCGTAGCCGGTGCCGCGCTTGACGCCCTGCATCCGCACGTACCGCGCGCTGGTCGGCGCGAATGTGATCGTGTCCACGCCGCCGTCGCCCGTGGTCGTCTGCGCGACACTGGTCCACGTCGCGCCGTCCGCCGAGGTCTGGATCCGGTACGACGAGCCGTAGGCCGTCTCCCAGCGCAGGATCACCCGTCCCACGGTCTTCGCCGAGCCGAGATCGACCTGGATGTACTGGTTGTCGCTCCACCCGCTGGCCCACCGGCTGGCGGGGTCTCCGTCGACCGCCTTTGCAGGGCTGTAGGAGCCCTGCGTGCTCGACGCGCTCGCCGTACGGCCCAGGGCGAGGTCGGTCACATCGTCGCCGCGGTGCGCGGGGAATGAGACGACCTGCTGGTAGGTCGGCCGGTTCTGCCAGGAGATCAGCGAGTGCTTGACGCCTCCGAGTGGCGACTGCCGGACGGCGTCGGCGCACCACTGGTCGCCCGCCGAGCAGGAGTCGTCACCCGGGTAGGTCGTCGCCGCCGGTTCGGCCAGCGCCGCGGACAGGCTGTCCAGCAGGACCGTACGGCAGGCCGCCACGCTCGCCCCGCAGTACTTCGCGGGCAGGGGAGCGGCCACCGGGTCGCCCAGTACGGCCCGGATGTCCTTGTCCACGTAGCCCCACCACCCGTACTGGAACGACGACCCCTTGTGCGCCTGGGCCTCGCCGGCCGAGCCGGGCAGCGAGGAGACGTCGCCCTGCTGGTGCCCGGACGGCGACTCGTTGATCTGCAGCGCGTTGACCAGCGCCTGGTAGAGCCCGTCACCCAGCCCGGGCCGGAACTGCGCCCGCACCAGCTTCGGCCACCACGCGTCGAAGATCCGGATGGCGTCGGCGTGCGCATAGGTCTTGCTGCCCTTGGCGGTCTCCTGCCGTTTGGCGCCCGCGGCGGCCCAGGCGGACAGCTTGGAGACGGCCGAGGCCAGGGCGGGGTCGGAGACGGACGTGCTGTTGACCACGCGCAGCAGCGTGGGCAGCACCTTCCATCCGCGCAGGTCGGTCGTCGCGGCCGACGCCATGACCTTCACGACCCCGGCGCGGTCGAGGGTGCCCGAGGACAGGGCCGCCTTGACCGGTGCGTCCAGCAGGTCGGCCCGGTGGACCGCGCCGAAGCTGAAGTTGCCGTCGGCCGCGCCGAAGTCGGTGGCCTGCTTGTTGTTCCAGCTCACGAAGTAGTCCTGGTTGACCGCCTGCGGGTGGGCCGAGGGCGGGAGATAGGACGCCGTGTTGACCGCCGGGTCGAAGCCGCTCCACTCGTGGGCGGCGTCGCCCGTCATGGGCAGGTTCGGATCGGACACCGCCGACCGCACGGGAACGTTGCCGGACATGAAGTACGCCGCGTCTGCGGAGTTCACGTAGAACCAGTTGAACGCGAAGCCGATGGTGGAGGCCGAGTCGCGGAAGGCGGTCGCCGAGCCCATCTCCGCGGGGTCGTTGAACATCTGGAAGCCGATCGCGGAGTCCGCCTCGTGCTGATAGGTCGAGCGCAGCGCGGTGAAGGCCGTCGGCACGCCGCCGACCGTGCCCCGCCAGGTGACCAGGCCATACTTGGTCCGCTTGATGACCAGGTCATACGACCCGGCGGCGGTGGAGTCGGCCGTGTTGGGCTTCCAGGAGTTGGTCTTCTTCAGGGTCTCCATCGGCGTGCAGACGCCGTGGTAGAGGTAGTGGTCGCTGGAGACCGCGGGCGTGCCGCCGTTCGGGTCGCACAGCGTCACGGCGTAGGTGTCGGTGATGTCCTCGGCGGCCGAGGTGGCGCTCCAGGCGTAATCGGTGCCGCGTCCGAGCAGCACGTAGAGGTTGAGCCCGGCGAAGGCCGCGCCACGCGCCCGGATTCCAGGCCCGGACAGCTCCTCCAGCATGAGCAGTTGCGGCGCGAAATAGCCGGTCTGCGGACCGAATACGGCGATCGGATGGCCGCCGGTCGCCTTGGCGGCCGAGACCACGATGGCGTTGGACATCTCCGGCTTGGAGTTGTCCACCGTGAGCCCGGTCAGCGCGCTCTTGACCTGCGTGGTCGCGGACGTCGCGGTGCCGGTCTCGTTGGCCGTGATGTCGACCGGCGCGGTCGTGCCCGCGTCGGGCAGCACCACTCCGGTCGCGCCGGCCGGGGCCGTCCCGAAGGGGAAGCTCTGCCCGTTGTGCAGGGTGAGCACGGTCTCCGGGTCGTTCTGCGAGCGGAGGGCCGCCCACGTTCGGTCGCCCTCGGCGGCGCCGTACTTCGCCCGCGCGGCCACGCGTACGAGGGCGGACTGCATCTCGGCGCCGCCGCCACCGCCGAACAGACCGCCGATCACGCCGGAGACCGCGATCAGGTCGGTCATCCGGAAGTCCTCCGGGCCGCCCTTGTTCGTGATCGCGTCGAGGTGGCCGGTGAGCACGTACTCACCCGGGCAGTCGCGGCCGGCCATGCAGTGGTCGATGTACGCGTTGATCCCGTCGACGTAGTTCTGCACGTCCGCGTAGAGCTGGGCGCCCCGGGTCCCGGCCGTCTTCAACCGGTCGATCTGGGCCTGGAGGTCGGCCTCGGTGTAGGGGGAGTTGCGCCAGACGCTCTGCTCCAGTTCCCTGTTGCCGGCGGCGCCACCGGCGAACGGCGTCAGCTCGCCCCGGCCGACGTGGCGCATGAGGTCCATCAGCCACAGGCGGTCCTGCGCACCGGCGTATCCCGCCCCGAACATGGTGCCCTCACGGGTGGTGCCGGTGACGTGCGGGACACCGGTCGCCTTGTCGCGGACGATGGTGACATCCGAGCGCGGGCTGACCGTGCTGCCGACCTGGTCCGCCGGCACGCCGAACGAGCTGTCGTTGAAGAACGCGGTGATCTGCTCGTCGGTCAGGCCGGTGTAGCCCGAGACGAGGTCGGCGTACTTGCCGAGCTGGTCCTTGCTGTGGGCCGGGTACGTGCCGAGGGCCTGGTTGCCGAGGATGTCGACGAGGGTGGCGTTGCCGTTCTGCCCGGGTGGCAGGACGTCCGCGCACTGGCCCAGGCAGTAGTCGTCGGGAGGGTAGTAGGGGGCCGCGGCGGCCGGCGCCGCCGGCAGGCAGACGGCGACGAGGGCCAGCGCGGCGGCAGCGGTGATCGCCCGTCGAAGGCGCGCGTACATGGGGGAACTTCCCTTCGCGATGTCGGGGGGTGTGAAGGGACCGAGGTTCGTGCTGTTCACGCGCGTGAATGTGAGTGGTGCTCAACTCCGGACGATACGCGCGGGTAACCAGAGGATCAATGCCCATTCAGCAGTGATCACGTCTGCCCGCCCGACCGCCACCGGTGTGCCGGGTCCCGGGAGACCGGGAAGGACGGCCGCTTCCCGAGTTCACCGCACGCGCCATTCCCGCCGTGTCTTCTAGATGAGATCTAGAGAAAAGACGAATTTCCTAAATGATGCAGATCGCATTTTTTTGCGGATGGACATCGATGATTTCGTATTGATAGATTCCGTGGGTTATATGGATACCGGTCCGGCGTTGGAATTCTCGGGGTGCTGGAACGGCCGTGTGGGATTTCTCTTTTTCCGGACCGGATTGCAGGGGGACCAGTGCACCTTTTTCGCCGCGGCCGGGAACCGGATCCGAGCCGGTGACGTCACCTACACCTACGATGAGCGCAACCGCCTCGTCTCCGGGGGCGGCAGCACCTACACCTACACCGCCCAGGGGCACGCTCGCGGAGAAGAACGCCGACGGCCGCGTCTCGATCACCAAGTTCGACGCCTTCGACCGGCTGGTGCAGGACGAGGACGTCCAGTACGGCTACGACGCGCTGGACCGGATGAACACTCGTGTCAAGGGCCAGGACACCGGACGCCTCACCTATGAAGGGCTGACCGACAACCTGCTGACCATCACCGGCACCGACGGCGCCACGGAGCAGGCGTTCGGACGCGACGCCCTGGGCAACCTGCTCGGCGTCTCTAACGCCGCCGGGCACGCGATGGCCCTGACAGACCTGCACGGTGACCTCGTCGGAACCTTCGACGCCCAGGGGACGAGCCTGGCGGACTCCGCCGCCTACGACCCCTTCGGGCAGGTCGTCGCCCAGACCGGGACCAGGCATGATCTGGGCTATCAGGGCGACTACACCGATCCGGGCACCGGGAGGGTCGACATGGCGGCCCGCTGGTACCAGCCCGGCAGCGGCACCTTCGCCTCACGCGACACCGCGACCCTGGATCCGGTTCCCTCCGTCCGGGCCAACCGCTACACCTACGGCGATGCCTCGCCCCTCACCAGGGCCGACCCCACCGGGCACTCCGGTGTCGAGGTCTGCCTCGCCGGCTACGCCTGCGGCGGATACGTGTGCAGCGGCGACACCTGCTACATGACCGACGCCGCCTGGAACTGGTGGATCAACTACATGTACTCGCCGGAGTACCAGGCCACGCAGCCGAAGTTCACTGACGAGCGGGCCAAGGAACTCGGCGTCATGCCGAACGGCTACGAGGCGCCCAAGGGCTATTGGGATACGTCGGCGTACGGCGGGACGCCTACATGACGGCGTACGACCCGAGGCTCAGCTATGACGAGCTCGACCTCATGTGGAAGATCGCCAAGAACGTGAAGATCGCCAAGGACGGCACGATCGACCCTGAGGCGTTCCTGCCTTCGGGCAAGGCCGACGCCTTCATGGCCAAGCTCAAGGCTTCGAACAGCAGGCCAACTGGAAAGATGGAGGCTATACCCAATGCTAACGGGCAGGGCGGCGGCTGTTGCGGCGACAGGTCTCACACTGGTGGCAGTGCTCGCGGCCTGCTCGCAGCGGGAGGGGGGTGCGGTCAGCATTATGCGGTCCAAGGACGGCGCTCCCTCCGTCGCCGTCACCTGGTGCGACGACTCCCCGCCCCGCCAGATCACGGTTTTCATCGAGGAAAAGGAGTCGGAGAAGCTGGTGGCAAAGTTCACCACCGAGAAAGGCCGCGACCACTTCACGTGGCTGGATCCGAAGTCGCCGGGATCGGACTGGACCCTGATTTCCGGTGACGCCCGGCTGGTGCCAGGCGTCACCTACCGCCTCATGGCGTGGCCGGATGCGGGCAAGGACATGTACTACGGTCAGGTGTCCTTCACGCTGGCGGATTTCGACGACCTGAAGCCGGGCCAGATCAACGGCCGCTACCCGGGGGAGAGCTTCACGAGGAGCGGATTCATCAGATACGCGCAGGACGTCTGCCGCTGAACATTCGTCACCGTCCCCTGGTCGTGCTGACGTTTTCGAGGCCGGAGAGCGCCCGGCCCGTCGTGGGCGGAGTTCAGAAAGCGTCGATCTCGGTGAGGTCGATGTCCACGTCGAAGGGCACCGCCAGCTTGAGCCGGTCGTGGTGGATCCCGGTCAGCGCGTATGCCGTGGTGGCCGGGTCGAGTTCGTACACGTAGACCGTGGGCCGCCCCGCCTGGTTCTCAATGCGCCAGAAGTGCGCGATCCCCGCCTCGGCGTAGAGCTGCGGCTTGCGCTTGCGATCCCGCTCCTCCGAGTCCGGCGAGACGACCTCGATGACCAAAAGCACGTCACTCGCCTCGTAGGCCGTCTGTTCCGGTGTCTGGTCCGCTTCGGCGCGGATGACGCAAACATCCGGTTCCGGCCGTTGGCGTGGGCCAAGTATCACGCTCATCTCGCGGCGTGTGCGCAGCCCCCGGGGTAGATGACGCCGCAGTCCCGCTGTGAGGAGATCGACAGCTCGCGTGTGAAAGGAGGCTTGGGGGCTCACGAAGACCAAGCTTCCATCAATCAACTCTGTGTGCGCAGGAAGTTGCGGCATGTGATCGAGGTCGGCCGCCTTGAAACCTTCCGCTGGAGGGAAGATCCAGCTCGGGAGACCGTGCGTGTCACTCAATGGCGCTTCGCTCCATGCCTCTGCCGTCATGCGCTCACCGTAGCAACGCGTGAGCGCCTCGCGATGTGTTTCCCCGGCTGGCGGGGTGCGCGAACACTCGTCCGTTCGCAATAGGACGAGCGGACGACAAGGGGCGCGGCGCTCAGGGAGAGCGCCGCACCGTTCCTGGTGGTCAGCCCGCGCGGCAGGAGACCGACGGCCAGGTTCGTACGACAAGGAGGCGGCCGGGTCGTGGCCCGCGGTGCGGCGGGGTGTTCCGCACTACGGGCCACAGGTCCGGGCTATCTGTTCCAGGTCCACTTCTGGTTGGTGCCGCCGTGGCAGGCATACAGCTGGATCTGGGTGCCATTGCCGGTGCCCTGCCCGACGGCGTCCAGGCACAGCCCGGACTGGACGCCCTGGATGCTGCCGTCGGAGTTGACGCGCCACTTCTGGTTGTCGCCGCCCCAGCAGCTGTAGATCTGCACCTTGGCGCCGTTGCCGGTGCCGGCCGCGTCGAGGCACTTGTTGCCGTACACGCGGATCTCACCGGCAGATGTGGAGCTCCAGGTCTGGTTGGTCTGGCCGTTGCAGTCGTACAGCTGCACCTGCGTGCCGTCGGCGGTGCTCGCGTTCGGCACGTCCAGGCAGCGGCCAGAGGCGACACCCCTGATCGACCCACTGCCACCACCAGAGGTGGGAGTCGCGCTGGGGGACTGGGGGCTTGTCGGGGATGGGGAGGCGGGTCCGCTGCCGTCGGGGGCGACGGCGCGTCCGGTGGTGGGGGAGATCATGCCGGCGCAGAGGTTGCGGCTGCGGAGGTTGGCGGCGATTTGTGAGATGGCTTGGACGGTGGTGGCGTATTGGTCGTGCATGAGGATGATTTGGCCGTTCTGGAGGCGGCCGGCGGCTTGGACGATTTGTGAGGTGCTGGCGCCGTTCCAGTCTTGGGAGTCGACGTCCCAGATGATTTCTCTGAGTCCGAGTTGTTGTTCGACTGACTTGAGTGTGGAGTTGGTTTCGCCGTATGGGGGGCGGAAGAGTTTTGGTGCGGTGCCGGTGGCCTGTTGGATGGCCTGCTGGGTGCGCTGGAGTTCTGACTGGATTTGGGAGCTGCTCATCTGGGTGAGGTGGGGGTGGGTCCAGCTGTGGTTGCCGACCCACATGCCGGCGTCGACCTGGGCTCGGACCAGGGAGGGGTTGTTCTGGGCGTTCTGCCCGATGTTGAAGAACGTGGCGCGCAGGCCGTTCGACCTGAGGGTGTTGAGCAGGTTGGTGGTGTTGCTGGGGTTGGGGCCGTCGTCGTAGGTCAGGCCGACGTATCCGGCGCTGCAGTCGGCCGCTTGCGCGGCGGTGGCCGAGAAGGTCACGGTGGCGAGCGCCGCGGTCACGACGCCCGCGAGCGCCGTGGCGAGGGTCCTGCGTAAGCCTGCACGTCTTGCACTGGGCGCGGCGCTGTCGACCATGTGTGCTCCTCCGATCGAGGGGGACGGCCGGGCGGCGTTATCGCCGGTAGGGGAGCGCCGCCCGGCCCCGGGGTTCGCCGGAGGATCATTGTGAGAACCGGCTCTGAAACATGTCAAAGAACGGCTGAAAAATTTCGAGGCCGCGGACCAATAAAAGACGACCTGTAATGCCGAAACGCCGATGAACATTTCACGCCGGCGAGCACTGCGTCCGGCGACTCCGCGCGGCCCGCGCTCGGCCCTCTCCCGAGGGCGCATGGGGCGACCGGCAGCCTGAGGAGCGCGGCGACGTGGCCGGCCTTCCGGAGCCGCCCGGGGGTGGAAGTCCCGCACGGCTCCGGAGCGGGAGCGCGATCAGGCGGGGACCTTGTCGAGGAAGCCGTACACATTGCGGATCCGGCCGTCTCCGGTGAGCGTCACGACGTCGAAGCCGATCACGACGGGTTCGCCGGCGGCTTCCGGGCCCAGGTGCCAGGTGAAGCGCGCGATGTCGTGATGGCCGTCCACGGGCCCGCCCAGGGTGAACACGAACCCGGGGAACATCTCCTGCGCCCCGGCGATCACCGCGGCGATCCCCTCGTGCCCGGCGACGGCGGCCAGCGGGTCGACGTAGCCGCCGTCCTCGGTCCACAGGTCCGCCACCGCCTTCGCCCTGGCCTCGTCGTCGCGCTCGTTCCAGGTGGCGATGTAACGCTCGGCCAGGGCGGTGTAGTCGGTCATTGTCCACTCCTTCGGGGATGTCTTCCGTGACGACACGTGAACGGTGTCACGCGGCCCCGAGAAGAGGCGATTACGCGGGAGGTAACCGGGCCCCCGCCGATCGCTGCCCCGTCGCCCTGCGGACGGCTAGAGGCCCAGGGTCTCCTTGCGCAGGTGGGTCTTGAGCACCTTGCCGCCGGGGTTGCGCGGCAGTTCGGCCTCCCTGAACCAGAACCGCACCGGCACCTTGAACGCCGCGATGCGGCCGCGCAGGAACTCCTGGAGCTCCTCGCCGCCGGCCTCGGCGCCCTGCCTGAGCCGTACGACCGCGCCGACCTGCTCGCCCATCTCGTCGTCCGGGATGCCGATCACGGCCGCGTCGTCCACCGCGGGATGCTCGAACAGGGCGGCCTCGACTTCCGCGCAGTAGACGTTCTCGCCGCCCCTGATGACCATGTCCTTGGCGCGGTCGACGATGTAGACGTAGCCGTCCTCGTCGATGCGGGCCAGGTCGCCCGTGTGCAGCCAGCCGTCCACGAGCGTCTCCGCGGTGGCGTCCGGGCGGTTCCAGTAGCCCATGATCACGATCGGCCCGCGCATGCACAGCTCACCGACCTGGCCGCGCGGCAGCTCGGCACCGAGCGGGTCGCAGACCTTGACGTCCACGACGGCGAGCGGCAGCCCGATGCTGTCGGGCTTGGCCAGGTAGTCCCCGCCGCTGTTGTAGATCGCCAGCGCCGTCGTCTCGGTCATGCCGTATCCGTTGGCGGGCGTGCGGTTGGGGAGCGACTCGGTGATCCGCTCCAGCAGCTTCGGGGGAGCCGGGGCGCCGCCGTACGAGATGGAGCCGAGCGAGGAGATGTCGTGCTTGTCCAGGTCGGCGTGCGACAGCAGCTGCCAGGCGTTGGTCGGCACGCCGCTCATCACGGTGACCTTCTCGCGCTCGATGAGCTCCAGGGCCCGCTTGGGGTCCCACCTGTACATCAGCACGAGCCCACCGCCGCTGAACATCGTGGTCATCAGTACGGCGAAGCAGCCGGTGACGTGGAAGAGGGGCACGGTCAGCAGGGTGATCCTGCGCTTTTCCGCCGCCGCGGCCACGTCCCTGCCGGCCATCGCCACCGTACGCATCATCGCGTACGCGACGGTCATCGGCGCCTGGCCGAGGTTGCGGTGGCTGCCGAGGGCGCCCTTGGACCTGCCCGTGGTGCCGGAGGTGTAGAAGATCGTGGCGGGGTCGTCGGGGCCGATCTCCACCGCCGGCAGCGTCACGTCGGCGCGGACCTCGCCGAGGACCTCCGCCCAGTTGGCCCCCTCGCCCCGGGTGACGATCATCGGCAGGCCGCTGCCGGCCATCCGGGCGGCCCGCTCGCCGTCGGCGATCACGACCTTGGCGCCGGAGTCGCTCAGGCCGTACTCCAGCTCCTGCTCGGTCCACCAGGCGTTGAGCGGCACGGCCACCGCCCCGGCGGCGAGCACCGCGGAGAAGGAGACGATCCACTCGGGGTAGTTGCGCATGGCCACGGCGACGCGGTCGCCCTCGCGTACGCCGTAGTCGTCCACCAAGCGGTTGGCGAGCGTCGCGGCCAGCCGGAAGTGCTCCTCGTACGTGATGCGCTCGTCCTCGTAGACGACGAACACCTTGTCCCCGTGAAACCGGGTGATCTCCAGGAGGGCCCGGAAGGTCGCCGGCGCGTGCTTCCACGCCCTGATCTTGTGACCGCCGACCTCGACCTCTTCCATCTCGAAGAGCTGTCCCGGCGCCGTGAGCTGGGCCTGGACCTGTTCGTTCGTGATCGTCATGCTGGCGCACTCCCGGATTCGTTCGTTAACCGGAGGTTTCACGATACCGACCGGTAGGTACGTCTGCTAGATGTCCATTCTTCGGAACGCCGCTTGCATGCTCATGCTTTGCGATGCATACTCTCTACACCAGCAAGAACATGAGGTCTCCTGCATGATCATGCAGGGCTCGTCAGGAGTCGGGGGGCACGGATGAGGGCGGCGATCGCCGGAGCCAGCGGCTACGCGGGAGGAGAGCTGCTCCGTCTGCTGCTCGGACACCCCGCCGTCGAGATCGGCGCGCTGACCGCCGCGTCCAGCGCGGGCACCAGGCTCGGCGCCCACCAGCCCCACCTGCCGTCGCTGGCCGACCGGGTGATCGAGCAGACCACCCCCGACGTGCTCGCCGGTCACGACGTCGTCTTCCTCGCCCTCCCGCACGGTCAGTCGGCCGCGGTCGCCGCCGAACTCGGCGACGACACGCTCGTCGTCGACTGCGGCGCCGACTTCCGGCTGACCGACGCACAAGAGTGGACAGCATTCTACGGCGGCGTCCACGCCGGCACGTGGCCCTACGGCCTGCCCGAGCTGCCCGGTCAGCGAGAGGTCCTGCGCGGCGCCCGGCGCATCGCGGTCCCGGGCTGCTACCCGACGGCCGCGACGCTGGCGATGTTCCCCGCCTTCGCGGCCGGGCTGGCCGAGCCCGACGTCGTGGTCGTCGCCGCGAGCGGCACCTCCGGAGCCGGCCGGGCGCCCAAGACCCACCTGCTCGGCAGTGAGGTCATGGGCTCGGTCAGCGCGTACGGCGTGGGCGGGGTGCACCGGCACACCCCGGAGATGGAGCAGAACCTGTCGGCGGTCGCCGGAGGGCCGGTGCGGGTGTCGTTCACGCCGACCCTCGCGCCGATGAGCCGCGGCATCCTGGCGACCTGCACGGCTCCCGCCGCCCCAGGCGTCACCCCCGCCGCGGTCCGGGAGGCGTACGAGGCGGCGGTGAAGGACGAGCCGTTCCTCCGCCTGCTGCCCGAGGGGGTCTGGCCGGCGACCGCGATGACGGTCGGGGCCAACACCGCGGCCCTGCAGGTGACCGTCGACGAGCGGGCCGGGCGGATCGTCGCCGTCGTCGCCATCGACAATCTCACCAAGGGGACGGCGGGCGGCGCGATCCAGAGTGCCAACCTCGCTCTCGGCCTGCCGGAAGAAGTCGGCCTTCCCACCAATGGAGTCGCACCGTGACCAAGATCGTCCCCTGTGAGGAGCACGCATGAGCGTGACCGCACCGCTTGGCTTCCGCGCCGCAGGAATCGTCGCCGGAATCAAGAGTGGCGGCGCCCGCGACCTGGCCCTGGTCGTCAACGACGGCCCCTCACGTGCCGCGGCCGGAGTCTTCACTCGCAATCGCTTCAAGGCCGCGCCCGTCCTGTGGTCGGTTCAGGTCCTCAACGGCGGCCGGGTGAGGGCCGTCGTCCTCAACTCCGGCGGCGCCAACGCCTGCACCGGTCCGCTGGGCTTCCAGGACACCCATGCCACCGCCGAGAAGGTGGCGGAGGTCCTGGACGACTCCGCGGCGGAGATCGCGGTCTGCTCCACCGGCCTGATCGGTGAGCGGCTGCCGCTGGACGCGCTGCTCGGCGGCGTGGGAACCGCGGCCGCCCAGCTCAGCCGCGACGGCGGCCTGGCGGCGGCCGACGCGATCCGGACCACCGACACCGTCAGCAAGATCTCGTTCCGCCGCGGGGAAAACGGCTACATGGTGGGCGGCATGGCCAAGGGCGCTGGAATGCTCGCGCCCGCGCTCGCCACGATGCTGTGCGTGCTGACCACCGACGCCGACCTCACGTCCGAGGAACTCGACACGGTGCTGCGCAGGGCGACCTCCGTGACGTTCGACCGGCTCGACACCGACGGCTGCATGTCGACCAACGACACCGTGCTGCTGCTCGCGAGCGGAGCGTCGGGCGTGCGCCCCGACCTCGCCGAGTTCGAGAAGGTCGTCACCGCTGTGTGCGCGGACCTGTCCCGGCAGCTTCAGGTCGATGCCGAGGGCGCCTCGAAGGCGATCGCCATCGAGGTCGTCGGCGCGGCGTCGGAGGAGGACGCGGTGGCGGTGGGCCGTTCGGTCGCCCGCTCGAACCTGCTCAAGTGCGCGATCCACGGTGAGGACCCCAACTGGGGCCGGGTGGTCAGCGCGGTCGGCACCACCGACGCCGTGTTCGAGGCGGAGCGGGTGAACGTGGCGGTCAACGGCATCTGGATCTGCCGCGGCGGCGCGGCGGGAGACGACCGCGCCAAGGTCGACCTGCGGCCCCGCGACGTGACCATCACCATCGACCTGTCCGCCGGCCCGCATTCCGCGACCGTGCACACCACGGACCTCACGGCGGCCTACGTGCACGAGAACTCGGCGTACTCGTCATGAACGTCAGACGGAACGGCGCCCTGGACAAGGCGCACACCCTGATCGAGGCGCTGCCCTGGCTCGCGCGCTTCCACGGCGCGACCATCGTCATCAAGTACGGCGGCAACGCGATGACGGAGGAGCACCTGCGGGCCAAGTTCGCGGCCGATGTGGTGTTCCTGCGCTACGCCGGCCTGCGGCCGGTGATCGTGCACGGCGGCGGCCCGCAGATCCAGTCGCACCTCGATCTGCTCGGGATCGACAGCCACTTCGTGTCCGGGCTGCGGGTGACCACGCCCGAGGCGATGCAGGTCGTCCGGATGGTCCTGGTCGGCCAGGTCAACCGCGACGTGGTCGGGCTGATCAACGGGCATGGGCCGTTCGCGGTCGGCATGTCCGGCGAGGACGCCCACCTGTTCACCGCCGAGCGCAAGCACGTCGTCGTGGACGGCGTCAAGGTTGACATCGGACAGGTCGGGGAGATCGTCCGGGTCGAGGCCGGCGCCGTGCGGGCCCTGCTGGACGACGGCCGCATCCCGGTGGTGTCGTCCGTGGCCCGGGGCGAGGACGGCGGGATCTACAACGTCAACGCCGACACCGCCGCAGCCGCTCTCGCCGTGGCGCTCCAGGCGTCGAAGCTCATCGTCCTCACCGACGTCGAGGGGCTGTACGCCGACTGGCAACCTCCTGCCGAAGGGGGGGAATCAGGCTCGGGTGAGGAGGTCATCAGCCGCATCGGGGCGTCCGAACTCGCCAGGTTGCTGCCCTCGCTGTCCAGTGGCATGGTGCCGAAGATGGAGGCATGCCTGGCGGCCGTGCGCGGTGGCGTCCCCCAGGCCCACGTGCTCGACGGGCGGGTGCCGCACGCGCTGCTGCTGGAGGTCTTCACCGACGAGGGCATCGGGACGATGGTCGAGCCCGACGACGCCGCCCCGGCGGGGCGAGGCGGGATCGGAGCGACGGCGGACGGCGCCGTGAACGGGGAGGTTGCCAGGTGACCACCAACGACGAACTACGCGGACGCTTCGAAGCGGTGTTCATGCGCAACTATGGGGTGCCGCCGGTCGCCATCGCCCGCGGCGAGGGCTGCGCGGTCTGGGACGTGGACGGGCGCCGCTACCTCGACCTCATCGGCGGCATCGCGGTGACCTCGCTCGGCCACAACCACCCGGTCCTGGTCGAGGCGGTGTCCCGGCAGGTGTCCACGCTCGCGCACACCTCGAACCTGTTCCTGAACGAGCCCGAGGTGCTGCTCGCCGAGAAGCTGCTCGCCCTGCTCGGAGAGCCCGCGCGGGTCTTCCTGTCCAACTCCGGCACCGAGGCCAACGAGGCGGCAGTCAAGATCGCCATCAAGTACGGCAAGACGCATGGCCGGGGCTACATGGTGGCGACGGAGAACGGCTTCCACGGCCGCACGCTCGGCGCGCTGTCACTGACGGGCAAGCCCTCGATCCGCGACCAGTTCGGGCCGTTCCCACTCGACGTCAGGTTCGTTCCGTACGGGGACGCGGACGCGCTCAAGAACGCGGTGACCGAGGACTGCTCCGCGGTCTTCCTGGAGCCCACCCAGGGTGAGGCCGGTGTCATACCGCCGCCCGACGGCTACTTCCGCACCGCCAGGGAGATCTGCTCCTCGGCGGGGGCGCTGCTCGTCGCCGACGAGATCCAGTCGGCCATCGGCCGCACCGGGCACTGGTTCGCCCACCAGGCGGAGGGGGTCGTCCCCGACGTCCTGACGCTGGCCAAGGGCCTCGGCGGAGGCATGCCCATCGGTGCCTGCATCGGCTTCGGCGAGGCCGGCGAGGTCTTTGCCAAGGGCGACCACGGCTCGACCTTCGGTGGCAACCCGGTCTCGTGCGCGGCGGCACTCGCGGTGCTCGACACGATCGAGCGCGACGGACTGCTCGGCAACGTCGCGACGGTGGGGGCGCTGCTGTCCGAGGGCATCGCCGCCGTGCGGCATCCATTGCTCAAGGGAGTCAGGGGACGCGGGCTCTGGCTCGCCGCCGTCCTCACCGCGCCGAAGTCGGCGCAGGTGCAGTCGGCGGCGCAGGAGGCCGGATTCCTGGTCAACGCCCTGCAGCCCGACGCGGTGCGGCTCGCGCCGCCGCTTGTCATCACCGAATCCGAAGTGCAGACCTTCCTCGACGCGCTGCCCGGCATCCTGGAGGCCGCAGATGCCTGACAACGACCTTGTGAACCCCGTCGCCGGCCCAGGCCAGGGTGGTCAGACGGAGTGGGTGAGACAGGGCGCGGACCCGGCGCAAATTAGACAGGGCGCGGACCCGGCGCGAGTCGGACAGGGCGCGGACCCGGCGCAGGTAAGACACTTCCTGCGGGACGACGACCTCTCGCCGGAAGAGCAGGCGCAGGTGCTCGACCTCGCCGAGGCGATGAAGAAGGACCGGTTCGGCTACCGGCCCTTCGAGGGCCCCCGCACGGTCGCCGTGCTGTTCGACAAGCCGTCCACCCGCACCCGGGTCTCCTTCACCGTCGGTGTCGCCGAGTTGGGCGGCCAGCCTCTGCTCATGGACCTCGGCACGTCGCAGATGGGACGCGGAGAGCCGATCGAGGACACCGCGCGGGTGCTGTCCCGGCAGGTCGCGGCGATCGTGTGGCGGACGGCGGGCCAGGAGCGCATCGAGGTGATGGCGGCCCACTCCACGGTGCCGGTGGTGAACGCGCTGACCGACGAGTTCCATCCCTGCCAGATCCTCGCCGATCTGCAGACGATCCGGGAGCACAAGGGCACGCCGCGGGGCCTCACGCTCGCCTATCTCGGCGACGGCGCCAACAACATGGCCCACTCCTACCTGCTGGGCGGGGCCACGGCCGGCATGCACGTCCGGATCGGGGCGCCGGCGGGCTACCTGCCCGACGCCCTGGTCATGGAGCGGGCTGCCGAGATCGCGGCGGCCACGGGCGGATCCGTCACGGCGGTGACCGATCCGGAGGCCGCGGTGGCCGGGGCGCACGTCGTCGCGACCGACACCTGGGTGTCCATGGGCCAAGACGGCAAGGACGAGCGGGTCGCGGCCTTCGCCTCCTATCAGGTGTCCACGGCCCTGCTCGGCCTGGCGGATCCGGGCGCGATCGTGCTTCACTGCCTCCCGGCGTACCGAGGGCTGGAGATCGCCGCGGATGTCATCGACGGACCGCAGAGCGTGGTGTGGGACCAGGCGGAGAACCGGCTGCACGCTCAGAAGGCGCTGCTGCACTGGCTGGCGACGCGGGGTGCGGAGGGGTCGTGACCATCCCGCTGACCAAGGCGGCCCGGCACGCGCGGATAGTGGAGCTGCTGACCAGGCACAAGGTCCGCTCACAGCCCGAGCTGGCCAAGCTCCTGGCGGAGCAGGGAGTGGAGGTCACCCAGGCCACGCTCTCCCGCGATCTCGACGAGCTGGGCGCGCTGAAGCTGCGGGCCGACGACGGCACGCTGGTCTACGCGCTGCCCGGCGAGGGCGGGGGACGGATACCGATCTACCGGACAGGTGCCGCCACCAGCGTGCTGGAGAACCCCGACGCGCGGCTGCGGAGAATCGCGGAGGAGCTCCTGGTGTCGGCCGAGGCGTCGGCCAACCTCGTGATCCTGCGCACGCCGCCGGGAGCGGCGCAGTTCCTCGCCTCGGCCATCGACCACGCGGGCTGGGAGTCGATTCTCGGCACGGTGGCCGGCGACGACACGATCCTCGTCATCAGCCGTGATCCGACCGGGGGGCAGGCGCTGGCCAAGACCCTGCTCAACCTGGCGACCCGCCGCCCGCCCGACGTGACCAGGCACAAGCTCGCCGTGGAGGTCCGCAATCATGGCAGTGAGAAACAGGAACCATGACATGCCGGGCCGACTCACGGGCGGACTCGGCGCATCGGTGGCCGTCTTCTCCCTTACCGGGAGGACCGGTGCGCAGACCTTGGGAGAAGGGCCCGCCGGCCGAGGTCGGCAGGAGATCGCCGCACTCGATGGACCACACGGAAATCGCGGCCGCGCGGATACCCGCCAGGCCTGATTCACCCGGTATACGCCCCGGTTCCGGTGCAGGGACCGGGGCGTACGTCGGCTAAGGTCGCGGATTAGTCCCGCAGAAGGATCCGCGTGAAGGATTCGCGTCGAAGGTCCATCCGAGAAACCGGATAAGGCGCACGGATCCATATATGACGGCCCCGGGCGGGAACGGCGCGCGGTCATTTTTTTCTGCAGGGACTTGAATATCGGAGGGAGAAGACGGTGGCGGACAACAAGCCGATGCGGCTCTGGGGTGGCAGGTTCGAGGGGGGACCCGCGGACGCCCTCACGCGCCTGTCGGTGAGCGTGCAGTTCGACTGGCGGCTCGCGCCGTACGATCTGCTGGCCTCGCGCGCGCACGCGCGCGTGCTGCACCGCGCCGGGCTGCTGACGCAGGAGGAGCTCGGCCGCATGCTGGGCGCGCTCGACGACCTCGACCAGGCGTGCCGCAAGGGGGAGTTCCGCCCCACCGTGGCCGACGAGGACGTGCACACGGCGCTGGAGCGCGGCCTGCTCGAACGGCTCGGCTCGCTGGGCGGCAAACTCCGTGCCGGCCGCAGCCGTAACGACCAGGTCGCCACCGACCTGCGCCTCTACCTGCGTGACCACGTCCGTGCGATCGTCTCCCGGCTTGTCGAGCTGGAGACGGCGCTGATCAGCCAGGCCGAGGAGAACGCCGACGTCGCCGCGCCTGGCATGACGCATCTGCAGCACGCCCAGCCCGTGTCCTTCGGCCACCAGCTTCTGGCGCATGTCCACGCGCTCACCAGGGACGTGGACCGCCTCCGTGACTGGGACAGGCGCGCGGCGGTCTCGCCGCTCGGCTCCGGCGCGCTGGCCGGGTCCTCCCTGCCGCTCGACCCCGCCGCCGTCGCCGCCGAACTCGGGTTCGACGCGCCCGCGCCGAACTCGATGGACGCCGTCGCCGACCGCGACTTCGCGGCCGAGTTCCTGTTCTGCGCGGCGCTGATCGGCGTGCACATCTCCCGGCTCGGCGAGGAGATCGTGCTGTGGGCCTCGCAGGAGTTCCGGTGGATCGAGGTGGACGACGCCTATTCCACCGGCTCGTCGATCATGCCGCAGAAGAAGAACCCCGACGTGGCCGAGCTGGCCAGGGGCAAGAGCGGCCGGCTGATCGGTGCGCTGATGTCGCTGCTGACGACCCTCAAGGGCCTGCCGCTCACCTACAACCGCGACCTGCAGGAGGACAAGGAGCCGGTGTTCGACGCGGTCGACACCCTGCTCCTGGTGCTCCCCGCCGTGTCCGGCATGATCTCCACGATGCGCGTGAACAAGGCCAAGCTGGAGGCCAGCGCGCCCGACGGCTTCGCCCTGGCCACCGACCTCGCCGAACTGCTGGTCCGCCGCGGGGTGCCGTTCCGCGAGGCGCACGAGGCGGTCGGTCACCTGGTGGTGTGGTGCCAGGTGAACGACAAGGACCTCGGTGAGCTCACCGACGACGAGCTGGCCAAGGTCTCGCCGCACTTCGCCGTCGACGCCACGGGTGCGAGTGTCCGCGACGTGCTGAACGTGCACGGCGCGCTGGCCGCCCGCAGCGCCTTCGGCGGCACCGCGCCCGACCGGGTCCGCGACCAGATCGCGAACCTCCGTGAGGTCGTCGACGGTCAGGCGGCATGGGCGAACGAGAGCTGATCGAGGACGTCGCGGGCGCCCCGCTCGGCCGCGACTTCTTCGACCGCCCTTCCGACGTGGTCGCGCCCGACCTGCTCGGGCGCGTGGTCGTGCACGGGTCGGTGGCGGTGCGGTTGAGCGAGGTCGAGGCGTACGGCGGGCCGGGGCAGGACCCGGCCTCCCACACCTATCGGGGTCGCACTCCGCGTAACTCGGTCATGTTCGGTCCCCCGGGGCACCTCTACGTCTACTTCACGTACGGCATGCACTTCTGCGCCAATCTCGTGTGCATGCCCGCGGGCAGCGCCTCGGCCGTCCTGTTACGCGCCGGCGAAGTGATCGCGGGTGTGCACACCGCGCGCATCCGGCGCATGCCGCACGCCGACGGGCCGGACCTGGAGGGGTTGGTGCGGCGTGTCCCGGATCGTGATCTCGCGCGTGGGCCGGCCAGGCTCACCGTGGCGCTCGGCCTGGTCCGGGACCACAACGGAACGGACTGCTGCTCCGGCGGTCCGATCCGGGCGCACGAGGGCCGGCCCGTGCCGTCCAGCCAGATCAGGACAGGTCCTCGCACCGGCGTGTCGACGGGGGCCGAGACGCCCTGGAGGTTCTGGATCGACGGCGACCCCACCGTCTCGCCATACCGCGCCCACGTTCCCCGGCGTCGAGGCCGAGCCATGAGCTGACGCGTAGGTAAGAAGTGGCGATAAGGTTTCGTGATCAGGCAGGCTTGTACGGAAGCCCGTGCATCCACCATCGATAAGCGAAAGCCACGACCGTGACCGCAATTTCAGGCAACCTCGTGCCGACGTCGGAGATGGCTGACATCCTCGACGAGCTCGAGTGGCGCGACGTGCTCGCGCAGACGACCGACATCGACGCGCTGCGAAAGGCGCTGGCGGACGGTCCGATCACCGTTTATGCGGGCTTCGACCCGACCGCACCCTCTCTGCACGTGGGCAACCTCGCCACGCTGCTGATCCTGACCCGTTTCCAGCGGGCAGGTCACCGGCCCATCGGCCTGGTCGGAGGCGCCACCGGTTTGATCGGTGACCCGAGCGGCCGCAGCACCGAGCGGGCGCTGAACTCCAGCGACATCGTCGCCGAATGGGTTTCACGAATTCGGGTGCAGGTCGAGAAGTTCCTGTCCTTCGAGGGGGGACCGACAGCGGCGGCGCTGGTCAGCAACCTCGACTGGACCGCGAACCTGTCGGCGATCGATTTCCTCCGGGACATCGGCAAGCACTTCCCCGTCAACCGCATGCTGGCGAGGGAGTCGGTCTCCGCTCGGCTCGCCGGCGAGGGGCTCAGCTACACCGAGTTCAGTTACCAGATCCTGCAGGCCAACGACTACCTCGAGCTGCACCGGCGGCACGGATGCGCGTTGCAGGTCGGCGGCAGCGACCAGTGGGGCAACATCATCGCGGGCGTCGACCTGATCCGCCGGGTCGACGGAGCGCATGTCCACGCGCTGACCGGCAAGCTGATCACCAAGGCCGACGGCACGAAGTTCGGCAAGACGGCCGGCGGCGCGGTCTGGCTCGATCCCGCGCTGACCTCGCCGTACGCGTTCTACCAGTACTGGCTGAACGCCGACGACCGGGACGTGGTGCGCTTCCTCAAGGTCTTCACCTTCCGGACACGGCAGGAGATCGATGAGCTGGAGCTAGCCGTGGCCGAGCGGCCGGCCGCTCGGGAGGCGCAACGCGCCCTGGCCGAGGACCTGACGACTCTGGTCCACGGCCCCGACGAGCTGGCCGGGGTGATCGCGGCTTCGCGCGCGCTGTTCGGGCAGGGCTCGCTGGCCGAGCTCGACGCCCGCACGCTGGAGTCCGCGCTCGCCGAGGTGCCCAAGGCGGTCCTGCCCGCCCTGGGCGCGCCGTACGTCGAGCTGCTCGCGCAGAGCGGCCTGGTCGAGTCGAAGTCCGCAGCGCGCCGGGCGGTCAAGGAGGGCGGCGCGTACCTGAACAACACGAAGATCACCGACGAGGAGTACGTGCCCTCGGCGGACGACCTGCTGCACGGCCGCTTCCTCGTGCTGCGCAGGGGCAAGAAGACGGTCGGCGGCGTCGAGATCGCCTGACGTCCCCGCGCTGCGCTGACGTCGGCTTCGTGGTGTTCGGACCCGTGTTGGCTTGGCACCGTGCCGGCCTGACACAACGCTGGCTTGGCAATCGCTGACTTGGCACTGGGCAGCCGCCCCGGTCCTGGACCGGGGCGGCTGTTTTATGGCCAAAAGTTGCTGTGACGTAGGTAACAATCATATGGCGCGGAAGATCGCCTGCGCCGGAAGTTCCCGTCTGACCTAGGGTTTCGGCCATCTCGGCGTGATTTGACGGCCGGGTCGACGTTGCCTAATGTTCTCTTCGCCCCCGGGAGCACGGGACGCCGAAAGGCGGCCAGGCCCCGACGGGTAAGCCACTCCGACAGCCATCCAGACGGGGCGTTCGCGTCAAGTCCGGGTCGCTCGTGGCGCGCCAGACTGAAAGGTTTGACGCGAGGCGGGCGAGGGTTTAAGATGGAGTGGTTGCCCCGAAAGGGGCGGTCGCTCTCACAAGAGCATCAGCCGGGATCGTGTGGCCCTCCAGGTCCGCGATGTGGCGATCATCTTAGAGTCGGCCGAACGGAAGTCATCGCCCTGGATCTCGGGACTCCCTGGTGGGTTTCGGGTGATGGTGGTCGCGTCCGTTTCTTGAGAACTCAACAGTGTGCTAAAAGCCAGTGCATGAATCATGCATGACCCCGTCATAGCGGC
>NZ_JBICTF010000014.1:0-236055 GCF_043197435.1 Microbispora bryophytorum | reverse complement strand
AGCGGCCTGCGCAACCTCGCCGACCGCGCCGAACGACTCGGCGGCACCCTCACCCTCACCTCCCCCGGCACCGGAGGCGCCCGCCTGGAATGGAGCGTCCCGCTGAGCTGATCACCTCATGTTCTGCGAGACGTCGCAGGAGCCGCCGCCGGGGGCGCAGTAGGCGCCCTGGCTGCTGATCTTCCCGGCGGAGGTGACGGAGGTCGACTGCGGGCCGCTCAGGAGCGAGGGCGTGTAGACGCCGTTGAGGTTCTGGATGTTCCTGCCACGGCCCGACTTGTACTGCCTGGCGCTGGTCCGCCCGCCTCGGGCCGACTGGTAACCGCGCGGGCCGGGCCTGGGCCTGGCCTTCGCACGGGCCGGCGCCTTCGCATCGGCCGCGGCCGCGTGCGGCTTGCGGCGCAGCGGAGCGGAGGCCGCGTCCGCCGATTCCGGAACGGCGAGACCGGCCAGCGAGACGACGAGCGCGGCCACCGCAAGCCGCCGCACCGCCGAGACGAGATCGGTTCGGAAGACGTCCGCGCAGTGACGAGACACCTGGCCACCACCTGCCCATGCGCCAGTGGATATAAGCGACATGGGGCATATGCCCTTATCGCCGGAGTCTCGTCGGCGTCCTGGGGAACTCCGGCACGGATGATTACTCCGTCCCGGCGCGGTCGCCTACCCGGCCCCGTCCGGCCGATACCATGCGTTATCCCGACGAGCTGAGCCTTGGAGCGCGAATGTCCCGACCCGGTCTGGTGATCGGCGGATACACCTCCGACACGGAGGGCTCGGGCCCCGGCCTGACGGTGGCCCGGTCGCACGCGGACGGGCGGCTGGAGGCGGTGGGCGAGACGACCGTCTCCGGTCCGTCGTTCGTCGTCGCGCACCCGCGGCTGCCGCTGCTGTACGCGGTGCTCGAACGCGCCGCGGACGGCGCGCTCGCGGTCTTCGCCGACGACGATCCCGCCCCCCGGCTCCTGGCCGAGCACCCCAGCGGGGGCTCGCTGCCGTGCCACCTGGCGCTCGACCCCGAGGGCCGGTGGCTGGCGATCGCCAACTACGGCGACGGGACCGTCACGGCCTACCGGCTGGGTGAGGACGGGATGCCCGAGCCGGGCCCGCTGACGTTCCCGCACGAGGGCCGCGGCCCCCGTCCGGACCGGCAGGAGGGTCCGCACGCGCACCACGCGCTCTTCGGGCCCGGCGGAGTGCTGTACGTGACCGACCTCGGCACCGACCAGATGCGCCGCTTCCTGCCGGGCATGCGCCCGCATCCGGACGGCCCCGTACGGCTGGCCCCCGGCAGCGGCCCGCGGCACTTCCTGCACCACGAGGGGCACTGGTACGTCACCGGCGAGCTCGACGGCACCGTGCGCGTCTACGACGACGAGTGGCGGGAGGCGGGCGCGGTGCGGGCGAGCGGCGCCTCGGCGGAGGGCGGCGGGGAGAACCTGCCCTCCCACATCGCGCTGTCCGCAGACAACCGTCACCTGTACGTCGCCAACCGCGGGCCGGACACCATCAGCGTCTTCGAGGTGGACGGGTCCCGTCTCACGATGACGGCCGAAGTGCCGTCGGGGGGAAGCTGGCCACGCCACTTCGCGATCGACGGCGACCGCCTCTACGTCGCCAACCAGCGGTCCGACTCCGTCGCCGTGCTGGCGCTCAGGGACGGGCTGCCCGAGCCGACCGGTCAGGCGCTGACGGTGGGCACCCCTTCGTGCGTGCTCATCCGGTAGGTCGTCAGAGCACCTGGCCGACGCCGCCGACGATCCACACCCGCTGTGCCTGCCCGGTGCTCTGGGGGATCTGCGGCCGCCACTGGCGGATGTAGACGAGGCCGGGATCGACGAGTTCCGTGCCGTCGAAGAAGCGCAGCACCTTCTCCCGGTCCCGCGTCGCGTCGTCGGCCTGCGGCACGATCTGCCGGAACAGGTCGACGATCGGCGCGGCCAGCTCGGGACGGCTGTCGAAGACGGCGTGACCGATGGCCAGGTAACTGCCCGGGGCGAGGTGGTCGCGCAGGTGGGCCACGCACTTGTACGGCTCGACGGCGTCGGGGAGGTACTGCAGCCGGGCCGGGATCAGCACCCCGACCGGCTGCGCGAAGTCGATGAGCCGGAGCATCTCGGGGTCGGCGAGCATCTCCGCCGGGCGCAGGATGGAGCCGTCGACGACCCCGGTGCAGGTGTCGCGGGCGAGCACGGCCCGCGCGTGGTTGAGCACCACCGGGTCGTCGTCGACGTACACCACGCGGGCGCCGGGCGCGAGCTCCTGGGCGACCTCGTGGGTGTTGCGCCGGGTCGGCAGCCCGGACGCCACGTTGAGGAACTGCCGCACGCCCTGCTCGACGAGGAAGCGCACCACCCGCTCCAGGAACTCCCGGGTGTCCACCGCCATCGTCTTGACCTCGGGCGCGATGGCCGTCAGCTGCTCGGCGAACCTCCGGTCGGCGGCGAAGTTGTCCTTGCCTCCGAGCAGGTAGTCGCTCATCCGGGCGATGTTCGCGGTGCTGGTGCTGAGACCCGCCACCTTGACGGGCCGTTCGCCCCCTCCCGGCTCCGTGCCGCCCAAACCGCCTCCCTCGCTCATCATCGGTCCGCCGGTAATTATCGCCTCAATCCCACCAGAACGACCAGGCGTTCTGGCCCACGATCTGTTCGGCGTAGTCGGCCAGCGTGCCCGGGCCCTGAAGGACGCTGTCGGGGCAGAACGTCCAGTGCTCGGCCGCCACGTGCAGCGCGTGCGCGGGGGTGGCGGGCGGCGCGGCGACGCTGAGGTCCAGCGTGTTGAACCCCATGCCGACCACCCGCACCCCGAACCGCTCCTCCCAGCTGCGCACGACGGCCGCCAGGGGCACGGTCCACTCGTTGTGGTGCAGCGCCCCCTGCCAGCCCATAGCGACCATCGCGTCGGCGCCGCGGTCCACCGCGGCGAGCCCGAGCGGCGTCATCCTCTCGGCCACCACGTCGGCGTACCAGTCGGCGACCACGTCGGGGTCGGCCACGAGCGCGGCGGGCGGTGCGATCCCGGGGCACTCGGCTCCGAACGGCGCGAGGTAGGCCTCGTGGCCCAGCAGCAGGTCCTGCCACGCCTCGGCCATGAACCCGGCCGCGCTGTAGTAGCCGACCTGGTCGGGCGAGTCCGGCGCGATCTGCCCGGCCGACCAGGGCTGTACGCCGTCCTCCAGCAGCATCGGCCACAGGCCCGACCGGGGGTGCTCGGCGCGCAGCCGGGCCCACAGCCCGGCGGGCACCGGCTCGTCGCTCAGCCAGAACGAGGGGCGGTGATGGGCGCGCAGCCGGTCGTAGTCGGGGTCCGGCCACACGAGGGAACCGGACGGCAGGTCGACGGACAGCACCCGCCCGTCGCCGCCGTCGCCGAACAGCAGCTCCAGGCCCGTGGGGAGCCGCCGACGCTCGTGAACCGACATGCGCCAATAATGTCGGACCCGGCCTTGGCGCGTCCCGTGAGGGCGATCATTACGGGGATCACGGGACGTCGAGCCGGCACAGCCCCTCGGCGAGAACCTTCATGGTCAGGCGCGTACGGCTGTCGCAACCCAGCTTGGCGAAGATGTGCTCCAGATGGGTGGTCACGGTGCGCACGCTCAGGACGAGCGCGGCGGCGATCTGGGGGTTGGAGTCGCCCTGCGCGACCCGGGTGAGCACCTCGATCTCCCGCGAGGTCAGGTCGTATGGCAGGGCGCACGGGCGCTCGGCGATGACCGCGCCCTGGATGGAGCCGTGGAAGCCCACGCCGGCCCGGTGGAGGCGCAGCTCGCGCCACTGGCCGGTGCCGTCCGGCCACAGCCCCCGGCGCGACAGCTCGCGGGAGTCGATGAACGCCCTGGCCAGCTCCGCCATCGCCGGCTCGGCCGCGAGCGCCTCCGACGCGGGCCATCCGGCCACGTCCCTGCGCCGCCCGCCCCGTTCGAACGCCACGGCGTGGAAGCCGGGCGGCAGGCCCATCGGGTCGATGACGCAGCGGGTCACGTCGGTGAGGTGGGCCAGGGCGGGGGAGACCGCGCTGATCACCGCGGGCGCCTCGGGCGGCAGGTCCGCGCGGGAGCCGACGTGCAGCAGCCCGGTGTAGCGCCCGCCGGTCAGGAACAGCGGCGTCGTGATCCCCGCGCGCCAGCCGTACGGCTCCAGGTGGCGGCGGAAGTAGCGCTCGGTGCCGGGGGAACCCATGACGACGGACGTGCGCAGCGACATGGCCCGGCGGTAGGCGTCGAGCCGGGCGTACTCCTCCGCGGCGTCGTCGTCCACCCGCGTGTACCCCGCCGACACCAGCGAACGGTGCCGGCCGGTCGCCGGGTCGAACGCGACGAACTCGTACGCCTCCACGGGGATGACCTCTCCTAGCGCGGTCATCGCCCCGTGTGCCCCCTGCCGAGCCACCTGGAAGCCCAGTTCGGCGACGGCGTGCAGGCTCCGCGCGCTGAGGCTGATTGCGTCCATGGATCCTCCATGCTCAGCCTGCCGGGTAAAGGTTCCGCATGGAATACGTAAAGTCTCCGATGCAGAGGGCGGCCCCGTTTCCTACCCTCACCCGCAACACGACGATGAGGCGGAGGACCAGTGAGGGTCACGAGAAGCCGGGCGGCCGCCCTCGCTGTGGCGGCCATCATGCTGAGCGGCGGGTGCGGGGGAGGCGGGGGAGGATCGTCGCCGGCGGGCGGCGGCAAGGAGGCGAACGCGTTCTCCGTCGCGCTGACGGAGCCTGACCATCTCACCCCGGGCAACACCTCCAGCGACTACTCGATCACGGTGCTGGACACGCTCTTCGAGACTCCGGTCTCCATCGACGCAGCCAGTGGCAAGCCCGTGATGCGGGCGGCCGAGTCGGTGAGCAGCACCGACCAGAAGGTCTGGACGATCAAGATCAAGCCGGGGCAGAAGTTCAGCAACGGCGAGCCGGTCACGGCGCAGAGCTTCGCCGACTCCTGGAACGCCACGGCCTACGGCCCCAACGGCTGGACCAACAACTACTACTTCGCCAACATCGAGGGCTACGACAAGCTCAACCCCGAGAAGGGCGACCCGTCCACGGACAAGATGAGCGGCCTCAAGGTGGTGGACGACACCACGCTCGAGGTGACGCTCACCGCGCCGTTCAGCCAGTTCCCGATCACGCTCGCCTACATCGCGTTCGCGCCGATGCCGAAGGCGGCGTTCACCGACCTCAAGGCGTTCGACCAGGCGCCGGTTGGCAACGGGCCGTTCGTGCTCGACGGCGCGTGGGAGCACAACAAGCAGATCGCGATCAAGCGGTCTCCCTCGTACGCGGGCGAGCGCACGCCCAAGGCGGACGGCGTCACCTTCAAGATCTACGCCAGCCGTGACACGGCGTGGACCGACCTGCGGGCCGGCCGGGTGGACCTGATGACGACGGTCCCGCCGGCCAGCACGGGCGAGGCGAAGAAGCTGCTCGGCGACCGCTTCGTGCAGACCCCCGACGGCACGATGGACTACCTGGGCTTCCCGACCTTCGACAAGCGGTTCGCCGACGCCGACCTGCGCAAGGCGTTCTCCATGGCCATCGACCGGCAGGCCATCGTGGACGCGGTCTACGACGGCGCGTTCAAGCCGATGGCGTCGCTGCTGGCGCCGCTGGTGCCCGGCTACCGGGAGAACGCCTGCGGCGAGGCGTGCACGTACGACCCGGCCAAGGCCAAGGCGCTGTTCGACCAGGCCGGCGGCTTCAGCGGCACGCTGAACCTGTGGTTCTCCAACGCCGACCCGAGCTACGAGCAGTGGATGACCGCCGTCGCCAACCAGCTCAAGCAGAACCTCGGCATCTCGGACATCAAGTTCCGCAAGATCCCGGCCGCCGACTACCTGTCGACCTTGCGCCAGCGCAAGGAGGACGGTCCCTACCGCAACAACTGGGTCATGGACTACCCGAGCCCCCAGGACTACCTCGAGTACATGTGGGGCGCGGGCAACCGGATGGGCTGGGAGAACAAGGAGTTCGACGACCTGATCAAGCAGGCGAACTCCGCGCCCAGCCTGGACGCGAGCCTGCCGCTCTACCAGAAGGCCGAGGACGTCGCGCTGGCCGACATGCCGATGATCCCGCTGTGGAACTGGCAGAACCAGATCGGCTTCACCAGCCGGCTCAGCGGCGTCGACGTGACCCCGTACAGCAAGAACCTGTACACGATCACCGTGAAACAGGGGTGACACGAGGGTGAGGTACGCCGCGCAGCGCCTGGCCCAGGCGATCCCGGTGTTCTTCGCGACCACCTTCCTGATCTACGCGATGGTGTTCGTGCTGCCGGGCGACCCGATCCTGGCGCTCGCGGGCGACAAGCCGGTGCCCGAGCAGGTGCTCGCCGTGATGCGGGCGCGCTACCACCTCGACGAGCCGCTGCTCGTGCAGTACGGCCGCTACATGCTCGGGGTGTTCCAGGGCGACCTGGGGGAGACCTTCACCGGCCAGCCGGTGAGCGAGCTCCTCCAGGACCGGTGGGCGGTCACCGCGCAGCTCGCGCTGACCGCCTGGGTCTTCGAACTCGTCGTCGGCATCGGCCTCGGCGTCCTGGCCGGGCTGCGCCGCGGCGGGGCCGCCGACACGGCGGTCCTCGCCGGCACCACGTTCGTCATCGCGGTCCCGGTGTTCGTCGTCGGGTACACGGCCCAGATCCTGCTGGGCCTTAACCTGGGGCTGTTCCCGACGGCGGGGACCGAGGAGGGCTGGCCGGTCAGTTACCTGCTGCCCGGCATGGTCCTCGGCTCGTTCGGCCTGGCGTACGTGGCCCGGCTCACCCGCACCTCCCTCGTGGAGAACCTGCGCGCCGACTACGTCCGTACGGCGACCGCGAAGGGGCTGGCCCGGCGGCGGGTGGTGGGGCTGCACGCGTTGCGCAACTCGCTCATCCCGGTCGTGACCTACCTCGGCGTCGACTTCGGCAACCTCATGGCCGGGGCGGTCGTCACCGAGGGCATCTTCAACCTGCCCGGCATCGGCCAGCAGGTGTTCCAGTCCATCCAGCTTCAGGAGGGTCCCGTCGTCGTCGGCGTCGTCACCCTGCTCGTCATGATCTTCATTCTCGCCAACCTGGCCGTCGACCTGCTGTACGGCGTGCTCGACCCGAGGATCCGCCGTGCTCGCGCGTGACGCCTGGCTGGAACTGCGCGGCCGGGTGGTGTTCTGGTTCTCCGCGGCCGTCCTGCTGGTGGCCGTGGCGATGGCGGCCTTCCCCGGGCTGTTCGCCCACCTCGGCCCGAACGAGGCCTGCGACCTGCGCATGTCGAAGCGCGGCCCGGCGGGCGGAGCGCTGTTCGGGTACGACCTGCAGGGCTGCGACTACTGGTCCCAGGTCGTGCACGGCACCCGGGCGTCCATCGTGGTCGGCGTCTCGGTCACCGTCTTCGCCATGCTGATCTCCATCCTGCTGGGGCTGGTGGGCGGCTACTACGGGGGCGTCGCCGACGCGGTCATCTCCCGGCTCACCGACGTGTTCTTCGGCATCCCGTTCGTGCTGGGCGCGACCGTCGTGCTGGTCGCCTTCCCCGACCACGGGATATGGGCGATGACGCTGGTCCTCGTGCTGCTCGGCTGGACGACCATGACCCGGCTGATGCGCGGGCAGGTCATCGCCGTCAAGGACATGGACTTCGTCGCCGCCGCCCGCATGCTGGGCGCGAGCGACCGCAGGCTCATGATGCGCCACATCCTGCCCAACTCCGTCGCGCCGGTCATCGTCGTGGCCATGCTCAACGTCGGGAACGTCATCGCGGGGGAGGCGACCCTCGACTACCTCGGCGTCGGCCTGCAGTATCCCGACGTGTCGTGGGGCCTGCAGCTGAACATCGCCCAGACGTTCTTCGCCGAGCACCCCCACCTGCTGGTCTTCCCCGCGTTGTTCCTCACCGCGACCGTGCTGAGCTTCCTCATGCTCGGCGACGTCGTCCGCGACGCCCTCGACCCCCGCCTGCGCTGAGGCGTCACGTGGCAGCGAATGCCGGCTCATGCGTCAAGGCGTACGGGTATTTGCCGTCATTGCCGTGAATCGCTGCCTGCTTGTACGCGAAAAACATCATCTTTAACCTGGCATGGTGGACGCTGGACTGTTGCTGACGCTGATCGGGACGGCGGCCGGCGTGATAGCCGTAATACCGGCATTCCTGCAGCTGAGGCGTCATGACGCGGAAAAAGCGGTCAGAGTTGCAGATCGTACTGCTGTCGAAAGCACGGCGCTGCACCCGCGGACGATCCTCAGGCCACCCGTGGGGCGGCTGCCCAAAGTATTCAGAGATCGGGAGGCCGTGCGCCGGCGGCTTCAGCAGGTCGTGCGACGGCCCGACGGCAAGGTTCACCTGCTGTACGGCCTCGGCGGTTCGGGTAAGACGGCGATAGCCATCAAGACGGCCCAGGAAGCCGCCGGCAGAGGGCGGATGGTGTGGTGGGTTTCGGGGGTATCCGCGTCGGAATTCGTCACCTCCATGTTGCGCCTCGCGCGAGCACTTGGGGCGAGGGAAAGCGAAATCCAGGAGGTTCTGGCCGGGCGTGGAAACATGCCCGACCTCGTCTGGAAATATTTGGAGCAGCAGCAGAAGTGGCTGCTGGTCATCGACAATCTCGACGACATCCGGATCCTCGATGTGGCCGAGACCAAGGCGCGCGACGGGAACGGCTGGCTCCGCCCGACACGCAAGGGCGTGCTGCTCGTGACAAGCAGGCTGGGTGACTTGTCGCAATGGGGGACTTTCACCAAAGCGCATGAGATCGGGCCGCTCGACCCGCGCGATGCGGCACTGGTGCTACGGGACCTCGCGCCGCTGTCGGGTTCCTACGAGGAGGCCGAGAGGCTGGCCGGCAGACTGGGGTTCCTCCCACTGGCCCTACACCACGTCGGCTCGCTCCTGTCCTCCCCGTTCTCGCCGGAGCGAACTTTCGCGGCCTACTCGTCCTCCCTCAAGAGTGGCCTGGTCGCACTGATGAAACGAGGCGAGGATGATCGCGACGTTCTGGCCAGAACATGGGAAAAATCGCTTGACATGCTGACCACGCAGGGACGTAGCCAGGCGCGTCGGATACTGCGAACTCTGTCATGTTTCGCGCCTTCGATCCCGATTCCTGGCGTCATGCTGGATAATGGCATCCTGGCAGACCTGTGCGACGGGGACGTCGAAGCCGTGAGTGAGGGGATGCGGGCGCTCGAATCCGTCGGGCTCATCGACCTACCGGAAGAGCCGTCGGCTGAAAGCCTCGCGATCCAGGTCCATCCGCTCATCGCGGAGGCCAGCCGCCTCCATCTGGACGAGGGGCAGGAGACGACGCGCGTCACGAGAGTCTCCGTCGCGCTCGTCCTGCATGCCGTCGAGGGGCTGAAGATGGAGGACCCCCTCGACTGGCCCCGGTGGTTCGAGATCCTGCCCCACGCGATGTCCGTGCTGGAGCAGATCAGTCGGCGTCCGGCGAGCGAGCACCTGAGCGAGGCGGCGAAATGCGCGGCGCGCGCGGCTTCCGCTCTCATCTACGCGGGCCACTACACCACCGCGCTCGACGTCACGCGGGCCGCGCTATCCCATGCGAGGGCTCTCGGTGAACTCGATCCGGGGATCTTGGAAATCAGACACGAGCTGGCGGGGGCGCTGTATTTCACCGGACACGACGCCGATGCGGAGCGGGAATACCGCACTGTGGCCGAGGCCAGGTCCAAGACGTTCGGCGAAGAAGATCCGCAAACGCTGATCAGCCTGTTCCAGGTGGCGTATGTGCTGGCCGGCACAGAGCGGCTCGGAGAGGCCGAGGAGATCGCCCGACGAGTGTTCGACATCAGGCTGAAAGTGCTCGGACCTGGTGACTACTACACGTTGATCACGCGCCAACTACTGGACTACATAGCCTTCCGGCGGGGAAACTTCGAGGAATGCCGGCGACGGTGTATCGCGTTGGTCGATGATGCGCGCGGATTTCTCGGCAATGAGCATCCCATGACCTTCGGCGCGCAGCATCTCCTCGCACGCGTGCTCTTAGAGCAGGGGGAGTTGACGCAGGCCGAGGTGGAGCTGCGAGCGGTATTGGACATCGCTATCAGGACGGAGGGTGAGGGGCATCCCGGCACGTTAAGGGCCAGGCTGACATTGGCCCGCGCGCTCGCGATGTCGGGACGGAAGAAGGAAGCCGCCGTCGAACTCAACCGTGTTTTGGCCGTGACGAACGGACCGGTCGCGGAACCTCACCCTCTGTTCAGGGCGTATCAACTCGCAAGAGACGCCTTGGAGGGGTAACCCATAGCCTGAGGATCCCTGCTGATGCCGCGACCGGGCACGATCCGATCTACGAGGGCGCGACGAGCAGCCGGTCGAGGACGCGGACGCCGAACTCCAGGCCCTCGGCCGGAACGCGCTCGTCGAGACCGTGGAACATGCCGAAGTAGTCGAGGTCCGGCGGCAGCAGCAGCGGCGCGAAGCCGTACCCCCTGATGCCGATCCTGGCGAACCACTTGGCGTCGGTGCCGCCGGTCATGACGTACGGCACCGGCCTGCCGGCGGGGTCCTCGGCGAGCAGGGCGGCGGTGAGCTCGTCGAACAGGCCCTCGGCGGGGGAGGAGACGGCCTCCTCGAAGCTGACGAACTCACGGGTGATCTTCGGCCCGAGCAGCCGGTCGACGGTCTCCAGGAACTCCTCGCGCTGCCCCGGCAGGAACCGGCCGTCCACGTGGGCCTCGGCGGTGCCGGGGATGACGTTGACCTTGTATCCCGCGTCGAGCATCGTCGGGTTGGCCGAGTTGCGCAGCACGCCCTTGAACAGCGCCGCCGCCCGGGGGATCCGCTCGATCTCCGTCTCCAGCCGGTCGACGTCGATCGGCCGGCCGAGCGCCCGCGACAGCTCGTCGATCAGCCGGGCCACCTCGGGCGTCAGCCGTACGGGCCAGGGGTGGTCGGCGAGGCGGGCGAGGGCACGGGCGAGCTCGGCCACGGGGTTGTCGACGGCGGGCTTGGACCCGTGGCCGGGCACGCCGTGGGCCGTCAGGCGCATCCAGGCGGTGCCGCGCTCCCCGACGGCCACCGGGTAGACGCGGACGTCGCCCTCATACCAGGAGAAGCCGCCGGACTCGCTGATCGCCTCCGTGCAGCCCTCGAACAGGTCGCGGTGCCGCTCGATCGCGTGGCCCGCGCCGTACTCGCCGGTGGACTCCTCGTCGGCGAGGAAGGCCAGCACGAGGTCGCGCCTGGGGCGCACGCCCCTGCGCGCGTTCTCGCGGGCCCAGGCGAGGGTCATGGCGAGCGTGCCCTTCATGTCGACCGCGCCCCGGCCGTGCACGCAGCCGTCGGCGATCTCCCCGGAGAACGGGTGCGTACGCCACTCGGCCGGGTCGGCGGGCACGACGTCGAGGTGACCGTGCAGCAGCAGCGCGTCGGGGCTGTCGCCGGGGATGCGCGCCACCACGCTGGTGCGGCGCGGCGCCGACTCGAACACCACCGGCTCGATGCCGACCTCGGCGAGCAGGGACGCCACGTATTCGGCGGCCCGCCGCTCGCCCGGCCCGTCGCCGGACCCGTCGTTGGTGGTGTCGATCCGCAGCAGTTCCGAGCAGATCGTCGCGACCTCGCTCACGACACTCCACCTTCCAGCTTCAGGGGCGGGACCTCGGGAGTCGGAAAGCCGAAGACGATCCCGTAGAAGGCGAGCTCGGCCTCCAGCGCCCGGACGATGGTCTCCTCACGCCGCCAGCCGTGCTGTTCGCCCTCGAAGGTAAGGTATGCCCACTGGTGCCCGTGGCGGGCCAGCGCGGCGGCGAAACGCTCTGACTGCGCGGGATCGACCACCTTGTCTTCCAGGCCGTGCAGGAGCAGGGCCGGGCCGGACGCCCGTTTCGCGTGCAGTTCGGGGGACCTGTCCACGTAGCGCTGCCGGGTCTCGGGCAGCGGTCCGATCAGCCCGTCGAGGTAGCGCGACTCGAAGTCGTGCGTCTCGGCCGCCCAGTGCTCGGGGTCGGAGATGCCGTAGTGGGACACCGCGCCGCAGAAGACGTCGCTGTGGACGAGCGCGGCCATCGACGTCCAGCCGCCGGCGCTGCCGCCTCTGATCGCCACCTTCCCGGCCCGCCCGGTGTCCAGCAGCCACCGCGCCACCGTCTCGCAGTCGCGCACGTCCACCACGCCCCAGCTGTGGCGCAGCCGCTCGCGGTAGGCCCGGCCGTAGCCGGTGGAGCCGCCGTAGTTGACCTCGGCGACGCCGATGCCCCTGCTGGTGAAGTAGGCGATCTCCAGATCGAACACCGGCGGGGCCGAACTCGTCGGACCGCCGTGCACGAACACCACGTACGGCGCGGGCCCGCCGCCGGACGACGGGGCGTACAGGTGCGCGTGGACTCCCCCGACCGTCACCGCCTCGGGTGTGGGCAGCTCGGCGTCCCCGGGCACCGGCTTGCCGGAGGACAGCACCTCCCGCGCCCCGGTGTCCAGGTCGACCCGCACCACCTCGTACGGCCGGAGGGGTGAGGCCGCGACGCCCACGACGTGGGAGCCCCGGGCCGACAGGGCGGGCGCCCAGTGGGTGTAATCGCCGCCGACGTCCCTGAGGGAGCCTGCCGTCGCGGGGGCGTCGAGGACTCCCAGCCGCCGCTCGTCGGCCGTGCCGTACACGGAGGCGATCCGCCCGCCCGCGACGGCGAAGAACGTCGCGCCGATCTTCCAGGTGGCGTCGCCGAACTCCAGCGGCACCGGGGTCAGGTCGCGCGTCGTGCCGTCCAGCCCGACGAGGTGGATGTTCCACCAGCCGGTGGGGTCGGTGACGGCGTACAGGCTCCCGTCGTCGCGCCACTCGGCCTGGCAGGTGGACGCGCCGGACAGCAGGACGCGGTGGGGGCCGCCGTCCACGGATCCGACGCAGAGCTCGGTGGCGTCCCAGGGCATGTCCGGGTGGTTCCAGCCGATCCAGGCGAGCGACCGTCCGTCCGGCGAGACGCGCGGGTTCATCAGGAAATGATGGGTCTTCACCACGCTGCGCAGGGGGGAGCCGTCGAGGGGCACCGCGACGATGTCGCGCTCGCCGCTGCGCGCGTCGCCCCGCTCGCGCACGCACCACACCGCGTCGCCGTGGACGACGAGGTCGGCGTAGCGGGCGGGCTCCTCGGGGGTGAGCGGGACCGGCTCCTCGCCGGGGGAGCACAGGTGGATCCGGCCGTCCGCCCAGTCGGTGAACACCAGACGGCCCTCGTGCGCCCGCCAGGAGCGCCCGCCGTACTCCATGACCCGGTTCCTGGCGTTCCAGCCCGGCGGGAGCACGTCCTCGATCACGCCGTCGGCCCTGCGCCGCACCACGCAGCGGCGGCCGCCCTCGCGCGGGCGCGGCTCGTCCCACCAGACCTCGTCTCCCGAGATCTCCACCCACAGCGGGCGGTCGTCCACCCGTGCGACGTCGACGGCCCGAATGGTCACCAGTTCCCCCCGGAGTCTGGAAGCGGAGTGCCGGGGGGATGCACGATGTGCGCGATCCCCCCGCTGCTCGTGGCGCGCAGCCAGACGCTCTCGAACGCCGCGCGGGGATACACCCGCCGCACGCCGCCGTCGTCCGGCGCGGCCGGATCGTTCGCGATCACGTCGCCCTCGGCCGTGAATCCCGTGACGACCATGATGTGCCCGCCGGTGGAGTATCCGGCGCCCGGCAGCTCGTGATCGCGGAAGGCCTGCGAGGTGATCACCGGGATCCCGGCGGCGATGAACCGCTCCAGTTCGGCCAGCGAGCGCAGCCGCGTGACGAAGCCGTCCAGCCCGTACCGCCCGGCGTACGCGACGCCGAAGGGCCAGTTGCCGGTGCCCTGGTAGCTGTGGTCGTACATGTCGCGCGCGGCGTGGTCGACCGCCGGGCACGGGTCGCCGGGGGTCACCCAGGCGAGGTCGGCCGGGGCGGGCCCCAGCCCCCAGTAGCCCAGCACCATCGTGAACGCCGCGGGGCTGCACCACGACTCACCGCCGCCGTCCCACTGCGGATAGTGCCCCGTGTGGACCTTCTGCGAACGGCGCGGCACGTCGAGCTCGACGTGCCGCGACCCCGGCGGGCCGCCTCTGCCCGCCTGCCCCACGGCCGAGGCCATCACGGCGAGTGAGCGCACGCCGCCGCCATTGCCGTACAGGGTGGCGCGCACGCGGTACGACGTCACGGAGCGGGCGGCGACGAAGGTGTCGACGGCGACGTCCCCGTCGGCGTCCCCCTGGCCGGGCAGCGACGTGCGGTGGATGTCGGCGCCGGTCTCGGCCCAACGGCCCATGACGTACCACTTGGTCAGGTCGCCGGTGACCGCCCGCGCCTGGATCTCGATCTCCAGCCAGGCGCCGGGCGGCGCGGCGGCCGTCCACGACGGCACCAGTTCGGTGGCCGCGAAGCCGATCTCCCGCTCCGGCGACGTCCAGCGGATGTAGGGCCACTCCCGCTCGCCGCCGGGGGCGAACGGATCCAGATATTTCGTTGTCCCCGTCTCCCGAGCCTCGACGGACCACCGGTGGAGGACGACGGGGCTCACCTGGGGGCTCGGTCCGGCCGACAGCAGGGTGACCACCTCGCCGATTGTTGTTACCGCCCCGACCTGGCACATCGGATGGTTTACGTATCCGACACACGGGACGCTACGCCGGTCAGAGGTAGAGCCCCGTGGCGGGGGCGGGTTCGGCGGCGGCCGGGCGGCCGTCCCGCAGGGCGAACAGCTCGGCCAGGGTCGTCCCGCTCGCGCTCCCGCCCGTGCCCCCGGCGCCCAGCCACTGAGCCGCCTGGTCCGCCTCGAACCGGCCGACCTCGATCTGTGCCAGGCACCGCCCGGGCCGTACGACGGCCGGGTGGAGCCGGCTGAGGTCCTCGTTGGTCGTGATGGCCACGAGCACGTCCCTGCCCTGGCCGAGCAGCCCGTCGGTCAGGTTGAGCAGGCGTGACAGGCCCTGGCCCGTCGACTGCTTGGCCTCGGCGCGGATCAGCTCGTCGCAGTCCTCCAGGACGAGCAGCCGCCAGCGCGGCTCGTCGTCCTCGCCCGGACCGTCCCAGCCGACGGCGACGTCCATGAGATAGCCGGGGTCGTTGAACAGCAGCTCGGGGTCGAGCACGCAGTCGACCTGGCACCAGGGCGCCCACTCGCGGGCGAGCGTGCGCAGCAGCGTCGTCTTGCCGGTCCCGGGCGGGCCGTGCAGGAGGACCAGCCGGCCCGTCACGCCGGCCGCGGTGGTCGCCATGAGGGCGTCCAGGCGGCCGGCCGCGGCCCGGGGGTAGTTCCGCCTGATCTCCTGCCAGGACGAGGTCGTGATGGGCTTGGCGGAGCGGTGGGGGCCGTGGCTCGACCGCCACCAGAAGCCCATCCGCACGTGGTCGGCGTCGGGGGCCGCCTCCTCCGCGTCCCTGGTCGCCTGCTCCAGGACCGAGCCGGCCAGTTCCTCGCTGACCGCCGTGGCGGTGAGCGTCGCCGACCGGTTCGCGCCGCGGACCACCCGCAGCGTCCACCCCTCGCCCGCGACCAGCCGGGTCTCGTACCCGTCGGTGTGCTGGGCGACGCGCAGCAGCCGGCCGCCCTCGGCGGTCAGCGGGGCGTCGGCGCGGACCCGGCCGAGGCTGGTGGTGCGGGACCAGGGCTGCTCACCGGTGGCGAACGGCGACAGCGCCATGGCGTCGATCACGTCGGCCGGGCTGTCGGCGTCGTCGAGCCAGATCCGCATCGGCACCGGAGGTGGAGGCGTGGAGTGAGGAGAGAAGTCGACCTCCTTGAGAACGGACATACAGCGATGATCTCGACGAACGTCTCACTCTGTCGATTGGATTTATTTGGGTTATTCGATTTGCCTGCTGTTTAAGCCGTTTCATCTGGGCAAAAGTCAGTACCTATTGGGGCGTTACCGCTACGCTCGGTGTCCAGTCGTACGGTTTGCAACGGAGAGCACTGTGGCCATCGATCTCGTGTCTCGCGCTGCATGGGGCGCGCGTTCCCCCAGGGGCTCGTACTCGTCGCTGGCCTCCACGCGCGGCGTGAAGGTCCACTACACCGGCGGCCGCGTGGATCCCGGCATCGTCGGCGACCACGCCAAGTGCGTGGCCATGGTGAAGTCGATTCAGGACTTCCACATCGACGGCAACGGCTGGATCGACATCGGATACTCCATGGTGGCGTGTCCCCACCGGAAGGTCTTCGTCGGTCGCGGGCCGGGACACCTGCCGGCCGCCAACGGCCCCGGCCTGAACTCCGGCCACTACGCCGTGCTCGGACTCGTCGGCAACGCCGGCCTGGTCCAGCCGACCGACGGCATCCTGCACGCGATCCTCGACGCGGTGGAGTATCTGCGCGCCAAGGGCGGCGCGGGCAAGGAGATCAAGGGCCACCGCGACGGCTACTCCACCGACTGCCCCGGCGATCCGCTGTACGCCTGGGTCAAGAAGGGCGCGCCGCGTCCCGGCACCACCCAGCCGCAGCCCGATCCGGAACCGGAGCCGGAGCCACAGCCCACGCAGAAGTGGCCCGGCCGCCTGCTCAAATATCCGCCCATGATGCGCGGCGACGACGTGCGCGCCTGGCAGGCCCGGATGAAGGAGCTCGGCTACGACATCGTCGTCGACGGCGCGTACGGGCCGGACTCGAAGGACGTGTGCCGCAGGTTCCAGAAGGACCGCCACCTCGACGTGGACGGCATCGTCGGCCCCGACACCTGGAACGCCGCATTCGCCAAGTCATGAGGCACCCGGAGTTGTCCACAGACCGGCACCCCGTTGCCCCGAGACCGGGCCGGTGCATTTAGCATCCGGTTCATGACGGTGCCGCCTGTTGAACTCGACGATCTCGCCGATCCCGCAGCGGGGTTCCCGCAGGCCACGCGGGAGCAGTGGCGGACGCTCGCGGCCGAGGTGCTGCGCAGATCCGGCTGGGACGGGTCGCCGGGCGAGGCCGAGGCCGCCCTGACCACCACGACCTACGACGGGGTGGCGGTGGCCCCGCTGTACGACGCCGCGGACCTGCCGGCCGCGCCGCGGCCGACGCGCGCGCCGGGCCCGTGGGACGTGCGCCAGCGGCACGCCGACCCCGATCCGGCCGTGACCCGGGAGGCGATCCACGCCGACCTGGAGAACGGCGTCACGTCCCTGTGGCTCGATCTGAACGCGATCGATCCCGCCGCGCTGCCGGCCGTGCTCGACGGCGTCCTGCTCGACCTCGCCCCGGTCGTCCTCGACGCCGGCCCGCGTACGGCCGAGGCGGCGGAGGCGTTCCTGCGCCTGGCCGTCGAGGGGGCTGCGGGCAATCTGGGCGCCGACCCGATCGGGCTGGCGGCCCGCACCGGCGCGACCGTGGACACCGGCGCCGCCGTGGCGCTCGCCCGCCGCTGCGCCGTGGATCATCCGGGCCTGCGGGCGATCACCGTCGACGCGCTGCCGTACCACGACGCGGGCGGCGCCGACGCCGAGGAGCTCGGCTGCTCGGTCGCGACCGGCGTCGCCTACCTGCGGGCGCTGACCGGCGCCGGCCTGACGGCCGAGCAGGCGTTCGGGCAGCTCGAGTTCCGCTACGCCGCGACCGCCGACCAGTTCCTGACCATCGCCAAGCTCCGGGCCGCCCGGCGGCTGTGGGCGCGGGTCGCCGAGGTGGTCGGTGGGCCGGGAGCCCAGCTCCAGCACGCCGTCACCTCCTCGGCGATGATGACCGTCAGGGACCCCTGGGTGAACATGCTGCGCACGACGGTGGCCTGCTTCGCGGCCGGGGTGGGCGGGGCCGACGCGGTCACCGTCCAGCCGTTCGACGCCTGCCTCGGGCTGCCCGACGCGTTCGCCCGCCGCATCGCCCGCAACACCCAGGCGCTGCTGGTGGAGGAGGCGAACGTCGCCCGCGTGGCCGACCCGGCCGGCGGCTCCTGGTATGTGGAACGGCTCAGCGACGACCTCGCCGCCCGGGCCTGGGAGTGGTTCCGGGAGATCGAGCGGGCCGGCGGCATGGCGGCCGCGCTGGAGCGGCTGGTCCCCGAGCGGCTGGCGGCGACCCGGGCCGGGCGCGCGGACAACCTCGCCCACCGCCGCGACCCGATCACCGGGGTCAGCGAGTTCCCCGATCTGAAGGAGCGGCCGGTGTCCCGGCGGCCCGGCCCCGGGCTCGCCGCGACGTCCGGCGGCGCGCCGGGCAGGGGACTGCCGGTGACGCGCTACGCCGAGGAGTTCGAGGCGCTGCGCGACCTCGCGGACGCCCAGCCGAGCCGGCCCACGGTGTTCCTCGCCACGATCGGGCCGGTCGCCGCGCACACCGCGAGGGCGGCGTTCGCCGCCAACCTGTTCGCGGCGGGCGGTGTCGCGACCGTCACCAGCGGCCCGGGCACCGACCCGGCCGCGATCGCCGCGGCCTTCCGCGACTGCGGCACCCCCGTGGCCTGCCTGTGCTCCAGCGATCGGCTGTACGGCGAGCACGCCGCGGCGGTCGCCGCGGCGCTGCGGGAGGCCGGGGCACGCACGATCTGGCTGGCCGGAAAGGGGGAGTATGAGGGGGTGGACGCCACCCTGTACGCCGGCTGCGACGCGCTGGGAGTGCTCCGCGCGACGTTCGACGAGCTGGGAGTGGACCGATGATTCCGGATTTCTCGGAGATTGACCTGGGGTCGAGCGCCGCCGCCGCGGACATCCCGGACGGCCCGGCCTGGGAGACCCCTGTGTGGGAGACGCCGGAGGGCATCGCGGTCAAGCCGTTCTACACGGCGGCCGACCTGGAGGACGGCCCGTCCCTCGCGACCTACCCGGGCGTCGCGCCCTTCCTGCGCGGGCCGTACCCGACGATGTACGTCACCCAGCCGTGGACCGTCCGGCAGTACGCGGGGTTCTCCACCGCCGAGGAGTCCAACGCGTTCTACCGGCGCAACCTGGCCGCCGGGCAGAAGGGCCTGTCGGTCGCCTTCGACCTCGCGACCCACCGGGGCTACGACTCCGACCACCCGCGCGTCGCCGGCGACGTCGGCATGGCGGGCGTGGCGATCGACTCGATCTACGACATGCGGCAGCTGTTCGACGGGATCCCGCTCGACCGGATGAGCGTGTCGATGACCATGAACGGCGCGGTGCTGCCGATCCTGGCGCTCTACATCGTCGCGGCCGAGGAGCAGGGCGTCACGCCCGACAAGCTGGCGGGGACCATCCAGAACGACATCCTCAAGGAGTTCATGGTCCGCAACACCTACATCTACCCGCCGGACCCGTCGATGCGGATCATCTCCGACATCTTCGAGTACACCTCCGAGAAGATGCCGAAGTTCAACTCCATCTCGATCTCCGGCTACCACATCCAGGAGGCCGGGGCCACCTGCGACCTGGAGCTCGCCTACACGCTGGCCGACGGGCTGGAGTACCTGCGCGCCGGGGTCGCGGCGGGGCTGGACGTCGACGCGTTCGCGCCGCGCCTGTCGTTCTTCTGGTGCATCGGCATGAACTTCTTCATGGAGGTCGCCAAGCTCCGCGCCGCCCGGCTGCTGTGGGCCCGCCTGGTGAAGGGATTCGGCCCGCGCAACCCCAAGTCGCTGTCGCTGCGCACGCACAGCCAGACCTCCGGATGGTCGCTGACCGCGCAGGACGTGTTCAACAACGTCGTACGGACCTGCGTCGAGGCGATGGCGGCCACCCAGGGCCACACCCAGTCGCTGCACACCAACGCCCTGGACGAGGCGCTCGCGCTGCCGACCGACTTCTCGGCGCGGATCGCCCGCAACACCCAGCTGCTGCTCCAGCAGGAGTCGGGCACCTGCCGGGTGATCGACCCGTGGGGCGGCTCCTACTACGTCGAGCGGCTGACCCGGGAGCTGGCGCGGGCGGCATGGGGTCACATCCAGGAGGTCGAGCGGGCCGGCGGCATGGCCAGGGCCATCGACCAGGGGCTGCCCAAGATGCGCATCGAGGAGGCGGCGGCCCGCACCCAGGCCCGCATCGACTCCGGCAGGCAGCCGGTGATCGGCGTCAACAAGTACCGCCCCGAGTCCGACGAGCCGATCGAGGTGCTCAAGGTCGACAACACGGCCGTGCGCAACCAGCAGATCGACAAGCTCCGCAGGCTGCGCGAGGAGCGCTCGGCCGACGCCGTCGACGCCGCGCTGGAGGCGCTGACGAAGGGCGCGGCCGGCGGGGAGAACCTGCTGGAGCTCGCGGTGAGGGCCGCCAGGGCCAAGGCCACGGTCGGGGAGATCTCCGACGCGCTGGAGAAGGTCTTCGGACGGCACGCCGCGCAGATCCGTACGATATCGGGCGTGTACCGCGCGGAGGTGGGCGGCGGCGCGGACCGGGTCCGGGAGGCGTGCGCGCAGTTCGAGAAGGCGGAGGGCCGCCGGCCCCGGATCCTCGTCGCGAAGATGGGCCAGGACGGTCACGACCGGGGCCAGAAGGTGATCGCGAGCGCCTTCGCCGACCTCGGCTTCGACGTCGACGTCGGCCCGCTGTTCCAGACGCCGGAGGAGGTCGCCCGGCAGGCCGTCGAGGCCGACGTGCACGTGGTCGGGGTCTCCTCGCTGGCGGCCGGGCATATGACGCTGGTGCCCGCGCTGCGGCAGGCGCTCGCCGGCCTCGGCGCGGAGGACGTCATGATCGTGGTCGGCGGGGTGATCCCGCCGGGCGACGTCGAGGAGCTGCGCACCGCGGGCGCCTCGGCGATCTTCCTGCCCGGCACGGTGATCGCCGACGCCGCCCTGGAACTGCTGCGCGAGCTGTCCGCCCGGTTGGGCCACCGGTGACCGCACCGGTGATCGACGACTACGTCAAGGGCGTGCTGTCGGGCGACCGGCGGTGGACCGCCCGGGCCATCACGCTGGTGGAGTCGACCAGGGCCGATCACCGGGAGATGGCGCAGCGGCTGCTGGTCGAGCTCACCCCGCATGCCGGCAGGGCCCGCAGGGTGGGCGTGTCCGGGGTGCCAGGGGTCGGCAAGTCGACCTTCATCGAGGCCCTCGGCACCCATCTCACCGGGCAGGGGCACCGGGTCGCCGTGCTGGCCGTGGACCCCTCGTCGCGGCGCTCGGGCGGCAGCATCCTGGGGGACAAGACCCGGATGGCCAGGCTGTCGGCCGATCCGAACGCCTTCATCCGGCCGTCCCCCACGGCCGGGACGCTCGGCGGCGTGGCGACGGCCACCCGCGAGGCCATCGTCGTCGTGGAGGCGGCGGGCTACGACATCGTGCTCGTCGAGACGGTCGGGGTCGGCCAGTCGGAGACCGCTGTCGCCGACATGGTCGACACCTTCCTCCTGCTCACCCTCGCCCGCACGGGGGACCAGCTCCAGGGGATCAAGAAGGGCGTGCTGGAGCTGGCCGACATCGTCGCGGTGAACAAGGCCGACGGGGAGCACGAGACGGCCGCGCGCAAGGCGGCGCGCGAGCTGTCCGGGGCGCTGCGGCTGCTGCGCTCGGTCACGCCCGTGCTGACCTGCAGCGGCCTCACCGGCGCCGGGCTGGAGGAGTTGTGGGCGCAGGTCGTGCGCCACCAGGAGGGCGCGGACCTCGCCGCCAGGCGCAGCCGCCAGCAGGTCGAGTGGACGTGGGCGCTGGTCAGGGAGCGGCTGCTGGCCATGCTCCGCGACGCCACCGGTGAGATCGCGCCGGAGATCGAACGACAGGTCCTCGACGGCACCCTCACCCCGGCGCTGGCCGCCGACCGGATCCTGGCGGCCTTCCTGGCCACCGAAGACCAGGCGGACGCCTCTCATGACACCCGGGGGATCACCTTTCCTCCCGGGTGAGACAGATCGCTACCCGTGTGACCGGGAATGCACTGTTGCACGTTTTCCCAGGCCGAAATCGTGCCACCATGTGGCCGCTTTCGATTACGGGGAGGTGCGATGAACCACGATCCGATGATGCCGCCGCAGGTGGAACGCGCTCTGCGGGAGTACCGGGCGTTACTGTCCGTACATGGGATCACCTGGGGAGAGCCGCCGCTGGGCTACGTCCGGATGATGCCGTTCCTGCGGTTTCCCGAGGCGGCCGACCGGATGACCGTTAGGCCCGATCTCGACGCGGAGTTCCGCGACACGCTGGCCGGTGAGGTCCCCCGGGGCCTGGTGGCGCTGCGGCTGACCGCGGACGGCCCCCGCATGAAGCAGCGCATCGAGCACCGCCTGGAGCACGGCCCGGCCCGGCCGCTGCTGTCGCCGGGGCCGGCGCCCGTCATCCTGCTGGTCGACTCCGCGCTGCCGCACCCGGTGGAGGTGACGGCCGACGGCGTGCCGTACGGGATCGCGGCGGGCGGAGCCAGGCTCATCGACGTGACGACCGCGACCATGCTCACGGTGGACGGCGAGGAGGTGGACCTGTCGGGGCTGACCCGGCCCGCCCCGGCCGCGCGGCTGCGGCTGCGCGCGGGCTTCCCGTGCCGGTGGAGCGTCACGTCGGCCGACGGCCATGGGTGGTATCCGGAGGGAGTGCCGGAACGGCGCGACAACGACGACAGGCCGTTCTTCCACGGCGACGACATCGTGCTCGCCGTGCCCTGCGAGCCGGTCACGATCCGGGTCACGCGCGGCATGGAGTACGGCGTCGCCGAGACGACGGTCGTCCCGAGGACGGGGGAGGAGACGCTGGTCGGGCTCACGCCGCAGCGGCTGTACGACGCCGCCGCCCGCGGCTGGTACGGCGCCGACCTGCACGTCCACATGAACTGGGCGGGCGACCTGGTCGCCGTTCCCGCGGAGGCGGCCGCCGCGCAGCTCGGCGAGGACCTGCACGTGCTCAACCTCGTCGCCGGCAACGTCGCGGGGGACCGGGTTTACGACCGGGAGGCGCTCCAGCACTGGGCCGGGCGCGACCTGCCGTGGTCGGACGCCGGGCACGTGGCCCGCATGGGCGTGGAGTATCGCAACGACCTGTTCGGGCACGTCCACGTCTTCGGGGTGGCCGCGCCGCCCGCCGTCTACCACACGGGCTTCGGCGCCGACGCCGACTGGCCGCCCAACGCGGCGGTCTGCGGCGACCTGCGGGAGCCGCGCGCGGTCCTGGGGTACGCCCACCCCTTCCACGGCCCGGTCTCCTCCCCGGAGGACGTAGCCGCGAACGGGACCAGGAACTGCACCGGCCGCGCCCTGGTGGTCGACGCCGCCCTCGGCATGGTCGACGGGGTGGAGGTGCTGCACTTCAGCGACCTGTCGACCGCGCCGGGGACGGCCGAGGTCTACCGGAGGCTGGTCGGCGCGGGCAACCGGCTCGCCGCGCTCGCCGGGACCGACACCATGCTGTCGTTCACCCGCCAGGACACGGTCTCCAGCCCGCCCGGCTGGGAGCGTGTCTACGCCCGGGTGGACGGGCCGCTCAGCGCCGAGACGTTCGCCGAGGCCGTACGGCGGGGGCGCACGTTCGCCACCACCGGCCCCTGGCTGGAGCTCACGGTGGACGACCTGGGGCCGGGGGAGACGCTCAGTCTGGAGGGCGGCGAGACGGTCGCGATCCGGGCCAGGGCCGTCGGGCCGGAGGTGGAGCACATGGAGATCAGGACCGCGGCCGGCGTGCTCGCCGAGGGGCCGGGCCATGAGATCACCGCGTCGCTGCCGGTGACGGACGCCACCTACGTGGTGGCCGTGGTCCGCGGCGGCCCCCATCCGCGCTCCCCGCGCGGGCGCGCCTACGCCCACACCAGCCCGGTCTACCTCGACGTGCGGGGACGGCACGTGGCCAGGCAGGAGGACGTGCGCTGGTGCCTGCGATGGCTCGACCTGCTCGACGAGCTGGTCAGGGCCGGAGCCCGGCTGCGGACCCGGGCGCAGCTGCGCGACCACCTCGACCTGATCGAGAAGGCCAGGGCGGTGTACGAGTCGCGCCTGTGATCGCGGCGGCGGAGGGCGTCAGGCGAACAGCGTGCGGCCCCAGTAGTCGCCGCCGTCGGCCACTCCGGGCGGGCAGGCGAACACGCCACTGGAGACGTGCTTGATGTACTCGTTCAGCGCGTCCTTCTGGGACAGCATCCGCTGGATGGGAACGAACTGCGTGCGGGGGTCGCGCTGGTAGGCCATGAAGAACAGACCGGCGTCGAGCCGCCCGAGGCCGTCGGATCCGTCCACGAAGTTGTAGCCGCGCCGCAGCAGCCGCGCGCCGCCGTGGGCGTCGGGGTGCGCGAGCCGTACGTGCGCGTTGCCGGCGATCACCGGCGCGCCGTCCGGGCCCTTCCTGGCGAAGTCCGGCGCGTCGAATTCCCCGTGCCCGGTGAGCGGCGCGCCCTTGCCCTTGTCGCGGCCGAAGATGGCCTCCTGCTCGGCCAGCGGGGCGCGGTCCCAGGTCTCGATGTGCATCCGGATCTTGCGGGTGACCAGGTAGGCGCCGCCGTCCATCCAGGCCGGGCCGTCGCCGGGCGCGGCCCACAGGTGGTCGCGCAGCATGGCGGTGTCTTCGAGCTTGAGGTTGTTGGTGCCGTCCTTGAAGCCCATGAGGTTGCGCGGCGTCGTCTGCGCCCGCGAGGTGGACGAGGTGCGCCCGAAGCCGAGTTGCGAGTAGCGCACGGAGACCTTGCCGAAGCCGATCCTCGCGAGATTGCGGATGGCGTGCACCGCCACCTGCGGGTCGTGCGCGCACGCCTGCACGCAGATGTCCCCGCCGGAGATCTCGGGCTGCAGGTCCTCGCCGGGGAAGGCGGGCAGGTCGGCGAGCGCGGGCGGCCTGCGGTCGCCGAGGCCGAACCGGTCGTCGAACAGCGACGGACCGAAGCCGACGGTCAGCGTCAGGCCGGAGGCGGGCAGGCCGAGCGCCTCGCCGGTGTCGTCCGGGGGCGCCTCGGGCGCCCCGCCCACGGCGCCGAACGTGCCGGCGTCCTCGCCCTGGGTCATCCGGGCCGCGGCGGCGGTCCACTCCTGGAGCAGCTCCACCAGCTCGGCCCTGCTCTTCGTGATCACGTCGAACGCCACGAAGTGCAGCCGGTCCTGGGCGGGGGTGGTGACGCCCGCCTGGTGCGGGCCGTAGAAGGGCACGGGGTCGGAGGCCGAGGCCGCGTGGGCCACCGGCTCCTCGATGAAGGACCGGCCGGCGACCGCCCCGGCCCCGACGGCGGCCACACCGGCCGCGCCGAGGCCGAACAGCCGCCTGCGGCTGATCCCCGCGCCGCTCATCCGGCCACCACCGACGCCACCTTGCTGATCGGCTCGGCCAGGGCGTTGATCGCGTCGGACAGCGCCCTGAGGTCGTCCTTGGACAGGTCCGTGTGCAGCTTCCAGCCGTCGCCGCTGCGGTGGGCGGCGAGCGCGTTCTCGGCGTCGGCGAACTTCGCGTCGAGTGTCTTCACCAGCTCGGCGTCGCGCTCCTCGAGCACCGGGCGCAGCGCCTGGACCGCGGCCTTCGAGCCCTGCAGGTTGGCGTCGAAGTCCCACAGGTCCGTGTGCGAGTAGCGGTCCTCCTCGCCGGTGATCTTGCCGGTGGCGACCTCGTCGAGCAGTCCCTTGGCGCCGTTGGCGAGCTGCACGGGAGACAGGTCGACCGTCGCGGACTTCGTCACGATGGTGTTCACGTCGGTCATCAGCTTGTCGGCGATCGGACCGTCGCCGCCGACGTCCTTCTTGACCCACAGGTCCTTCTCGATGCGGTGGAAGCCGGTCCACTCCGCGCCGTCGGCCACGTCGTTCTCCCGCGCGTCGATGGCCGGGTCGAGGTCGCCGAAGACCTCGGCGACCGGCTCGATCCGCTCCCAGTAGGTGCGGGCGACCGGGTAGAGCTCCTTGGCCTTGGCCACGTCGCCGGCCTTGACGGCCTCGGTGAATTCCTTGGTCTTGTCGAGCAGCGTGTCGGACTGGCTCTCGATGTAGCGCTTGTAGCCGGCCACGGCCTCGGCGAGCTTGGCGTCGCCGGTCAGCGGCTTGTGCTCGCCGCTGACCTTGAGGGGGCCGCGGATGCCCTTGCCGGTCATCCCGGGCTTGCAGGCGGTCTCGTACACGCCCGCGGGAAGCTCCACCACGATGTCGCGGGTCAGGCCGGGCACGATGTTCTCGACCTCGCCCATGACCCGGTCGCCCGTCGCGTACACGTAGAACTCGGTGACCTTCGAGCCGTTGTTGGTGATCGAGAAGGTCGAGGTGCCGGCGGCCAGGTCGGACTTCGCCACCTTGCACTCGGTGTCGGTGGCGGCCACGGTGATCTTCCCGTCGCCGGCCGCGGTCGCCTCGGTCGTGGTGCCGGAGCCCGTGGACGAGCATGCGGTGAGACCGGCGAGGGTCAGCACGGCGGCGGCCAGGACGGTGGGGGTGCGCATTTCGGTGGACTCCGGTCAGGAAGCGGGTTGGGGAGACTTGGGGGCGGGGCGCGCCGGCGTCTTGGCCGCGGGCCGCAGGAACAGGATGAGGACGGGAATCAGGTAGGCGGCCCAGGCGACGGCCTCCAACACGCTGGGCTGCGGGGTGATGTTGAACATCCCGCTCAGCAGCGTCGAGTACCAGGCGCTGGGGTCGAGCACGCCGCTGATGTCGAAGGCGTAGGTGTTCAGGCCGGGCACCAGTCCCGACTCCTGCAGGTCGTGCACGCCGTACTTGAAGATCCCTGCGGCCACCAGGACCAGCAGCAGGCCCGTCCAGGTGAAGAACTTCGTGAGGTTGATCCGCAGGGCGCTGCGGTAGAGCCCCCAGCCCAGCGCGACGGCGGTGAGCAGCCCGAGCGAGATGCCGATCAGCGGGCTCGCGCTGCTGGTCGCGCCCTGGACGGCGGCGAACCACAGCAGGGCGGTCTCCAGCCCCTCGCGGGCGACCGACAGGAACGCCACCACGACCACGGCGGTGCCGCCGAGCTCCAGGGCCGTGCCCATCTTCTCCCGCAACTCGCCCGACATCTTGCGGGCCGCCGTGCGCATCCAGAAGACCATGAAGGTGACGAAGACGGTCGCCGCCAGGGATGTCACGGCGTCGAACATCTCCTGCTGCTGGGTGGCGAGGTGGGCCGCGGTGAAGGTCAGCAGCGCGCCGAATCCGATGGACAGGAGGACGGCGACGCCGACGCCGGCCCAGACCATGGGCAGCCGCTCGCGGCGGTCGCTCTTGACGAGGAAGGCCACCAGGATGGAGACCACGAGTGTGGCCTCCAGGCCCTCGCGAAGGCCGATGAGGTAACTCGCTAACACATCGTCCTCCGGACGGTCGGTAAGCCTAACCTAACTTAGGGCAGGTTCACCTTACCGACAAGGTCCCGAACCTGTGGAGCGGGGTAGGTCTTTTGTCACCCCCAGGGACGGGTGGGACTACGGCCGATCAATTCGATGGCGTCCCTTCCCCGTCCCGCGTTATGGTGACCGACGTCCTGCCGCCGCACCCTGGAGGGTCACTTGAAGCTCTGAGGTCTCGACACCGCGCCCACGGCCGCCATCGGTGGTCCGGCGCAGCGACCTCAGGCAGACCCTCGCCTCGCGGCCCGTGCCCGCGGTGTCTCCACGGTTAGTTCGCCGTTTCGCCCTTGGGGATACCTGGAGCCGCCTTATGTCTCATTCCATTGTCTGTACGGATCTGTCGTTCTCCTGGCCCGACGGGACGTCCGTCTTCGAGCGGCTCGATTTCGCGTTCGGCGCCGGCCGGACCGGGCTCATCGGCGTCAACGGCAGCGGCAAATCCACCCTGCTCAAGATGATCGCCGGAGAGCTGACCCCGGTGAGCGGCTCGGTGTCGGTCACCGGGCGGCTGGGCTACCTGCCGCAGAACCTTCCGCTCGGCGCGAGCCGTACGGTGTCCGACCTGCTGGGGATCACACCCGCGAGACAGGCGCTGCACGCGATCGAGCGGGGCGACCCGAGCGAGGCGAACTTCGACGCGGTGGTCTGGGACGTCGAGGAGCGCGCCCGCGCCGAGCTCGACCGTCTCGGGCTCGCGGGGGTGGACCTCGACCGGACGGTCGCGACGCTCTCGGGCGGTGAGACCGTCATGGTCGGGCTCGCCGCGCGCTTCCTCGCCGAGCCCGACGTGCTGCTGCTCGACGAGCCGACCAACAACCTCGACCTCGACGCGCGGCGGCGCCTGTACGACGCCGTCTCGTCGTGGACCAGGACCCTGGTCGTCGTCAGCCACGACCGCACGCTGCTCGACCTGGTGGACCAGATCGCCGACCTGCCCGCCCGCCGCACCTTCGGCGGCACGCTCAGCGAGTACGAGGAGGTGCTCGCGGTCGAGCGGGATGCCGCCGAGCGGATGGTCCGCGCGGCCGAGGGCGACCTGCGCCGCCAGCGGCGCGAGCTGGCCGAGGCGCAGACCAAGCTGGCGCGGCGGGTGCGCTACGGCAACAAGATGTACGAGCAGAAGCGCGAGCCGAAGATCATCATGCAGGAGCGCAAGCGCCAGGCGCAGGTCTCGGCGGGCAAGCACCGCACGATGCACGAGGAGAAGGTGGCGGCCGCCCGCGAGCGGCTGGCCGAGGCGGAGGAGGCGGTGCGCGACGACGCCGAGATCCGGGTGGAGCTGCCCGCCACCGAGGTGCCGGCCGGGCGCACCGTGCTCGAACTGGAGGGCCTGCGCACGGCCGCCGGGCCGATCGGCGACCTGGTCGTCCGCGGCCCGGAGCGGATCGCCCTGCTGGGGCCGAACGGCTCGGGCAAGACGACCCTGCTGCGCACGATCCTGGGGGAGATCCCGCCGGGTGAGGGCTCGGTCCGGCGAGGCGTGCCTGTGCGCTACCTGCCGCAGCGGCTCGACGTGCTCGACGACGCGCTCAGCCTGGTCGACAACGTCCGGGCGGTCGCGCCCACGGCGTCGGTCAACGCCGTCAGGGCCGGGCTCGCCCGGTTCCTGTTCCGGGGCGCGCGGGCCGAACGGCCGGCCGGCACGCTCTCGGGAGGTGAGAGGTTCCGCGCCGTGCTGGCCTCGCTGTTGCTGGCCGAGCCCGCGCCGCGGCTCCTGCTGCTGGACGAGCCGACCAACAACCTCGACCTGGCCAGCGTGCGCCGGCTCGCGCAGGCGCTGTCGGCCTACCGGGGAGCGCTCGTGGTGGCCTCCCACGACCTGCCGTTCCTGGAGTCGCTCGGCATCACCCGGTGGCTCGCCCTGGGCCCGGAGGGGGCGGCGTCGTCGGCGTGAATCCGTGTTGACAGCGTGCGCTTACCGGCTGACAGTGTTTCGCGTGATCACCCCCCGGACCTTCTCACGCACCGTCCCCGTCGGCGCCGTCGCCCTGCTGGCCGCCTCCGTCACCCTCTCGGCCTGCACGGCGACGCCCGGCGGATCGGGTAAGGCCGCCTCCGGCGAGGAGTCGGCGCCGTCCGCCGCCGGCACCACCGCCGCCGCCGGCCCGCCGGCGTTGACGCCGGAGGCGTACCGCGGCGCCCTCGCCGCCGCCGGCCGCCCGGCCCGCACGGCGCTCGCCGCCATCGCCAAGGCACGGACCTTCCGGTCGCTCCACCAGCGCATCGACCGGGCGCAAAGCGCTCTGGAGTCCGCGCTGGCGCGGCTCGGCGGCCTGCGGCCTCCCGCGGACGTCGCCCCCGAGCACGCCGACTACGTCGCGGCGCTGCGCGGCCTGAACGGCAGGCTCGGCGCGCTCGACGAGGACGTGAGTTCCCATGTCCTGTGCAACGGGACGGCCGTGCTGGCGGGGCTCGGCCGGTCGGGCGAGTTCAAGGACTTCAGGGCGTCGGCGGGCGACCTCGTGAAGGCCGGCGACTACCCGGTGGTCCAGATCAGGCCGCCGGCCCAGGCCAGTCGCCGCCTCGGCAACGGCGCGACGGTGCTGTCGGCGATCCGCGGCGGCCGGGGCAGCCTGAGCGTGAAGAACGGCGGCACGCAGGACGGCGTCGTGACCCTCGTGCGCGCAGGGCGCAAGGCGGTCAGCTTCTACGTGCGCAAGCGGTCGACCGCGAAGATCTCCGACATCAAGGACGGCACCTACCGCGTCTACTTCACCACCGGTGTGGACTACGACAGGGGCACCCGTGCCTTCACCAGGAACTGCGGCTTCTCCAAGTTCGACGACGCGCTGAAATTCCAGACCGTCTACTCCGGGTACAGCGTCAGGTGGAGCGACTGGACGCTCACCCTCGACGCCGTGTTCGGCGGGAACGCCACCACGAGCGAGGTGGACCCGGACGCCTTCCCGGGATGACCGGGCAGCCGCACGCCGCAGGCCGCGACCCGGGTCCGGGCCGCGGCCTGCGGCGAAGCCTTCACAAAGGGATCAGCTGGAGAACAGCATGCCGACCCAGCTGTTGCGACGGTGGCCGTGGTGACCTCCGTGGTGGCCGCCCCAGACGGGGCCTCCGTGCGCCGGCGGCGGAGGAGCGTAGTGCTGCTGGGCCCACTGCGACTCCATCCGGGCCAGCGTCTCCAGCTCGCCGTAGTCCAGGAAGATCCCGCGGCAGTTGTCGCACTGCTCGATGTGAACCCCGTTGCGGTCCAACGTCCGCATCCGGCCACGGCACTTGGGGCACTCCATGTGACGAACTCTCCCTCGGTCAGGTCTCGGCCTCCGTGGCCGCGACGATCCTCCTACAGGCGGACACCAGGGCCTCGGCGGCGTCGTCGGGAGGTTCCCCCGCCCGCGCCGCCGTGGCCACCGCCGTCGCGGCCAGTTGGACGGTCAACGCCCGGGCCGGCGCGTCGAGTTCCCGCCACGGGTCGTCCGTGGAGACGGCGGTCCCGCCCGCCGAGAGGTAGGCGGTCAGGAAGCGCTCCCAGTCCCGCGGGTCGAGCAGGCCGGCGGCATACCAGGCGGCCGGGCGGGCCAGGTCCCACGCGGGGTCGCCCGCGCCCAGGTCGTCGGGGTCGATCAGCAGCCACACGCCGTCGTGCCGGACGATCTGGCCGAGGTGCCAGTCGCCGTGCGTGAGCGTGCCGCCCGCACGGTCCGGGGGCAGCGTCGCGTACGCCGCCCGGATGGGCGCGGCGACCGGGCCGGGGACACCGGCCGCGGCCAGGTCGGCCATCGCCCTGGGCAGCCGTGACGGGCCCCCCGCGGGCGGCAGCTCCGGGGGCGCCGTCCGGGAGTGCAGCAGGGCGAGCAGCCGGCCGCCCTCCTCCCACGGGGTGGTCCCGGCGTCGACGTCGTCGATGGTCAGGGCGTCGCCGGCGGGCCAGATCGTGACGAGCCTGCCGTCCAGCCGTTCGAGGCCGAGGGGAGGCAGCATGACGCCGGGCAGGTTCGCGGCGGCCTCGAGGCGGGCACGCAGGGCGCGTTCGTCGGTGTCCGGGGGGTGGGCCTTGACGACGACGTCGCCGGCCCGGACCACGAGCACGCGGGTCTGCTTGAGCACCGTCACCGGTCCGTCGCGGCGCGCCAGCCGCGCCAGTTCCTCGATCACGGGGACACCTTAGGGTGCGGTTATGAGGATTGGGTTTTCCGTGCCGGTGTCGGGTTCGTGGGCGACGCCGGAGAACATGAGACGCGTCGCGCGCCGCGCGGACGAACTCGGCTACCACGGGCTGTGGACGTTCCAGCGCCTGCTCTATCCCGTCGGCAACCCGATGGGACCGGTCTACCGGAGCGTGCACGACCCCGTCGTCGCGCTCGCGTACCTGGCCGGCGTCACGGAGCGGGTACGGCTCGGAGTGGCCGTGCTCAACCTGCCCTTCGTCTCCCCGGTCCTGATGGCCAAGCAGCTCGCCTCCCTGCAGCAGGTGTCCGGCGGCAGGCTCGACGTGGGCCTGGGGCTCGGCTGGCTGCCCGAGGAGTTCGCGGCGTCCGGCGTGCCGATGGAGCGACGCGGCAGGCGCGGCGAGGAGTACGTCGGCCTGCTGCGGCGGCTGTGGACCGAGGACGTCGTCGAGCACAGGGGCGAGTTCTACGAGGTGCCGCGCTCGCACCAGGACCCGAAACCGGCCGTGCCGCCGCCGGTGATGCTCGGCGGCACGGCCCGGGTGGCGCTGGAGCGGGCCGGGCGGATCGCCGACGGCTGGATCAGCTCCAGCCGGGCCGATCTGGACACGATCGACCAGCAGATCGCCATCGTGAAGGAGGCGGCGCGGCAGGCGGGCCGCGACCCCGGCGCGCTGCGCTTCGTCGTCCGCGGCGTCACCCGCGCCCTCGCGTCGGAGGAGGGCCCGCTGACCGGGTCGTACGACAAGATCCGGCGGGACGTCGAGGCGCTCGAGGCCAAGGGCGTGACCGAGGTCTTCCACGACCTCAACTTCGATCCGGAGATCGGCAACCCCGAGGCCGACCCCCGCGAATCCATGCGCCGCGCCGAGGAGGCACTCGAAGCCCTCGCTCCCCGGTGAGCTCCACGGTCGCCAGGGCCACGACGAGGACGGCCCCAACGGCGAGCAGCCCGGCGACGGCCAGGTGAGCGGTCAACGCGTCGACGAGGTCGGGGACGAACCGGCTGAGGGTCACGAGGGTCGTCGCCCACGCCGCCGCCGTGGGCACGCTGACGCGGGCGAAAGCCGCGTACGGCACGCCCGTCCAGCCCGTGAGCCTCGGGACCAGGGTGCGGGCGGCGCCGAGCCACTGACCGCCCGCGACGGCCCAGGCGCCTCTCCTCGCCACCATGCGGCCGGCCCGCGCCCACGCGGCGGGCGCGAACCGGCCGACCAGAGGGTGGATGGCGGCGGCGCCCTCGCGCCTGCGGCCCTGGACGTAGGACAGCTGCGCGCCGGCGACGGCGGCCGCCACGGCCACGGCGAGTGTCCCGGCGAACGGCAGCGCGCCGAGGCGGGTGAGGCAGCCGAGGGCCACCAGCACGCTCGTCCCCGGCAGCGCCACGCCGGCGAGCGTGCCGGCCTCGGCGACGATCAGCATCGCCGCGACCGCGAGCACGAGGGGGGCGGGAAGCCGGCCGAGCAGCTCAACCACGGCTGACCGGCCTCCGGCAGACGTACGCCAGGCCGGGCGGCACGTTGCGCCAGACCGGCCCGGTCGTGAGCACCTCGTCGAAGGCGGCGCGCAGGCGCCGCCGGAAACGCCGCGCACGGGCCAGCGGCACCGCGGGCAGGTAGGTCACCGTGGTGAACGCCCCCGTCGGGAGCAGCACCCGCCCGACCTCACCGAGGATCGACTCCTGCACGTCCTCGGGGAAGAGCGTCCACGGCAGCGTGCTGACCACGGCGTCGACCCGGGAGACTCCCCGTTCGTCCAGCAGCGCGCCGAGGCGGGCCGCGTCGCCCTGCAGCACGTCCAGCCAGGGCCGGGCACGTCGCAGGTGCGCCACCATCCCCGGGTCGATCTCGACGGCGAGCTGGCGGGAGCCGGGGGCGAGCCGTTCCCGGATGGCCTCGCTGATCGCGCCGGTGCCCGGGCCGAGCTCCACGACCACGGCGGGGCCGGTCGTCGGGACGACGGCGGTGAGCGCCTGCGCGAGCGAGCGCGAGCTCGGGGCCACGGCTCCCACGACGCCCTGCCGGCGCAGCGCCACGCCCGCGAACGCTCGCAGATCGGAGACCTGCTGGACTGTCTCGTTCATGCGGCTCATCAGACCGGTGCGGGACCCGCACCCGCCAGCCGCCCCGGCCTACCTGTGGAGGTATGGCCGGCCCTACCTCCACAGGTGGGCCTGGCCGTCTTCGACCAGGCCCGGACGGCCTCTAGGGTGGGTCGGGTGCGCCTCAACGGCTCGTGGCAGGCCGTCGCCCGAAAGGACCTGCTGGCGACCTCGCTGCCTTGGCGCGCCCTCGCCTACCTGGTGACGGGCGCGGTCGTCGGTGTGGTCGTGCTGGCGTCGCTGGTCGTCTCGCTGACCGCCGGGGCGTTGCTCACCGTCTTCCTGGTGGGCGTGCCGCTGCTGGCGGTCCCGGTGGTCGCCGCCGTGCCGCTGGGCGCGCTCGAACGCCGGCGGCTGCGGATCATGGGCGCCGAGCCCGCGCCGAGCCCCCACCGCCCCGCCGGGCGGGGTCCGCGCGGCTGGCTCGGTACGCGCCTGCGGGAGCAGGCGACGTGGCGGGCCCTCGCCTACACGGGCCTGCTGGCCGTCGTGCTCGGCCCGGTCGAGCTGATCGCCGTCACGTACGGCCTCGTGGTGCCGCTCGTGATGATCTGCGCCCCGATCAGCGTGGCGGAGGCGGGGCACATCGTGCTGCTGAAGTTCTGGCCGCTCGGCTCGCTCACCGAGGCGTTCGCCGCCGCGCTCCTGGGGGTCGCGGTGCTCGTGGCGGCGGCCTACCCGATCACCGCCCTCGCGACCGCGCACGCCCTGCTGGCCCGGTTGCTGCTCACGCCCGGGAAAGCGGAGCCGGGCGAGCGGCTCGCCGAGCTGACCCGCTCCCGGAGCCGCCTGGTCGAGGCGTTCGAGGTCGAGCGGCGGCGCATCGAGCGCGATCTGCACGACGGCGCGCAGCAGCGGCTGGTCGCGCTGACCATGACGCTCGGCCTGGCCAAGGTCTCCCCGCCGGCGGAGGCGGCCGAGCTCGTGGCCAGGGCGCACCAGGAGGCGAAGCTCGCCCTCGCGGAGATCCGCGACCTGATCCGCGGCATCCATCCCCGCATCCTCGCCGACCGCGGACTGCCCGCCGCGGTCGCGGAGCTGGCCGACCGGTCGCCCGTCCCGGTCGAGGTCGACGTGGCCGTCCCCCGGCTGCCGGAAGCGGTGGAGTCGGTCGCCTACTTCGTCGTCAGCGAGGGCCTGGCCAACGTGGCCAAGCACAGCGGAGCCGAGCAGGCCCGGGTGCGGGGACGGCTCGACGGCCGGCTGCTCACCGTCGAGATCCGGGACGACGGAGTGGGCGGCGCGGACGTCACCGCCGGCACCGGGCTCGCCGGGCTCGCCGACCGCGTCTCCGCGGTCGAGGGCAGGCTGATGCTGTCGAGCCCGCCGGGCGGCCCCACCCTGCTGCGCGCGGAGATCGAATGCCTGCCGGCCCTTCCCTGACCGTCGTCATCGCCGAGGACGGCGTGCTGCTCCGCGAGGGACTGGCCACGCTGCTGGCCCGGTTCGGCCACCGGGTGGCCGCCACCGCCGGCGACGCCGAGGCGCTGGTGAAGGCGGTGGAGGAGCACGCCCCCGACATCGTCGTCACCGACGTGCGGATGCCGCCCGGCTTCTCCGACGAGGGGCTGCGGGCCGCCGTGGCGTTGCGCGCCGCCCACCCAGGGCTCGCCGTCCTGGTGCTGAGCCAGTACGTCGAGCAGACATACGCGACCGAGCTGCTGGACTCCGGGGACGGCACCGGCGTGGGCTACCTCCTCAAGGACCGGATCGGGGAGGTCGAGGAGTTCGTGGACGCCCTGACCACCGTCGCCGACGGGGGGACGGTGGTGGACCCGGAGGTCGTGCGTCAGCTCCTGCGCCGCCGCCGCGACCCGCTGCGGCGGCTCACCCCACGGGAGAGGGAGGTGCTCGCGTTGATGGCGGAGGGCAGGTCGAACGCCGCGATCGCCCGCGCGCTGGTGGTGTCGGAGGCCGTCGTCGGCAAGCACATCGGGAACATCCTCGCCAAGCTCGACCTGCCTCCCGACGAGGACGCCCATCGCCGCGTGCTCGCCGTCGTCGCCTTCCTGCGCGGCTAGATCATCCCGTACGTCCGGGCGATCAGCTCGTAGGAGCGCAGGCGCGCCGCGCCGCCGTGGACCTGCGTGGTGATCATCAACTCGTCGGCCCCGGTGCGTTTGCGCAGCTCCTCCAGCCCGTCCCGCACGGTCTGCGGGTCGCCGTGCACCACCGTCGACAGCCGATCGCGGACGAACTCCCGCTCCATCGGGGTGTACGGGTAGGCCTGCGCCTCCTCGGGAGTGGGTGTGCGGCCGGGCCGCCCGTGCCGCAGGCGCAGCCACGACAGCGCGCCCGGCATGACCTGGCGCAGCGCCTCCTCGTCGGTGTCGGCCGCGACGGCCGCCACCCCGATCAGCGCGTACGGCCGGTCGAGGACCTCCGAGGGCCGGAACGAGGAGCGGTAGAGGTCGAGCGCGGGCTCGGTGTTGCCGGCGCTGAAGTGGTGGGCGAAGGCGAACGGCAGCCCGAGCAGCCCGGCCAGCCTGGCGCTGAACCCGCTGGAGCCGAGCAGCCAGATCGGCGGCCGGTCGTCACCTCGCGGCACCGCCTGGATCTTCGCGTACGGGTGGCCGGGCGGGAACGAGCCGTCGAGGAAGCCGGTCAGCTCGGCCACCTGCTGGGGGAACTCGTCGGGGTCCACCTCGGCCGAGCGGCGCAGGGCGTTCGCCGTGGCCATGTCGGTGCCAGGGGCGCGGCCGAGGCCGAGGTCGATGCGGCCGGGGTGCAGCGCGTGCAGCGTGCCGAACTGCTCGGCGATCACCAGCGGGGCGTGGTTGGGCAGCATCACGCCGCCCGAGCCGATCCGGATCGAACTGGTCGCCGCCGCGAGGTGCGCGATGATCACGGCCGGAGAGGAACTGGCGACTCCGGGCATGCCGTGGTGCTCGGCGACCCAGATGCGGTGGTAGCCCCACTCCTCGGCCCGGCGGGCCAGCTCGGTGGCGTCGCGCAGCGCCTCGGAGGGCGTGGAGCCCTCGCCGACGGTCGCGAGCTCCAGGATCGACAGTGGCGCCTCGGCCGCCCCACGCGGCACCCCGCGGATGTTGTCCTCGCTCATGTCACCCCTAACCTGAGGTCGCATCCGGATATTTCCGGACACAACAAGAGATGTGCTTCGTCACACCGTCACCTGCCATGCTTGGACACATGAGCGAGCGAAAGCCCATCGAGTCGTGGCTGTCCGACATGGACGGGGTGCTGGTCCACGAGGGGCAGCCGGTGCCGGGTGCCGACGAGTTCATCAGGCGGCTGAAGGAGTCGGGGAAGCGGTTCCTCGTCCTGACGAACAACTCGATCTACACCCCCCGAGACCTGTCCGTACGGTTGCGCGCGGCCGGGCTGGAGGTGCCGCCGGAGGCGATCTGGACCTCCGCGCTGGCCACCGCCAAGTTCCTCGCCGACCAGAGGCCCGAGGGCTCGGCGTACGTGATCGGCGAGGCAGGGCTGACCACGGCCCTGCACGAGGCCGGCTACGTGCTGACCGACCTCGACCCCGACTACGTGGTGCTGGGCGAGACCCGCACCTACAGCTTCACGTCGATAACGCGGGCGATCCGGCTGATCGACAACGGCGCCCGCTTCATCGCGACCAACCCCGACCCCGTCGGCCCCTCGACCGAGGGCTCGCTGCCGGCCTGCGGCGCGGTGGCCGCGATGATCACCAAGGCGACCGGAGTGGAGCCGTACTTCGTCGGCAAGCCCAACCCGATGATGATGCGCAGCGCGCTCAACCAGATCGACGCGCACAGCGAGACCACCGCGATGATCGGCGACCGGATGGACACCGACGTCGTCTGCGGCATCGAGGCCGGCCTCCACACGATCCTGGTGCTCACCGGCGTCACGCAGAAGGACCAGATCGACCGGTATCCGTTCCGGCCCACGCAGGTGGTCAACTCCGTGGCCGACCTCATCGACCTGGTCTGAACCTGACGCGTTTCGTCAGGTACGGGTGCAATGCTGGCCGGCATGAACCATCGCGTCTACCTGGAACTCGGCCCCAAGAAGGTCTTCGCCTGCTCGATCGACTGGCCGGGCTGGTGCCGCATCGGCAGGACGGAGGAGGCGGCGCTCGACACGCTCGTGGACTACACGCCGCGCTTCCGGACGATCGCCGAGCGGGCGGGGCTGGAGTTCGCGCCGGGGGACCCGGCGGTCGTCGAGCGGGTCAGGGGCGACAGGACGACGGACTTCGGCGCGATCTCCGCCATCCCGGACTTCGACCGGGAGCCGGTGGAGGCGCCGGAGGCCGCGCGTGCCGTCGCCCTCGCCCGGGCGGCCTGGGCGGTGCTCGCCGAGGTGGCCGCGGCCTCCCCCGAGGAGCTGCGCAAGGGCCCCAGGGGCGGCGGCAGGGACAGGGACAAGATGGTCGCCCACGTCGTGGAGGCCGAGCGCGCGTACGCCCGCAAGATCGGCGTGCGGCACAAGCCCTTCAAGGACGAGGCCGGCCTGACCGCCATGCGCGACGACATCGCGGGAGCGCTCGCGCGGCCCGCGCCGGCCTTTCCTCCCGGCGGTGCGGGCTGGCCCGTCCGGTACGCCGCGCGCCGCATCATTTGGCACGTGGTCGACCACATCTGGGAGATGGAAGACCGCCGGACCTAGGCGAGGGCGCCGGCGGCGGCGTCCTCGGGGACGCGCACGCCCCGGCCGGGTGAGCTCGTGGAGCAGGCGGTGCGCGCGTACACGATCGGCTGAGACCAGGCCGGCCTCTCCGCGAAGTGGTACATTGTTACCATGGTAACAGTGCAGCGGACGCAGACCGGCCTTCGCGTCGAGCGCAACACCTTGAAGGTGCTCAAGGGCCTGGCCGAATACTTGGACATGTCCCTCGGCGACCTCGTGGAGGGAATCGTCCTGCACGCCTTCGAGGGCAAGTCGCCGTTCGGGCCGGAGACCCTCGCGAAGATCGGGCAGCTCAAGGAGGTCTACGGCCTGACGCTGACGGCCGCCGACGCCCACCGGCTGGAGGAGAGGTGAGTGCCGGGCCGCGGCGTCGCCGCCTCACCGGCAGGCTCCGGGTCGCGCTCGCGCCCGCCGAGGCCTTCCGGCTGTTCACCCCGTACGGCGAGCGGGACTGGGTGGAGGGATGGGAGCCGCGGTTCCCGGAACAGGTCGCGGACGACACGGCGCCCGGCACGGTCTTCCAGACCCATGGGCACGGGGCGACCACCACGTGGATCGTCCTGCACCGTGAGCCCGGCCGGTCGGTCTCCTACGCGCGCGTGTGCGAGGGGGTCCACGCCGGCACCGTCGGCGTGACGCTCGCCCAGGCGGAGCGCGGCCACAGTGACGTGACGGTCACCTACGACCTCACCCCGCTCACCGCCGTGGCCGAGGCCGACCTGGCCGCCTTCGCCGCCGGCTACCCGGCGTTCCTCCGCTCCTGGGAGGACGCCATCGCCGCCCATCTCGGATAGCCGGGCATCGGGCACCTGCGCGACAGCGCGGCCCGGCTCAGTCCTCCGTACGGCGCAGGCGCTTGAGGCCGGAGCGGTGTTTCTTGGCCGCCAGGCGGCGCTCGACGGCGCCCTTGGACGGCTTGGTGGGACGGCGCCGCTTGGGCGGCGGCGCGATCGCGTCGCGGAGAAGGGCGGCCAGCCGTTCCCGCGCCGCCTCCCGGTTGCGCAGCTGCGAGCGCTGCTCGGAGGCCACAATCGTGATCACGCCGTCCACGAGGCGGGCGGCGAGCCGTTCGAGCGCGCGCGCCCTGAGCGCCGGGCCGAGGGCGGTGGTGCGCGCGAGGTCGAAGCTCAGCTCGACCCGGCTGTCGGTGGTGTTGACGCCCTGGCCGCCCGGGCCGGACGAGCGGGAGAAGCGCCAGGCGAGCTCCGCCTCGGGCACGACGATCGAGTCGCGCACGTGCAACGGGCCTGACATCGGTTCTCTCCTTTGGCATACGGATTCGGTGTGCGGACGGGACGACCAACTTATCGGGGGAGATATGACCGCCGCTCTCCATTTATCACCGTAAACGCGGCCGGTGGGTTGTCGCGGTCCATGGCGTCGTGCACAGTGGCCCCCGTATTCCAGGCGACCGTATTCCAAGCGACAGGGACGGGCGGGGAGCATGACCTCGATCGTGGGCGTCCACGGCATCGGCAAGTACCACTACTACGAGGACGCCGGCGGGTCGGCGGGCGGCGCGGCCGAGGCGATGCGGGCCAAGTGGAACGCCTACCTGCACCAGGGACTCACCGGCCGGGCGGACGGCGCCGGCGACTACTTCGCCGAGATCGCCTACTACGCCCACCACCTGCACAGCGGGCCGCCGGCGCCGCCGCGCCAGATGGCGGTGCCGGCCAAGCTGGTCCTCGCCGACTGGGCGGTCCAGCTCGGCGGTCCGTTCCGCGACGCGGCGGGGGAGTCGCTCACCGGTCTCGCGCACCGGCTGGCCGGGTGGCTGCTCGCGAGGATGGGCCCGCAGGCGGTGCGCTTCGCCCAGGACTTCTGCCCGGAGGTGGCCGCCTATCTCGGCGGCGGCGACCCGCGCGTGCGGGCCCGCGAGGCGGTGGCCGACGTCGTCCGCAGGCGCCGCCCCCGGGTGGTCGTCGCCCACTCCCTCGGCAGCGTCGTGGCCTACGAGGCGCTGTGGGCGCACCCCGATCTCCAGGTCGAGTTACTGGTGACGCTGGGCAGCCCGCTCGGCATGCGCGACGTCGTCTTCGAGCGGCTCGCGCCGGTCCCGGTGCGGGGCCGGGGAGCGCGCCCGCCAGGGGTGCGCCGCTGGATCAACATCGCCGACAAGGACGACATCGCCGCGATCCCGGCCATGCTGGCGTCGTGCTTCGACGGCGTCGATCGGGACGTCTCCTGCGACATCGACTGGCTCGATTTCCACACCGTGCGCAACTACCTGCGCTGCGGGAGCGCCAACGAGTTCCTCAGGACCTACGTGACCTGAGTTCCGCACACCGGTTATGATCGTACGACCATGAAGACTGTGCTTTTCGACTACGGCAACGTCGTGTCGCTTCCCCAGGCCCCCGAAGACGTCGCGCGCATGGCGGGAGGTGATCGGGGGTTCGAGGACCGCTACTGGCAGGTGCGGCTCGACTTCGACCGGGGCTCGCTCGACCCGGCCGCCTACTGGTCGCACGTGTACGGCAGGCCGATGGCCGGTGCGGATCTGGACGCGGTCGTCGCGCTCGACGTGGCGAGCTGGTCGCGGCCGAACGAGGAGACCGTGGGGATCGTCGACGAGCTGGCCGGGGCCGGGGTGCCCATGGCGCTGCTGTCCAACATGCCGGTCTGCGTCGCCGAGGGCATCGACGGGCTGCCGTTCATGCGGCCGATCGGCCCGCGGTTCTACAGCGGCCGGATGGGGCTGGTGAAGCCGGAGCCGGAGATCTTCCACGAGACCGTGGCCTGGCTCGGGGTCGCCCCCGGAGACCTCGTCTTCGTGGACGACCGGCCGGAGAACGTCGCGGCGGCCGAGCGGGCCGGGCTCGCCGCCGTCCACTTCCGCGACGCGGCCGCCCTGCGTGAGGATCTCAAGGCGCTTCTGGTTTGAGCTTCAGCGGGGGAGCCTCGACCGGGCAGCCGGGGGCGGGCGGTTCGGGCGCGGTCGCGAGGACGTTCGTCCTGATCGTGACGAACGTGACGACCGCCGCGACGGCCATCATGGCCGCGCCGACCAGCATCGCCGTGTGGAACCCCTGGGTGAACGCCGCCGGCGAGTCGTAGGCGTCCCCCGTCAGCCCCACCAACGGCGGGACGGCGGCGACGGCCAGGAGGCCGCCCGTCCTGGCCAAGGCGTTGTTGATCCCGCTCGCGACGCCCGCGTACCGCTCCTCCGCAGTGGACAGCACGGTCGCGGTGAGCGGGGCGACGGCGGCGGACAGGCCGAGCCCGAACACGACCGCCGAGGGCAGCACGTCGGCTAAATAGGACGAGTCCGGACCGATACGGCTCATCAGCAGCAGTCCGGCCGCGCACAGGAAGATCCCCGCCGTCATGGGGAGGCGGGGCCCCACCCGCTTCGCCAGTTCGCCGGCCCGGGGCGACAGCAGCAGCATGAGGATCGTGACCGGGAGCATCGCCGACCCGGCGGCGATGGGAGACAGGCCGGCCGACACCTGGAGCTGGACGACCAGCAGGAAGAACACCAGGCCCATCGCCGCGTACATGACCAGCGTGACGACGTTGACCGCGGTGAACTCGCGCGAGGCGAACACGCCCACGGGAACGAGGGACCGGGGGGAGCGCCGGATCTCCACCACCACGAAGCAGGCGGCCAGGACGAGCCCTGCGGCCAGCGGCAGCAGCCCGTCGCCCGCGAGGATCAGGCCGTACGTCAGGCCGGCCAGCGCGGGGGCGGCGAGGACGGTCCCGAGCACGTCGAAGCGGCCGTGCGGCCCGGCGGCCCGGGTCTCGGGCACGTGCCGGGCGGCGACGCCGACCACGACGGCCGCGAGCGGAAGGTTGAGCAGGAAGACCCACCGCCAGCCGGCCGTCTCGACGAGCCAGCCGCCGAGCAGCGGCCCGAGGGCGGCGGCCACGCCGCCCAGCCCCGACCAGGCGCCGACGGCGCGCGGGCGGTCGTCCGGCGCGTAGCTCGCCTGGATGATCGCCAGCGACCCGGGGATGAGCAGGGCCCCGCCGATTCCCTGGAGCGCGCGGGCGAGCACGAGCACGGACGTGTTCGGCGCGGCCCCGCACAGGGCGGAGGCCAGGGCGAACCAGACCACCCCGGCGACGAAGATCTTCCGCCTGCCGAGCCGGTCGCCCAGCGATCCGCCCAGCAGGATCAGGGCGGCCATGGTGAGCGTGTACGCGTTCACGGTCCACTGGAGGCCGGACATCCCGGCGTGGAGGTCGCGCCCGAGGGTCGGAAGGGCCACATTGACCACGGTGCCGTCGAGCGTGGCCATGCCCGACCCGAGGACCGTGGTGAGCAGCACCCACCGGCCCGGAGCCGAGCGAAGCCGGATGTTTCCGGATGTCATGGACGCCATCATGCGTTACCCGGAGGAGTGATTGCGTCGTCGCGATCTGGTGGATTACATGATTACGATCGCTCACAGCGAACTGACGCAGAACAGGGAACAGGATCGGACTCCTGTTAGTTGAGCCGACATAACTCAACCTAGTGGAGTGCTGATGTCCCAGATCCTTCCCGTCCTCCCGCTCGACGACGAGGTCGTCCTGCCCGGCATGGTCGTGCCCCTCGATCTGTCGGCCTCCGAGGTCCGCGCCGCCATCGACGCCGCCCGCGCCAACGGCGAGAGCACGGTCCTGCTGGTGCCCCGCATAGACGGCCGCTACGGCCCGGTGGGCGTGAGCGCCGTCGTGGAACAGGTCGGCCGCCTGCCGGGCGGGGAGCCCGCGGCCGTGGTCCGCGGCGTCGACCGCATGCGCGTCGGCACCGGCACCACCGGCCCGGGTGCGGCGCTGTGGGTCGAGGCGACCGTGCTGGAGCCGGTCACGGCCGGGCCGAGGGCCGAGGAGCTGGTCAAGGAGTACAAGGCCCTCACCACCACGATCCTGCAGAAGCGGGGCGCGTGGCAGGTGGTCGACGCGGTCAACCAGATCGCGGACCCCGCCGTCCTCGCCGACAGCGCGGGATACGCCCCCTGGCTGCAGACGCCGCAGAAGCTGCTGCTGCTGGAGACCGCCGACCCGGCCGAGCGGCTGGACAAGCTGGTCGGCTGGGCCCGCGACCACCTCGCCGAGCTGGACGTCGCGGAGACCATCCGCAAGGACGTCCAGGAGGGCATGGAGAAGCAGCAGCGCGAGTTCCTGCTCCGCCAGCAGCTCGCGGCCGTGCGCAAGGAGCTCGCCGACCTCAACGGGGACCCCTCCGACGAGGAGGAGGACTACCGCGCCCGCATCGAGGCCGCCGACCTGCCTGGGAAGGTCAGGGAGGCCGCGCTCAAGGAGGTCGACAAGCTGGAGCGGGCCTCCGACCAGTCGCCCGAGAGCGGCTGGATCCGCACCTGGCTCGACACCGTGCTCGACATCCCGTGGAACGTCCACACGACCGACGAGTACGACATCGCCGGGGCCCGCGCCGTGCTCGACACCGACCACACGGGTCTGGACGACGTGAAGGACCGCATCGTGGAATACCTCGCGGTGCGCAAGCGCCGGGCCGACCAGGGCCTCGGCGTGGTCGGCGGCCGCCGCAGCGGCGCCGTCCTCGCGCTGGCCGGCCCTCCCGGAGTCGGCAAGACCTCGCTCGGCGAGTCGGTCGCCCGCGCCATGGGTCGCAGATTCGTCCGCGTCTCCCTCGGCGGCGTCCGCGACGAGGCGGAGATCCGCGGTCACCGGCGCACGTACGTGGGAGCGCTGCCCGGCCGGATCGTGCGCGCCATCCGCGAGGCGGGCTCGATGAACCCGGTCGTGCTGCTCGACGAGATCGACAAGGTCGGCGCCGACTACCGGGGCGACCCGACGGCCGCGCTGCTCGAGGTGCTCGACCCGGCGCAGAACCACACGTTCCGCGACCACTACCTGGAGGTCGAGCTCGACCTGAGCGACGTGCTGTTCCTCGCCACGGCCAACGTGCTGGAGCAGGTGCCCGGCCCGCTGCTCGACCGCATGGAGATCGTCACGCTCGACGGCTACACCGAGGACGAGAAGGTCGCCATCGCCCGCGACCACCTGCTCCCGCGCAACCTGGACAAGGCCGGCCTCACCGCCGACGACGTGACGGTGGAGGAGGGGGCGCTGCGCCGCCTGGCCGGCGAGTACACCCGCGAGGCCGGCGTCCGCTCTCTGGAGCGCTCGGTCGCCCGGGTCCTGCGCAAGGTGACGGCGAAGGTCGCCCTCGGCGAGACGGCTCTCCCGGTGACGGTCACGGCCGACGGCCTGGTCTCCTATCTGGGCCGGCCGCGCCACGTGCCCGAGTCGTCCCTGCCGGAGGCCCGGCAGCGTACGGGGGTGCCGGGCGTCGCGACCGGCCTCGCGGTGACCGGCGCGGGCGGCGACGTCCTCTACGTCGAGGCGTCGCTGGCCGACCCGGAGACCGGGGCGACCGGTGTGACCCTGACCGGTCAGCTGGGCGACGTGATGAAGGAGTCGGCGCAGATCGCGCTGTCCTTCCTGCGGTCGCGCGGCGCCGAGCTGGAGCTGCCGGTCGGGTCGCTCAAGGACAGGTCGGTGCACATCCACGTGCCCGCGGGCGCGGTGCCGAAGGACGGCCCGTCTGCCGGTGTCACGATGACCACCGCCCTGGCCTCGCTGCTGTCGGGCCGCCCGGTCCGCGCCGACGTGGCGATGACCGGCGAGGTGTCCCTCACCGGGCGGGTGCTGCCCATCGGCGGGGTCAAGCAGAAGCTGCTGGCCGCCCACCGGGCGGCCATCACCACCGTGCTCATCCCGGCACGCAACGAGCCCGACCTGGACGACGTCCCGGCCGAGGTGCTGGCCGACCTCACCGTCCACGCGGTGAGCGACGTCCGCGAGGTCCTCGACCTGGCCCTCACCCCGGCGACGGTCGCCCAGCAGCGGGCGGTCGCCTGACCCTTCCGCGCACACGGCCCGCGTCTCCGCATCGGAGACGCGGGCCATATGTGGACGAATCATTCAGTCACTTGACCAGATGATTCGTCCATGCTGTCATGGCCTCATGTTGTACGCCACACCGGCACTGGACGCCGTGGACGAGAAGGTGCTCGCCGAGATCGAGGAGATGCGGCGCGACCTGAAATACCGGCTGGCCGAGGCCCACCGCTGGGACGGCCTGCTGCGGCGGCAACTGCAGGCGCGGGCGATCCAGGGGTCCAACTCCATCGAGGGCTACCACGCCAGCGTCGAGGACATCGAGTCGATCATGTCCGGCGAGGACCCGCTGGAGACGTCGGCGGCCGTGGCACGGGAGATCGCCGGCTACCGGCAGGCGCTCACCTACATCGGCACCCTCTCACGGGCGTGGGCCTTCCACTACGACGCGGGCCTGCTCCACGCGCTCAACTTCATGATGATCGGTCACCACGCGGACAAGACGCCGGGCACGGCGCGCCCCGGCGGGATCTATGTGCGGAACTCCGCGACGGGCGAGGTGGTCTACGAGGGTCCGGACCACGAGCAGGTCCCCGGCCTGCTGGCGGAGCTGGTCGAGTGGCTCAACGAGGGCGACCTCGACGCGCCCAGCTACGTCCGCGCCGCAATGGCGCACCTCAACCTCGTCAAGATCCACCCGTGGCGCGACGGGAACGGCCGCATGTCACGGGCGCTGCAGACGCTCGTGCTCGGACGCGACCGGATCACCACGCCGGAGTTCGCCTCGATCGAGGAGTGGCTGGGCGAGGGCCGCACCACCTACGACTACTACGACGTGCTGGGCGAGGTGGGACGTATCCGGTGGAGCCCGCACCGGGACACCCTCTCGTGGGTGCGGTTCGTGCTGCGCTGCCACCACATGCAGGCGCAGCGGGTGGGGCGCCGGCTCGCCGAGGCGGGCGAGGTGTGGCTGCTGCTGGAGGAGCGGACCGGGGCGCAGGGCCTGCATCCGCGCACGGTCTCGGCGCTCTACCAGGTGTTCGTCTCCAGGCGGCTGCGCCGGGGCATGTACCAGGCCGACGAGGGGCTGAGCCAGGGCCAGGCCGCCCGCGATCTGCGCGAGCTGGCGGCCGCCGGATGGCTCCAGCCGTACGGCGAGACAAAGGGCCGCTTCTACGCGCCGGGGCCGAACATGACGGAGATCAAGGCCGCGTTCGCCGAGCGGGCCAGGCCGCTGCGTGACCCCTACCGGGCGCTGGAGAGCTGACTGGAGGCGTCGGGAGCTCGCGCCTACCGCGCCGAAAGCAAACCGAGTAACGTTCGGTTATGCACCCTGGGGCGATCGCGGCGGTGACACCGGACAAGCCTGCGGTGATCATGGCGGGCTCCGGCCGCGTGATCACCTTTCGCGAACTCGACGAGGAATCCAACCGGCTGGCCCATCTGCTGCGGGCCGCGGGCCTGAAGCCCGGCGACCACATCGCCTTCATGCTGGAGAACCATCCGCTCTTCCTCGTGATCGCGTGGGCCGCGCACCGCTCGGGCCTGTACTACACCGCCATCAGCTCCCGGCTCCAGGCCGACGAGCTGACGTACATCGTGGACAACTGCGGGGCGCGGGTCTTCATCTCGTCGGCGAAGCTCGCCGGCGTCGCGAGCGCCGTCACCGAGGCCACGCCCGGAGTCGAGCTGCGGCTCATGGTCGACGGCCTCGCCCCGGGCTTCGCCTCCTACGAGGAGGCCGTGGCGGGGCGGCCCGTCACGCCGCTCGACGACGAGTGCCAGGGCGCCGACATGCTCTACTCGTCGGGCACCACGGGACGCCCCAAGGGGGTCAAGCCGCCGCTCAGCCGGGCGCCGCTGGAGGCCCCGGGGGCCTTGGTGCAGCTCATCCAGTTCCTGTTCGCGCCCTCTGCCGACAGCGTCTACCTGTCGCCCGCGCCGCTCTACCACGCCGCTCCACTGCGTTTCAGCATGTCCTTCCAGCGCCTCGGCGCGACCGTGGTGGTGATGGAGAGGTTCGACCCCGAGGAGGCGCTGGCGCTCGTCGAGCGGCACCGGGTCACCCACGCGCAGTGGGTGCCGACGATGTTCGTCAAGATGCTCAAGCTGCCCGAGGAGGTGCGCCGGCGCTACGACCTGTCGTCGCTGGGCTGCGCCGTCCACGCCGCCGCGCCCTGCCCCGTCGAGGTCAAGGAGCGGATGATGGAGTGGTGGGGGCCGATCGTCCACGAGTACTACGCGGGCACGGAGGGAAACTGCTTCCTGTACGCGGGCCCGGAGGACTGGCTCGCCCACAAGGGCACGGTGGGCCGGCCGCTGCTCGGGGTCACCCACGTCCTCGACGACGACGGCGCCGAGCTGCCGCCCGGCGAGCACGGCACGGTCTACTTCTCCGACGGACCGAAGTTCGAGTATCACGGCGACCCCGGGAAGACCGCGTCGGTCCAGGACCCCAGGGGCCGCGGCTGGACCACGCTGGGGGACATCGGCTACCTGGACGAGGACGGGTTCCTCTACCTCACCGACCGGCGCTCGTACATGATCATCTCGGGTGGGGTGAACATCTACCCGCAGGAGGCCGAGAACGTGCTGGCGATGCATCCCAAGGTGGCCGACGTGGCCGTCTTCGGGGTGCCGGACCCCGAGATGGGCGAGCAGGTCAAGGCCGTCGTGCAGCCGGCGGACCGGGCGGGCGCCGGTCCCGCCCTGGAGGCCGAGCTGATCGCCTACTGCCGGGAACGCCTGGCCCACTACAAGTGCCCGAAGTCGGTCGACTTCCGGGACGAGCTGCCCCGCCACCCCACGGGCAAGCTGTACAAGCGCCTGCTCAGGGACGAGTACTGGCCTCGGACGAGCTGACATAAAGTACGCGTAGGGCGCTCGGAGATCCCTACTGCTGATCGCTTAGCGTGACCTTATCGCCGATGCGTCATCGTATTACGTGTACCGGCGGATCGCCGGGATCACCGGCGAATCCATTGAGGGGGATGGCGATGAGCTCACACGAGCACGTTCCCGGCAACGAGAACACCGAGATACTCCCCGGTCACGGCTGGAGCCAGTTCGGCAGCACCCCGCCGCAGCACGGGCAGTACACCGGGGCGTACCAGTCGTACGGCGCCTACGGGAGCGGCTCCTATGACACGGGGCAGTTTCCGCCGCCGGCGGCGCGCAAGGGCACGCTGACCACCCGTCAGAAGGCGGGCGCGGGCCTCGCGCTCGTGGCCGTGGCACTGGGCGGCGGGGTCACCGGGGCCCTCGTCGCGAACAGCGTGAACGGCGGGCAGACGGTGATCGCGAGCCCGGTGGTCAAGGGAGTGTCCAACGCCTCGACCAACACGATCGCCGCGGTGGCCAAGGCGATCATGCCGTCGGTGGTGTCCATCGAGGTGAAGACCGCCACGGCCGGCGGCGAGGGGTCCGGTGTCATCCTGTCGGCCGACGGGCTGATCCTGACGAACAACCACGTGGTGGGCATCGGTGGCGCGGGCGGGGGCGGCGGCACGGTCACCGTGAAGTTCAGCGACGGCAAGACCGCCAGCGCCATCGTCAAGGGCACCGACCCCACCACGGACCTCGCGGTCATCCAGGCGCAGGGCGTGTCCGGCCTGACCCCCGCCTCCCTCGGCGACAGCGACAAGCTTCAGGTCGGCGACGCGGTCCTCGCGATCGGCAGCCCGCTCGGCCTGGAGGGATCGGTCACCTCCGGCATCGTGAGCGCCCTCGACCGCACGCTGACCGAGGCCCCCGAAGAGCAGCAGCAGCCGCAGTTCCCCTGGGGCATGGAACAGCAGCAGCCGCAGAGCCAGGGCACCACGATCGGCGGCATGATCCAGACCGACGCCGCGATCAACCCCGGCAACTCGGGCGGCGCGCTGGTCAACGCCTCCGGGCAGGTCGTCGGCGTCAACACGGCGATCGCCACGTCGGGCTCCAGCTCGGGCAACATCGGCGTCGGCTTCGCGATCCCCATCAACACCGCGAAGCTCGTCTCCGACCAGCTCATCAAGACGGGCAAGGCGACGCACGCCTTCCTCGGTGTGAGCGTGGCCGACGCCGTCGGCGGCGCCTCCGGCGCGGTGGTCAGCTCGATCACGGCCGGCAGCCCGGCGGAGAAGGCCGGTCTCAAGGAGGGCGACCTGATCACCAGGATCAACGAGAAGGTGGTGGACAGCGCGGAGGCGCTGGTCGGCACCATCCGCGGCTCCCGCCCCGGCGACAAGGTGACCATCACCTTCACCCGTGACGGCAAGGAGAGCACCATCACCGCCGCGCTCGCGGAGCAGGCGGCGGGCTGACGGTTCGCGATCGTCGCCGGCGGGCCTCCGGGGGGACGGCCCGCCGGCGATCTACTTGCTCATCCCGGCGGTCATCCCGGCGATGATCTGCCTGGTCGCCAGGACGAACAGCACGAAGAGCGGCGCCGTGGCGAGGACCAGCCCGGCGAACAGCGCCGACCAGTCGGTCGTGTACTCGCCGAAGAACTGCGACAGCCCGCGCGGGATGGTGAACCTCTCGTCGGAGCGCAGCAGCACCAGCGGGTAGAGGAACTCATGCCACAGCGGCACGAACTGGAACAGCATCACCGACGCCAGCGCGGGCCGCACCAGCGGCAGCATGATCTGCCCGAAGATCCGGAACTCGCCGGCCCCGTCGAGCCGGGCCGCCTCGTCCAGCTCGCCGGGCAGGGAACGGTAGAACGCCGACAGCACGAACACGCAGAACGGCACCCCGGACGCGGCGTACAGCAGCGTGAGCCCGAGCAGCGAGTCGATCAGGCCCATGGAGTCCATGAGATAGAAGATCGGCACGAGGCCCAGGCGGATCGGCAGCATCAGCCCCGCCAGGAAGTACGCCCCGAGCACCCGGTTGCCGGCGAAATCGTAGCGGGCCAGCGGATAGGACGCCAGCGCGGAGACCGCCGTGCCGAGCAGCACCGCGCCGCAGGTGACGACCAGCGAGTTCAGCAGGTAGGCGCCGAACGACGCCTCCGTCCACACCCGGCCGTAACTGCGCAGCGTGGGGGACGCCGGCAGCCCCAGCGGCGCGGTGAGGATCTCGCTCGTGGGCCGCAGCGAGTTGAGCACCATGACGACCAGCGGCAGCAGCGCGACGACCGCGTAGCCCCACAGCAGCAGGTGGACGGCCACGCGCCCGGGAGCCCGGCGCCGGGCCGTCACAGCAGTCGCCTCTCCCGGCGGCGGAAGTACGAGCCGGCCAGCAGCGACACTCCGAAGATGAACACGAACATCAGCACGGCGAGCGCCGACGACCGCCCGATGGCCTCCGTGCCGCCCTCCACGAACGCGACCCGGTAGAACAGCAGGCCCAGCACGTCGGTCGAGCCCGCCGGGGACCCGGTCGACCCGGCCATCGCGTAGACCAGCCCGAAGGCGTTGAAGTTGCCGATGAACGTCAGCACGCTCACCACACCGATCGCCGGGGTGAGCAGCGGCAGCGTCACGCGCCGGAACGCCTGCCGGGCCGAGGCGCCGTCGACCCGGGCCGCCTCGTGGTATTCGGCGGGGATTCCGGCGAGGGCGGCGGAGAACAGCAGCATGGGGAAGCCCACCCACTGCCACGCGTTGACCACGATGACGATCGGCAGCGCCGTACGCGTGTCACCCAGCCAGGGCAGGGCCCACGAGTCCAGCCCGGCCGCGTCGAGCAGCGAGTTGACCGGGCCGAACGTCGGGTTGAGCAGCAGGCTCCACAGGTAGCCGACGACCAGCGGATCCACCAGGTAGGGCGTGGTGAACGCGGCCTGCAGGAATCGCTTGCCGCGCCCGTACCGGTGGAGCAGCAGGGCGAACAGCAGCCCGAGCGTGTTCTGGATCAGCATCGTCCCGGCGAAGAACAGCGCGTTGTGCCCGAACGCCCGCCACAGCTGCTGGTCGTAGGGGTAGACGCCGAACAGGTCCCGGTAGTTGCCGAGCCCGGCGAAGCCCGCCTGCCGGATCCCGCGCCACTCGAAGAAGCTGTAGTCGAGCGCGGTGACCAGCGGATAGACGATGAAGACCGAGTAGAGCAGGAGCGCCGGCAGCAGGAAGACGGCCAGCACCCGCCACCGCGGCACGTACCTGCGGCCGGCGCCGGTGCGTGCCGCGCGGCGCGCGCTCAGTCTCCCGGTTTGAACCACTGCTCGACGCCCTTCTGCAGGCTTTCGGCGACCGCCTTCGGCTCGGTCTGGCCGATCAGCATCTTCTGCACCTCGTCCCGGAAGACCGCGTCGCCGTTCGGCTGGCCGTACCGGAAGTCGACGAGCAGCGTGTACGGCGCGCCGTTGGCGGCGTAGTTCTTCGCCATCTCGGCCAGCAGCGGGTCCGACGGCGTGACCCCGGGGACCGCGGACAGCTGCTTGAGCTCGCTCGCGTAGAGCTGCCCGAACTCCGGCGTCGCCATCCACCTGACCAGTTCGAGCGCCTCGGCCTGGTGGACCGACCCGGCGTTGACGCCGAACGAGCCGTCGGCCCAGCCCGGGGTGACCGGCGTGGTCACCGGGGAGCCGGGCGGCGGCGGCACCGGGAAGGCGCCGACCTCCAGGCTCGGGTTGGCCGCGAGCACGGGCGCCAGGTCGAAGCTGCCCGTGGGGTACATCGCGGCCTTCCCGGTGGCGAACAGCGCCTGGACGTCGGGGATCTTGACGGCCACCACGTTCTTGGGGAAGTACGGCTCCAGGTCCTTGAGTAGCGTGATCGAGGCCGTGAAGTCGGGGTCGGTGAACTTCTTGGCGCCGCTCAGCAGCGCGTCCCGGAATCTGGCGCTGCCGTAGCGGGCGTTGCCGAAGATCTCGTGGACGATCGGCAGCGTCCAGGTCGCGTCGGGCCCGGCCGCGACGGCGAACGGCGTGATCCCGGCCGCCTTCAGCCTCCCGGCCGCCGCGATCATGTCGTCCCAGGTGGCGGGGGGCCGGATGCCGTTGTCGCCGAACAGCTTCTTGTTGTAGAGCACCTGGAGCGTCTGGTAGGCGAACGGCACGCCGTAGATCTTGCCGTCCTTGTGGCCCTTCGCGCCTTCCAGCAGCTTGGCGTCGAAGCCGGACAGGGCCTCGACCCTGCCGTCCAGCGGCACCAGCCGGCCCGCCTCGACCAGAGGCTGGAGCCCGCCGTAGGCCCGCAACTGGGCGACGTCGGGCCCGGCGGAGCCGGACAGGCCGGTGGCCAGGATGGTGTTGTACTCGGTGGCCTGGAACGGCTTGAACTCGACGTGGATCTTCGGGTGCGACTTCTCGAACGTGGCGAGGATCTTCTCGTACGCCTTGACGTCCTCCACCCGCCACGACCACAGGCTCAGTGTGACCTTGTCGCCGTCCGCCTCGCCGCCCCCGGGAGCGCATGCCGCCAGCGCCACCGCGAGCACGCCGATCGCTCCCGCGATCCACCTCTTGATCATCGGAAACCTCCGAGGAACCCCCGCCTCCGGGCGGATTCGCACTGTGTAGGTAAATGCCATACAGGGCCATCGTGTTGTCTGAAAATTACTTACATCTGACAAGATCCGCAATGCCTTCTTCACAGAAGGTTGACGCGAACAGGCGGCGGGGCGAGAGCGTTCAGCCGTGGGGGCGGGTGAGGGCCTCGGACTCCCACAGGTCGCGGTAGTAACCCGGCGCGGCGACGAGGTCGGCGTGCGCGCCGCGCTGGGTGACCCTGCCGCCCTCCAGCACGACGATCTCGTCGACCTGCTCCAGGCCGCGCAGCCGGTGGGTGACCAGCAGCATGGTGCGGCCCCGGGTGGCGTCCAGCAGGTCGGCCATCAGCAGATCGGCCGTCTCCTCGTCAAGGGCCTCGGCCGGCTCGTCCAGCAGCAGCACCGGCGGGTCGTACAGCAGGGCCCGGGCCAGCGCGAGCCGCTGGAGCTGGCCGCCGGAGACGGTGCGGCCGTCCTCGCCGAGCACCGTGTCCCAGCCGGTGCGCTCGGTCCAGGCGTCCAGGCGGGCCCGCCGTACGGCCGCCTCGATGTCCTCGGTGGACGCCTGGGGCCCGGCCAGGCGCAGGTTGTCGCCGACCGTGGCCTGAAAGACGTACGGGTCCTGGGTGAGGCCCGTGACGAGCGCACGCACGTCGTCGGAGGACAGGCGCCGCACGTCGACCCCGTCGAGCCGGATCGCGCCCGACTCGATCTCCACGGTCCGCATCAGCGCCGACAGCAGAGTGCTCTTGCCCGCGCCGCTCGGGCCGACCACCGCGACGCGGCGGCCCGGCGTCAGCGTCAGGCTCACGCCGTTCAGCGCGGGCTCGCGCCCGCCGTGGCGCACCACGAGGTCGTCGACCTCGACCGTCAGCGGCGGCTCGGGCGCAGGCGCCGGGTCGGCGGGCTCGCGCACCGCCGGGGGAGTGGCGGCGGTCTCCCCGAGCCTGCGCAGCGCCGCGACCACTCCCGCGAACCGCTCCCCCGCCGCGGCCAGCGGCAGCGCGGGCTCGAAGGCGACCAGCGAGGTCAGGGCGGCCACGGCGGTCGCGACCCGGTCGAGACCGGCGGCCTGGGCCGTCAGGACCACGGCGACGACGGTCAGCCCCTGCGTGAGCATGCCGAGGCCGAGCGCGGCGGCGTTGATCCGGGCCTGCCCCCGCTCCAGCCGGGACAGCCGCCCGTCGGCGTCCATCGCCGCCGACAGGGCCCGGTCACGCGCGCCGTACGCCGCGAGGTCGGCCGCGCCGTGGACGAGGTCGGCCACCCGGGCGGCCAGGTCGGCGCGGGCCGGGGCGATCCGGGCCGACCAGCGCCGCGCGGCGGCGGCCGTGCCCGCGGGCAGCAGCACCCCGGCGACGAGCAGTCCGGCGGCGAGCGCGAACGCGGCGGCGGGCAGCAGGAAGCCCGCGACGACGACGGCGACGACGCCGGTGATCAGCGCGGCGACGGCGGGCAGCAGGCAGCGGACGAGCAGGTCCTGCACGGCGTCGGTGTCGTCCACCATGCGGCTGAGCAGGTCGGCCCCGCGCTGCGGCAGCGGCCCGGCGGGGATCAGCGCCCGGTAGAGACGCTCGCGGGTGCCCGCCTGGGCCCGCAGCGCGACGTCGTGCCCGGCCAGGCGCTCGCCGTACCGGAACACGCCGCGGGTGGTCGCGAACGCACGCACGGCCACGATCGCGACCGACAGCGCGGCCAGGGGCGGCTGCTCGGCGGCCCGCGTGATCAGCCAGGCGGCCGACGCGATGAGCGCGACCCCTGCGAGGTCGGCCGCCGCCGCGGCGAGCGCGGCGAGCACGAGCCGCCGGCCCATGCCGGTGCCGGTGACCACCGACAGCGGTGAAGCCGTGGTCGTCACCGTGGTCGTCTGCGCGCGGCTCATCGGGCCTCCCCGCCCTGCGCGGGAACCTGGGGGACGAGGGCGCCGCCGTCGAGGCGGACGACCCGGTCGGCCAGGTCGATCATCGCCGGGCGGTGCGCGACGATGATCGCCGTGCGCCCCTCGGCCAGCCTGCGCGTGGCCGCCACGATCGCCGCCTCGCTCCTGCCGTCGAGCCGCGCGGTGGGCTCGTCCAGCAGCAGCACCTGGGCGGCGGGGCGGCAGAAGGCCCTGGCCAGGGCGACCCGCTGGCGCTGGCCCGCCGACAGGTTCGCGCCGCGCTCGCCGAGCGGGGTGTCGTACCCTTGCGGCAGGGCGCCGGCGAACTCGGCCACCTGCGCCGCCTCGGCGGCGGCCCTGATCACCGCCGCGTCCGTGTTCAGCGGACCGTCGGCCGAACCGAGCGCGATGTTGTCGGCCACCGACGTCGCGAACAGGTGCGGGCGCTGCGGCACGAAGGCGAGCCGCCGCCGCCACTCGTCGAGGTCGAGGCCGGCCAGATCCGTCCCGTCCGCGAGCACCCGCCCCTCCGAGGGCGTCACGAACCCGAGCAGCAGGTGCAGCAGCGTGCTCTTGCCCGCGCCGCTCGGGCCCACGATCGCCACCCGCTCACCCGGCCGGATGACCAGCGAGAGGCGGTCGAGGGCGGTCTCCTCGCGGCCCGGGTAGCGCACGGTGACGTCCTCCAGCCGGATCTCCGGCGGCCCGCCGGCGGGCGCGGCCCGCCCGGCGCCCGTGCTGGCGGCGGCCTGCCCGGTCTCCTGCTGCGGATTCACGACCGCGAACACCTCGTCGGCGGCGGCGACGCCCTCCATGGCGGCGTGGAAGCGGGTGCCCATCGCGCGCAGCGGCAGGTACGCCTCCGGGGCCAGCAGCAGCACGAGCAGCGCCGTGCGCAGGTCGAGCGAGCCCGACAGCAGCCGCAGCCCCACCGGCACCGCCACCAGCGCCAGCGACAGCGACGCCACGAGTTCGAGCACCAGCGACGACAGGAACGCCACCCGCAGCGTGCGCATGGTCGCGGCGCGGTGGGCCTCGGCCACCTCGCGGATCACCGACGCCTGGTAGCGGGCCCGGCCGAAGGCCCGCAGCGTGGGCAGGCCGCGTACGACGTCGAGGAAGTGGCCGCCGAGGCGGGCCAGCGCGCGCCACTGCCGTTCCGTCACGGTCTTGGTGGTCCATCCGACCAGCGCCCCGAAGATCGGGATCAGCGGCAGCGTGAGCACCACGATCACGGCGGTGGCCAGATCGGCCACGAAGAGCCGGACCACGACCGCGAGCGGCACGACCCCGGCCACGGCGACCGCCGGCAGGTAGCCCGTCAGGTAGGGGTCGAGCGCGTCCAGTCCCCGGCCCGCGAGCGTCACCAGCTCACCCGACCGGTACGCCGGTCCGAGACCCTCCACCCGGCCGAGGAGCAGCCGCCGCAGGGCCGACTTGAGCGCGGTGGCCGCGCGGCCCGCGAGCACTCCCTGCGCCCATCCGAGCAGCCCGCGGCAGGCGACGACGAGCGCCAGCGGGAGCAGAACGGCGGCCGCGAACCGGCCGGACAGCACCCCGGCCAGCAGCTCCGCCTGCACGAGCACGAGCAGCCCGGCCGCCACCGCCGCCGCCAGACAGCAGGCGAGATGGACGCGGACGCTCCGCTCCGCGCGGGCCAGCCGGAGGAGATCCCTGTGCAACGGTCCCCCATCAGAAGAACGTCGGCAGCGCGCCCCTGGAGAAGGTGCGCCATACCCATACTTGCGCGCCCACGAGGATGGGGGCGGCCGGGACCACCATGACACTGAGCACAGTCAGTGTCTGATCCGGGGCGGCGTTGCCGAGCATGTGGCCGGCCGCGGCCGCCATGACCAGGACCGCGGGCGCGGCGGCGGCGCAGGCCGACAACAGCAGCGCCCGCCCGCTCCCGCGCGGGCCGTCCTGCAGCCGCCAGGCCGCGAAGGTGCGGCCGTGCCAGGCGAGCAGCGCGAGCAGCGCCAGACCTCCCGCCACGGCCGGGACGTCGAGTGGCGAGGCGGGCAGACCGCGCGCGACGGCCACGAGGATCGCGCCCCAGGCGAGCGCCAGCCCCGTCGAGCCCGCCCACAGCGCGCCGTCCCACGCCAGCCGCCAGGCGGCGCCGTCGGCCCTGCGGCGGAACCACAGCCCCGCGTCGCGCACGATCCAGGCCAGCAGCAGGACGACGACGAGGGGATACAGGCGGCTCAGCGCCCGGCCGTCCAGCACCGGGAACGCGCCGAACAGCACACCGGCGAGCGCGACCAGCCACACCTCGTTGGCGAGCACGAACGGCGCCATCGCGCCGACGAGGCGGTCGCGGTCGGCGGGGGAGCGGCCCAGCACGGGCAGCAGCGCGCCGAGCCCGATGTCGAAGCCCTCAAGGGCGAAGTAGCCGGCCAGCAGGACGGCGAACGTCAGGAACCAGAAGATGTCCATGGGGAGCGTGTCCTCTACAGCGAGTGGGCGGGGACGGGCTCCGCGGTGACGGGAAGGTCCGCGGCGCCGAGCGCGACCCGTCCCGGGCCGCGCCGTACGGCGCGGGCGATGAGGACGTAGTCGACGAGGGCGAGCAACCCGAGCACGCCCGCGAACCCCGCGAAGGAGGCGGTGATGTCCGCCCGGGTCAGCCCGGGGGTGAGGGCGTCGGCCACGGAGAGCTTGCCGTACACCATCCAGGGCTGGCGGCCGACCTCGCGGACGAGCCAGCCGGCGATCGCCGCGACGAACGGCAGCGGGGTCATGACCATGAGGAGCGGGTGCAGCCAGCGGGAGCGGGCCAGCACGTCGCGGATGAGCAGCGGCGCCAGTACGAACATCACGGCGAACTGGACGAGCTGCCCGATCGTGATCATCAGTCCGAGCGCGGTGCCGGGGACCGCCCCGTGGAACTTGTCCGGCTGGACGTCGCCGACCGGCCCGAACTGGGCGTAGCCGAACCCCACGGTGAACAGCGACCCGACGAAGGCGGTCAGCACGCCGACGCGCAGGGACCGGGTGAAGAACTCCCGCTCGGGAGTGCGCCGGAACAGGTGGTAGGCGCTGGCGCCCATCACGACGAACCCGCCGGCCCAGAGGCCGGCGCTCAGCACGTGGGGGAGCGCGAAGACGAGGGTCGGGTTGGTGAACAGGGCGCCGAAGTCGCGCAGCACAAGCCGTCCGCCCTCCTCCGCCGAGCCCGCCGGGTTCTGCAGGAAGGAGTTGGCGACCATGATGAACAGCGCCGAGGCGTACGCCGTCAGCGTCACCAGCCAGATGCAGGCCATATGGAGCCCGCGCGGCAGCCGGTGCCAGCCGAAGATCCACAGGCCCAGGAACGTGGACTCCAGGAAGAAGGCCAGCAGCGTCTCCATGGCCAGCGGCGCGCCGAACACGTCGCCCGCGTAGCGCGAAAGCCCGCTCCAGCTCATCCCGAACTGGAACTCCATCACGAGCCCGGTGACGATGCCGAGCGCGTAGTTGATCACGTAGATCTGCCCCCAGAAGCGGGTCATCCGCTCGTGCAGGGGGTTCCCGCCGATGGCGTACCGGGTGTGCATGATCGCCACCAGCGGGGCCAGCCCGAGCGTGAGCACGACGAACAGGAAGTGGAGGCTTCCCGTCACGGCGAACTGCGTCCGGGCGAGGTCGACGACGTCCATTGATTCTCCATGGGTAGGCTGTCTACATATAGACAGCCTACATATAGACTCGACGCATGAGTAACCGGGATAGGCTGCGGGCGTGAACGCCGACGCGCTCCGGGGCCATATGGACGCCCTGCTGCTGTCCGTGCTGGAGCATGAGCCGCTGCACGGCTACGCGATCATCGAGGCGCTGCGGGAGCGCAGCGGCGGGGAACTCGACGTGCCGACGGGTACGGTCTACCCCGCGCTGCGCAGGCTGGAGCGGGCCGGGCTGCTCGCCGGCGAGTGGGCCTCCGACGGGGGGCGCAAACGGCGGACCTACCGCCTCACCGACGCCGGGCGCAAGGCGCTGACAGGGGAGCGGTCGGCCTGGCGGTCGTTCACGACCGCGATAGGGAGCGTTCTCGATCCACTGCGCTGAGCGCGCGGACCGCCCTCGTGCAGCGCAGGCAGTGCGCCGCGCTGTACAGCATCCACCCGGCGAGCGCGTAGCTGATCAGGGACACGGCCACCCCGGGCAGGTAGCCGGAGAACCCCACCGGGCCCTGCGCTCCCGCCGCCAGCGTGAGGCCCATCACCGCGATCAGCGGCGTCTGGATCCAGACGAACAACCCGAGACCTCGGGTGACCAGCGCGGGGCGGCGGACAAGCCGTGCCCCGCGGCCGAGCGCGAGCAGCGCGAGGCCGCCTATCACGCCCACGCCGAGCTGGAGCAGGTCCACCGTCCTGGCCAGCGGCCCGAACCACACCGGCTTGATCTCGGCGACATGCGGGCTCTCGGGGAAGATCCGCCAGATCACCGCCCACATGAACGCGATGAGCGGCACGCTGAGGAACAGCAGCGCGGCCGTGCGGCGGCCCTGGCTCACCGTCAGCTCCCCCTGGAAGCCCGGTGCGACCTCGGGCACGGTCCCGAAGTCGGCGACCGCCAGCCGTTCGGCCTCGTCCCGGGGGAGACCCTCGCCCTCGTACGCCTCGGCCGCGTCGAGCAGGCTGTCGCGCGCCTCGGTCAGCAGGTCGCGCCTGGCGCCGCCCGGGCCCCGCAGCGCATGGCGCATCGACGCGACGTACTCGTCGATCGGGCCCGCGTTCCCCATCGTCCCTCCCCGGTCTGTGGCAAGCGTACGGCCGGGAGCCCGGGGGCGCATCAGGGTGATCCCTGACCCTGGCCCAAGGTCCCGTACGGGCGGAGCCGTACGGCACTGCCGCCGCGGGCCGCCGTGCGCTGTGCTTGAGTATGTGGAGCGGGCAACGAGACGGCCAGCGGGCGTCTACGGATCGGCAAAGGGGGGGAGCGGCATCGCTCCGGTTCGCAGATACCCTGTCCTCAGGTGAGACCGGCCCCCCAAAACATGGCCCTGTCCCTCCTGTGGCTGGAGGTGCCGGCCTTCTTTGTGGGTACAGGGATGCTCGTGGGCGGTGTCTTCTGACCGTTTCGCCGCGGCAACCCCCTGTTAACCCCGGTCGGCGAGACTGAGAGCGGAGAGCGAGGCGGAACGTGAACCAGCCGAAGATCGTGGTGGGCATCAACGGGTCGATGGCGTCGCAGGCCGCACTGCGGTGGGCCGCCGCCGAGGGTTCGCTGCGCGGCGCGCAGGTCGAGGCGGTGTACGCCTGGGAGTGGATGGGCGGGCTGCACGCCCACTACGCGCCGATCGCGAGCCGCACCTCACGGGAGGACGAGCACAGAACCGCGCTGGACGTGGCCGGTCAGGCCGTCGCCGAGCTCGGTGAGCGCCACGTCGAGCCGGTGGTCGTCGAGGGCTCGCCGGCGCAGGTCCTGCTGCGCGCGACCGAGGGCGCCGATCTGCTGGTGCTGGGCGCGCACGAGGCCGAGTCCGAGCCTTACCCCGTGCTCAATCCGGTCGTCTCCGCCTGCCTGCTGCGGGCCAGATGCCCGGTCGTCGTCGTGCTGCCCGGAATGGAGCACGACCGCCGTCCGGAAGTGCTCGCCGGCAGCCGGTCCTGACCCGGCCTCCGCCAGGGGCCGGATGTCCTTCCGGTCTCGGGACTTTCCGCCCTGCCGGACCGCACGGCCCGGGCGGAGCATGAGGGTATGGACCCCAACAGCCCGGCCGGCGGCCCGGCCGCCACCCGGGGCATCGTGGTGGGATACGACGGCTCCGACTTCGCCATGCAGGCGCTCGACTGGGCGATGGACGAGGCCGAGTTCAGGGACTCGCCCATCACCGTCTGCCACGCCTGGCAGTCGCCGTACGGCGCGGGTGACGAGGAGGCGCGCAAGTCGCTGCACCAGGCGGCCGAGCACGTGCTGTGGCACGGCGCGGAATGCGCCCGGCAGTGCACGAGCGGCGTCCGCGTGCGGGAGGACCTGTTCGAGGGGCCGGCCTCCGACCGGCTCGTCGCGCTGTCGGAGACGGCCGACCTCGTCGTCGTGGGGTCGCGCGGCCTGAGCGGCGCGGCCCGCCGCGTGATGGGGTCGGTCGCGGGGCACGTCGCGGCGCACGCGCTCTGCCCGGTGATCGTGGTCCGCGGCACGGGATCGCTGCCGCATCGCAGGAACCCCGGCCCCGTCGTCGTCGGCGTCGGCGGGGGCGACGACCACGTCCTCGCCTTCGCCTACCGCGAGGCGGCCCTGCGCCGGCTGTCGCTGATCGCGGTGCACGCGTGGCGCTACCCGGCCGCCGCCTGGAGCGCGGGCATGGCGCCCATGGTGATGTCCGACGTCCCCGGCCGGGAGGCCGTCGAGGCCCTGGAACGCGCCGTGGAGCCCTGGCGGGCGCGGTATCCGGACGTGCGCACCCTGCTCCAGCCCGTCGAGGGGTCCGTGCTCGACGTCCTGGCCGGCACCTCACCCGGTGCGACCATGCTGGTCGTCGGCGCGACCCGCGCCCGTGGGGTGCTCGGCAGGCTCGGGACGGTCACCCGGCCGCTGATCGACGCGGTCACCTGCCCGGTGGCCGTCGTCCATTGATGTCGTCCGCTGATGTCGTCCACTGACGACCGGGGGACCGGTCCGGATGGGAGCGATCCATCCCGGACCGCGATGCGCAAGGGCAGCACGCCAACGGTTGCGAAGCCAGGCGATCGGCAAATTCATACAAGTTTGCGGTAAAGACACTTATTGGTCCTGGTGTCGCTGAGGTCTACCCCTAAAGTCCGGGACATGCGTGCTCTTTCCCGGGCCTTTCCCGATGACCACCCCGGTGGCCGCGACCTGAGACGTGGCGCGAGCCGCGGCGGCCGTGTGATCGCCGCGCTCGCCGCCGCCGGTCTCCTGGCCGCCGGGGTCGCGGTCGCGTCGCCGGCGCCCGCGTCCGCCGAGCCGGGCGCCGTGGTGATCAGCCAGGTGTACGGGGGCGGCGGCAACTCCGGCGCCCCCTACACCAACGACTACGTCGAACTGTTCAACCGCGGCACCGCCACGATCTCGCTGGACGGCTGGTCCCTCCAGTACACGAGTGCCACCGGGACCGGACAGTTCGGCTCCCAGAAGCAGGACCTGTCGGGCTCGCTCGCCCCCGGCGGGTATCACCTGGTCCAGCTGTCCGCCGGATCGACGCCGAGCGGTGCGCTGCCCTCCGCCGACACCACCGGAACGCTCAGCCTGAGCGCCACGGCCGGCAAGGTCGCCCTGGTCCGCTCGGCCGCCGGCCTCGCCTGCAACGGAGGCTCCTCGCCCTGCGCACCGGAGCAGGCCGCGCAGATCGCCGACCTCGTCGGGTACGGCACGGCCAACTACTTCGAGGGCACGGCGGCGGCCCCGGGCCTGAGCAACTCCACCGCCGCGGTGCGCGCCGGCGGCGGCTGCGCGGACACCGACGACAACGCCGCGGACTTCGCCGCGGGCACGCCCGCGCCGCGCAACGCCGCGACGCCCCCGGCTCCCTGCGGAGCCGTCTCCCCGTCCCCGTCCGCTTCGCCGTCCGCCTCGCCGACCCCGTCGCCCTCACCCACGCCCACCGGCGACCCGTGCGAGGTGCCGGCGAACCGGCAGATCGCCGAGGTCCAGGGCAGCGGCGACACCTCCCCGCTCGCCGGGCAGACCGTCCGGGCCGAGGGCGTGGTGACCGGCGACTTCCAGGCCGCGAACCAGCTCAGCGGGTTCTACTTCCAGGACCCGACGCCCGACGCCGACCCGGCCACATCCGACGGCCTGTTCGCGTTCGCCCGGGCGACCCTGAAGGACGTCAAGGTCGGTGACCGCGTGCTCGTCACCGGCCGGGTCACCGAGTTCAACGGGCTCACCGAGCTGTCCCCCGTCACGGCCGTGGACGTCTGCGGCACCGGGACGATCACGCCGAAGGCCTACGACCTGCCGCGCGCCGACGGCGCCGCCTTCGAGCCGTACGAGAACGTGCTCGTGACCTTCCCCGAGCCGCTGACCGTGACCGACCACTACAACCTCGGCCGATACGGCGAGGTGACGGTCTCCGCCGGCGGCAGGCTCTTCCAGCCGACGGACCGGCCCGGCGTGGACCCCGCGCTCGACGCCCGCAGGTCGCTGCTGATCGACGACGGCTCCAGCACCGAGAACCCCGCCGCCATCCCGTACACGACGCCGCGGGCCGTCCGGCTGGGCGACACCGCCGTGGGCATGACCGGCGTGCTGACCTACGGCTTCGGGGACTACCTGCTGGAGCCCACCGAGCAGATCACCTTCCTGCCCGCCAACCCGCGGCTGCCCGCCCCCTCTCCGGTGGGCGGCAACGTTCGCGTCGCCAGTCTCAACACGCTCAACTGGTTCACGACGCTCGGATCGCGCGGCGCGAACACCGCCGAGGAGCAGCAGCGGCAGCTCAAGAAGATCGTCGCCACGCTCAAGGGTCTCAACGCCGACGTCGTCGGGCTCATGGAGGTCGAGAACAACGGGCAGACCGCGCTCAACGCGCTGGTCGACGCCCTGAACGCCGAGGTGGGCGCGGGCACGTACGCCGCCCTGACCCACCCCTTCCCGGGCACCGACGCCATCCACGTCGCCGCGATCTACAAGCCGGCGAAGCTGAGCCTCGTCGGGCAGACGCGCTCCTCGACCGATCCGGTCTTCCGGCGGCCGCCGCTGATCCAGACCTTCCGCCGGGCGGGCGGCGGTCAGCCGTTCACGCTGCTCGTCAACCACTTCAAGTCCAAGGGCTGTGACGAGGAGGCCGACGGCGGCGACACCGACCAGGGCGACGGGCAGAGCTGCTACAACGCCGAGCGCGTACGGCAGGCCAAGGCCGTGCTCGGTCTCATCGACTCGATGGACCTGCCGAACCCGCTGGTGATCGGGGACCTCAACGCGTACGGCGAGGAGGACCCGATCCACACCCTGGAGACGGGCGGCCTGACCAGCCTGTCCAAGCGGTTCGTCCCCGCGGCGCAGCGCTACAGCTACCTGTTCGACGGGCTGTCGGGCGAGCTGGACCACGCGATGGCCGGCAAGCAGCTGGTCAAGCGGGTGAGCGGGGCGACCATCTGGCATGTCAACGCCGACGAGCCGCGCATCCTCGACTACAACCTGGAGTTCAACCCGCCGAGCCTCTACCGGCCGGACGCGTTCCGCTCCTCCGACCACGACCCGCTGCTGATCGGGCTGAACCTGCCCGGCGGCAAGGGCTGACGACCCGCACGGTAAGGGGCCCCCGGCGACGGGGGCCCCTTACTGTCGCGCGCTCCTATTTCGCGTCGGGATCGACGAAGTCCCGTTTGGTCGCCGGCGGCTCGCCCGGCTTGCCGCCGAGCCGCGGATACCGCAGGTCGAAGGCGGGCCGCTCGGAGCGGATCGGCGGGATCGACACGAAGTTGTGGCGCGGCGGCGGGCAGGACGTCGTCCACTCCAGCGAGTTGGCATGCCCCCACGGGTCGTTGACCGTCACCTTGTCCCCGTGGCGCACGGTCCACCAGAGGTTGTAGATGAACGGCAGGGTGGACAGCCCGAGCAGGAACGCCCCGAGGCTCGACACCTGGTGCATCCAGGTGAAGCCGTCGGCGGACGCGTAGTCGCCGTACCGCCGCGGCATGCCCTGCACGCCGAGCCAGTGCTGGATGAGGAACGTCATGTGGAACCCGATGAACAGCATCCAGAAGTGGATCTTCCCGAGCGGCTCGTTCAGCATCCGGCCGGTCAGCTTCGGCCACCAGAAGTAGAAGCCGGAGAACATCGCGAACACCACCGTGCCGAACACCACGTAGTGGAAGTGGGCGACCACGAAGTAGGTGTCGGTCACGTGGAAGTCCAGCGGCGGCGACCCGAGGATCACCCCGGTCAGACCGCCGAACAGGAACGTCACGAGGAAGCCCACGGCCCACAGCATCGGCGTCTCGAAGGTGAGACTGCCCCGCCACATCGTGCCGGTCCAGTTGAAGAACTTCACCCCCGTGGGCACGGCGATCAGGAACGTCATCAGCGAGAAGAACGGCAGCAGCACCCGGCCGGTGGCGAACATATGGTGCGCCCACACGGTGACCGACAGCGCCGTGATCGCGATCGTCGCGCCGATCATCCCGACGTACCCGAACAGCGGCTTGCGGCTGAAGACCGGGATCACCTCGGTGATGATGCCGAAGAACGGCAGCGCGATGATGTAGACCTCCGGATGGCCGAAGAACCAGAACAGGTGCTGCCACAGGAGCGGACCGCCGGTCTGCGGGTCGTAGATGTGCGCGCCGACCTTCCGGTCGAGTTCCAGCGCCAGCAGCGCGGCGGCGAGCACCGGGAAGGCCAGCAGCACGAGGATCGAGGTGAAGAACACGTTCCAAGTGAAGATCGGCATCCGGAACATCGTCATTCCCGGGGCGCGCATGCACATGATCGTCGTGATGAAGTTGACCGAGCCGAGGATCGTCCCGACACCGGACAGCGCCAGGCCCATCACCCACAGGTCCCCGCCGAGCTGCGGGGTGAAGGCCGCGCGCGCCAGCGGCGTGTAGGACGTCCAGCCGAACGTCGGCGCCCCGCCGGTCAGCATCGATCCGAGGACCATCAGGCCGCCGAAGAGGAACAGCCAGTAGCTCGCCATGTTCAGCCTCGGGAACGCCACGTCCGGAGCGCCGATCTGCAGCGGCATGATCGCGTTGGCGAACCCCGCGAACAACGGCGTCGCGAAGAACAGCAGCATGATGGTGCCGTGCAGCGTGAACAGCTGGTTGTACTGCTGCAACGTGACGAACTGCATGCCGGGATCGAAGAGCTCCGCCCTGATGACCATGGCCTGCAGGCCGCCGATCAGGAAGAACAGGAACGTGGTGATCAGATAGAGGTTGCCGATCACCTTGTGATCCGTGCTCGACAACCATGAGGCGATCCGGGCGCCGGTGCCCCTCTGGGCCGTCAGGTCGCTCGGCCGTGCGGCATGAGTCGTCATCCGGGTGCTCCTTCTACGTCAAGGAGGTCTCCTGCCCAATCACACGAGGCTCATCGGGAAATGGAATGCTGGGATTGTCCGGCTGGTTATGCCCGCTGAAGACCGAGCGAAAGGAGTCGCCCGTGGCGACCATCGAGGTAACCGAGAAGAACTTCAACGACATCGCCGACAACGGCATCGTACTGCTCGATTTCTGGGCATCCTGGTGTGGCCCCTGCCGCTCCTTCGCACCGATCTTCGAAAAGGCGTCCGAGGAGCACGAGGACATCACGTTCGGCAAGATCGACACTGAGGCGCAGCCGGCCCTGTCTGAGGGCTTCGAGATCACCGCGATTCCTACGATCATGGCGATCCGTGACGGCATCGTGGTGTTCGCCCAGCCGGGCGCCCTTCCCGAGCCGGCGCTCACGGACCTGATCCGGCAGCTGCGCGCGCTCGACATGGACGCCATCCGCGCCCAGATCGAGGCGGAGGCCAAGAGCTCCTGACGCCCCGGGGCGTCCGGGAAACGGAAACCGCCGTCACCCCGTCCGAGTGATCGGAGGGCGACGGCGGATTCAGACGAACGGCGACGGGCGGTTCGGGCCCGGCCCGGGTCAGCTCGACCGGTAGAGCTCCGCGACGCGGAAGGCGAGGTCGAGCGACTGACCGCGGTTGAGACGGGGGTCGCACGCCGTCTCGTACCGCAGCGCCAGGTCCTCCTCGACGATCGCGTGCCCGCCGCCCACGCACTCGGTCACGTCGTCGCCGGTGAACTCGATGTGGATGCCGCCGGGGTGGGTGCCGAGCGCGTGGTGCACCTCGAAGAAGCCCGCGACCTCGTCGAGCACGTCGTCGAGGCGGCGCGTCTTGTGGCCGCTCGGCGCCTCGAAGGTGTTGCCGTGCATCGGGTCGCACACCCAGGCCACGGTGGCGCCGCTCGCGTTGACCTTCTCCACCAGCGTCGGCAGCGCGTCGCGGACCTTGCCCGCGCCCATGCGGGCGATGAAGGTGAGCCGTCCGGGCTCGTTGTCCGGGTTGAGCTTGTCGATCAGCGCGATGGCCTCTTCGGGCGTGGTGGTCGGGCCGAGCTTCACGCCGATCGGGTTGCGGATGCGGCTGAAGAACTCGACGTGCGCCCCGTCGAGCTGCCGGGTGCGCTCGCCGATCCACACCATGTGCGCCGACACGTCGTACGGCAGGCCGGTACGCGAGTCGATCCGGGTGAGTGCCCGGTCGTAGTCGAGGATCAGGGCCTCGTGGGAGGAGTAGAACTCCACGGTGTGGAACTCCTCGGGGTCGGCCCCGCAGGCCCGCATGAACGAGAGCGCCTGGTCGATCTCCCGCGCGAGCTGCTCGTACCGGCGCCCCGCCGGGGACTCCGCGACGAAGTCCTGGTTCCACGCGTGGACCTGGCGCAGGTCGGCGTAGCCGCCCTTGGTGAAGGCCCGCGCGAGGTTCAGCGTGACGGCGGAGGAGTGGTAGGCGCGCAGCAGCCGGTTCGGGTCGGGGCGGCGGGTCTCGGCGGTGAAGTCGAAGCCGTTGACCATGTCGCCCCGGTAGGCCGGGAGCTCGACGCCGTCGCGGGTCTCCGTGGGCTTGGACCGCGGCTTGGCGAACTGCCCGGCGAGCCTGCCGATCTTCACGACCGGCACGCGGCCGGCGTAGGTCAGCACGATCGCCATCTGCAGCAGCGTCTTGAGCTTGTTGCGCACGTTCTCGGCCGTCGCGCCCGCGAAGGTCTCGGCGCAGTCGCCGCCCTGCAGGACGAACGCCTCCCCGCGCGCCACGGCGGCCATGCGGTCCTTGAGCTGGTCGCACTCACCGGCGAACACCAGTGGGGGCACGGACGCCAGCTCCGCGACGACCTTGTCCAGCTCGCCGCGGTCGGGCCAGTCCGGCTGCTGTGCCGCGGGCAGGTCGCGCCAGGTGTCCAGGGCACCCGAGGTGTCCGGGCCGCTCACGGGGTCGAGGTTCGTTGCGCTCACGGGTACCAAGGTTATTGCACCGCGTCCCGTGTGGTCCCCTTCCTGTCCATTTGCTGAGATCTTTTTTCTCGCAGCGGAAGACGTACGTGCTCGGGCAGCACGCCGAGCCCGAGGAACCGGGCCACCAGCGACCGCACCACCGGCACACGGGTGAGGGCGGGGATCCGCGCCACGGGACCGGCGAGCGCCGGCCGGATGAGGCGTTCCTGCACCACCCGCTGCGCGGTCTGCACGACGGCCGTGGGGACCTTCCTGCGGCGCCCCACTCTGGCGAGCGCCGCGGTGGGGGCCCGGCCGCGCAGCAGGGCCGGCCCGACGATGTTGGCGGTCGCGACCGCGTCCTGCACCGCGAGGTTGATCCCGACGCCGAAGACCGGCGACATCGCGTGGGCCGCGTCGCCGATCAGCAGCAGCCCGGGCAGGTGCCAGCGCGTGAGCCGGTTCAGCTCCACGCTGAGCATGCCGGCCTCGTCGAAGCGGCGCAGCCCGCCGGTCCTGCCGGCGAGGAAGGGCAGCAGCCGTTCCACCTCGCGGCGCAGCGCGTCGACGCCCTGCGCCTCGAGCGCGGCGAAGCCGCCCTTCGGGATGAGGTAGGCGAGCTGCCAGTACGTGTCCCTGTTGATGGCGACCATGAGCCGGCCGGTCGACGCCCGCAGGAACGGCTGCTCGGGATCGCCCTCCGCCCGTGGCAGCCGGAACCAGAGGACGTCCATCGGCGCGCCGAACCGTTTCGGCGTCAGTCCGGCCGCCCGCCGGACGTCGGAGTGCCGGCCGTCGGCGGCGACCGTGAGCACGGCCCGGATCTCGTGCTCCTCGCCCCGCTCGTCGCGGTAGCGCACCCCGCGGATCGCGCCGTCGCGCCGGATGAGATCGACGACTGTGGCGTTCATCACGAGGTGGAAGCGGGGATACGCGCTCGCCTCGCGGGTGAGGAGGTCGAGGAAGTCCCACTGTGGGACGAAGGCGATGTACTGGTACTTCCCCGGCACGCGTCGCAGGTCGGCGATGGGCACCTCGCCGTCGTCGGTCAGCACGGACATCAGGTACGCCTTGTGGTGCGGCAGCCGGTGGAACGCCTCGGACAGGCCGATCTCGTCCAGGACCTGGAGGGTCGAGGGATGGATGGTGTCACCGCGGAAGTCGCGCAGGAAGTCCCCGTGCTTCTCCAGCAGAGTGACGTCGACGCCCGCGCGGGCCAGAAGCAGCGCGAGCATGGCCCCCGCGGGCCCACCGCCCGCGATCACACATGTCGTCTCCATAATTCATCACCCGCTGAAATCATCTCACGCGGGGGGCCGGGCCACCAGATGTGGGCCTACCGGAGCGCGCGCGGGACCGCTATTTTGTGATCAATGGTGTCGGCCTTCTGGAGTCCGCTGTGAGTGCTCGTGTCAGTCGTCTGCCCCGCGTCGCGGCCGGGGCGCTGGTCCTGTCCCTTATGGCGTCGCTGACCGTGGGAGCGCCCGCCGCCCTCGCCGCGACCGGCGACTCCGAGCCGCACACCGGCAACGGGTGCGGCTCGCAGTCCCTCACGCTGGAGGCGTGACCTCAGACGTGCGCGTGGCTGCGGGACCCCGCGCGCAGCACCTCCAGGCAGGCGACCAGTGACCGCGTGGTGATGTCCCTGGTGCGGGCGTAGGCCTCCTCCGGATACTGCCGCGGGCCGTCCTCCACCAGCATGATCAGGTAGAGGTAGACCCGATAGAGGGCGATCCGGACGCGGGCCGCCTGGTCCAGCCTCACCGGGCCGGCCTCCTGCCGGTAACCCGCGAGCATCGGGTCGTCCTCGCGCAGCTCGTCGAAGATGGTGGGGGTGACGAAGTCGGCGAGCGGGTCGCCCCAGAACGCCCTCTCGTGGTCGATGAGCGCCTGGACGCGCCTGTCGCCGTCCAGGAACACGTTGCCCGGCCATATGTCGAAGTGCACCAGTGACGGGGTGGTGACCTGGTCGAGGACGTGCGCGTTCATGTGGACGAGCCCGACGATCTCCAGGATCGTCGCGGGGAGCGGGGTGTTGAAGTGGACCGCGTCGTCCAGCAGGGCCCCGATCATGACGAGGAACGCCTCCCGCCACGTCCTGCCGGTCAGCCCGGCGTACGGGTAGCCGAAGACGCCCGTGCCCGGGATCGTGTGCAGGCGGGCGAGGTGGCGGCCCAGCTCGAACCGCAGCGCGCTCTCCTCCGCGGGGCTCAGCGACGTCCGGTTCCACGGCACCCCGTCGAGCGCGGACAGGATCAGGAGGTCGCCGCCCAGCAGCGGGTCGTCGAACGACGCCTTGAGCAGGGTGGGCATCGGCAGCCCCGCGGGCTGGGCGAGCTGGTAGACCATGGCCTCGGTGCGCAGCAGGTGGCGCTCGTAGGCCAGCAGCCGCAGGTCGGGCGGCGGCCCGAGCTTGAGCACCACCTGACGTCCGTCATCCAGGCCGAGCCGCCAGACGGAGTTGGCGAAGCCGTCGGTGAGCTCCTCCGAGGAGATCACCCCGCAGCCCAGCGCCTCGCGGGTGACCTCGTCGAGCTGGGCGGGGGACAACCGCCTCTTCGTCTTGCTGTCCATTCACCCTTCCAATGACGCAGTGGTGACCGCGATGGTCCACGTGGCCTCGTGCTTGTCCCCCGGCTGCAAAACGATCAGATCGGTGCCCGAGTTGAACGCGTCGGGCGGGCACGTCATCGGCTCCACGGCCAGCCCCCGGTGGCCGAGCCCCGTGCCGGTGCAGATCTGGACCCACGGCATCACCGCCGGGTCCCAGGTGAGCTCCACCCCGCCCTCGGGCCCGAGCACGCGCACGCGCCCCTCCGTCACGCCGGCGAAGGCGTGGTCGACCGCGGTGTCCCCGATCACACGCGGCGTCGTGAAGTCGTACGGCGACCCCGCGACCTCCACCAGGTCGGTGGGGGCGAGCAGGTCGTCGGTGAGCAGCACCCGCCCGGCCGGCAGGCTGAGCGTGTAGGCGGTGACGTCGGGCCCGGCCAGCAGCCACGGGTGCGGCCCGCAGCCGTACGGGGCCGCCGTCTCGCCCACGTTCTGCGCCGTCAGCGTGGTCGACAGGCCCTCCTCGGACACCGCGTGCCGCACCTCGAGGGCGATCCTGTGCGGGTAGCCCTCGGTGGGCTCCACGACGTGCGTCAGCCGTACGTGGCCGTGGTGGTCCTCGACGGACAGCAGCTCCGCGCACTTCCAGTCGAGCTCGGCGACGAGGCCGTGCAGGGAGTGGCCGCGGTCGGGCTCGTTCACCGGCAGGTGGCGGCGCTGGCCCTCGAAGACGTACGTGCCGCCGACCACGCGGTTCGGCCACGGGGCCAGGACGGTGCCGCTGAAGTAGGGGACCGGCCCGCCTTCCGGCCAGCTCGCCACCAGATCGCGGCCCTCGTGGGTCAGCGCCCGGAGCGCGCCGCCCCGCTCGCTGACCGTGGCCTGGTATGCGCCGCCGGCAATCGTGTAATCGGGCACGGGGGAGTCCTCTCGCTGACGCGACGTCAAGAAGCGGGTCATCTGACGGTATGCAGGGACTTTATCCCAGCTCATCGCCCTTGATCCAAGGGGGGTCGGAGCAGAGTGGGAGCGCTCCCACTGCGAGCAAAGTTAAGCCTTTTCGGCTGACGCGTCAACTTATTCGCGGGATTATCGCGTAGATCGGTCTAACGGCACTGATTTGCCGCAAACCTGTTCTCGTATGCACGTGCATGGGCAGCCGCCCACCATTGCGCGCTGAAAGTTTCAGCGGTTATGGGCAGCCGTGCGTCGCACCGCCGCGCGCCGAGGACGCGGGCACGCGAATAGGCGCGGGCGGGTGAGAACCGCGCCCCGGGAACGGCGGCGGAAAGCCACCGGCCCGGTTCGCGGCCATCGGGCCCTGTTCATCGGGCCCTTTTTCCTCAGGGCTCGTCCTCGGGCCCTGCGGGCCCGCAGGGGTCTCAGCGCAGCTCGCCGCTCTTCGCGACGTCGCGATACCACAACGCGCTGTCCTTGGGGGTGCGCTGCTGCGTCGCGTAGTCCACGTACACGATGCCGAACCGCTGGCTGTACCCCTCGGCCCACTCGAAGTTGTCGAGCAGCGACCACACGTGGTAGGCCTCGACCTGCGCACCGGCCTCCATGGCGCGGTGCGTCGCGCTCAGGTGATCGCGCAGGTACGCGATCCGCCGCTGGTCGCGGACGCGGCCGTCGGCGTCGATCCCGTCCACGGTGGCCAGGCCGTTCTCGGTGATGATCATCGGCACGCCGGGGTAGTCCCGCTGCACTCGTACGAGGATGTCGTGGAGGCCCTCGGGGTAGATCTCCAGCCACTCGGCCTGGGCCCGCTCGTGCCGGAAGACCCGCTCGCCCTTGCCGTCGACGAAGACCGGTGTGTAGTACTGCACGCCGAGGACGTCGATGGGCTCGCTGATGACGCCGAGGTCGCCGTCGAGGATGTGGTCGGCCATCGGGCCGCGCTCGGAGATCCAGCGCAGCGTGTCCTCGGGGTAGCGGCCCTTGAAGACGGGGTCGAGGTAGAGCCGGTTCTCCAGCCCGTCCTGGTGGTGGGCCGCCTCGCGCGCCTCCGGCGTGTCGTCGGCCGGATAGGTGGGGTGCAGGTTGAGCGCCGGCCCGATGCGGCGTCCGGGGTGCCGCTCGTGCAGCACCCGGGAGGCGAGGCCGTGCGCGAGCAGCAGGTGGTGGCAGGCGACGAACGCGCGCGCGTCGTCCTTGAAGCCCGGCGCGTGGCTGCCGAAGCGGTATCCGCAGTCGACCACGGTCTTGGGCTCGTTGATCGTCAGCCAGTCCCTGATCTCCAGGGCGTCGTAGCAGATCTCGGCGTATTCGGCGAAGCGTTCGGCCGTGTCCCGGTTCTCCCAGCCCCCTCGGTCCTGCAGCTCCTGCGGCAGGTCCCAGTGGAAGAGCGTGGCCATCGGCCGGACGCCGCGTTCGGCCAGCCCGTCCACGAGCCGGCGGTAGAAGTCGAGGCCCTTCTGGTTGGGCTTGCCCGAGCCGGTCGGCTGGATCCGCGGCCAGGCGATGGAGAAGCGGTAGCTCGCCAGGCCCAGATCGGCGATCAGGTCCAGGTCCTCGTTGTAGCGGTGATAGTGGTCGGCGGCGTGCTCACCGCTGTCACCGTCGCGTACGTTGCCCGGAACCGCGCAGAACGTGTCCCACACCGAGGGCCCGCGACCGTCCTCCGTGGTCGCGCCCTCGATCTGGTACGCCGCGGTGGACGCGCCCCAGACGAAATCGGCCGGAAACCGTGCGGGTGAGTTCATGGCTTCATCCATTCTCGCTGAGGAAACGCGCGGGTGATTCGAGCGCCGTGCGGAGTTCGCCGAGGAACTCCGCGGCATCGCGGCCGTTGATGAAACGGTGGTCGTATGCGAGCCCTACTGTGGCGAACCTGCGTACGGCGAAGCCCGAGCCGTCTTGCACGACCTCCGGACGCGGCGCGGTCAGCGACAGCGCGCACGTCTGGCCGGGGAAGACGATCGGGACGGCGAACACGATGCCGTCGTTCGTGTGCAGGGTGAGCGTGATGGCGCCCCCCTGGAGGTCGCGTTCCCGGAACGACCCGGTGAGCGCCGTCTTGCGGAAGCCGACCAGGTCGGCGGCGATCTCGGCGAGCGGCCGGTTGCCGGCGTCGCGGACGACCGGGATGAACAGCCCGCGGCCCACGTCGACCGTCACGCCCACGTCGGCGGTGGCGGCCCTTCTCGCCCGCGGGCCGGGGCCGGGCGCCGCGAAGAACATGGGGAAGCGGTCGAGCAGCCCGCCGGCCGCCTTCACCACCATCTCGGGCAGGCCGACCAGGGTGCGCAGCCGGCGGGTGAGGTCGCGGGCGAGCGACAGGACCTCGGTCACGTCGACGTTCATCGCCGTGAAGGCGGCCGGGATCTCGCGGAGGGACCGCTCGACGACCTCGGCCGTCCGCTGCTGCGCCCGCGACAGCGTGATCCACTGTGCGTCGTCGTCCCCCGCCGGGGCGTCGCCGGTGACGGCAGGGGAGACGGCGGGGGAGGGCTCCTGCCCGCCGAGCAGTTCCTCGACGTCGGTCCGCCTGATCACCTTGCGGCCGAGGGCGTGCACCCGCTCCATGGGGATGCCGTGCTCCTCGATCAGTTCCCGCGCGGGCGCCGTGACGATCACGCCGGAGGCGTCGCCGGGCGTCGCCGCGGTCCGCGCTCCGCCCGGGTTTCCGTGCGCGGCCTCCTGCGGGGCTTCCTGCACCGCTTCCCGCCCGGCCTCCTGCACGGTTTCCTGCGCCGCTTCCGGGGCGGCCTCGTCCGCGCTCCCGAGCAGGCGGGCGATCACCTGCCCCGGCTCGCACTCGGCCCCCTCGGCGAGCAGCCGCCGCAGGACGCCGTCGGTGGGGGCCTCGACCTCCTCGGTCGCCTTCGACGTCTCCAGCAGCGCGATCGGATCGCCGTCCCGCACCGCCTGCCCGTCCTCGGCCAGCCACTCGACCAGGACGTACGACGTGTCGTTGTTGTTGAGCTTGGGCACCCGGAAATCGGTCACGACAGCGCCTCCCTCACCGCGGCTCGGATGCTGTCGGCCTGCACGAGCACCTCACGTTCCAGATGGGGGGCGGCGGGGATCACCCCGTCCGAGGAGTTGATCAACGTGATCGGGCGGCGCAGGCGGTCCCACAGACGCGGATAGAGCGCCGTGGCCACCTCGGCCGCCCAGGTGCCGCCCTCGGTTCCGTCGTCCACGACGCAGACGTGCGGCGCGTCCTCCAGTCCCGGCAGAGGGGGCACGGGGTAGAGCTGGGCGGGCACCAGCAGCTCGCAGACCAGGTCGTCCTCCAGGAGCAGCGCCCGCATGGCGTCGAGCGTCCGGTGGACGAGCCCGCCATGGGTGACCAGCGTGCAGTCGGGGCGGCCCGCGCCGTCGAGGTACACCCGCGCCACGTCGTCCACCAGCTCGAACCGGAACAGGTCGTCGGTGCGGAACATCTGCCGCGTGTAGAGGACCTTGTCCTCGAAGAACAGGCAGGGCCGGCCGAGCCCGAACATCCGGGCGAACAGCTCGGCCGCGTCGTGGAACGGCGTCATCTCGAACAGGGACAGCCCGGGCACGCCGATGAAGTGCTTCTGCGGGTTCTGGCTGTGGGTCGGGCCGTAGCCGCGGTTGCCGCCCGTGGGGCAGCGCACCACGAGCGGCACCGGCACCGGCCTGCCGTACATCGAGGTGGACTTGGCGGCGAAGTTCGTGATCTGGTCGAACGCCAGCGCCACGAAGTCGGCGAACATGATCTCGACGATGGCCTTGTCGCCGGCCAGGGCCAGCCCGGCGCCGACCCCGGCGATCGCGCCCTCGCTCAGCGGCGTGGATCGCACGCGGGAGCCGAACCGGCCGGACAGTCCTCGGGTGATCTTGAACGCGCCGCCGTAGGGGTCGCCGACGTCCTCGCCGAGCAGGTGGACCGAGGGGTCGGACTCCATGAGATCGTGCAGCGCCTGGTTGAGGTGCTCGGAGACCCTGGTCACGCCGCTCCCCCCGGCCGGGAGAGGGGCCGGGCGGAGACCTCGGCGACCACCCGCTCGACGAGCTCTCGCTGCTCGCGGTCGATCCGGGCGAACCACTCGGGATCGAGCTCGGCGTGCCGGTCGTACCAGTCGGACTCCCGCACCCGGCGGATCTCCTCCGGCGGGCGGGTGTCGTCGCCCTTGCTGTGCGGTCCGAGGCGGTGCGTGGCGAACTCGACGACCAGCGGGGACGGCTCGGCCCGCACGGCGTCGACCAGCGGGGCGAGGGCCTGCCTGATCTCGCCGACGTCGGTGGACGTGACGTGGTGGTGGCGGACGCCGAAGGCCGCCGCCCGGGCGGCGATCGTGCCGGCCATCTGCGCGGACGTGGGGGTCGACTGGGCGATGCCGTTGTGCTCGACCACGACGAGCAGCGGCACCCGCCAGAGGGAGGCCATGTTCAGCGCTTCGTAGACGGCGCCCTCGCCCCAGGTGCCGTCTCCGATGTAGGCGCAGGCCAGCGCTCCCGTGCCGGCCAGTTTCAGGCCCACCCCGGTGGCCACGGGCAGGCTCTCGCCCTGCACGCCGGTGGACAGGAAACGCCGGTGGTAGATGTGCTGGCTGCCGCCCACGCCGCCGCACAGGGCGCCCTCCCGCCCCATGATCTCGGCGAGCAGTCCGTGCGGGTCGGGATGGCGGGCGAGGAAGTGGCCGTGCCCCCGGTGGTTGCTGAACACGAAGTCGTCGTCGCGGAGCAGGGCCGAGACCGCGACCGGAATGTACTCCTGCCCGAGGCAGGTATGGGTGGTGCCGCTCAGCACGCCCTGCTCGAACAGGCGGAGCAGGGCGCGTTCGAAGTGCCGGATGAGGAGGAGTGAGCGAAGATCCCCGTCGTTGAGGGCATGCCGCGGGCTCCGGGACGGTGCAGCGGTGGCGATCACAGGTGGTCCGCTCCTGGTGCGTCTCTGGTCGAGTGCGCGCTCGACGCCGGGACCCGCTGCCAGGGACAGGAGCACCCATTCTGGGAGCGCTCCCACGCAGGGTAGGTGCGGTTAGGGGCCCTGTCAATCCCCCGTAATAGGGCGAATTTAGGAGATTAAGACCTAATTGTCCGTGATCTGCAGCAATATCCTCACATACCCCGCCTTGGGGCTAATAACGGACAGAAACTTCCATGACACTTGACGAACGAAAGGCGCGATCCCTAGCCTCCACTGCCGTGGGAGCGTTCCCACTACCGCGTCCGAAATGGGGGTCACCGGCGCGAGCGGCAGTGGATTCCGCGCCAGGCACCAGGCAGGAAATTCACCGGCGGTGATTCCGCTGCCGGATCGTTGGTCGTCCGCGTCTTCGGATCGTACCGCCGGCGTACCGGGGCGCAGAGCGCACAGAGGAATGCCATGTTCTTAATGCAAGTTTCAACCGAGGTGCCGGCGTCGTGACCCGAACCGGCCTCTCACCGGCCAAGCAGGCGCTGCTGGCACAGCGGCTCAGGGCCGGGGCAGCCGCGAAGGTCACCGTGCCGCCGCGACCGGCCGGCACCCACCCGCCGCTTTCGCACGCGCAGGAGCGCCTGTGGTTCCTGGAGCAGTACGCCCCGGGCACCACCGCCTACACCGTCGCCTTCGCCGTCCGGCTGGACGGCGGTGAGATCGACGACGCGGCCCTGGAGCGCGCCCTCACCGAGGTGGCCCGCCGCCACGAGACCCTGCGCACCCGGTTCGTCACCACGGAGGACGGCACGCCGGAGATCGTGCTGGACGACGAGCCCGCGGTCGAGCTGCGGCTGTCGGACGACCCCGCCACCGTGCAGGAGAACGTGCAGGAGGAGCTGAACCGGCCGTTCGACCTCGCGACCGGCCCGCTGCTGCGGCTGCTCCTGGTCCGGCTCGCCGCCCGCGAGCACGTGCTGCTCCTGACCATGCACCACGCCGTCACCGACGGCTGGTCGTGCGACATCGTGATGGAGGAGCTGCTCGCCCTGCACGAGGCGTACCGGACCGGGACCGACCCCGATCTCGCCGCCCCGCCCGTGCAGTACGGCGACTACGCGCTGTGGGAACGCGGACGGACCCACGAGGACGACATCCGTTACTGGCGGGAGCGGCTGGCCGGGCTGCCGCCGATCGAACTGCCGACCGACCTGCCGCGCCCGCCGGAGCAGGGTTCGGCGGGCGCCGCCCACGGCGTCGTCGTGGACCGCGAGCTGGTGGACGCGCTCACGGCGCTGGGCGGCGCGAACGGCGCGACGCTGTACATGACCCTGCTCGCCGCCTACCAGGTGCTCCTCGCGCGGTACTCCGGCCAGGACGACTTCGCGGTGGGATCGCCCGTGTCGGGGCGCGACCTGCCGGAGCTGGAGCGGGTCGTCGGGCTCTTCATCAACTCGCTGCCGATGCGGGCCGACCTGTCCGGCGACCCGACGTTCACCGAGCTGCTCGGCCGGGTGCGCGAGACGGCGCTGGACGCCTACGCGCACCAGGAACTGCCCTTCGACCGCCTGGTCGGCGAGCTCGGCGTCGAGCGCGACGTGAGCAGGTCGCCGGTGTTCCAGGTGATGTTCGCGCTGCAGAACTACCGGTCGGCCCCGCTGCGCACCCAGGGGCTGACCATGTCGGCGTACCCGTTCGAGGTGACCGCCAGCCGGTTCGACCTCGCGCTCTATCTCATGGACCAGGGCGACGGCCTGCACGGCAACATCACCTACCGCACCGAGCTGTTCCGGCCGGCCACGATCGCGCGCCTGGCGGAGTGCTTCGAGAACCTGCTCAGGTCGATCGTCGCCGACCCCCACGCACGGGTGTCCGACCTGGAGCTGCTCCCGGCGGCCGAGCGCGACCGCGTGCTCGCATTCGCGGGAGCGGCTCCCGAGGCGGTGGCGCCTGCGGCGGACGCGTTCGGCGGGGCGACGACGCTCCACGAGTCGTTCGCCGCGCAGGCGGCCCGCACCCCGTCCGCGACCGCCGTCGCCTGCGGCGGCGACGCCCTCACGTACGCCGAGCTGGACGCCGCGGCCGACCGGCTCGCCCGGCGGCTGCGCGGGCTCGGCGTGCGGCGCGACGACCGCGTGGCGATCTGCCTGGAGCAGTCCACCGGGCTCGCGGTCGCGGTGCTCGGCGTGCTCAAGGCGGGCGCGGCCTACCTGCCGCTCGACCCGGAGCACCCGCGCGCCCGGCTCGAGTTCGTCCTGGCCGACGCCGCGGCGTCGATCGTCGTGACCAGCCCCGACCTGCGCGACCGGCTGCCCGATGGCGTCACCGCCGTGCACCTCGACGAGGAGGCGCCGGAGCCCGCCGACCACTGGGAGCCCACGGCTCCGGGCGACCTCGCGTACGTGATCTACACCTCCGGCACCACCGGGCGGCCCAAGGGCGTCGCCGTGCAGCACCACGAGGCCATGGTCTACCTCGCCGGGGTGCGCGAGCGGCTGGGCGTGGAGCCCGGCTCGTCCTTCGCCCTGCTCCAGTCCCTCGCCTTCGACTTCGGCGTCACGGTCTTCTACCTGTGCCTGATGACCGGCGGCACTCTGCACCTGGTGCCCTCGCGCACCGCCGGTCCCGAGCTGGCGGAGATCTTCCGGCGGACCGGGATCGACTACCTCAAGATCACGCCGTCCCATCTCGCCGCTCTGCTCGCCGACGCCGGGCCGGACGACCTGCTGCCCAGGAAGCTGCTGCTGCTGGGTGGCGAGGCGGCCCCACGCGGCTGGGCGGCCGAGCTCGCGGCGATGGGCCGCTGCCAGGTCGTCAACCACTACGGTCCGACCGAGGCCACCGTGGGCGTGACCACCTACGACGTCGCCCGGCTGCCCGCTCCCGACGGCCCGGCCGAGGCGGGCGTGAGCCTGCCGATCGGCTCGCCGCTGCCCGGGGCGCGGGCGTACGTGCTGGACGAGCGGTTGCGGCCGGTGCCCGCGGGAGTGCCCGGGGAGATCTACCTCGGCGGCGACCGGCTGGCCCGCGGCTACCTGAACCGGCCGGGCCTGACAGCCGACCGGTTCCTCCCCGACCCGTACGGCCCGCCCGGGTCGCGCATGTACCGCACCGGCGACCTCGGCCGGTGGTCCGGCTCCGGCGACCTGGAGTTCCTCGGCCGCCGCGACCTCCAGGTGAAGATCCGCGGCTACCGGGTCGAGCTCGGCGAGGTCGAGTCGGTGCTGGCCGACCATCCGGACGTCGCCCAGGCCGTGGTCGAGCCGCGTGGCGAGCAGCTCGTCGCCTACCTCGTCCCCGCTGTCCCCGCCGCCCCCGCCGTCCCGGCGGCCGGGAACGCGGAGAACGAAGTGGACGGCGCGCGGCCGGACACCGCGGCGGTGCGCGCGTGGCTGGCCGACCGGCTGCCCGCGTACATGATCCCCTCGCGGTACGCCTGGCTGGACGAACTGCCGCTCAAGTCGCACGGCAAGGTGGACCGCTCGCGGCTGCCCGAGCCGGAGGCCGACGTGGCGGCGGCCGAATACCTCCCCCCGGCGCCCGGCGCCGAGGAGGACGTGGCCCGCGTCTGGGCGGAGGTGCTGGACGTCGAGCGCGTGGGGGCGCTCGACGACTTCTTCGCCCTGGGCGGCCACTCGTTGCTGGCGATGCGGGTCATCGCCCGGCTGCGCAAGGCGCATCCGGACCGGCGGATCACGGTGCTCGACGTGTTCAAGCACCGCACCGTCCGCGAGCTGGCCCGGCTGCTCACGGCCGAGGGGGACGTGCCGCGTTCCCTGCTGCACCGGCTCACCCCCGCCCGGGCCGCCACCACCACCCTGGTGTGCGTGCCGTACGGCGGGGGCAGCGCGGTCGTCTACCAGCCGCTCGCGGACGCGCTGCCGGACGACTGGGCGCTCTACTCGGTCGCCGTGCCCGGTCACGAGCTGGGTGAGGAGGCCCGGCCGTTCGACGAGGTCGTGCTCGACTGCGTGGCCGAGATCTCCGAGATCATGGACAGGAACGGCGGCTCACTGGTGCTGTACGGCCACTGCGGCCTCGGCGTCATGCTCTCCGCCGAGATGGCCCGGAGGCTGGAGGCGGACGGCCGCACGGTGGACGCGCTGTATCTCGGCGGCGTGTTCCCCTTCGCCCGTCCGGGCCGCGGCCTCAACTGGCTCGGAGCCTTCTTCGACCGCCTCACCAGCGACCAGCAGCGGGTCAACGCCCTGACCGCGGCCGGGCTCGACGTCGACGACCTCGGCCGGGAGCAGGTCAAGCTGATCGTGCACAACCGCCGCGAGGGCACCCGCGCCGCCGAGCGGTACTTCACGCGGATCTTCGAGGCGGGCGGCGGCCCGGCGCTGCGCGCGCCGGTGATCTCCGTGGTCGGCGAGCGCGACCCGGCGGCCGAGTTCTACCAGGAACGTTACAAAGAGTGGCACTGCCTGTCAGACGAGACGGCGTGCGTCGTTCTCGACGAGGCCGGGCACTTCTTCCTGCGCTACCGCAACGAGGAGCTGGCCGAGATCGTCACCGGCACCCACGCCGCCCTCGCCTCCGGGCGTACGGAGGGGATGGAACGGGACGAGGGCCGCACCTGGTGGTTGCAGGGCGTGTCACGCCGGTCCGGAACCCCGGTGGTCGAGGGCGAGGTGGTCGAGGGCGAGGTGATCGAGAGCGAGGTCGAGAGCGGGGCGCAGGACGACCCGGGCGGCCCGGACGGTGCGGCAGACACGCGGGTGCGCGTCGGCCCGCCGCCCAGCATGCGGCGGTTCCTCCTCATCGCGGCCGGACAGCTCGTCTCCATCACCGGCTCCGCGCTGACCGAGTTCGCGATTCCGCTGTGGATCTATCTCACCACCGGTTCGCTCGCCCGGTTCGCGCTGTTCTCCGTGCTCGGCCTGCTGCCCGGCATGCTCGTCGCCCCGCTGGCCGGAGCCGTCGTCGACAGGTTCGACCGGCGCAAGGTCATGATCGCCGGGGACGCGGCCGCCGGCGGCACCCAGCTCGCGCTCGGCCTGCTGCTGTGGACCGGCAACCTGCAGACCTGGCACATCTATCCGCTGCTGGTCTGCCTGTCCGTCGCGCTCACCTTCCAACGGCTGGCGTACGGCTCGGCGATTCCGCAGCTCGTGCCGAAACGGTTCCTCGGGCACGCCAACGGCGTCGTCCAGATGGCCACCGGCACCGCGCAGCTCATCGTGCCGCTGATCGCGGTCGGGCTGATGGCGGCGATCGGGCTGGAGGGCATCCTCGTCATCGACGTGGCCAGCTACGTCGTCGCCACGCTCACCGTCGTGCTGATCCGCTTCCCGGCGACGATGGCCTGGAAGCGGCGGGAGAGCGTGCTCTCCGAGATGATGGGCGGCATCCGCCACTCCTGGGGCAACCGGGGCTTCCGCGCGATGCTGTTCTACTTCGCGGTGCTGAACATCTTCCTGTCCCCGCTGTTCATGATGATCTCGCCGCTGGTGCTGTCGTTCGGGTCGCTGGCCGAGGTCGGCCGGGTGTCGTTCGCGGGCGGGCTCGGCGCCTTCCTCGGCGGCCTGGCCATGGCCGCGTGGGGCGGACCGCGCCGCAGGCGGCTGCTCGGCGTGCTGCTGTCGACGCTCGCCCTGTCGGTGTTCTGCCTGCTGACCGGGCTGCGCCCCGACCTGTTCCTCATCGGGGTCGGCGCGTTCGGCATGTCGCTGTGCCTCACCCTGCTGAACGGCGTCTACGCCACGATCATCCAGGTCAAGGTGCCGCAGCGGTTCCACGGCCGGGTCATCGCGCTGAACACGCTGGTCGCCTGGTCCACCCTGCCCATCGGGTTCGGCCTGGTCGCGCCGTACGGCGCGCAGGTCTTCGAGCCGCTGCTCGCCCCGGACGGGCCGCTCGCCGGCACGGCGGGCGTTGTGCTCGGCACCGGCGCCGGGCGCGGGATCGGCTTCATGTACGCCTGCTTCGGGGTGGCGATCGCGGTCATCGCGCTGGTCGCGCTGCGGATCCGGGTGCTGCGCCGGTTCGACACCGACGTGCCCGACGCCCTGCCGGACGACGTCGTCGGCTACCAGGCCCTGACCGAGCGCATCGCGGCCGCCCGCACGGACGCACAGGTGGGCACGGACGCACGGGCGGCCCGCGAACCCGAGAAGGAGCACGTATGACGGGGACGACGGGGACGATGAGGACGCGGGGAGCGCGGGGCGTGCCCGGTCTGACCGTGCCGGAGCTGCTGCGGCTGCGCGCGGGACAGGAACCGGACGGCGTCGCGATGATCGTGGAGGGGCACGGCACGCTCACCTTCGCCGAGTGGGACCGCAGGTCGGCGGCGCTCGCCGCCGGTCTGACGGACCGGGGAGTCGCCCCGGGCGAGCGGGTGGCGCTGCACTTCGGCAGCCGCGACTGGATCGACTTCGCCGTGGCGTTCTTCGGGGTGCTCAAGGCGGGCGCGGTGGCCGTGCCGATGTCGGACCGGCTGGCCCCCGCCGAGCTGCGCTACATGATCGGGCACTGCGCGGCGTCGGCGGTGCTGCTGGGCCGGGACCTCACGGCGCCGCCGGGGCCCGGGGAAGGCGCCGTGGAGCCGTGGACCGCGACCCCGGCGGAGCTGGAAGCCGGCTTCGGGCCGGAGACGGTGGGGGAGGGACCGCGGGTGCGGCCCGGCGACCTGGCGCAGATCCTCTACACCTCCGGCACGACCGGGCGGCCCAAGGGGGTCGGCGCGAGCCACGCCAACCTGGCCTACGGGTGCGTCACGCAGCCCAAGCACCGCAGGTTCGCCCACTCGCGCCACCTGCTGCACGCCTTCCCGATCGGCACCAACGCCGGCCAGACCATGCTGATCAACGCGCTGGACGCCCGGCCGACCGTGCTGACCCCGGCGAGGTTCACCCCGGGCCGGTTCGCCCGGCTGATCGAGACCTACCGCCCCGGCACGGTGTTCCTGGTGCCCTCGATGGCGATCGAGCTGCTCGACGCCGGGCTGCACGAGCGGCACGACATGTCCGGCGTGGTGCTGCTGGGGTCGGCGGCGGCCGCGCTTCCCCCCGCCCTGTCGGAACGTCTGTCGGCGGCCTTCCCGAACGCGACCGTGACGAACTACTACACGTCCACCGAGGCCGCCCCCGCTCAGACGATCATGATTTACGACCGGACGCGACCGGCCGCGCTGGGGCGGCCGGCGTTCGGCGGTTCGCTGCGCATCACCGACGAGGAGGGCGACCCGCTCCCGCCGGGGGAGACCGGCGAGGTGTGGATGCGCTCGCCCACCGCCACTCGGTCCTACTACGGCGACGCCGAGGCCAGCGCCCGGTCGTTCCGCGACGGCTGGGTGCGCATGGGCGACGTCGGATACGTGGACGCCGACGGCTACCTCTACCTCGTCGACCGGGAGAGCGACGTGGTCAAGACCGGCGCGTTCAAGGTGTCCACGCTCCAGGTGGAGGCCGCGCTGCACGAGCACCCGGGGATCGCCGAGGCGGCCGTGTTCGGGCTTCCGCATCCGGTGCTGGGCTCCGTGCTGGGGGCCGCGGTCGTGCCCAGATCGCCGCGGTCGCCGGGACAGCAGGAGGGCCGTGGGTTGTCCGAGAGCCCCGGGTTGTCGGAAAGCGAGGTGCGTGCCTTCCTGATGGACCGGCTGGCCTGGCACGAGCTGCCCGAACGGATCCTCGTGGTCGACAGCCTGCCCAGGAACCAGTCAGGCAAGGTCATCAAGAAGGAGCTGCCCGCGCTGCTGGGCGGCTCCGTGATCAGCACGACGGAAGGCAAGTGAGATGTCACCGACACTCGTCGGCGAGGGGGAGCAGGCGTCCCTCGCACAGCACGGCATGTGGATAACGGAGCAGATGGGCTGCGGCGGCCGGGTTTACCACATGCCGCTGGCCATCCGGTTCGACGGCCCCCTCGACGCGGACCGGTTGCTGGCCGCCTGCCACGACGTGGTCCGCGCGCACCCCCAGCTGGCCGCGGCCCTGGCGGAGCGGGACGGCGTGGTGCGCCTGCTGCCCGGCGCGGTGCCGCCGCCCATCGGTTTCGAGGACGTCTCCGGATTCGAGGACGCAGGGCGGGAGCCCGGCGAGCTGGTCGATCGTGAGACGGCGCTGGCCATGAACCTGGCGACCGGGCCGACCGCCAGGTTCACGGTGTTCCGGCTCGCGCCGGAGCGGCACCTGCTCGTCTTCGTCGCCCACCACGCCGTCTTCGACGGCATGTCGAAGGACATCCTGGTGCGCGGCCTGGCCGCCGCCTACGCCGGGCTGCCGTCGCCGGCCCTTCCGCTGACGTACGGCGAGGCCGTCGAGCGGGAGAACGCGCGGGTGGCCGAGCTGCTCGGCGACGCCGCCGAGTTCTGGCGCGGCCGCTGGCAGGACCGGCAGGACCTGCGGCTGCCGGGGCTGTCCGGGGTCTCGACCCGCGCCGCGGACGGCGACGCGGTCGACTTCGCGCTCCCCGCCGATCTCGCCGTCGCCGCGGACAAGATGGGCGTCACCCGGTTCGAGCTGGTGCTCGCCGCCGTGCACACCCTGCTCGCGGCGTACGGCAACGAGGATGCGGCGGTGGCCGTCGACCTGTCGACCAGGACCGAGGAGACGCGGGGCCTCATCGGCCTGTTCGTGAACGAGCTGCCGGTGCCCGCCCCGGCGCCCGGTGGGAAGTTCGCCGAGTTCGCCCACTCCGTACGCGACGAGTTGCGGGCCACGTATCGGTTCCGGGAGGTGCCGCTCGCGCGTGCGGTCGGCGGCGTGAGCCCGCGCACCGCGCTGACGCCGGTGTCGGTCAGCTACCGCGGCCGTGACGGGAGCGCGCCGGAGTTTCCCGGCGTCGAGGCGTCGGTGGACTGGATGGCGTTCAACCGCGCGGTGCGCGGCACGCTGCACCTGCAGGTGGTGGACGCGCCGGACGGCATCGCGGCCCGGCTGCAGTTCAATCCGCTCGTGTTGAGCCGTTCGGGCTGCGAGACCGTCGCCGAGCACCTGCTCGCCCTGCTGCGGGCGCTGGCCGCCGCTCCGGACGCCGCCGTGGCCGACCTGCCGCTGCCGCCCCCCGTGGCCGCCAGCATGGTTGACGGCGTGGTCGGCGGCGTGGTCGGCGGTGCGGCCGAGCCGTCCTTCCCCCGGGCAGGGGAGGCGGACGCCGCGCCGTACCTGGCGGAGGTGGGCGAGATCTGGCGCGAGGTGCTCGGCATGCCGGAGATCGGTCCTGACGAGGACCTGTTCGACCTCGGCGGGCACTCGCTGTCGATCACTCAGATCATCGCGAAGGTGCGCGAGCGGATGGACGTGGAGCTGTCCTTCGACGTGTTCTTCGATGAGCCGACGATCACCGGGATCGCCGCCGAGGTCGCCCGCCTGCGGGAGGAGGCATGCTGAGGGAGCGCGTGGCCGAGCTGGTGTCGAAGGCGAGCGGAGGCGACCTGGCCGTCGCCGACATCCTGGCGGCGACCTGCAGCCTGCCGGCGCTCGGCCTCACCTCGATCTCCTACCTCCGGCTGATCGACCTGCTGGAGACCGAGTTCGACTGCGACGTCGACCTGGACGGCGGCCATCTCGACACGCTCGACGGCCTGGTCGAGCACATCGCGGGGCAGCGGAAGTGACCGCGGGCCCGCCGGCGCAGATCACCGGTCTCTCGGCGCTGCCGCCGCGAACCGTGGAGTTCCGCGGCGCACGGGGCGGGCAGGCCGCACTGACCTGGGGCCAGCAGGGGATCTGGCGCTCCACGCAGTGGCTGGACGACGGCGACCCCTACTTCAACCTGGCCTGGACCCTGCCGGTGACCGGCGCGGCCGGCCTGGACGCCGTGCTGCGGGCCGTGGGCCGTCTGGTGGAGCGGCACGAGACGCTGCGCACGGCGTTCGTCCGGGCCGGGGAGACCGGGGAGACCGGGGAGGACGTCGGGCCGGACACGGTCCAGCGAGTGAGCCGGGAGGGCCGGCTCACCGTCGGCCTGTACGAGGCGGCGGCCAAGCCGATGAGCGCGGCCAAGGCGCTGGCCGCCGAGCTGGCCGCGACCGGGTTCGACTACGCGGCCGAGCTGCCGATCCGGTGCGCGGTGGTCTGCCAGAGGGGACGGCCGCGCGCGCTGGCGCTCGCGTTGTCCCATCTCGCGCTCGACGGCTGGTCGCTGAACATGGTGGCCGCGGAGTGGCCGCGGCTGGTCGCGGGGGAGGACCTGCCCGACCCGGGCCGGCAGCCGCTCGACCAGGCCGCCTCCGAGCGGTCGGACCCGCCGCCCGGCGGTCAGGCGCTGCGGCACTGGCAGGCCGGTCTGGTGTCCGCCCCGCGTTCGATGTTCGACTTCCCGGCGAGGGAACCCGAGGAGCCGCGTTTCGTCCGGCACGGGATGGACTCCCCGGCGGCGGCCGTCGCCGCCGAGGCGCTCGCCGCCCGGCACGGCGTGACGACCTCCAGCGTGCTCACGGTCGCGAGCGCCGCGCTGCTGGCCGCCGTCACCGGGCACCCCACGGTGGCGCTGCAGCTCATCGTGTCGAACCGGCACCACCCGGGGATGGAGACGATGGCCGGGCCCGCCGCCCAGGACGGGCTGTGCGTCGTCGAGCTGGGGGCCGGCACGTTCGCCGACGCGCTGCGGCTCGGACACCGCAGGACCATGGCGACCTACCGGAACGGGCACTACGACCCCGCGCTCGTGCTGGCCGCCCGGGAGGCGGAGGCGTGGGACCGCGGCGCCGACATCGACCTGGACGTGTTCTACAACGACGTCAGGCAAGGGGGCCGCTGGCAGGGCCTGCCGGCGGTCGATCCCGGGGACGCCGAGGCGATCGCCGCGCTGCGGAGCCGGACCAGGACGTTCTTCGTCGGCACCTACTCGAAGGTGAAGGCGAGGATCTTCTTCGCCACCGGCCCTGCCTCGTCGACCTGCGAGTTCTACGTGCTGGTGGACACGGCCTTCCTGCCCGGAGACGTCGCCGGGCGGATGCTCACCGGCCTGGAGGAACTGCTGGTCCGGGCGGTCACCGAGGAGGTGCCGCTGGACCGGGTGGCGAAGGTGGCGGGCCTGGACCCCGTGCGGCGTCCCGCCGGGTGGACGGCGGTCGGCCCCGACTGGGTGGACCTGAAGGAGACCGAGGCGCTGCTGCGCCGGGTGTGCGGGACCGGCCTGGCCGCGGTCGTGGTGGACGACCCGGAAGACGGCGCCGCGGACGGGGCGGGAGACGGGGCGGCGGCCCGGCTGACCGGGTATCTCGTCGCGCGTCCCGGGCTGGACACGCCCGAGGCCGTCCACACCGCCGTGATGCGCGCCGCGGCCGGCCGGACCGACGTGCTCGCCCCCCACCACTACGTCCTGTGCACGGCGCCGCCGGCCGAACCCGGCGGCTGGCCCGGCTGTCCCCGCTCGACCGAGGGCGGCGGCCGGGCCCCGTCTTCCGCAATGACCCTTTTGGAGAGGTGACATGACCGACTCCCCGATGCTCGTGGTCGTCAACGACGAGGAGCAGTACTCCGTATGGTGGAGCGACCGCGAGCCGCCCGCAGGGTGGCGGGCCACCGGCTTCGCGGGCACGCGGCAGGAATGCCTGGCCCACATCGAGACGGTGTGGACCGACATGCGGCCGCTGAGCGTGCGCGACCCGGCAACGCTGAGCGCCCGGGACAGATGACCAGCGCGGAGCGCCGCGCCGCGCTGATCGAGAAGCTGGCCGGGCTGCCCCCCGAGCGCCGGGCGGCGCTGCTGCGCTCCCTGGGGGGCGCGCCGCGGGACCCCGGCGGCCAGGAGTGGCCGCTGTCGCCGGGACAGGAGCGCCTGTGGTTCCTCAGCCGCTTCGACCCCGGTGACACCAGTTACAACACGCCCTGGTGCATGCGGCTGCGCGGGCCGCTCGACGTGGACGCGCTGACCGCGGCGTTCACCCGGATCGTGGAGCGGCACGAGGTGCTGCGGACCCGCTTCCGGCTGCGCGGGGACGCCCCCGTGCAGGTCGTGCTGCCGCCCGGTCCGGTGCCGCTGGAGAGGATCGCGCTGTCCGGCGAGGCGGACCTCGACCGGGAGCTGAAGGAGTTCGTCGAGCGCCCGTTCGACCTGGAGAACGAGCCTCCCCTGCGGGCCGGGCTGGCCGAGCCGGGCACGGACGACGCGGTCGTGTGCATCGTCCTGCACCACATCGTGATGGACGGCTGGTCGCTCGACGTGCTCCTGCGTGAGCTCACTGAGTGCTACGCCGCCGGGCGCGAGGGACGCGAGCCCGAGCTGCCGGAGCTGCCCACGCAGTACCCCCGCTTCGCGGTGCAGGAGAGACAGCGGGACCACACGCAGGGCCTGGAGCACTGGACACGCCGCCTGGCCGGCGCTCCGACGCTGGACCTTCCGGCCGACCACCCCCGGCCGGACCGCTGGTCCGGGCGCGGCGGACGCGAGCCCCTGCTGCTGCCGCCGGAGGAGATCACGCCGCTGGAGAAGGTGGCCAGGAAGCGGCGCTGCACGTCCTTCATGGCCCTGGTCGCCGCCTACCAGGCGACCCTCTCCCTGGCGTCGGGCCAGACCGACTTCTGCGTCGGCGTGCCGGTGGCCGGCCGGCCCCGCAGCGAGCTGGCGCCGCTGATCGGCTACTTCGGCAACACGATGGTGCTGCGCGCCGACCTGTCCGGCGACCCGTCGTTCCACGAGCTGCTGGACCGTGTGCGGGAGGCGACCCTGGCCGGGATGCGGCACGCGGACGTGCCGTTCGAGCACGTCCTGGCCGCGCTGCGCGTCCCGCGTGACATCAGCAGGCCGCCGCTGTGCCAGGCCATGTTCAATCTGCACAACCTGCCCAAGGACGACCTGCTGGGGACGCGGATGGCCGACCTCGACCGGGAGGTCTACACGGTCCCGCCCAGTCACACGAAGTCGGAGGTCTCGATGGACCTGTGGCGGGGCCCGGAAGGGCTGGGCGGCGTTTTCGACTACAGCAGCGATCTGTTCGCGCCCGCGACCGCGCGCCGCCTCCTCGGCGGTTTCGCCGAGGTCGTACGGCGGGCCGGGGCCGACCCGGACGTCCCGCTGTCGGCGCTGAGCGGCACGTTCGCGAGCGTTCCCGAAGTGAAAGGTGCATGAAAGTGAGTGACGCGGTGAGCGGCGTGACCAGCCCTGATACGGCGCTCGCGCTGATCCGCCGGTGGCGTGACGCGAGCCCCGACGCGGTCGCGGTGAGCGGCGCCGGCGGTGTGCTGACCTACCGGGAGCTCCATGACAGGGTCGACCGGCTGGCGGCGCTGCTGCGCGCCCGCGGGGTCGGCCCGGAGGTCCCGGTGGGCCTGTGCCTGGAGCGCTGCCCCGGCATGGTCGTCGCCCTGCTCGCCGTGTGGCGGGCCGGCGGCGCGTACGTGCCGCTCGACCCGGGATTCCCCGAGGACCGGCTCCGGTTCATGCGGGAGGACGCGGGCATCCGGCTGGTGCTGGCCGGCCAGGGCGTCGAGTCCCGGCTGCTCGACGGCGTCGCCGACGTCGTGGAGCTGGCGCAGGACGGTGTTCCCGCCGGGGGCTGGGCGTCCGGCGACGGCGACGGATCGGCCGACGGATCGGCCGACGGGCCGGTGGGTGACGTGGCGGGCGACCTGGCCTATCTCATGTACACCTCCGGCTCCACCGGCAGGCCCAAGGGGGTCGCCGTGCCGCACGGGGCGGTGGTCAACCTGCTGGAGTCCTTCGCCTCCCTGCTGGAACTCACCCCGCGCGACGCCTGGCTGGCGGTCACCACGCTGTCGTTCGACATCTCGGTGCTCGAGCTCCTCCTGCCCCTGGCCTGCGGCGCCCGGGTGGTGGTCGCGTCCGGGCACGAGACGGCGGACGGCCGCGCCCTGCGGTCGCGCGCCGTGTCCGAGGCCGTGACGATCATGCAGGCGACCCCGGCGAGCTGGCGCATCCTGCTGGAGTCCGGCGGGGTCCCCGAGAACGTCGCGACCCGGCTGTGCGGGGGCGAGGCGCTGCCCCGCGACCTCGCCGACGCCCTCCTCGACGGCGCCCTCCCCGACGGGGGCGCCCGGCTCTGGAACGTGTACGGCCCGACCGAGACGACGGTCTGGTCGACGGCCGGGCGGGTGGCCCGGAGTGACGAGAACGGGTCCGCGGTCCCCGTCGACCTGGGCGAGCCCATCGGCAACACGACGGTGCACATCCTCGGCCCCGACGGGCGTCCCGTGCCGCCCGGCGAGGCAGGTGAGCTGCACATCGGCGGCGCCGGCCTGGCCAGGGGATACCGCGGCATGCCGGGCCAGACGGCGGCCAGGTTCCTGCCCGACCCGTTCTCCGAGGCGCCGGGAGCCCGCCTGTACGCCACGGGCGACCTCGCCGCGATCGAAGACGGCAGGCTCCGCTACCTGGGCCGGGCCGACCAGCAGGTGAAGGTGCGCGGGTTCCGGATCGAGCTCGGCGAGATCGAGACCGTGCTGCGGGCCGCGCCGGAGGTGGCCGGCGCCGCCGTCGGCGTCTGCGACGGTCCCGACGGGCTGCCGCGTCTGGTCGCCTACGTGGTGCGGGCGGCCGGGGAGCCCGAGGGGGCCGACCTGTGGCCGTCCCTGCGTGACCGGCTGCGCCGCGACGTGCCCGAGTACATGGTGCCGGCGCACCTCGTGGTGCTGGACGCCCTGCCGCTCACCCCCAACGGCAAGCTCGACCGCAAGGCCCTGCCGGTGCCCGAGTGGACCCGGGCGCGGAGCCAGCCGTACCGGCCGCCGTCCACCGCGCTGGAGGAGGACCTCGCGGCGATGTGGGGTGAGGTGCTCGGCATCGCGGAGCCGGTCGGCGTCGAGGACGACTTCTTCGAGCTGGGCGGGCACTCGCTGACCGCCACCCAGATCATCGCCAGGATCCAGGCGCGCTTCGCGATCAACGTGCCGATCGTGGTGCTGTTCGAGAACCCCACGGTGGCCGACCTGGCGGTGGCGATGGACCGGCTCGACGACGACGACCTGGACCTCGCCGACATCGCCGCGCTCCGCGACGAGCTCGACGGCCTCAGCGCCGAGGACCTGGCGGCCGTGCTCGACGAGATGGCGTCGGACGCATGAGGGCGCCCCTGTCGCCGGGCCAGGAGCGGCTGTGGCTCCTGCAGCGGCTGGATCCCCGCGACGCCTCCTACACCATGTACACCGTCCGCCGGCTGCGCGGCCCTCTCGACACCGGCGTCTTCGAACTGGCCCTCGCGGACGTCGTGGCCCGGCACGAGGGCCTGCGCACCCGGTTCGACGAGGAGGACGGCGTCCCCTGGGCGGTCGCCGTGCCGCCGGGGGCGGCGGAGTCCCTCCCGCCGGTCGAGCGGATCCAGGCCCGCGACGAGGAGGAGGCCCGGCGGCTCGCCGCCGAGCGGGTGAACGCGCCGTTCGACCTCGCCGAGGGCGTGCCGCTGCGCGTCGCGGTCATCGAGATCGGCGCGCTGGACCACGTCCTGTGCGTCACGATGCACCACATCATCGGCGACGGCTGGTCGCTGGGGATCCTCTTCGACGACCTGGCGGAGTGCTACACCGCACGCCTGCAGGGGCGGGCGCCGAATCTGGCGCCGCTGCCGGTCCAGCCGTCCGACTACGCCCGCTGGCAGCGCCGCCGGGCCGAGCGCGCGGTGCCGTACTGGCAGGAGCGGCTGGCCGATCCGCCGCCGCCCGACCTGCCCTGCGCCGTGGGGAGCGGCGGCGTCCGCGACGAGGATCACGCGGGCTTCCAGGTCGCCCGGATCGGCAGGGAGGTCGCGGGCGAGCTGGACCGGCTCGCCCGCGAGCACAGGACCACGCTGTTCACCGTGCTCATGACGGCCTACCAGGTGCTGCTGCACCGGCACACCGGCCACACCGACGTCCTCGTCGGCACGGCCGTGGCCGGCCGCGACCGGGTCGAGCTGGAGCCGCTGATCGGCTATCTCTCGCAGACCGTCGTGCTGCGCGGCGACCTCGACGGCGATCCGTCGTTCACCGAGTTGCTGGGGCGCATCAGGCGCGAGGCGCTGACGGCGCTGAGCCGGCCTTCGGTCCCGTTCGAGCGGATCGGGCACCCTCCCGAGGCGCTGATGCCGACCATGTTCGTCCTGCACACCCAGGACATGGGACTCACCCGGCCGTTCGGCGACCTGTCCGTCAGCTTCTTCCCCGACGGGTACCGGCAGGTCAAGCTCGGCCTGTACGCCGAGGCGTGGTTCGAGGACGGCGAGATCGTCCTGTCGTTCGGCCACGACGGGTCCAGCGGATCTCCGCACGAGGCGGAGGCCGTCCAGCGGCTCGCCGACCGCTTCCTGCTCCTGCTCGAGTCGGCTGTGGCGGAGCCGCATCGCCGGATCTCCGAGCTGCGCGTCTGGACCGGCGACGACGAGGCCGACATCCACGCCATGGCCGGCGACGGCGGCGACGGCGGCGGCGCTGCCGGACCGACGGTCCCCGAGCTGATCGCCGAGACCGTCCGGCGCGCGCCAGGCGCCGTCGCGGTCGTCTGCGGGGAGACCGAGGTCACCTACGGCGAACTGGACCGGCGGGCGGCGCGGCTGGCCGCGCAGCTGCGGGCGGAGGGGGTGCGCCCCGGCGACGTGGTCGGCGTCTGCCTGCCCCGCTCGGTCGAGGCGATCAGCGCGCTGCTCGCCGTCTGGCGGGCCGGCGCGGCCTACATGCCGTTCGAGCCGGACGAGCCGGAGGAGCGGCTGACCTTCTCGCTCGCCGACGCCGGGGCGACACACGTGATCACGACCCGGGCGCTGCCCGCCGGGCTCACCGCCGTGCACCCGCGTGAAGCCGGCGACCGGTGCGAACCGCGGGAGACGCGGCCGGGCGACGTGGCCTACGTGATCTCCACATCCGGCTCCACCGGCAGGCCCAAGGGCGTCGCCGTCGAGCACCGCGCCATCGCGGCCCGGATCCGGTGGATGCGCGAGGAGTACGGCCTGGCGCCCGGCGACCGCGTCGTCCAGTTCGCGTCGCTGAGCTTCGACACCCACCTGGAAGAGGTCTTCCCCACGCTCGCCGCGGGAGCGACCCTGGTGCTGCTGCCGGGCGGGGCGGCGACGCTGCCCGACGTGCTGGCCGCCCCGGGCGGGGAGCGGATCACGATGCTCGACCTGCCCACCGCCTACTGGCACCACCTGGTCGAGGAGATCGACCAGATCGCCTGGCCGCCCGCGCTCCGTCTGGTCGTCATCGGCGGCGAGCAGGCGTCCGGCGGCGCGGTGACGCGCTGGCGCGGCCGGTTCGGCGACGACGTCCGCCTGGTGAACACCTACGGCCCGACCGAGGCCGCGGTCATCGCGACCGCGACCGACCTCGGCGCGACGCCGTACGGCAGGCCGCCGATCGGGCGGCCGGTCGGCGCGACGACGGTCCACCTGCTCGACGCCGCCGGGGCGCCGGTCCCGAAGGGCGTGATCGGCGAGCTGGTCGTCGGCGGCGCCGGGGTGGCCCGCGGCTACCTGCGCCGCCCGGCGCTCACGGCCGCCGCGTTCGTCCCCGACCCGCTGGGACCGCCGGGATCGCGGAGATACCGTACGGGCGACCGGGCGCGCTGGGACCAGGAGGGCGCGCTGGAGTTCCTCGGACGGCTCGACGGGCAGCTCAAGGTCCGCGGCTTCCGGATCGAGCCGGGCGAGGTCGAGGCGCGGCTGCTCGACCATCCGGGCGTCGGCCAGGCGTTCGTGACGGTCCACGCCGAGGAGCTGGTGGCGTACGTGACCGGGACCGCGACGGGGGAGGAGCTCGCCGGGCACCTCGCGCGGACCCTGCCGCGCCATCTCGTCCCGACCGCCTGGGTCGTTCTCGACGCGCTGCCGCTCACCAGCCGCGGCAAGGTGGACCGCGCGGCGCTGCCCGCGCCGGTCCGGACGTCGTCGGCCGGGCACGTCCCGCCGAGCACGGACGCGGAGCTGCTGGTGGCCGAGATCTGGGCGGAACTGCTCGGCGTCGATTCCATCGGCGTGAACGACGATTTCTTCACCCTGGGAGGGCACTCGCTGCTCGCGACGAGGATCGCGGCCCGGCTGCGCCGGGGGACCGGGGTGGAGGTCCCGGTCCGGACGATCTTCGAGCGGCGCACCGTGGCCGAGCTGGCGGTCGCACTGGAGGACCTGCTGGTGGCCGAGCTGGAGAACATGTCGGATGAGGAGGCCGAGCGCCTGCTCTCGTCCGCGGGCGGCTGATCCCTCTCCGCCGGAGCACGGGCCGCCGCAACGCGAGACCGCCGCGCACCCGAGGGTGCGCGGCGGTCTCGTCGTTGTGGCCTCGTGTTCGGCCGTGGTCGCCGCGGCCGCGTCAGGCTGAGGTGCGGATCACCAGGTGGGTGTCGAGGATGACGACCGGTTGCTCCAGCGGCTCGCCGTTGATCCTGGCGATCAGAAGCTGGACCATCTGCCGGCCCATCGCCTCCGTCGGCTGGTGCACGCTCGTCAGCTGAGGGTCGGTGTGCAGCGCCACCTTGGAGTCCTCGAAGCCGATGAGCGCGACGTCGTCGGGCACGACCAGGCCCTGCTCCTTCAGCACCCGCAGGGCGCCGACCGCCATCGGGTCGGAGGCCGTGAACACGGCGTCCAAATCGGGGTGGCGGGCGAGCAGGTCGCGCATGCCCGCCTCCCCGCTCTCCTCGGAGAAGTCGCCGTACGCGACGCGCTCGGTCATACCGGTGGCCAGCAGCGCGTCACGGTATCCGGCGAGACGGTCGACACCCACGCCCATGTCCTGCGGACCGGCGAGGGTGGCGATCTTGGTACGGCCCTTGGAGAGCAGGTACTTGACCGCCTGCCGGGCGCCGGCCCGGTTGTCCATGTCGACGAAGCTGTACGGGTTGAGCCCCACCGGGCGGCCGCCGAGCACGGTCGGCACGCCCAGCTCCTCCAGCCGGCCCGGCAGCGGGTCGGCGCCGTGCACCGAGGTGAGCAGCACACCGTCGACGTGCTGCCCGGTCAGGTAGTGCTCCAGCCGGTCGTGCTCGGCACGGTTCTGCGCCATCGTGAGGATGAGCTGGAGGCCGGTCTCCGCCAGTGCGGAGCCGATGCCGCGGATCAGCCCGGCGAAGTACGGCTCGTCGAAGACGCGCTGCTCCGACTCCGACACCACCAGCGCGATGGTGTCGGTCCGATTCGTCACGAGGGTGCGCGCCGCCCGGTTGGGTACGTAGCCGAGCTCCTGGATCGCCAGTAACACCGCGTCGCGGGCCCGGTCGCTCACCTTGGGCGAGCCGTTGATGACCCGCGAGACGGTGCCGCGGCCGACCCCGGCGCGTGCGGCGACCGCTTCCAGAGTCGGCCGGCCTCCGGAACGGCGGTCCCCGTTCATCTATACTGCCCCCTTATCGTGTCTGCGCTTATTGTGCCCGACCCAGCAGGCCGCCGTGCCTGATGGTGTCGGCATACCACAGAGCGCTTGATTTCATGGTCCTCGCCTGGGTCTCGTAGTCGACGTAGACAAGGCCGAAGCGCTTGCCGTATCCCCAGGCCCATTCGAAGTTGTCCATCAGCGACCAGGCGAAGTAGCCCTGCAGCGGGATGCCCGACTCGATGGCCGTGTGGCAGGTCCGCAGGTGGGCGTCGATGTAGGCCACCCGATCGGGGTCGTGCACCGCGCCGTCCTCGCCGATCGCGTCGTCGTAGGCCGCGCCGTTCTCCGAGATGTAGAGCGGGATCCGCGGGTACTCCTCGGCGATCCGGCGCAGCATCTCCTGCAGGCCGCTGTCGTCGATCTCCCAGCCCATCGAGGTGACCGGGCGGCCGCCGTTGACGAAGCCCACGTGCTCGCTGCCGATCCACGGCGACCCCGAGTCGGTGGGCGCCGCGGCCGCGGACGCCGCGCCGCCGGGCGCGCCGGAAACGGTGAAGCGGCTGTAGTAGTTGATCAGCAGCATGTCGAGCGGCGCGGCGATCGTGGCCAGGTCGCCGTCCTGGATGAACTCCATGTCGGACAGGTGGCTCAGATCGGCCAGCACGTCCTCGGGGTAGGAGCCCTTGAGCAGCGCGTCCAGGAAGAAGCGGTTCTGCAGCCCGTCGATGCGGCGGGCGGCGTCCTGGTCGGCCTCGCTGCCCGTGGCCGGCGTGACCGGATAGAGGTTCACGCACCCGCCGATCTGAGAGTCGGCGTTCTGCGCCCGCATCGCCTGGACGGCCAGGCCGTGCGCGAGGTTGAGGTGGTGCGCGGCGCGCAGCGCGGCGGCCGGCTCGCGCCTGCCCGGCGCGTGCTCGCCCGAGGCGTACCCCAGGAACGCCGAGCACCAGGGCTCGTTGACCGTGCTCCAGTTCCTGACCCGGTCGCCGAGCTCGGCGTGCACGGCCGCGGCGAAGTCGGCGAAGCGCTTCGACGTGTCCCGTGCGGGCCACCCGCCCGCGTCTTCCAGGGCCTGCGGGAGATCCCAGTGGTAGAGCGTCAGCCACGGGTCGATGCCGTAGCTGAGCAGCTCGTCGACGAGCCTCTTGTAGAAGTCGAGGCCCTTGGCGTTGTACGCGCCGGAGCCGTCGGGCTGGATCCGCGGCCAGGAGACGGAGAACCGGTAGGCGGTGAGGCCGAGGTCCGCCATGAGCTTGACGTCCTCGCGGTACCGGTTGTAGTGGTCGATCGCGGTCTCGGCGGTGTCTCCGCCCACGATGCGCCCGTCCTGGCTGCAGAAGGTGTCCCAGATGGAGCGGCCCCGCCCGTCCGCGGTGATCGCGCCCTCGATCTGGTAGGCGGAGGTGGCGGCGCCCCAGACGAACCCGGTGGGGAACATCAGGCCGGCCGTCTCCGCTTCGGGTCGTGTGCCTTGCGTTGTCACGCCTTGACCGCACCTTCCATGAGTCCGCCGATGATCTGTCGGCCGAACGCGATGAACACGACGATGAGCGGGAGAATCGACATGAGTGTGCCGCTGAAGATGAGCACGTAGTCCGTGCCGTACTTCGCGTTGAGCGAGTTGATGGCGACCTGGACCGTGGGGTTGTCCGGCGTCAGCACGATCAGCGGCCACATGAAGTCGTTCCAGATCAGCATGAACGTGTTGATGCCCAGCACCGCCATGCCCGGCCGGACGGCCGGCAGGACGACGTTCCACCAGATCCGCAGGGTGGAGGCGCCGTCGACGCGGGCGGCCTCGATCAGCTCGTTGGGCACGGCCTGCTCGGTGTACTGCGTCATGAGGAAGACGCCGAAGCCGTTGAGCAGGAAGGGCAGGATCACGGCCTTGATCGAGCCGACCCATTCGAGGCTGACCATGAGCCGGTAGAGGGGGACGATGCCCATCTGCTGCAGCGGGACCATCATGGTCAGCAGCACCAGCAGCAGCAGGATCTTGCCGCCCTTGAACTTCAGCCGGGCGAACGCGAAACCGGCGAACGTCGAGATCACCACCACCGAGAGTGTCACCGTGCAGGCGATGATCAGGGAGTTGGTGAGACCGGTCAGGTAGTGCGCGTCGGGGTTGGTCAGCACGCGCTGGATGTTCTCCCCGAGCTTGCCGCCCGGCAGGAACGGCGGCGGCATGTCCGTCGCCTCGGTGTTGGTGCGAGAGGCGATGACGATCATGTAGTACAGCGGGAACGCCGAGATGATGATCGTGACCGCGAGGATGAGCCTCGTCATCGGCGTGGCGGTCCAGAGGCTGCCGGCACCTCCTGGCGCCTTGCGGCGCCGCCGCGTGGTGGCGGGCGCGGAGAGCGTGGTCACTTGTTGCCCCCGATCCGGCGGATGAGCAGGAAGTTGATGCCCGATCCGATGAGGATGAGCAGGAACAGCAGCCAGGCGGCCGCGGAGGCGTAGCCGTAGTCGAACTCGCGGAAGCCCTGCTCGAAGATGAACATCGAGACGGTCTGGAACTGGCTGTTGGTGCCGCCGTGGACGTTGCCGTTGTAGAACGTCGTCGGCTCGGAGAACAGCGTGAGGCCGCCGATGGTGGAGTTCAGCACCACGAAGATCATCGTGGGCCGGAGCATCGGGATCGTGATCTGCCAGAACTGGCGCCGCCGGGACGCGCCGTCGATCGAGGCCGCCTCGTACAGGTCCTTGGGGATCGTCTGCATGCCGGCCAGGAAGATGATCGCGTTGTAGCCGGTCCAGCGCCAGTCGATCATGGTCGCGATGGCGATCCAGGAGGGGAGGCGCTCGGCCTTCCAGTCGATGGGGTCGGCCCCGAACCAGCCGAGAACCCAGTTCACCACGCCCCAGTCGCGCCCGTACAGCTGGGTGAAGACGACCGCCACCGCGACGACCGAGGTGACGAGGGGGAGCAGGACGCCCAGCCGGACGCCCAGCTGGAACTTGAACCGCTTGTTCAGCGCGTTGGCCAGCATCAGGGCCAGCAGAATCTGCGGGATCGTCGCGATGAGGAACATCGCGAGGGTGTTGACGACCGCCTTCCAGAAGGCGGCGTCGCCGAGCATGGCGGTGTAGTTGCCGAGGCCCGTCCATTCGACCGTGCCCGTGAGGTCGTAGTCGAAGAACGAGAAGTAGAGGGTGAAGCCGAGCGGGAAGAGCCCGAAGATCAGGAAGAGCAGGTAGTAGGGAGAGACCAGGAGGTACGGTGCGGCCTTGAGGTCCAGCCAGGTCATGAAGGACCGGCCCGGTCTCTGCCGGACGTGTCTCCGGCTGGGCGGCATCGGTGCCCGGGTGGGTTGCCCGGCGTCGACGTGCAGGCTCATAAGTTACCTTTCGGGTGAAAGCAGGCGACCGGCCCGCCGGCGGGGTGCCGCTGCGGCGGGCCGGTGCTCACCTGGCGGGCAGGATCAGCCCGCGGCCTTCACGGCGTCGTCGACGAGCTTCTTCCAGCCGTTCGCGTACGGCACCGAGCCGTCGTCGATGGCGGAAACGACCGACTCGATGGCGTTCTTGACCTGGGCGTGCTTGACGCCGAGGAAGATCGGCTGGAGCGAGGCGGCCGACTTGGCGAAGATGTCACCGACGGGGGCGTCGTTGAAGTACTCGTTCTTCGCGCCCTGAACCGCCGGGTCCTGCTGCGCCTGGACGTTGCTCGGCATGTTGCCGGCGTAGTTGAAGACGCTGACCTCGGCGTCCTTACCGGTCAGGTAGTCGAGGACCTGCGCGGCCTCCTTGGGGTGCTTCGACTGCTTGGGCACGGCGAGCCAGGAGCCACCCCAGTTGCCGCCGCCGCCGGGCACCGCCGCGACGTCCCACTTGCCCTTGAAGTCCGGTCCGGCGCCGCCGTCGCCGCTCACGGCGCCGAGCATCCACGACGGGCAGCCGAGGGTGGCGAACTGCGACTTCTTCATGCCGGTGTTCCACTCCGGCGTGAAGTTGCGCAGCTTGGCCGTGAGGCCCTCCTGGCTGATCTTCTGGGCGAAGTCGTAGGCCGTCTTGACCGCCGGGTTCTTGTCGACGATCAGGTTGTTGTCCTTGTCGAAGTACGTGACGTTGCCGTTCTTGGCGCCCTCCTGCACCAGGACCACGTTGTAGAGCGTGTTGGTGCCGTCGACGAACTTCGTGTTCTTGATCTTGTCCTGGAACTTGTGGGCGACCTGGACGAAGTCGTCCCAGGTCGGCCAGAGCTTGCTGACCTCGTCGCGGTCGGCGGGCAGGCCGGCCTTCTCGAACAGGTCACGGCGGTAGCACAGGCTCATGCCGCCGACGTCGGTGCCGAGGCCGAACAGCTTGCCGTCGGCGGTGACGCCGTTCTCCCACTTCCAGGCGGCGAAGTCGGCCTTGCGGTTCTGCAGGCCGAACTCGCCAAGGTCGGCCCACCACTCGGGGTGCGCCTTGGCCAGACCCATGCCGCCCTCGTCGATGCCGACGACGTCGCCGGCGCCCGCGCCGGACTGCAGCCACTGGATCATCTGGGGCCAGTAGACCTGCTCGAACTGATCGGTCAGGTTGTCATACTTGATCTGGATGTCCTTGTGCTCGGCGTTCCACTTGTCGACGGCCTCCTTGTAGCCGAAGTTCTTGCCGCCGCCGAACGTCTGGAGCGTGACGGTGACGGGGCCGGCTGCCGCCGAGGACCCGCCGCCCGCCGCCGTGTCGGGCTTGTCGTCGGACTGGCAGGCGGTGGCGCCAAGAGCCAGCGCCGCCACCGCGGCGACCGCGAGCAGCCTGCCGCGGCGCGAGTTTGCAATCATTCCGGACCCCTCTCAGGTGGTATCCCGAATCGTTCGTGGGAGGTACATCCCAGGCCGGTCCCCGATCTCACGGCCCGCGATCGAAGGTTCTGCTCGGTGCTCCCGCATGGTGTGTCAAGAGCTGTTGGGAGCGCTCCCACGAAGGGTCCTCTATGAGCAACCGGGGCGTCAATATGCCGAAACCTAACTGTTACTCCCTGGGTGGTTAGACCTGGTCAAGGGGACATACTAGGACATACCACGCTTGGGAGCGCTCCCATCACCATATGGGCAGAAATGAATAGGGGGTGCCCCGAACCCGCCGGGGCACCCGCCCTTTTCCGCTTCGTCACCTCACCCGGTGGTGGGCCGGCGCGGCCGCCCCCAGGGACAGGCCGCCGCCCAGAAAGATCCCCGGGCCCGAGACGTCCATCAGCCGGCACACCGGTCCGGAGCAGGACCGCAGCAGCGTGAGCCGGGCCGCGAGCATGGCCGTCAGGCCCGGCCCGGCCGTCGCCGCGATGTTGTGCAGCTCCGCCGGATCGTCTCGTAGGTCGTAGAGTTGCCGCTCCCCGGTCTCGTACTCCACGTACGCGTACCGCCCGGTCCGCACCATCGCGTACGTGGGCGGCGAGTGCGGCGAGTAGGAGGGATGGTAGAACTCCGCGAGCACGGCGTCACGCCAGGGGACGTCGTGCCCGTGCAGGAGCGGGACGAGCGAGCGGCCCTCGGCCGTGGGCGGCACCGTGGCCCCGCCCAGCTCGGCGAACGTGGGCGCGAGGTCGACCGTCGAGGTGAGCGCGTCGACCACGCCCCCGGCGGGGACCCCCGGCCCGCGCACCACCATCGGCACCCGGATGTCCTCCTCGAAGGGCGTCGTCTTGCCCGGCCGCAACCGGTGCTGGCCGAGGTGGAAGCCGTTGTCGGAGGTGAAGAAGATGTAGGTGTCGTTCAGGCGGCCCGCCCGGGTCAGCGCCTCGACCAGGGCGCCCACCATGTCGTCGACGCCGAGCATGGCCCGCAGCCGGTCGCGGTGGACGCGGTCGATCCGGCGCGTGTCGGCGGCCGACAGCGGCGTGCGCTCCCGGAGCCAGCGGGGCTCGGCGGACAGGTCGGCCTGGTCGAACGACGCGGTCCGCGGCGCCTGCTCGCCGGCGAAGGCGGCGGCGTGACGCGGCGCGTGATGCGCGGGCAGGTGCGGCGCGACCGGGGCGAGATAGAGGAAGAACGGAGACTGCCCGGCCGCGGAACCCGTCGCGAACGCCGCGGCCTTGGCGCTCAGCACGTCTTCCAGGTAGTCCTCGGGGGCGTCGCCGTACCGCCGTGTCGCGCCGTTCTCGTTGAGCGTGTAGCCGTACTCCTGGTAGAGGCGGGTGACCGGGACGTGCCACTCGTCCCAGCCGGGCGGCACGTACGTGCGCGGCGCGCCCTCCGGGTAGTTGTTGAGATACTTGCCCATGAGCGCGGTGCGGTAGCCCGCGTCGTGCATCCACGTCCCGAGGGTGGAGGCCTCCAGCGGCCGGAACTTCGGGAACCCGCCGGTCGGCGACCGGTTGCTCTTCACCTGATGGCTGTGCATGTACTGCGAGCGCAGGATGGACGAGCGGGAGGGGCAGCACCAGGGATTGGTGACGAAGAACCGGGACAGCGTGGTGCCCTGACGCACCAGGAGATTGGTGATGTGGGGGAACCGGCTCAGATCCGACGCGTCCAGGTCGTCGGTGAGGATCAGTACGATATTGGGCCGATGAGCCGCGAGTCCGGGGGCGGGCTCGGCATGGGAGGCGCCGGTGAGCCCGAGGCAGAGCAGGAGCGCTGCGGCGAGCCCGGCCCACAGCTTTCTCGGTCGTCGTGGTTGGGGCACGGCAGCAATCATTGCCACACGCTCGCCTGGGGAAACGTACGCCCTGTGATCGCGTGACCGCACCGTGTCCATTACATGGACGACTCTGGTGAATCCTCCGCCGCCGCCGGTCAGCTCGGCCGTCATACCTCCCATAGCGGCGTGACGTCCGGAAAAGGTCTCTTCGAGGGCTGTTCACCGGGTGTTCCCGCCGTCGTCGTGTCCGGTGGCTAGCGTGAGCGCGTCGTGAACGTTTCTTTACGGGGCGTGGAGAACGAGGGACGGCGCCACGCCGCCGAGCAGGGGCAGGCCGTCGCATGGGTGGAGTCCCCCCTGCAGCTGCTGTGCGTCGTCGAGGCGCACCACGCGGGGCTCCTCGGACCCGTCACCACGGTGGTGCCGCGCGCCGGGCTGCCGGCCCTGCGGCTGACCCGCCGCGAGCTCGAGCGGCTCGGCCTGCCCGAGGGGCTGGAGTTCGCCGAGCCGGCCGAGCGGGTGCCCCGGCCGGGCCGGACGTGGGCGGTGGGCGACGCCTTCTCCGGGCGCGTCCAGCTCGCCCTCGTCACGGCCCTTTCCGGCCGCACGGTGCTGGTTGACGACGGGCTGGCCACGATCCGCCTGCTTGAGCTGCTGGTCGCACGGCGTCCGCTGCTGCGCGCCCGCGGGGCCCCGGGCGTCGTCCGCAAGGTGCTCGCCGCGGCCGCCGGTTTCCGCCTGCGCACCCGCAGGCCCACCGTGTTCACCGCGCTCCCGGTGCCCGCCGGCCTCGCCGAGGCGGTGGAGGGCACGGGCGCGCGGCTCGTCCGGCACGACTTCGCCTGGCTGCGCGCCCAGCCCGCCGTCCGGCCGCCGCAGGAGCGCACCGTCGTGCTCGGCACCTCGCTCGTACGCAACGGGCTCATCCACCGCGACCGCTACCTGCGCTGGCTGGAGCGGATCGACGAGCCCGTCGCGTACTTCCCCCATCGGCGGGAGGACCCCGAGGACCTCGACCGGGTGCGCCGGATCGCCGGGCTGACCGTGTACGACGCGGGGGCGCCCGCCGAGATGACGCTGCGCGACCTGCGGCCGGACCAGCGGGTGCTGAGCCTGCCGTCCACCGCGGTGACCTCGCTGCGCGTCCTGCTGTCGGCCCGGGGCGTACGGGTGGAGGCCGTGGACGTGCCGGAGGACTGGTGGACGGCTTCGGCCATCCCGTCGCTGCGCTCCCACCTCCAGCTCTTCGCGCACGAACCGCATCAGCCCCACACGCACGATCCCGGAAAGGTCGCTCCTTGACCCGTCTGCTCGCCGTGGCCGACTCCGACTCGTATCTCAAGTGGGCCGCGGGCCTGCTCGACGCGACTCCGGAGGACTGGGTCACGGACCTGGCCGTCGTCCGCACTCCCATCACCCCGTCCGCGGCGCAGATCGCCGCGGCGGTGAGCGGCACCCGCGCGCAGGGCGAGGGGCTTCCCCCGGTGCTGCCGGCGCGGCAGTTGCGCCGGGCCGCCGAACGGTTCCGGCCCGACGCCGTGCTGCTGGCCTGCACCGGGCCGGTGGTGGACGCGCTGGCGGCGGAGACGCTGGCCGGGCTGCGGCCCCGGCCGGTGCTGGTGTCGGGGCTGCCCGGCATCTCGGTGCCCGCGACGGAGAAGGCCTGGCTGTTCCGCGGCGGCTGCGACCTGTTCGTCGTGCACAGCGGCCGGGAGGTCGCCGAGTTCTCCGAGATCGGCGCGCGGCTCGGCGGGGGAGGGGCGGTGGCGCTGGCCCGCCTGCCCTACCTCGACCTGCCGGCCCGCGAACCGGCCGCGCACGGCGCGGGGGGCGCGGGGGGCGTACGCGACCGTGTCGTGTTCGCCACCCAGGCCAAGGTGCCCAGGCGGCGCGAGGAGCGGGAGCGGATCCTGCTCGCGCTGGCCGACCTCGGGCGGGCCCGGCCCGACCTCGACGTGGTGGTCAAGCTGCGGGCCCGTGACGACGAGCGGCAGACGCACAACGAACGTCACCACTACGAACGGCTGTGGACCGCGATGGAGGCCGAGGGCCGGGTGCCCGCGGGCGCCGTGCGCTTCGCCGCCGGGCCGATGCACGAGCATCTGAGCCGCGCCGCCGGGTTCGTCACGGTCAGCTCGACGGCCGCGCTCGAGGCGATCGCCGGGAACGTGCCGCTACTCGTGCTGTCCGACTTCGGGGTCAGCGCGGAGATGATCAATCTGGTGTTCGAGGGCAGCGGCTGCCTGGGCACGCTCGACGACCTGGCCAAGGCGGACTTCCGGGTCCCCGCCGAGGAGTGGTGCCGGGCCAACTACTTCCACGACTCCTCGGCCAGCGACTGGACCGGCCGCGTCGCCGCGCTGGTCGCCGCTGCTCGCGCGGGGACGCTGGAGCCGGCCCGCTCGCTCCTCGACGGTCCCGAGCACGCGGCCGCCCGCCGCCGCGCCCGGCTGCGCCTGGAGGTGCCGCCCAAGGTCCTGCGGTACGGCTATCGCGCCAAGCGCCGGATGCGCCGCTATCTCAAGGCTCTCTAGGCGACGGCGAGCCGCCCGGGGAGTGACGAAACCCAGCCCAACCGACGCTGAAGCGGGCTGTTTCTCACCGAGGGAGCGTCGCAGTGAGCAGCTCGGCGGCCCTGCGGACATCGGCGTCCAGGGCGCGGTCGGGATCGACTGCGGGGATCGCCTCGACCAGGGTGTCGAGGAGCGCCGCGCAGCCCGAAGCCGTGGGGCGGCGGGCGCCGACGTGCGCGGCCTGCCGCAACCCCACCGCCAGCGACCCGCAGAGCAACCGCAGCAGTCCGGCCATGTCGTAGGCACGCAGGGCGGCCTGGGTGCCGAACGGCACCACGTCCTGGTTGTGCAGGTTGGTCGGCAGGCTCTGCACACTGGCCGGCACGGCGGCGCGGCGGATCTCGGCGACGAACGCGGTCGTGGCGAGCTGCACCCCCTGCATCCCGTGCTGGCGGCCGGGTCCGGCGGCGAGCATGGGGGGCAGGCCGCCGTTGCGGGCCGGGTCGACGAGGAGGTCGAGTTGCCGCTCGGCGAGGTTGCCGAGCTGAGCGGTGACCATCGCCAGGACATCGGCGGCGAACGCGGCGGGCTGCCCGAAGAAGTTGCCGCCGTGCACCACCAGGTCGTCGTCGGGGAAGAACAGCGGGTTGTCGCTGACGCTGGACAGGTCGGCCGCGACGACACCGTCGACGTAGCGGAGGGCGTCCTCGGCGGCGCCCAGCAGTTGCGGGGAACAGCGGATGCTGTACGGCTCCTGCAGCGGACGCGTGCCGGCCGGGAGGGTCCCGGCAAGGGTCTTGCGCATGCCGTCGGCGACATCGATCGCGCCCGGATGGCCGTAGGCGCCGAGCAGGCGCGGGTGGAGGAAGCCCGGGTCGCAGCCGAGCAGATCGACCAGCAGGCAGGTGAGCCCCTGCAGCGCGCGGTGCGAGGACCGGACGCTGTCCAGGGCCAGGGCGGTCGCGGCCATGGTGAGGGAGGTGCCGTTGACGAGCGCGAGGGCGTCCCGGCCGTCGAGCGTCAACGGGGTCAGCCCGGCATGGCGCAGCGCCTCGGCCGCGGGCATCCGCGAACCGCCGAGATACGCCTGTCCCCGGCCACGCAGTGCCTGGGCGGCGTAGGCGAGCGGGATCAGGTCCCCGCTCGCGCCGACCGAACCGTAGCGGGGGAGCGCCGGGACGAACGTCGTCGTGAACATCGCGGCGAGCCCGTCGACCACGTGTGCGGAAACTCCCGACGCCCCTTGGGCGAGCGACCACGTACGCACGAGGATCGCGGCCCGGCTCACGTCATGGGCCAGATCCGGCCCCTGGCCGGCGCCGAGGTGGGCCAGGGTGTTGTCACACTGGTCGGCTTCCTCCTCCCGGCCGGCGAACCCGACGAGGGCGCCGAATCCGGTGGTCGCGCCGTAGACCGGGCGTTCCTCCTCCCGCACGTCGCGGAGGAAGCCACGGCCGCGCTCGACGCGGTCGCGGACGGACGCGTCGACCACGACGGACACCGGTGCCGCGGCGCGGCGCAGGTCGGCTGAGCGCAGCGGAGAGCTGAGGTCGATGGTGCCTTCGACGGCGGGCATGTCCGGACTGTAGGCAGCCGATTCTCAGAATCCTATGAGAATTCGTCCGTAGCTTCCGGCTCATGGCGCATGACTACCTGATCATCGGGGCCGGACCGGCCGGGCTGCAGCTCGCCGCAGAGCTCGAACACGGCGGTCACGACTATGTCGTCCTGGAGCGCGGAGCCGGCCCGGGCACCTTCTTCACCCGGTTCCCGCGGCACCGCCGGCTGATCTCCATCAACAAGGTGCACACGGGGTACGACGACCCGGAGCTGCGGCTGCGGATGGACTGGAACTCGCTGCTGAGCGACGATCCCGGCCTGCTGTTCACCCGCTACAGCGAGGAGTACTTCCCGCAGGCCGACGAATTCGTGCGTTACCTGTCCGACTACGCGGCGGCGACCGGCGTCCGGGCGCACTACGGCGTCGACGTCTTCCGGATCGGCCGGGACGACAACGGGTTCACCGCCACCGACCGCGGCGGGCGCTCGTGGCGGGGGCGGCGGCTGGTCGTGGCCACCGGAGTCTCCCAGCTCCACGTCCCGCCGATCCCGGGCATCGAACTCGCCGAACGCTACGACACGTTCGAGACCGATCCGCGGTCCTTCGCCGACCAGCGGGTCCTGGTGATCGGCAAGGGCAACTCGGGGTTCGAGACCGCCGACGCGCTCATGGCCCAGGCCGCGGTCATCCACGTCGCCGGGCCGCACTCCGTCAGGATGGCCTGGCAGTCGCATTACGTCGGGCACCTGCGGGCGGTGAACAACAACTTCCTCGACAGCTACCAGCTGAAGTCCCAGAACTCGGTGCTCGACGGCACGGTGGAGAGCATCGAGCGCCGTGCCGACGGCGGCTACCGGGTGATGTTCCGCTATGCCCGCACCGTGGAGGCGCTGCGCGAGCTGTTCTACGACCGGGTGATCGTGTGCACCGGCTTCCGGTTCGACGCCTCTATCTTCGACGACGGGTGCCGGCCCGCGCTGGTCATCGACGATCGTTTCCCCGAGCAGACGCCGGCGTACGAGTCCGTCAACGTGCCTGATCTCTACTTCACCGGCACGCTCACTCAGCAACGCGACTTCAAGAAGGCCACCAGCGGGTTCATCCACGGTTTCCGGTACGGGGTGCGCGCGCTCTACCGGATCCTGACCACCCGTTACCACGGCGGGACCTGGCCGGCCGGGCAGGTCGAGCCCACCGCCGACGCGATCGCCGACGCGATCATCGCCCGGGTCAACCGCTCCTCGGCGCTGTGGCAGCAGTTCGGCGTGCTCGGCGACGTCGTCAGCGTGGCCGGAGCGACCGCGCTGTACCAGGAGGAGGTCCCGGTGGCGTACGTGGCGGACGGCGGCCTCGGCCACTCCCCGCACAGGTTCGTCGTCACCCTGGAGTACGGCCCGCACCACGACGCCGTCGACCCCTTCGACATCTCGATCCCGAGGGTCGCCGAGAACGACGCGGCCCACGCCCATGACGCGAGCTACCTGCACCCGGTGGTGCGGCACTACCGGGACGGCGCGCCGGCCGGCGTCCACCACCTCGCGGAGAACCTGGAGAACGAGTGGAACCTGTCGGAGGTGCACCAGCAGCCACTGGCTGTCTTCGTCAAGGAGTGCCTCGCCGATGCCGGCTGAGCCGTACCCGCGTGCCGTTCTGGACCTCCTGGCCGCGGCCGGGGACCGGCCCGTCTTCGAGCACGGCGCCCGCGTCGTCACCGGCGCGCGGATGCTCGGCCTTGTCCGGCGGATCGCGGCCGGGCTGCGCGCCGCGGCCGTCGGGCCCGGAGACGGCCTCGCCCTGGTGCTCGGCGTCACCCCGGAGGCGTTCGCCGCGACGATCGCCGCCTATGTCGTGGGAGCCCGGGCCGTCGGCGTGCGGCCCGGACTGCCCTACCACCAGTTGCGCCACGTGCTCCACCAGGACATCGCCGCGGTCGTGACCGACGCGGCCACCGGTCCGGAACACGCGCGGCGCACGCTGACCGTCTCCGAGCTGCTGGCCGCACGTGACGAGGACGGTCCGCTGCGCCTGTCCGGCCGGCCGGAGGACGTCGCCCGGCTCGTCTACACCAGCGGCAGCACCGGCACCCCCAAGGCCTGCGCACAGACCTACGCCGCCATGAACGCCGCGTGGACGGCCCGCCCGGCGGCGTGGCCGCCCGCCATCCGCGAACTGGCCTCCCGGCTGCGGCGCTACCTGGTGTTCGGGTCGCTGAGCAGTCAGGTGATGATGGAGTACGGCGTGCTCACGCTCGCCGCGGGCGGGACCATGGTCGTCGCCGACCCGCCCGCGCTCCCCGAAGCGATCACCAGGTATCGGGCGACCGCCAGCGTCATCACCGTGCCCCGCCTGTACAAACTCGTCGCCGCCCAGCGCACCGACCCGGCGGACCTGAGCAGCCTCCGGGCGCTCATGGTGTCCGGGTCGCCGCTGGAGGCGTCCCGGCTGCGCGAAGCCTTCGACGTGCTCGGCCCGGTCGTGTTCCACGGCTATGGGCAGACCGAGACCGGCACGATCTCCATGGCCACGCCGCAAGACGTCCCCCCGTCGGTCGGGTTCCCGCCCGACGTCGTCGACGTCGAAATCCGGGACGCGGCCGGCCGGCCCGTCCCGCCCGGTGCCGACGGCGAGCTGTACGTCCGTACGCCCGCCCAGGCCGCCGGATACTGGGCCGACCCGGCGGAGACCGCCGAGGTGTTCGTCGACGGATGGGTGCGCACCCGCGACCTGGGCCACTTCGACGAAGACGGACGACTGTACCTGGCGGGGCGGACACGGGACGTCGTCATCGTCAACGCCAACCTCTACTACGCCGGCCCGATCGAGCGGGTCCTGGCTGCTTCCCCCGACGTCGCGGAGGCGTACGTGGTCGCTGCCCCGGACGAGGACACCGGCGAGGCGGTGCACGCGTTCGTGGTGCCGGTGGCGGGCCGGACCCCCGGCCTTGACTCGCTGCGCCGGCTGGTCGGCGAGCGGCTCGGCGACGAGTGCGTTCCGGCGACCATCACCGTCCTCGACGAGGTGCCGCTGACGCCGAACGGCAAACCGGACAAGCGCCTTCTGACGATCGCGATACCCCGAGCCGGGAACAGCGCTCCTTGACGGCCGCCTAGGTCGAGCGGGCCGGCACGGTTTGCGCGTGCGGGGCCGGTTCGGCCGGCGGCACCGGCGGCTCGGGTGGTCGCGACGCCGCGCGGCGCCGGGTGAGCAGGAGCGCGAGCGATCCGGCGATCAGGCCCCAGAAGGCCGATCCGATGCCCGCGATGGACGTCGCCGAGGCGGTGACGACGAAGGTGACCGCTGCCGCCTCCCGCAGGTCCGGCCCGGTGAAGGCGCCGGCGAGTGAGGAGGCGAGCGCCGGGAGGAGCGCGAGCCCGGCCACGGCGGTGACCAGGACCGGCGGTGAGGCCACGACGAGCGCGGTGGCGAAGGCGGCGCCCAGCCCCAGCGCGAGCTGCCCGGCGCCGAGGGCCAGGGTGGCGATCCAGCGGCGGGCCGGGTCGGGGTGGGCGTCGGGCCCGGCGGTCAGGGCGGCGGTGATGGCCGCGAGGTTGACGGCGTGCCCGCCGAACGGCGCGGCGGCCGTGCTGACGAGCCCCGTCGTCACCAGTGCGCCGCGCAGCGGCACGGAGTAGCCGTAGGTCGACAGAACGGCCGCCCCGGGCACGTTCTGTCCCGCCATGGTCACCAGGAACAGCGGCAGCGCGATGCCGACGAGGGCCGGCAGGGTCACGGCGGGCATCGTGAACACCGGGTCGGGGCGCAGGGACGCGGCCGGGAACGCGGTGCCGCTGATCGCGAGGCCGGCCACGGCCGCGGCCAGCGCCCCGGCGATCGCCCACCGCCGGGCGTAGCGCATCAGCACGGCCCAGGTCAGCGTGACCGGCCCCGCCAGCAGCGGGACCTCGGCCATCGCGTGGAGCGGGGCGGTGCACAGCGGGACCAGAACTCCGGCGAGCATGGCCGCCGCGATCGGGCCGGGGATCGCGGCGACGCCGCGGGCCAGCCACGGGACGATCCCGGCGAGCACGGTCAGGACCCCGCACACGGCGAAGGCCCCGACCGCCGCCGGGTAGCCGCCGGCCACGTGGCCGGTCGCGACGAGCAGCGCGGCGCCCGGAGTGGACCACGCGATCGCGATGGGCATCCGATAGCGGACGGAGAGGACGGCGGCGGCGATCGCGATGCCGGCGCACAGCGCGAGCAGTCCGGAGGCCGCCTGCCGGGAGTCGGCCCCGACCGCCCGCAGGCCCGCGAGGACGATCGCGAACGCGCTGGCGTAGCCGACGACCGCACTGACCAGACCGGTGAGCACCGGCTGCAGGATCCGCATCGTCCCTCCCCGGGAACACGACCGTTCCGTTTACGGAACGATTTCAGGTGACACCATAGCCAGGTGGGTACAGATGGGACAAGCCGGTTCGACCCGGCTATCGGGCGGCGACTGCGCGGGCTGCGGGAGGCACGCGGGCTGTCGCTGTCGGAGCTCGCGCGCAGGGCCGGCGTCGGCAAGGCCACCGTGTCCGGGCTGGAGCACGGAACGCGCAACCCCACGCTGGAGACGATGTACGCGATCGCGGCCGCGTTGTCGGTCCCGATGAGCGCGCTGACACTGGACCCCGGCGCCCCGGCCGGCGACGCCTCGCCGGTGCGGGGCACGGCCGTCCTGTCCACCCTGCTGGAGGTGTTCAGGGAGCCGGGCGCGACCTACGAGATGTTGCGCCTGCGGATCCTCGCCGGGGTCGAGCAGACCTCGCCCGCGCATCCGCCCGGGGTCACCGAGCACCTCTCGGTCGTCGGGGGGACGATCAGGACGGGCCCCGCCGCCGCGCCGCTGACCGCGGGCCCGGGGGAGCACGTCTCGTGGGCCGCGGACGTCCCCCATGTCTACGCGGCCCTCGGCGGCGAGGAGGCGCACGCGATCCTCCTCATCCGCACCCCCCATGACCGTCCGGCCGCCGGCGGGCCGGCCGAGTAGCGAGCGTCAGCGGTTGAGCAGGCGGCGCAGGCGTGAGGCCGGCTGCTCGGGCGGGGCAGGCGGAGGCGGAGGATCGATCAGGCCGAGCGACTCCAGCCTGCGCTTCTTGAAGTAGCGCGCCGGTCCGTGCGCGCCCACGTACGCCGCCGCGGTCTCGCGCAGGCCGGGGTGGGCCGTGCTCCGCATGCAGTAACCCACGGCGGCGACCAGGGCGGTGAGGTCGGCGGCGGGCGGCTCGGTGACCGTGCCGTCGGCCTCCAGCCGGGGCAGCGTGGCGTCCACGATCGTCGCCGGGATCCGGTTGCTGTTCTCGTACGGCGTGAGCCGTTCGAGCACGAGATCGGCGCCGGTGGTCGTGACCGGCAGGCCGAACAGCCGCCGCGCGGTCACCAGCGCGGTGGAGAAGCACCCGGCGACCAGCTCGGGGCGGTGCGCGGCGAAGCACGCCTCGGCGGGCGTCGTCTCGGGGGCCACGAGGAGGTCGACCCCGAGCTCCGCGGCGACCGGCCGCAGCTCGCGGGCGTGCCGCCGCCCGGCGGCGGGGTGCGGCTTGAACAGCACGGTCCGGTGGCCGCGCGCCGCGACGCCGCGCAGCATGCGCTCGTGCAGCGCGGCCTCCTCGGCGGCGGTGACCAGGCCGAGCGCGGACAGGTACTGGCCGAGGACGACCGCCTCGGCGCGGGGCGTCGCCGCGGCCGCCTGCGCGACCCGGCTCACCACGCTCGCGAACGACGTGTCCGCCAGGGCCTCGGCCGGCACCCCGTGCTCGGCCAGGAGCAGGGGCGCCAGGCCCGGGACGAGGTCGAGGTGGAGCAGCCGGGTGATCCGCCCGGCGATCTCCTGGGGGAGCGGGTCCCGGGTCGGTCCGTAGCTCATGAGGCCGTCGGAGTAGACGGTGATCGGGCAGTCCTTGACCAGGCCGGCGAGCGTGCGCGACGGGGACACCGCGATCGACTCCAGGACCAGCTCGTCCGGCTCGCCGATCAGGTCGCGCAGCAGACGGCCGAGCATGGGCGTCTCGATCGAGCGGGGCTTCCAGTCCGACGGGTGCAGCGGCGTGATGATCTCGTTCCAGGACAGGACGCGGTCGAACCGGTCGCGCAGCGCGGCGAACCCCGGCGCCTCGTCCAGCGCCGGGGTGACCTCCGGGATCGCCGCGTTGTTCGACACCAGGAGGACCCGGCCGCCGTCGCGGAACCGCCCCTCGTCGATCGCCGCCGCGAGCGTCATCGCGCCGAACAGCGTGGAGGCGTAGAACAGGGTCGAGTCAGGCACGCGGCCCTCCCGCCAGGTGGGAGCCCGGTAGATAAGGGTCGAGCAGAGCTGCCCGCTCGGGCTCCAGGCCGCCGATCGCCTCGGTCAGCGCCTCGTGGGGCAGCCGGGCGAGCGCCGCCCGCGCCCGCTCGTCGAACCGGGCGCGTACGGCCGGGGTGAACCGGCCGGCCAGCTCCACGTGGTGGGCGAGCAGCGCGCACAGGTTGCGGGCCGCCTTGGGCAGGTAGCGCGGCTCGGCCTCGTCCAGCACGATGTCGTAGGCGTCGAAGAAGTGGAGCTGCCGCTCGTCGCCGATCCGGGTGAGCGAGGCCGCGAGCCCCCGCCGGTAGAACACCCCGGCGAGGGAGACCACGGCGTAGGACCGGGCCAGGCGGTGCAGCCGCCAGATCCACGGGCGGTCCTCGGCGGTGTGCAGCCCGGCGGGGAAGGTCAGCAGGTCGTCCAGCTCGCGCCGGTAGATCCCCGCCCAGGCGTAGGGGTAGTCGACCATCGTCTTGAAGCCGGCCGGCAGGATGCCGTCGCGCGGGTCCAGCACGACGCCGCGGCGCGGCTGCGGCGCCCGGTGCGTCTCCCGCCTGCGGCCCTCGACCTGGACGTGGTCCACGCGCACGAAATCGCATCCGAGCCCGTCGATGGCGGCGACGAGGCGGGGCAGGTAGCCGGGCGCGAGCCAGTCGTCGGCGTCGAGGAAGGTGACGTACCGGCCGGCGGCCAGCTTCAGCCCGGTGTTGCGGGCGCCGGCCAGTCCCAGCGGCACCGGGTTGCGGACGACCGTGAGCCCCGGCAGGTCGCGCCGGAAGTCCTCCACGACCTCCGGCGTCGCGTCCGCCGAGCCGTCGTCCACGACGACGACCTCGGTCTCGAACTCGCGCGTCCGGTTGCGCGCCAGCGACGTGAGCGCGTCCCCGAGGTACGCCTCGCCGTCCCGGACCGGCACGACCACGGACAGAGTGATCACGCGGTGGCCCGGCGCAGGCGGGCCCGGGGGGCCTCCTCGCCCGGGTAGACGCGCTTGACGCCGTCACCGAGTGCGGTCTCGATGATGCGGATGTCGCGAACCAGGTGCTCCAGGCCGGTGGGCTCCAGCGAGGCGGCGTGGTCGGAGCCCCACATCGCCCGGTCGAGGGTGATGTGCCGCTCGACGGTCACCGCGCCCAGTGTCACGGCGGCGAGCGAGATCTGCAGCCCGCGCTCGTGCCCCGAGTAGCCGACCGGCACGCCGTACCGCTGCCCGAGCGTGGTGATCATGCGGAGGTTGGCCTCCTCCGGCGGGAGCGGGTAGGTCGAGGTGGCGTGCATCATCACCAGGCGCTCGGTGCCGAGGATCTCCACAGCCGCGTCGATCTCCTCGATCGTCGACATGCCGGTGGACAGGATGACCGGCTTGCGCGTGGCGGCCAGCGCGCGCAGCAGCTCATGGTCGGTCACCGAGGCCGAGGCCACCTTGTGCGCGACGACGTCCATGTCCTCGAGGAACTCCACCGACGGCACGTCCCAGGGCGAGGCGAACCAGTCGACGCCGCGCTCCTCGCAGTACTTGGCGATGTGGGCGTACTCGTCCGCGCCGAACTCGGTCCGGATCTTGTACTCCATGTAGGTCATCTGGCCCCACGGCGTCTGCCGGATCTGGTCGCGCTGCTCCAGCGGCACGCAGATCTCCGGGGTGCGCTTCTGGAACTTGACGGCCTGGCAACCGGCGTCGGCGGCCACGTCGATCAGCTTGCGGGCGATGTCGACGTCGCCGTTGTGGTTGATGCCGATCTCGCCGATCACGTACACGGGCTGCCCGGGACCGACCAGCGACCGGCCGATCCGCACCGGCCGCGGCTGCCCGAGGTGACGGGGCGCGGCGACGGGGGCGGGGGCGGCGACGGTCTCCAGCGCGGTGGCCGGGCGGGCCGCGAGCACCCGGTCGGACAGCTCGCGCACGGCTCCGGCGCCTCCGGGGGCCGACAGCACGACGCGGGCGGCGGCGCGCACCCGGGGGTGGGCGTCGGGCACCGCGACCGGCCAGCCGGCGATCGCCATGCAGGACAGGTCGTTGACGTCGTTGCCCACGTACGCCACCCGCTCGGGAGCCAGGCCCTCGGCGGCCAGCCACTCGCGCAGCGCGACGTCCTTGGCGCCGAGGCCCTGCACCACCGGCACGCCGAGCTTGGCGGCGCGGGCGGCGACGACCGGGTTGCGCTCGGTCGACAGCACGAGCACCTTGACCCCGGCCCGGCGCAGCAGCGCGATCCCCATCCCGTCGGAGCGGCTGACCGCGACCATCTCCCGGCCGTCGGAGTCGACGAAGGCGCGGTCGTCGGTGTGCACGCCGTCGAAGTCGGTGACGACGGCGTCCACGTCGATCGGCAGCGGCTCGTCCACGAACGGCGCGAGCGCCCGGGCGATCTCCAGGTCCTCGGCGGTGTCGATCTCGACCGCGTGCCGGGCGGGCACCGGCTGGACCGCGACCCTGCCGAAGAAGCGGTGGCCGCGCTCGCGCAGGCCCTCCGTACGCATGACGTAGAACGCGCCGGTCTCGCGGTAGTGGGGCTCGCGGTCCTGGCGGCGCGGGCGCACGGCCGGGTCGTGGTTCACCCCGTGGCCGGCGCCGGTCCACACGAACTCGTAGGTCTCGGTGCCGGAGAAGACCGAGTCGGCCTCGCCGTCCAGCACCTTCGCGACGGCGGCGTCGAGGTCGCGGGGGTCGAGGAACGCGCTGGTGCACTGGACGAGCACGACGATCTCGGGCGCCTCGCCGGAGATCTCGCCGGAGAGCTCCGAGGGGAGCTCGGACAGGGCGTGCAGCACGGCCGACTCGCTGGAGGCGGTCGATCCGCTGAGCTCGGCGGGCCGGCGCACGACCCGGGCGCCCGCGGCCTCGGCCACCTCGGCGATGCGGTCGTCGTCGGTGCTGACGACCACCTCGTCCACCAGTTCGGCACGCAGACAGGCGTCCACCGCCCGGGCGACGAGCGGGACGCCGCCCACCTTCTCGAGGTTCTTCAGCGGGACTCCCACCGACCCTCCACGGGCGGGGACGACGGCCAGCACTCGCACGAGTGACTCCTCTACCTGCGACATCGGGAACCCGTGTGACCCATGGGGGCCGGGGTGTCCCGAAAACTAGCCAGCAGGTTCTCCCGTTGGGGGTTACTGGGCTGAACGACCCGGGGCGCGGTCCTTAACTTTGGGTGTCGCCGGACGGGCGGTCGCCGCACGGGTGGTCGCCCGACGGGTGGTCGCCGTTGGGGGCGGGAGCGCCCACGGCGCCCGGGGCCAGCGGCAGCGAGATCACGAACCGCACCCCGGGGTCGCCGTCCTTGACGTCCTCGACCCTGATGGAGCCGCCGTGGGCCTCCACCACCTCGCGGGCGATGGCCAGGCCGAGGCCCGTGCCGCCCCGGTCGCGGCTGCGCGCCGCGTCGGTACGGTAGAACCGCTCGAAGATCCGCTCGCGGTCCACCTCGGGGATCGGACTGCCGTCGTTGCGCACGTACAGGACGGCCGCGTCCTCGGTGCGCTCGACCCGCACGCAGACCACCGACAGCGCGTGCCGCTCGGCGTTGTCGAGCAGGTTCGCCACCACTCGGGCGAGGTGGCGGCGCGTGGCCCTGACCGTCACCCCCGGGGTGCTGTGGAGGTGGGTCGGCAGCTGCGCCGACCGCCGCTCCACCTCGTCGACGACCAGATGGGACAGGTCGACCTCCTCCCTGGCGGCCTCGGGAACCGTGAGGACCCGCGCGAGCAGGAGCAGGTCGGCGACGATCGCCTCCAGGCGCTCGGTGTCGCGCAGCGCGGCGCAGAGCGCCTCGCAGGTGTCCTCGGGATGCAGCCGCGCGCTCTCCAACTGGGCCCGGATCCCGGCGATGGGGGTGAGCAGTTCGTGCGAGGCGTCGGCGGCGAACTGCCGCTGCCGCTGGATCGAGGTGTCCAGCCGGGACAGCGCGTCGTTGGCCGCCTGAGCCAGCCGGGAGAACTCGTCGTCGCCGGGCGGCTCGGGCACCCGGCCGCCGGGGTTCCTCTCGGAGATCTCGGCGAGTTCCGACCGGATCGCCTCCACCGGCCGCAGCGCGCGGCCCGTCACGTTGTAGGCCGTCCAGCCCGCGAGCGCGGCGAGCAGCAGTGCGGCCAGGAGCAGCGCCGGCAGGGTGACGGACATGCCGAAGATCGCCGGGGCCGCCCGGCCCGCGTAGACGGAGTAGGAGCCGGACTCCGGGGAGAGCCGCAGCACCGTGACGTAGAGGCAGTCGCGCCCGGAGGGCGAGCAGACCGTCGTCTGGGTGACCTCGCGGTCGGGGGCAGGGCGTAACGGGCTCAGGCGGGGCACGCTCTTGGCCGCCGTGCTCTCGGCGATGATCCGGCCGTCCGGTCCCGCCACCTCGATCAGGTTGATGTCGTTCCCGCCGGTCGATATGGGGTTGCGCAGGTGCCCGTCGCGAATCTGCTCGGCGATGTGGGTGGCGGTGTCCAGGCTCCGGTCCCAGATGCGGTCCGCGACCATGTCGCATATGAGCACGTGCACCACGAGCGCGAGCGGGATCAGCAGGATCGCCGCCGTCCCGGTGGCGAGGAGCGCCAGCCGGGCCCGCAGTGAAGGGGAGCACCAGGGGAGGAGCATTACCCGAGGCTACTTATGGTCATCCTTAGGGAAACTCGCACCATCGAAAAGCTCACCCCAAATTTCCCCAAATCCTGGTAATGCGTGCAACCGGACGCGGGGTCCCGTGGCCCGGCGGCCTCCCCCTGCGGCGTCCTCATGGTGTTTGAGTGAACACCGCGACCGTGCGGGCGGGCACGGCCAGCGTGCCGGTCGCCGGATCCGCCGACGCCTGCCGGACCACCGGGTCGTCCGACGCCGCCTGCACGGGGTGGAGCGCGACACGGGCGCCCTTCAGCGCGGGAACGGCAGGTGCGGCGGTCTTCCCGGTGGCGTTGAACACCACGTAGATCGCCTGGTTCTCGGGATCGACGCCGGTGGCGTCGATGCGCATGACGATCACGCCGGGGGCGCCGGACGGCGGGAAGGAGACCCGCCTGCCGATCTCCGCGGCGGAGCCCAGCGAGAAGGCGGGGGAGGAGCGGCGGATGCGCAGGAGCTCGCCGAACCTCGCCCGGGCCGCTCCGATCGCCGCGCAGCCGGGCCGCAGCGCGGGGTCGGCCAGCAGGGGCCGCGCGTACGGCCAGCGGGCCTCGTTGTCCTTCGCGGGCGGCAGGCCGCCGCCGAAACCGTTCCCCTGTGCTGATTCGGGCCCTTCGGGGCGGCAGTCCCACAGCAGGCGGTTGAACCAGTCGCCCGAGTCGTAGGAGTTGCGGTCGAGCGACTTGGACCGCAGCCGCTCGCTGCCGGCGTGGACGAACGCGGTGCCCTGCCCGAGCAGGACCGTCGCCAGCGACAGCGACTGCATCCTGACCCGGTCGGCCATCGGGGTGTCCTTCGGCAGCTTGAAGGCGAGCGCGTCGAACAGCGTCTCGTTGTCGTGGGCGTCCACGTAGGTCACCGTGTCGCCGGGCGCGGCGGCGTACCCGGCGGGGCCGCCGTTGTAGCCGACCTCCGACCCCTTCACGGGCGTGCCGGACGACCCCGTGAAGGTGAAGTCGCGCAGGTTGCCCGCCAGTCCGAGCTTCACCAGGTCCTCGTGGTGCGCGAGCCGGTCGCCGGGCTCGTCGCCCAGGCCGGAGCCGAAGCCCCGGACGCCCGGGTCCGCGTCGAACGGCGAGCCGCCGCGCACCGCGTCGCGCAGCCGGTCGCTGAAGGTGCCGATCCCGGTGCCCGCCATGTTCGCCTGGGTGGCCTGCTCGAACCGGGCGCCGTCGGCCACCTCGCCGAAGTTCCAGCCCTCGCCGTACAGAATGATCGACTTGCCGTCCACGCCGTCCTTCCCGGGCGTGAGCGCGTCGAGGGCCTCGCGCACGGCCAGGATGTTCGCCTTGGGGTGGTGGCCCATCAGGTCGAACCGGAACCCGTCGACCTTGTACTCCCTCGCCCACGTGACGATCGAGTCGACGACGAGCCGGCCCATCATCGCGTGCTCCGGGGCGGTGTTCGCGCAGCAGGTGGAGGCGGCCACCGTGCCGTCGTCCATGAGCCGGTGGTAGTAGCCGGGGACGACGCGGTCGAGCACGCTGGTGGGCTCCTGCCCGGCGGCGTGGGTGTGGTTGTAGACGACGTCCATGACCACCCGCAGGCCCGCGCCGTTCAGCCCCGCGACCATCTCGCGGAACTCCTTGATCCTCCGGTCCGGGTCGGTCGCGTACGAGCCCTCGGGCGCGGTGTGGTGCAGGGGATCGTAGCCCCAGTTGAACGAGTCCTTCGCGGCGGTCTCCGCGATGCACGCCTGCTGCCGGTCGGAGTCCGGCGGCAGCGCGGCCAGGTCGCAGCGGGGCTCGGTGCGATCGGCCTTCCGGTCGGGCACGGTGGCGAAGTCGAAGACCGGCAGCAGGTGGACGTGGGTCAGCCCGTCCTCAGCCAGCCTCCGCAGCTCGGTCATCCCGGCGCTGCCGGTCTGGGTGAACGCCTTGTACGTGCCGCGCTCGGCGGCCGGCACGGTGGCGTCGGAGGCCGAGAAGTCGCGCACGTGCAGTTCGTAGATCGTCGCCTGGTCCTGGCGCACCGCCGGGGGCTTCTTCAGCGCCGTCCACCCTTGGGGCCGCAGCGACGGGTCGTCCAGGTCGACGATCTGGCTGCGCCCCGAGCCCGCCGAGACCGACAGGCTGTAGGGGTCGGTCACCTCGTTGGTCACGATCTTCCCGGCGGCCGGAGCGTAGACGGTGACGAGGTAGGTGTAGTGCCTGCCCCGCCACGACTCCGGGCCGTCGGCCGACCACACGCCCGTCGCGTCGTCCCTGCGCATCCGGTGGACCGTCCTGCGATCGGTGGACGGGCCGTCGTAGAGGGCCAGCTCGACCTGCCGCGCGGTCGGCGCCCACACCGCGAGTCCGCCGCCGCCGGTGGGGCCGAGCGGGACCGTCGCGGCCCCGGAGTACAGGTCGTCGAGCACGCCGGGGATCTGCACGCCCGTGGCGGTCAGCAGCGCGCCCGACGGCCCGCGCTCGATCGCCACGACCTGGCCGCGCAGCGCGTCGCGGACGAGGCCGGTGTCGCGCCGGTCCACCGTCAGCGCGCCGTACGCCCCGCCGGGAGACGCGAGGTGCGGCCAGGCGGCCTTCTGGGCGTCGCTGAGCCGTCCGGGCCCGTCGGGGGCAGGCGTCAGGCGGATGAGACGGACGTCCCCGGTCAGGTCGCCCTTGTCGTAGCCGATGTCACCCCGGGGCGAGTAGGCCAGCGCGTAGTGGTTCGCCGCGGTGACCGCGCCCTTCCAGGCGACGGTGTCGCGGTCGATCCACTGGGCCGTGGCCCTGGACAGGCCGGCGTCCGCTCCGGTGGCCGCGGGCTGCGGCGGCAGGTTTCCGTCCACACCTGACAGTTTCCACACATCGTGGCCGGTCACGCTGAGAACTGACGACCTTGTACGGTGAGCGGGGTGCCCCTCGGGGCACGCCGGTGCGGCCGCCGGCCTCGCCGGCTCGTGCAAGGCTTTGCCGCAACTTCCAGAAAGGTTGCCGCCATTTCGCGACCCACCGCCGTAACGGGCGCGAAACGTGTGTCCGACACTGTTGGTGTCGCACGAGAAGGAGGTGGTGGGGATGCTGCTGCGGCTGCGGGTCTCGCTCCCCGACCGGCCCGGGGTGCTCGGCCAGGTGGCCCGCGCTTTCGGGGTGATGGGCGCGGACATCCTGCAGGTCACCGTGCTGGAGCGGCAGGCGGGCCGTGCGGTCGACGACTTCACCGTCTCCTGGTCGGGCGTCTTCGAGCCCGGCGAGCTGCGCGAGCGCATCGGCGTGGTGCCCGGCACGCGGGTGGAGGCCGTGTGGCCGACGCGGGAGGCGCCCGGATCGACCCCCGACTACGACCTGCTCCGGCACGTCGCCGCCGACCCCGACCGGGCGTACGTCACCCTCGTCGACGCGGTGCCCGACCTGGTCAGCGCCGAGTGGGCGGTGGCGGTCGACTCGGCCGACGGCACGATCGTCCACGGAAGCTGGCAGGCCCCCGAGAGCGTGCCCGCGGCCGACCTCACCCCGCTGCGCGCCTCGGCGTTCGAGGAGGGCGGGCTGCACCTGACGAGCGTGCCGATGGACGGTGTGCACCTGGTGGTGGCGCGTTCCCAGGGGCCGGCGTTCCACCGGGCGGAGCTGGACAAGATCGTCCGCCTGGTGGGGATCGTCTCCGTGCTGGCCGGTGGCGTCAGCCGTACCGCGTGACCGTCCTGCCGGACCGGCCTACCGGCGCGGCGGGTCGATGCGGGTGCCGTCCATGGTGAACAGCATGAGCCGGGAGACGTCGACGGCGACCCGGCCGGCGTCGCCCGCGCGCCATACGGGCCGGTTGCCGAGCCTGACGATCAGGTCCGCGCGGCGGTGCGTGCCCGACTGCGCGAGGGCCGGCTGCGGCTCCTCCTCCTCCGCGGGGGCCGATCCGTTCAGCAGGCGGCGCATCATCGACCGGGCCTTGCCGCCGCCTCCGCTGCCGTTCAGCTGGCGGCGGTCCGGCGGTTCGGGCACGTTGACGGCCGGGATCCCGGCCTCCAGGTAGGCGAGCCACTCGTGACCGTGATACTCCAGCGTCCTGACCCGGCCGAAGAACGTCGGGCCCTCCGTCCGCTCCGGCACCGGCACGAGCCCGTCCGGCCGGATCCCCACGATGATCTGCGTGCCGGTGTGCTGCGACACCGCGTACGCCCGTGGATCGGTCCAGGGCATGGTGATCTGATGAGGGCCGAAGTCCAGCATGATGAACTGGTTCTGCGGGGTGCGCACGGTCGCCGCGAGCAGGTTGAGCTGCTGGGAGTTCAGGAACGCGGCGGTGAACGCGGTCGCGGGGTCGTTGTAGACCTGCGCCGGTGTGCCGATGTCCTGCAGCACGCCCCGGTTCATGATGGCGATGCGGTCGGCCAGGGTGAGGGCCTCGACCTGGTCGTGCGTCACGTAGATGGTGGTGACGCCGAGGGCGCGCACCAGCGACGAGATCTCCATGCGCAGTTCGGTGCGCATGCCGGCGTCCAGGTTGGACAGCGGCTCGTCCATCAGGAACAGGGAGGGCTGGCGCACGATCGCGCGGCCCATCGCGACGCGCTGACGCTGGCCGCCGGACAGCGTGCCCGGCCGCCGGTCGAGCGTCTCGTCGATGTGCAGCGCGCGCGACAGCTCGACGACCCGCTGCTTGACCATCGTGGGGTCCGCCTTGGCGATCTCCAGCGGGAACGACAGGTTGCCGCGTACCGTCCGGTGGGGATACAGGGCGCCGTTCTGGAAGACCATCGCGACGTCCCGGTCCCGGGGCGCGAGGTTGTTGGCGAGCTGCCCGCCCAGCCACAGGTCGCCGGAGGTGATCTCCTCCAGGCCCGCGATCATGCGTAGCAGTGTGGACTTCCCGCAGCCCGACGGCCCGAGCAGGACGAGGAGTTCACCCTCTTCCGCGCGCAGGTTCATACGGTCAACCGCGAGGTACCCCCCCGGGTAAATCTTCGTCACGTTGTCGAGGACGACGGTGCTCATGCGCGCTCGTTCCTCCCGGGCAGGCACGCCCGGATCCCCAGCCTTCGGTGTGAATGATGAGGTAGTACATCGCGTCGTAGGCACTCGTGTCCATACGTGTCGTGAAAGATCCGGCATCTACGTGCAACTTCTCGTTACTGGGAACTTTCCCCTTGCTAAAGGCGGCTGTCAGGGTCGCGCCATGACCTCCCCACGCCCCTTTCTGGGGCGTCAAATGTAACGAAATTACGGAAAGTTTCTGAAAGGCCTTTCATCCCGTTCGCACCCCTGTTACGTTCCGCTCAAATCCCCCCTGAGCAAGGAGCGCGACGCCGATGAGGCGACTCCTCACGTCCGCGGCGGTGGCCGCGGCGCTCGCGGACTTCGCGGCCGAACACCCGAGGATCAAGGTCGGCGATGTCAACGTGCCGTTCGCCTGGCTCGGCTGTCTCGCGCCGTTCGGCGGCACGTACAACGGCAGGTCATACGGCGTGCCGCAGGTGACGCACACCTTCGCGCTCCTGTACAACAAGGAACTACTGAAGAAAGCGGGCTACGACGAGCCTCCGGTGACGATGGCCGACCTCAAGAAGGCGGCGCTCGACGTCAGGTCGAAGACCGGAGCGGGCGGCCTCGCCCTGAACGTGGACGCCTACTTCCTGCTTCCGTTCATCTGTGGCGAGGGCGGCGACTTCGCCCGGCCTGGCCGCGTTCTCCTCGTTCATCACCGCCTGGGCGGAGGTCGCGTACGCGACCGCGGTCGTGACGGGCGACGACACGTACACGCTCGCGGTCGGCCTGAGCCGGTTCGTCGGCCGGCACAAGGCGGAGTGGGGCCTGCTCACGGCCTCGTCGGTGCTGATCGCCATCCCGGCGGCCGCCGTCTTCCTGCTCGTCCGGCGCCACCTCGTCACCGGCCTGACGGCCGGCGCGACGAAGGCGTGACCTCATATGAGAATCGGGGGATCCCAATGACCGAACTCGCCGTCCAGCCGTCCGCGGTCACGACCAGGTGGTGGCGCGACGCGGTGATCTACCAGGTGTACGTCCGCAGCTTCGCGGACGGCAACGGCGACGGGATCGGCGACCTGCTCGGCGTGCGCAGCCGCCTGCGGTACCTGGCCGACCTGGGCGTGGACGCGATCTGGCTGACGCCGTTCTACCCCTCGCCGATGGCCGACTTCGGATACGACGTGGCCGACTACCGCGACGTCGATCCGCTCTTCGGCTCGCTGGCGGACGCCCAGGCGCTGATCGCGGACGCCCACCGGCTGGGCCTGCGGGTCATCGTGGACGTGGTGCCCAACCACACCTCCGACCGCCACCCCTGGTTCGAGGCGGCGCTGCGGGCCGGGCCGGGCGGCCCCGCCCGGGAGCGCTACGTCTTCCGGGAGGGCAAGGGCGCGGCGGGCGAGCTGCCGCCCAACGACTGGGAGTCGATCTTCGGCGGGCCCGCCTGGACGCGGGTCGAGGACGGCCAGTGGTACCTGCACCTGTTCGCGAGCGAGCAGCCGGACCTCAACTGGGAGCACCCGGAGGTGCACGAGGAGTTCGCCGACGTGCTGCGGTTCTGGCTCGACCTCGGCGTGGACGGCTTCCGGATCGACGTGGCGCACGGCATGGTCAAGGCGCCGGGCCTGCCCGACGTCGGGGCCTCGGGCCAGGCCGAGATGATCGGCGCGCAGGTCGTGCCGTTCTTCGACCAGGACGGCGTGCACGAGATCCACCGGACGTGGCGCCGCATCCTCGACTCCTACGAGGGCGAGCGGATCGGGGTGGCCGAGGCGTGGGCGCCCTCGCCCGAGCGGCTGGCCAACTACGTCCGCCCCGACGAGCTGCACCAGGCGTTCAACTTCCACTTCCTCAAGACGCCCTGGGACGCGGCGCTCTTCCGGGAGGTCATCGACGAGTCGGTGCGCACGTCGGCGCTGGTGGGCGCGCCCCCGACCTGGGTGCTGTCCAACCACGACGTCAAGCGGCACGTCACCCGCTACGGCGGCGGCGAGCGGGGCCTGCGCAGGGCGCGGGCGGCGGCGCTGCTCATGCTGGCGCTGCCCGGTTCGGCCTACGTCTACCAGGGCGAGGAGCTGGGGCTGCCCGAGGTGCTCGACCTGCCCGAGCGGTACCTGCAGGACCCGCAGCGGCTGCGCGACCCCGACAGCGGGCGCGACGGCTGCCGGGTGCCGCTCCCGTGGACCGTCGCGGGCGAGCCGCCGTACGGCTTCGCCCCGCCGGGAATCTACGAGAGCTGGCTGCCGATGCCGGCCGACTGGCGCGACCTGTCGGTGGAGGCCCAGCTGCGGGACGGCGCGTCGATGCTCAGCCTCTACCGGACCGCCCTCACCCTGAGGCGGAAGCGGCCGGAGCTGGGCGACGGCACCCTGACCTGGACCGGCAGCCCGGCCGGGACGCTCGCGTTCCGCCGCGGCGACGCGTTCGTCTGCGTGCTCAACATGACGCCCGAGTGGGTGGAGATGGAGATGCCGGGCGACCTGCTGCTGGCCAGCGGAGGACCGGAAACCGCCGGCGACGTCGTCCGCCTCGCTCCCGATTCCGCCACCTGGTGGTCCGCGAGAGATGTCTAAAGTGACGCTCATGAACAACACACGGCTCGCCGACATCGCCGCCCAGGCCGGAGTCAGCGAGGCGACGGTGAGCCGTGTGCTCAACGGCAAGGCGGGGGTCTCCCCGGCCACCCGCCAGGCCGTGCTGACGGCCCTCGACCTGATGGGCTACGAGCGGCCCCAGCGGCTGCGCCGGCGCAGCAACGGCCTGATCGGCCTGGTGATCCCGGAGCTCGGCAATCCGATCTTCCCGGCGTTCGCGCAGGCGATGGAGAAGTCGCTGGTCCAGCACGGCTACACGCCGATCCTGTGCACGCAGGAGCCCGGCGGCGCCCCCGAGGACGAGTTCACCGAGATGCTCCTCGACCGGGGGGTGTCCGGCATCGTCTTCGTCTCCGGTCTGCACGCCGACACCACCGCGCGGATGGACCGTTACACCCGGCTCACCGACCGGGGGCTGCCGATCGTGCTGGTCGACGGCTACAACGAGGCCGTCCCGGTGCCGTTCATCTCGCCCGACGACCGGCTCGCCGCCCGCCTGGCCGTGCGGCACCTGGTGGACCTCGGGCACGAGCGCATCGGCCTCGCGCTGGGGCAGCGGCGCTTCGTCCCGGTAATCCGCAAGATCGAGGGCTTCCGTCAGGCGATGGCGCAGCTGCTCGGCCCGGCCGACGTCGACGACCTCATCCAGCACTCGCTGTTCTCCGTCGAGGGCGGGCAGGCCGCCGCCGCGGCGCTGCTCGACCGCGGCTGCACCGGGATCTTCTGCGCGAGCGACCTCATGGCGCTCGGCGCGATCCGCGCCGCCCGCGAGCGCGGGCTGTCAGTGCCCGGGGACGTGTCGGTCGTGGGGTTCGACGACTCGCCGCTGATGGCGTTCACCGACCCGCCGCTGACGACCGTGCGCAAGCCGATCGGGGGGATGGCGGCCGCCGCCGTCGAGACCCTGCTCGAGGAGATCGGCGGCACTCCCGCCAAGCACGTCGAGCTGGTCTACCGGCCCGAGCTCGTGGTGCGCGGCTCCACCGGCTCGGGCCCGCTGGTCAACCGCTGAGACGACGCCGGGCCCGCCACCGCGGGTGAGCGGTCGCGGGCCCGGCACCCATGGACGTTCCCGGGTCGCGGGCACGAGCATGGCCACCGGCTCCGCCGAGGGAGGAAGGACGGACCGGCGAGCTGGGAGAACTCAGGGCGCGCCTACGGACGCAGCGCGGCGGCCTCGGCCGCGAGCTTCTCGATCCTGGCGAAGTCGCCCGCCGTCACCAGGCTGCGCGGCGTGAGCCAGCTTCCGCCGACGCTGCCGACGTTGGGCAGGGCGAGGTAGGCCGGCGCGGTCGACGGGGTGATCCCGCCCGTGGGGCAGAACCGCACGTCGGGCAGCGGGCCGCTCAGCGACTTCAGGTACGCGACGCCGCCGGCCGGCTCGGCCGGGAAGAACTTGAGCTCGCGCACCCCGCGCTCGGCGAGCGTCATGGCCTCGGTGGCCGTGGCGACGCCCGGCAGGAACGGCACACCCCCGGCGATCATGGCCGCGAGCAGGCCCGGCGTGGTGCCGGGGGAGACGAGGAAACGGGCGCCCGCCCAGGTGGCGGCCTCCACGTCGCCGGGCGAGCGCACGGTGCCCGCGCCGACCACGGCCTCCGGCACCTCGGCGGCGATCCGCCGGATCGCGTCGAGGGCGACCGGAGTGCGCAGCGTGACCTCGATGACCGGCAGCCCGCCCGCCACCAGGGCCCGGGCGAGGGGGACGGCGCTTTCGGCGTCGTCGAGGACGACCACCGGGATGACCGGCGCGAGGTCGAGAAGGTTGCTCATCAGTTACCTCCGAAGAGATCCCCGCCTTTGGCCGGGGGAGGAATAGGTACCCTGCGGGCAGGGCAGGCATGGGCGGATGTCACGCCAGCTCCACATCGGGGTTTCGCTGGGCGAGCCAGGCGGCCGCGCCCGTCAGCGCGGGCTGCTCGGCGGTGATCAGAACGGTGGCGATCCCGGCGGCGTACTCCGTCAGCGCCGGCGCGGTCGTCTCGAAGCGGGCCCGGAACGCGCTGCCGGGGATCCGTGAGACCAGGCGGGGAAGCACGCCGCCACCCAGGTACACCCCGCCCCGCGCGCCGAGGGTGAGCGCCACACCGCCGGCGAAACCGCCGAGCAGGGCGAGGAAGACCTCCACGGTCTCCACGCACAGCGGGTCGTCCGAGGAGGTGATCTGTGCCGCCGTCATCTGTGCTGCCTTCATCTGGGCCGCCGTCATCCCGCTCGTCGTGCGGGCCTCGGCCGTGACGCCCCGCACGAGCGCGAGCCCGTGGTGCAGGCGCGGCAGCCCCGTGCCCGACAGCAGGTGCTCGGCGTCCACGTACGGCATGCCGTCGGCGTGCAGCGCCCGGACGATCTCCATCTCCAGGTCCGTGACGACGGGAACCGCCACGTGCCCGCCCTCGCCGGGCACCGGCTGCCAGCCCTCCCGTACGGGCACGAGACCGGCCACCCCGAGCCCCGTGCCGGGTCCGAGCACGGCCTTCGTCAGGCCGGCGGCCGGCGGCGGCCCGCCGAGCGGCACGAGATCGTCCCCCGCCAGATGCGGCAGCGAGATCGCCAGCGCCTCGAAGTCGTTGAGCAGCACCGTTCGCGGGATGCCGAGTTCCTTCACCGACCCCGACCACCCCGCGTTCGTCAGCCGGTACCGGTCGTCTTCGACCGGACCGGCGATCGCCAGGCACGCGGCCCCCGGCCGAACTCCGCCCGCATGGTCTGCGAGATAGGCGGCTACGGCATCGGCAAGGCCGAGATGCTGGGAAACGTCGAGTACGGCTACCGCGTCCGGCTGCCCTCCGGGTCGGGTCACCAAACCGAACCTGGCGTTGGTTCCGCCGATGTCCGCGACCAGCCAGGGAAGGCTCACGCGGCACCTCCGAAGACGCTCGCCCCGCGCTCGGCCGGGCCGACCGTGCGGCGGAAGGAGGCGAACAGCTCGCGGCCGGTGCCGGCCCACTGCTCGTCGGTCAGCGGGGCGCCCCCCGGCGTACGGCCGGTGAGGTCGGCCAGCACGGTGAGCGTCCCTGCGGCCGAGTCGAGGCGGATCACGTCGCCGTCGCGCACCAGCGCGATCGGCCCGCCGTCGGCGGCCTCGGGGGACAGGTGGATCGCCGCGGGGACCTTCCCCGAGGCGCCGGACATGCGGCCGTCGGTGACGATGGCCACCTGCTGGCCGCGGTCGAGCAGGACGGCCAGCGGTGGCGTGAGCTTGTGCAGCTCCGGCATGCCGTTGGCCTGGGGGCCCTGGTAGCGGACGACCGCGACGAAGTCCTGCCCGTCGAGCTCGCCCCGCTCGAACGCGGTGAGCAGGTCGAGCTGGTCGTCGAACACCTTGGCGGGGGCCTCGATCACCAGGTGCGCGGGCTTGACGGCGGAGACCTTGCTCACGGCCCGGCCCAGGTTGCCCGACAGCATGTGGATGCCCCCGTCGGGGGAGAACGGCTCGGCGACCGGCCGCAGGACCTCGGTGTCGGCGCTGGGCTCTGTCCGCTCCTGCCACACCAGCGCGCCCTCCTTGAGCGCCGGTGCCGATCGGTAGAGGGCGAGGCCGCGCCCGGCGACCGTGAGCACGTCCTCGTGGAGCAGCCCGGCGTCCAGCAGGTCGCCGATGAACACCGGCATGCCGCCCGCGGCCTGGAAGTGGTTCACGTCGGCCTGGCCGTTGGGGTACATGCGGGTGATCAGCGGCACGACCTTGGACAGGGCCGCCATGTCGTCCCAGGTCAGCTCGATGCCGGCGGCCGCCGCCATGGCCACCAGGTGCATGGTGTGGTTGGTGGAGCCGCCGGAGGCGAGCAGCGCGACGACCGCGTTGACGATCGCCTTCTCGTCCACGATCTCGGCGACGGGGGTGTACTCCGCGCCGTGCGGGGTGATCTCGACCGCCCGCCGGGCCGCCGCCCCGGTCAGCGCGTGCCGCAGCTCGGTGTGCGGGTTGACGAACGTCGCCCCCGGCAGGTGGAGGCCCATGACCTCCATGAGGAGCTGGTTGGAGTTGGCGGTGCCGTAGAAGGTGCAGGTGCCGGGGGAGTGGTAGGACGCCGCCTCGGCGTCGAGCATCTCCAGGCGGCCGATCTTGCCTTCGGCGAAGGACTGCCGCGCCCTGGCCTTGACCTTGTTGGGCAGGCCCGAGGTCATCGGCCCGGCGGGGACGAATATCGCCGGTAAGTGCCCGAAGTGCAGGGCGCCGATGAGCAGCCCCGGGACGATCTTGTCGCAGACCCCGAGCAGCAGGGTCGCGTCGAACATGTCGTGCGACAGCGCGATCGCGGTCGCCATCGCGATCACGTCGCGGCTGTAGAGCGACAGCTCCATGCCCGCCCGGCCCTGGGTGACGCCGTCGCACATCGCGGGCACGCCGCCCGCCACCTGCGCCACGCCGCCGGCCTCCCGGACCGCCCGCTTCAGCTCTGGCGGGTAGGTCTCGTACGGCTGGTGCGCCGACAGCATGTCGTTGTACGACGTCACGATGGCCACGCCCGGCTTCGCCGTACCGCGCAGATCGAGCTTGTCCTCGGCCGGCGCGGCGGCGAAGCCGTGGGCGAGGTTGGCGCAGCCGAGCCGCCCCCGGGCCGGCCCCCGCTCACGCAGTTCGGCCCCGGCGCGGCGCACCCGCTTCAGGTAGGCTCCGCGGCTTTCGCGGCTCCGCGCGACCACGCGATCAGTGACCTCGGTGATAACGGGGTTCGTCACGGAAGGTCCTCCTCCTGCCGGGGCCGCCGTGAGGCGGGGTCCAACGCGTCCCGGGGCTGTCGCCTCGGGACGTGTGCCCGGCGTGACGTCCGGTCCCCTTCAGTGGATCGGGCACCAGGTGTCGATCGGGCACGGATGGGACAGTATCCGGAAGTTATGCGACTTTTCAAGCTCACTTATGTAACTCAAAATGAATAAGTCATTGAACTTAGGTGAGCTTCTGTGCTTCACTTACGCTCGATGTCACGTCTAGCCACCACCGGTGAGGTCCTCCAGCTCATCCGGAGCGGGGAGGCGGTGACGCGTGCCGACATCGGTCGTGTGACGGGCCTGTCCCGCCCCGCCGTCGCGCATCGCGTCGCCGATCTCCTCCAGCGCGGGCTGATCCTGGAGGACGCCGACGGGCCGTCCACCGGAGGCCGCCCGCCCATGCGGCTGCGCTTCGCCGCCTCCGGGGGAGTCGTCCCGGTGGCCTCGCTCGGCGCCCGCCGCACCCAGATCGCGCTGTGCGACCTCGCGGGCGAGGTGCTGCAGCGCACCGACCTGGACATCGACGTCGAGGAGGGGCCGGACGTGGTCCTGCCCCTGCTCATGGACACCTGGGAGAAGCTGCTCGACGGGCGCGACGACGTCGTCGGCATCGGGCTGGGCGTGCCGGCGACGGTGGAGTTCGCCGCCGGACGGGTCGAGAGCGCCCGCGTGATGGCCAGCTGGACCGGCGTGGTGATCCCGCCGATCATCGCCGAGCGCTTCCGCGTGCCGGTGCTCGTGGACAACGACGTGAACGTCATCGCGATGGGCGAGCACCGGGTCGTCTACGCCGCCGAACTCGACGACCTGCTGTTCGTGAAGGTCTCCACCCGGATCGGTGCGGGAGTGATCTCCGGCGGCGGCATCCTGCGCGGCGCGCTCGGCGCGGCCGGGGAGATGGGGCACATCCCCGTGCGGGACGGCGGGGGCGTGCTGTGCCGCTGCGGCAACCTCGACTGCGTCGACTCGGTCGCCAGCGGCACCGCGATCCTGCGCGACCTGCGGGCCAAGGGCCGTGACGTGACGTCGCTCGCCGACGTGACCGCCCTGGTCCGGGCCGGCGACGCGGAGACCATGGCCGTGGTGCGGCAGGCCGGTCGCTGGCTGGGCGAGGTCATCTCCGGCGCGGTCAACCTGCTCAACCCCGCCGTCGTGGTCCTCGGCGGCGACGTCGCCGAGATGTTCCAGCCGCTGGTGTCGGGCGTGCGCGAGGTCGTTTACCGGCGCTCCACCCAGCTCGCGACCCGCAGCCTGCGGATCGAGCGCAGCCGCCTCGGGCCCGGCGCGGGCATCACCGGCTGCGCACTCATGGTCCTCGACCACGTCCTGTCGGCCCGGGCCGTCGACGCCGCCGCCCGCTGACCACCCCGCGCCGGCCCCGTGTCGCCGTCCCGTGTCGCCGTCCCGTGTCGCCGTCCCGTGTCGCCGTCCCGTGTCGCCGTCCCGGAGGAGGACGTCGGGATCGAGCACGACCATCAGCGCGGGGCCGACGGCGTCGGCCAGCAGGGCGCGGTGGCACTAGGCTCTGTGCCGATCTTCCAGTCCCCCAGGAGTCCTTCGTGCGTGAACGTGTCCGTCGCCTGCTCGAGTCGCGGCGGTTCCAGCAGTCGATCACCGTGGTGATCCTCTTCAACGCGGCCACGCTGGGTGTCGAGACCTCCGCCGAGGCGGTCGCCCGGTACGGCACGGAACTGCACGTCGCCGACCATGTCGCCCTGTACGTCTTCGTGGCGGAGATCCTGGCCAAGATCTACGTCTACGGGTGGCGGTTCCTCCGCGACGCCTGGAACGTCTTCGACCTGCTGATCATCGGCTTCTCGTTCCTCCCCACGGCGGGCGGCCTGTCGGTGCTGCGGGCGCTGCGCGTCCTGCGGGCGCTGCGGCTGATCTCGGTGGTGCCGTCGCTGCGGCGGGTGGTCTCCGCGCTGCTCACCGCGATCCCCGGGATGACCTCGATCGTCGTCCTGCTCGGCCTCGTCCTGTACGTCGCCGCCGTCATGGGCACCAAGCTGTACGGCGCCGCGGCGCCCGACTACTTCGGCGACCTGCCCACGTCGCTCTACACGTTGTTCCAGGTCATGACGGGCGACGGCTGGTCGGAGATCAACCGGCAGTTGATGGAGAGTCATCCCTCGTCGTGGATCTACTTTGTCGTGTTCGTGCTGATCTGCACCTTCGTCGTCCTGAATCTCTTCATCGCGGTCGTGGTGAGCGCGATGGAGGAGGAGGCCAGGGACGACCGCTCGACGCTCGCCGAGCTGTCGGCCCTGCGCGAGGAGATCAGGAGCCTGCGCGAGAGCCTGGGCGATGATCGTCGCTTGGTAAACTCCGCGCATGCGGCTTCCGACGGACGCTGAGATCCGTGCCCTGCACGTGAAACACGCGCCCACGCAGGAAGCGTTCGAGCTCGTGCACACGCACTGCCGGATCGTCTGCGCGATCGCCCTGCGACTGGCCGACCGCGCCGGGCTCGGCGTGAACGCCGAGTTGGTGCGGGCCGGAAGCCTGCTGCACGACATCGGGGTCTACCCGCTCTACGGCGAGGACGGACGGCTCGACCACGCGGGCTACGTGCGCCACGGGATCCTCGGCCACGAACTGCTCCGCGCGGAGGGCCTGCCCGAGATCCTGTGCCGGTTCTGCTCTCACCACACGGGTGTGGGGATCAGCCGGGAGGACGTGCTGCGGCAGGGCCTGCCGCTGCCGCCCCGCGACTATCTCGCGGAGTCGGCCGAGGAAGAGCTTGTGATGTTCGCCGACAAGTTCCACAGCAAGACCGATCCGCCGAGATTCGTCACCGCCGGCGCCTACGCGGCCCACGTCCGCCGGTACGGCGACGACAAGGCCGAGGCGTTCGCGTCCATGTGCGCGGCCTTCGGCGTCCCCGACCTGCTGCCGCTCGCCGCCGCGTACGGCCACGAGATCGTGTGACCAGCGACCGGTGACCGCCGTGGGCCGCGAGGGCTACGGCGTCAGCACGATCCTGCCGAACACCTCGCCGGCGTCCATCTTCCGGTGCGCCGGCACGGCCTGCTCCAGCGGCAGCACTTCGTGCACCACCGTGCGCAACTCGCCCCGGCTCGCGGCGGCGAACTGCTCGGCCCTCACCGCACGCCGGGAGGGCCCGGCGACCGTGTCGGCGCTGAAGGTGGCGAACGTCAGCGACCTGCGGAACGCCGCCATCATCGCCGTACCGAAGTCCGCCGGCGGCTGGCCCGCGACCGCGCCGACGACCACCAGGCGGCCGTTCGGGTTGAGCTTGCCGAAGAAGGACGGCAGGTCCGGGCCGGCGACGACGTCGATGATGACGTCGTAACCCGCGGGAGCGTCCGCGGCCCCCTCGCCGGAGCGGTTCAGCACGTGGGTCGCGCCGAGCTCGCGCAGGCGCTCGCCCCGCTCGGCCGACGACGTCGTGACCGCCACCGCGCCGGCGCCGTCACGTGCCGCGAGCTGGACCGTCATGATTCCGATGCTGCCGGCCGCGCCGCGCACCAGCACCGACTCGCCGGCGGCGAAGCGGGCGTGGGAGAGGCCGAAGTGGGCCACCACACCGGAGCTGCCGAGCGTCACCGCGTTGACGGCGGACAGGTTCACGGGGAGCGGAAGGATCTCCTCGACCGGTGCGACCGCCTGTTCGACGTAGCCGCCGCCCACGCCGGTGAACGCCCACACCCGCCGGCCGATCCATGAGGTGTCGACGTCGTCGCCCGCGGCGATCACGGTGCCCGCCACCTCGCTGCCGGGGATGTGGCCCTCCTCGAAACCGTAGGCGGCCAGGGCGCCGCTTCGAATCACGGCGTCCGCGCCGCCGACGCCGATCGCCTCGGTGGCGATCAGCACCTGCCCGGCGGCGGGGGCCGGGGTGGGAAGGTCGATGACCGCCAGGCCCTGGGGGCCTCCGAACTCCTGGATCACCACTGCTCTCAAGGTCGTCTCCACATTCCTGGATCGCTTTGCACTGGCTTCGGACCGTAACGGACGCCGCCGTCCGTTTAGCTAAAGTGAGAGCCGTGACCGGACGTTCGCCTCAGATCCTGCGTTCCGACGCCCTGGACAACCGTGAGCGCATCCTCGACGCGGCTCGCGCGCTGTTCGCGGCCGAAGGTCTCGACGTCCCGATGCGGGAGATCGCCCGGCGCGCCGGAGTCGGCCCCGCCACCCTGTATCGCCGTTTCCCGACCAAGCAGATGCTGGTCACCGAGGTCTTCACGGACGAGATGCGCGCGTGCCACGCCATCGTCGACGAGGGGCGTGCCGAACCGGATCCGTGGCGCGGTTTCCGCCTCGTCATCGAGAAGATCTGCGAGCTGCACGCCCGCAACCGAGGCTTCACCGACGCCTTCATGTCGGCCCACCCCAAGGAGGTGGACCTCGCGGCGAGCCGTGAGCAGACGCTGAACGCGATCGCCGAACTCGCCCGCCGGGCCAAGAAGACGGGCCACCTGCGCGCCGACTTCGTCCTCGACGACCTGATCCTCATGCTCATGGCTCACCGGGGCATCCGCGCCACCTCGGCCGCCGCCCGGCTCACGGCCTCCCGGCGCTTCGCCGCGCTGATGATCCAGGCGTTCCAGGCCTGACCGGCCGCGCGAGACCGGGTGAAGACACGACCTAGGTCCTCGCGGTCAGCCGATCGATCTGGACCTCCAGCGGTGGCGCGCCCAGGCGGTTGTCGACCTCGTCGTACGGCACGGCGGGCGGCTCGTCGACGCGGATGGCGCGCAGGTACGCGGCGAACATCTCCAGCTTCTGCCCATCCCTGGCCAGGCCCCGGCGGACGAGCCGCTCACGCAGCGTCGGGCCGTCCGAGCGAGTCCAGATCAGGCGCACCTCGGGTCCGCCCAGCGCCTCCACCCACGCGTGCCAGAGCGCCGCGTCGTGCACCTGGGAGGTGAAGGGCCCGCCGAGCATCACCGGACAGCCGTGGGAGCGGATCTCCCTGGCGGTCGCCGTCATGCCGGCGTATTCGTGCCGTTTGACGTACTCGTCGTACCACGGCCCCTCACGCTCGCCCGGAGGCCTGCCGTGCGCGGCGAGCGTGGCCTCGACGAAGCCGCCGTACATCGTGTCCTTGTCCAGCAGGGCGGGCACCGGGTCGAGGCGGGCCAGCAGCAGGTCGCAGACGGTCGACTTGCCGGCGCCCGGCGGACCGGACACCACCCAGACGGGAGCGGTCATCGCGGCGGTCCGTAGGGCTCGATGGGCGGATCGGAGTAGGGCCCGCCGTCCGCCGTTCCGCCGTCCGAGTCGCCGACGCGCCGTCCGGCGTCCTCCGTCACCCGCAGCACGTACAGGTTCCTGCCGGGATCGATGGGCACCAGGCCGTACGCGGTGTCGACGTCGTCCTCGGTGAGGCCGAGCCGCAGCATCGCGGTCTCCAGCGTCGCGGGCGGGGCGAGCCGCACGGTGATGAGCACCTCGGCCACCGGCCCCCGCCTCCCCCCGCTGGACGTCTTGTCACCGGACGGCGTGACGGCCTCAGGCCGCCTTCGCGGCGCGGTGCGTTCAGGCCGCCTTCGCGGCGCGGCGGCGCAGCGCGGCGATGATGCCGGCGGCGTCCACCACGCCGTATCCGTAGTCGTGGTCATACCCTACGGCACTGCGATCATCGGCCGTCCGGCGGAGCAGGGTCCTGAGCTGGGCGGGCGCCAGCACGGTGGCGGGCCAGCGGGAGCGGACGGCGGCGACCAGCCCGGCCGCGACGGGGCAGGCCGCAGAGGTGCCCGAGTCGGGCTCGTCGTCGCCGAGCGCGCCGGAGCCGGCGAAGTGCGTATAGGCGCAGACGTCCGGCTTGCGCGCGGCCAGCCGTCCGGGGCCCTGGGAGGAGTAGCCCACCCGCGTCCCCGACGTGTCGATTCCGCCGATCGACAGCGCGCGGGGATGGGAGTTGGCCCCGACGATGGGCCGGTCGGGGTAGGCGCACCTGCTGTCGCGGCACTGCGCCCCGCAGTTGCCCGCGGCGAACAGGATGTCCGCCCCCGCCTCGGCCAGGCTGCCGACGATCAGGTTGAACGGATGGGCCGGGTTGTCGGAGTAGTTGCCGGGATGTCCGGGCGGGAAGTCCCAGCGCGGGGAGAACGACCCCCAGCTGTTGGTCACCACGAGCGCCCGCGACTCGGCGGGCTGGGCGTCGATGACCTCGCGCAGGTGGGCGTACGCGGCGATCGCGTCGGACAGCAGGCCGTCGAGCGTCGAGCCGCCCTGCCGCCGCGACAGCAGCACGGGCACGTCGACCAGCGACGCCTTGGGCGCGGCGATGAGCGCGTCGAAGGCGCACATCGTGCCGTGGTCGACGGGGAAGTCTCCCGGGGTTCCGGAGACGCTCTGCGGGCTCCAGCTCCGCTCGTGGTCCACTGTCACGTCGTGGCCGCGGGCGGCCTTGACGTACGCCGCGTTGATGCCGGTGTCGACGACCGCCAGGGGGACGCCGGAGCCGTCCAGCCCCTCGGCCGTCAGGTCGGGCACGCGCAGCAGCCGTTCGACGTCGTGCCAGTCGCCGACGGCCGGGTCGCCCCCGCAGGTGAGCGAGCTCTCGATCGCCGGGTCGGCGTACACCGCGACCACGTCGCGGTGGGCCGCGGGCAGGAGTGCGATCCTGCTGGTGACCTCGTCGTCGGCGATCTCCCCGCGGACCACGACCGAGGCGTCCTGGGGCGCCATGGAGAAGACCAGCGGCTGGTTGAGCGACAGCGGATCCCCGCCGAGGGAGGCCGGCATCGGGCGGGGCACCGCCACGGGGGCGTACGAGTGGTCGAGGACGACCCCGGGCAGGTTGTCGGCGACGTCCGACGCCATCGAGGAGACCGACGGGTCGGCGACGGCGGCGACCAGGTCGGGGGACGGACGCAACTGGATGAGTACGCGCACGACGAGTCCACTCCGTTACTAGGCGGATCGTGACTAGGTGGATACGTTACGTGACAACATTGCTGCATCCGAGGGGCCGCGTCCACGCCTTCTCCGAAAACCCGCAGGTGTCGCCCGGTCCCCGTTCGGAAACACTCGTTCGGGAACCCGCGTTCAGGAACCCGGCTCAGGAGTGCCGGCTCAGAAGCCGCACAGCTCCGACAGGCTCTTGGCCGCCTTGTCGTTCGTGGTGGGCGTCCTGCGGGGGCTCGTCCCGGCGACGACCGGCGTACGGGAGGGAGACGGGCTCGGCGACGCCGACGGGGAGTGCGAGCCGGAGGGCGTGGCGGAGGCCGCCGATCCGGCGGAGGTCATCGGCGAGGCGGTGGCCGCGACGGCGCCCCGGTCGGTCATCGACTCCCGGATCGCCTCCTTGGTCAGCTGCCTGATCTTGGCCCAGTCCGGGTTGCCCGTGTAGATGAGAGGCGGCACGAACTGGAGGCTGGTGATCTTGGCGCTGCGCACCTTCATGCCGAGCGGGACGAGGTGCTCCAGCAGGTCGCGGGGGATGTCGGTGCGGAACATGTGCCGGGCCGCCGCGGCGATCTTGCTGAAGTTCGCGAGCACTGTGGCCGGGGTGACCTGCTGGGCGAGCGCGCCGATGACGCAGCGCTGGCGGGCCATGCGGGAGAAGTCGTCGCTGTCCACCCGCGAGCGGCCGTACCAGAGCACCTCCTCGCCGTCGAGCGTCCGGTAACCGGCCTTGATGGTCCCGGCGGTGCCGAACTTGCCGCCCCACCTGATGTCCTGCTCGACCCGGATCTTGAGCCCGCCGACCGCGTCGATCAGGGCCGCGAAGCCGTACATGTCGACGATCGCGTAGTAGTCGATGTTCAGGCCCAGGGTGTAGCCGATGGCGTCCTTCAGCGCCTGCGCGCCCTTGTTCTTGCCACCCATGACCTGGGGGTTGTTGTCGGCGTAGTACCAGACGGAGTTGAGCAGCCCCTGCCCCTCGGCGTTGAAGCCGTTGGGGAACACCTTGCGCAGGGGGCTGCTCGGGGGGAACCGGACGTACTGGAGATTGCGCGGCAGGCTGAACAGGACGGTGTTGCCGGTGGCGACGTTCACGCTGGCCACGGTCATCGAGTCGGTGCGCACCCCGAGCCGGTTGCCCGCCGCGTCGCCGCCGATCAGCAGGAAGTTCACGCGGGTGCGGCCGTTCCACGGGTCCTCGGCGCGTACGGGGACGGGGGTCGAGCCCTCCACCGGGGCCGTGACGTCGTCGAGTAACTGGCTGGCCGTCCTGATCGTGTTGGCGGTGAAGGCGAACGGGGCCATCACGGCGACGCACAGCACGCCCGCGACGATGCCGGACACCACCTGCCCGGTCTGCGTCAGTCGCTGCGGGCGCAGGGCGACGAAGGAAAGGAGCACGAGCGCGAACCAGGCGAGCGCGCACGCGGCGGCGCCGGCCATGATGGCGGTCATGGTGCTGCCGCGCAGCGCGGCCCCCGCGTTGTCCTTCAGGCGCAGGACCAGGACCACCAGGGCGACCAGCACGACGCCGAACGTCGCCAGCAGCGCGATCCCGGTGCGGCGGTTGCCCGCCCGCAGGTGGGCCGCCCCGGGCAGGACGGCCGACAGCGCCGTCCAGCCGATCAAAGAGGCGGTGGTCAGCGGAGGGCCGAAACGCGGCCCCCGGCCCCGCCCGGCCGCCGCGGCGCGCGGGCCCGTCGGCCCCTTGCCGTCCCCACTCCCACCACGCCGGCCCGGGTCTGCGCCGGGTTGAGCCGGGTGTTCGCCGGGTTGCGTCGGGTGTTCGCCGGGCTGAGTCGGGTGTCCGCCGGGCGGGCCCGCGTGTTCGCCGGGTTGAGCCGCGTGCCCGCGCGGTCGGCCTGGGTCTCCGCTGTCTCCGCTGGGCTGACCTGGCCGCTGCCCTTTCCGGGGTCCTCCGGCCTCGTCAGCGGGACCCCCGCCGCGCATGGTTCACCGCTCTCTCTTTCGAAGCTGTGGCTAGGGATTCTAACCCCCATATCCGGACAAGAACGACGTAAACCGGGGGGCCCATCACGACACCGAACTGGAGCCGACGGCCCAGGTGTTGCACTGGTAAGCCGACGGGCGGGTGTATCCCTGGCGGAACCAGGCGGCGTTGCTGCGCGTGTTCCCGTGGTCGCGCGGCCCTCCCGGCGGGTCGCCCAGGTGGCTGTACGCCCACAGGAGTGTGTTGCGCCGGGTGGTGTCGATCGGATACGAGGTGGCGATCGACCGCATGAACATTCCGCCGAAACAGGTCGCCTGCAGTTCGTGCCGGCGGCTCAGGGCCAGCTTGCCGCTCCGCGAGCCGGAGTCGAGCGTCTGCCGCCACCAGGAGTCGGAGATGCCCGACAGACTCTGGATGTGATGGCCGTACTCGTGGGCCATCATGCTGACGATGATCCCGTTCCACGACCCGAGTGGGCCGTACTCCCTCGCCATGGCCGAGGTGGAGGCGTAGATCGTGCTGTTGCTCGGGCAGTAGTACGGCACGTTGCTGCCGGGGGAGGGATAGTCGCCGCACGCGCCCCGGCCCTTGCGGGCGGCGATCATGTACTTCGGCGGGCTCCAGTCGATCCCGACCCGCTCCAGCGCCGGGGCCCACGCCTTGCCCATGCACGTGCCGGTCTTGAGAATCAGCGCCTTGAACTGGGCGTGGTTGTAGATGCTGGCGTTCCCTGCCCGGCAGTTCGGTTTCGCCAGCGATCCCGCCCGGTAGAGAGTGTTGTTCTTCGTCGTCCGGTTGAGCACCGGAGTCGGCCGCGTCGTGGGCCGCGACGTCGGCTCCGAGGTCGGATTCCGGGTCGGCCGCGTGTCCGTGGTGGCTTCATCTGAGGGGAACGGAGAGAAGGTCGGGATCGCGATCGGCGAGACCGTTTCGTCGTGGTCCGACAGGCCTACCAGCGCGCCCACGATCACGATGAGCACGAAGACCAGCGCCAGCACGCCCATGAGCGCGCCGATGACCGCCCCCGCGCCGGACTTGCGACGCGGCGGCCGCCAGGCGGGCGGCGGATAAGGGGAGGCGGGCCCGCGGGAGGGAGCCGGAGGCTGCGCGGCCCACCCGGGCCCCTGCGGGGGCGGCACCGGGAACGGCGCTCCCTGGGGTGCCGCCTGCGGTGGCGCCTGGGGTGGCGCCTGGGGTGGCGGCGCCGCCTGGAACGGCATGCCCTGCGAGGGGACGGGGGCCGCGGTCCCCCGCGGTCCCGGGAAGTCCTGCGGGTAGGCGGGCCCGTTCGGCGCGTACGCCTGGCCTCCCTGGGCCCCGTTCGGCGCCCCGTTCGGCGGCCCGTACGGCCCGTACGGAGAGCCGGGTTGGGTGGCGGGGGACGGCGGGGGTGCGTAGGGCTGCGCGTAGGGCCCTCCGTGACCCTGTGCAGGGGCCTGCACGGGATGCTGCGCAGGAGGCTGAGGCTGCACGGAAGGCTGCACGGGAGGCTGGGCGTGCGGTCCGGCGCCCGCCGCGTCCGGCCATGCCGGAGCCTGCGGCTGCGCCCCGCCCTGGAACTGAGCCCCGCCCTGGAACTGTGCCCCGCCCTGGAACTGTGGCCCGTCCTGGTGGGGCGCCGCGCCCGGGTAGGGGCCGTTCGGTGCGTAGGCGCCGCCCCGCGCCTCGGCTCCCGGGTACGCGCCTTGGCTGTACGGCGGCGCGGCCGGTGGGTAGGGGACGCCGCCGTCCGGTCCGGGGTAGGCCCCAGGTCCCTGCGGCGGCCCGCTCGGGGGGTAGACGGCGGCGTGCGGCTGCTGCCCGAAAACAGGGGGGCCGGGGACAGAGCCGGAGATGGGGGAGCCGGGGACGGGGGAGCCGGAAGGGTGGGGGCCGCTCTGTGGCGAGGCGTTCCCCGGATAGGCCGGGCCGTTCCCCGGGTATGCGGGCGGGCCCTGGGGATATGCCCCGGGCGGATGGGGGCCGCCGTAGGGCTGACCTCCCGGCGTCGGGGAGCCGTTCTGCGGCTGCGCCGGCGGCGGGTAAGGAGGGGTGCCGGGCGCCTGCTGCCACGCGGCGCCCTCCGGGCCGCCCCAGCTCTCAGTGCCGCCCCAACCCTCCGAACCGCCTCGCCCCTCAGGGCCGACGCCCCAGTTCTCCGGGCCGCCCCAGCCCGCTGGACCGTACGGTCCCGGCGCCGCGCCGGGGGATCGCGATCCGTCCGGTGAGGCGGGCAAAGCCTCCGGTTGCGGCGAATACGGCGGCCCTGAATAGGGAGAACTCTCCCCGGGCGGCTCCTGCGGAGGGTACTGCTGCGCCACGACATTGCCCCCTTTGTGGATTTGGGGCAAAAGAATACTGTTTTCTCATCCATCACGGATGTAGCAGATGTCGGGCACGATGTGTAATCGACCGGCGTGATCTCTGCGATGTTCCAGAATCGCCGGGCTCGTCTGCCCTAGCGTTTTTCGCATGAATCTGCAGCAGCTCCGTTACGTGGTCGCCACTGCGGAGCACCGCACCATGACTGATGCCGCCAGATCGCTCTATATCGCGCAGCCCGCGCTGTCCCGCGCGATACGCGACCTGGAACGTGAACTCGGAATGACGCTTTTCGCGCGCTCCGGCCGTGGGGTCGTCGTGACGGCCCAGGGACGCCGGGTCGTGAAGCTGGCCCGCGAGGCCCTCGACGCGGTGGCCGAGATCGAGGCCCTCGCGACGCAGGGCAACTCCTCCGGCGCCGAGCTGCGGATCGCGTCCACGCCAAGCCTGGAGCCCGGTCTCGCCGGGCGCCTGCTGCCCGCCTACGCCGCCGAGCATCCGGGGATCCGGGTGCACATCGTGCGGTGCGAGGGCCGGGAGGGGGTGGTCAGCGCGGTGCGCGAGCAGCGCGCCGATCTCGGGCTGACCGACCTCCCGGTGCCCACCGACCTGGTGAGCCATCCGCTCGAACGCCAGGAGATCGTGCTGATCTCCCCGCCCGGCCTCGACCTGCCCGATCCCGTCCCCGTGGCCCGGCTCGACGGCATGCGGCTGGTGCTGCCCGCCCCCGGCAACCCCCGGCGCAGGGAGTTCGACCAGATCTTCGCCACGTACGGCGTCCGCCCGATCCCGGCCGTCGAGTCCGACGAGCGGCGGGGCTGGCTGCGGGCCGTGCGGGAGGGGCGGGCCTCGCTGTTGTGGTATCGGGGCATGGCCGAGCAGGCGGCCAGGGCCGGCCTCGTGATCCGCTCCCTCGACCCCTCGCTCCGGAAGATCATCGCGGTCGTGCACGCCCGGCGGCGGTTGCCCGCGACGGCGCAGGACTTCGTGGCCCTGGCCGAGGGCGGCTCCGCGGCGTGAGCGCATGCCGCGCGTTTGGAGCGTTCCACGCCTTCGTCGGCGGCGGGCACGCGAGAGGACGACGACGACCTAGTACGCTGGCCGCGATGTCCACTACGCCGATGCCCGCCGAGGCGCCCGGCCTGTCGGCCGTCCTGCGCCTGCGCGGCCGTGCCTTCGGTCCCGGCGACTTCGCGGTCATGGCCGTGGTCAACCGGACCCCCGACTCCTTCTACGACCGGGGATCGACCTACGCCTTCTCCGCCGCGGTCGACGCCGCCTCCCGCCTCATCGAGGAGGGGGCGGACATCGTGGACATCGGCGGCGTGAAGGCCGGTCCCGGCACGGAGGTCGATCCGGCCGAGGAGATTCGCCGCGTGGCGGAGGTGGTCGCCGCGGTGCGCGACCGGCACCCCGACGTGATCATCAGCGTCGACACCTGGCGGTCGGAGGTCGCCGAGGTCGTCGCCGAGGCCGGGGCCGACCTGCTGAACGACACCTGGGGCGGGGTGGACCCCAAGCTCGCCGAGGTCGCCGCGGCCTATGACATCGGCCTGGTGTGCGCGCACGCCGGGCGGGTGGAGCCGCGCACCCGGCCGCACCGCATCGCGTACGCCGACGTGGTGGCCGACGTGGTCGCCTACACGACGGACCTCGCCGAGCGCGCGGCCGCCGCGGGAGTCCGCCGTGACGCGATCCTGATCGACCCGGCTCACGACTTCGGCAAGAACACCTGGCATTCGCTGGAGGTCAGCAGACGGCTCGGCGAGCTGACCGCCACCGGGTGGCCGGTTCTGGTGGCCGTCTCCAACAAGGACTTCGTCGGCGAGACGCTGGGCGGCCTGCCGGTGGGGGAGCGGCACGCGGGCACGCTGGCCACCCTCGCCGTGTCGGCGCTGCAGGGCGCCCGGGTGTTCCGCGTCCACGACGCGGCGAGCGCCCGCACGGCTCTCGCGGTCGTCGCCCGTCTCGGCGGCGCACCGCCCCGGCCGGCGGGGCGCTGACTCCGGCCTTCGCCGCGGGGACGTCGGAGCGCCAGGCTGTGACCCCGTGAGCGCCAGGCTGTGACCCCGCCTGTGAGCGCCCGCGTCAGGAGTACAGGACCGACAGGAACCGGACGAGGATCGCCTCGCGGGTCGTGGCCGGCAGCGCGTCGAGCACGGCGTTCACGACCGCCATCCCGGGCTGTCCCGTCGCGGTGAGGTCGATCCCCACCGACGCGGCGAGCTCGGCGAACGTGGCGTCGTCCAGCGCGTCGAGGTCGAGGGACGCGATGAGCTCGGGCAGGCCCTCGGGCACCTCGGCCGGCCCACGCCGCCGCGCGGCCTCGGCCGCCTGCGCGATCACCTCCAGCATCGCGTCCACCCCCGCCAGCGTCACACCGGTGACCGTCACGTGGATGTTGGCCGGGATCCCGGCGTACGACAGCTGCGGCTGGAGGAACCAGCCGAGCCGGCGCGCCTCGTCGGCGAGCACGAAGACGTCCACCTCGGCGGAGCCGGCGACGGCGACCAGCGCGGCCTCCGGCTCCCCGAGCACCCTCAATCCGGGGATCTTGCCCACGCCCTCCGCCAGCCGCCGGGTCGCCTCCAGCGTCCTGCGGCCGAGCTCCAGGTAGCCCTCCCGGCCGAGGGCCTGCAGGGTGGCCCAGGCGCCGCCGAGTGGCCCGGCGGACCGAGAGCTCTGCACGGTCGCATTGATGATCGTGTAGCCGGGCCAGGCCGCGGAGGCGAAGTAGGCCCGGCGGCGCAGTTCGGCGTCGCGGAACAGCAGCACCGACGCCCCCTTCGGCGCGTACCCGAACTTGTGCAGGTCGCACGAGATCGAGGTGACGCCGGGCACGCTCAGGTCGAAGGGCGGGACCGCGGCGCCCGCCTCGCGCAGCCACGGCAGCAGCCATCCGCCGACGCAGGCGTCCACATGGCACGGCACACCGCGCGCGGCGGCGAGCGCGGCCACCTCCTCGACCGGGTCGACGACACCTTGCGGGTAGGACGGCGCGGAGACCACCGCCAGCGCCGTGCGGTCGTCCAGCGCGGCCTCGAACGCCGGGACACGGGCCCGGTAGGTGCCCGGGTCCACCGGGACCGGCACGATCTCCATGCCGAGGTAGTGCGCCGCCTTGTGGAACGCCGGGTGCGCGGTGACCGGCAGCACGACCCGGGTGGCGCCGGGACGGGCGTCGCGGGCGGCCTTCACGGCCAGCATGATCGACTCGGTGCCGCCGCTGGTGAAGACGCCCGGCGCGCCCGGCCGTCCGAGCAGCTCGGCGACGGCCCCGACCACCTGCCGCTCCAGCGCGACCATGCTGGGGAAGGCCGTCGGGTCGAGCATGTTGACTTCGAGCATCTCCGCGTACGCCCGGTGCGCGGCCTCGTGCACCTCCGGCAGGCCGGTGTCATAGACGTATGCCGTCACCTTGCCGCCGCGCACCGGCAGGTCGGCCTCCTTCAGGGCGGTCAGCTCGGCGAGCAGTTCGGTGACGGGCCTGCCGTGTTCGGGAAGCATGAAACTCCTCAACGTGCCAGGGGGAGCCGGACGACGGCGCGCAGTCCGGGGGAGGCGTCCTCCAGGTGGACCGTACCGCCGTGGGCCTCGACCGTGGTGCGCACGATCGCGAGACCGAGCCCGGCGCCGCCGTCGTCGCGGCTGCGGGCGTCGTCGAGCCGGGTGAACCGGTCGAAGACCCGCTCCCGGTCCTCGGGCCGGATGCCCGGACCGTCGTCGGTGACGGTGAGCTCGGCGACGCTCCCCTCGGCGCGTACGCCGATCCGGACCGCCGACGCCGCGTGCCGCAGGGCGTTGTCGACGAGGTTGGCGAGCACCCGCCGCAGGTCCAGCGTGTCGCCCAGCACGACGGGAGACGCCACAACGGGAGACGCCACAACGGGAGACACACTGGGCGCCAGGTCGAGGTCGAGGTCGAGGTCGAGGTCGAGGTCGAGGTCGAGGCCGAGGCCGTACCGCTCGGCCGTCCGGCGGGCCATGGAGACCAGGTCGACCGGTTCCCGCCGGCCCAGGCGGCCCTCGTCGAGCCGGGCGAGCGCGAGCAGGTCCTCGGCGAGGCGGGACAGCCGGAGGGTATCCTCCAGCACCCCCTCGGCCGTCTCCGTCCAGTCCTGTCCCTCCGGGTGGCTGAGCGCGACCTCCAGCTGGAGCCGGATGCTCGCGAGCGGGCTGCGCAACTCGTGCGCCGCGTCGGAGACCAGAGCCCGCTGGCGCGCGTCGGCCTCCTCCAGCCGGCCGAGCATGTCGTTGAGCGTCGTGGCGAGCGCGTGCACCTCGTCACGCGCCTCGGGCACCGGCAGCCGCCGCGACCGGGCCGTGGCGCCCACCTCGGCCGCGCCCCGCCGCAGCAGCGCGATCGGCCGCAGCGTGCGCCCGACGACCAGCCACGAGACCGCCGCCAGCAGCGCGAGCAGCAGCGGCATGCCCGCGATCAGCACGTGTCCGATGGTCACCATGCTGCTTTCCACCTCGGCGAACGACCGCGCCACGATTACCGTCACGCCGTGGTCCGCGCTCAGCGCCCGCACGCGCAGCGGCCCCGGCAGGGCGTACGGCCGGCCGTCCAGGAAGAGGGGCGAGCCGGTGCGCACGGCGGCCTCCCGCGTCGCCGCGGGCAGCAGGGGGACCAGACGGTCGGTGTTCGGGGTGGCGTCGACGATCCGCCCCTCCCGGTCGAGCACCTGCACGATCGTGTTGTCCGACGAGACGACGGGATCGGACAGCCGGTTCGCGTCGGACAGCGCGACGATCTCACGTCCCCGCTGGTAGACCTGGTCGTCGATGCCGCGGACGAGCGCCTCGCCGAGCACCGCGACGAACACGTACGCCGACGCGGCGAGGGCGAGGGCCAGCACGGCGGTCGCGGCCGCGGTGACCCGCAACCGCAGGCTCTGCCGCCGCCACCACGTGACCGGGCGCGCGAGTGAGGCGGGCACAGCTCAGCCGCCGTCGCTCGCGAGCCGGTATCCGGCCCCGCGCACGGTCTGCAGGGCGGCGCGGCCGAACGGCGTGTCGATCTTCCTGCGGAGATACCCGACGTACACCTCGACCACGTTCGGATCGGTGTCGTAGGTGTCCCACACGTGCTCCAGGATCTCGGGCTTCGACACCACCTCGCCCGGCCGGCGCATCAGGTATTCGAGCAGGGCGAACTCCCTGGGCGTCAGCTCGACCGGCGCCTCGCCCCGCGTGACCGCCCGCGCGGCGGGGTCCAGCGACAGGTCGCCCGCGCGCAGCACGGCGGGCCTGCGGCCGCCGCCCCGGCGCAGCAGCGCCCGGAGCCGGGCCACCAGCACCACGTACGAGAACGGCTTGGTGAGGTAGTCGTCGGCGCCGAGGTCGAGCCCGTCGGCCATGTCGTACTCGCCGTCCTTGGCCGACAGCATGAGGATCGGCACCCAGTTCTCCTCCGCGCGCAACTGCTTGCACACGTTGTAGCCGGACATGCCGGGCAGCATGATGTCGAGCACGACCACGTCGTAGTCGCCGACGCGCGCCAGGTGCAGGCCCTCGTTCCCGTCGTGGGCCAGGTCGACGGCGAAGCCCTCCGCCTGCAGCCCGCGGCGCAGCGCCGCCGCCATGCGCCGCTCGTCCTCCACCACCAGAACCCGCATTGCCCCAGTGTGGCCCCTTTCGGACAGGCGTATGCGGCGAGCCTGAGAGCCGTCTCAGCCTGTCTCAGCGTCGGCACAGGAGCGTCCAGGCAGTCTCGGGTCATCAGGTTTCCGCCCATAGTGGGAGATGTGAAATGGCGAAGAGAGCCCGCGCCGTGAGGTGGGGAGTGCCGGTGGCGGCGGTGGCCGTGGTGGCCGCGGCCGTGGGGACCGGACCGGTGATCGCGGCCGTGCGCGGCGACCAGGCCCTGCCGGACCGTACGGCGGAGCAGTTGCTGGCCGATGTCGCGCGCACCTGGCAGAGCGGTCGGATGCCGCCGATGTCCGGCACGATCGTCGAGACGGCGTCGCTCGGCCTGCCCTCGCTGCCCGGCCTGACCGGCCTGTCCGGGGGCCCGGGGCCGTCCGCGGCCTCGGCGACGTCGCTGCTGTCGGGGTCGCACCAGCTCAAGATCTGGTACGCGGGGGAGGACCGGTTCCGCCTCATGCTGCCGGGGGAGATGAGCGAGACCGACGTCGTCGCCGACGGCGACACGGTGTGGCTGTGGGACAGCGCCGCCAACAAGGCGACCCGTCTCACCGCCCCGGCGGCCCCCGGCGGCGGGCACGGCGGCGGGCCCGAAGGCGGCTTCCCGCTGCGGCCCGGACCCGCGTCGCCGTACGCGACACCGGAGCAGGCCGCGCGCCAGGCGCTGAAGGCGGCCGGGAGCGACACCGCGATCAGCGTCGGCGACGACGTCACGGTCGCGGGCCGCGCGGCCTACCAGATCGTGCTGACGCCCACGTCGGCCGATTCGCTGATCAAGGACGTCCGGGTGGCGCTCGACGGCGAGAAGCTGATGCCGCTGCGCGTCCAGGTGTACACGAAGGGGGCGGCCGAGCCGGCCTTCGAGGTCGGCTTCGAGTCGCTGTCGTTCACCGCCCCCGCGCCGGAGAACTTCTCCTTCACGCCGCCGGCCGGCGCGAAGGTCGAGCAGGAAACGGCGACACCTCCCGTCGGCCACCGGCCGGAGGCGGTCGCCGAGGCGCACGACCGCGGCAGCGTCGTCGGATCCGGCTGGGACAGTGTGCTCGTCACCTCCCTGCCGGAGGTTCCCGTCCGGGACGTCCCCGCCCAGCAGCAGGACGGGAAGGGGCCGGACGGCCTGGACGTGGCCGCGCTGCTCGACGGTCTGAAGGGGGCGGCGACCCCCGTCAGCGGGCAGTGGGGCAGCGGCCGGCTGCTGCGCACGAAGGTGGTGTCGATTTTGATCACCGACGACGGCCGCCTGCTCGCCGGCGCCGTGACCCCGGAGGCCCTTTACCGGGCGGCCGGTGTGAAGGGATGACCGAGCCCACGCACCGCGGACGAGCGGGGGTCGCGGGGCTCGCGGTAGACGCGGTGGACGCGGTGACGGTGGGCACGCGCGCGGGGGCGTCACGGGAGGACACCGGGGCGCCCCCGCCCCCGCCCTCCACGGAGGGCGCGGGCGCGCACGCCGTCGTCACGTCCGGCCTCACCAAGCGCTTCCGTGGCGGCCACGTGGCCGTCGACGGCGTCGACCTGGCCGTGCCGCGCGGATCGGTCTTCGGCTTCCTCGGTCCCAACGGCTCGGGCAAGACCACGACGATCCGCATGCTGCTCGGCCTGGTCGCCCCGACCTCGGGCACGTGGTCGCTGCTCGGGACGCCCATGCCCGCCGGACTGGCCCGGGCGCTGCCGCGCGTCGGCGCGGTGGTCGAGGGGCCGGCCTTCTATCCGTACCTGTCGGGCGAGGCCAACCTGCGCCGCTTCGACGTGGCCGACCCGTCGGCCGACGCGCGTACGGCGCGGGCCAGGATCGGCGCGGCGCTGGAGCGGGTGGGGCTGACGGCGGCGGCGGGCAGGCGCTACCGCACCTACTCGCTCGGCATGCGCCAGCGCCTGGCCATCGCGGCCGCGCTGCTGGTTTCGCGGGAGCTGCTCGTGCTGGACGAGCCGACCAACGGCCTCGACCCGCAGGGCACCCGGGAGGTCCGCACGCTGATCAGGAGGATCGCCGAGGACGGCACGACCGTCTTCGTCTCCTCCCACCTGCTGAGCGAGGTCGAGCAGATGTGCACCCACGTGGGCGTCATGCGCACCGGCAGGCTCGTCGCGCAGGGCCCGATCGCCGCGCTGCGCGCCTCGGGCGACGAGCCGCGCCTGCGGGTGGAGACGCCGGACGCCGGCGCGGCGGCGGCGGTGCTGACCCGGGCCGGGCTCGGCGACGTGCGCGCCGCGCACGACGACGTCACGGCGGTCCTCGGCGCCCGGGCGCCGGAAGACATCTGCGCGCTGCTCGTCGGCGAGGGCGTGGCCGTGCGCGGGTTCGGCGTGGAGCGTCCCACGCTGGAGGACATCTTCGTCGGCTTGACGGGGGAGGGGTTCGATGTCGGTGCGTGAGAACGCCGGAGGACTCGCCCCGAGCCACGTGCGGCAGGTGCGGCATGTGCGGCACCTGACGCGGCTGCTGGGCTCCGAGATCGGGCTGACGTTCCGCCGCCCGCGCAACCTCGCGATGCTCGGGGTGCTCGCGGTCGTGCCGGTGCTGGTCGGCGTCGCGGTGCGGGTCGCGTCGGACGGCGACGCGGGCGGCTCGATCATCGGCCAGATCGCCGGCAACGGCCTGATGCTGACCTTCGCCGCGTTCGTCGTCATGATGCCGATCGTGTTGCCGCTGACCGTGGCGGTCGTGGCGGGCGACGCGATCGCCGGTGAGGCGGCCCAGGGCACGCTGCGCTACCTGCTGGCCGCCCCGGCGGGCCGGACCAGGCTGCTGCTGGTGAAGTACGCCAACGTCGTGGTCTTCTGCCTCGCGGCGTGCGCGCTGGTGGCGCTGTCGGCGCTGGTGGCCGGGCTGGTGCTGTTCCCCGTCGGGCCGGTGACGCTGCTGTCCGGCACGACGATCCCGGCGGCCGACGCCCTGCTGCGCGTCGGCGTGGTCGTCCTGTACGCCGCCGCGGGGATGGCCGCGCTCGGCGCGGTGGCCCTGGCCGTCTCCACGCTGACCGAGGCGCCGATCGGGGCCGTGGCCACGAGTGTCGTGCTGGTGGTGGTCAGCCAGGTCCTGAGCGCGATCCCGCAGGTGGCGGCCGTACGGCCGGTCCTGCTGACCTCGTGGTGGGGCGCGTTCGACGGGGCGTTGCGGGCACCGGTGGCGTTCGACGAGATGGGGCAGGGACTGCTGGCCTTCGCTGCGTACGTCCTGATTTTCGGCTCTATCGCCTGGTCGCGCTTCACGAGTAAGGACATCACGGCGTAAGTGCTGCCCTTTGCCGTTCTTTGTCGCTAGTGTTGCCGCGGACCTCTCACCAAGGCGGTGTGCATGCGGCACTTCTTCGGGCTGCTCCTGGGCGTTGTCGTCGCGGCGGCTGTTCTCCTGGGTGGTGGATGGGCGTCCCAGGAGGCGGTCCGGGGAGCGGCACAGAGCGTCGACCCGGCCAAGGACACGCGGATGCTGATCGCCCTCGGCGTGATGGCCGTCGTGGGCCTGTTGCTCGGGCTGGTGCTGGTCGGCCGGGTCTCCCCGCTGGCGACGTTCGTCCCGTCGATGGCGTTGCTGGCCTGGACGGTGGTCTACGTCCTCGACGTGTCGCGCGCCGCGAGTCTCGTGCCCACGGGGCCGTCCGTGCAGGCCGAGCTGCTGCAGGCCGGCCGGGGCATGCTCATGCTGCTGTCCACGGGCGTCTACGGCCTGCTCGGCGTCGCGCTGTTCCTCCCGGTGCTCATGCCGTCGCGCTGGGCCCGTCCGGAGTCGGACGAGGAGCAGGAGGAGGAGTACGAGGAGTCGTTCGGCTTCTGAGATAGAGGTCGGTCACCACCTCCTCGATCGACGTCGCGCCGGGCGCGGTCGCCCGCAGGCCGTCCAGGGTGCCGTCGAAGGCCAGCCGGCCGTGGTCGATCAGCAGCACGCGGCGGCACAGCCGTTCCACGTCGCTCAGGTCGTGGGTCGTCAGCAGCACCGTCGTCCCGTGTTCGGCGCATCGCCGCCGCAGGAAGTCGCGCACCTCCGCCTTGCTGACGACGTCGAGCCCGATCGTCGGCTCGTCAAGCACCAGCACGGCGGGGTCGTGCAGCAGGGCGGCGGTGATGTCGCCCCGCATCCGCTGGCCCAGGCTGAGCTGGCGCACCGGGGTCGCGAGGAAACCGCCCAGGTCGAGCAGGTCGCACATCTCGTCGAGCCGCTCGCGGAACACCTTGCGATCTACTTTGTAAAGGAGCCGGATCAGTTCCAGGCTGTCCCGCAGCGGCAGGTCCCACCACAGCGTCGTCCGCTGGCCGAAGACGACCCCGATCCTGCGGGCGAGAGCCGTACGGCGCCGGGAGGGATCGAGACCGGCCACCCTGATCCGGCCCGACGTGGGCGTGAGGATCCCGGTCAGCATCTTGATCGTGGTGGACTTGCCCGCGCCGTTCGGGCCGAGGCAGGCGACGAACTCCCCGGCCGCGACGCGGAAGGACAGGTCCCGCACGGCGTGCACGACCCGGCGGCGGACCGTGAAGGTCCGCCCGGCCTCGTCTGCCTCGATCACTGGTCAGCTCCCCGTCGATCGGTAGCGGCGGATCCCCGCACGCCAGGCGAGCGCGGCGACGGCGGCCAGCGTGAGCGCGGCGGCGGGGGACAGCAGGCCCGTCCAGGACGGCAGGCCGAGCGGATCGGGCCGGCCGAGCACGTAGAGGCCCGGCTGCCAGTTGACGAACGCCAGGGGCAGCGCGAAGGTCATTCCCCGGACGATGCGGGCGTCGTAGACGCTCAGCGGATACTGCGTGAGCATCGCCCCGCCGTAGGTGAAGGCGTTGGCCACCTCGGGGGCGGCGGTGAGCAGGAACTGCACCGCGCCGCCGAGCGTGAACAGCGCCGCGAAGATCACGATGCCCGAGACCACCATGACAGGCACCATCCAGACCCGGCCGAGGGGGACGTCCAGCCGCGTCAGGCCCACGGTCAGCACGGCTCCGGCCTGGATCGACCGGCCGAGCCGGTGCGGCGTGAACTGGTCGGCCGCGACCTGCACGAAGGGCGACGCGGGCCGGATCAGCATGGCGTCGAGCGTGCCGGCCCCGATGTGCCGGCTGACCCTGTCGACGTTGCCGAACAGCAGGTCGGCGAGTGAGAAGGCCAGTTGCGACGCGCCGTACAGGAACATGACCTCGGTCAGCCCGAAGCCGGCCAGCTCGTCGGTGTTGGCGAAGATGACCCAGATGACCGCGATGTCGAGGCCGCCGACCACCAGCCCGCCTACCGTCATGAGCGCGAACGACAACGGGTACTGCGCCGCCGCCCGCGTCCACGTCCAGGCGAGCAGCGCGTACGTCCTGATCATCGGCGCTCACCCACCCTGGATCACGACCTTCCGCCGGGCGGCGCCGGTCATGAGCGCGCCGAGGGCCAGCAGGACGGCGGCCCACAGGGCCTGGAAGCCGAGGGCGCGGGCGGGGTCGGCCGTGCCCAGGTAGACGTCGGCGGGCACCTGCGCCATCGCCGACCACGGCAGCGCCCGGGCCAGGTCACCGAACCATCCGGGAAAGATCGCCAGGGGCAGCATGAGCCCGCTGAAGAACGTCGTGAGCACCATCGACAGCACCCCGAGGCCCCGGTCGTCCATGACCCAGCAGGTGGCCAGCGCGACGATGTAGCGCCACCCGAAGCTCACGACCACGCCCAGGGCGACGCTGAGGAGGAACGCGGCCGGGGAGTGCGGGGCGACGACGCCGAACAGCAGCGCGCCCACGAGGGTCGGCGGACCGCCGCGGGCGACGAAGAGGTACGCCGCGCGGCCGAGGTCCTCCGACAGGCACCACAGCTGGAGGGACGCCGGGCGGACCAGGTCGAGCGCGACGTCGCCGGTGCGGATCCGCTGCGGCAGGTCCAGGCCGCCGCCGAACAACTGCATCGGGCCGATGAACGCCTGCGTGAGGAACGTGAAGGTGACCGCGCCCGCCACGTCGTATCCCCCGAGGCCGGGACGGGCCTGCCACAGCGCGATCAGCACGTACGCGCGCAGCACCCCGAAGACGGTGTTGGTGAACGCCCCGGCGAGGGCGGCGGCCCAGTAGGTCGCGTGCCTGCGGAAGCCGTACCAGGCCAGCCGGGGATAGAGGGAGACGGCGGCGCCGTGGCCGCCGATCACCGCGCGGCGAGGCGGTGGAGGATGCGCACGGGACCCCCGCCGTCCTTGTCGTGATCGTCGATCGGATGATTTTGCTGAGCGTTTACCATCGCGCGGCGACCGGGCTCGGCACGGGGCCGATCCCGGGCCGATACCGGGCTGACACCGGGCTTCCCGGGGGCGGCGCCGCCCCCGAATATCCATCCAGAGGTGGCCCGTGTCCTGCGACGTTACCTTGTCGTAACCTTGCCGTAAGGGGAGTGAAACATACCCAACGGTAGAACGGATGACCTAAAGGGGAATGTCCCTTTTGGGAGGCTTGCATGACACATGAGCTGAACGTAGACATTCGTCCGGAATATCCGGTTAGTTGGCAGGCCGCTGCGATCAACGGGGTCCTGCGGGGCACCATGAGACCGATCTCCACCATCCTCGTCCGCAACACCGCGGGGATGGCCGTGGCCAGCCGCATCATGTGCCTCGGCGAGCGGGTCCCCGGCATCCTCCCCAAGCACGTGTCCATCGTTCCAGACAGGTCCGGCTCGTGCACGGGGGAATGGGTGCACGGCGGACCCGGCCTGGACGAGCGCAAGGTGGTGCTCTACTTCCACGGCGGGGCCTACTTCGTCTGCTCCCCGGCCACCCACCGGCCGATCACGTGGCGGTTGTCGGCCGCGGCCGGCTGCCCGGTGTTCTCCCTCGACTACCGCCAGGGGCCGGTCCACTCCCTCGCCGAGTCGCTGTCAGACGCGCTCCAGGCGTACGAGCACCTGCTCGACCTCGGGTACGCCGCCCAGGACATCGTGCTGGCCGGGGACTCCGCCGGGGGCCACCTCACCCTCGCGACGCTGCTGTCCCTCCGCGACCGGGGCATGCCCCTCCCCGCCGCCGGAATCTGCCTGTCCCCCTGGGCCGACCTCAGCTCCCACCGCCGCCGTGCCAACGTCTGGTCCGACCCCATGCTCCCGGCCGGCCGCGTCGACTGGCTCGCCCGCCGCTGGACCGACGGCCTCGACTGCTTCGACCCCCTCGTGTCCCCCGTGTACGGCGACTACACCGGCATCCCCCCGCTGATGATCGTCACCGGCTCCACCGAGGTCCTGCGCGACGAGGTCCGCCGGGTCGCCGTCAGGGCCCGCGAGACCGGCGTGCAGGTGACCTACGAGGAGTGGAACCGCATGCCGCACATCTTTCCCCTTCTCGCCGACGTCCTCCCCGAAGGCCGCCTGCTCTTCGAGCACGTCTCCCGCTTCCTCGACGCCGTCCAGGCCCACCGCCCCACCTCCGGCGTCGAGGCCGCCTGAAGGGAAACGGCGACCGCCGCCGGAATATGCGGCCACCGCGCCGTCCGCACGCTGAAAGATTCACGGCGTCGCGTACGTGATCGGCGGTTCGTGAACACGCACGGGTCCGGTACCGGAATGGCAGGTGCGAATTCCGTCGTCCTGGGCAGCCGAATAAATGGGACCTGGTGTCCGCCGGCTCTGGAGGTCGCCTATTTCGCGGCTGGCCTTCTGTGGTGATGGCGGCGCTGGTCGATCGGGCGGGGCCGCCGCGGTGGCCGGGGTCAGCAGGTGACGGTGTATGCCGGAGTCGTGTAGGTGGCGTAGTCGCCGTAGCCCGAGGTGCTGTACGCCTGGAACTGGGCGGAGGCCTGGTACGACCCGGACTGGCAGGCGACCCCGGCGTCGCAGGAGACCGACCAGCTGGTGGTCCCGCAGACGTTGCTCGCGACAGCGCTGCCGTTGCGCCGCAGTTGCACGTCGACCTGCAGATAGTCGATCGATGAGGAGCAGGAGACGGAGGCGTTCACCGCGACGGCGGCGCCGCCGGCCTGGGTGAAGTAGAGGCTGGGTGAACAGGTGCCTCCGAGGAGACCGGCAGACGCGGCGGCCGCCTGGGCGGCGGGGGCGCCGGGCACCGCGCACAGCAGCATCGCGACACCGGCGGCGAACAATGTGCCTTTCAGTTTCATCGGCCTCACCTGACTTCATTGGGGGGAATCGGGGCGGGTGGGCGGGGCGTTCGTGAATCCGCGGACGATCGCCGCGCGAATGAGTGCCGAATTCCGGTTTCCAATTGGATCTTCGTGGCGCGATTCTAACCGGGATCAGGCGATAACGGCACTCCCGCTCGCCGCCGGCCGGAAAAGCGGATGACCGGAAAGCGGATGACCGGAACGGCATGCACACGAGGCACGCGAATTGCCGCAGGCGAGCGATATTGCGAATGCTCGAAGAGTGGTCGATCACACGGTGTTCGATCACAGGGTTTCGATCACGCGGAACGGGGGGCGCGTGCGCTCAGGTCGTGACCGTGATCCGATTCCGGCGAACGGCGGAGAGCGTGTTCGAGCGGGGGTCGAGGGACGGCGGGCGTACCTCGCCGTTGGGGCAGCCGTCGTGCAGCGATCAGGGGCACCCCTTGGGGGAGAGCGGCGCTGATTTGTGGCAAATGAGGCCTATGTGACCTGCGGCTTCTCCAGCTGGGCTAACCGAAAGGTGTCATTGGGCTTACCTCTCATGCCGCTTGCCGCTACTTGAGCGCGTGGCGCGTTCCAACCGGCCACAGTGGCTGTGCGGCACTTCGAGAGAGGTAGCTTCCGTATGGCACGTGGCGGAACGGCTTCCCAGAACGGCATGCCACCCGGTGTGCGCCCGCTGACCGTGGGCGATCCGGTCGTCATCGGGCGCTACCTGCTGCTCGGCCGGCTGGGCAGCGGCGGAATGGGCGTGGTCTACCTGGCCGAGCACCCCGGCGGGGGGTACGTCGCGCTGAAGACGCCGCATCCGGTGCACCTGGGAGACCCCACTCTGCGGGCCCGCTTCGCCGAGGAGGTCGCGCTCTCCCGGCGCGTGGTGCCGTTCTGCACGGCCGCCGTCATCGAGGACGGCCTGGACGGCGAGCGGCCGTACCTCGTCAGCGAATACGTCCCCGGCCCCGCGCTCTCCCAGGTGGTGGCCGCCCGGGGGCCGCTCACCCCCGACCTCGCGTACGGCGTGGCCCTCGGCACGGCCGCCGCGCTCGTGGCCACCCACGAGGCCGGTCTTGTCCACCGGGACCTCAAGCCCGGCAACGTGCTGCTGTCGTCGCACGGGCCGTTCGTCATCGACTTCGGGATCGCCCGCGACCTCGACGTCGCGATGGCGCACACGCAGGCCGGGCAGATCATGGGCAGTCCGGGGTGGGTCTCCCCCGAGCGGCTTCGCGGCCACCACGCCATCCCCGCCTCGGACGTCTTCTCGTGGGGCTGCCTGGTCGCGTTCGCGTCGACCGGGCTGCATCCGTTCGGCGCCGGCGACCTCGATGTGCTCACCCGGCGCATCCTGGTCGAGGAGCCGCGGATCGACGCCGTGCCGAAGCCGCTGTGGGGCGGCGTGGCGGCGGCGCTGCGGCGCGAGCCTGCCGACCGTCCGGACGCGGCCTGGTTGCTCGCCTCCCTGCTCGCGGCGGGCGGGGTCCACGGGACCGCCGACCCCCGGCGGGCGGTCGCCGCCGTGCTCGACGAGATCTGGCAGCCCGTGCCTCATCCGTCGGGGATCACCGGCCGGGCCGCGCGGGGGCGGCGCACGCGGGGCAGGGACTCCCGGGAAGCGGCACAGGCATCGGCGAACCCGACACAGGGCGGATGGGCACAGGGCGGGTCGGCACAGGGCGGGTCCACACAGGGCAGGGTGGCGCGGCGCAGGGCGGCGCGCTCGCGGGCGCAGGTGTCCCACGCGGGCTTCGCGGCGCTCGCCACCGTGACGATCGCGGCGGTGACGGTGGTGGCGGCGGGCGCCGGGTCGGCCCACATGAACAGCACGGCCGATCCGCCGCCCGCGCTGCCCGTGGTCATCCCCGGTGAGGACAGCGCCCTGCCGCCGGAGGACGTGCTCGGCACCGCCCGGCCGCCGGTGGTGCCCATCGTGGACGGCGCCCGGCCCAGGGTGACGGTGACGGCCACGCGGACGATGCCGCCGCCCGGGACGGTTCCCAGGCCGGCGACCGAAGACGGCGGGCGGACGACCTCGGCGCCCTCGCCCTCGGCGGCCGGAGCCACCCTGCGTCCGCCCGGCGGCGGGCACTGCGTCACCGGAGGGCCGAAAGACTGCGGTTCCTCTCGGCCCTCCCCACCGGGACACCCAGACCGGCCCGGCCGGCCCGGACGCGGCGGTCAGCCCGGACAGGGGGGCCGGCCCGGACGGGGCGGTCAGCCCGGTCAGCCGGGTCAGCCGGGGGGCCAGCCGGGGCAGACCCGCCCGCCGATTCCGCCGGTGATCAGCCAGGAGCCGCAGTGGGGCGACGGGGAGTCGCCCCCGCCGAGCCCGAGCCCGCCGCCGGAGAGCCAACCGCCCAGCGTGGTGGCCACCCCCGCGCCGTCCATACCCTGAAACGCCGTCCCGGCCGGATGCCTCCATGCAGCATGCTGTGTGTCCATGGAAGCAGCTCTCGAACTCGACGACGTGACCGTCCGCGTGGTCGGCCGGACTCTGGTGACCGGCGCCGGCTGGCGGGTGGAGCACGGTCAGCACTGGGTGATCCTCGGCCCCAACGGCGCCGGCAAGACGACGATGCTCTCGGTGGCCGCGGCCGTACGGCACCCGAGCTCGGGGACGGCCACGGTGCTCGGGCGGCGGCTCGGCGCGGTCGACCTGCGGGAACTGCGCCGGAGCATCGGCCTGGTCGCGGCGAGCCAGCGGCTCGTGGACGCGTCGCTGCTGGAGGAGGAGGGCGCCACCGCGTTGACCGTCGTGCTCACCGGGCACACCGGGACGAGCGCGCCGCTGTGGGACCGGTACGGCGAGGAGGAGCGGGAGCGGGCGCACCGGCTGCTGGCCGACCTCGGCTGCAAGGACCTGGCCGACCGCAGGTTCCAGGTGTGCTCGCAGGGAGAGCGGGCCCGGGTCAGGGTGGCCAGGGCGCTGATGGCCGACCCGGCGATCCTGCTGTTCGACGAGCCGTTCGCGGGCCTCGACCTGCCGGCTCGGGAGGACCTGATCGAGGCGCTGGAGGACCTGGCCCGCACCCGCCAGGGGCTCACGACCGTGATGGTGACGCACCATCTGGAGGAGGTGCCGGCCACCACCACGCACGCCCTGCTGATGCGGGACACCCGCATCCTGACCGCCGGTCCCGTGGGAGAGGTGCTCACCGGGCCGAAGCTGTCCGAGTGCTTCGGCCGGCGGCTGCGCATCGACTCGCTGGACGGCCGGTGGTACGCCCGCGCGCAGCGCGTCTGACCGGCCGTCCGGGATGTCCGCTGTGGTCAGCTAGTGAGCCGCGGCGAACTGCGCCTCCTCCGTCGAGCCCTTCAGGGCCGTCGTGGAGGAGTCCGGCGCGATGGCCGTGCTGACCAGGTCGAAGTATCCGGTGCCGACCTCGCGCTGGTGGCGGGTGGCGGTGTAGCCGTGCTGCTCGGCGGCGAACTCGGCCTCCTGGAGCCCGACGTACGCCGGCATGCCCTCCTGGGCGTAGCCGCGGGCCAGGTCGAACATCGAGTAGTTCAGCGAGTGGAAGCCGGCCAGGGTGATGAACTGGAACTTGTACCCCATGTGGCCCAGCTCGCGCTGGAACTTCGCGATCGTCGCGTCGTCCAGGTGCTTCTTCCAGTTGAACGACGGCGAGCAGTTGTAGGCCAGCATCTGGTCGGGGTGCTCCCGCTTGATCGCCTCGGCGAACTGGCGGGCCACGTCGAGGTCGGGCGTGGAGGTCTCCATCCAGAGCAGGTCAGCGTACGGCGCGTAGGCGATGCCCCTGGCGACGCAGGCGTCGACGCCGTTGCGGATCCGGTAGAAGCCCTCGGCGGTGCGGTCGCCGGTGCAGAAGGCGCGGTCGCGCGGGTCGACGTCGCTGGTCAGGAGGGTCGCGGCCTGGGCGTCGGTCCGCGCGATGATCAGGGAGGCGACGCCCGCCACGTCGGCCGCGAGGCGGGCCGCGTTGAGGGTCTTGATGTGCTGGCCGGTGGGGATCAGCACCTTGCCGCCGAGGTGGCCGCACTTCTTCTCCGAGGCGAGCTGGTCCTCCCAGTGCACGCCCGCGGCGCCGGCCTCGATCATGGCCTTCATCAGCTCGAACGCGTTGAGCACGCCGCCGAAGCCGGCCTCGGCGTCGGCGACGATGGGCGCCGGCCAGTGCGGTGCGTCCTCGTCGCCCTCGGCCCAGCTGATCTGGTCGGCGCGCAGCAGTGCGTTGTTGATCCGGCGCACCACGGCGGGGACCGAGTTGGCCGGGTAGAGGCTCTGGTCGGGGTAGGTGTGACCGCTGAGGTTGGCGTCGGCGGCCACCTGCCAGCCGGACAGGTAGATGGCCTTGAGGCCCGCCCTCACCTGCTGGACCGCCTGGTTGCCGGTCAGCGCGCCCAGGGCGTGGACGTAGTCCTCCTGGTGCAGCAGGCTCCAGAGGCGCTCCGCGCCCAGCCGGGCCAGCGTGTGCTCCTCCTGCACCGAGCCGCGCAGGCGGACCACGTCTTCGGCCGTGTAGGTCCGCTCGACGTTCGTCCACCGCGGATTGGTGTCCCAGTCCTGCTGCAGCCGCTGGGCGGCTGCGGTGAGGCGATCCGACATCTCCGGTCACTCCCTTGTTGCGTACGTTGTCGTCACCTGGGGGCTTGCTTCGAGTTTGTGTCGATATCAAGACACTCACAAGGAGGCATCGGGCGAAAGAACGCCAAATATTCTTCCTCAGGTAAGACTCGCTGGTATTCGAAGGTGAAGAAACGCAGAGTTTCCGCTGTGGACTAGACCAATCTGACCGGTGTCGATCTCACGCCGATGGAAGAAACGCCGATTTTCCGCGTAAGATCGGTCTATGACCTCCGTTCTGGGCGAAGAACCGCTGTCTTTGACGCACGAGCTCGATCTCCTGGCCTTCGGCCAGCGGCTCAAGCACCTGCGCAAGCAGCGCGGTCTCACGCTCTCCGACCTCGGCGATCGGGTCGGGCGTGCGCCCAGCCAGCTGTCACTGCTGGAGAACGGCAAGCGCGAGCCCAAGCTGTCGCTGCTGAAGTCGCTGGCCGCGGCGCTGAACGTGCCGGTGGAGGAGCTGCTGCGCAGGCAGGCGCCGAACCGGCGAGCCCAGCTTGAGATCGCCCTGGAGGAGGCCCAGCGCGACCCGCTCTACGCGGGGCTCGGACTGAGCAGGCTGAAGGTCTCCTCACGGGTGCCCAACGACGTGCTCGAGCACATCCTCGGCCTGTTCGAGGAGCTCAAGGCCAGGGAGGCGAAGGGCACGGCCACGCCGGAGGAGGCGAGGGCGGCCAACGCCGAGCTGCGGCGCAGGCAGCGCGAGCTGGGCAACTACTTCGAGGAGATCGAGAAGGCCGCCGCCGAGGCCCTGACCGCCGTCGGCTACCGGACCGGCGCGCTGTCGGAGAGCACCGTCCAGGCACTCGTGTCGCACTTCGGGTTCGCCGTGCACACCGCGCCCGACCTGCCGCGATCGGCGCGGTCGGTGACCGACCTGCGCAACCGGCGCATCTACGTCAAACGCCAGCAGCTGGGCATGCACACGCCGCGTACCGTGCTGCTGCAGACCCTCGGGCACATCGCGCTCCAGCACCACAAGCCGCGCGACTTCGCCGACTTCCTGCGCCAGCGGGTGGAGGCCAACTACTTCGCCGCGGCCGTCCTCGTGCCCGAGGCGGCGGCCGCGCCGTACCTGCGGGAGGCCAAGCAGGACAAGGCGCTGTCGGTGGAGGACCTGCGCGACGTGTTCGCGGTGTCCTACGAGATGGCGGCGCACCGGTTCACCAACCTCGCGACCCGCCATCTCGACCTCGTCTGCCACTTCGTGCGCAACGACGCCGGAGGGATCATCTACAAGGCGTACGAGAACGACGGGATCGTCTTCCCCGCCGACGAGCAGGGGGCGATCGAGGGCCAGCGGATGTGCCGGCAGTGGTCGGGCCGCCAGGTGTTCCTGTCGCCCGACCGGTTCTCGCTGTACTACCAGTACTCCGACTCGCCCACCGGCACGTACTTCTGCATCGCCCACGTGGACCCGTCGCAGGAGAAGGACTTCGCGATCACGCTGGGCGTGCCGTACCGGGAGTCGCGGTGGTTCCGCGGGCGCGAGACCACCCACCGCACCAAGTCGAACTGCCCGAACGGCGAGTGCTGCCGCCGCCCGCCGGCCGAGCTCGCGCAGCGCTGGGAGGGCTACGCCTGGCCGTCGGCGCGCGCCAACTCCCATGTGCTCGCCGCGCTGCCGCCCGGGTCGTTCCCCGGTGTCGACGAGGCCGACGTGTACGCCTTCCTGGAGCGCCACGCCGCCCACGGCTGAGCCGCGCCGCCCCGATGCGCGGCGTGGCGGGGTGCTCGCGCCGGGAGGGGATCGCGCTGATCGCCTCCTTCCGCCCGCCGCATAAGGTGATGCCAGTGAACGTGGCGGACAGGGGGAGGGCGGGCGTGCTGCCTGAGGTGGAGGCCTGGCTGAGTCGGCGTACCTCGTCGGCGGCCGACTGGCCAGCCCGCGCCCTGCTGTCCGAGAAGGGACGCGCCACCGTTTCGGTGGTGCTGCCCGCGAGGAACGAGGAGGAGACGGTCGGGGAGATCGTCTCCGCCGTGCGGCGCGACCTCGTCGAGGCGGTGCCGCTCGTGGACGAGCTGGTCGTGATCGACTCCCGGTCGTCGGACGGCACGGCGGAGCAGGCCTTACGCGCCGGGGCGAAGGTCTTCGCGCAGGACGAGATCCTGCCCGAGCTGCACGATCCGCGCTACGACGGCAAGGGCGAGGCGCTCTGGAAGTCCCTCGCGGTGACGACCGGCGACCTGGTGGTGTTCGTCGACGCCGACCTGCGCGAGTTCCGGACCTCGTTCGTGACCGGACTGCTGGGGCCCCTGCTGACCGACCCCGCGGTCGGGTACGTGAAGGCGTGCTACGACCGGCCCCTGCTCGGCGCGAGGGAACCGAACGCCGGGGGCAGGGTCACCGAACTGGTCGCCCGGCCGCTGCTCAACCTGCACTGGCCGCTGCTGGCCGGATTCGTGCAGCCGCTCGCGGGCGAGTACGCCGGCCGCCGCGCGGTCCTGGAACGCGTGCCGTTCGTCACCGGATACGGCGTGGAGCTGGGGCTCCTCATCGACCTCCTGGACATGCTCGGGCTCGACGCGCTCGCCCAGGTCGACCTGGGCCGCCGGGTCCACTCCCACCAGTCCACGGAGGCGCTCGGCGGGATGGCCGGGCAGATCATGCACACTGCCTGGGCGCGGCTGGAGCGCCAGGACAAAATCGTTCCGTTGCACGAGCCGTCCACCCGGCTCGTCCAGTTCGAGCGGGGGCCCGCGGGGCACCGCCCGCTGACGCGGGACGTCGGGGTGGCCGAGCGCCCGCCGATGGCGACGGTCCCGCAGTACGCGTCCCGGCTGCGCTGATCGGCTCCTTCCGCCGTGCTGTTACCGTTGGTAACACCGAGAAGAGGAGAGCCCCCGATGACCTTCTGCCCCGAGTTGAGCGACGACCTTCGCGAGCTGCGCACCTGGGTCCACGAGTTCGCCCGCGACGTCGTCCGCCCGGCTGGGGTGGAGTGGGACGAGCGCGAGGAGACGCCCTGGCCGGTCATCCAGGAGGCCGCCAAGATCGGGCTGTACTCGCTGGACTTCTTCGCCCAGCAGTGGTTCGAGGAGTCGGGGCTCGGCCTGCCCGTGGCGTTCGAGGAGCTGTTCTGGGGGGACGCCGGGATCGGCCTGTCGATCGTGGGCACCGGCCTCGCCGCCGCCTCCATCGCCGCGAACGGCACCCCCGAACAGATGGGGGAGTGGCTGCCCCAGATGTTCGGCACCGCCGACGACGTCAAGCTCGGCGCGTTCTGCTCCTCGGAGCCCGACGCGGGCAGCGACGTCGGCGCGATCAGGACGCGGGCCGTCTACGACGAGGCGAAGGACGAATGGGTCCTCAACGGCGTGAAGACCTGGGTGACCAACGGCGGCATCGCCGACGTCCACGTCGTCGTGGCCTCGGTAGACCCAACCCTGGGCACCCGGGGCCAGGCGTCCTTCGTCGTCCCGCCGGGCACGCGCGGCCTGTCCCAGGGGCAGAAGTTCAAAAAGCACGGCATCCGCGCCTCGCACACCGCCGAGGTCGTCCTTGACGACGTACGGGTGCCCGGCCGGTGCCTGGTGGGCGGCAAGGAGAAGCTGGACGAGCGGCTCGCCCGGGTGCGCGCCGGCGCGCGGTCCGGTGAGCAGGCCGCGATGCGGACCTTCGAGACCACCCGTCCGCTCGTCGCCGCCATGGCCGTCGGCGTCGCCCGTGCGGGCTACGAGTACGCCCGGGACTACGCCCGGGAGCGCGAGCAGTTCGGGCGCAGGATCGGGGAGAACCAGGCCGTCGCGTTCCTGCTCGCCGACATGGCCACCCGGGTGGACGTCGCCCGGCTGATGACCTGGCGGGCGGCGTGGATGGCTCGGCACGGCCGCCGGTTCGAGCAGGCCGAAGGGTCGATGAGCAAGCTGGTCGCCAGCGAGACGGCCGTCTGGACGACCGAGCAGGCCATCCAGATCCTCGGCGGGGCGGGTTACACCCGCGAGCACCCGGTCGAGCGCTTCCACCGCGACGCGAAGATCTTCACCATCTTCGAGGGCACCAGCGAGATCCAGCGCCTCATCATCGGCCGCTCCGTCACCGGCCTCCCCGTCCGCTGAGGTGTACGCCATATGAGTGGAGAGCAGGCCACCTGGGTCAACCGGGTCCGCGGCCTGGTGCTGGGCCTCGCGTTGGGCGACAGCCTGGGGCGCGGCACCATGCCTACGTCCGGGCCCATAGTTGCCGGAGTGAGCACCCAGCTGGCGGCCTTCACCATCGACGGCGTCATCCGGGCGTCGATCCGCGGTACGCACAAGGGCATCTGTCACCCGCCGTCGGTGGTCTGGCACGCATACTGCCGATGGGCCGCTTTGCAGGGCATTGAGATGCATGACGAGCATCGGCACTGGTCGGAAGGATCGGACCACTGGCCGGACGGATGGCTCGCCGGCGTACCGCAGCTGCGGGAGCGGCGCGGGTCCGCGCCCGCCACCGTCAAGGCGCTGAACCAGCCGGAACAGGGCACTATTCGCCGCCCGGCCACCCACAGCCGTGGCTTCCACGCCCTCACCCGCTCCCTGCCGCTGGCCGCCCTGTCACGGACGATGAGTGGGATCCAGCTCGCGGATCTCGCCCGTGACGTGGCCGCGCTGACGCACGGGGACCCCCGCGCGCACGAGGCGACGGCGGCCGCCGTGGTCCTGGCCGGGCGATGCCTGTCCACGCGCCGGCTGGAGGAAGCGGCGGAGCCCGATACCGACCGGCCCTGGCCGCCGGCCACGGGGACGCTCCTCGATGAGGCGTGTGCGATCCTCGCTCAGGCCCGGCAGGCTCCCCGGCAGAAGGCCCGGCTGGCGCGGGTCGCACCCGATGCCACCGCACCGTCGGCTCTCCTCGGTGGCGTGTACGTCGCGGCATCCTGGCCGGAGCCGGCCGAGGCGTTGGAGGCGCTGGCCTTCGCCGCCACGGCGCCCGACGGCGATTGCGTCGCCGCCGTCGCCGGCGCCATGCTCGGAGCCCTGCACGGCGTCGACGTGTGGCCGGTCGAGCTTCTCAGCAGGCTGGAGTTGGCCTGGGTCATGGACACCCTCGCACGCGACCTGGTGTCGGAGGTGACCGACAGCCCGGGCGGCAGCGGGTACACGCCTCCGGAGGACCCGTTCTGGCTCGACCGCTACCCCGGGTGGTGATCTCGCCAGGCGAGAAGGCCTGTGGTCGCCGTGGTCAGTGAGGTGTTTCGCCGGTCAGGAACTCGTTGAGGGCCGCGATGATGACCTCCCGGGACTCCGGGCGTGCGAGGGCGGCCGGCTGGAGCGACGGGTATTTCGCGTAGTCGGCGGCTTCGAGCTGGTCGCGGAGACGGGCCGATCCAGGAAGGACGCCGAGCCTCTCGGCGAGCCGTGCCATGCGCTCTCGTGATGCGCCGTGGTTCTGCATGGACCCGAAGTTGACGGCCATGACGGACTTGGCCGGGCTCGTGTAGATGCTCCATACGGAGGCGGTGTCCGAGCCGAGGTTGAACCAGGCGGTCACCGACGGATACTCGCCCTCACCGAAGTAGTACTCGTGGAAGGACGGGTGGCTCTCGGCGTGGCGATAGACGGCCAGTAGCGTCTCGCGAACGTCGGTGGGACAGTACCGCTCGACGGCCTGGAGGAAGCCGGGCTCGTCCCACGTGCGCTTCATCCGGGAGCCGGCGGCCTGTCCTGTTACCGCTGTCGAAGGGGTGCCTCGCATCTCGCTCGGGCTGTCGGGACTCGGGACGGAAAGGGTGTCGCCGACGGCCAGTTGGATGGCGATGGCCATGGTTTCGAGCCAGTCGATCGTCGCCTCCGCTTCGTCGGCGGTGATCGGGGCCTTCTGCCCGGGGCGTACCGGATCGTGGTCGGCGGTGTGGGCGATGTTGTTCCTGCGCCAGGCGATATCCCGCAGCCTCGTCCGGACGCCGTCCGCGGTGATCGGATTCTTCACGTCCTGTCCGGTCAGGACCTGGGCGACCTTCACCCAGAGGTTCACCGTGCTGACGTGCGCGAACCCTTCTTTGATCTTTTCCGGGTTCTGGAAGGTCATGAAGGAGAAATGGCGCTCGAGATGCGCACGGAAGGCCTTGCCGAGGTCTTCGTTGCGGTGGTGGATGTCCTCGAACAACTCCACGGGGATGCTCAGGTTGGTGAACTTGTGGGGGCGCGGCTCTCCCGGGGTCAGCGCGAGGGTAACGGCCCGGTCGACGATCTCGCGCGTGACCCAGTGGTCGAGGGCCGCCACGGCCTGAGTCCAGGCCGCGCGGTAGAGGTCGGTGACGTCGAAGGAGCCGACCCCGAGTCGTTCCAGGCTGCGGCCGCCGTCGACGAGCTGCCGGGCGTACTCGAGGTTCTGCTGGAATTGTTCGAACGCGGCAGGAGTCGGGTCGGGGGGAGGCGGAGGCTGGGGACCGCCCGTCGGCGGGAGGACGACACCGCCCTCAGCGAGGATCGTGCGGAAGCGATCGGCGGTGATGTGCCGCTGCGGGTCGGCCCGGCCGGCGTGGTCGAAGGTCAGGCCTTCCTTTTCGAGGACGTCACGCGGATCATCGGTCCGTTCCGGGTCCAGCCAGCGGAACTGCGGGGAGATCCGTCCTCCCGACTGCAGGACCCGATGAGCATGGTCCGTGTCGGCGCTCTCGGCCATGAAGCCTCCCACCGATTGCGGCGACATGCCGACCAGGGCCGCCAGGTCGCCGTACGTGGTCCAGTAGCCCGGTTCCAGACGCTCCAGGGCCTCCAGGACGACGTTCCAGCGGGGGTCGCTGTAGATACGACCCTGTGGCGGCAGCCTCCTCGCCCGGTACTGACGCGCCAGCTCGCGATACAGCTCGGTGCCTTCGAAGTCGTCGAGCGCGCGGACGCCGGCTTCGGTGATCGCCCAGCCGTTCCGTTTGGTCATCCAGCCGAGCGACGCGGCCTCTCCCGTGCGGAAGCCCAGTTGCGCCCACCACCGCGCCTGGCCGTGCGCGTTGAGCCCCCGGAGCTCCGAGGGGATCGTCACTCTGCTTTCGACTTCGTTGCGTACCTCTTCGGGCCGCAGCGGCCGTCCGGTCTCGCGCAGGAGCTCGAGCGTGGCGCGGAGAATGGGAGAGATCTTGTCGGCGTAGGCCATAGGGGGGATTCCTGCCTTTCGACTGTCGCCCCGGCAGGATAAACAAAGGCTCGGTGAAAGTCCCCCGTCTCACGTAACCCTCACCTCTCCCGACTACGGGTGAAGCAAGGGCGTACGGGTAGGAAGGGGGCCCGGGGCCGGGAACGTGGGGAAGCGGCCAACGCCTCCCGCCCCGACGCCGCGGGCGTGGTGCCTTCCCGATCAATCCGGCCACGCTGGCCGCGGCCGCGCTCGGCCGCCGCAACTACCTGTTCGACAACTCGTCCCTGCGGCGGTTCCTCGACCGCATCCTGCCGATCCGGCGCCTGGAGGAGACGCGGACGCCGTTGTCGGTGCTCACCGCGGATGTGCGGACGGGGCGGCCGGTGGTCCTGTCGCGGGGGCCCGCGCTGCCGGCCCTGCTGGCCGGCGCCGCGATCCCGGCCCTGTATCCCACCGTGACGATCGGGGACCACGTGCTCATGGACGGCGGCGTCGCGGACCTGACCACCTTGGACTACGCGGTGGACGCGGGGGTCGACGAGGCGTACCTGCTGGCGCCCGGATTCTCCTGCCACCTGCCACCTGCCACCTGCCGGCCGCCGGCCGCCGGCCGCGGCGCCGCCGTGGAACCTACGCCTATCTGGAGGCGTCGAACAGCCCGCTGTTCTGGGGCGACGGCGAAGTGCAGATCTTCTCCGACTATCGGCGGCGGGTCGCCGTCGCCGGGATCTCCCGTCGCGAGGTCCTGGCAGATGTCCCCCGCGGATCTGGCGTCACAACGGCACGGTCCGCGCCCGAGGCAGGGTGAACACGGCCACCGGATGAACCCGGCATGGCCCTCGGCTTCTCGTCGCGGCCTGCCCGTCAAGGGGAGCAGGTGGCCGGACTCGCGGCACGGGTTGCGCCGACCTCCGGACCACCCCCCGCCTGGGCAAGTACGATCGACTCGTGACCGAAATGACCGAAACGACGCCAGGCTGGCTCGCTCCCGACGAGATCGAGTCGATGCGCGGCCGGATGCCGATCCTGTACGTGGACGCCGTGCCGGTGCGCGTGGACGACACGGGCACCGTGACCCGCGTCGGCCTGCTGCTGCGGATCGGCGGCGACGGCACCGTGAGCCGGGCGCTGGTGTCCGGGCGGGTGTACTACCACGAGCGCATCCGCGACGCGCTTCTGCGCCATCTGGAGAAGGATCTCGGGCCGGTGGCGCTGCCGAGCGTGCCGGTCTCGCCCACGCCGTTCACGGTGGCGGAGTACTTTCCCACCCCCGGAGTCACGCCGTTCCACGACCCCCGCCAGCACGCGGTCTCCCTGGCGTACATCGTCCCGGTGCGCGGTGACTGCCGGCCCCGGCAGGACGCGCTGGACCTGGAGTGGTTCACCCCCGAGGAGGCGGCCGCCCCGATCGTCCAGCAGGAGATGACCGGCGGTCAGGGCGTGCTGCTCAAACAGGCGCTCGCCTACGTCGGCCGCCTGACCTGATCCGGGGTCACTTCTTCGCGAAGGCCGGGCCGAGCGCCCGCGCCAGTCGGTCCAGCCAGTCGCAGGGGTTCCCGGTGACCTGGGGATACTCGGCGCGGAACTCGTCCCAGTCCACCTCGAGAGAACGGATCGTCTCCGGGCCGAAGTCACCGGCCTCGCGCTCCCCGAGCGCGTCGCGCAGAACCTCGTGCATGAGATCGCGGGGGAGCGTTACGCGCTCGGCGAGCAGGACGGCGTCGTAGAGGTCCTTGCCCTGCGGCCAGATGTCGGAGGCCAGCCAGAGCAGCTTCCATGCCAGGGACAGCTCCGGGGAGGCGGCGAGGATCGGCGTGGGCTCGCCCCCGCCGGCGCGCGGGATCAGGGCGACCTCCGGCGGGACGGGCAGGCGCTCGTTGAAGGTGAAGTCGAGTTGGACGGTCCCCGGCGGAAGGTCGCCGGCCCGCCAGGTGAACACGAGCCGCCGCCCGGGGACGCGGTCGTAGGTCCAGATCTCGTCCGCCGCGATGTCGCCCGGGTCGAAGGTCACCGCGCCGTCGGCCGGTCCGGCCACGGCGGCGGCGATGACGCCCTTGAACATCGCGGCGGTGAGCGGGCTGACCATGTCCACGGTGGGCGGGACGACGACCCAGTCGAGGTCGCCCGGTTCACGCGCCTCCTCGCCGACCCACGCCTCGAGCAGCAGGCTGCCGCGCAGCACGAAATTCTCGTGCCACGGGGACTCGGCGACGATCCGGACGAGATGATCGATCGCCTGGCGGCGGGCCTGCCGCCACCGGCGCCCGGCCTCTGGGTCGTCGAAAATCGGTTCGCCGGCCCGGAACGCACGGTCGAACTGCTTCAGCGCCGGGTCGAAAATCGGCGGCTGGCGGATGCCCGGCCTGTTCGCGACCGGCAGGTAGGTCTCCGGAAAGCCCGGCGTCCCGCGAGGTGGGACGGTGACTCCCTCGGGGAGGGAAACATACGGGAACCGCTCCCAGCTCGACGTCATCTCTCCTCGATCCAGCCGTGGTCGGCATCCGGGTTGTCGTCGTGGACGACGTACTCTCGCTCGGCTTCCAGTACGGCGTAGCCGTGCCGTTCCAGGTCGGCGAGCAGTCCCTCGAATCGGCGGCCCGCCGTGGCCAGCCCGACACCCCGGCATCGCTGCGTGACGAAACGCTCGTGTGAACCGTCGTCGCGCCGTCGGCGGGCGTTCCGCGACACGTGCGCGCCGTGGACCAGGGCGAGCTCGGTGAGGGGCGCCGGGTCTCCCCGGAGGACGACCTTGACGTGATGTTCGAAGTAGCGGTCCGGCATCGCCGCGGCGGCCTCGGCGGTCGGGGGGACGTCCTCGTTCCAAGGAGCCGCCTCGATCTTGACCCGGACCACGCGAAACCCCTCGTCCCGCAACCGCGCCACGTGCGTCGCGGCGGCCGTCCTCTGTGCGCTGAGCGTGCCCGCACCCCGGACGGTGAGCATCGGCTGGGAGCGGACCGTCCCACGATCGAGCACGATGTGGGTGAACTTGGCGTCGTTCTCCCGCGCCCAGGCGGCGAGTGGCGCGACGTCGTCGGCGGCCACCGTCAGGTGGATGTCGAAGACGCCCCTGAACTCCGGGCCGCTCACCGGTGGCGTGGCGCTTCCCGGCGCATCCCCGGTGCTGGGGGAACGTGGCATGACGACGACCATAATCGAGCGCGCGGGCGTACGGCATCGGGATTATCCCGGCCGTACGGCCGCCCGCCTCACCGCAAAAGAACTGGGAACCGAGCGCGTCGCCCAATGCCAGGCCGTACAGGGATGCGGTCGCGCGCGTGACGGGATCGGACGCCATCGCCGCCCGGTCTGGCACAGGCCGGGAGACGGCGCCTTGCTCAGGCGGCGCCGACGACGGCGGCGAGGGCGGGCGGCAGCGGATAGGGCCGTTCGGCGGGCGGCGCCGAGGCGCCCGCCCGGACCGCGCCGAGTGTGTCCGTGATGTCGGTGATGGAGACGATCCACTGGTCGACGTAGCGGTCGACGGCCTCGCGCGACAGGCCGATCTGGATCGACCGGTACGGCAGCGGGTTCAGGTGGGCGTCACGTTCGGGATCCCACTGGATCCGGACGGGGCTGCCGCGGAGCCGGGCGGCCCACGAGGCGTGGTCGTCGCCGGTACCGGGATGACTGGGACAGGAACGGGCGAGCGCCCATTCGATGCCGTCGCGGGTGATCTCCACGGCGAGCACGCGGGTCTGGCCGGGCTTGGTGGCCCAGCCGCTGCGGTACATCATCCAGTGGAACGACGGCTTGATCCAGGTCATCCGCTCCCGTTTGAACGGCGGCACGAACCGTTGCGCCGCGACGGCTCTGCCGGCGATGGCCGGATCGTAGGCCTGGTAGACGGTGACCGCCTCCTCGGTGTAGGCGGCACGGATCTGCCTGCAGGGAACGTTCATGCCGCCGAGTGTCCCCACGCCGTGTCGGAGCGGGCAACCGGTTATCGCCGGTGCCGAGGGCGCACCGCCATCCGCGCGCCGCCGCCGAAGGAGGCGGCGGCGCGACGAGCGGTCGTTCAGTGCCGTGAGGTCAGCACTCGCGAGAGGACCTCGTGGACGTAGGTGTTGGGGTGCTTGCCCGTGAAGAGGGTGGACAGGGGCCCCTGGGCGGTGACCGGCACGTCCGCGCCGGTGTGTTCGGTGGTGGTCCAGTCCATGACGAACTTGAGGTTGCTGCCGTGGACCGGGAACGGACCGTCCTCGGTCGACAGGTCGCTGCCGCTCTCGTCGCTGTCGATGGGGTCTTCCACGGTCAGACCGCCGCAGTCGTGGTCACCCGTGACGACGAGAAGCGTGTCGGGGTGCGCGGCCACGTACGACCTGGCGACCTTGACGGCCTTCTCCAGAGACTTCATGGCCTGGAGCACGCGCGCGCCGTTGTTCTCGTGCGCGAACTCGTCGACGCCCTCTTCTTCGACGAAGAGGAAGAAGCCCTTCTTGTTCGTGCTGAGGGTGTCCAGAGCCTTCTGGGTCATGGTGGCCAGGTCCACGGCCGGAGAGTAGACGTCACCCTGGCCTTCGGGCCGCTGCTGGAACATCTCCTCGTTGCTGAACAGGCCCAGCAGCTTCCCCCGCTTCGCGTGGGCGAGCTCCTTGGCGCTGGAGACGTACTGGTAGCCGGAGCGCTTGGCCCGGTCGATCAGGTTGCCCTTGGTCCCCTTGCTGGCCTCGCTGGGGTCCTCGGCGGGCTTGTCCGGCCAAGCGCCGGGCGTGCCCGCGGGGAGCCACCAGTCCTCGCCACCGCCGAGGATGACGTCCGGCTTGCTGACCGCCAGGTACTGCCGCGCGATCTCGTCCTGAGAGGCGCGGTCGGCGGTCTGGGAGAACCACGCGGCAGGGCTGGCGTCGGTCACCTGAGATGTGGTGACCAGGCCGGTGGACTTGCCCGCCGCCTTGGCCTGCCGGCCCAGGATCGGCAGCGGCTTGCCCTTGACGTCCACGCTGATGGCGCCGTTGTAGGTCTTGGTTCCCGTCGCCCAGGCGGTGGCCGCGGCGGCGGAGTCGGTGATGGCCGTCTTGGGATCGTGCGGACTGGTGCTCAGCTGCCCGGAGACCGGGAGCTTGTCCATGGTGAGCTGTCCGTCGAGACCAGCCAGGGACAGCCTCGCGGCTTCACGATGCGCCGCGGACATGCCGTCACCGTTGATGAAGATGACACTGCGTGCCCGTCCGGCGCCGTGGTCGGAGGTCGCGGCGTTCGCGGACAGGACAGGAGTGAGAACCGTGCTGACGACCACGGTCGTGGCCACGGTCGTCGCAGGAACAAGCAGCCGCAGCAGACGCTTGCGGGAGGAACCCATTAAAACCCCCAAGTGGGTATCTGTTTGCAAGATGGGGATATTACGGGCGAAAACCCACCATCAGGTGAACGTGGCCTGGAGACATCTTTAACCACGTCGGGCCAACTCCACCGCCGATCGCGATCTTTGTTTACTGCGCGTAAACCCAGTGTTGTCATGGTGCACACCGTCCAGCGTCCTTAGCGGGGCTAGCTTTCTCGCTGCCGTACCGATCACTGAACCTGCGATCGGGTGTCGGCTGCCGAGGAAGGACACGGATGGGAAAAGTCGACGAAAACAGGAGCCCGGCGGTCCGGGCTCGCGGGATCACGAAGTCCTTCGGCGATGTGGTCGCACTCGACGGCGTCGACCTCGACGTGGTGTACGGGCAGGTCCACGGCCTGGTCGGCCCGAACGGCGCGGGCAAGACGACGCTCCTCGGCCTGCTGCTGGGCTTGGCGGTCGCGGACGGCGGCCGCCTCGAGATCCTGGGCACGCCGGTCGGGCGGACGCTCGCCGTCCCCCAGGGCGTCGCGGGCTTCGTCGACGGGCCCGGGCTCTATCCCTCGCTCACCGCGCGACAGAACCTCTCGGCCCTGGCCTCGCTGGGCCGGTGCGACGACGATGGCGCCACCGGCGTCGACGACGCGCTGGAGCAGGTCGGGCTCACCGACGTCGCCGACGACCGTGTCCGGGGCTTCTCACTGGGGATGCGCCAGCGGCTCGGGCTCGCCGCGGCGCTGCTCACCAAGCCGCGACTGCTCGTCCTCGACGAGCCGGCCAACGGCCTGGACCCCGCGGGCAAGCACCACGTGCACCGCGTCATCGCCGGACTCGCCGCGGAGGGGACCGCGGTGGTCCTGTCCAGCCATCGCATGGACGACCTCGCCGCGCTGTGCTCCGAGGTGACCATCCTCGCCACCGGACGGGTCGTCTTCTCGGGTCCGGTGAGCAAGCTCGCCGCCGAGAGCGGCGAGCTCGACTACCGGCTGCTCACCTCCGACCCCGCGGCCGCCCACCGGCTGGCGTCGGAGACGCCCGGGCTCCGTGTCGCGCCCGGTAGCGACCCCGCCCAACGACTCGACGCCGGCGCACTCGTGGTACGCGGGCCCGTGCCGGCCGTCGACGAGCTGGTCGTACGGCTGGTGCGGGGCGGCGTGGCGCTCCGGGAGCTGGCGCCCGTGGTGACGCCGCTCGAGGCCGCGTTCCTCGCCCTGACCGGGGCCGGTGCCGCCCCTGTGCGGACCGGCCAGGAGGAGCAGATGGATCAGGAGGACCTGCGATGACCGCCACCGTCACCGTCACCGCCACCGCCACCCGGCCCCCGGGCGGCGCCCGGCCGGCGCCCGTGCTGCCCGGCTACCGGTTCGAGCTGGCCAAGCTGCTCTCCCAGTGGCGCATCCGCCTGCTGCTGCTCGCCTGCTGGATCGCTCCGGCGGCCTTCGTGGCCGCCGTGAGCCTGCAGAGCTCGCTCCCCGCCGACACGGTCTTCGGCCGCTGGATGAACGCGACCGGCTGGGCGGGGGCGCTGGTCGTACTCGACTTCTCGTGCAGCTGGGCGCTTCCGCTGCTGACGGCGCTTGTCGCCGGCGACGTCTTCGCGGCCGAGGACCGGCTGGGCACCTGGCGCCACCTCCTCGTGGCGGTCCGCTCACCGAGGCGGATCTTCGTGGCGAAGGGCCTCGCCAGCCTGACCGTGCTCCTGCTGCTGGTGGCGGGGCTGGCCGCGTCGGGCATCGTCGGCGGCCTGGCGGCGGTCGGCAACCGGCCGCTCGCCGGCCTGGACGGCCATCTTCTCGCCCCGGCGGACGCCGCCGCCACGGTTCTGCTCGCCTGGGTGTGCGTGCTGGCGCCGACGGTGGCGTTCGCCGCCGTGGGGCTCCTCGGCTCGGTGGCCCTGGGCCGCTCACCGATGGGGCTGCTGATGCCCGCGCTGCTCGCCCTGGTGCTGCAGCTCGCGCAGCTGCTCCCGCTGCCGGTGGCGGTGCGCACGGCCCTGCCGAACAGCGCCTTCATCGCCTGGCGCGGGCTCTTCACCAGCCCGGCGCAGACGGGCCCCCTCCTCATCGGTCTCGCGGTGAGCCTGGTCTGGGCGGTCGCCGCCACCGCGCTGGCCTACCGGCTGTTCCTGCGCCGCGACTTCACCGACCTCACGTACGACGGGTCGGGCCGGCGGGTCGTCGTGGCGGCGGTCCTGCCGCTGGCCGCGCTGGTCGTCCTCACCGTGGGCGTGATCGCCGTCGCGACCCCGGCCACGGGCTCGGGGATCGAGAAGGGGAAGCTGCAGGACTCGCTCGCCACGGCGTACGCCCATCTCTACCGGCTGCAGACGCGGGAGCTCCATCGGCCCGACGTCACCGAGGCGCGGCTGGGGGCGTCCGCGTCGTGCGACAAGGGCGGCTCCCGGGTCCTCGACCGGGGACCGGGCAACGACTGGCGGTGCGTCGTCTCCTGGCACCTGCCGGGCGCGAGCGCCGTCGGCTCCGCCATCTACCAGCTCGACGTCACCGCGGACGGGCGGTACGTCGCCGACGGAGACGGACCCAAGGAGGTGAACGGCTACTTCCAGGTGCGCACCCCTGCCGGGGACGCGCCCAACCCCCTCTGGCAGTTCGACGGGAACGTCGACCTGCTCGCAAGCACCCCGAAGGAATGATTCATGCACGTCACGCGCCAGCGCGTCGCCAAGGTCCCTCTCGGACTCCTCAGCGGACGCACCGGCCGGCGGACCCGCCTCCTCGCGTCCGCCACCGCCGCTCTCGTCGTCACCGGCGGCGGCATCGCCTACGCGTCCACCGACGTATTCGGCACCCAGCAGGTCGGCCAGACCACCGGCAAGGGCCTGGTCGTGTCGAGTGACCAGTACATCGACCCCATCGGCGAGCGTCTCGTCATCGACAACGGCAAGATCATGTCGTCCTCGGTCAGCCCGGACGGCACCCACCTCGCCGCCTCCGTCACCGACGGCGGGATGGCGCTCGTCATCGTCGACCTGAAGGACTGGAAGGTGCAGCAGGTCGTCGGCAACAACGCCGCGGCGAACCTGCGCATCACCGACAACCTCGTGGGCCAGGAAGGCCCCACGTACTCGCCCGACGGCTCGCAGCTGTGGCTGGGCCGGGCCGACGGCTTCACCAGGTTCACCGTGAACCCGGACGGCTCCCTCGCCGCCCCGGTCAACGTCACCATCGCCGCGCAGGGCTCGAAGCGCGCGCTGGTGGGTGAGCCGGTGTTCTCCGCCGACGGCAAGACCGTGTACGTCGCCGTCAACGGCCAGAACCGGGTGGTCGCCATGGACGCGGCGACCGGAGCCGTTCAGCAGAGCTGGGCCGTGGGCAACGCCCCGCGGGACATGGTCATGGTCGGGACCAAGCTCTACGTCAGCAACGAGGGCGGCCGCCCGGCCAGGCCCGGCGAGACCACGATCAACTCCTACGGCACCCAGGTGCCGGCCGACCCCAACACCGGCGCCACCACCACCGGCACGGTCAGCGTCATCGACCTGGCGAACCCGTCCGCCGCGCCCGCGAGCATCGACGTCGGCCTGCACCCGACCAGCCTGTACGTCAAGAACGGCGCGCTGTTCGTCACCAACACCGCCACCAACGACGTGTCGGTCATCGACACCGCCGCCGACAAGGTCGTCCAGACCATCGCCACCCAGCCCTGGCCGCAGGCATCCGTGGGCTACGAGCCCGACGCGGTGACGCTCACCGACGACGGTCACCTGCTGGTGACGCTCGGCCGCGCCAACGCGGTCGCCGTCTACCGGTACACGAGCCCGCAGGAGCCGGTCGGCTACGTCGGCCTGCTCCCGACCGACTACTTCCCGGCGGAGATCACCACGGTCGGCGACCAGGTGCTGGTCTCCAACACCCGTGGCATCGACGCCCGCCGCCCCACCACCGCCGCCGGGCACGGCACCCACGACACGACGTCGAGCCTGCAGCGGTTCACGCTGCCGGACGACAAGGAGATCGCCAAGTCCACGGCCACGGTCTTCGAGCAGAACGGCTGGGGCAAGAACGACGTCAAGATCGCCCACGGCAACAAGCAGAAGGCCGAGCCGGTCCCGAAGCGTCTCGGCGACCCCTCGACGATCAAGCACGTCTTCCTGATCGTCAAGGAGAACCGGACCTACGACCAGGTCCTCGGTGACATTCCGCAGGGCAACGGCGACCCGTCGCTGGCCCAGTACGGCGAGAACGTGACGCCGAACCAGCACGCGTTGGCGCGCCAGTTCGGCCTGTACGACAACACCTACGACATCGGCACCAACTCCGCCGAAGGCCACAACTGGCTGATGCAGGCCGACAACCCGGAGTACACCGAGTCCTCGGCCGGTCAGTACCTGCGCAGCTACGACACCGAGGACGACGCCCTCGGCCACCAGCGGACCGGCTTCATCTGGAGTGGTGCGCAGGCCGCGGGCAAGACCGTGCGGAACTTCGGTGAGTTCCACCAGTTCCTCACCAAGCCCTCGGGCGCGACGTGGCAGAACCTGTACTGCGACACCAAGAACATGGAAGCCACCGGGGCGAACACCGCCTACACCCTGAACTCGTCCTCGCCCATCCCGTCGCTCAACGACGTGTCGGTGCACGGCTTCCCGAAGTTCGACACCAGTGTCCCGGACATCTACCGGTACGAGATCTGGAAGCGTGACTTCGACGCCAACGGGCCGGCCAACCTGAACATGTTCTGGCTGTCCAGCGACCACACCGGCGGTCCGGTGAACGGCGCCGCCCAGGTCGCCGACAACGACCTGGCCGTCGGCAGGATCGTCGACAAGATCTCGCACAGCGAGTACTGGAAGGACTCGGCGATCTTCGTCGTCGAGGACGACTCCCAGGCCGGCACCGACCACGTCGACGGCCATCGTGCCCCGATCCAGATCATCAGCCCCTGGGCGAAGCACGGCACCGTGGACAGCCGCTACTACACGCAGATCACCATGATCCGCACCATCGAGCAGATCCTCGGGATCCAGCCGATGAACCAGAAGGACAGCGCCGCCACCCCGATGGCGGCGGTTTTCACCGGCAAGCCCGACTACACGCCGTTCACCGCCCTGCCGAACCGCACGTCGCTGACGCTGGGCCTGTCGGGCTCCACCCTGCCGTCCTGCGGTGCGGACACCCCCGCGCCGCAGAACCCGGCCGCGGCGGCGGCGCCGTTGGCGAAGGTGCCCGCGGACAAGCAGGACATCGCGAAGAAGTGGGGCGCCTGGAAGTCGCACCAGGCGTTCAACGGGCCGGGCGCCAGGGCCGACTCCGGGAACCCGGAGCAGATGAACCGCTTCTCCTGGTACGAGGCGCACGACTACAAGAAGCCCTACCCGGGTGACGGCGAGATCTACGCGCCGGACCAGGTGCCGGGCGCCTACATCCCGTCGTCGGACAACGACGGCTGACGCAGGCCGATCAGACGGAAGGGCCCTTGACCGGCGTCACCGCCGGCCAGGGGCCCTTTCCGTCCCTGCAGAGAGCGGGACCGCGTGCGCGTGTGGCCGGGTCAGCGCCGCGCCTGCGCGCCGCTGCCCGTCTTGGTCCGCAGGAGTTCGGTGAACAGGTTCTCCCACAGCGGCATGACGTTCGCCGGCGCGTACTCCCCGGAGGTGGCCACGGCGGCGGCGCCCATCCGCAGCCGCAGGTCGCGGTCGGCGATGAGCCGGTTCAGGGCCGCGGCGAAGGCGTCCACGTCCCCGCTGGGCACCAGGACGCCGTCGGTCCCGTCGGTGAGCACGTCGCGGGGGCCGGTCGGGCAGTCGAAGGCCACGATCGGCAGCGCGTGGGTCATCGCCTCGATCATGACCATCGGCAGGCCCTCGAAACGGCTGCTCAGCGCGTAGATCGAGGCCCGGGCGAGCTCGTCGTCGAGGCGGTTGGTCCGGCCCATCAACGTCACGTGCGCGGACAGGCCGTGCTCGCCGATCAGCCCCCGCAGGGCGGCCTTCTTCGGGCCGGTGCCGAAGACGCGCAGGCGCCACTCCGGATGTTCCTTCACCACCTGGGCGAACGCCGGCAGCAGCAGGTCGAAGCCCTTCTGCTTGACCAGGCGTCCGGCGGCGACCACGATCGGGTTCTCCTGCCGGGACGGCGCCTGGTTCACCGAGTGCACCGCGTTCGGAATCCGCACGATCCTCGTGCCGGGCAGCGCCTGCTCGTACTCGCGCTGGTCGCTGGCCGTCAGCACGGCGACCGCGTCGAAGCCGCCGTAGTGCCGGATGAGCTCCTCGCGCAGCGGTTCCGGGTAGGTGCCGAGATTCATGTGCTCCTGCGCCACCCGCACGACGTTCTTGGAGGCGCGGCGCACGGAGATGAGGTTCAGCGCCGGGCGCGTGGTGACGAGGACCCCTTCGTCCACCGAGGTGACGTAGTCGATGACCGCCTTCTCGACCCGCTCGGTGAAGTAGCCCGCGGCGAACTCGCCGTAGGGCACGATCTTGCCGCGCAGCCGCCGCCACACGCGCCGGCTGAGAGAGTCGGCCTGCACGCCGGACCGCTGGTCCACCAGCGTGGTGAGCATGACCTCGGGATGCAGCCGGAACTGCGGCTCCTCGCGGCGGCGCACCACGCTGACGATCTCGACTTCGTGGCCGAGCGCGGCCATCGCGTTCGCCTGGTTGACCACGGTGCGGATCGTGCCGCCCATGCCGTAGGCGTGCAGGAGCATGTAACGGATTCTCATCGGCCCTCCTCCTCGGGGAGGTAGCCCCAGCTGCGGCACATGGGTTTGAGCAGGTCGGGTATCTCGTCGGGCCCGGGCAGGTCGCGTCCCTGCTGCACCGCGCCTGACCGGATCTTGTCGCTCCAGTCGCCCAGGCCCTTCTGCACCACCTTCTGCTCGCCGTACGCCAGCATGCCGGGCTCCCACTCCACCTCGAGGAAGTCGCAGATGGCGCGGGTCGTCTTCTCCGGCTCGCCGGTCAGATCCTCATACCGGACGGTCAGGCCGGTGAGCGCCTTCCTGGCCCGTTGCACCGCCTTCATGTAACGCAGCGCGTCGGAGGCGGCCTCCTCCCGGGTGCGCTTGACGGGGTCGGCCTCATACCAGGAGGCGGCGATGGAGGCGGGGTGGCGCAGCAGGAAGACATACCGGGCGTCGGGCCAGCAGGCGGAGATCCGGGCGTACGCGAAGGCGTTGGCGGGAGTCTTGTCCACGATGGTCCGCTTACCGCTCCGCACCAGTTCGCGGTGGAGCACCCGGTCCCACAGCATGTGCTCCAGGTCGGCCTGGTTGTGGCCGAGCGCCTCCATGGCCTTGCGGGCCAGCGGCGTGCCGAACCCTACGGTCAGCCGCCTGACGTGCAGCTCGTGCGGGGCATGGAGTTCGGGGTGCGCGTTCAGGAGCGACCGCAGCAGGGTGGAGCCCGACCGCACCGGGGACATGATGAACACCGGCGCGACCAGAAGGCGGTCGGCGCGAGGATCGGCGGGGGGACGCACCAGCTCCTCCGGCGCCGGAGCCGGAGCGGGGCCCGCGGGCGACGACTGGGCGGCGGGCCGGACACGGGTGAGCTGGACTCCCGTGAACTTGACGAGTGCGCCGTTGATCCTCCGCTGCCATGTCATGGCCCGCGAGATTACCGGGGCTTCCGGGGAAATCCCTGAGAATCCGCCTCCGGCTCACCTGTGATCCCACCCTGTCTCACCAGGTGGCTTACGGCCTGCGCGCGGTCCCGTCCGGCGCGGCCGTCGTCCCGCCGCCGGGATCCGCTCCTCCGCCCCCGAATATGGACGTCTGACAACGCGAAACCGGATCCGGCCGGACATTCGTCCGAACCGGATCCGGTTTCGTCAGAGGTCAGGTGCCAGGGATCAGCTGCTGCAGGTGACGGACGGAGTGGCCGCGCTGCCGTTGGCGGTGAAGCCGACGGTGGTGGACGAGCCGGCCGCGATGGAGCCGTTGTAGGGAGCGTTGCGGACCGTCACGGAGGAGCCGGACACGCTCTGCGTGCCGTTCCACACGCTGCTGAAGGTCTGCCCGCCGGACCAGGTCCAGTTCAGGGTCCAGCCGTTGACCGCCGAGCTGCCGGCGGTGACCGTGACCTCGGACTGGAAGCCGCCGGGCCAGGAGTTCACCGTACGCATGGTCGCGCTGCATCCACCCGGCTGGGGTGAGGTGCCGGGCGACGGGCTGACCGGCGGGGTCGGGCTGGGGCTGGGGCTGGGGCTGACCGGGGGAGTGGGGCTGGGTGAGGTGTTGGGAGCCGCGTTGTTGAGGGCGTTGAGGACCGAGGTGTAGGCGGCCTTCTTGTTGCCGTTGCCGTCGAACAGCAGCGGGGTCTGGCTGGAGCGCCAGGAGTCGCTGTCGCGCACGCCCCACACGGTGATGCCGACGCAGCGGGCGACCGCGAGGCAGTCGTTGACGATGTTGGCGTAGGTGGTGGACGAGGCGCCCTCGACGTCCAGCTCGGTGATCGCCACGTCGACGCCCAGCGCGGCGAAGCTCTGCAGCGTGGTGCGGTAGTTGCTGTTGTAGGCGCTGCCGCTGTTGAAGTGGCCCTGCAGGCCGACGCAGTCGATCGGCACGCCGCGGGACTTGAAGTCCTTGACCATGTTGTAGACGCCCTGGGTCTTGGCCCAGGTCCAGTTGTCGATGTTGTAGTCGTTGTAGCAGAGCTTGGCGGCCGGGTCGGCGGCCCGCGCGGTGCGGAAGGCGACCTCGATCCAGTCGTTGCCGGTCCGCTGCAGGTTGGAGTCGCGCCGCCCGCCGTTGCCGTCGTCGAAGGCCTCGTTGACCACGTCCCAGTAGGGGATCTTGCCCTTGTAGTGAGCCATGACGCCGTTGATGTGGTTGATCATCGCCTGGCGCAGCGCGCTGCCGCTGAGGGACTGCATCCAGCCCGGCTGCTGGGAGTGCCAGGCCAGCGTGTGCCCACGCACCTGCTTGCCGTTCTGCACCGCCCAATTGTAGATCCGGTCGGCGTTGTTGAAGTTGAACTGCCCCTGGTTCGGCTCAGTCGCGTCGATCTTCATCTCGTTCTCGGCCGTGACCATGTTGAACTCACGATTCGCGATCGTCGTGTAGTTCGAGTCACCCAGCCTGCTCGAGCTGATCGCCGTACCGAAATACCGGCCGCTCTGCGCCGCCGCGGCGCCCAGAGTGCTCGCCGCCGCGTCGGCGGGAACCGACACCGCCACGGCGGTGACCGCGCTGAGAACACCGAGCGCGCCGGCGAGCAGCACCCGGCCGCGGCGCGGGCGCCGGAGCCGATCTGACGGGGTGGCGTTTGTATCCATGCCTGAGCCTCCACAACTGAATCACGGAAAGCGGACATCCGCGGGAGCGATACCGCGTCCCGTTGCGGGGACGCACACCACGAGGGAGCCGCGGACGGCGCCCCCCTGCCCCTTCACCACCGACCTGACAGGGGAGACCGCCTCGGGGACTCAGTCTGGAAATCTCGCCGAAATGTGTCAAGACTCCTTTGAAACTTTCGGTGACCTTGGTTGCCGGACAGGCCCGACAGGCGCTCCGATGAGCGCTCCTGCCTCCGAAAACAGGGCGGTCACCTTGGCATGCGGGCGGGGTTGCCGATGAAAGTTTCAGTGCCATACCGGGCTCGATCGCGGTCGGGTGGGTGCCGATATCTCCTGCTGAGTGACGTCCGCCGCACACCGTGGCGTGGAACGAGGTGCGCCGCCCTCTTGACGGCACCTCCCCGCTTCGTATTTGCTCCGCGCACCACCACCGGCCGATCCCCCCGGGGAGAGGAGCAGTCGACTCATCTAGTGGATGTTAACGCTAACAAGGCCGCTGTCGAGTGCTGTGGACTCCGGCCTCGCCGCCTGACGGGGCCCTCCCATGGGAACCGCATCGCGACACCTGAGCCTCGGCCGTTGATGGTAACGCTCACATATCGGTGCCGCCTCGGAGAGAGGCCGAACACGTGCGGCATCCGCGTCATCTCACAACGGAAGGACATGGCGTGAAACGAAGGCTCACCGCCATACTGGCGGCCGTTGCCCTGCCTCTGGTGGTGGCGGGCATGTTTCTCGGGGTCCGGCCCGCGGCGGCGGCATCGCTGACCCGGGTGACCGGTTTCGGCAACAACCCGACGAACCTCAACATGTACCTCTACGTGCCCGACAGAGTCGCGGCACGCCCGGCACTGCTGGTCCTGGTCCACTACTGCGGCGGATCAGCCGGCGCGATCTTCAACGGCAACGGCCACGACTACGTCACCGCCGCCGACCGATACGGCTACATCATCGTCGTCCCCGAAGCCACCCGCAGCGAGAAATGCTTCGACGTGTCCACCCCGGCCGCACTACGGCGCGACGGCGGCAGCGACTCCACCGGCATCATGGCGATGGTCTCCTACACCCGCCAGCGCTACAACGTCGACCCCTCCCGCATCGTGGTCAGCGGCTTCTCCTCCGGCGCGATGATGACCAACGTCCTGGCCGCCGAGTACCCCGACGTGTTCTCCGCCGCCTCGGCCTTCTCCGGCGTACCCGCCGGCTGCTTCGCCACCACCAACGGCTCACTGTGGAACAGCCAGTGCTCCGGCGGACAACTCATCAAAACCGCCCAGCAGTGGGGCGACCAGGCCCGGGCCATGTACTCCGGCTACACCGGCCGCTACCCCCGCATCCAACTGTGGCACGGCACCACCGACACCACCCTCGCCTACCCCAACTACGGCGAGGAGATCAAGCAGTGGACCAACCTCAACGGCCTGAGCCAGACCCCCGCCTTCACCGACCACCCACAGTCGTCATGGACCCGCACCCGCTACGGCAACACCTCCACCCAGGCCACCGTCGAAGGCATCAGCATCTCCGGCGTCGGCCACCAACTGCCGATGAACGGCCAACTCGCCTACGCCATCTCCTTCCTCGGCCTCGACGGCACCACAACCCCATCCCCCTCACCCAGCCCGTCGGCGCCCGCATCGCCCAGTCCGTCGGTGACCCCGACCTCCGGCGGCGGTAGCGGGGCGATCAAGGGGGTGGCCTCGGGCCGCTGCCTGGACGTGCCCAGCGCGAGCACCGCGGACGGCACGCAGGTGCAGATCTGGGACTGCAACGGCCAGACCAACCAGACCTGGGCCTCCACCTCCGCCGGTGAGATCCGGGTGTACGGCAACAAGTGCCTCGACGCGGCCGGCACCGGCACCGGCGCCAAGGTGCAGATCTACTCCTGCTGGGGCGGCGACAACCAGAAGTGGCGGGTGAACTCGGACGGCTCCATCCAGGGCGTCCAGTCCGGGTTGTGCCTCGACGCCGTCGGCGCCGCCAACAGCAACGGCACCAAGATCCAGCTGTACTCCTGCCACGGCGGCACCAACCAGAAGTGGACCTGGGCCCGATAGCCCCACTCGACACACCTCCGGTGCGGCCACCCCGCCGCGCCGGAGGTCTCGACCCGCCGAGGGCTCAGGGGCTGAGCTGCTCGTGGGCCGTGCCGTGCCACTCGACGAGCAGCACGGTGGCGTCGTCGTGCAGCCGGCTGTCGTGATGTTCCATCACGGTCCGGATCAGGCGGCGCAGCGTCTCGGGCACCGGCAGGCCGGCGGCGTTCTGCCGGATCATGAACTCGACGAACCGGCCCAGCCCGAACTCGCCGCTGTCGGGGCTGCGCATCTCGGTGATGCCGTCGGTGTAGAGCAGGAGCCGGTCGCCGGGCTCCAGTTGCTCCCGGCAGAGCAGGACGGGCAGGCCGAGGTCGAGTCCCATCGGGTGGGCGGGCGGGCATTGCAGGGTGGAGATCCAGCGGCCCCGGCGGATCAGCACCGGCGCGTGGTGGCCGCGGTTGACCCAGGTGAACAGACCGGTGCCGAGGTCGAGGTCGCCGATGATCGCCGTGACGAAGCGGTCGCCCCGGCCGAACTCGTCGATCAGCACCCGCTCGATCGCCTCGCTGTTGCGCACCAGGCTCGCACCCTGCCGCCACTGGTTGCGGCAGGCGGCCACCGCGAGGTTCGCGGTCAGTCCGGCCGACACGTCGTGCCCCATCGCGTCGAAGATCGCCACGTGCACCTGCTCGCCGGAGGTGGAGTAGTCGAACGCGTCGCCGCCGATCTCGTACGCCGGCTCAAGCACCGCGCCGATCGTCACCGAGGGGGTGGCGAAGGTCATCGGCGGCATCAGGTTCCACTGCATCTCGGCCGCCACGTTCATCGGGCGGCTCCGGACGAGGCGTGCGTGGCAGTCGCTGAAGGAGCGCTTGCTGACGACGACCAGCGCGAGCAGGGACGCGATGTGCCGCATGCGCTCCTCGACGTCGTCGCCCTCCGACTCGGGGGTCATGTGGAGCACGCCGAGGCGCTCGGTGCCGTCCAGCAGGGGAACCCACCACTGGCGCGGACCGCCGCCCTCCGGCCCGTTCCGCAGCATGCGGACCTCCTGGAAGGCGCGCCCGGCGAGCGTGGTGTCGATCTTCAGCTCCTCCGGCTGGGCGTCCGCTTCGCCGTGGCCGCACAGCCGGCGCAACACGCTCTGCTGAAGGTCGGCCAGGTAGACACCGATCCCCTTGAACCCCGCCTCGCGTCCGTGGCGGTCGATCAGCGACGGGATGTCCTCGAACGCGACCAGATGGCTGCCCTCCAGCATGCCCGTCAACGCGCGCGACAGCCCGTGAGAAGAGGGGATGCCCTGCTCCATCTGCCCACCCCCGTGGTCCTTGACCACCTACCCACGATGGGCCCCTACCCGTGGTGCGAGCCGCGATGCCATGACATTTTGAGAAACGAATTACCGCAGTAACGGGCGACCCGGCGGCACGTTCAGTCGAAGAACCGGGCCAGCCGCCGCTCGCAGGCGGGCTCCTGGCCGTCCACGGCCGGAACCAGGTCCGCGAAAACCGTGGACTCGTCGCGCGTGACCAGCAGCGGATACCAGCACCGGCCCGCGTCGTCGGGCCGGCACAGGTGCTTGAACGTCTGCACGTCGATCAGCCGGACGTGCGTGGGGTCGGCCACCGCGTTGACGTGCCGCCACCAGGGCGCGAGGACGTGCAGCACGCCGCCCGGCCGCAGCAGGCGGTGGCATTCGCGCAGCAGGGGCAGGTAGTCGGCCAGGTGCTCCAGCACGTGCACCACGAAGATCTGGTCCACCGACGCGTCCGCCAGCGGCACCCCGTGGGCCAGGTCGGCCAGCACGTCGATCACCGGGCCGGGGCGCAGGTCGACGCCGATGTTGGCGGGGTGCTGCTTGGTGCCGCCGCAGCCGAGATCGACGACCCGGGGCGGGGCACCGGCCACCCGCACCCGGTCCCACACCGCCAGCACCCCGGCCAGGTGGCCGAGACGCTCGCGCAGCACGGCGAGGTCGGCGGCGGCCGGCACGTCGCCCTCGACGTGGGCCACCCCGCCGTCGAAACGGACCCGCACGTCCAGGCCGCGCAGCCGGGAATCGTGCGCCAGGAGGTCGGCCGCCGCCTCGTCGAGGTCCCGGTCGACCAGGTCACGCCGACGCATGTCCATGCCGTCCACTCCTCGCTCCGATCACCTGTCGTCTACCCCCGGGAGGCCCGGGCGTACGCATGAGAGGCCTTTGCGAGGATGAATGAAGGCCGTACGACGGGGGCAGGTGAGCGGTCATGGGTGATCCGCGGGCCGGGGGGACCGGCGGACAGCGGCGAGGACATGTGGGAGGAGACGCGGACGTGGTTGCGGACAGATCCGGAGCGCGGGACGCGAGGGGCGCCTCGCCCGAGCCGCTGACACCGGAACCGGACGACGAGGGCCTGGAGACGATGATCGGCGATGTGTCCGACATCGAGACGCCGGCCGCCGAGACGCCGCCCGCGACCGGGGAGGAGTCGGCGATGCCCGAGCCCGAGCCCGACATCGGCCCGACCTCCTGAGCCGTCCCGGCTCCGCGCGGGTGGGAGGGCGGTCTCGGCCGACTCGGCGGCAGGGCTCGCCCTCAGGATCAGGTGTGCGAACCCTCCGCAGGTGAGACCGGCTGCGGGGAGCACATGCCATCCCGAGAACGCGTACGGCCGGTTGGCCGCGCGTTCACGGGTGGCCGACCAGCTCCACCGTGCCGCGTGCGCCGTCCACTCTGATCCTGTCGCCGTCGCGGACCCGCGTGGTGGCGTTGCCGGTGCCCACGACGGCGGGAATGCCCAGCTCGCGGGCCACGATGGAGGCGTGCGACAGCGGCGCCCCTACGTCGGTGACCACCGCCGCCGCGCGCGGGAACAGCGGCGTCCAGCCCACGTTGGTGAGAGTGGTGACCAGGATCTCGCCGGGCTGGAGCCGTTCCCCGTCCTCGGGCCGGGCGATCACCCTGGCGACTCCCTCGACCACGCCGGGCGCGCCGGGGAAGCCGGTCACGGTGTCCACGGCCGGGGGGACCGCGCCGCGGGCGTCGTGGACGTCGGCGCGCCTGCCGGGGTCGGCCGCCCAGCGAACGGGGTCGAACCGGCCCACGATGAGCGTCGGGTACGGCGGGAGCGCAGCGTACATCTCGTATGTCGCCCGCCGCACGGGCACCCGTTCCAGCGGCGTGGCGTCGCCGCGGAGCAGGGCGAGTAGCTCGTCGAGGTAGAGGTGGAACAGGTCGTCTCCGTGGCCCGTCAGCTCGCCGGCCCGCAGAACGAAGTCCCGCAGCACCCAGAACGCGCGGATGACCTCCGACCGGGTGGCCTCGCGGTCGCGCACCACCCCGGCCCAGCGCGCGACCCTGGCCCGCATCCCGGCCTCGCGGCGGGGGTGGCGCCGGGCGAACCGCGCCCACGCCTCCTCCCTGGCCTCGCGCTGCCGGGCCAGCAGGACGTCCGCGTCGGCCCGTGTGTCCCGCAGCCCCGCGAGCTGAGCGTCGATCCAGGCGGGGTCCTCCCCGGGGCGCGGGACGGACACCTCGAACTCGTGCGGGCCGCGGTGGCCGTAGAGCCTGGTGAAGGTCTCCCTGGTGATCTCGCCGGAGGCCAGCCGGCCCAGCCCCGTGATCAGGCCGAGGCTGGCCAGCTCGCCCTCGCCGCCCGCGCCCGTAAGGATGGCGTCTGCGTCGGTCTCGCCCACCAGCTTGCGCAGGCTGCCGCGGGTGAGGACGAGCGTGCCGCCGTCCTGCCGGCCCGCGGCCTCCAGCATGCGGCAGGCCGTGCGGAAATGCGGCTCGACGGCCCGCGACCACAGGCCGGCCAGTTCCGGCGCCGACGAGGTGGACCGGATCGCGGCGCGCAGTTCCTCGCATCGCTCCAGGGAGGTGGACAGGAAGGCCCGCATGCCTCCGAGGCTCGCCCTGACCCTGCGCCGGCGGCGTACGGCCAAGGGCACCACCGTTGTGATGATCTGCCACCGGGACATCTCGAGCGGCGGCACGTCCAGGCCCGGCGGCAGCTTGCCGAAGACCTGCTCGATCGCACCGAGCCTGCTCCCCATGCCCAACGCCCGGGCGACGGAGACCGCGATGCTCAGGTTCATGTAGAAACGGCCGCCGATGTTGCCGACCAGGTCGAAGCCGGGCAGCGCGGAGGCCGACATGGCCTCGTTGATGAACAGACGGACGAACGACCAGGTGATGGGCGTCATGACGTCGGGGATGGCCTCCCCGAGGTTGCCGGACGTCCACAGGTAGTCGCGCTTGAGGCTGTCGTTCCACTCCTCCACCCGTGACCCGGAAGCGGTGATCGGGCGGGCCTGGACGAGGGCGAACGTGCCCGCGCGCATGGTCCATTCCACGTCCATCGGCGTGCCGTACAGGGCCTGGACGCGCGCTCCCAGCTCGGCCAGCGCCAGGGCCTGCGCCCCGGACAGGACGGGAGCCCGGCGCATGTCCTCGGGGACCGGCTCCTCGCGGGTGCCGCCGGGGGCGCGGACGGTCATGACGGTCTTGTCGCCGGTCCGCTCCTCGACGACCGCGGCGCCGGAGACGACGACCGTGTCGGGGATGACATGGCCGCCGACCACGGCCTCGCCCAGGCCCCACGACGCATTGATCACGGTCCTGTCGTGCGCGCCGGTGACGGGGTCGGCGGTGAACATGACGCCCGCCGCGTCGGCGTCCACGAGCTCCTGCACCACGACCGCCAGGGCGACGTCGTCGTGTGGCACGCCGTTCTGCTCCCGGTAGGCGATGGCGCGGGAGTTCCAGAGGGAGGCCCAGCAGCGCTTGACCGCGTCGAGCAGCTCATCGGCTCTGACGTTGAGGAAGGAGTCCTGCTGCCCGGCGAACGACATGCCGGGAAGGTCCTCAGCGGTGGCGGACGAGCGCACGGCCACCGGGACGTCGTCGCCCAGTGCCGCATGAGCGGCGCGGATCTCCGCGGCGATCGGCTCGGGAAGCTCGCGCCCGGCGAACAGGGCGGCGATCCGCTCGGCGTCGCCCGCCGCGGCGGCGGCCAGCGTCTCCTCGCGGAAGTCCGCTACGAAGGCCCGGTAGGCCTCGGTGGTGATGTGGAAGCCGCCGGGGACGGGCAGCCCTGCCCGTGCGAGGGTGGCCAGCGAGGCGCCCTTCCCGCCCACGGTGGCGAGGTCGGCGCCGGTGTCGTCCAGGGGGATGACGACCTTCATGTCACACGCTCCTCGGAGAGCTCAGGGAGTCCGCCAGCTTGCGCCGGGCGACGTAAGTCATCGAGTCGAGATAGTCGAGGGTGGCCCGTTCCACAGCCTCTACGGCGTCATCCGGCAGCGCCCGTCCGGTGCCGATGGCGCGCTCGACCATGTCGGCGAGCAGCGGGGCGAGTCGCTCCTCCGGGGGAGGCCCGCCGGGGAGCATCCCCGGCACGGTGAGGAACCCGTAAATGATCGAGCCGATCACCAGGACGTGGTCGCCCGACAGGTCCCTGGCCGCGCCCACCTGTATCAGCGCGGCGTAGTAGGCGTCCAACGCCTCGCCCGGGTTCACCGCGCCGGGGCCGTGCCGCCTCTGCCGGACGAGCTTGCCGAGCACCTCCGAGTCGCCGACGAGCGCCGCCTTGAGCAACGGCCGGCGCAGCAAGCCCGCGGCGATCCCGGCGAACAGTTCACGCGGGGTGGCGGGACCGCTCCGCCGCACCTCCTCGAGCATCCGCACCCGCTCCCGGCGCAGTAACGCGGCGAAGAGCGCGTCGCGCGTTCTCCAGTGCAGGTAGATGGTGCCCTTGGCGACACCGGCCTGCTTGGCGACGTCGTCGATCGTCGTCTTGTCGTAGCCCCACCGGCCGATCAGCTCCGCGGCGGCGTCGAGGATGCGGTTCGCCCGCTCCACCTGGCGCGCCGGATCCTGCGGGGGCCGTCCTACTTTGGTCATCCGCCCATCCTCATTGATTGACTAGATGACGCTATATGGTCAATTAATTGGGTGCAAGAGTGCCGCGAGTCCGATCGGGCCGACCGGCCGCTCTCAGGGGCCGGCCCGGCCCGCGGTGGGTTTGATCCAGTCGAAGGAGCGCTCGACCGCCCGCCGCCAGTTGTCGTACTCGTCCGCGCGCCGCTTCGGGTCCATCGCCGGCGTCCACTGCGCGGCGCGGTGCCAGTTGCGCCGCAGGCCCTCCAGGTCGGGCCAGTAGCCGACGGCGAGCCCGGCGGCATACGCCGCGCCGAGGGAGACGGTCTCCGCGACCATGGGCCGGACCACCGGCACGTCCAGCACGTCGGCGATGAACTGCATGAGCAGGTTGTCGGACGTCATGCCGCCGTCGACCTTGAGAGTGGTAAGGGCGATGCCCGCGTCGGCGTTCATGGCGTCGACCACCTCGCGGGTCTGCCAGCCCGTGGCCTCCAGCACCGCGCGGGCGAGGTGGCCCTTCGTGATGTACGAGGTGAGCCCGACGATGACACCGCGGGCCTCGCTGCGCCAGTGGGGCGCGAACAGCCCGGAGAACGCCGGGACGATGTAGCAGCCGCCGTTGTCGTCGACCGTGCGTGCGAGGGTCTCGATCTCCGGTGCGGTGCCGATGATCCCGAGCCCGTCCCTGAACCACTGCACGAGCGCGCCGGTGATCGCGATGGAGCCCTCCAGGGCGTACACCGCGGGCTGGTCGCCGATCTGGTAGCCGACCGTGGTGAGCAGGCCGTGGGTGGAGGCGACCGGCTCGGTGCCGGTGTTGAGCAGCAGGAAGGCGCCCGTGCCGTAGGTGCACTTGGCCTCGCCGCGGTGGAAGCAGGTCTGCCCGAACAGCGCGGCCTGCTGGTCGCCGAGCGCCGCGGAGATCCGCACGCCGGGCAGCACCCGCCGGGCCACGCCGTACGTCTCGCTGGACGGGCGGATCTCCGGCAGCATCGCGCGGGGGATGCCGAAGAAGCCGAGCAGGACCGGGTCCCAGTCGAGGTCGCGCAGGTTCATCAGCAAGGTTCGGCTGGCGTTGGTCACGTCGGTGACGTGAACGCCGCCGTCCGGGCCGCCGGTGAGGTTCCAGATGAGCCAGCTCTCCATCGTGCCGAACAGGACCTCGCCGCGCTCGGCGCGCTCGCGCAGCCCGTCGGTGTCGTCCAGCAGCCAGCGGACGGTGGGGGCGGAGAAGTAGGTGGCCAGAGGGAGGCCGCAGCGCTCACGCACCACGTGCGCGTCGGGGTGGCGGGACAGCTCGTCGACCAGGGTGCCGGTCCGGGTGTCCTGCCAGACGACGGCGGGGGTGACCGGGACGCCCGTGCGCCGGTCCCACAGCACCGTCGTCTCCCGCTGGTTGGCGATGCCGACGGCGGCGACCTCGCCGGGCCCGATGCCCGCCTGGGCGAGCGCCTGCGGGCCGATCCGCTCCAGGTTGCGCAAGATCTCGACGGCGTCGTGCTCCACCCATCCGGGACGCGGGAAGTGCTGCTTGTGCTCCCGCTGCGTCACCGAGACCAGCCGGCCGCGCTGGTCGAACAGGATGCACCGGGTCGAGGTGGTGCCTTGGTCGATGGACATCACGTAGCGCTGGGTCACGGCGGTCTACCTTCGGGCGGCGAATGCGGTGTGGGGGTGGGGAGGGTCACCAGCGGGAGGCGCCGAGGTCGCGGGAGACGGCCCGCGCCGCGTCGCGCACGTAGCCCACCAGTTCTGGCCGGGGACGCCCGCCGGAGTCACAGATCCGCTCGGTGGCGCCGGAGACGCCCATCGCGCCCACCACGAGTCCCCCGTACCCCCTGATGGGGGCGGCCACCCCCGCCTCGCCCATGCCGGCCTCGTCGGCGTCCGACGCCCAGCCGTGCTCGCGCACGGTCGCGAGCATGCGCGACATCTCCCGCTGCGTGCGCGCGGTGCGGCGGGTGAACTGCTCCAGCTCTCCGTCCCGTACGGCGTCGTGCAGTGCGGCGGCCGCGTTGGCGTCGAAGGCGAGCAGCACCTTGCCGATCGCCGTGGCGTGCAGGGGCAGGAGCATGCCGACGTCGAGGGTCTGCAGGCTGTCGTCGGGCCGGAAGACATGGTGGACGACCAGGACCCTGCCCTGGAGGTGGGTGCCGATCCGCACCGCCTCGCCGCTGCGCGCGGCCAGGGCGTCGGCCCAGTTGATCGCCCGCGAGCGGAGCTCGTTCACGTCGAGGTAGCTGGTGCCCAGGTGCAGCAGCGCCGCGCCGAGCTGGTACTTGCCGGTCGCCTCGTCCTGCTCGACGAAGCCGACGAGCTGGAGGGTGCGCAGGATGCCGTGTGCCGTGCCGCGGGCCAGTCCCAGGGAGTTCGCGATCTCGGTGAGGCCGAGCCGCCCCGATCCCTGGGCGAGCAGCCGCAGGATCGCGGCGGCGCGCTCGATGGACTGGATCGGACCCGGCACGCACCGGATCCTAGCCATGTCGGAAGGCGTACGACAATGCCGACACCTGACCGAACCCGCTGTGGCGTACTTCTGGAAGATCTTTTGCCTACGGAGGGGTGTGCGTGAAATATGTCAGCTTGCGGCATGCCCGGGATGGAGTGCGAGGCACACAAGGGGACCAGCGTTCGACAATGCCGACGATCATTCGTTGACGCTCTCTTGGGCGACGTTTAACGTCCGGACAACCGGCGGTGCTCACAGCGAGCACCTCGGGGGACGCGACGGGCGTGGTCAAGGAGGAGACATGGCGGAAGGGCGAAGCGACCGGCGGCCACCCACTCCGTTCGGTGAGCTCGCGGCCGAGTTCGCGGGCACGGCGATCCTCATCCTGATCGGCGTCGGCGTCGTGGCCCAGGTCTCGGCCGGCGGCATCGGGGACCACGACAGCATCGCGTGGGCGTGGGGCCTGGGGGTGACCCTCGGCGTCTACACGGCCGCCCGCGTCAGCGGCGCCCACCTCAACCCGGCGGTCACGGTCGCCCTCGCCGTCTTCAAGGGCTTCTCCTGGCGGAAGGTCCTGCCGTACGCGCTGGCGCAGACCGCGGGCGCCTTCGTGGCGGCGCTGCTCGTCCGCTGGAACTACGCCGAGGTCCTGGCCAAGGCGGACCCCGGGCACACGATCAAGACGCAGGGGGTCTTCTCCACCCTCCCCGGCAACGGCACGCTGCCGGTCACCCAGTGGGGAGCGCTGCGCGACCAGATCATCGGCACGGCGATCCTGCTGTTCCTGATCTTCGCGATCTCCGACGAGCGCAACTCGGCGCCGCTCGCCAACCTCGCGCCGGTCATCATCGGCCTGCTGGTGGTCGCGATCGGCATGGCGTGGGGGACCGACGCCGGCTACGCCATCAACCCCGCCCGCGACTTCGGTCCGCGCCTCGCCTCGTTCTTCACGGGGTACGGCTCGGCGTTCCGCGACCAGTACGGTGGGCTCTACTTCTGGGTGCCGATCATCGGCCCGCTGGCCGGCGGCGTCATCGGCGCCGGGCTGTACCAGCTCCTGGTCGCCCGCTTCCTGCCGCGTACGGACGCGGCCGAGCCCGCCCGCACGCCGCAACCCGCCACGCGGGCCGGCTAGTCACCCGAGTCCCCGCTCACCGAGTTCCCAGCTCACCCGAGCCCACGCGAGACGAGAGGCGCAACGAGAATGGCAGACTACGTCGGCGCGGTCGACCAGGGGACGACCAGCACCCGATTCATGATCTTCGATCACGGGGGCAACGAGGTCGCCCGCCACCAGCTGGAACACCAGCAGATCCTGCCGCAGGCGGGCTGGGTCGAGCACAACCCGACCGAGATCTGGGAGCGCACCCGGGCGGTCGTCGAGACCGCGATGCGGACCGCGGGCCTGCATGCCTCCGACCTCGCGGCGCTCGGCATCACCAACCAGCGCGAGACCGCCGTCGTCTGGGACCGGCGCACCGGCCGCCCGTACTACAACGCCATCGTCTGGCAGGACACCCGCACCGACCGCATCGCCTCGGCGCTGGAGCGGGAGGGCAAGGGTGAGGTGATCCGGCGCAAGGCCGGACTGCCGCCCGCCACCTACTTCTCCGGCGGCAAGATCCAGTGGATTCTGGAGAACGTCCCCGGCGTCCGCGAGGCCGCCGAGCGCGGCGACGCGATCTTCGGCAATACCGACACCTGGCTGCTGTGGAACCTGACGGGCGGCGTCGACGGCGGCGTCCACGTCACCGACCCCACCAACGCCAGCCGCACGATGCTGATGAACCTGGAGACGCTCGACTGGGACGACGAGCTGCTGTCGTTCTTCGGCGTCCCGCGCCAGATGCTCCCGGAGATCCGGCCCTCCTCCAACCCCGACCTGTACGGCGTGACCCGCGCCGGCGGCCCGCTCGGCGGGGAGGTCCCCCTCGCGGGCGACCTCGGCGACCAGCAGGCCGCGACCGTCGGCCAGGTCTGCTTCGAGCCCGGCACGGCCAAGAACACCTACGGCACCGGAAACTTCCTGCTGCTCAACACCGGCACCGAGCTCGTGCGCTCCCGGAACGGCCTGCTCACCACGGTCTGCTACCAGTTCGGCTCGGCCAAGCCCGTGTACGCGCTGGAGGGGTCGATCGCGGTCACCGGCTCGGCCGTGCAGTGGCTGCGCGACCAGCTCGGGATCATCTCGGGGGCGTCGCAGAGCGAGGCGCTCGCCCGGCAGGTCGAGGACAATGGCGGCGTCTACTTCGTGCCCGCGTTCTCCGGCCTGTTCGCGCCCTACTGGCGGTCCGACGCCCGGGGCGCCATCGTCGGGCTGTCCCGCTACAACACCAACGCCCACCTGGCCCGCGCCACGCTCGAGTCGATCTGCTACCAGACCAAGGACGTGGTCGGCGCGATGGAGCAGGACTCCGGCGTCGTCCTCGACGTGCTGCGGGTGGACGGCGGTGTGACGGCCAACGAGCTGTGCATGCAGATGCAGGCCGACATCCTCGGCGTCCCGGTGTCGCGTCCGGTGGTGGCCGAGACCACCGCGCTCGGGGCCGCGTACGCCGCCGGTCTGGCCGTCGGCTTCTGGAAGTCCACCGACGACCTGAAGCGGAACTGGCACGAGGACCGCCGCTGGGAGCCCACCTGGAGCGACGAGCAGCGCGAGCGCGGCTACGCCGGATGGCGCAAGGCCGTCCAGCGGACGCTCGACTGGGTCGACGTCGACTGAGCCGGCCCACAGAACAGGGCCGCCTGGCAGAACGAGGGCCGCCTGGCAGAACGAGGGCCGGCTGACAAGAACGAGGGAGTCAACACCGATATGTCTGTACCCATGGGTCCCCGCGCTCGGGAGGCGGCGCTGCGGAGGCTGGCCGAGGACGAGTTCGACGTCCTCGTCGTCGGCGGCGGGGTGGTCGGCGCCGGGGTCGCGCTCGACGCGGTCTCGCGCGGTCTGTCCGTCGCGCTGGTGGAGGCCCGTGACCTCGCGGCCGGCACTTCGAGCCGGTCGAGCAAGCTGATCCACGGCGGGCTGCGCTACCTGGAGCAGCTCGACTTCCGGCTGGTGCGGGAGGCGCTCAGGGAACGGGGCCTGCTGGTGACCCGGCTGGCCCCGCACCTGGTGCGTCCGGTGCCCTTCCTGCTGCCGCTGCGTCACCGCGTGTGGGAGCGCGGCTACGTCGGCGCGGGCGTGCTGCTCTACGACACGCTCGGCGGCGCCCGCGTGCTGCCGCGGCACCGCCAGCTCAGCCACAGCCGGGCCCTGCGCGAGGCTCCCGGCCTGCGCAGCGACGCGCTCGTCGGGGCGATCCAGTACTACGACGCCCAGGTCGACGACGCCCGCTTCACGATGACGGTGGCCCGTACGGCCATGCAGTACGGCGCGTGCGTCACCACCCGCGCGAAGGTCACCGGGTTCCTGCGCGACACGCTCTCGGACGGAGGGGGCCGGGTCGTCGGCGCGCTGGTGCGCGACCTGGAAAGCGGCGCCGAGCTGCGGGTGAGGGCCCGTCAGGTGATCAACGCCACCGGTGTGTGGACCGACGAGATCCAGCGGCTCGCGGGGGCGTCGCCGGGCACGCGGGGGTCGGTGACCGTCCAGGCCTCCAAGGGCGTGCACCTCGTCGTGCCCAGGGAGAAGATCCGCCTCGACACCGGGCTGATCCTGCGTACCGAGAAGAGCGTGCTGTTCGTCATCCCCTGGGGTCCGCACTGGATCGTCGGCACCACCGACACCCCCTGGGACCTGGACAAGGTCGAGCCGGCGCCCACCCGGGCCGACATCGACTACATCCTGGAGCACGTCAACGCCGTGCTGCGGACGCCGCTCACCCACGACGACATCGAGGGCGTCTACGCGGGCCTGCGCCCGCTGCTGGCCGGGTCGGCATCGCGGTCGCAGACCGTCAAGCTGTCCAGGGAGCACGCGGTCATCCGGCCCGAGCCCGGCCTGGTCATCGTCGCGGGCGGCAAATACACCACCTATCGCGTGATGGCCAAGGATGCGGTCGACGTCGCGGTGGCCGGCCTCGGCCAGAAGGTGCCCGCGTCGGTCACCGACCGCGTCCCGGTCCTCGGGGCCGCCGGGTTCGAGGCGCTGCGCAACAACAGGCGCCGCCTGGCCGGGCGCGCGGGGCTGCCCGTCGCGCGGGTCGAGCACCTGCTCGGCCGGTACGGCTCCTGCGTCGAGGAGGTGCTCGCGCTCGTCGAGGCCGACCCCGGGCTGGGCGACCCGATCCCCGGCGCGGAGGGCTATCTCAAGGCCGAGGCCGTGTACGCGGTCACCCACGAGGGGGCGCTGCACCTGGAGGACGTGCTGGTCCGGCGCACCCGGGTCTTCATCGAGGAACGGGACCACGGGCTCGCGGCGGCCCCCGTGGTCGCCGCGCTGATCGCGCCCGCCCTCGGCTGGGACGACGACCGGGTGCGCGCGGAGATCGACGCCTACCGGTCCGGCGTGGAGGCCGACCTCGCGGCGCAGCGTGAGATCGACGACACCGCGGCCAACGCCGTACGCCTCGCCGCGGCCGCCCCGGCCGGCCAGGTGGCCTGACGGTGCGCGGCGGCCTCGGCCTGTCTTCGACCGGCCGAGGCCGCCGTGCCGGTCATTCCTGGGGCGCTTCTTCGACCGTCACATCGAGGGTGGCCGTCGTCGGCAGGCCCGCCCGGTCGCCGTCGAACTCAACGCGATACGAGTACTCGCCCGCCTCGGCGGGTGTATCCCTGAAGCGGAATCGTCCGTCCGGGGTGATGGAGGACACGGGCGGCAGCGCGGTGACCACGGTGCCATTGCTGTTGGTGACCTCGCGCAGGATCCTCAACGGGGTGGAGGAACGCACGGGTTGACCGCCCATGGAAAGCACACCGCTGAACGTGAGTTGTGTGCCGAGAATGCCAGTCTCCGGTCCGGACAGGGTGATCGACGACACTGCCTTGACCAAGGTGACGGTGGCCGAGGCGGCGCTCCAGTGCACGGTCGGACTCCCGTTCCAGATCACGTCATATCTGATCACCCCCGCGCTTCTCGGTTGGTCCTTGAAGGTGAACGTGCCGTCCTCCGCCGTCGTCGCTCCGAAGGTGAGTTTGGCGCTGTCGTTCACGTAGCGGGTCACCGAAAGTGGCTGCTCACCCGGAGCCGAGCCGTCGGGCAGCGTGAGCCGGCCGGTCAGGGTGAGGACGTCGGCCCCGGTCCCGGTGGACGGAGCCGTCAGGGTCAGCGTGGATTCCGGGAGCGCGCCGGTTTCCAGCCGCCACAGGTGCAGATGGTGGGTAGCCAGGTCCTTCCATATGGCGAAGAGGTCGTTACCCGAGAACGTGAGACTCTGCAGGTCCATAAAAGCGCCATGGTCCCTGAGCGTGCCGGTGTAGACCGGGGTCGTCGTCGCGCTGTCGTACAAGGTCACGACCAGACCTGACTTGGTCCCGCGCCCGCCCGCGACGTGAGTTCCGTCCGGGCTGACCGCGACGACCGGCGCGTAGTAGCCGGAGGACGGATCCGGGCCGTAGGCGTGGACCTCTTGCAGGCTGGTCGTGTCCCAGGCCAAGTATTCGGCCGAATTGAGGAATGCCGCGATGATGGTCGAACCGTCCGGTGTGATGGCGAGGTCTCCCAGGAAGCCCGCGTGGTAGTCGTGGCCGTCGATGATGCCGCGCAGGGTGGTATGGAACGCGTTCACGTCGTACACGCTCAGGGTGGCCGGGGAGAGCGCATCGCCGACCACCAGAGTGTTTCCGGCGGCGGCGACCTTGGGGCTGGCATAGGTCGATGCCACCCGGATCAGCCGTGATCGGTGTCCGGACGCCATGTCGATGCCGACGACACCGCCATCCCATTGGTCGCACCCGTATCCCACCCAGAGCCATCTGCCCGACAGCGCCAAGTTCGTCGGGCATGGGTATTCGGCCAGGCTGATCTCCCGGGTGGTGTCGAGAGTGGTGGTGTCGAGCTCCATGACCTCGTTCGGATCGCGTAGTGCCGCATACAGCCGTGTGCCGTCCGGCGTGATGGCAAGGCTCCGCGCGGACAGGCCGTCGACAGCGGTGTTGAACGTGCCGTTGGCGTTGACGACAAGAATTCGGTCGCCCCCGGCGATGAAGGCCTTTCCTCCGCCCGCGACCACGTCACCGCCGCTCGTGATGCCCAGGTCGGTCGTGATGTCGGCGGCCGAGGCGGCCGGTGCGTGCACGACAAAAAGGCCGGCTGTCACCGCCAAAGTGGTTGCGAGGCAGGCCAGCAGCCGGGTGATTGACGACTTATGGAATCCGCCGCTCTCTTCGCGGGGCGACGAGCGCCCGGGAATTCCTGATTCCGATGTGCTGGAACGACTGGGACGTTTCCGAGGGAATGTGATAATCACGACAGTGATCTAGCCATGTCCATCCCGATCACGTCAAGGCGATTTCGCCTCGTACGCTGGCGTATTCGTGCGTTACGACCCGCCGGGCGTATCCATTTCAGGGATGGCCGTTTGGGAGAGCACATCGAGAAGGCGTTCGGGCGTGTTCACCACGGCGATGAGGCCGGGATCGGCGAAGTCGGCCGCCTCGCCGAACCCCCACGTCACGGCGATGGTCCGCACACCGCAGGCGGCCGCGCCGGCGACGTCCTCCCTGCGGTCGCCGATCATGACGGTCGCCTCGGGCGGAGCGCCGAGGGTGTCGAGCGCGTGCCGGACGACGTCCGCCTTGTGCCGTCGTGACCCGTCGAGCGTCGCCCCGGCCACGTAGGCGAAGAAGCCGTCGAGCCCGAAGTGCACCAGGATCTTCTCCGCGTAGACGGCCGGTTTCGAGGTCGCCACCGCCAGGGTCCAGCCGTCGGCGATGAGCGCCTCCAGTACGGCGGGGATCCCCTCGATGACCTCGTTCTCGAACATCCCGTCGGTGTAGCGCTCGCGGTACGCGTGGATCGCCTCGTCGACACGCTCTGGCGGCACGCCGAGCAGGAGGAATCCCTCCGGAAGGGGAGGGCCGATCATGGCGCGGAGTCGCTCGGCCTCCACCTCCGCAATCCCGACCGCGGACAGGGCGTGCCGCAGCGAGGCGACGATGCCGGTCTCGGGGTCGGTCAGCGTGCCGTCGAGGTCGAAGAGGCAGTATCGGGTCACGTACGGCTGTCCGTTCAGGGTCGGTGTTCAGGCGAGCACGGCGTCGAGCAGCAGGGAACCGGCGCCGAGCAGGGCGGCGTCGGGTCCCGACCGGGAGGTGGAGATCTCCAGGTCGCGGGTGGCCAGCGGCAGGCACCGCTCGTACACCGCCGCGCGGATCGACGCGATCAGCGGCTCGGCCGGCGACAGGCTGCCCCCGACCACGATCGCGTCGGGATTGATGAAGTTCACCAGCACGGTCAGCACCTCGCCGATGAGCCGGCCGGCGTTGCGGACCAGGGCGGTGGCCTCGGGCACCCCGTCCTCGACCAGCGCGACGACGTCGGCCGGCCGCCGCACCGGGATGCCCTGCTCGTTGAGCACGCTCATCAGGGCCGCGCCGCTGGCGTAGGCCTCCAGGCAGTCGTCGTGCCCGCAGGAGCAGGTGACCGACGAGTCGCTCCTGACCCGCACGTGGCTGATGTCGCCGGCCGCGCCCCGCCCCCGGTGGAGCGCGCCGTTCACCATCACGCCGCAGCCGATGCCGCTGCCGGCCTTGAGCACCATCAGCGTCTCGCACTTGGGCCACGACCTGGCCTCCCCGGCCGCCATGAGGTTGGCGTCGTTCTCCACCAGCACCGGCAGGTCGAAGTGCGCGCCGAGGCGCTCCGCGACGGGGAAGTTGTTCCAGCCCGGCATGCGCGAGGGCGCCACGACCCGGCCGGTCGCCGGGTCCACAGGACCGGGGATGCCCGTGCCGACCCCGCGCAGCGGGACCCCGGGCGGGCCGTGCGTGGACAGCAGGTCCTCGAACGCGGCGGCCATCCCGTCGATGGTCGCCTCGGGGCCGTCCGCGATCTCGCAGGGGCGCTCCTCGACCACCAGCGGGGTGCCGCTGAGGTCGAGGAGGCCGAGGCGCGCGTGGTGGGCGCCCAGATCGGCGACCGCGAGCAGTCCCGCGCTGGGGCTGAGCCGCAGCCGGCGGGGTCGCCGCCCGCCGCGGGAGGTGCCCGCGCCCTCCTCCACCAGCAGTCCGCTGCCGATCAGTTCTTCGACGCGCAGCGAGACGCTGGAGGCCGCCAGGCCGGACAGGCGGGCGAGTTCCGCCCGCGACTCGGCGTGGCCGGCGGCGACGAGGCGCAGGAGGTCGCCCTGCGCCCCCCGCACCGGCAACCTCTCTTTGCCTGGCATGGAGGAAGGAATACCACGGCTTGACTTTGTCCGCCAACGCGTTGACTTCGACCAGAATCATCCATTACGGTCCGCCGTATCTTCGATTTCGAAGGAAGATGGCGATGATTCGGGTACGAGGCCTCAACAAGTGGTTCGGTGAGCACCACGTGCTGCACGATGTCGACCTCGACGTGGCACGCGGCGAGGTCGTGGTGGTGATCGGGCCCTCCGGGTCCGGCAAGTCGACGCTGTGCCGGTGCCTCAACCGGCTGGAGGCGGCCGACTCGGGCGAGATCCTCGTCGACGGGGTGCCCGTGCCCGCGGAGGGCCGCGAGCTGGCCCGGCTGCGGGCCGACGTGGGGATGGTCTTCCAGAGCTTCAACCTCTTCCAGCACAAGACCGTGCTGGAGAACGTGATGCTCGCGCCGATGAAGGTGCGCGGCGTGAGCCGGGCCGAGGCCGGGCGGACCGCCCACGAGCTGCTGGCCCGGGTCGGCATCGCCGAGCAGGCCGGCAAGCAGCCCGCACGGCTGTCGGGCGGCCAGCAGCAGCGCGCCGCCATCGCCCGCGCGCTCGCCATGCGGCCCAAGGCCATGCTCTTCGACGAGCCCACCTCGGCGCTCGACCCGGAGATGGTCGGCGAGGTCCTCGACGTGATGACGGGCCTGGCCGCCGACGGCATGACCATGGTCGTCGTCACCCACGAGATGGGGTTCGCACGCCGCGCGGCCGACCGCGTGGTGTTCATGGACGGCGGCCGGATCGTCGAGACGGGGGAGCCGAACGCCTTCTTCGACTCCCCCCGGACCGATCGGGCCAGGGACTTCCTGGCCAAGGTACTCACGCACTGATCGCAAAGGATGGTGGACCCCGATGGTGTCCGTTAAGCGGGTGGCCGCTGTCGCCGCGGTGGCGATGGCCGGCCTGACGGCCTGTGCCGGGACGGACTCGGCCGGCTCGGCCGTGCCGGGCGGGGGCGCGAGCGAGGGCGGCGGCGGTGGCGTGCTCGCCAAGGCCCCGGTGGCCGCCGCCGCGGACATCCTGCCCGGCTCGACGATGGAGAAGATCAAGCAGCGCGGCGAGCTGATCGTCGGCGGCTCGCTCGACGCGCCGCTGCTGTCCCAGCAGAACCCCGCCACCGGTGAGGTGGAGGGCTTCGACGCCGACCTCGGCAAGGCGCTGGCCAAGTACATCATCGGGCAGCCGAAGGTCAAGATCGTCAACGCGGCGTCCGAGACCCGCGAGGCGCTGCTGAGCAACGGCACCGTCGACGTGGTCTTCCAGACCTACACGATCACCCCCGAGCGGGCCGAGCAGGTCGCCTTCGCCGGGCCGTACTACTCCTCGGGCCTGTCCATCGCCGTCAAGAAGGGCACAACGGGGATCTCCTCGCCGCAGGACCTCAACGGCAAGACCGTCATCGCCGGGGCCAACACCCCCGCCATTCCCGAGATCAAGAAGCTCGCGCCGCAGGCGAAGATCGTCACCTTCGGCGGCGACCCCGAGTGCGTCCAGGCGCTCAAGCAGGACCGCGGCGTCGCCTACGTGCAGGACGAGACGCTGCTGGTCGCCGACGCCAAGAAGGACCCCGAGCTGCAGGTCGTGGCCAAGCCGTTCACCCAGGACCCGTACGGCATCGGCCTCAGGCACGGCGACGACCAGTTCAAGTCGTTCGTCAACGACTGGCTGAAGAAGATCCAGGCGAACGGCGTCTGGCAGGACGTCTGGAAGAACTCCCTCGGCACGGTCGTGCAGGGCGAAGCCCCCACGCCGCCCGAGATCGGGTCGGTGCCGGGTTCCTGATGTCGGCGCTGTTTGATCACCTGCCCGAGTTCTGGCAGGGGCTGGTCGTGACCCTCCAGATGACCGTGACGTCGTTCGCCGGCGCCGCGGTCGTGGGGCTCGTGATCGTGGCGATGCGGGTCGGGCCGGTCCCGGTCCTGCGCAGGGTCGCGACCGTCTACGTCGAGACCCTGCAGAACCTCCCGCTGCTCGTGCTGCTCGTGCTCGCGGTCTTCGGCCTGCCCGAGATCGGGCTCAAGGCCGGCCTGACCACCACGGCCATCGTGGTGATCGCGTTGTACGAGGGCGCCTACATCGCCGAGGCCCTCCGCTCGGGCGTCAACGCGATCTCCGCCGGTCAGGGCGAGGCGGCCCGCGCCCTGGGGCTGACGTTCGGCCAGTCGCTGCGCCACGTCGTGCTGCCCCAGGCGCTGCGGACCGTCGTCCAGCCGATCGGCAACATCTTCATCGCGCTCACGATGAACACCTCGCTCGCGGCGGCCGTCGGCGTGGTCGAGCTGACCGCCGCCGCCAACCGGGTGAACCTGCTGGAGGCGCAGCCCATCCCGATCTTCGTGGGGGCGGGCCTGGCGTACGCGGCGATCGCCGCCGGCGCCGGGTTCGTGACGGGGCGGCTCGAACGACGGCTGGCGGTGGCGCGGTGAGCAACCTGCTGTTCGACGAGCCGGGCCCGCGCGCCCGTCGCCGCATCCGCCTGGCCACCGTCGCGGGTGTGCTGGTGCTGCTCGCTCTGCTGGCCCTGGCCGTGCGCCAGTTCGCCGCGAACGGGCAGCTCGCCGCCGAGCGCTGGCAGCCGTACGCGACCTGGCCGATGTGGCGCTACCTGCTCGGCGGGCTGTGGTCCACGGCGCTGGCCGCCGTCGTGTCCGCCGCGCTCGCGATGGCGGCCGGGATCGCCCTCGCGCTCGGACGGGTGTCGCGGCGCCGCGCGGTCCGCCTGCCGTCCGCCGCGTACGTCGAGGCCGTGCGCACGGTCCCGGCGCTGCTGCTGGTCTACCTCGTGCTGTTCGCCCTGCCGAGGTACGGCCTGGACCTGCCGCTGTTCTGGAAGCTCGTGGTGCCGCTGGCCGTGTCCAACGCGGCGCTGTTCGCCGAGGTCTTCCGGGCCGGGATCATGTCCGTGGAGCGGGGGCAGGGGGAGGCCGCCCTGGCCCTCGGGCTCAGCCACGGGCAGTCGATGCGGCTGGTGGTGCTGCCGCAGGCGGCCCGCCGGGTGCTGCCCTCGATCGTCAGCCAGTCGGTCGGCCTGCTGAAGGACACCTCGCTCGGCTTCGTCGTCAGCTACGCCGAGCTGCTCTACAGCGGCAAGGTCCTGGCCAACTTCAACGGCCTGCTCATTCAGACCTACATCGTCGTCGCGCTGGTCTACCTCGTGGTCAACGCGTCGCTGTCCGCGCTCGCCCGTTCCCTCGACCGCTCCGCGGCGGGCAGGGGCGGCGCGCGCAGAAGGATCACCCGTGGCAGGAGAATCATCCGTGTCAATCGCTGAATACGCCCCGCTCGCGGAGGTCGTGCGGTCCGGCTTCGTGGAGAGCGTCCACTTCGGCAGCGCGGTCGCGCTCTCGGCGGGCGGCGAGGTCGCCGTGGCGCGCGGCCCGGTGGACGCGCCGGTGCTGCCGCGCTCGTCGGCGAAGCCGTTCCAGGCCCTCGCCTGCCTGCTCGCCGGGGCCCACCTGCAGGGTCCCGCGCTCGCGATCGCCGCGGGCAGCCACACGGGAGAGGACTTCCACGTGCGGCTCGTGGCCGAGATGCTCGGCGCGGCCGGGCTCGGCTTCGCCGACCTGCGCTGCCCGCCCGACTGGCCGGAGGACGAGACCGCCCGGAGGGCCCTGGTCAAGGCGGGCCTCGGGCCGTCGCGGGAGCGGATGAACTGCTCGGGCAAGCACGCGGCGATGCTCGCGGCCTCCGTCGCCGCGGGCGCGCCCACCGCCACCTACCTCGACCCCGGCCACTTCGTGCAGGAGAGGGTCAGGTCGGTGGTGGAGGAGCTGTCGGGGGAGAAGACCGCCCACGTCGCGATCGACGGCTGCGGCGCCCCGCTGTTCGGGATCTCGCTCACGGGCCTGGCCCGCGCCGTGCGCGCCATGGTCGTGTCCGCGCCGGGGACACCGCCGCGCGCGGTCGCCGACGCCATGCGGGCGCACCCGGAGTACGTCGGCGGGACCGGTCACGTGAACACCCGCCTGATGCGGGCGCTGCCCGGCGCCGTGGTGAAGGGCGGGGCCGAGGGAGTGCTGGTCGTGGCGCTCGCCTCCGGGCACGCGGCGGCCGTCAAGGCGATCGACGGCGGCCCTAGGGCGACGACCGCGATCGCGCTCGACGCGCTGCGGGCCGCGGGTGCGGACGTCTCGGCGGCGGCCGAGTTCGCGACCGTCCCGGTGCTGGGCGGGGGCGTCCCGGTCGGCGAGATCCACGCCGTTTTCTGAGTGGCGGTTGCCGGATAGGGGAGACATGAGCCTGACGTACGAGATCTGCATCGACAGCACGGCCGGGGCGCTGGCCGCCGAGCGGGCGGGCGCGCACCGCGTCGAGCTGTGCGCCGCGCTGTTCGAGGGCGGTCTGACGCCCACCCTGGGCACGGTCGAGGCCACGCTGGACGCGGTGTCGTCGATCCGGGTCCACGTGATCATCCGGCCGCGCGGCGGCGACTTCGTCTACGACGAGCACGAGGTCGCGGCCATGGTCCGCGACGTGGCGGCCGTACGCGACGCCGGGGCGCAGGGCGTCGTGATCGGCGTGCTCACCCCGGACGGGGAGGTGGACACCGAGGTGGCCAGGCGGCTGATCGACGCGGCCGGCGGGCTCTCGGTCACCTTCCACCGGGCCTTCGACATGACGGCCGACCCGTTCGCCGCGCTGGAGACGCTGGCCGGTCTGGGAATCGACCGGGTGCTCACCTCCGGCCAGGACAGCTCGGCCCTGGAGGGCGCGCCGCTGATCGCCGAACTGGTGCGGCGGGCCAGCGACCGGCTGGTCGTCATGCCCGGGGGTGGCATCACGCCGCGCAACGTTGGCCGGGTGGTCGAGGCGACCGGGGCTGGGGAGATCCACTTCGCCGCCCTGGTGGACGAGCCCAGCCCGGCCGTCCACCGCAACCCGTACCCCTTCATGGGCGGCGAGCTGCGTCAGCCCGAGTACGTCCGCCGGGTCACCTCGCCCGCCCTGGTGACCGAGGTGATCGCCGCCACCCGGGCATGAGGCCATCCGCGACGAGGTGACCGGCGGCCAGGAGGGGTAGACCCTGGGCGGGGGGTGAGGCCGATGGACACTCCGGAGCGGAGCCGGCCCCATCCGGCGCCCGAGGAGGGCGTGCGGCACGGCCGGCTGTCCGCCCGTCCCGTCGCGGTGCCGCCTCAGCACGCCGAGCCTCTCGTGCCGGGCCTGCACCGCCTGGGCGGGCGCGCCCTGCTCTACGTGCCGTCCGCCCGGGGGCCCGGGCCGTCCTCGCTCGCCGTCGTGCTGCACGGCGCGGGCGGCGCGGCGGAGGAGGCGCTGGAGTGGCTGCTGCCCCAGGCCGAGGAGTCCGGCGTGCTGCTGCTCGCGCCGCAGGCCGTCTCCGCCACCTGGGACATGATCGTCGGCGGATACGGGGCGGACGTGTCACGGGTCGACGCCGCGCTGGAGGAGGTGTTCTCCCGTGCGGCGGTCGGGCTCGACGGCGTGGCCGTGGCGGGTTTCTCCGACGGCGCCTCCTACGCCCTGTCGCTGGGCCTGGCGAACGGCGACCTGTTCCACGCCGTGCTCGCGTTCTCCCCGGGCTTCATGGCCCCGATGATCCGGCACGGCCGTCCCCGGATCTTCGTCTCGCACGGCGTCTCCGACCGCGTGCTGCCGATCGACGAATGCAGCAGGCGCCTCGTGCCCGAGCTGAGGGAGAGCGGTTACGAGGTGACGTACGAGGAGTTCCGCGGCGGGCACCAGGTGCCGCCGCAGACCGCCGCCGCGGCCGTCCGCTGGTGGATCTCGCAGCGCCCGGGTCACAGCACCGGCGACGTCAGCCCGGGGTAGTGGTCCGCTTGAACGGCCACCAGTTTCGCTCGCCGAGCATCATCGCGAGAGCGGGGACGAGCAGGGCCCGGACGAGGAAGGTGTCGGCGAGCAGGCCCAGGGTGACCACAAAGCCGATCTGAAACAGCGCCTCCATCGGAAGCACCATCAAAGTGGCGAAGGTGGCGGCGAGCACGAGACCGGCGGAGGTGATCACGCCACCGGTTCGCTCGAGGGCCTCCGTCACCGCACGGCGGGTTTCGTGCTGTCGACGCCGCTCGGTGATCCGGCTGAGGAGAAACACGTTGTAGTCGACGCCCAGGGCGACGAGGAAGATGAACGCGTATATCGGCAGATTTGGGTCTGAGGCCGGCTGGCCCAGGAGGTGGGTGAAGATGAGAGAACTGACGCCGAGGGCGAAGCCGAAGGAGAGGATCACGGTCGCGATCACGTAGAGCGGCATCACCACCGCGCGCAGGAGCAGAGCGAGGACGACGAGGATCAGGGCAAGGCTGACCGGGACGATCAGCCTGGTGTCACGGCCGAGTGCCTGGCGGGCATCGTAGTTTTCGGCCACGGTCCCGCCGATCAGGACGGTCTGCCCGTCGGCCGCGCGCTCGGCGACCTCGCGTAGCACGGGGACGGCGTCGGTGGACTGCTCTGAGAACGGATCCATCCGCAGGTCCGCGTCGAAGATGAGCAAGCCGTCCGTCCCGGCCGACCTCGCCACCGCGTGCATGTCGGCGACCGGTGTATGCGTGCCTTCGGTGAGAGCGCTCTGGACCTTCCCGCCTACCTCGTCGGCTACGACGATGCGAAGCGGTGCCGCCCGGCCGGGGATGAAGTGGTCGCGGATCACCTGCTGGCCGTGGACCGAGTCCGGCGCCTCGCGGAAGGACTCGGAGAAGTCGAGCGCCGGACGCCCACCGATGCCGGCCAGCGCGCCCGCGGCGAGGACAGCGGTGACCGCCGCGGCGATCACTCCCGGGCGTGCGTGAACGAGGCCCGCGACGCGGCCCCAGAACGTGACCGCAGGTGCGGATTCGGGCTCGAGGCGGGGAACCGCGGGCCAGAACGCCCGTCGCCCGAGGGCGGTGAGCACCGCGGGCAGGAGCGTCAGGCCGGCACAGACCATGATCGCGACACCGAGGGCGAGGATCGGGCCCATCTCGCGTGTGGCGTTGAAGTCGGCAAGGGCGAGGACCATCATCGTGCCGACGACGATTGCTCCGGCGGAGAGAATCGCTGGGGCGGTGCGCTGGGCGGCGGCGACCATCGCCTCCTCGACGTCCCCCGTCCGGCGCAGCTCGTCGCGAAACCGCGCCACGATCAGCAGACAGTAGTCGGTGCCCGCACCGAACATCAGCACGACCAGGATCGAGGTTGTCTGGCCGCTGATGTCGGTGAGGCCGGCGGCGACAAGGCCGTAGGCGAGGCCGGAGGTGACCAGATAGGCGAGGGCGACGACGGCCAGCGGCACCAGAGCGACCAGCGGCGAGCGGTAGGTCACGAGCAGCAGGAGCAGCAGCACGGCGACAGTGACCGCCAGAAGGGTTCCGTTGATCCCTCCGAGCGCGGCTTGTCGATCGGCCTCGAAGCCGGCACGGCCGGTCACGAAGGCCCTCAATCCGCTCTCGTCGCCGGTGGCCGGCGGGACCACCTCGCGGATTGCCGCGACCGCCTGCTCGATGTCGGGCGTCGAGTCGTCGGTCATCAGGACCGTGCTCAAGATGACGGTGTCGTCGGGTGAGGTGAGTAGCGAACCGCCCGCGCTCATGTCGAGCGGATCGGTCTCGCCGCACGCGCGTTGGTACGGGGTGGCGACCATCGTCAGGTTCGGGATCGCGCCGGACCCGCACAGCGCGAGGGCGTCGGTGTCGGCGCGCCGTCCGTCGTCCGCGGTGATCCCACCCTCGCGGAAGTAGGCGATCACCGCCGCTGTCTCGCTGCCGCGCCGGAACCGCTCGTCGACGATCCGCTTGACCGCCGCCGACTCCGATCCCCGGACGAGGAAGGTCTCGCTCTCGTCGGCGGCGCGCTCGTCGAGTTTGGCTTGTAGCGGCAGCGCGAGCATCGCGAGCGCGAGCCACACCGCGATCACGACCCACCGTGACCGCCGGCCGGCGGCGATCACCGAAGCCCTGGTGAGAAGTCGCATGGGGTCGCCGGCCTCAGAGGCCACCACCGACCCCCTCTATCTGGCTGACGACGCCATGCGCGATGTAGACGTAGATCCTCGTCGGGTCGATCTCAATCGGCACGGGCCGGCTCTTGTCGTCCTCGCGCGAAACGATGATCTCGCAGTTGTGACGGGCCGCCTTCTCACGCGCCTCAGCGAGCTGCAGGCCGAGCAGCTCCGCCGTATCGAAGGCGTTCTTCGCGGGCCTGTACGCGTTGGCACCCCCGGTCTCCCCGGTCTCCTCCATCGGGCATTGAAGCGCGGTGAGGTCGCGCCCCTTCGTCTTCGCCTCCCCGGAATCGTCGCTACATCCCGTCAGAGCCAGTGCTCCGACGGTGATCGACAACGCGGCCGCAGCGACGCTGAGAAGCCGCCGGTGAACCCTCTGCCCGCTCATAGCGGGGAACGTTAACCGACGAAACCGTCTGATTCAAGACAACTAACGCCTTTGACGAAGGAACCAACGGCAGTTCGGGCCCGACTTTTTTAATTTCGAAGCGAAAGTTCTTGACATAAGGACAAAAGATGCGGACGCTACGTCTGAACCTCGGGCGGTCGAACCATATCGCTCCGGCCGCGGGGCGGGTCGCCGCTGCATCGGGAGAGGAAGTGAGTGGTATGCGGAACGCCGCGCTGCCCGCGCGGAGTGTGAGGCGTTCTTTAATCGCGCTGACTGCGGTCGCTCTTGGGGCTCAGATGTTCACCCCGGCGACCACTGCCCAAGCGAAGAGCACCCACCTGGCTGCTGCTGCCCCTGTGACGAGCACAGGGCTGGCCAACAGAGGTTTCCTTGCGGCTCCTGCCAAGGCGGAGGACAGCAAGAGGGTCCTCATCTATACCGGCACGACCGGATACCGGCACGCCGAGGCGATCGACAACGGGCGCCCTGTGGTGCAGGCCGCTCTCAAGGCCGCAGGCTACGAGGTCGACTGGGAGGACTGCGACAACAACGGTGGCGGCACGAACAACTGCGACAACCCGAACAAGAACCCCCGGATCTTCACCGACGAGAACCTGGCCCAATACAACGCGATCCTGTTCCTCAACGCATCGTGGTCATGGGCCGGCGGCGGTCGGTCCGGACCGCTCCTGGACCAGGCCCAGCGCGATGCGCTGATCCGCTTCACCCAGAACCACGGCGGGATCGCGGCCGTGCACAACATGACCGACGCCGGCGCCGGCGTGTCCGTGTGGGACTGGTGGGACGGCGGGCCGGACAGCCTCATCGGCACGACGATGACCGCCCACTCGAATGGGTCGGCGACCGGCAACGCCGCGACCGTCCAGGTCGCCGATCACAACCACCTCTCCACCAAAGACCTGCCCGACACCTACCAGCTCTCCGACGAGCACTACAACTTCGCCCGCAGCGTCCGGGGCACCCACCACGTGCTTGAGACCTTCGACGAGCGCACCTACAACACCGGCACCCAGAAAATGGGCCAGGACCACCCCACGACGTGGTGCAAGCTCTACGACGGCGACAGGGTCAAGGACGGCACCACCACGCCGCGGTCCTACGACGACGGACGGAGCTGGGTGACCTCGCAGGGTCACTTCGGCGTGCGTTACAGCGAGAACGGCGGCGACAACCCGCTGGTCAAGCAGATCGTCGGAGGGGTGCGCTGGGTCGCCGGCGAGGGAGACAAGACCGACTGCTCGGGCACCGTCTGGTCGAACTTCACCCGCACGACCCTGGTCGACAACGCGAACGGCCCGATGGCTCTCGACGTGGCGCAGGACGGCAAGCTCTACTGGACCGAGATCGGCCCCACCACGGGCTACCAGTCCCAGGGCTACGTGAAGATGTACGACCCGAAGGGCCCGCCGAACAACTCGACCACGGTCGCGACGATCCCGACGCGCGCCGACCACGGCAACTCCGAGGACGGCGTGCTGGGGATGAGCCTGGAGCCGGGCTTTGACCTGTCGGATCCGGACAAGCGCGACATCTACGTCTACTACTCCCCGCGCAACCCCGACTGGCCGACCACGGGCAACCAGCAGACGGTCGGCTACAACCTGATCAGCCGCTTCACGCTGAACGAGGCCGGTACCGCGTTCGTGCCCGCGCAAGCAGGCGGAGCCGGTGACCCGGCACATCCATACGATGAGCGGCAGATCCTGCGCGTGCCCAAGGCGAAGATCGCGGGCAACCCCTCAGGCTTCCCGGGCGGCCCCACCGACAACGGCCCCGGCCATGTCGGCGGCGCGAGCCTGGTGTTCGACTCCGAGGGCAACCTCTACCTCGGCGTCGGCGACGACACCTCCCCGAACGCGCCCGGCCACAACTCCTACCCCCCGATGGACCATCGCGCCTCCGAGCGCTGGGACGCGCGCAAGACGGCGGCCAACACCGCCGACCTGCGCGGCAAGGTCCTTCGCATCACACCGATCGACGACATTCCGCCTCCGACCTCAGAGAGCGCCCCCGACCCCGGCCTGGACAAGACCTACACGGTTCCGAAGGGCAACATGTTCCCGCCGGGGACCCCGAAGACCCGGCCGGAGATCTACGCCATGGGCTTCCGGCAGCCCTTCACGGTGCACACCGACCCCGCCAACCCGGGTACGGTCGTCGTCGGCGAGTACTGCCACGACAACTCGGTGGACCAGGCCAACCGTGCCCCGGCCGGCACCTGCGAGTGGGATCTGGTCGACGGGCCCGGCTTCCAGGGCTGGCCGTTCTGCGTCGGCGACAACTCGAAGACCAACACCACGTGGCGCTGGAACTACGAGACCAACTCCTCGACCGGCCAGCAGTACGACTGCTCGCTCGGCGAGATCCCGGCCGACCTCGCCTGGGCTCCGCCGGGCGGCAAGAGCTCGCAACCCACATTCCAAGGCCTCGATGAAATCCCAGGCCCCGCGAAGCCGGCGACGATCTGGCGCAAGTACCCCGGCAACCCGGGCGGTCAGGATCCGTTGGCTTTCGGCGACCTGGGCTCCGGGGGCATGCAGCCGGTCACCGGCCCGGTCTACCGATACAAGGACAGTTACGGTCCCGGGGCCTTCCCGCCCTACTACGACGGCTCGTGGCTGATCACCAACCGTGGTGCCGACAACGGGTTCTGGAAGGAGGTCCGCCTGCGGGAGGACAACAACCAGATGCTCCGGGTCAATGACTGGCTGCCGGTCAACCACTTCGGCACGCCGAACAACAGCTTTGTGATCCCGACCAGATTCGGGCCCGACGGCGCCCTCTACATGGGGCGCTGGACCTTCGGCTGCTGCCGCAGCCAGGCCAACTCCTCAGCGAAGATGGAGCTGGTCAAGATCGAGTTCAAGCCCGCGACCACGTGCGCCGAGGACACCCAGGCACCGACGGCGTCGCACCAGATCGACGGCCGGGCCCACCCCAGCCAGCAGAACACCTACATCGACTCGGCCACGCTCAAGCTCAACGCCAGCGATGTCGGTTGTGCCGGCGTGGAAAAGGTCGAGTACCGCGTCAACGGCGGAGAGTGGACCGCCTACGGCACGCCGGTCCCGTTCAAGGACCCGGGGAAGTACACGGTCGACTACCGGGCCACCGATTACTCCGGTAACACCTCCAGCTCGCAGAGCGCCGTCTTCACGGTGCTCGACGGCGGCAGGACGCTCCCCACGACGTGCGACATCTTCGCCATGGGCACGGTGTGGAGTCCCGACAACTGCGAGATCGCCCGCGGTGGCACCATCACCTGGCACTTCAACGCGCCGGATGCGGGGATGCCGCACGATGTCTGGCTCGTGCCGCCCGGCGGCAATCCGGACCCGAACGGCGGCGACATCTTCGAGGTCACCAAGGGCGCTGTCTCGCCGGGGGGTCCGTCGGTCTCCTACACCTTGAACAAGGAAGGGACCTGGACGGTCATCTGCAGGTTCCACTCCGGCTTCGACGGCAAGAAGTGGGCAGGCATGGTCACGACGATCACGGTCGGAGGAGGGGCCGCGGGTGTCTACACCATCTCTCCCAAGCACAGCGGCAAGTACGTCGCGCCGCAGAACGCCTCGACCGCCAATGACGCCAAGATCGTTCAGATGAGTGCGACGGAGGGCGGCGAGCAGCAGTGGGAGGCCATTCCCTTCACCGCGGGCGCCTACCAGCTCAAGAACGTCAAGAGCGGCAAGTGCCTTGACGTGCCGACCGGCTCGACCTCGACGGGCACCCAGCTCGTCCAGTACTCCTGCCATCCCGACGGAAATGCGGACCAGGTCAACCAGAGGTTCTATCTCATCCCATCCGGAGATGCCTACCAGGTCAGTTCGGCGGTGAGCGGCCTGTGCCTCGACATCAACGGCAGATCCGTGGCCGACGGCGCCGCGTTGATCCAGTGGACCTGCAGCAACGACGACAACCAGCGGTTCGGCTTCACTCCGGTCTCCTCTCCCGGCGTTCCGCTGACCGTGACCGCCTCGTCCCGCTGCGTGGGCACGTCGGCGTACGTCGCGGTGACGGCGGTCAACGACGGCGACGGGCCGGCGACCGTGACGCTGACCACCCCGTACGGTTCGACGACCGTGGCCGACGTGGCCCCGGGCAAGCAGGCGTACCAGTCCTTCAACGCGCGTGCCGGGCAGATCGGCGCGGGCAAGGCGACGGTTAAGGGGACCGCGACGATCGACGGCAAGCAGGTCACCACGACCTACGACGCCGCCTACAACGCGATCAGCTGCGCCTGACCGCCGCACGGAACAGTACTGACCGGGGCCGGCCGACCGGACGATGGGCCGGCCGGCCCCGCACCCCCTGCCTCCTTAAACCCCATGCCTCCCAAAAGATGGAGTCATCACGTGAAGACCAAGAGAACCGCCCAGATACTGGCCGTGTCGGTGCTCGGCCTGGCGCTTTCGGGTGTGGTCGGTCCCGCGATGGCGGCCGACGGACCCGGCGACGGCTCTGGCGACGGCATCGACGTGTCGGTGAACATCGAGCCCACCACCACGCCCGGTCAGCTGTCGATGACGGTCGCCGACAACAGCGGGGTGTCCCTCACCGAGAACGGCTCGGACGCCGCCGCCCGCCAGTTCACCGGCACCCTGCCGACGGTCACGGTGTCCGACACCCGCAACCCCGAGGACATCCCCGACGGCGAGTTCTGGGCGGTCGTCGGCCAGGCCGACCAGTTCACAGCGGCCGACGACCCGTCCGCGACCATCGGCCCCGAATACCTCGGCTGGAAGCCGCGCCTGCTCACCGACTCCTCAACCGGGGCGGTGTCGGCCGGTGAGCCGGTCTCCAGTGTCATCTCCGACGGCAGCGACGCTCCCGCCGTGGGTCTGGAGGGCCAGGAGCTGCTCGTGTCGATCGCGAACTCCGCGGACGAGATCGGCACTTCGGAGGTCAACGCCGATCTGGCCCTGCGCACTCCGGTCGACGTCGCCGCCGGTGAGTATCACTCGACGCTGACGCTGTCGCTGTTCAACCAGTCCTGAGCCGGCGGGACCAGAAAGGAAACGGGCCACCCCTTCCGCCGTAGGGGTGGCCCACATATTCATAGAAGAACCCTGATCCGACAGAAGTCACGTGGCGACTGACCGATCGACGGTCTCGGGATCCAGGATGCGCTCGATGACCATGACAGCGGCGCCGGTGACGCCCGCCCGGTCACCGAGCTCGCTGGCGCGGATGCTGAGACTCTGGGTGGCCAGTGGCAACGAGCGGCCGTAGATCATTTCGCGGACGCCCGCCAAAAGGTGATCGCCCGCTTCGACCAGGTCGCCGCCGATCACGATCAGCGTGGGGTTGAAGAAGTTGACGATCGAGGCGAGCGCGCTGCCGACCTCTCTGCCGCCCTGCCGGACAAGGCGGATGGCCTGGGGATTGCCTTCCTTGGTGAGGCGGACGACATCCCGGCCGTCGGCGACGTCGAGCCCCGCGTCGCGGAGGCGGGCGACCAGAGCCGCGCCGCCGGCCACGGCCTCCAGGCAGCCGACGTAGCCGCAGCGGCACTGCACCTGGTCGACGGTGGGTATGCGAATGTGGCCGATATCCCCTGCAGCGCCTCGGGCGCCGCGATGCAGCCGGCGTCCGGCGATGATGCCACAGCCGATGCCGGTGCCCGCCTTGACGAAGATCAGATGCTCGACCTCGGGGTAGACGGCCCAGTGCTCGCCGAGAGCCATGATGTTCACGTCGTTGTCGACGAGCACCGGAACGCCGAGCCGCTCGCCGAGCCAGTCAGGTACGGGGAAGCCGTCCCAGCCCGGCATGATCGGTGGGTTGACCGCCGTGCCGCTTTCGTGGTCGACAGGGCCGGGGAGGCCGACGCCGACTCCGCATACGTCCGACGCCGGGTGACCGCACTCGGCGAGCAATTCGCGGAAGGTGTCGAGAACCCAGCTCAGCGTCGGCTCAGGTCCGCGGTCGATGGGCAGGTCGGCGGCACGTTCTGCGAGGACCGCTCCACCGAGGTCGCTGGCGGCGATCCTGGCGTGGGTGACGCCGAGGTCGGCGGCGAGCACCACGCGGGCCTCACGGTTGAAGGAGAAGGCGGTGGCGGGCCTGCCGCCCGATGGAGTCGTGCCCTCGCCGGGCAGTATCAAGCGCTGGTGCAGCAGAGCGTCGATCCGCTGGGACACCGCGCTCCTTGACAGACCAGTGAGCTGGACCAGCTCGGCGCGGGTACGCGCCCGCCCGTCGCGCAGGATCGAGAGTAGTGCTCCCGCTCCGGTCCCGCCGGGCATGCCCTGAGCCACTGGCACTCCTTCCTCCTCGGCGTTTACTTATGTTTTACTCTACGCGTCTTTTGCTTGACCAAAGTCATAAGTCATGTATACGCTCACGGCGATATGTGGCGGCGCACCTAAAGTTCTGACAAGCAGACCGGGTGCCGGGTCGGGAGCGAGTTTATGACCTGTATTAACGGCGTGCCCGAGCCGAGAATCCAGAGAGCACAGCAGTGCGGCCGAATCCGCGAGGCTTTTCTCTCTTCCGTTCCCGCGGCGGAGTAGACCCGATGCTGACCATGACGGGCATCGGCAAGAGCTTCTTCGGCGTGCGGGTGTTATCCGGCGTCGACCTCGCGGTCGTTCCGGGCGAGGTCCACGCGATTGTGGGGGAGAACGGCGCGGGCAAGTCCACGCTCATGAAGATCCTCGCCGGAGTGCACGCACACGACGAGGGAACGATCGAGATCGACGGCCGGCGCGTATCGTTCGGCCATCCGCTGGACGCCCAGCGAGCCGGCGTGGCGATCATCTACCAGGAGTTCAATCTGCTGCCCGAGCGGACCGTGTCCGAGAATGTCTTCCTCGGCAGGGAACCCATACGGCGCGGCCTGGTCGACCGGACCGCGATGGACACCGCGACCGCCCGGCTGCTCGCCGAACTGGGTGAGGCCTCCTTCGGCCCCCGACGGCTGGTCAAGCGCCTGTCGGTCGCTCAGCAGCAGGTCGTGGAGATCGTCAAGGCGCTGTCGCTCGATGCCCGGATCGTCGTGATGGACGAGCCCACCGCCGCGCTGGCCGAGCACGAGGTCGAACTGCTCTACCGGCTGGTGCGGCGCTTGCAGGAGCGAGGCATCGCCGTGCTCTACATCTCTCACCGGCTACGCGAGGTGTTCGACCTCAGCGACCACGTGACGGTCATCAAGGACGGCAGGCTGGTCACGACGGTCGCCACCGAGGACGTCACCTCCGAGGATCTGGTCCGCCTCATGGTCGGGCGCGATCTGAACGGTTACTTCCCGCCACGCTCCACCTCGGTTGGGGAGACACGGCTCCAGGTCACCGGCGGCGGCAACGACCGGCTGCACGACATCGACCTGAAGCTGAACGCGGGAGAGATCGTCGGCATCGCCGGGCTTCAGGGATCCGGCCGGTCGGAGCTGGCCAAGGCCCTGTTCGGTGCCGATCCGTTCACCCGGGGCGAGATGACGCCGGTGCGCCCGCGCTCGGTCCGCGAGGGAATCCGTGCCGGAGTCGGCCTGGTGACCGAGGACCGCAAGAGCGAGGGCCTGGCCCTGCGCCAGTCGGTGCGCGACAACGCCCTTCTCGTGACCCGCGCGATGGGCCGTGGTGCTCGCCGCAGCGGGGTGCGGGAACTGCTGGAACGCGTACGGCTCAAGCCGCCCCGCGAGGAGCAGGAGGTTCGCTACCTGTCCGGCGGCAACCAGCAGAAGGTCGTGCTCGCCAAGTGGATGACCGTCGCCCCGAAGGTGCTCCTGTTCGACGAGCCCACCCGTGGGGTCGACGTGGGCGCCAAGGCGGCCATCCATGACCTGATGCGCGAGCTGGCCGAAGACGGCGTGGCGATCATGATGATCTCCTCCGAGCTTCCTGAGCTGATCGGCATGAGCGACCGCATCGTCGTGCTCCGGGAGGGCCGCATCGCGGGCACCCTTCCCGCGGGCTCCGCAGAGGAGGCCATCATGAGCCTGGCCGCGGGCGAGGTGTCCTGATGAGCCAGAACGTGCTTGCTGACAGCAGGGCCAGGTTCGCGGCGCTGGTGAACCCCACGAGTGTCGTCTTCCTGGCACTGGCCGCCGTGATCCTCGTGGGCTGGGCGCTGGTAGCCGTGGACGGTGGTCAGTTCCTCACGATGGAGACCGTCGTCGGGGTGCAGCAGCGCTCGGCGGCGCTCGGGATCGTCGCGGTAGGCCAGACGCTGGCCATCCTGGCGGGATCCCTCGACCTGTCGGTCGCCTATCTGATCAGCCTCGCCTCGCTGGTGGCGGCGGTGACCATGGCGGGCCAGGACTCCAACATCGTGCTCGCGGTCGGCGCCGTCATGGGAGTGAGCGCACTGGTCGGGCTGGTCAACGGCCTGATGATCAGCAAGCTGCGCGTGCACGCGTTCATCGCCACACTCGGCATCTCACTGATCATCAAGGGAATCCTGGGCGACCTCTACGACGGCCCGGCCGGCCGGGTGCCGGAGTCCTTCCAGCACCTCGGCTACGACCGGTTGGGCCCCGTGCCCGTCTCGGCGTTGCTCTGGGCCGCGGTCGCACTCGTCGCCTGGTTCCTGCTCAGACGGACCAAGTACGGCTACCGGGTGTACGCCGTCGGCGGTGACGTCGAGGTCGCCAGGTTGTCCGGCATCCGCACCGACCGGGTGATCATCATCACGCACGTGCTGTGCTCGCTCTGTGCCGGCATCGCGGGACTGCTGCTGGCCAGCAGGCTCGGCGCCGGAGCCCCGACCGTGGGCACCGACGGTGGATACGACCTTGAGTCCATCGCCGCCGTCGTCCTCGGCGGCGCCGCGCTGGCCGGGGGCAGAGGCGGAGTCGCGGGCACCGTGGGCGGCGTGCTGCTGCTCGCCGTCCTGGACAGCGTGTTCAACCAGCTGGAAGTGAACTCCTTCTTCAAGGACGTCGTGCGGGGCGTGGTGATCGTCGTCGCCGTTGCCGTTTACGCCCGGCGTACGGGCCTGGTCGGAAGGAGGCGGACGTGAAGCGTGCGCTGCCGATTCTCGCGGTGCTGGCGGTGCTGCTGGCCGCCATCGCCATCGTCAACCCGTTCTTCCTGGAGCCTGCCGGGTTCCTGTCCTTCGTCAGGCGCGCCGCGCCCCTGGTCATCCTCGCCGCCGGGCAGTACCTGGTGATCGTCGCCGGCGAGTTCGACCTGTCGGTCGGATCGCTGGTCACCGTCGAGGTGGTCGTCGCCGCCCGCTTGATCGACGGGGACGAGGCGGCGACCTGGGCGGTGCTGGCCCTGCTGATCGTTCTAGGCCTGTTCGTCGGTCTGGTCAACGGTGCGGTGACGACCCTCCTCCGCGTGCCGTCGTTCATCACCACGCTCGGCATGATGCTCGTGCTGTCCGGCGCGGTCTTCCTGTGGACGGGCGGCGCACCGCGCGGCGCGCTCTCCCAGGCTTTCCGCATGTTCGGCAGGCAGACCGGATGGGCTGTGCTCATCCTCGTGGTCGTCGCCGTCGCGGTCGTGTTGCTGATGCGGGCGAACTTCGGCAGGACACTCATCGCCATCGGCGACAACGAGCGTGCGGCCGCCCTGTCCGGCGTACGGGTGACCAGGGTGAGGATCATCGCCTTCGCCCTCTCCGGCGTGTCCGCCGCAGTGGCCGGAATCCTGCTCGGTGGGTTCGCAGGAGTGTCCGCTCAGGTCGGCCAGGGACTGGAGTTCCAGGCAATCACCGCGGTCGTCCTGGGCGGCGTCGTCCTGGGCGGCGGTCGCGGCACGGTCATCGCCGCGATGGCGGGGGCGTTCACCCTGGAGGCCTTGTTCACCCTGCTCAACCTGTACGGCGTCTCTGGGGCGCTGAAGTTCACCGTGCAGGGCGTCGTCCTCATCGCCGCCGTAGCGGCCGGAGCCATCCGTCTTCCCTTCCTTGATGCCCCGAAATTAAAAGGAGACGCCCATGCGGTTTCATAGACCGCTCATCCTCGCCGCTGCGACTCTGACGGTGTTCGCCGTCGGCGGCTGCACCAGCGACAAGCCCAGCACCACCACAGCCGCCGACACGGGCGCCGCCACGGCGCCGGCCACGGCCGCTTCGACGGCGCCGGCCTCGGGAACCGGTGAGCAGTCCAAGTTCTTCGTCCAGGCTGACTACGACGCTCAGCTCGCGATGCGCTCGCAGACGGCGGAGGGACCGGCGGACAAGCCCTGGGAGCAGGCCATCGCGCCGCAGATGGTGTCCACCGCGGAGTACAAGAAGGACGGGCCGTACAACCTGTGCTTCTCCAACGCGGCGGTCGACAATCCCTGGCGGCAGGTCGGCTGGAAGACCATGCAGGCCGAGGCGGCGTTGCACAAGGAGATTTCCAAGCTCACCGCCCTCGACGCCGAGGGCAAGGACGACAAGCAGATCTCTGACATCGCCGAGCTGCAGGCCAAGGGCTGCGACGCGTTGATCGTCTCGCCCAACACCACGGCGACGCTCACTCCAGCCGTCAAGGGCGCCTGCGGCAAGGTCCCGGTCATCGTCTTCGACCGGGGCGTGGAGACCGACTGCCCGGTGACGTTCATCAAGCCGATCGGCGGCTACGCGTTCGGTGCCGACGCGGCCGAGTTCCTCGTGGAGAAGGTGCCGGCGGGCGGGAAGATCCTGGCGCTGCGCATCAGCCCCGGGGTGGATGTGCTGGAGACCCGCTGGTCGGCGGCGAAGGCCGCCTTCGACTCCAGCGGCCTCCAGGTCGTCGGTGTGGAGTTCACCGACGGCGACGCGGCCAAGGCCAAGGGCATCGTCAACGACTACATCCAGCGGAACGGCAAGCTCGACGGCGTCTGGATGGACTCGGGAGCCACCTCTGTGGCCGTCGCTGAGGCGTTCGAGGACGCCGGCATGCCCGTCCCGCCGATGACCGGTGAAGACCAGCAGGACTTCCTGCGTAAGTGGAAGGACGACGGCCTCACCGCCGTCGCTCCCACGTACCCCACCTACCAGTGGCGCACACCGATCATCGCCGCCTTGAAGATCCTCAAGGGTGAGGAGGTGCCGAAGGTGTGGAACCTTCCGCAGCCCAAGATCACGGCGGAGACCCTCGACCGGTACCTGCAGCCGAACATGCCGCCGCTGCACTACGCGCTGTGCGGCTGTGAGGGCATGCCGGGATTCCCCGAGAAGTGGGGCGGTAAGAAGGGGTGAACGCGTTCCCTCTCGGAGTGAACACGTGGGTGTGGGTGTCGCCGCTGACGGACGACGACCTCGCGTCCCTGGTGCCCCGGGTCGCGGCGTGGGGGTTCGACGTCATCGAGCTGCCGGTGGAGCGGCCCGGCGACTGGGATCCTCACAAGGCCGCGGCGCTGCTGGCCGAGCACGGGCTGAAGGCGTCGGTGGTGCTGGTCATGCCGCCGGGGCGGGAGCTCGTGGCGGCCACGGCCGGGGTCGTCGAGGAGACCCAGGACTACCTGCGGCACTGCGTGGACGTGGCGGCGGTCGTGGGCTCCCCGGTGATCGGCGGGCCCGCCTACGCCTCCGTCGGCAGGACCTGGCGGATGTCGGACGACGAGCGCCGGACGATCTACACCGAGCTCCGGGACAATCTTGAACCCGTGGTCGACTACGCCGGCGAGCGCGGTGTGGCGATCGCGGTCGAGCCGCTCAACCGTTACGAGACCAGTCTGCTCAACACCGTTGAGCAGGCTCTCGAGGCATTGCCCGACGGATGCGGCCTGGCGCTCGACGTATATCACATGAACATCGAGGAGAAGGATCCGGCGCAGGCCGTACGTGCCGCGGCGGGCCGGATCGCGCACGTGCAGGTCTGCGGAACGGATCGGGGCACGCCAGGCGTCGACCGCTTCGACTGGCCCGCCTTCACCCAGGCCCTGGGTGAAGCGGGCTATGCGGGCCCCCTCGTCATCGAATCCTTCACCGCCCACAACCAGACGATCGCCACCGCGGCCTCCATCTGGCGGCCGCTCGCACCAAGCCAGGACTCCCTCGCCGTGGACGGCCTGGCCTTCCTCAGGTCGCTGTAGCCGGCCCCGCGGGTCCCCCGTCATTGGCGGGGGACCCGCGGGAGCCCGTCGACTCCAGCTCAGACGCGGGTCCACCTCTGGTTGGCGCCGCCGTTGCACGTCCAGGTCTGCACCTTGGCGCCGTTGGCCGTCTGGTTGCCGTTCACGTCCAGGCACAGGCCCGACTGGACGCCGACCACAGTGCCGCCGGAGTTGAGCGTCCACTTCTGGTTGGCGCCGCCGTTGCAGTCCCAGATGCCCACCGTCGCGCCCGCCGTGGTCCGCTGGTCGAACACGTCCAGGCACTTCGTCCCGCCGAACGTGCGCAGCTCCCCGGAGGAGGTGAGGGACCACTTCTGGCCCGCGCCGCCGTTGCAGTCGTAGATCTGCATGGTCGAGCCGTTGGTCGCGGCGCCGCCGGCGACGTCGAGGCAGCGCCCCGACTGGCCGCCGACGAGCGTGAAGTTCTGCGGCGGCGGCGCGGCCGCCCAGGTGCCGGTCGCCGTGTCGATGGTCCAGGAGTCGTAGAACGCGCTCATCGAGGCGGTGGAGCCGTTGATCGTGAGCGGCAGCCAGACGGGCGTCGAGCTGTTGAGGTCGCCCGGGTTCCACCGGTCGCCGATGTAGAGGTACGTGGTGCCCGACGAGCCCGACACCGGCACGACGGAGGAGGTCTGGGAGTCGAACGTGCGGCTGCCCGCGGGGGCGAACGTGGTGAAGCCGCTCCACGGCCCGGACAGGGAGGTCGCGGTGGCGTACGAGTTGTCGTTGGTGGACCAGCCGGTCAGGTGCGAGGCGAACAGGAAGTACCGTCCGTTCACCTTGACCATCGCCGGGGATTCCAGGTCGGCGAGCACCGCCGTCGTGCTCACGGCCTGGGTGTAGTCGGCGGAGAGCCGGTCGATGCGCAGGCCGTGACTGCGGTCCTCGGTCAGCAGGTAGGCCGTGCCGTCGTCGTCCTTGAACAGGCCCAGATCCCGGCTCTCGTACCCCAGCGGACGTGAGGAGCCGCGGTAGGTGTACGGGCCGCACGGCGTCGGGCTGGTGGCCACGCCCGCCCGCGCGTCGCTGTAGGAGGAGTTGTCGATGTGCACCCACATCACGTACTGGCCGGTCGCCGAGTTGTAGATCACCTTCGGCCGTTCCACGATGCGCCCGGCGGCGAGGTCGCCGCTGCTCTGCCGGCTCAGCGCGTTGCCCACCCGGGTCCAGGTGGCCAGGTCCGTGGAGGAGTAGCAGGCGACCGCCGTGAACGTGGCGCCGGCGCTCTTGTCCTCGCCGACCATGTAGTAGGTCGAACCGACCTTGAACACTCCGGCGCCGTGCGCCTGCAGCCGGTTGCCCGCCGTGTCGTACCACAGGACGCCGGGGTGGAGCGTCGCGGCGGCGGCGAACCCCGGGGCGGGCGCGAACAGCCCGGCGATCATCAGGACGGCTGTGGCGAGCGCCGTGAACCAGGCGCGTGTGCGTCTCATGGGTGCCTCACCTGGGACAGAGCGTCGATCTTGGCTTCGGGCTCCCCGGACCATAGACACGGTCCGGGGACGGAAGCAATGCCCGGTCCGCTCCGCCTGCCGGCCGTCCGCGGTGACCTCGGCCTCGGCGGTCCGCCACGGCCGGCCCTCCCGAAACTTTCACGAGGCGGTGCCGCTGAGAGATCCGGGAGAGCGCTCTCTTGACCGATGGGCCGTATGGGGTGACGATCTGCGCAACACGCCCGTAACACCCGATCTGGTCCTCGTGGCCCCTCGAGAACGGACGTTCATGCGCACAGTCACCACCCCCCGCCCGCCGAGCCGTCGGCGGCTGCTCTCGGCCCTGGCCGGCCTCGCCCTGCTGCCGGGCGCCGCGGCGGCGGCGGCCCCCGGCGGGCCGCCGGGAAAGCCCGAAGGCAAGCCCCCGGCCGGGCCAGTGGTCGGCAGGCCGGACACGGACCACGGCTGCGCGCGCATCGACAAGCGCCTGCCCACGCTGCCCGACTGGCCGGCCGTCAAGAGCGAGATCAAGCGCAACCCGGCCGACGAGAAGCGCGTCGCCAAGATAGTCGCGGGAATGACCCTGGCCGAGAAGGTCGGTCAGATGACCCAGCCGGAGATCTCCGCGATCACTCCGGAGGAGGTCGCACAGTACGGCATCGGCTCCGTGCTCAACGGCGGCGGGTCATGGCCGGGCCGCGACAAGCACGCCTCCCCGCAGGACTGGCTCGCCCTCGCCGACGCGTACTGGCAGGCGTCGGTGAACACCAGGACCAAGATCCCGGTCATCTGGGGCATCGACGCCGTCCACGGCAACAACAACGTCTTCGGCGCGACGCTCTTCCCGCACAACATCGGCCTCGGCGCCGCCCACGATCCCTGCCTGCTGCGCGACATCGGCGCCGCCACCGCCGCGCAGATCCGCGCGACCGGCCAGGACTGGGCCTTCGCGCCCACCCTCGCCGTCGTGCGGGACGACCGCTGGGGCCGCACGTACGAGGGCTACTCGGAGGACCCGCGCATCACCCGCGCGTACGGCTACGAGGTCGTCCGCGGCCTGCAGGACGGCGGCTCCCACAGGCTGGGCGATCGGGGCGTGATCGCCACGGCCAAGCACTTCATCGGCGACGGCGGCACGCTCAACGGGCAGGACCAGGGGGTCGACCCCTCGTCCGAGGCCGACATGATCAACATCCACGGCCAGGGCTACTACGGCGCGCTCGCCGCCGGGGCGCAGACCGTCATGGCGTCCTTCAACAGCTGGACCAACGAGGACCTCGGCATCACCGAGGGCAAGGTGCACGGCAGCAGGAAACTGCTCACCGAGGTGCTCAAGCAGAAGATGGGCTTCGACGGCGTCGTCGTCTCCGACTGGAACGGCATCGGCCAGGTCGCCGGGTGCACGAACTCGAACTGCGCCCGGGCGATCAACGCCGGCCTCGACGTGGTGATGGTGCCCAATGACTGGAAGGCGTTCATCTCCACCACGATCGCCCAGGTCGAGGCGGGGGAGATCCCGATGTCCCGGATCGACGACGCCGTGACGCGCATCCTGCGGGTGAAGCTGCGGGCGGGCCTGTTCGACGCGCGCAAGCCCTCCGCGCGCCCCGGTGCGGGCTCCGCGAAGGCCCTGCAGGCGCGGGCGCTGGCCAGGAAGGCGGTGCGGGAGTCGCAGGTCCTGCTGAAGAACAACCGCAAGGTCCTGCCGCTCTCCCCCCGATCCAAGGTGCTGGTGGTCGGCAAGAGCGCCGACAGCATGCAGAACCAGACCGGCGGCTGGACCCTGACCTGGCAGGGCACCGGCAACACGAACGCCGACTTCCCGAACGGCACGACGATCCTGGGCGGCCTGCGCGAGGTCCTCGGCACGGACAACGTGACCTTCAGTGAGAGCGCCGACGGGGTGGACCCGAGCCGGTACGACGCCGTGATCGCCGTGATCGGCGAGACGCCGTACGCCGAGGGCGTGGGCGACCTCGGGCGGCGCTCGTTGGAGGCCGCCGCGCTCTACCCCGGCGACCTCGCGGTGCTCGGCAAGGTCGCCGGCAAGGGCACGCCGGTCGTTACCGTCTACGTCACCGGCCGCCCGCTGCACGTGAACAAGGAGCTCAACCGGTCGGACGCGTTCGTGGTCGCCTGGCTTCCCGGCACCGAGGGCGGCGGCGTGGCCGACCTGCTGGTCAGGAGCCGCGACAGCGGCCCCGGCTACACCGGCACGCTGTCGTACTCGTGGCCGAGGAGCGCCTGCCAGTCGCCGCTCAATCCCTCCCCTCAGAAGCAGGGTGAGGAGGGCTACGACCCGCTCTTCCCCTCCGGCTACGGCCTGCGCTACGGGCAGACCGGGTCGGTCGGCACGCTCGACGAGACCTCGCCCGGGTCCGGCTGCTCCGGCACGGGCGGCGGCGGCACCGCGACCGAGGACCTGGAGGTCTACAACCGCCAGGACGTGGCGCCGTACAAGAGTTACATCGGCTCGGCCGAGAACTGGGGCGGCACGGAGATCGGCGTGGACGGCGAGGCGGCGCACTCGGAGATCGCCGTCGTCCCGTCGGACGTCGCCGTGCAGGGCGACGGGCTGAAGGCGACCTGGAACGGCGCCGGAGCGGCGCAGCTCTACATGCAGGACCCCGCGGGCGGCAGCGACCTGCGCGGCTACCTGAACGCCGGCGCGGCGCTGGTGTTCGACACGATCGTCCACCAGCCGCCGGCGGCCCGCACCGTGATCAGCGCGCACTGCGTCTACCCGTGCTTCGCGGAGGTCGTGGCGACGTCGCTCTTCCAGAACCTGCCCGCGGGCACGAAGGCGACCGTCAAGATCCCGGTGTCCTGCTTCTCGCCGAACCTGGACTTCGAGAACGTCAACACGCCGTTCCTCGTCTACACCGACGGCGCGTTCTCGGCGTCGTTCGCGAACGTCCGGTGGGTGCCGGGCGCGGCCGGGGACGCCGACGCCCGAAGCTGCGCGGACCTGACATAGTGGTACGTATGCGCCCCCTGAGGCCGTAAAGTCCAGGGGGCGCTTACGCTTTTCCCAGGCTGACCCCCTACCCTGACCGGATGTTCGTCGATGTTGTGGAAACGAACCGGACCGGTGTCAGGGAGGAGGCGTCACCCGCGCAGCCGCGGCCGCAGTCGCCGCGGCAGTCGTCGCGGCAGGGATGGCTGGACGCGTTGCGCGGCCTGGCCGCGCTCGTCGTGGTGTTCGAGCACTGCGTGGACGCGCTGTTTCCCGAGGTGCGCGCGGGCGCGAGCCAGTGGTTCAACTTCGGCCAGTACGGCGTGCTCGTGTTCTTCCTCGTCAGCGGCTACGTGGTGCCGGTCTCGCTGGAACGCCGCGGCAGCGTCGGCGGGTTCTGGATCAACCGGGTCTTCCGCCTGTATCCCCTGTGGTTGGTCGCCGCGGCGGCCGGGACGGTGTTCGGCGTCGAAGGCGTGTACGCCACGCTGCCGAGCCAGCTGGCCGACAGCCCGGGCATATCGGCCCTGGCGCACCTGACGATGCTGCAGGACCTTCTTCAGGTGGTCAGCGTCGTCAACGTGTTCTGGACGCTGTCGTACGAGATGGTCTTCTACCTGCTCGTGACGGCGATGTTCGTGGCGGGCGTGCACCGCGCCGGCACCACGGGCATGCTCGCCTTCGCCGCGGCGGCTCTCACCGTGGGTGGACTGCTGCCCGCGGGCGCGCTGTCGCGCGGCGCGGGCACCGCCCAGGTCGTGGTGGTCACGGCGGTCGTGTTGCTCGCGGCGGCCGCGTCGCTGGCATGCCGCGGGTGGCCGCGCGTGTGCGGCACCGCCGTCGCGGCCGTGCTGGCTCTGGTGCTGCTCGGCGCCAACAGCAGGATCGGTGCGTGGCAGAGCCTCGCCATCCTCGCGACGATGTTCGCCGGCACCGTGCTCTACCGGCTCGACCAGGGACAACTTCGCTGGAAGACGAGCGGATGGGCGCTGGCGTGCGTGCCGGTCGCCTCCATCGGCGCCGCGTGGGCGTTCGGCCCCGGCTGGGGCATGCCCGCCGACCAGGCGCTGGCGTTCACCTGGGGCTGGTCCACGGCCGTCGCCGCGGCCTGGGCCACCTTCCTGGCCGCCCGGCTGCTGCGGCGCCGGCCGATGCCCCGCGCCCTCGTGGGGCTCGGCCTGATCAGCTACTCCGTCTACCTGCTGCATCCCCTCGCCGTGCAGGTGCTCCGGCGGCTCACGACGGACCCGGGCCGCTTCTCCCTCGCCGAACGCCTGGCCATGGCCGTCCTGCTGCTCGCGGTGGTGCTCGCCTGCTCCGCGCTGACCTACCGGTTCGTCGAGCGCCCGGCCCAGTCCCTGGGCCGTCAGCTGTCCCGCAGGGCACGCCAGGGCGTGAGCCTTCCCGCGCCCAGCAGGACCGCCAGCAGCAGCACAGTGACCAGTGCGAACGAGGCGGGCAGCCCGGCCAGCGCGGCGATGCCGCCGATGGCGCTCGGCGCGACGAACCCCGACGCGTAGCTCACCGTGGCCGCGCCCGCGACGCCCTCGCTCGGTGAGGGCGCGGCGTTGCCCGCCGCCGCGAACACCAGCGGGATGACCACCGCGATCCCCACGCCGATCAGCATGAACCCCGCGATCGCCGGCACCGGGGCCCGGGAGAGCACGACGAGCAGTCCGCCGAGCGTCGCCAGCACCCCGCCGCCGCGCACGGTCGCCACCGGCCCCAGTCGCCGCACCACCGCGTCGCCGCACAACCGGCCCGCGGCCATCATGCAGGCGAAGGCCGTGTACGCCGCGGCGCCCACCGCCTGGGACGCGCCCGCGACCTGCCGGAGGTAGACCGCGCACCAGTCCTGGGCGGCCGCCTCACCGAACACCGAGCAGAAGCCCACCAGCCCGATGACCAGCACTCCGCGCGGCGGAAGCACGAAATGGGGCGGGGCCGGCTCGTCCGCGCCCGCCCGCACGTCGAGCAGCGACGGGCCCACGACCAGGGCCAGGAGGAACAGCACGACCGCCGTCCCGCCCAGATGGATCCGGGCGTCGAGGCCCGCGCTCGCCGCCAGCGTGCCCACCGCGCCGCCCGTGAGCGTCCCCACGCTCCACATGCCGTGCAGCCCGGACATGATCGAACGGCCGAGCCGCTGCTCGACCACCACCCCCTGGGCGTTCATCGCGACGTCGCCGATGCCGGCCACCGCGCCGTACAGCATGAGCGCCGCGCACAGCAGGGGCAGGTTCGGCGCCAGCGGGGGCAGGACGAGGACCAGGCACCACAGGCCGATCGAGACGCGGGTGACGGCCCGCCCGCCGAACCGGTGCGTGAGGCGCCCGGCGGTCGGCATCGCGAGGATGGAGCCGACGGCGGGCGCGAGCAGGGCGAGCCCGAGCTGGCCGGGCCCGGCCCCGACGTGGTCCTGGATCCAGGGGATGCGGGAGGCGAAGCCCCCGGTCACCGCCCCGTGCAGGGCGAAGGTGACCGACACCGCGAACCTGGCCCGCCTCAGCTCCCGAAGATCCATCATCACACGTTATGTCCTCGCGGGCCCTGTCACTCGCGGGCCATGTCCTCTCGGGCCATGTCAGCGGGGTGACCGCTGAGACGCGCTGGTCCCGGCCCTGTGGGATGATGTTCCAGCCCCCTCCAGCCCGACGCCGGGCCGACGCCGGGTCGCCTCCGGGTTGACGCCGGGCCGACGCCGGGTCGACGCCGGGCCGACGCGGTGGCCCCGACTCGCATGCGGACGGGCCCTCCGCGGCCCGCTGCGCGGTGGAACCCGCGGGAGCGCCGGGCCGCGTGCCGGGGGCTGCGTTCGGGGTAAGGGCGGAAAGACCATAGGGTCGTCCCGTGCACATTCGCCCCGCCACAGCCGGGACCAGGAGCAGGACCAGGAGCAGGACATGGTCGTGAACGAGATCGATGAAGGACCCGGATTCGCCGACCTGGCGCTGGGCCCCGAGCTCCTCAAGGCCCTGACCGGTCTCGGCTACGAGGAGCCCACGCCCATCCAGCGGGAGGCCATCCCGCCGTTGCTGGAGGGCCGCGACCTCCTCGGGCAGGCCGCGACCGGGACGGGCAAGACGGCCGCGTTCGCCCTGCCCATGCTCCAGCGGCTGCACGGCGGCCTCGACCGGGTGGACACGGAGGCCGGCGGTGAGCCCGGCGGGCTGGTGCTGGTGCCCACCCGCGAGCTGGCCGTGCAGGTGTCGGAGGCCATGCACCGCTACGGCCGCGACCTCGGCACGCGTGTGCTGCCCATCTACGGCGGCCAGCCGATCGGGCGGCAGCTGCGGGCGCTTGAGCGCGGCGTGGACGTCGTCGTCGCCACCCCGGGGCGGGCGCTCGACCACATCGGCAGGGGCACCCTGCCGCTCAAGGGCCTGCGCATGATCGTCCTGGACGAGGCCGACGAGATGCTCGACATGGGCTTCGCCGACGACATCGAGGCGATCCTCCAGGAGACCCCGGAGAACCGGCAGACCGTGCTGTTCTCCGCGACCATGCCGCCGCGCATCGACGGGATCGCCCGCCGCCACCTGCGCGAGCCGGTGCGGATCAGGATCGAGCGGGAGGCGCCCGCCGCCGGCGAGGCCCCGCTCATCCGCCAGAGCGCCTACATCGTGAGCCGGGCGTACAAGCCGGCCGCGCTGGGCCGGGTGCTCGACGTGGAGGCCCCCACCGCGGCGATCGTCTTCTGCCGCACCCGTGAGGAGGTCGACAGCCTCACCGAGACCATGAACGGCCGCGGCTACCGCGCCGAGGCGCTGCACGGCGGCATGGGCCAGGAGCAGCGCGACCGGGTCATGGGCCGACTGCGCAGCGGGACCGCCGACCTGCTCGTCGCGACCGACGTGGCCGCGCGCGGCCTCGACATCGAGCAGCTCACCCACGTCATCAACTACGACGTGCCGTCCGCGCCCGAGTCGTACGTGCACCGCATCGGCCGGGTGGGCCGGGCCGGGCGCGAAGGGGTGGCGATCACGCTCGCCGAACCGCGCGAGCACCGCATGCTCAAGACCATCGAGCGCGTCACCCGCAGCAAGATCGCGGTGGAGAAGGTGCCGACGGTCGCCGACCTGCGCGCCCGGCGGCTGGAGCTCACCAGGGCCGCCCTGCAGGAGAGCCTGATGGAGGACGGCGACCTCGACCGCTTCCGGGTGGTGGTCGAGACGCTCGCCGACGAGTTCGATCTGGTCGACATCGCGCTCGCGGCGGTCAAGCTCGCCCACGAGTCGACCGGCGCCGCCGCCGACGAGGAGGAGATCCCCGAGGTCACGCCGCGCACGCAGCGGCCCGAGCGCGGGCCGCGCGACGACAGGTTCGGCCGCGACGAGCGGCGCGGGCGGCGCGGAGGCGGCGCGATGAGCCGCGTCTTCGTCGGCGCGGGCCGCAGCGCGGGCGTGCGTCCCCAGGACATCGTCGGCGCGATCACCGGGGAGACCCGGGTCAGCGGGCGCGAGATCGGCGCGATCGAGATCGCCGACCGCTTCACCCTGGTCGAGATCCCGGACGGCGCCGTGGACGAGGTGGTCACGGCGCTGCGCCACACCACGATCAAGGGCAGGAAGCCGATCGTGCGCAGGGACCGCGACGACGCTCCCCGCGGCCGCCGCTGACCGTCCCCGGGCGGATCCCGCCCGGAGACGGTCAGCGGGTGCCCACGGCCCTTCCTGAACGGACGGCCGCGGCGGTCCTGCGCCGTGCCGCGCGCCAGCGGGCGAGCAGCAGCGCGAGCAGGCCCGCGAGGACGGCGACGGTCACGCCGGTGCCGAGCAGCGCCCCCAGTCGCTGGTCGCCCGCCCGGTCCGGCGCCCACGGCAGCCCGAGCGCCGCGTACCACTCGGGCGCCTGCGGCGGCTCCGCCAGCACCACCAGGCCGGTCCACACGCGTACGGCGATCGCCCCGGCGAGCATCCAGGCGCGGACCTGGGGCCGGATCGCGCGCGGGAGCGGGTCCACGCCGGCGGTCACCGCGAGGAACAGCACCGCGGTGACCGTCACCACCGTCTGCGCGGCCAGCCGCAGGGCGAGGCTGGGCTGGGCGTATCCGAACAGGCCGGTCAGGTACAGCGCCGCATACGGCAGCGCGTACAGGGCCAGCGCGGTCACCGGATGGGACAGCGCGCGGCCGGCGGGACCGCCGGCGGGATCCCCGTCCGGACGGGCCCGCCGCCACAACGTCACCGGGGCGCCGAAGACGAGCAGGAGGGGGCCCACGGCGCCGAGCAGCGCGTACTGCGCCGCGTGGGCCGAAAACAGCGCGGGCGCGTAGGCCGCCACACCTCCCGAGGTGGCGTAGGCGAGGACGGCCAGGCCGGCCAGCCAGGAGGCGGTCCGCCCGGCCGGCCACCCCTCGCCGCCCCCCGGAGCGCGCGACAGCCGCCGTACGCCGGACAGGTACGCGGCGAGGGCGGCGGCCAGCAGGAGCAGCGCGATCGGGTCGGGCCGCACCTCGGTGACGAGCGCGCCCGGGGAGAGGGGAGGCAGGGCGTATCCCAGCGCGTTGTGCTGGTGCATGGCGGTCGCGGTCTCCGCGGGCGGGGGCGTGCGTCCCAGCGCCACGGCCAGGCCCAGCGTGCCGGCCATCACCGCGATCTCGCCACAGGCGAGGCGGAGGAACGGCGCGCGGGCCCCGCCGGAGTCCATCGCCTCGATGGTCCTGCGCCGATGCCGCCAGCCGAACCAGCCGAGCACCGCCAGCGCGGCGATCTTGGCGAGCACGAGCAGGCCGTACCGCGACTGCCAGAGCAGGGGCAGGGAGCCGAGTCTGACCCAGGCGTTGAGTGCGCCGGACGCCCCGACGGCGGCGAAGCAGCCGAGCGCGAGGGTGCTGAAGCGGCGCACGGCGACGGCGAGCCCGGGCACGGCGCGCAGGTGCGCCACGAGGGCGTACAGGCCGCCGGTCCACAGGGCGACGGCCGCCACGTGCGCCATCAGGCTGAGGACGGCGAGGTTGTGGTCGGCGGCCGAGGCGGAGTGGCCCACGTACACCGGGGGTAGCACGGCGAGGAGCGCCACCGCGAGCAGCGTGAGCCGGAGCAGGGGGCCGTCCGGCAGGAGCGAGCCGGCGGCGACCGCCAGGGCCGCGAGCGTCACGGCCATGAATGCCTGACCCTGCGGGATGTGGAGGAGGAAGGCGGGCAGCGCGCCGGAGCGCAGCGCGCCGCCGGGGGGCAGCCCGAGGAAGTCCGAGAGCGTCAGCGCCTCGGTGACCGCCGCGCTGGCCGCCCAGCCGAGCGCCCAGGCCCCGGCCGCCCGCACGACGGCCCGGCCGCTCGCGGGGGCCAGCACGACGGCCGCCAGCAGGACACCGACCGTGGCGGCGGCGCAGACGTCGTGGACGAGGCGCACGACCGGCAGACCCCAGGTGGTCAGGGCGCCGGGGGAGGGCAGGCCCTGAATCGCCGGTTGCGGTCGGCCGCCCCCGAACCAAAGGGCGAGCGCCAGCACGGCGAACGCCGTCGCGGCGACGGCGGGGACGACCACGCCGCGGCGGCGCTGGGGAGATGTCATCGTCGGCGTTCCTCGGCTCGGCACCGTTGATCGTGTGCGAGTATGACCGAAAAGTCGTCATTGGGGGAGTCCCCTGCGACGGAATCGGCCCTCGGCGGCAGGGCGCGCTCACTCGCATCGAGGGGAAGAGCGGTGCAAGAGCCGGCCGAGTGGGTCAGCGCCGGCGTGCCGGCATGTTCTCCTTCCTCTTGTCGGGTGCGAGCCGCATGGGGGGAAGTCAGTGCGTTCGCGCTGTCTCACGGGGTCGGACGTGAGATGCCGCGCGGTCGCGGAGCGGTGAGGTCTCCCTCGATGGTTTCCGTGATTGTTAGCGTTAACAATTAAATGGCCGAGAGGTTCTCCTTCCGAAGGCAGCCCGAGGGGTGGTTGCAGCGGAGCACATACGATGCGGCGAGCGCTGTCAATAGCCCGGGTCCTGGCTGCATCAGGGGATTCCCGCACGCCGGTGCGCACAGCTCCTCCTACTGCGGGAACACGCTTCTTCTCGGCGGCAGACCACGCTGAAAGTTTCACCAGCCGGGGCGCGTGCGGGCGGCGCGAGTTCGTCGGACACCTGGTTTCGTCGGACAGCTGGGGTCGTGCGAGAGGTGCGCCGCGCGAAACGATTCGCTCAACGGTCTTGACACATCTCACGGTGGTTTCGACACTGATTTGGCGTTCGGCTTCTTCCTGCCTGGGTCGGTGATGAGCGGCAGGGGCTGACGGTGCCGTCGGTCGCGTCGCGTCCGGCGATCCGTCACGCAGTGAATCTCGCGGGTGTCTCCGGCTTCTTCCCTGTCATGCAGCCATGCCCCGCTCGACCTGGACGCGGGATCCGCCGGCCTCCTTCTCCGGAGAACGGCCGTGCCCGCGCCTGTCGAGGGCCCCCAACCAGAAGGAGAGACGAATGCGACTACGCGGTCCTGGCCGGCGTCAGTCCCCCGGCCACACCGTGGATGGCCGCTCCCCCCGCGTCCGGCGGTTACGGCGGCTGGTCGCCGCCGTACACCTCGCGATCGTGACGATGGTGCCGGCGGGGTGGGTGGTCGCGGACGGCGCCGCCGCCGCCACGACGAGAACGGCCGCCGCCGCGGCCGTGGCGACGGTGACGACTCCGCCGATGGGCTGGGCGTCGTGGAACACCTTCGCGGCGCAGATCAACTACAACGTGATCAAAGCCCAGGTGGACGCGATGGTGTCCTCGGGGATGAAGGACGCCGGCTACCAGTACGTCAACATCGACGAGGGCTGGTGGCAGGGAACGCGTGACTCGTCCGGCAACATCACGGTCGACACGGCGGAGTGGCCGGGCGGGATGAAGGCGATCGCCGACTACATCCACAGCAAGGGTCTCAAGGCGGGCATCTACACCGACGCCGGTCGGAACGGATGCGGCTACTACTATCCGACCGGCCGTCCGGCCGCGCCGAACACCGGCAGCGAGGGCCACTACGACCAGGACTTCCTGCAGTTCTCACAGTGGGGCTTCGACTTCGTGAAGGTCGACTGGTGCGGAGGGAATGCCGAGGGTCTCAACTCCCGCACCGCCTACCAGGCGATCAGCGACGCCATAGACCGGGCCACGGCACAGACCGGGCGGCCGATGGTGCTGTCGGTGTGCAACTGGGGTGTCCAGAGCCCCTGGGACTGGGCGCCGAGCATGTCCACCATGTGGCGGACCAGCGGCGACATCATCTACTGGGGGCAGACCGCGTCGATGGACCGGGTGCTGGCCAACTTCGACTCCGCCCAGCATCCCGCCGCCCAGAGCCCGGGGCACTACAACGACCCCGACATGCTCATCGTCGGGATGAACGGCTTCTCGGCCGCGCAGAACCGTACGCACATGGGCCTGTGGGCGATCGCGGGGGCGCCGTTGCTGGCGGGCAACAACCTCGCCACGATGAGCGCCGAGACCAGGGCGATCCTCACCAATCGGGAGGTGCTGGCGGTCGACCAGGATCCTCTCGGGAGGCAGGGGGTGAAGGTGGCCGAGGCCGTGAGCGGACGCCAGGTCTACTCCAAGGTGTTGTCGGGGACAGGCCGGCGCGCGGTGCTCCTGCTCAACCGGACCACGTCGGCCGCCTCCATCACCGCCCGCTGGTCCGACCTCGGCCTCGCCGGGCCGGCGACCGTACGGAACCTCTGGGCGGGGACCGACTCCGGGACGTTCGACGGCGGCTACACCATGACCGTGCCCGCCCGCGAAGCGGTCCTCCTCACCGTCACGGGGAGCGGCGCCACGCCGTCCCCCACGCCCACCCCCACCGGAACGAACGCGATCAAGGGAGTGCAGTCGGGCCGGTGCCTGGACGTCGCCGGCGTCTCCCAGGCCAACGGCGCCCTGGCGCAGATCTGGGACTGCAACGGGCAGAACAACCAGCAGTGGACGCCGACCTCCTCGGGTGAGCTGCGGGTCTACGGCAACAAGTGCCTCGACGTCAACGGTGCGAGCACCGCCGACGGCGCCAGCGTGCTCATCTGGGACTGCAACGGGCAGAACAACCAGAAATGGCGGTTCAACTCCGACGGCAGCATCACCGCCGTGGGCGCGAACAAGTGCCTGGACGCCTACAACAACGGCACCGCCAACGGCACCAAGGTCATCATCTGGACCTGCAACGGCCAATCCAACCAGCGCTGGACCCGCGCCTGACCGCTCCGCACATGCCCTTCGCCGGGACGGCGTGATCCGTCCCGGCGAAGGCCGTCGCGGCAGCGGCGGGCAGCGGCGGACTGCGGCGGACTGCGGCGGGCTGCGGCGCAGAGCGGCCTCTTCCCCGTGGCCGACGCGGTCGCGGCCCGTCTTCTCTGATCACGGGGGCGCTTTCTGTGGTCGCGGGGTGTTTTCTGTGGCCACGGGTGTTTTCGGTGGTCACGGCGCGTCTTCTGCGGTCGCCTGGAAGATCGGCGACGGACCGGCCGGGAACGCCCGGGTGTGAGACAATCCCGGCGTCATGCGCGCCACGCTCTCCTTCAGGCTCGCGCGGTCGGCCGCGTTCTCCGCCGTCTGCGTGCTGCTCGCCGTCGGCGCGCACCGGTTCGCGGGCGGAGGCGGGCCGACGCCCGCCGCGCTCCTCACAGGGGTGCTCACGGTGACGGCCGGCGCGGCCGTCGCGGCGGGCCGGGAACGGTCGCCCCAGGCGATCGTCGGCCTTCTGGCCGGTGCCCAGGTGTTCCTGCACCTTCTCCTCGACGCCACCGGGTCCGCCGCGGCGTCACACCCCACCTGGCACGGCGGCCTGAGCACGCAGACCGGCATGCTCACCGCCCACCTCACCGCGGCGACGCTCACCGGATTGTGGCTGGCACGCGGCGAGGAGGCCCTGTGGTCCGTGCTGCGCGCGATCAGCGCCAGGGTGGTCCGCTGCCTGCGGGCGGTGGCCGCGCTGGTGCGTGCGTTACCGGCGCTGCAGGGGTCCGATCTCGCGGGCACCGGACGGCCACGCCTGTGTCCGGTGCCGAACTCCGAGCGCATCCCGCACACCGCGGGGGTGCTGCGGCACGCGGTCGTCCGCCGCGGGCCACCGGTTCTCCGGGTCTTCTGAGCCTCACGCGCGAGCGGCGCGTACCTCCCTGCGGGACCTGCCTGTCCCCGCAGGGCCGTGCTCGCGCGCCTCCGTAATCTCGCAGACGACTGGAGAACCCCCATGACCTCGTATGTCCGTCGAGCGGCCACCGTCACCGCCGGTGCTCTCGCGCTCACCATCGGTCTCGCCGTGCCCGCCCTCGCCCACGTCACCGTCAACCCCGGCACCGCCGTGCAGGGCTCCTGGACGAAGATCGCCTTCCGGGTCCCCAACGAGCGCGACAGCGCTTCGACCACCAAGGTGGAGGTCGAGTTCCCCACCGACCACCCGTTGCCGTTCGTCTCGGTGCGCCCGGTCCCCGGCTGGGACGTCAAGCTCACCCGGGGCAAGCTGCCCAAGCCCGTCGTCTCCGACAGCGGCGACACGATCACCGAGTCGGTGCTGAAGATCACCTGGTCTGGCGGGAAGATCGAGTCCGGCCAGTTCCAGGAGTTCGAGGCGTCGGTGGGTCCGCTGCCGAAGAACGTGGACGCGCTCGAGTTCCCCACGGCGCAGACCTACTCCGACGGTGAGATCGTCAAGTGGGCGGACGCGCCGAAGGCCGACGGGTCCGAGCCCGAACACCCCGCGCCGGCGCTCAAGCTCGTCGCCGCCGAGGAGGGGGAGGACGACCAGCACGGCGCCGCCCCATCCTCGCCCGCCGCCGCTCCCACGGTGGCGGCCGCGGCGAGCGACGACGATCACGATGGCGGGGACACCACTCCGGCCCTGGTGCTCGGCGGTCTCGGTCTCGTCGCCGGCCTGGTCGGAGCCGGGGCGGGCATCACCGCCCTGCGCCGTTCCCGCGGCTAAGCCGCTCTACAGGGAGCTCGTTCCGGGTCACGCGACCCGGAACGGGCTCCCTCTTCTCTGGGCGTGCCTTGCGCGAGTTGCCCGGCCGGCGAAGCCCACGCCGACACCCACGTCAGCGTTGAGGTCCACGCCCGCGTCGGCGTCAGCCTTGAAGCCCGCGCCCACGCCCACGTCGGCGTCAGCCTTGAGGCCCGCGCCCACTCCAGACCAGGTCAGCGTCGGTGTCGAGGCCCACGTCCACGTCTGCGTTGAGGCCCGGCGGCGCCCACGTCAGCGCCGACGCCGACGCCGACGCCGACGCCGACGCCGACGTCGGCACGCTGCCTCCGAGAACGCCCTTCCATTCGGCCGGTGCCATCCCTTGCAAGTGGCTGTGACTCCACGTTTGTGCTGGTGGGGGGCTGGAGTCGATAGCGTGTTCGAGATAGGGTGAGGGCAGCCGTTACAGGTGAGCCTAGTGGGCGGGCCCTTGGTGGCCGTACGCCGTGTGTTGAGCCGAGTCTGTGTGAGGGAAGTCCCGGTCCGGGCGGCCGGGAGCCGTTCAGTCGCCTTCGTCTCCGCTCCCGGGGGTCCCGCACCGTGTCCGCGCCTTCATCCGCACCCGTGTCCGCTCCTGGATCCACGTCTGGATCCGGGCCTGGGTCCGCGCCCGTGTCCGCACCCGTGTCCGCTCCTGGATCCGCTCCTGTATCCGGGCCTGGGTCCGCGTCTGTGTCTGCGCCCGTGTCTGCGTCTGGGTGCGGGCCGGGTTTGTCGTCTGCTGGCGCGGGGTCGTCTTGGTGTGGGGTGGGTGGGGTGCCGGTGGCGATTCCCGCAGGGCTGGCGGTGATGCCGCCGGGGGCCGGGTTGGCCCGGATGCTGGCGGGGATCGATGTGGAGCGGGTGTCGGGGTTCGACACGGTGGAGGTGCTCAAGGCCGCCTACCGCCAGTCCTGTCACGAGCGGGCGCGTTTCCTGCACGCGCTGCTGGAGGTCGGACTGCGCGAGCAGTTCACCGGCGACAGCGTGGTCCGCCTGCACGTGCCCGATGAGTTCGCTCCCGATGAGGCGCGGGCGGCGCTGGTGTGGTCGCGCCGCCGGGCGGACTCGGCGTTCGATCTGGCGTGGAACCTGCACCGCCGGCTTGCGGTTCTCGGCGAGGCCATGCTGGCGGGAGAGCTGGACGAGCCGCGGGCGGCGGCCTTCATCCGCTGGACGGGCGGTTTGACCGACGCCCAGGCCGTCTGGGTCTGTGAGCGGCTGATCAGCCGCGCCCCGGCCTGGACGGTGGGACAGCTGATCGAGCATATCCAGCGTCTGGTGCTGGCCATCGACCCTGGTTGGGCGGAGAAGCGCTACCGGGAGGCGGTGCGCAGGCGCCGCGTGGTCGGGACGCGCACCGAGGAGGGCACCGCGACGGTCTCAGGGCTGGATCTGCCGCTTGATCGGGCGGTGGCCGGCTGCGAGCGCATCGACGAGCTGGCCCGTGCCTGCAAACGCGCGGGAGACCGCCGCCCCGTCGACCACATCCGTGCCGACCTCTTCCTCGGCAGCCTGGACGGCAGTTTTGAGAGCCTGTCCGACTCCGAGATCGTCACCCACGTCCGCACCCACCCCTTCCTGGACGCCACCCCCTCCGACGCCTCAGCCGACACCCCCGACACCGACACCGAGCCCGCCGCCACGGCCGGTGACACCGCCACAGACACCGCCACGGAGCCTGCCGCCGCGTCCGGTGACACGGCTACCAACACCACCGCCGGGCCCACCGCCGCGTCCGGCGACACAGCCGCCGACACCGCCACGGAGTCCGCCGCCGCGCCCAATGACACGTCCACGGAGCCCGCTGCCGAGCCCGACGCCAAGCCCGGCGGCGCGAGGAGCTCTGGAACCCGTAGTCAGACACGTCCTGAAGCCCTCAGCGGGACCGGCGGCTCGACCGGCACCGGAACCCACGGGCAGGCGCACGATGGAGATTTCACGCAGGATCGCCCCGACAGCCACACCGGCGACTACACCGCTCATGCCGGCGACCACGCCGACGATCCTGCCGGTGTCCCCGTCGGCCACCATGCAGGCAGGGCCGATGACACGAGCGACGGCGAGACCCGCGACCGCGACGAGAGCGCCCCGGCTGACACCAGCAACGGTCCTCCTCGACAGGAGGGCGTCGACGGCCACGCCGATGACCGCACCCGCGACATCGCCGACAAGACCGCCGACAAGGCCGTCGGCAAAGCCGCTGACAGGGCTGCCGACGAGGCCGTTGACAAGGCCATTGCCGAGGCCGTTGACGAGGCCGCCGACGACGGTGAGACCGCACTCGCTGACCCGCGTGCCGGTGGCGGGGACAGTGACGACAGCGCCAAGCCCAGCCCGGTGTCACCGCTCGCAGCAGACGCGTGGCCGACGCAGACCCGCCCGACGCAGGCGTGGCCGGTGCAGACGCGGCCGACGCAGACGCGGCCGGTGCAGGCATGGTCGGTGCGGGAGATACGGGTGGAGCTGACCACCCTGCTCGGCCTCGATGAGCACCCGGCCCATCTGCCCGGCTGGGGCATGGTCCACGCCGCTCAGGCCCGCCGGATCGTCGCCTCCATGCTCACCGGGCAATGGCGCTTTGCCGT
>NZ_JBICTF010000013.1:160622-250628 GCF_043197435.1 Microbispora bryophytorum | reverse complement strand
GGCCGTCAACGACGACACGTCCAACACCCGCCCGTCGGGCGCGAGCACGCACGGCCGCTCCGCACCCACCGGACCCACCCGCAACAGCTTCACGATCTTGGCCTCTCCGCTGGTTCACAGGGCCGTTTGCCGCGTCGAGCCTGCCAGATTCATCGGGTTGAAGTAAACCCTTGGGTGCGGTATTTGCTGACTTGCCTTGACCTTCTTCCAGTGTGACCCTACTGTTCCATTCATATTCATCGGATCAATTGGAGTTCGCCCATGCCGACGATCACCTCTGTGAACGTGATCGACATCAGGTTTCCGACCTCCGCGACGCTCGACGGTTCGGACGCGATGAACCCGGACGGCGACTACTCCGCGGCGTACGTGATGCTGGAAACCGACGACGGCGACCTGACGGGGCACGGCCTCACGTTCACGATCGGGCGGGGCAACGACCTGTGTGTGGCCGCCGCCCGGCAGATCGGGGCGCGGCTGGCCGGACGCGACGTGGACGAGCTGGCCGGCGACCTCGGCGGTCTCTACCGCGAGATCATGGCCGACAGCCAGATGCGCTGGCTCGGGCCGGAGAAGGGCGTGGTGCACCTGTCCGCCGCGGGCGTCCTCAACGCGGCGTGGGACCTGGCGGCCCGCCGGGCCGGCAAACCCCTGTGGCGCTTCGTCGCGGACATGACGCCCGAGGAGCTGGTCGCGGCCTGCGACTTCCGTTACCTGTCCGACGTGCTGACCCCCGCCGAGGCCGTCGGGATGCTGGCCCGGCTCGCCCCCACGCGTGCGGAGCGGATCGCCGAGCTGGCCGAGCACGGCTACCCGGCGTACACGACCTCTCCGGGGTGGCTCGGCTACGACGACGACAAACTGCGCCGTCTGTGCCGCGAGGCCGTCGCCGACGGCTGGACCCACGTGAAGCTCAAGGTCGGCGCGAACGTCGAGGACGACGTCCGGCGGCTGTCGATCGCCCGAGAGGAACTCGGCGACCGTACGCTCATGATCGACGCCAACCAGGTGTGGGACGTGCCCCAGGCCATCGAGTGGCTCGGCCGGCTCGCGCCGTACGAGCCGCTGTGGATCGAGGAGCCGACCAGCCCCGACGACGTCCTCGGCCACGCGGCCATCCGCAAGGCGATCGCCCCCGTCGGCGTCGCCACCGGCGAGCACGCCCACAACCGGGTCATGTTCAAGCAGCTCCTGCAGGCCGGGGCGATCGACTTCTGCCAGATCGACTCCTGCCGGCTCGCGTCGGTCAACGAGATCGTGCCGGTGCTGCTCATGGCCGCCAAGTTCGGCGTGCCCGTCTGCCCCCACGCCGGCGGCGTCGGCCTGTGCGAGCTGGTCCAGCACATGGCCGTGGTCGACTACGTGTGTGTGAGCGGCAGCCTGGAGGGCCGCGTCCTGGAGTACGTCGACCACCTGCACGAGCACTTCACCGACCCCGTCCGCATCGAGCGCGGCCGCTACCTGCTGCCTGAAAAGCCCGGTTACAGCGCTCGTATGCTCTCTGAGTCGATCGACGCGTACCGCTACCCTGATGGTCACCAATGGGGAGGCTGACGTGGGCGTCATCGAGACGGCGATCGACACGATCAAGCAGATGATCATCGACGGGGAGCTGCGCCCAGGGCAGAAGCTCCCCGTCGAGAAGAATCTGGCCGAACAACTCGGTGTCGCCCGCAACACGCTGCGCGAGGCGGTGCGCGCACTGGTCGCCATGCGGGTGTTGCAGACGCGGCAGGGCGACGGCACCTACGTCACCAGCCTGTCTCCCGACCTGCTGCTCGACGGGATGAGCTTCGTCGCCGACATTCACCTTGACGCCGGGGCGGGGGAGTTCCTGCACGTGCGCAGGATCCTGGAGGCGGAGGCGACGGGGCTGGCGGCCACCCGCATCCCGGACACCGATCTCGTCCACCTGGGCGATCTGCTCGACGAGGCCGAGACGGTCGCCGCCTGCGATCCCGTCGACCACGAGAAACTGATCGCCCTCGACCAGGACTTCCACGCACTCATCGCCTCTCATTGCGGCAACGCCGTCCTCGCCGCCGTCATCCACAACATGTCCGGCCGCACCGTACGAGCCCGCATCTGGCGGGGCATGAGCGACCCCGAGGCCGTTCACCGCACCCTCCGGGAGCACCGAGCGGTCCATCGGGCTCTGCTGGCGCGGGACTGCGAACGGGCCAGGCTCCACGCCGCCCTGCACGTCCTTGGCGTCGAGGAAAGCCTCACCGGCTCGCGCGCCTTCGCGGGTGAGGCCGCTCATGGCTGATCGTCCCGCTTCCGTGGAAGAGGGGACGGCGGACGCCGGCCGGGTGGGTGCGGCGGACGCGGTGAGCGACGCCGTGGACCGGCCGCTGGACCGGCCGCTGGACCCTGTACCGGACCCGTTGCCAGACCGGCAGCTGAACGACCGGCTGCTGGATCGGCTGCTCGATCGGCTGCGCCGTGAGGACGCGGTCGTCGTCGCCTACTCCGGCGGCGCCGACTCCGCGTTGCTCGCCTTCGCCGCCGCGAAGGTGCTCGGCAGGCGTGCACTGGCCGTCACCGCTGTCTCCCCGAGTCTGGCCGCCTCCGAACGGGCCGCCGCCCGTGACTTCGCGCGCGCCCACGGCCTGGCCCATATAGAGGTGTGCACGGACGAGGCCGACAGGCCCGAGTACGCCGCCAACGGCGCCGACCGCTGCTACCACTGCAAGTCGGCGCTGTTCGACGCGGTCACGCCGCTGGCGGCCGCCATGGGCGCCCGGATCGCGCTCGGCACCAACCTCGACGACCTCGGCGACCATCGCCCCGGGCAGCGCGCCGCGGCCGAGCGCGGGGCCATCGCACCGCTGGTCGAGGCCGGGCTCACCAAGGCCGACGTCCGCGCGGTCAGCCGCGCGCTCGGCCTGGTCACCGCGGACAAGCCCGCCGCGCCCTGCCTGGCCTCGCGGGTGAGCTACGGCGACCCGGTCACGCCGGAGGTGCTGCGAAGGATCGAGACCGCCGAGCGCGCGCTGCGCGATCTCGGCTTCCCGGTGTGCCGGGTCCGCGCCCACGCCGGCGGCACACTGGCCCGGGTCGAGGTCCCGGGCACCGAGATCCCGCGGGCGTGCGAGTTGCGCGAGCGCGTCGATGCCGCGGTCCGCGGCGCCGGCTTCACCTTCTGCTCGCTGGACCTGTCCGGTTTCGCGTCCGGGCGTCTCAACGCGCTGCTGCCGCTGCTTCCCTCCTGACGCGCTCTCCGCCCCGGACCGGAAGGCCGGGTGATCCCCCCGAACCGGAAGGCCGGGCGATGCCCGCCTCCGGTCGAAGCGGGCATCACCCGGCCGTTTCACGTCTGATGCCCCGGACCCGTACGCGGCGACGAGCGGGGGAGACCGACGCAGAGATCGGCCTCCCCCGCTCGTCGTTCCTTCTCGTCATCGGATATCTCCGAGGAAATCCCCGCCTTCAGGCGGGGGAGGAATCGGACCCCTGCGGAGCAGGACAGGGGTAGCCGATTCGCTGCAAGGCGAACCTGCTTCTCGAACACGTGCTCGATCTTCAACTGATCGTGGGGTAAGATGTGAGGTGTGGCGCAGCTTGTGAAGCGGGCGTACAAGTACCGCTTCTATCCGACCCCCGAGCAGGCTGATGAGCTAGCCCGGACGTTCGGCTGCGTCCGGAAGGTGTACAACCTGGCGTTGGAGGAGCGGACCCGCGCCTACACCTTGGAAGGCCGCCGCGTCTCCTATGTGGAGACCTCCGCGATGCTCACCGCGTGGAAGAAGACGCCGGAACTGGCGTTCCTGGGCGAGGTGTCCAGCGTGCCGCTTCAGCAGGCGCTCCGCCATCTGCAAGCCGGGTTCGCGAACTTCTTCGCCAAACGGGCCAGGTACCCCACCTTCAAGTCCCGGAAGAAGTCGCGGGCGTCGGCCGAATACACTCGGTCGGCGTTCCGCTGGCGGGACGGCCGGCTGACGCTGGCGAAGATGAACGCGCCGCTGAACATCCGCTGGTCGCGCCCCCTGCCCGAGGGTGCGCAGCCGTCCACGGTGACCGTGTCCCACGACAACGCGGGCCGGTGGTTGGTATCCATCCTCGTAGAGGAGAAGATCCGCCCGCTCGACCCCACCGAGAACATGGTCGGCGTGGACGCGGGCGTCACCGCCCTGGCCACGCTCTCCACCGGGGAGAAAGTCACCAACCCCCGGCATGAGCGTGCCGACCGCAAGCGCCTGGCCAGGGCGCAGCGTGCGCTCGCACGCAAAACCAAGGGCAGCAACAACCGGGCCAAGGCCCGGCTCACGGTGGCGCGCGTCTTCGCGCGGATCGCCGACCGCCGCCGCGACTTCCTGCACAAGCTTTCGACTCGGCTCGTCCGTGAGAACCAAACGGTCGTGATCGAGGACCTCACCGTCCGCAACATGGTGAGAAACCACGCACTGGCACGCGCCATCTCGGATGCGTCTTGGCGGGAACTCCGCTCGATGCTGGAGTACAAAACCGCCTGGTACGGGCGGGAACTGCTGGTCGTGGACCGGTGGTTCCCCTCGTCCAAGCTGTGCAGCGTGTGCGGCACTCTGCGAAACGCGATGCCGCTGGGCGTGCGCGAGTGGACGTGCGCCTGCGGCCTGACCCATGACCGCGACGTCAACGCCGCCAAGAACATCCTCGCCGCCGGGCTGGCGGAGAGGTAAAACGCCTGTGGAGCTGGTGTAAGACCTCAACGGAGACCTCCGAGAGGGCAACCGGCAGTGAAACAGGAAGACCAACCCGTGAGGGTTGAATCCCCCTCCTTGCGGAGGGGGAGGATGTCAATCCTGCGTCTTGCCGCCGGTGAGGCGGGAGATCGCGAGCGCGGTGAGGATGATCCCCCCGTTGAGCGCCTGGATCCACTGCGCCGGGACGCCCGCGAGGGTGAGGACGTTCTGGATCATGTAGAGCAGCAGGATGCCGGTGAACGCGCCGAACACGGTGCCCTTACCGCCGTTGAGGCTGACTCCGCCGATGACGGCGGCGGCGAACACCGTGAAGATGGCGCCGTCACCCTGAGCGGCGGCCACGGAGGCGAGCCGGCCCGTCAGCAGGAGACCGCCGATCGCGGCCAGCAGGCTGGCGGAGATCAGCACGATCCACAGCACCCGGTCGGTGCGGATGCCCGCCGCCTTGGCGGCGTCGACGTTGCCGCCGATCGCGTAGAGCGCCCGGCCGAACCGGGTGAATCCCATGATCACGATGCCGACGGCGAACAGCAGCAGGCAGATCCAGATGGACGCGGGCACGCCGAGCCACATGGCCGAGCCGAAGTAGGTCATCGATTCCGGCAGGTTGAAGAAGGTCTGCCCGCCGGAGATGCCCGTGAGGAGGCCGCGCAGCACGATGAGCATGCCCAGGGTGACGATGAAGCCGTTGAGCCCGAAGCGGACGATGAACAGCGCGTTCACCGCCCCGATCAGCACGCCCACCGCGAGGGTGACGGGGATTCCCCAGGCGCCGGGCAGCAGCCCGAGCCCCGGTCCCGTGCCGGCGGCGACCGTCAGCCATGCGGCCACGCCGGGAGCCAGCCCGAAGGTCGACTCGAGCGACAGGTCCATCCTGCCGGCGATCAGCACGAGAGTCTGCGCCAGGACGAGCAGCGAGATCTCCGACATGGTCTGCAGGATGTTGATCAGGTTGTCGCTCTGCAGGAAGATCGGGTTGACGATCTGCCCGACGATCGCGATCACGATGATCGCGGGAACGAGCGCGAAGTCTCGCAGCCGCGCCAGCGGGATCGGTGAGCGGCGCCTTCCCGCCTCCTCCGGCGCCGGTGGGCTCGGCGGATTTCCCGTCGTGGCGTGAGCGGTGGAGCTGTCAGGCATCGAGGTCGACTCCTTCCATGGCGGCCACCATCTCGTGGTCGTGCCAGCCGGCGGCCAGTTCCGCGACGACGCGGCCGTGGAACATCACGAGCACCCGGTTGCACAGCCGCAGGTCGTCAAGTTCATCGGAGGCGATCACGACGCCGGTTCCGTTGTCGGCGATCTCCTCGACCTTGCCGAGCAGGAACTCCTTCGACCGGACATCGACTCCGGCCGTCGGTGTGATCAGTACGAGCAGGCGAGGGTCGCTGGCCAGGGCGCGAGCCATCACGACCTTCTGTTGGTTGCCGCCGGACAGCCCGGAAACGGGCAGTTCCGGACCGGGCGTCTTGATCGCGAGATTCGTGATCATCTCGCGGGCAAGCGCGTCCTTGCGCCGGGCGCTGACGAAGCCCGCCTGACCGAGCCGCTCGGGCACGGTCATCGTGGTGTTGTCGGCGATGGACATCAGGGGGACGAACCCCTGCTGGTGCCGGTCGCGGGGCACGAAGCCCACTCCGGCGGCCAGCGACTCCGGCACACTCCCGGGGCGCGGACGGCTTCCGGCCACCTCCAGAGTCCCGTCCTGGGGAGCGCGCAGCCCGGCGATGGTCTCGGCGAGCTCGGTCTTCCCGCTGCCGCCCAGGCCCGCCAGGCCCACGATCTCCCCGGTCCGGACCCGCAGGTCGACGTCCTGGTAGACGTCGCCGTCGCCCAGGCCCCGGACGTCGAGGACCACCGGGGCCTCCGCCGGGACCGGCGGGCGGACGGCGTGCTCCCGCAGCCCCGCGGCCTCGCCGGTCATCGCCGCCACGAGCTCGGCCTGCGGCAGGTCCGCCACCGGCGCGGTGAGGATGTGCCGGGCGTCCCGGAACACCGTGACCATGTCGCAGATCTCATAAATCTCCTGCAGGTGATGGCTGATGAACAGGAAGGTGACTCCCTGCTCCCGCATCGCCCGCATCCGATCGAAGAGCCGGGTGATCGCCGCACCGTCCAGCTGGGCGGTGGGCTCGTCCAGGATGATGAATCTCGCGCCGAACGACAGTGCGCGGGCGATCTCCACGAACTGCCGCTGCTCCACCCCGAGCTCCCCGGCGGGCCGGCGGACGTCGACGTCCACCGACCACGCCTCCAGCAGGTCCGTCGCTTTGCGCCACAGACCCTTCCAGCCGACCAGCCCCATCCGGTTGCGGTCGTGCCGGTTCAGGTAGAGGTTCTCCGCCACGGTCAGCTCAGGGATGATCGTGGACTTCTGGTAGACGCAGGCGACCCGTTCCCGCCAGGCGTCACGGTCGGACAACCGCGGCGCGGGGGACCCGGCGAAGCGGACCTCGCCCTCGTCCGGCGCCTGCAGCCCGGTCAGGATGGAGACCAGGGTCGACTTACCCGCACCGTTGCGCCCGACCAGTGCGTGCGTCTCCCCGGGCCTGATCGTTATGCGGGCACCGTCCAGCGCGGTCGTCTCGCCGTACCTCTTGGTGATGCGCTCCGCCTCGGCGATGGGCGGGTCCGCCCGGACCGGCCCGCTGCCACGGGCGGGTGGAGGGCTCGCGGGCCCTCCCGCGAACTCTTCCATAACCACGCCCTCTCAGCTCAGGTTGTTGCCCCACAGCGACTTGTCGTCGTGCTTCACACTGGTGATCCCGCCGTACGTGCCGCCGTCGGCGGTGACGAGCGGCGCCGACAGCTGGTCCTCCAGAAGGCCGGGCCGCACCTGGATGATGGTGCTGTCGTGGTCGGTCTTGCCCGGCTGGAAGGTCTTGCCCTCGATCGCGGCCTGGGCGTACGACAGCGCCCACTTGGCGTAGAGGTCCGCGGGCTGGGAGACGGTGGCGTCGATGTTCCCGGCGGCGATGTCCTTGAGCTCCTGCGGGATGCCGTCGTTGGAGACGACGAAGACGTGCTTGGGGTCGTCCGGCGGCACCAGGAGGTCGCGCTGCTTGAGCACCTGCAGCGTGCCCGCGAGGGCGAAGCTCGACTGCATGTAGACGCCCTTGACGTCCGGGTTCGCGGTCATGACCGTGGAGAGCTTCTGCGAGGCCACGGCTCCGTCCCAGTTGGTCGCCTCGCCGAACACCTCGATGCCGGGGTAGTTCTGCTTCATGCAGTCGTTGAACGCCTCGGTGCGGTCCCGGCCGTTGATGGAGGCCAGGTCGCCCTCCAGCATGACCACCTTGCCCTTGCCGCCGAGCTTCTCACCCAGGAACTTGCAGGCCTTCTCCCCGTACGCGCGGTTGTCGGCGCGCACGACCATGAAGGCGTTCCCGGTGTCGGGACGGGTGTCCACCAGCACGGCGGGGATCTTCTTGGTTTCGAGCTGCTGCAGCGTGGGCGCCACCGCCGCGGTGTCCTGGGGCGCCATGACGATGCCCTTCACGCCCTGACTTACCAGGGTCTGCACGTTGGCGGTGAGTTTGGCGACGTCGTTCTGGGAGTTGGTGGTCTTGACCTCCGCGCCCAGATCGCCGGCCATCTTCGGCACGTAGCTGATGTAGGAGTTCCAGAAGTCCGTGTCGGAACGCGGGTAGTCGACGCCGATCACCGGCTTCGCCGCCGCGCCGTCCCCGCCGCCGGAGCTGTCGTTCCCAGTACCGCTGTTCCCGCCGCAGGCAGCGGCGAGGCACCCCGATATGGCTAAGGCCGCGGCGAGCGCGAACCGTCTGCGTTCCATCGTCTCTCCTTCTGAAGCACCACGGCTGCCATGCCGTCGCTGACCGCTCCACGCTCCGGTGAGCCCGCGCTGTGCGAGGCATGGGCGAGGGTCGTCGTGAGCGGGCTAATCACGACAGGACATGGGATGTCTTTCTATGCTCAAAACCGCTCCAGTGTCCAGACCTTGGGGAAGGATGGTGATATTCCGTTATTCGAGCGGCTGCCGGCAGCAAGGGATCCGACGTATCGACATGCCCCATCCGGGCCGGGAAGCCCACACATCGCATGTCTGTCCCGGCCGGAAGGCACGGTCCGACGGTTCGTGCCGGACAGCCCTCACCACGCCCTCCGTCACCACGGCGCCCTCCCCATGCCGCCGTCACCACGCCGCCCTCCATGCCGCCCTCACCAGGGGCCCCATCCGGCAGAGGTGCGGCTGGTCTCCGTGAGCGGTCCCACGCGCCCGGAAAGATCGTGTGGAGGTCCGCCGTCCTGACGTACCAAAATGCAGGTATGTCGTTGACCGAGCAGGCGATCGAACGCATCAGGCAGCTCATCAAGGACGGGACGCTTCCCCCCGGCGCCCGGCTGCCACCCGAACAGGAGTTGGCCGCCGAGCTGGGCCTGTCCCGCAACCTGCTCAGAGAGGCCGTCCGCTCCCTCGTCACCACACGGGTGCTGGAGGTGCGCAGAGGCGACGGCACCTACGTCACGAGCCTTTCGCCGGACCTGTTGCTCGAAGGAGTCGGCCTCGCCGTCGAGATGATGCGGGGCGACGATCTGCTGGAGATCACGGAGGTGCGGCGCCTGTTCGAGCCGGTGGCGACGGGTCTGGCCGCCGCCCGTATCACCACCGAGCAACTCGCGGACGTCGAACGGCATCTCAACGCCATGATCGCGGCGCAGGACGACATCGAAGCGCTCAACCATCACGACGACGCCTTCCACCGGGCGGTTTTCGAGGCGACGGGCAACAGGTCCCTGTCCGCCCTGCTCGGCGGCATCGCCAGCCGCACCCTCAGGGCCCGGGTGTGGCGCGGTCTCGTCGAAGAGAACGCGGCCGGCCGCACGATCGCCGAGCACGCAGCCATCTACCGCGCGCTCGCCGCCGGTGACGCCGCCCTCGCCCAGGCGGTCGCGCTCATGCACGTGAACACCACGGAGACCTGGCTGCGGGACAACCTCGGCGGTTCGCGGTCCGGCGCGGAACCGGACCCGGTGCGGTGATCAGGGCGGGCGTCGCGCCAGGCCCGGAACGTCACCCCACGCCGCCCGCCCGGCCCGAGGTCAGCCGGCCACGGGACCGGACGGCGCGTCGCCCTCGCCGGGCAACCGGGGCAGGGACTCCTCGACCCCGATGAGATGGTTGGCCATCCGGATGCGCGCCCGTTCGGGGTCGCGCGCCGCGAGCGCCGCCCAGATCGCCACATGCTCGTCGTGAGTGCGCCGGTCGGCGCCCTCCTCGTGCAGACTTCGCCACAGCCGGCCGCGGACGGTGCGCCTGGCGAACGCCTCGATCAGGCCGATCACGACCGGGTTGTCGGTATGGGCGGCGATGATGCGGTGAAAGGCGATGTCGATCTCGATGAGACGCTCATGGTCGTGGGGCACCTGACCCACGATCCGGGCCGACTCGCAGAGCAGGTCCCTGGCCTGGCAGAGTGCCTCATCGGTGATCATCGTCGCGGCCAGCCGCGCCGCTTCGGACTCGAGCAGGCGCCGGACGGTGTACACGTGCCGCGGGTCGCCCTGGCCGTGCAGGTCGACGACGAAGCCCATCGGAGCCAGCAACTGCGTCGCGTCGAGGCTGGTGACGTACGTCCCGTCACCCCGGCGGGTGCTGACGATCCCGAGGATCGACAGCGCCGAGACCCCTTCGCGCAACACCCCTCGCGAGACGCCCAGCGACTCGGCGAGGTCCTTCTCGACGGGCAGGCGGTCGCCGGGCCGCAGGACGCCGTCGAGGATCATCCGCTTGATGCTGTCCACTACATCGTCTGTGCGTGACATGGCAGGTCGGTTCCCAGAGTCCGAGCGGAGCGGGATTCCCTCGTCACCACGGACAGCCGGGGAGCGGATGCGGCCTCCCCGCACGTCGTCGTCGCCCGCGGCCGCTGCAGATCGTCGTGGTCCGCCGTCGTCGCCCGTGGTCGTCAAGGGATTGGTGCTGCTCTACGGATACATGACGCGGCGTCGTCCCGCTACTCCGCCGCCCACGGTCCCCCCTCCGCGACCTGGATCGGTACGCACCAGGGGACGGGGACGGGCCAAAGGTTAGATGTTTCCCGGGGTCGTAGGGCCCAGATGACCGGCTTTCGGGCGTTTCTATAAGAATCGTTGACCGATACATCAAATCTTTGTAGCTTTGCCATCACCCCCTACACAGCCTCGTCACGCAGCCGGTCCCCGCCGAACCCCGCCAGTCTCCTCGATGTCGGGTTCGCCGCCCCATTGGCGCGGCGCCGGCCGTCGGCAAGGCCGCAGTGCGCTTGGAGAGCGAATGCCAGATCTGACGCGAAGGCAATTGATGAAGATCGGCACGGTCGGAGCAGGGGCTCTGATGCTGCCGATGCAGTGGACAGCGGTCGCCCGAGCCGGATCGGTGGCCCCTCCGGAGGTACGCGCCGCGAACGACATGGCGCTGTGGTACGACAAGGGCGCCGGCACGGACTGGCTCCGCGCCCTCCCCATCGGCAACGGGCGCCTCGGAGCCATGGTGTTCGGCAACGTCGACACCGAGCGGCTGCAGCTCAACGAGGACACCGTCTGGGGCGGAGGACCCTACGACCAGAGCAACACCAAGGGTCTGGCGGCGCTGCCGGAGATCCGCCGCCTCGTCTTCGAGGACCAGTGGAGCCAGGCCCAGACCCTGATCGACCAGAACATGCTGGGCAAGCCCGCGGGCCAGCTCGCCTACCAGACGGTCGGAAACATCAGGCTGGCCTTCCCCGGCACCAGCGGGTTCACGGAGTACAACCGCCAGCTCGACCTCACCACCGCCGTCACGTCCGTCAACTACCTGCTGAACGGCGTACGGCACAAGCGCGAGGTGTTCGCCAGCGCGCCCGACCAGGTCATCGTCGTTCGCCTCACGGCCGACAAGCCCGGCTCGATCACCTTCAGCGCGACGTTCGACAGCCCCCAGCGCACGACGCTCACCAGCCCGGAAAGCTCGACAGTGGCGCTCGACGGCGTCTCGGGCAACTTCGAGGGCATCACCGGCCAGGTCAAGTTCCTGGCGCTGGCCAAGGCCGTCGCCGAGGGCGGCACCGTCACCAGTTCCGGCGGAACGCTCCAAGTGACCGCCGCCGACAGCGTGACGCTGCTGATCTCCATCGGCTCCAGCTACGTGAGCTACAAGGACGTCAGCGGCGACTACCGGGGCATCGCGCAGCAGCACCTCGGCGCCGCCCAGGGCAAGGCCTACGACACGCTGCGCAGCCGGCACGTGGCCGACTACAAGGCCCTGTTCGAGCGGACGACGCTCGAACTGGACCGCACCGACGCGGCCGACCAGCCGACCGACGTCCGGATCACCCAGCACGGCGCCGTCGACGACCCGCAGTTCTCCGCGCTGCTGTTCCAGTTCGGCCGCTACCTGCTGATCAGCTGCTCGCGGCCCGGGACGCAGCCGGCCAACCTGCAGGGCATCTGGAACGACTCGATGAGCCCACAGTGGGACTCGAAGTACACCATCAACGCCAACCTGCCGATGAACTACTGGCCGGCCAACACGACGAACCTGTCGGAGTGCTTCGAGCCGGTGTTCGGCATGATCCAGGACCTCACGGTGACCGGCGCCCGCACGGCCCAGGTGCAGTACGGCGCCGGCGGCTGGGTGACCCACCACAACACCGACGCGTGGCGGGCGACCTCGGTCGTCGACGGCGCGCTCTGGGGCATGTGGCAGACCGGCGGCGCGTGGCTGGCCACCATGATCTGGGACCACTACCTGTTCACCGGTGACGTCGAGTTCCTCCGGCAGAACTACCCGGCGATGAAGGGCTCGGCGCAGTTCTTCCTGGAGACCCTCGTGGAGGAGCCGAAGCTCGGCTACCTGGTCACGAACCCGTCGAACTCCCCTGAACTTCCCCACCACGCGAACGTCAGCGTGGCCGCCGGTCCCACCATGGACAACCAGATCCTGCGCGACCTGTTCGACGGCTGCGCGGAGGCCAGCGAGGTCCTCGGTGTGGACGCGAGCTTCCGGGCGCAGGTCCTGGCCGCCAAGGACCGGCTCCCTCCGATGAAGATCGGCTCGCGCGGCAACATCCAGGAGTGGCTGTACGACTGGGTGGAGACCGAGCGGAACCACCGGCACGTCTCGCACCTGTACGGCCTGCACCCCAGCCACCAGATCACCAAGCGCGGCACCCCGGAGCTGTACGACGCGGCGCGGCGGACCCTCGAACTGCGCGGCGACGACGGCACCGGCTGGTCCCTGGCCTGGAAGATCAACTACTGGGCGCGGCTGGAGGAGGGCAAGCGGGCGCACGACCTGGTCCGCCTCCTGGTCACGCCGGCCAGGCTCGCCCCGAACATGTTCGACCTGCACCCGCCGTTCCAGATCGACGGCAACTTCGGCGCCACCTCCGGCATCGCCGAGATGCTGCTGCAGAGCCACACCGGCGAGTTGCACGTGCTGCCCGCGCTGCCGTCGGCCTGGCCGAACGGGAAGGTGCAGGGCCTGCGGGGCCGCGGCGGCCACACCGTCGGCGCGGCGTGGAGTGACGGGCAGGCCGACGAGTACCTCATCACGCCCGACCGCGACGGTGTCGTCCAGGTACGCGGCGGCATCTTCTCCGGCCGCTACAAGATCCTCGACGTCGCCGGCGGCGGCACGGTGAAGGTGGACAAGGCCGAACCCGACGCCGTCAAGATCACGGCGCAGGCCGGTCACACCTACCGGGCGTACACGCTGCAGAAGGTCAGCGTGGCCGCGCCCGCCGAGGTCGTACCGGGTGAGGGGGCGAAGGTCAAGGTCAGCGTCAGGGCGGTCGAGGCGTCGCTGGCGTCGGCGACGGTGTCCCTCGAGGCGCCGGAGGGGTGGACCGTCACCCCCAAGCAGTCCGGAGTGGGCCCCCTGGCGCCGGACGCGGAGGCCACGGTGGAGTTCACCCTCACTCCCGCCGCCGGCACGGCCACCGGCACCGCGGTCCTCACCGCCGTGGTGGGCGGCACCGAGTCGGGCGAGGACTGGACCGTGTCCACGAAGGCCACGGTGCAGGTGTGGGGCGGTGGGGAGAAGTCGCTGGAGGAGCTGTTCAGCAACGTCGCCGTCACCGACGACACCAACACCGCTCCCGGAAACTTCGACGGCAACGGCGCCAGCATCTCCGCCCAGGCGCTGGCGTCGGTCGGTGTCACCCCCGGGGCCACCGTCACCGTGAACGGGCTGAACTTCACCTGGCCCCACGTCACGGTGGGCACCCCCGACAACGCCATCGCCTCCGGGCAGTCCCTCAAGGTGACCGGCACCGGCAAGACGCTCGGTTTCCTGCTGACCGGGACCTACGGCGCGGTGTCGGGGCCGGCCACCGTCGTCTACAAGGACGGCACGAGGCAGACCTTCACCCTCAGCTCGCCCGACTGGTACGGCGCGCCGAGTTCGGGGAGCGCCGCCGCCGCCGTGGCCCCCTACCAGAACCGGCCGAACAATCAGCGGCAGAACACCCCCGCCACCATCTACTACTCCGGCGTGGCTCTGCAGAACAAGGAGATCTCCCGCGTCGATCTGCCCAACATCAGCGCGGGGGCGGCCAACGGGGTCGCGACGATGCACATCTTCGCCGTCGCGCTCGACTCCGTCACGCCGCCCGCCGAGGTCAAGCTGACCGTCACCGCCTCCTCCCGTTGCATCGGCACCTCGGCCTACCTGGCGGTCACGGCCGTCAACGACTCCGACGTGCCGGCGACGATCACGCTGACGACCCCGTTCGGTTCCAAGACCGTGGCCGACGTGGCTCCGGGCAAGCAGGCCTACCAGTCCTTCAACACCCGGGCCGCCCAGATCGACGCCGGCACGGTCACGGTGAAGGCGACCGCCACGATCGACGGCAAGCAGGTCACCTCGACCTACGACGCCGACTACAGCGGGGCGAGTTGCGGCTGATCGCATCGGGGCGTCCCCGGCCGACCGCCTGAGCGCACCCGGCGGTGACCACGGTGACGTGGTGACCGTGGCGACCACGGTCACCACGGTCCCGGCGACGGGGACACCGCCCAGGAGCGTCAGCCACGACTCAGCACGACACGGGGCCGGCCGGCCGATCAGCCGGCCGGCCCCGCCCCCCATAAATGGAGCGATGATCACGTGAAAATCACCCGGACCACCCAGATACTCGCCGCCTCCGTCCTCGGCCTCACCCTCGCCGGCGCCGGCCTGGCCGGCCCCGCCGCGGCCGACGACGACCCCACCGGCGGCATCGACGTCTCGGTCAAGATCGAGCCCACCACCACCCCCGGCCAGATCTCCATGACCGTCGCCGACAACGACGGCGTGTCCCTGCAGGAGAACGGCTCCGACGCCACCGCCCGCCAGTTCGTCGGCACCCTCCCCACCGTCACGGTCACCGACACCCGCCAGCCCGAAGACATCCCCGCCGGGGAGTTCTGGGCCGTCGTCGGCCAGTCCAGCCAGTTCGTCGCGGCCGACGACCCGGCCAAGACCATCGGCCCGGAGTACCTGGGCTGGAAGCCGCGCCTGCTCAGCCAGTCCACCACCGGCGCCGTGGCGGCCGGTGAGCCGGTCTCCAGCGTCATCGGCGACGGCACCGGAGCCCCCGAGGTCGGCCTGGAAGGCCAGGAACTGCTGGTCTCCACCGCCAACTCCACCGACGAGATCGGCACCTCCCAGGTCAACGCCGACCTCGCCCTGCGCACCTCCACCGACGTCGCCGCCGGCGAGTACCACTCCACCCTGACCCTGTCCCTGTTCAACCAGTCCTGAACCACAGGCGCGTCTTCGCCGTCGCCATAGGCGGACAGCGCCCGCCCGAACCAGTTGACGACATGGCCGGGGGCGCGGTGTGGGACACCCCACCGCGCCCCCGGCGCACGCATGCCGGTGGCCACCCCGCCGGCGGCCCTCCGGTCTCCTTGCGCTGAAACGTTCAGACATCCCATTTCTCGACGGGATCGGGACCGACGCCTTCACGGACATGGGCTGTCTGCCCCCATGCGAGGCGAGTGACGGCATTGCCGACGCGGCATGCGCAAACGCGGCCACTGCCGCGCCTCACCTTCCTTTCCACTCGCCGAACGGACCGGGCCCCGCTGCCGCCGGGTCGCGTCACGCGTACGCCCGCCGGTGGGGGAGTGTGGACAGATCCCGCTGCCTGACATACAACGACATCCAATGTCTCTGCGGTGACCGTCTGCTCATCTCCGGGAAACATCCAAGGGATCGTGTCATGCGTACCGTCGCGGGCCCGGGTCCTCGTGGCCGGGCCGCTCCTCACGGGCTGCCGTGCCCATCGCCGCCGTCCCGCCTACCATCGCCGTCCCGCCCGCCGGCGGCGAGCGCGGTCCGCCCGCCGCGACACCGCGCAGGAGAAGACGCACGAGGCGGTCATCCGAGCAGAGCCGAAGGGGCCGGCCTCGACGGCCGCGCACGCCCGGGAAAATCCCCCCGATCGCGAGAGGTATCTCGTCATGTCCGCATCCTCGTTCCAGTTCAGCCGCCGGCAACTGCTCGCCACGGCCGCGCTCGCCACGGCCGCCGGCGCGCTGAAGGCCGGCCCCGCGTGGGCGAACGCCGGTCCGCAGAGTTACAGCGCGAGCTGGTCGTCGGTGGACCAGCACCCGCCGGCCGCCGAGTGGTTCCAGGACGCGAAGTTCGGCATCTACTACCACTGGGGCGTGTTCAGCGTCCCGGCGTTCGCCAACGAGTGGTATCCGCGCAACATGTACAACAACGGGTCAGGCGAGAACAACCACCACAAGAGCGTCTACGGTGACCCGTCGGTGTGGCCGTACCACAACTTCATCAACGGCGCCCGGGACAAGGCCGGCAACTGGGTCCAGTTCGCGCCCAAACTGAAGTCGGCCGGCGGCAACTTCGACCCCGACGAGTGGGCGCAGTTGTTCGCCGACGCCGGCGCCAGGTTCGCCGGTCCGGTGGCCGAGCACCACGACGGCTACTCGATGTGGAACAGCCGGGTGAACGAGTGGAACTCGGTCGCCACCGGGCCCAGGCTCGACCTGCTGCGGCTGCACGCCGACGCCATCCGGGCCAAGGGCCTCAAGCTTCTGGTGGCCATGCACCACTGCTACAACTTCACCGGCTTCTACCAGTGGGTGCCGACGCAGTCCACGACCTCGCTGAAGAAGCTGTACGGCCAGCTCAGCTTCGCCGACGAGCAGCAGCTGTGGTACGACAAGCTCAAGGAGGTCATCGACGGCTACCAGCCCGACGTCATCTGGCAGGACTTCAACCTCAGCCGGCTCGACGAGTCCCGGCGGCTGGCCTTCCTGTCGTACTACTACAACCAGGCGGTCGCCTGGAACAGGGACGTCGTCGCGACCTACAAGGACGGGTTCAACACCAGGGGAGAGGTCGTCGACTTCGAGCGCGGCGGGCCGGGCGGCATCCAGACCCCCTACTGGCTGACCGACGACAGCATCTCCAGCTCCAGCTGGTGCTACACGGCGGGCATCGGCTACTACTCGCTCAACGCCATGCTGCACTCGCTGATCGACCGGGTCAGCAAGAACGGCAACATGCTGCTGAACATCGCTCCGATGGCCGACGGCACGATCCCGTCCGGGCAGCGGTCGATCCTGCTGGGCATCGGGGACTACCTCAAGCGATTCGGCGAGTCCGTCTACGCCACCCGCGCCTGGGCGATCTACGGCGAGGGCCCCACCCAGATGGGCGGCGGTTCGTTCACCACGCCGCGGGCGGGCACCAACACCGACATCCGCTTCACCCGCAGCAAGGACAACACGGTGCTGTACGCCACCGTGCTGGGCTGGCCGGGCAGCACCCTGCACATCACGACTCTGGGCGCCAACCGGATCAACCTGAGCAACCTGGCCTCGGTGCAGCTCCTCGGCTCCTCGGCGGGCCAGTACACCACCCTGCCCAACCGCACGCAGGACGGCTCGGCGCTGCACATCTCGATGCCCTCGTCCAACGCCCCGTTCAGCGCCCCGGCCTACGTGGTCAAGCTGACCTTCAACGGCCAGATCCCCGCCCCGGGCTCCGGCGGCACCCCCACCGGCTACGTACGGATCGCCAACGCCACCACCGGCCTGGCGCTGGACAGCGGCGGCAACGTGGCGTCGGGGTCGAACCTGAAGCAGTGGAACTGGGACGGCAGCACGAACCTGCAGTGGCAGCTGGTCGACCTGGGCGGCGGCTGGTACCGGATCGTCAACCGCACCAACGGCATGGTCGCCGACAGCTGGGGCAACACCGCCAACGGCGCCAACGCCCGGCAGTCGGCCTGGAACGGCGGCAACAACCAGCAGTGGCGCCTGAACGACCTCGGCAACGGCCGCTACCAGATCGTCAACCGCGGCACCGGCACGTCCCTCGACGGCATGGGCTACACCACCGCCGGCTCCGCCGTCGGCATGTGGACACCCAACGGCAACACCAACAACCAGTGGACCATCACCGGCGTCTGACCCCGACCCACCGCAGGCGTTGGACCACGACCCACTGCGCGCGTTGGACCACGACGCACCGCGCGGCCCGGAGACGGAGGACGCCTCCGCCGACCCCGGCGAACAGGGCAGGATGAAGGACCCGCGCGATGGCGGGGCGTGCCGCCGGTGCCGCGAGTCCGCCCGGAAAGGTCGTCCCGGGCGCGAGAGGTTCACGAGGCCAGGTCTCTGATATCAGGGACCTGGCCGCCGGTTTTTCCACCGGCACCGCCACCGGTCCCGGCACTGGCCCCGCCACTGGCCGCCGCCGCGCTGCCGCTCCCACCGCGATCGTGCGGGCCGTCCTCGTCCGCGGGCCGTCGGCGACGATCGTCGCTCACGATGAGAAGGGCTCTCCTTTCCGGTCCGTGACGCACTCGTCCGGATGGCGCAAGTGTTATCGCTCTCACCAGCCGCCGTCAAGGAAGACGCCGCGCGGAGATGAATGTTGCGCATCCGTCGTGGCGGCAGCCCGCGTGTATCGCAACGGGCCTGACCTGCGGTTGAGGACGGCATCGGGGCCGGGCGGCGCGTCCGGGCCGGAGCCCGGGGCTTGACACGGTCAACGGCACGCTCTAGACCCTGATGTTACCGATAACTCCTACAGGGCGTCGCCGATCCCGGGACGCCGAACGGCTGGGAGCGCCGCTTCCGCGCGCCTCCGTCGTTTCCGCCTTCACGCCCCCAACGAGGAGAAGAACGATGCACGACTTACCCGTTCACCCGGCGGCAGGGCGGCGACGGTCGCCGGGCGCCGTCGCGCCGCGCCTGCTGATGAGCCTGCTCACGGCGCTCGTCACGCTGGCGGCCACCGCGCTCACCTGGACGGCGCCGGCCTCCGCGGCCCCCGCGCCGCTGGTGAGCGCCGCCTCCGGCCGGTGTCTCGACGTGAAGGGCAACGTCGACACGCTCGGCACCGCGCTGGACATCTGGGACTGCAACGGCCAGGCCAACCAGGGCTTCGAGTTCACCTCGGCCGGCGAACTGCGCACGATGAACGGCACCCGCTGCGTGGACGCCTACAACAACCAGACCTCGCCGGGCACCCAGGTGATCATCTGGTCCTGCAACGGTCAGGCCAACCAGAGGTGGCGGCACAACTCCGACGGGTCGATCGCCGGGACGCAGTCGGGCCTGTGCCTCGACGTGGACCACGCGGGCACCGCCAACGGCACCGCCGTCATCCTGTGGACCTGCAACGGGCAGAGCAACCAGAAGTGGGGCGGCGGCACGACCGGCGGCGGCAGCGCCCTCGTGGTCGACGCGAGCAGCGTCGTACGACCGGTCACCCGCGTCGGGTCGGGCACCCTCTACGGCCTGTCCGACGCGAACACCCCGCCGGTGTCGATGATGCAGCCGCTGAAGCTGCACCAGCTCCGGCAGCCGCCGCCGCTGCACGAGCACCGGCCGAACGGCTCCCCGGTCCCGATCGGCGACACGCTGAACATCTGGCGGAACGGCGCCGCCGTCGGCGCGGTGATCACCGTCGACATGGCGGACAGCTTCGACGGCTTCCCCTACAACTGGACCAACTGGAACGACTGGTACAGCCGGATCGACAAGATGATCGCGGCGGCGAAGTCGGCGGGCGTCAGCAACATCGACGCCTGGGAGCCGTGGAACGAGCCGGACTGGACCTGGCCGTCGGCGTCGGGCGTCTCCTTCAACGAGGGGTGGGTGCGGACCTACCAGCGGATCCGGCAGAGCGAGCCGAACAAGGCCATCATGGGCCCGAGCTACTCATACCTGGACCTCAACCGGATGCGGTCCTTCCTCACCAACGCGAAGGCCACGAACACCCTGCCCGAGGTGGTGTCGTGGCACGAGCTGAGCGGATGGCAGCAGGTCACCGCCAACGTCCGGGCCTACCGCGCGCTGGAGCGGGAGCTGGGCATCTCGCCGCGGCCCATCTCCATCAACGAGTACGCCACGACCGGCGAGATCGACGTGCCGAGCAGCGTGAACCACTACGTCGCGCAGTTCGAGCGTGAGGGCGTGCGCGACGCCGAGCGGGCGTTCTGGTACGAGGCGGGGACGCTCAACGGCCTGCTGTACAACGGCCAGCCGACCGCGTCGTACTGGATGTACAAGTGGTACGCCGACCAGACCGGCAACGTCGTCAAGGTGACCCCCACCACGTACAACGACGGCGTGGCCGCCTACGACGGCAGGACGTTCAGCCTGGTCTTCGCCGGTCAGGCGGGCAACAACACGATTCGCGTCGACGGGATCGGCGGGCTGGGCTCCTCGGTCACGGCGACCCTTGACTACGTTCCGGGCTCGGGACGCAAGACGAACGTGTCGGCGGCGACCCGGGTGTGGTCGAACGCCTACAGCGTCACCAATGGCAGCGTCACGATCCCGATCGCCAACCAGGACGCCAACGGCGCCTACCGGCTGGTCCTGACGCCCAGGTGACGGGCGAGGAGGCCCACCGGGCGCCCGGTGGGCCTCCTCTTTCCCGTACGCCTATTCCCGGACCAGGTGGAGCAGGGCACTCGCGTAGTCGCCGGGAGCCAGATCGGGGAACAGGCCATGGGTGAGCAGGACGGCCCCGTGGTGGACCTCTCCGGTGGCCGTGTCGCGGTAGCGCCCGTCCGGGTCGAGGGCGCGCAGCGGGATCCCCGGATCGGGGTGGCCGAACCGGCGGCCCCGGCGGTGGACGAGCACGGCGGCCTCGCCGCCGTCGGCGGCGAGATACTGCACGGCCGACAGCTCGCCGCCCGGCGGCAGCAGGCGGTACTGCCGGCCGTGCTGGACCAGTGGGCGGATCCGCTTGTAGTCGGCGACCAGTTCGGCCGCGCGGTCCAGATCGGCCCGGCTCCACTCGGTCAGGGCGCCGCCGATCGCGAGCACCCCGGCCATGGCCACGTGGAAACGGAAGTCGAGCGGGATCTCCCGGCCGGTGTAGGGGTTGGGGCTGTCGGTGACCCACGCGCCCATCACCCGGGCCGGGTAGAGCTGCGAGAAGCCGTGCTGGATGTCCAGCCGGTCGAGGGCGTCGGTGTTGTCCGACGTCCACACCTGGTCGGTGCGCCGCAGGATGCCGAGGTCCACCCGGCCGCCGCCGCTGCTGCACGATTCGATCCGTACGTGCGGGTGGGCGGCGCGCAGCCGGTCGAGCACGTCGTACAGGGTGCGCACATGGCCCAGCCACAGCCGCTCGTCCGGGCCGGCCTCGGTGAAGGGGCGGTTCATGTCCCACTTGAGGAAGTCGATGGCGTTCTTGGCCAGCAGCTCGTCCAGCGTCCGGAACAGCCAGTCGCCGACCTCCGGCCGGGACAGGTCGAGCACGAGCTGGTTGCGGTGCTCGGTGCGCCGCCGGTGCGGCCGGTGGATCACCCAGTCGGGATGGGCGCGGTAGAGGTCGCTGTCGGGGTTGACCATCTCCGGCTCCACCCACAGCCCGAACCGCATGCCCAGCTCGTGCACCCGGTCAATCAGCGGCCCGAGCCCGTCGGGGAAGCGGTGCGGGTTGGGATACCAGTCGCCGAGCCCCGCGGCGTCGTGGGTGCGGGCGCCGAACCACCCGTCGTCCACCACGAACAGCTCCACACCCATCCGGGCGGCCGACTCCGCCAGCCGGATCTGCCCGTCCATCGAGACGTCGAAGCCCGTGGCCTCCCAGGAGTTGTAGAGCACCGGCCGGACCTCGCCGGCATGCGGCAGGACATGCCGGAGCTGGTGGTCGTGCCAGGCGCGGCTGGCCGCGCCGAAGCCGCCTTCGGTGAAAAGGCCCGCGCAGACCGGCGTCACATGTTCCTCGCCGGTGCCCAGCTCCCAGGTCACGGGGTCGTGCCCGGCCCCGGCCGACAGCGTCACCCGCTCGGTGGGAAGGCGCTGGGCGGTGAGCCGCCAGCTCCCGCTCCAGGCCAGCGCGCAGGAGTAGACCGCGCCGTGCTCCTCGCCCGCGGTGCCGTCGTCGACCATCGCCCAGGGGTTGGCCTGATGGCTGGTCACCCCCCTGCGGCTGGTCAGGACGGTCTCGCCGTACGGCAGCTCGGTGCGGTGCAGGCGGGTCTCGGCGCCCCACTGACCGCGTACGGAACCGAGCCGGTAGCCGTTCATCCGGGGGAGGACCCAGGTGGCGGAGTCCGCCCGGGCGACGGTGACGGGCTCGCCCTCGTTGCGCAGGACCAGGTGGCGCTCGATCACGTCGCCGTACAGGCGGTAGTGGCACTCCACGGTCAGCGGGTAGTGACGGTCGGCGTAGGCCAGCACCAGCTCCCGATCGGTGCGGCGTTGCCCGGTGAAGACGAGCTCCAGGTCGCGGGTGCCGTCGGCGAAGCGCACCTGTAGGCCGGCCTGCCCGTAACACATTCCCCCGGTCGCGATCAGGTCGAAGGACCCCTCCAGCGGGTCCTCCACCGGCCGGAAGCCGGGCCGCGGCAGCCGTAGCAGCAGCGAGGCCGCCTGCTCGGGGGTGAGCCGGGGACCCCAGTGCATGACGCGCGGCCGGTCGGCCTCGTCGAGGTGCAGTACGTAGGAGGAGGACGGCCCGGACAGCACCCACAGGCGGTGTTGCGAGTCGTGGTAGATCATCTCAGCCTTTCGACGGCGAAGGAGAAGACGGCATGGCATGCGGGACCGCTCCGCCCGCATGCCGCGGCGGAGGGCTGTGGAGCCGTGGGAGGTCAGGCGGACGGGGGCGCGCTGCTCTCCCGCACGATGAGTTCGGGCTCGCTCCAGGCGGGGACGGCCGGGGCGTTCTGCGGGTCCAGCCTGCGGTGCAGCAGGCCGAAGCAGGCCTGGCCGAGACCCTCGAAATCGAGCCGGACCGTGGTGAGCGCGGGGTTGAGGTAGGCCGAGGTCGGGGAGTCGTCGAAGCCGACCACGCTGAGGTCGCCGGGGATGTCCCGCCCGGCCTCGCGGGCGGCCCGCATCACGCCCAGCGCCAGGTCGTCGTTGCCGCAAAGGATCGCGGTGACCGATCGGTCCGCGAGCAGGGAGCGTACGGCGAGGTAGCCGGATCGAGGGCTCCAGCCGCCGGGCAGCGACTCGGGCAGTGGCCGGCCGGCGGCGCGCAGCGCGTCCTGCCAGCCCTGGGTGCGCTGCGGAAGCGCGCTCGTGGAGGAGGGGATGGCCACGTAGTGGACGGTCCGGTGCCCCAGGCTCAGTAGGTAGCGGGTCGCGTGCGCGGCCGCCGCCCGGTCGTCCAGCCAGATCTGCCAGGGGTCGTCCGGCCCGTCGTCGGGCCGCCGCTCGACGGCCGCCGCGACCGGGACGTCCGCGGGCAGCGCCCGCAGCGCGCGCACGCCCGCGTCGTCGAAGGCGATCACCATGACCGCCTCCCCGGGCCGGTTCAGCCGCAGGGCGATGTCGGCCTGGCCGGAGTCCCGCTCCAGCACGCTGATGCCCACGAAGAACCCGGCCGTCCTCGCCGCCTCCTCCATGCCGCGCAGCGTGGCGGCGGCGCCCCACAGGGCGGTGTCTGAGGTGAGGACGGTGACCGAGCGGACCGGCCCTCCGGCCAGCGCCTGGGCCAGCCGGTTGGGCCGGTAGCCGAGCTCGGCGATGACCTGGAGGACCTTGGCCCGGGTCGTCTCGCTGACCCGGGCCTTGCCGTTGATGACGCGGCTGACGGTCTGCTGGGAGACACCGGCCACCCGGGCGACGTCCCAGATGCTCGCCGACCGCGCGCGAGGAGCGTCCTGGGCAGGCATGTGACCGGTAACTTCCATGAGTCAGACCTTACTTGATGGCGGCGTTGGCCTCGGTGGTGATCTTCTGGGCGGCGTCCTGCGGCGACAGCTGGCCCAGCCAGACCTGGTTGAAGATGTCGAGCGCCTTGACGTTGTAGACGTCGGCCGCCTCGGTCAGCGGGTAGCCCATCGTGGTGCCCTCGGCGGCCTTCTTGAAGCCGGTGACGTCGACGCCCTTGGCCTTCCACGCGTCGGCGAAGACGTCGTTGAGCGAGGGGATGCCCGGCCAGACGGCGCCCGCCTGGGCGACGGCCTTCTGATGGCGTTCGGACGTCAGCCACTTGAGCAGCTCCCACGCTTCCTTCGGGTGCTTGGTGCCGGCGTAGACGGCCTCGGTCAGGCCGTTGTAGACGCTGCCCTTGCCGACCGGGCCCGCGGGGAGGTCGGCGACGCCGAAAGCGCCGCCCGGCAGCGCGGTGTCGAACGCGCGCAGCATCCAGCTTCCGTCCATCGCGGCGGCCGCCTCGCCGCGCCCGACCACCTGGTCGAGGGACGGGCCGTTGGGCGGGTTGGTGACCGTGGCAGGCACCGCGACGTGGTACTTCAGCCGCAGGTCCTGGACGAACTGGACGGCCTGCACGCAGGCCGGCTGGTCGATGGTCCACCGGCCCCACGGCTTGTCCTGGAGAGTGCAGCCGTTCTGCAGGGCGAAGTTCCACCAGTCCTGCTGACCGGTGGGCGCCTGCATGGCCAGGCCGTACTGCTTGACCTTCTTGGGGTCGAAGCCGGCCTCGTCGGCGTGCTTGCCGTTCTCGTCGACCGTCAGTTTCTGCAGCGTCTTGACGAAGGTCCCGCCGTCGGCGGGGTTCCAGGTGAGGCCGTCGAGGTCGGCGGGGGTGAGCCCGGCCTCCTTGAGGGCCTTGGTGCTGTAGAAGAGCCCGATGGTGTCCCAGTCCTTGGGCAGGCCGTAGACCTTGCCGTTCACCTTCCAGCCCTCGGCGAGCTTGGGGTCGTAGATCGAGGTGTCCACCTTGTCCTGGGCGATGAGCGGCGCCAGGTCGGTGAGCACGCCCTCCTTGCTGAACTTGGGGAAGTAGGAGACGTGGTCCCAGAACACGTCGGGGGCCGAACGGCCGGCGAGCTGGGTCTGCAGCTTGCTCCAGTAGTCGTTCCAGTTGTTCAGCTCGATCTGCACCTTGATGGCCGGGTGGGCCTTCTCGAACTCGCGGATCGACTGCTCGATCGGGGGCTTCTGCACCTCGTCCCACATGGCGTACCGGAGGGTGACGGTGCCGCCGGTGGAGTCCGAGTCGTCTGCGCCGCCGCACGCGGCCAGGGACAGCAGGGCCGCCGTCGCAACTCCGGTTATGACGATTTTTCTGGACATATACGTATGCCCTTCTCTCTGCGCGGGGGGTGGTTACTTCAGTCCGGTGAGGGCGATCGAACGGACGATGTGCCGCTGGAACAGCAGGAAGATCACGACCAGCGGCAGCAGCGCGAGGGCGGCGGCCGCCAGGATCAGGTGGTACTGGGAGGAGTGCTGGCCCTTCAGCGCCGAGATGCCGAGCGTGACCACCCGGATCGCGTCGCCGTTCGTGACGATCAGCGGCCACAGCAGCGTGTTCCAGGTCGTGATGAACGTGATGGTCGCGAGGGTGGCCAGGATCGGCCGGCTCAGCGGGAGCAGCACCCGGACGAGCACGGTCAGCGTGCCCGCGCCGTCGATGCGCGCGGCCGACTCCAGGTCCACGGGAATCGTGCGGAAGTACTGCCGCACGAGGAAGATCCCGTACGGCGTGCCGAAGGCGGTGGGCAGGATGAGCCCGAGATAGGTGTCGATCAGCCCGAACTCCCGCATGATCAGGAAGAGCGGGACCAGGGTGACGATCTGCGGCACCATCATCGTCGCGAGGTAGCCCCAGAACAGCGCGTCGCGGCCGGGGAACGACATCCTGCCGAAGGCGTAGGCGGCCATCGTGCTGAACACGACCTGGCCGGCCGTGACGGCCCCGGCGTAGACCAGCGAGTGCATCAGGAAGCCGGCCATGTCGTAGTCCGACCAGACCTGGGCGAAGTTGTCGAACGTGACGGGGAGGGCAGGCTCCCAGGCGGGCGTGGTGAGCACCTGCGCGGGTTCCTTGAACGCCGAGTTCAGCGTCATCAGGTAGGGCGCGACCGAGACCACGGCGCCCGCGAAGAGCACGAGATACAGCGCGATCCTCTTCATCCGCATCCTCCTCGTCCACGTCCTCTTCAATTGGGTCCTCTTCATCGGGTCCTCAGGAGAAGTCGTAGACGGTGCGCTTGCGGAAATAGAGGAACTGCACCGCGGTGACCAGCAGGATCAGCGCGAACAGCACCATCGCCAGCGCCGAGGCGTAGCCGGACCGGAAGAGCTGGAACCCCTGCTGGTAGATGTGGAAGTTCAGCACGTCGGTGGCGCCGCCCGGACCGCCCTGGGTCATCACGAAGACCGTGTCGAAGATCTGGAACGACCCGATCATGTTCGTCACCAGTACGAAGAACAGAGACGGCCGCAGCAGCGGCAGAGTGATCATGAAGAACCGCTGCACCGGCGTGGTGCCGTCGATCGCCGCGGCCTCGTACAGCGTGTGCGGGATCGCCTGCAGCCCGGCCAGCAGGATCAGCATCGTGTAGCCGGTGTACTGCCAGACGTTCACCGAGGCGATCACCGGCATGGCCCAGGCGGGGTCGGTGAGCCAGTTCGGGCCGTCGATGCCCACCGTGCCCAGCAGCTGGTTGACCACGCCGTATCTCGGGTCGAACACCCAGGACCAGATGATGCCGAGCGCCACCGGCATGGCCATCCAGGGCAGCACGAAGACCACCCGGAGCACCTTGCCGCCGCGCATCCGCCGGTTCAGCGCCACCGCCAGCAGCAGCGCCAGCACGGTCTGCGCCGGGATGTTGAGCACCACGTAGTAGATCGTGTTGAGCACGGCCCGCCACACCTCGGGATCGGCGGCCAGCTCGCGGTAGTTGTCCAGCCCGACGAACGACGGCGCGCCCATCAGGTTCCAGTCGAACAGGCTCAGCGCCGCCACACCGAAGATGGGCGCCACCAGGAAGAGCAGGAAGCCGACGAGGCTCGGCGCGAGCAGGGCGTACGCCTCGGCGACGACGCGAACCCGCGCCGCGAGCCGGTGCTCCACCCGGCGGTGCCCCTGCTGGGATCGGTCGTAGCTGATGTTATCGATCACATTCTCTCTCCACAAGCCACCAGGGACCCGGAGGATTCCGTTGATGCAGAGAAGAGTTATCGATAACATCGCAGCCGTCAAGTGCCTTCGATCCGCGACGAGCACGCGATGTGCCTGGAAAGCCAGTCCGCCCGGCCAGTTCGCCCGGCCAGACCGCCCGCCAGACCGTGCGGGCGTGATCCCCGCGTCGCCGTGGGGAGGCCGGGCGGGTCAGGACGAGGGGCCGGGGGAGTCAGGACGAGGGGCCGGGCCCGTCGAGTCGCGGACGCTGAGGGTCGTCGCGAGCTGGAGATGCCGGGAGGCGGGCTGGACGCCGTCCGCCATGCCGAGGACGGTCTCGACGGCCATCCGGCCCATGCCGACGAGAGGCTGCCGGACGGACGTGAGCCGGGGCGTGGTCCACTCGGTCTGCGGCGTGTCGTCGAACCCGGTGACCGACAGCTCGCCGGGGACGGCGATGTGCAGCTCCTTGGCCGCGGCGAGGACGCCGACGGCGATCTCGTCGTTGCCCGCGACGACGGCGGTCGGCCGTTCGTCCAGCGAGAGGATGTCACGAGCGTGCCGGAGTCCCGCCTCGACGGAGAACGCCTCATGGCGGATCAGCGCGCGGTCCGGCGTGAGGCCGGCCGAGTCGAGCGCGGCCTGGTATCCGTGGAAACGCTCCACCGAGGGGGCGGAGCCCAGCGGGCCGCCGATCCAGGCGATCCTGCGGTGGCCGAGCCTGATGACGTGCTCGGCCGCCGAGCGGCCGCCCGCCCAGTTGGTGGCGCCGATGCTGACGACACGTGATTCGGTCGTATCGATCGGGTCGATCGTCACGGCGGGCACCTCGAGATCCTCCGCGGCGTGGAGCACCGCGTCGGGCACGGCGACGGCGAGCGCGATGACACCGGCGACACCGGACGCCTTCTGCTCCTCCATCCAGGCGCGGGCCGCCGTACGGTTCGTGCTGATCGGCTCGCCGGGCGGCAGGCGAAGGAGGAGCTCGGCCCGCGCGGAGGTCGCGGCCACGAGTATTCCCTGGAGCACCGTCCCGGCATAACGGGACTCCACGAAGTCGAGCAGGGTGACGAGGGCCCGGTCCCGGGTCCGCTCGTGACGCGCCGTCGTCGGCCTGTAGCCGATCTCGGCCATGACCCCGAGGACAAGCTCCCGTGTCTTCGGCCCCACGTCGCCGCGCCCGTTGAGGACCTTCGACGCGGTCGTGGGGGAGACACCGGCCAGCCGGGCGACATCCGCCAGGGTGGCTCGCTCGGAACGACCTCGCCGTGGCATCAGGGCTCCTTCCGGGCTACGAAACTCTTTCGGAACCTAGCACGGGCCTGACCGCCACGTGCCGGCAGGCGTTCGCCCTTGTTCATCCGTTGACACCGGGCGGACCCACCACCTACTGTCCTGCCGACGTCGAACGAATCGCGAAATACTTTCGAACCTCTCCTTCCCGCCATGCCGTGCTCACCGGGGTTCCCGGCCTGCAGCGGAACCGGCGGCCGGCCCTGTCGCCGCGCGCCGTCACGGGCCGGGTGCGCTCCACCGCCGGCCATCTCCCACCCGCATCCCACCCGCGTCCCACCCGCAGACCATTCGTGAAGAGAAGTGAGGCATGACGAGCGACGCTAGGGCCGATTCCCCGCTGACGATCGACGGCAAGCGGTGCGACGACAGCGCGTTCCCGCACGTCTGGAGCAGGTGCATCGGCGCCGGACGGGCGAACGAGGCGCTGCGCGCGGACTGGCAACGGCAGTTCGCCGACGTCGTCGAGGCATGCGGAGTCCGGTACATCCGCTTCCACGGCGTCTTCCACGACGACATGTTCGTGTACCGGGAGAGCTACGGCGGTGGGTTCGGGCCGGACGCCCCTCTCGCCGAGCCCGTGTACACGTTCAGCTACGTGGACAAGGTGTTCGACTTCATCCTGGACTGTGGTGTCCGTCCGTTCGTCGAGCTGGGTTTCATGCCGCGCGAGCTGGCGACGGTGACGGAGACGCTGTTCTGGTGGGGCGCGCACGGCAGTCCGCCCAAGGACATGGCGCGCTGGGTCGAGCTGGTCACGAGGTCGGTCGAGCACTGGATCGACCGCTACGGCCTCGACGAGGTGCGGGAGTGGCGCTTCGAGGTGTGGAACGAGCCGAACCTGGTTCCCCACTTCTGGACCGGGACGAAGACCGAGTACTTCGAGCTCTACGAGCAGACCGTGACGGCGATCAAGAACATCGATCCCGCGTTGAAGGTGGGCGGGCCCGCGACGAGCGTCTTCGTGCCCGACGACCGCTACAAGGGCGAGGTCGAGGACCGCGTCGCGACGCACGAGACGGCCGCCGCCTCCGACGTGGACGCGCTCGACTGGCGCCCGGTGTGGATCGAGGACTTCATCGCCTGGTGCGCGGAGCGCGGACTTCCGATCGACTTCGTCTCGACGCACACCTATCCCACCGACTTCGCGTTCGCCGCCGACGGCGAGGCGGTGCACATCACCCGGTACGCCGACGCTACGTTCGACGACCTGACGCTGCTGCGCGAGCTGGTGGGCAGCAGTGCGTACCCGGACGCGGAGATCCACATCACGGAGTGGTCGACGTCGCCGTCATCGCGTGACTTCATCCACGACACGGTGTTCGCGGCGACCTCCATCACGCGGTCGTATCTGCAGTGCGCCACCCTCGCCGACTCGATCTCCTACTGGACCTTCACGGACGTCTTCGAGGAGGGGGGCGCCGGCATCGGGCCGTTCCACGGCGGCTTCGGCCTCGTGAACGAGGGGGGCGTGCACAAGCCCACGTTCCACGCCTTCACGATGCTGGAACGGCTCGGTGACCGGCTGCTCCTCGCGACCTCCGACGGAGTCGTGACCCGCGACAGCCGGACGTCGGCGGTGTCGGCGGTGTTCTTCAACTACCCCGACGACATGGGCATGAAGGGTCTCCGGGCGCAGAACTCGTATGAGGGGACACGCGCGCTGGCCGAGATGGGGCCGAGCCGGAGGATCCGGCACTCGATCGGGGGACTGGAGCCGGGCAGTGCGTTCCTCGTCGAGATCGTGGACTGGGAGCACGGGAACGTCGCCGAGGCCTGGTATCGGCTCGGGTCGCCGCTCAATCCGTCCCGGGCCGAGAGCGAGCACCTGAGCAAGGTCGCCGACTCGCTCCTCCGGTTCACGCTGACCGTGCCCGGGACCGGTGTGCTCGATCTCGACGTCGAACTCGCGCCGTGGGCGGTGATGTCGTTGCGGCAGCCGGCATGACCGCACGGCTGCCTTCCCACAGGTGACGCACTGTGGTATCGGTTACATCATATGAATTACATATGTGCTGGAGCGTATACTGGCCTGGTGAAGATCCTCCTGGAGGCCCAGTGACTGCCGCGTCCTCTCATTCCGGTCCGACCGGGAGCACCTCCCACGCCTCGCTGGAGCCGCCCAGCTACCGACGCCCCAGGCGCCTGGGCGACACAGTCGTCACGCATCTGGTCGACCGCGTCGTGTCGGGCGCCTATCCCGTCGACACCGTACTCCCGACCGAGCCCGAGCTGTGCCGTGAGTTCGGCGTCTCCCGCACCGTGGTGCGCGAGTCGATCAAGCTGCTGGAGGCGAAGGGCCTGGTCAAGGCGACGCCGGGCCGGGGGACCCGGGTTCTCGAGCCGATCGGCTGGAACCTGCTGGACCCCCTCGTCCTCGAGGCGCAGATCCGGCACGACAGCAACCTGTCCATCCTCGACGACCTCATCAACGTCCGGGCGGCGCTCGAGTGCGACATGGCGGCGCAGTGCGCCCGCGTGATCACACCGGATCAGGCCGAGGCGCTGAAGAAGCAGGCGAACGTCCTCGCGGAGAGCCTGCACGACCCGGAACGCTACGGCAGGGAGGACGTCGCCTTCCATGAGATGATCATGCTGGCCTCCGGCAACCGTCTCGGTCACGCGATCATCCACGGCATCCATGCCAAGGCACGGCTGTCGAGCCGGTACAACGGCGACCCGAGCAGGGAGGAGCACCTCCAGTCGCTCGCCGAGCACCGGCAGATCGAGTCGATGATCCTCCAGGGAGACGCTCAGGGCGCCGCGGCCGCGATGCGCGTCCACATAGTGGGTTCGTGGGCCAGGCGCCGCCCCGGCGTACGCGGAGCGATGGGCCAGGAGTCCGGCTCCTGAGGGCCCGCCGTCGTGGCGCCGGCCGCAGGCCAGCGCCACGACGGCGGGCGGCGCTCACGCGCCGCCCACCGCCACCACCTGCGGCCGGGGCCGGGGTGTCAGGGTTGGTGCGTGCGCACGGCCGCGGCCGGGATCAGGCCTTCGGCGATCAGGTCGCTCCAGAGCCCGGCGGGGATGTCGGTCTCGAACCGCCGGAGGTTCTCGTCCACCTCGTCTGGTGAGCGCATGCCGACGGCGATCGCGGAGACCGCGGGGTGCAGCAGGGGGAAGGCCAGCGCGGCGGCGGGGAGTTCGACGCCGTGATCCTCACAGACCGTCGCGATGCGCTCGGCGCGCCCGATCACATCCGCGTCGGGGGCGCGATACTCGTACGTCGAGCCGGGTGCGGGGCGGGCGGTGGACAGCAGGCCGGTGGCGAAGACGCCGACGGCCACCACGGCGACACCGAAACGATGGGCCGGCGCGAGCACCGAGTCGAGCGCGGTGTGGTCGAGCAGCGAGTAGCGGTTCGCCAGCATGATCACGTCGACGAGCCCGTCCTCGATGACCCCGGCGAGCCCGGTGGTGGAGTTCGTCCCGATGCCGATGGCCTTCACGACGCCGCCGGCCTTCAGCCGCGCCAGCGCCGCGAGCCCCTCCCCGGTCGCGCCCTCCCACGCCTGGTCGGGATCGTGCAGGTAGAGGATGTCCACCGACTCGAGTCCGAGGCGCTCCAGGCTCTCCCGGAGCGAGCGTTCGACGCCCGCCGCCGAGAAGTCCCACTGCCGGGTGAGGTCACCGGGAACCGCGAACCCGTCGTCGTCCCGTTCCCGGGGCCGGGGGTTGGGCACGATCAGGCGGCCGACCTTGGTGGACAGGACGAACTCGTCGCGAGGGCGGCGGCGCAACTCGGCGCCGATGCGGCGCTCGGAGAGCCCGAGGCCGTAGTGCGGCGCGGTGTCGAAGTAGCGGATGCCGCGATCCCACGCCCGGCGCATCGTCACGGCGGCCTCGTCGTCGGTCATGGGACGGGCGAAGTTGCCGAGCGGCGATCCGCCGAGGCCGAGGACGCCCTGCCTCGACCGCCCCCGCGTCAGCAGCTCCGCGACCTGCGCCGTCATGCGCCGAGCCGATAGAAGGCCGACGCGGTGCCGGACATGACCGCCTGGCGCTCCGCCGGGCTGAGCTCGCCGATCAGCTCGTCCACCGCTCCTCGCCACGCGACCGGGCCGCATCCCAGCTCGGCGAGCGGCCAGTCGGAGCCGTACATGAGCCGCTGCGGGCCGAAGGCCTCCAGCGCCACGCCGACCACGCGGCGCAGGCGGGCTGCGTCGCCGCCGCTCACCAGCCCGGCCAGCCCGGAGATCTTCGCGCAGGTGTTCGGCCGGGCGGCGAGCTCGCGCAGGCCGGCCTCCCAGCGGCCGTCGTCGTCCGCTTCGGCGATTCCGCCGAGGTGGTCGACGACGAAGCGCACGCCGGGATGCGCGGCCGCGACGGTCGCGGCCAGCGGCAGCTGCCACGACCGCACCACCAGGTCGAAGCCGAGGCCGGCGGCGGCCAGCCGGTCGAGCGCCGCTCCCACGTCGGGCCGCCCGAGCCAGTCGGGATCGGGGTCGACATGGACTAGGTGACGGATCCCGACCAGCCTCCGGCGCGCCGCGGCGTCGAGCTCGCCGAGCTGGGCCGCGACGTCACCTGTGAGGTCGGCCCAGCCGACCACGCCCGCGACGCGCGGGCCCGGCTGCGTCAGCAGCCGCCTCGTCTCGGCGGCGCTGTTGCTCGACTGCACGACGACGGCGACGTCCACGCCGGTCGAGTCGAGCATCCGCTCGAGGTCGCCGTGCGCGAAGTCTCTGTCGATCGCCGCCATCGTCACCGGGTCGATCCACGGCTGCGGATCGGTGGCCCGGTTCCAGAGGTGCACGTGCGCGTCGACGGAACTGATCACGACAGATGCCAGACTTCGTCGATGGGCTGCCACAGGGCGCCGGGATCGCGTTCCTCGACGATGCGCACCTGGCAGGGGTCGGTGTGCGTCCACCACTCGCGCGACACCGGGTCCTCGGCGATGCGGGCCATGTCGGCCTCGTGGTCGTCGCCGACGTACTCGTAGTAGGCGAACAACATGTCGCCGACGATGAAGATCGAGTAGTTCGTGACGTTCGCGTCGCGCAGGGTCTGCTCGACCTGCGGCCAGACGTTGCGATGCAGTTCGAGGTACTCCTCCCGGCGCTCGGGCCGGACGCCGACGACGAGGGCGTGACGCTCCACGCGGGGCTGGGCGCTCACGACCTCACCCGCTCTCCGGCGGACGCGCCGATGCGGTCGTCCCCGTGGGAATCCGGGATGAGGCGCAGGCCGGCCCGCTTGGGGCGGACATGGGGCCCGTCGATCGCGGCCGGCGGATCCGCGGCCCGCACGGCGTGGATGTGATCCTCGTCCACCCGGATGCCGAGGCCCGGTTCGTCGCCGAGGACGATCCCGCCGTCCTCGAATTCCTGGTCGACGTGGAGTCCGATGGGGGCCGACAGATCCTGGACCTCGAAGGCCAGGTGGTTCGGCACGGCCACGGCGGCGTGCGCCACCGGGTTGGTGTGGTAGGCCACCGGGCTCACGGGCAGGTCACGGCTGTGCGCGACCGCGGCCACCCGCAGGAAGTGCGTGATGCCCCACACGTTGCCCACCTGGACGATGTCGACGGCGTCGGCGTCCAGGAGCGGCCGGTACTGCTCAAGGCCGGTGAGGTTCTCTCCGGTCGCCACGCCGGCGCGGATGCCCTGCCGGACCGAGGCGAGCCCGGCCGCGTCCCACCTGCGCACCGGCTCCTCCACCCAGGCGAGGTCCACCGACCGCTCCAGTGCCGTGAGATAGCGCACGGCCTGCGAGCGGTTCCACGACTCGTTGGCGTCGAGCATGAGGGCGGGTTCGGCCGAGTTGCGGGCGAAGACGTCCCGCAGCGCCTGCAGCCGGCGCAGGTCGTGATCGAAGCTCCGGCCGCCCTTGAGCTTGGCGGCGCTGAAGCCCCGGTCCGCGAAGCGCTCGTAGAGGCGTACGAGGGCGTCGTCGTCGAGGGCGATGTCCAGCCCGGAGGCGTAGCCCGGAACGAACCGGTCACGACCGCCGAGAGTGCGCCAGAGCGGCTCATCGGCCGCCTTGGCCTTGAGGTCCCAGAGCGCCATGTCGATCGCACCGATCGCGCCGAAGGTGGCGCCGGAGTGGCCGGTCTTGAAGACCCGGTCGAGCATCCGGTCGTAGAGCGAGGAGACGGCCCGCGGGTCCTCGCCCTCGACGGCGCCGAAGACGCGGTCGATGTCGCCGTGCGCTCCGAGCCCGACGCCCTCGAGACCGCTGTCGGTCTCGAGGATCAGCACATGCACATCGGTGCGCGGCTCGGGCATGACGCCGTTGGCGTCGCCGATCAGCCGGCCCCAGTCGTGCCCAGTGGTCAGGCTGCGATAGCCGGTGACCTTCACGGTTGCTCCTTTACTACGAGAATTCGACTCACTCCTTGGTGCCTCCGGCCGTCATGCCGGCGACCAGGAAGCGCTGTGCGAAAAGGAAGACGATCAGCACCGGCAACACCGAGATGACGGTCGCGAGCGCGAGCGTGGGCAGCTGCACGGACTGGGCGCCGGCAGAGCTCGGGTTGAACGCCGGTGTCGAGGCGAGCAGGGAGGTCAGGCCGACCTGGACCGGGTACCCGTCGCTCGACGGCAGCATCACGAAAGGCAGGAAGAAGTTGTTCCAGTTCTGGACGAAGCTGAAGAACGCGACCAGGGCGACGATCGGCGCGGCCAGCGGCAGCGCGACCCTCGCGAACACCTGGAACTCGGTGCATCCGTCCAGGCGCGCCGCCGCGAGCAGATCACGCGGGACGCTGGTGGAGAAGTAGATGTAGGTGAGGTACACGCCGAAGGGGAAGAACGACATCGGCAGGATCACCGACAACGGGTTGCCGATCAAGCCCACCACGTTCAGCTCAAGGAAGATCGGCAGCACCAGCGCGGTGTTCGGGATCAGCATGACGATCAGCGTCAGCACCAGGAGCAGCCGCCGGAAGCGGAACTCCGTCAACGCCATCGCGTAGCCCGCCGGGATGCTCGCAACGAGCGTGATGACGAGCGCGCCCACAGCGTACAGCGCCGAGTTGCCGACCCACGAGGTGACCGCGCCGTCCTGGAAGTCGAACAACTGCTTCCAGTTGGCGGCCAGGTCACCGATGCTGCCGGGCTGGAACGGGTTCTCGATGATGAGCGCGTGTGCGGACTTCGTCGTCGCCAGCAGCAGCCAGACGATCGGGATCACGAAGAACAGCACGAAGATCGCGACCACGACGCCGATGATCGTCCGCATGCTCCAGCCGCTTACACCGTCCTGTCGCCCCGCCGGGCGACCGACGTCGACTGTCGTCATAGCCTCAGTCCTTCTCGAACAGGCCGCCGCGTGTCACGAAGACGGCCGACAGCGCGAGGGCGATGACGAGCAGCAGCAGGGAGATGGCCGCCGCTCCGTTGAAGTCGTTCTGCTGGAACGCGTACTGGTAGGCGAGCTGGTTGAGCGAGTAGTCGTTGGGCACGATCGCGTTGCTCGCCTGAGAGAGCAGCTGTGGCTCGACGAACAACTGCGTGCCGGCGGCGAGCGACATGATGCCCATGTACGAGATCCACTTGCGCAGCATCGGCAGCTGGATGCGCCGGGCGATCTGCACAACGGTGGCGCCGTCGATGCGCGCGGCCTCGATCACGTCGGGGCTGATGTTGTTGAGCGCGCCGTACATGATGACGATCCACCCGCCCGCGCCGGTCCAGAACGCGATGATGGCGAAGACCGGAGGGAGGTTCGCCGGCACGATGACCTGCACGAAGCTGGAGAATCCCAGCATATGCAGCAGGCCGCTGACCGGGCTGGCGGTCGGGTCGAGAACGAACAGCCACAGCAGCACGCTCGACGCGCCCGCCAGGGCGCCCGGCAGGTAGAAGACGAACCGAAGTGTCCGGCTCAGCCATCGCACCCGGACCGCGTGCACGACGACGGCCAGGAACGAGACCAGCACCACCAGGGCGACTAGCCAGATCACCAGGTAGAGCGCGACATGCGCGACGGCGGGCAGGAAGCGGAAGTCGCTCACAACCTTGGTGAAGTTGGCGATTCCCGCGAAGCCGCCCTCGTTGTCGGTGAACGCGAGGAAGACTGCGTAGAGGGCGGGCAGGACCCCGAACGCGACCACCAGCGCTGTGTAGGGGGCGACGAAGCCGTAGCTCATCGCGCTCCTCTCGCCGGCGGCGCTCCTTTCGCCCGGCCTTCCGCGCGGTGCCAGCGTGGCCGATGGGCCGGTCTCATTCATGGCTGTCATGTCATTTGACCGTATATCCGTTGACCTGGGCCTGGTTCTTGATCGCCGTCTCCCACTCGGGAAGCATGTCGACCAGGTTCTTGCCGTTGGCGATGGCCGGAGTCATCGTCTTCGCCCAGATCGCCTCCTGGCTGAAGACGCCGGAGCCCCACCCGTTCCAGATCAGCGACCCGGCCGTGAGCAGAGCCTGCAGGTCGGTCGCGTAGTAGCCGCTCGACTCCTGCTTCTTGAGCCACTTCTCCGCGGCCGGCGCGTAGGCCGGGTAACCGGGAGCGACGTTCACCTGGTAGTCGTCGGCCGTCGTGACGAACTCGACGAACTTCTCGGCCGCCTTGAGGTTCTTCGAATGGCTGCTGACGAACCAGGTGCCGCCGCCGACGTTGCCGGTCGCGGGGCTGTCGCCCTGCCAGGTCAGCGGCGCCGCGACGCCGAGCTGGCCCGCGGGGACGTTGAGCGACTGCGGGTTGTTGAAGATGGCTCCCGCGTACCAGGCCGGGCCGGGCATCAGGAGCACCTTACCGGTGTACTTCTTCACGAACTCCGGCGTGAACACGCTCACGTTGGGCGTGGTGCCGTTCTTGATCAGAACGTCGAGCATCGACGCGACGCGCTGGCACTCCGGGGTGCCGGTGCTGACCGACACCGTCTTCGGACCGGTGACGCCGTTCGCCTGGCACTTGCCGCTCCAGAAGTAGATCTCCGAGGCGAACGAGTCTCCGACGGCGCCGACGATGTAGCCGGGGTGCTCCTTGGCCACCTTCTCGCCGATCGCCTGATACTCCTCCCACGTCGTGGGGAGGGTGTAGCCGAACTTGTCGAGCAGGTCCTTGTTGTACCAGAGCGCGACCTGGGCGAGGTCGTTGCGCAGGCAGTAGACCTTGCCCTCGACGGTGCACGGGTCCAGCGAACCCTTGGTGAAGGAGTCGAGGGTGGCCTTCGGGACGAGCCCGCCGTCGAGCACGGCAGCGAACGCCTGCTTGCCGTTGCTCTTCTGGCTCGCCCACGCCGCGTCGTTGTTCTGCGTCGAGAACACGACGTCGGGCCAGCCGTTGCCGGCCCGGTCGAAGAGCTGCACCTTCGTCCGGAACGAGTTGGAGCCGTTGGCGGAGCCGTCGTACGTAACAACGTTGATCTTGACGTCCGGGTTCGCCTTCTTGAAGGCGTCGGCCGCGCTTGATCTATCGGAGTCAACCCATACAGTGATGGGAGCCTTGTCGTCCTGAGTTACCTGCGGAAAGCCGTAGGAACCGACTGAGGTGCCGCCGTCGCCGCCGCAACCGGCCAGGGTGAGGGCGATGGCCGATGCTCCGGCAACGCTGATCGCGCGCATCCATGGGCCCGTGCGTCCGGCTCGTGTGAAACGGAACATGTTCGAGTCCTTTTGTCCTGTCTCCCACATCGGGGGGTGAGAGATGGTGATAAAAGTAACGGCATACGTATGATGAGCGCAAGAGTTGCCGCCGCTGGTGCGGTGCGGTGCGAAGGAGAGGGAGAACGCCGATGAAGGGTGCTGCGTATGTGGGCGGAGGCCGTCTGGAGACGGTCTCCGTGGAGGTCGGGCCGCCGGGCCCCGGGGAGCTTCAGATCGCCGTCGCGTACTGCGGATTGTGCGGAACCGACCTCCACATCGCGCACGGCGCCATGGACGCCCGGGTACGGACGCCCCTCGTGTTCGGCCACGAGACGTCGGGCACCGTGGCGGCGGTCGGTGCGGGCGTGGAGGGCTGGAAGGTCGGTGACCCCCTGACCGTCATGCCGCTGGTCTGGGACGGCACGTGCCCGGCCTGCCTCGCCGGTCATCAGCATATTTGCCAGAACCTCGTCTTCGTCGGAATCGACGCCCCCGGAGGACTTCAACAGCGGTGGAATGTGCCGGCGTCGATCGCGGTGCCGCTTCCCCCCGGCCTCGACCTGCGCACGGCGGCGCTCGTCGAGCCCGTCGCCGTGGCGGTGCACGACGTCCGGCGCTCGGGTCTCCAGGTCGGCGACCACGCGGTCGTGCTCGGCGGCGGCCCCATCGGCGTGCTCATCGCCACCGTGGCGCGTGACGCCGGCGCGCACGTCATCGTAGCCGAGGTCGACGCCTCTCGCCGCAGCCGGATCGCCGCGCTCGGGTTCGAGGTGATCGATCCCGCCTCGGCCGACATGGCCGCCGAGATCGCACGCTGGACGAACGGCGTCGGCGCCGATGTGGTGTTCGAGGTGTCGGGAGCCGCCGCCGCGGCCCGATCCGCCACCGACCTGGCGAAGGTGCGCGGGACGATCGTCGTGGTGGCCATCCACTCCGCCCCCCGCGAGCTGGACCTGCAGCGCGTGTTCTGGCGCGAGCTGCGTCTGCTGGGCGCCCGGGTCTACCAGCGGTCCGACTTCGAACGCGCCGTCGACCTGCTCAACCGGGGCCGCATCCCCGCGCAGGCCCTCATCTCCCGCGTCGTCCCGATCGAGGAGGTCGCCTCCGCGATGGACGACCTGTCGGCGGGCCGGGCCATGAAGATCCTGGTGGACGTCGCGGGGGAGGCCGGGGCATGAGCGGTATGTTCGACCTTCACGGCCGTCTCGCCGTCGTCACCGGCGCCCGCCGTGGCATCGGCCGCGCCATGGCGGAGGCCCTCGCCGCCGCCGGCGCGGACATCATCGGTGTGAGCACTCAGGCGCGGGCCGACGACGAGATCGCCGAGTCGATCCGCGGGCTCGGCCGATCCTTCGAGAGCCGGGCGGTGGACTTCGCGGATCGCGACGCCGTCCTGGCGCTGGGCGCCGAGCTCGCGGAACGGGCTCCCGACATCCTCGTCAACAACGCGGGCACCATCGAACGGGCTCCCGCGGCGGAGCATCCGCTCTCGTGGTGGGACCGGGTGATCGAGATCGACCTGTCCAGCCAGTTCGCCCTCACGCAGCTGGTCGCGCGTCCGATGCTGGAGCGCGGCCGCGGCAAGGTCGTGTTCACGGCGAGCATGCTGAGCTTCCAGGGCGGGATCAACGTGCCCGGCTACACCGCCGCGAAGTCGGGGATCGCCGGCCTCACCCGTGCCCTCGCCAACGAGTGGGCCGGACGGGGCGTGAACGTCAACGCCATCGCGCCGGGCTACATCGCGACCGACAACACGGCGGCGCTCCGCGACGATCCCGACCGGTCGCGGTCGATCCTGGAGCGGATCCCGGCCGGGCGCTGGGGCCGCGGCGACGACCTCGCCGGAGTGGCGGTCTTCCTCAGCTCGGCGGCCTCCGACTACGTCTCCGGCGCAATCATTCCGGTGGACGGCGGGTGGCTGGCGAGATAACGCGCTCGCCCCGATAGAAGAGGCGGGGAAGCCGCATGGCTTCCCCGCCTCATCGTCGTCCGGCCGCTACCGCCGTCAGGTGACTACCGGGAGACCCCGGGGAAGGTCCGCAGGGCGGGCTCGATGCCGGCCTGCTCGATCACCTGCTGGGCGTCGGCGGGCCAGGCCGTGCCCGAGACCTGGACGTTGTCGATCAGCTGGTTGTTGTGCACGCCGGCGTCCGGCGTCTGCGTGCCGCCCGAGTTGTACCAGTTGTGCTGGAGCACGTTGTCGCTGGTGTTGTTGATCGTCCCGTAGGAGTTCGTGAACACCCACACTCCGCAGTCCTGGATCACGTTGTTCTTCATCGTCACGTAGCGAGATCCCTCATCCAGGTAGAGACCCACCGTGCGCTTGGTGTCGTAGATGTAGTTCCCGCTGAACACGGCGCCGGGATTGGCCGACAGGTTGTACAGGCTCCCGCCGTCGTGGAAGACCTTCTTCACGCCGTGGATCAGGTTGCCGGTCACCTCGGTGTTCTTGAGGGTCGTCGGCGTGTTGTAGATCGGCTGGTACGCGTAGAGGCCCCGGTTCTTGTAGTCCTGACTGCCGCCCGCGTCGTTCGCACCCCAGCCCCAGCCGGTGTCGATCCCGTCGTAGGCGAGGTTCGAGACCTCGTTGTGCGCGATCACGGCGTGGTCCACGTAGGTGGTGAGGATGCCCGACATCTCCTTGTAGTCCTTGGCGACGTCGGTCACGAAGTTGTTGTCGATCGTGATGTCGCGCAGGGTCATCGCCGGGTCGCCCGGGTGGTGGGCGTCCGGCTGGACGCCGCCCGCGACGACCCCCGCGCCACCGAGATCGGTGAACAGGTTGTGGTGCACGGTCGTCTCGGTGACGCCGAGCCCGATCCCTGCTCCGTTCGCGTTGGCGTCCAGGCCGATGCCGAGGCCCACCTGCCCGAGGTGGGCGAAGACGTCGTCGGTGAACTTCACACGGGTGGCCGCGGCCACCTGGACCGCCGCCGGCATCTGGTTCCAGCCGTTGCGCGCGCCCTCGAACAGCGGGCAGCCCGACTGGCAGCTGCTCAGATAGTCGGCGGGCTGCGGGTAGGCCTTCGGGATGAAGGCGCCGTTCTGCTGGTCGGCGTAGCCGATCGACGAGCCGGGCGACAGCCAGGTCGAGTGCGAGAACTGGATGCCCGAGAAGGTCAGGTCGTGCACCGGGTTCGCGTAGCTGCCCGCGATCTGCACGAGCGACTCGAGGGAGGGCAGCACGAACGACGCGCCGTTCGGGTCCTCACCGGCGGCGGCGCGGTAGTACAGCTTGCCGCCGGCCGGGTCGAGGTACCACTGTCCCTCCTGCAGGAAGGCGTAGGAGTTCTCGAGCAGCAGTTGGCCGCCCGCGAACGGGCGCGCCAGGGTGTCGTACCCCCAGTTGTTGTTCTGCCACGCGGGCTGCTGCATGGTGATCGTCGTCCCGCTGATGTTCTGCACGGGGGCGTACCGATCGGTGAAGGAGCCCTGGCTCTCGACCTCGATGCGGCTCTGGTCCGGCAGCGTCGCGAGGTAGTTCAGCGCGGGATTCTTGATCTCCATGCCGGATTCGGTGATCGTCACGTCGCCGCGGGCGATCGTGATCGCCGCGCGCGGCGCCGCGGCGTCGTTCTTGTAGAGCTGACGGCTGTCCTGCCCCTTGGGCACCGAGGCGACGAAGATGTTCTTGCCCGCGTCGTACGACGTCCAGCCGGTCACGGTCCGGCCGCCGGAGATGATCGGGTGCGCCCCCTTCGCCGCGGTCCAGGTCACCGGCTTGGCGCCGGACCCCGAGTCCTCCGCGGTGAAACGCAGCGGCTTGTCGAGCCGATAGGTCCCGTCCCTCAGCTCGACCGTCACGGCGCTTCCCGCGCGCGCCGACGCGCGCGCCATCGCCTGCGCCGCGGGCAGGGTGCGCAGCGGCTTGCCCGGCGTGCCCTGATGGTGATCGTCGCCGTCGGGCGAGACCACGATCGTGGTCCGGCCGGGATGGGGCGGCACGGCGAGCGCCGGTGTGGCGCCGATGACGACGATGCCGGCGGTCGCGACGGAGATGCTTGCCACGAGGGTTGCCAAATGACCCTGTTTCACTTGTCTTCGGCTCCCTTGGTGCATGTGATGTAACACATCATAGGTATGATGAAATCTTGAGTAAAGGGCGTCCGTCAAGAGGGGTGATTCCCGGGCATGAGCGAGCAGCAGAGCGAAGGCCCCGTCAGCGGCCGGCGCGTCGAGGTGTCGACGCTGGGTGAGGCCATAGTGCGGCTGTCGCCCCCGGCCGGCGAGCGGCTGCGCGATTGTGGCTGGCTGCGGGTGCACGCCGGCGGCGCCGAGGCGAACGTCGCCGTCGCCCTGGCGTCGGTCGGGGTGTCCGCCCGCTGGACGTCGGCGCTGCCGGACACGGTCCTCGGGCGCCGGGTCGCGGACTCACTGTCGAGCGCCGGCGTCCTCCTCGACACCGTGCGGTGGATGGCCGACGAGCGCCTCGGACTCTACTTCGCCGAGATCGGCTCCCCGCCCCGCCCGACGAGCGTCCTCTACGACCGGGCCGGTACCGCGTTCGGCTCGCTCCGCGTCGACGATCTCGACTGGACCGCCGTGTGCGAGGCGCGGATCATCCATCTGACCGGCATCACCGCCGCGCTGGCACCCGGATCGGACGCGCTCGTGCTGCGAACGGCACGGGAGGGGCGTGCGCGCGGCGCTCTGGTCGTCTACGACGTCAACTATCGATCGGCGCTGTGCTCGCCGGAGGCGGCCGCCTCGTTCGCCGCCGAAGTGGCTCCCGACGTCGACCTGTTGATCTGCCGCGCCGAGGACGCTCGCGACCTTTTCGGCCTGGCCGGCGATCCCGCGACGCTCGCGCGCGATCTGGCGACGACGCTGGCGGTCGGCCGCGTCGTGGTGACGGCCGGGGCCGGCGGCGCGGTCGCACACTGGGAGGGCGAGTCCTTCGCGGCCCCCGCGCTGCCCACCGTCGGAGTCGATCGGATCGGCGCCGGGGACGCCTTCGCGGCCGGCGTGCTGTGGGGCGTACTCGACGATTCCCCCGAGGAGGCGCTCCGCCGGGGAACGGCGATGGCCTCCCTGGCGATGAGCGTGCAGGGAGACCAGTGCCGCTTCAGCGCCGAGGAGGTGCTGGAGATCGCCCGGGGCACCGGGCGTGAGGTCCGCCGCTGAACCTCACGTCCCGCCGCCCGGCGGTGGGGGAACCTCCCCAGGAGCCGGCCTCCGCCGGGGTGAGGGATCACCCCGGCGAAGGCGCGTGCCCGGACGGCGTCAGACCCGGGTCCACTTCTGGTTGTTCTGACCGTTGCACGTGTAGATCTGCACCTTGGTGCCGTTGGCGGTGCCGTTGCCGGTCACGTCGAGGCACTTGTTGGCCCCGACGGCGGTGATGCTGCCGTCGGAGTTGAGGCGCCACTTCTGGTTGTTCTGGCCGTTGCAGTCCCAGATGAGCACGCTCGTGCCGTTCGCCGTGCTCGCACCGTTGACGTCGAGGCACTTGTTGCCGTAGACCCGCAGCTCACCGGCGCTGGTGGTGGTCCACTTCTGGTTGTTCTGGCCGTTGCAGTCCCAGATCTGCGCCAGGGCGCCGTTGGCCTGCGAGGCGCCGTTGACGTCCAGGCACCGCCCCGACGCCACACCCCTCAACGCACTCGTGCTCGCCGAAGACGAAGGTGACGGCGACGGCGAGGGGGACGGGGAGGGGGACGGAGACGTAGATGGAGACGGGGACGGGGAGGGCGATGGGCCGGCCAGTTCCTTGACACGGATGTTGCGGTACGCCACCACGTTGCCCGACCCGTGGTTCTGGATGCCGATGTAGCCCTGCTGGAGCGAGCGGGCCGAATCGGTGTTGGTGAAATCGTTGATCTTGGTTCCGTTCAGGAACACCTGCAGCCGCTCACCCTCCACCAGCAGCTCATAGGTGTTCCACTGACCCGGCGGATTCAGCGCGGCGTCACGGGCCGTGATGTCCGCCGACTTGACTCCGTAGATCGCCCCCGTCGTCTTGTCGGAGGTGTCGGTGGCGTCGATCTGCACCTCATATCCGGTGTTGAGCGCCGTGTTCGGGTCGCTGGTGGGCGGGAACCCGACGATCACCCCCGAGTTGGAGTCACCGGTCATCCTCCAGTCGAGCTTGAGGGAGTAGGAGTGGAACTCCTTGGCGCCGTAGTACAGCATCCCCATGCCGCCCTGGGAGGTCAGCGTGGCGTCGCTGTTGGTGAACGACCCCGGCCCGACCTGCGACCAGCCCGTCGTCGACCCGTTGTACAGCGCCGTGTACCCGGTCTCCGGGCGGCAGTCGGCGTTGACGGCCTTGGCCGCGTACCGGATCCCGCCCAGCAGCAGGGTGCGGAAGTTCGAGTCGGCGTACGACTCCTGGGTGTGTCCCAACCCCGTGTAGAACGCCCGGCCGGAGGACTGGGGGTGGCACCAGGTGATCGGGTGATCACCCATGCCGCCGCCGCTGTAGCTGCTCTCGTCCAGGCTCTGCAGCACGCGGACGTTCGAGCGGGGGTTGGAGCGGAAGCTGTACCACTCGTCCGTACGCGACCATGTCGTCCCCAGGTGAGCGGTCGCGGCGTGCGCCCGGTCCTCGTTCCGCACGGTGGCCTGCTGGATCGCCGGGTGGTTGTTGAACCAGGCGCCCATCAGCTGCCCGTAGTACGGCCAGTTGTACTCGGTGTCGGCGGCCGCATGGACCCCGACGTAACCGCCTCCGCCGTTCACGTACGTCTGGAAGGCGGCCTGCTGGCTGTCGTTGAGCACATCACCGGTGGTGCTGAGGAACACCACCGCCTTGTACTGGGCGAGGTTGCTCGTGTTGAAGGCGTTCGAGTCCTCGGTGGCGTCGACGGTGAAGTCGTTGGCGGCGCCCAGGTCGCGGATGGTCTGGATCCCCGTGGGGATCGAGTCGTGCCGGAACGCGGCCGTCTTGGAGAACACCAGCACCTTGAAGGCGGCGGCCTGGGCGGGGACGGTCGGGATCACCGTCGCGGCGACGGTGAGCGCCGCCGCGGTCATCGACAGGCGTCGCAGCAGGGATGTCTTCCGGTCGCTCCCCGCGACGCGCCCGAGCGCGGCGGGGGTCAGATGTCGCAGCATGGGTGTCCTTTCGTCGCCGCCCGGCGCGGCCCCTTCCGAGGAGGAAAGCCGGGGTCGCGCCGGGCGGTCGCATCAATGGGTGATCGGCGTGAGGCCGGGCGGTGTGCCGGGTGGCCTCAGACGCGGGTCCACTTCTGGTTGTTCTGGCCGTTGCAGGTCCAGATGATGACCTTGCTGCCGTTGGCGGTGCCGTTGCCGGTCACGTCGAGGCACTTGTTGGCCCCGACGGCGGTGATGCTGCCGTCGGAGTTGAGGCGCCACTTCTGGTTGTTCTGGCCGTTGCAGTCCCAGATGACCACGCTGGTGCCGTCGGCGGTGGCGCCACCGTTGACGTCCAGGCACTTGTTGCCGTAGACCCGCAGCTCACCGGCGCTGGTGGAGGTCCACTGCTGGTTGGCCTGCCCGTTGCAGTCCCAGATCTGCGCCAGGGCGCCGTTGGCCTGCGAGGCGCCGTTGATGTCCAGGCACCGCCCCGACGCCACACCCCTCAGCGCACTCGTGCTCGCCGAGGGCGACGGGGAGGGCGACGGGGAGCGGGAGGGGGAGGGAGACGGTGACGGGGAGGGCGACGGGGAGGACGACGTGCCGGTGGCGAAGGTGAAGGCGTCCAGATCGAACAGGTAGCCCTGTCCTGTCGCGCCGCGGAAGACCAGGTACAGCGTCGTCGCTCCGGACGGCACGCCGCTGAGGTTCGCCGAGACGTCGGTGAAGGTTTCCCAGCTTCCGGTGCTCGCGACGGTCACCGTGCCCAGCAACGTGCCCGTGGCCGAGCCCGCCCGCACCTCGATCCGGCCGCCCGCGCCGGCCGAGGACACCCGAGCGGTGATCCTCGTCGCGTTGCTCAGGTTGTAGGGCTGGAAGGAGATCCAGTCGCCGTCGTCGGTGAAGCCGACCGTCTTGCCGCCCTCCGCGGTGGTGTGGTCCGCCACCTGGACGCCCTGCTGGGCGCCGAAGTGCTCGGCCTGCCGGTGGCGCGGCTGGAGCGTACGGACATTGGTGGTGGTCAGGCCCCCCGCGTCGGTGTAGGAGGCCTCGAAGACGCCGAAGATGTTGGCCGCGGAGTCGTGCTCACCGTCCACCGGCACGTTGATCGAGCCGCTGCAGCCGCTCTTGGAGGTGATCTGGTGCGCGTGGCTGTCGTGGCCGAGGAAGTAGGTGACGGTCACCTTCGAGCAGTCGATCGTGCCGTCCTCCGGGTCGCTGACGCTGACCTGGAAGGGCACGGTGTCGCCGAAGGAGAACAGCTGCCCGTCGCCCGGGGAGGTCAGCGTCACCGCGGGAGCGGTGTTGCCGACGGTCACGATCACACTCGCGCTACCGGTCAGCCCCTGCGGGTCGCGGACGGTGAGGGTGGCGGTGTAGGTGCCGTTCGTGGTGTAGGTCTTGCTCGGGTTGGCGGCCGTGGAGGTGGTGCCGTCGCCGAAGCTCCACGAGTAGGTCAGCGTGCCGCCCTCGGGGTCGGAACTGCCCGAGGAGGAGAAGCTCACGGTCAGCGGAGCCGGTCCCGAGGTCTTGTTGGCGGCGGCCTTGGCGATCGGGTTGCGGTTGGCCTTGCCGATGTACTCGACCCGGTACAGCGCCTGGTTGTTGTTTCCGGTGCCGTAGTCGAGGACGTACAGGGCGCCGTCGGGGCCGAACGCCATGTCCATCACCTGGGTGCCGCTCCAGGGGAACGCCGAGATCTCCCCGTACGCGCCGTCCGATTTGACCTCGATCGCCTTGATCCAGCGGCGGCCGTACTCACCGGCGAAGAAGCGCCCGTCGAGCGTCTGGGGGAACTTGACGGCCGAGCTCGAGTTCGGGTCGAACCGGTAGACCGGGCCGCCCATCGGCGACTCGGACCCGGAGCCGAACTCCGGTGGCGAGCCGGCGTCCCCCGCGTACCTGATCCATGCCGGCCTCGCCGCGGGCAGCGTGGTCAGGCCGGTGTTGCGGAAGGAGTTGTTGGTCGCGCCGCCCGAGCAGTTGAACTTCGATCCGGTGCTGTTGGTGGCGAAGTTCCACTCGTTGTAGGTCTCGCTGGTGGTGTTCGTGCCGGTGCAGTACGGCCAGCCGTAGTTGCCCGCACTGGTGATGCGGTTGAACTCCACCTGCCCTTGCGGCCCGCGGTTGGAGTTGGTCGACCCCGCGTCCGGCCCGTAGTCGCCCAGGTAGACGACGCCGGTCGCCTTGTCCACACTCATCCGGAACGGGTTACGAAAGCCCATCCCGTAGATCTCCGGCCGGGTCTTCGCCGTCCCCGGCGGGAACAGGTTGCCGCTGGGGATCGTGTAGGTCCCGTCCGGCTGCGGCTTGATCCGCAGGAGCTTGCCGCGCAGGTCGTTGGTGTTGCCCGCCGTGCGCTGGACGTCGTACTGCGGATTGCGGTCGGTCCGCTCGTCCAGCGGGGAGTAGCCGGCCGACTCGAAGGGGTTGCTGTCGTCGCCGGTGGTCAGGTAGAGGTTCCCGGCGGCGTCGAAGTCGATGTCACCACCGACGTGACAGCACATCCCGCGGTCGTTCGGCACCTCCAGCACGACCTTCTCACTGCTCAGGTCGAGCGTGTCGTCGGACTTGAGCGTGAAACGGGACAGGTTCAGGTGTCCCTTCCACGAGTCGAACTGCGCCTGCGTGCCGTTGGCGGGCGCGTCACCGCTCGGCGTGCTCAGCCGCGGCGAGTAGTACAGCCAGATGTACCGGTTCGACGCGAAGTTCGGGTCGACCGCCACACCCTGCAGGCCCTCCTCGTCATGGGTGTAGACATTGAGCTTGGCGGCCACCTTCGTGGTGCCGTTGACATCGGTGATGCGCACCGTGCCGTCGCGGGCCGTGTGCACGACCGATCGGTTCGGCATCACGGCCAGCGACATCGCCTCACCCAGCTCCGAGCCTCCCGAGGCGAGCGACACCTGCTGGTAGTCGGACGCGGGGATGGTCAGCGCGTTCGCCGGGGCGGTGGTGACCGCGAGGGCTCCGGAAGTGATCAGCGCCATCGTGGTCAGCGTTGTGAGCCACGAACGTCGGGACATCGGTTTCCTTCCTGACAGGTCAAGATCAGTCAGGGCAAAGCGCGCGCCGACGCGCTGTTGCCAAGGTTCTGCTTCGTGCCCAGAGGGGTGCCGCCTCTGGTTCCCTCATCCGGCCGCCGATCCCGGCGGCCGGATGAGGGAGGCTTCTGGGTGTGGATCGCCGTCGCGAGCCGTCCACCGGGTCTCCCGTGAGTGCGCTATGACGGCCGGTGGGGCGGAAGCGTCACGTGCGGCCGTCGCCGGGGCGAGCTATCTCCCCGGCGACGGCGTGTGCCCGGATGGTGTCAGGCTCGGGTCCACTTCTGGTTGTTCTGGCCGTTGCAGGTCCAGATGATGACCTTGCTGCCGTTGGCGGTGCCGTTGTTGTAGACGTCGAGGCACTTGTTCGCGCCCACGGCGGTGATGCTGCCGTCGGAGTTGAGGCGCCACTTCTGGTTGTTCTGGCCGTTGCAGTCCCAGATGATCACGCTGGCGCCGTCGGCGGTGCTCGCACCGTTGACGTCCAGGCACTTGTTGCCGTAGACCCGCAGCTCACCGGCGCTGGTGGTGGTCCACTGCTGGTTGTTCTGGCCGTTGCAGTCCCAGACCTGCGCCAGGGCGCCGTTGGCCTGCGACACACCGGTGACGTCCAGACACCGCCCCGAGCTCACACTCCTGAGCGCGCTCGTGCTCCCCGACGGCGACGACGGTGACGGGGAGGGCGTCGACGTGCCGTTCCGGGGCCCGGCGGAGGCCATCACGGACTGGGCGCCCGACGGCCACTGCCCGTTGGTGACGGTCACATTGCCGTTGACGACGCTGCCGCGGTCGCCGTTGGTGATGTTGGTGCTGCCGTTGGTCGACCAGTTGCCGGTGACGGTGAAGTTGCCCATGTTCTCACCGCCCCAGTAGTTGGCGGTGGCCCAGGTGCCGGTGTTCGAGAAGACGTTGTTCCTGACGGTGTAGTACTTGGAGCCCTCATCGAAGTAGAGCCCGAACCAGCCGTTGGTCCGCAGGCAGTAGTTGTCGCTGATGACCGCGTTCGGGTTCCACGACAGCGTGTAGATGCATCCGCCGTCGGTCATCTGCTGCATGACGTCGTGCACGTAGTTGCCGACGAGCTTGTTGCCCGACGCCGTGGTGGCCGTGGTGTACCGCGGCTGGTAGTTGTACAGACCCCGGTTGGCGTACTGGGTGCTGCCGCCGGGCTCGTTGGCGCCCCACCCGTAGCCGATCGACATGCCGGTGTAGGGCATGTTGTAGACCTCGTTGTGGGACACGTCGCTGGTGGTGACATAGGTGGTCAGGACCGAGACGACGCCCCGGTAGTCCAGCCCGAGGTCGTGGATGCGGTTGTCGCTGACGGTGATGTTGCGGTTGACCATCCGCTGGTCGCTCGGGTGGTGGGCGTCGGCGCGCACGCCGCCGACCACGATGCCGCCTGCCGAGTTGCGGGCGATCTCGGATCGGGTGACCGTGATGTCGCTGGCGCCCAGGCCGACGCCGCTGGCGTGCGCGTTGGCGTCGTTGCCGATGCCCACGGCCGTCTGGCCCAGGTTGACGAACTGCGAGTCGGAGAAGGTGATGTGGTTGGCCGCCGAGACCTGCACCGCCGCGGGCATCTGGGCCCAGTTCGGCCTGGTGGACTCGAACTGCTGGCAGCCCTCCTGGCAGGAGCTGGGCAGGTTGCTGGGCCAGTTGGAGTTGCCCGAGATGTAGGAGCCGGTCTGCTGGTCGGCGAAGCCCTGGTTGCTGCTGGGCCCGAGCCAGCTGGTGCCGGTGAAGGTGATGCCGCTGAAGGCGATGTGGTGCGCGGGCGCGTCGTAGGTGCCGCCGACGTTCACCAGAGACTGCAACACCGGCAGCTCCACGCTGGTGCTGCTCATGTTCTGTCCGGACAGCGGAATGTAGGACAGCACGCCCGTCGTGGGGTTGATGTACCACTCACCCGGCGAGTCGAGGAACTCGTAGGCGTTCTCGATGTACAACGGCCCGGCCCGGTGCGGGGTGGTGAACGTGTCGTACCCGAAGATGTTGTTGCTCCAGCTGGGCTGCTGCATCGTGATGAAGTTGCCGCTGATGCTCTGCACCCGCACGTACCGGTCCGTGAACGAGCCGATGCTCTCCAGCTCGATCCGGTTCTGGCCGGCCAGGTTGTTCAGGTAGCTCAGCGCGCTGTTGCCGAACCTCATGCCGGAGGAGGTGGCGGTGAAGTCGGACCGGTTCAGCTGCGTACGCGCCCGGGTGGCGAGGGCGCCGTTGACGTACAGCTGCCGGGTGTCGATCCCGGTGCCGACGTTGGCCTGCCAGATGTTCTTCGCCTGGTTCGCGAGCGTCCACCCGGTGACCGCCCTGGCGCCGGTGACGACGGGATGCGCCGACGGGGCCGCCTGCCACACGACCTGATATCCGTTGGTGCCGGAGTCGGCGGCGGTCAGCCGTAGCGGCGAGGAGAGCCGGTACGCCCCGTCGGCGAGTTGCACGACGATGTCGCCCGACATGGAGCTGTTCTGCGACCGCACCGCCGCCTGCGCTCCCGACAGCGAGCACGGCTGGGCGGACGAGCAGGTGCTGCCGGTGCCCGAGGGCGAGGCGTAGAGGGTCGTGGTGGCGGCGTGGGCCGCGGTGGCCGAGGCGACGACGGCCATCGCGGCGGTCAGCGCCGCGATGACGAGACCGACCAGAAGCGGTCTCAACACCGCGCCTGGTGGGGAAGGATGCTCAACTCGATCGGTCACGTGCTTCTCCGTGGTGACGCGGCCTCACCTGGCACCACGAGGGGTCGGGGTGGGGTGAGGCGATGGAAGCCGACGTGGCCGACCACGGTGTGCAGGCATACGATGCGCCTCCACACACCCGCCGTGTGGTCCAGCCGCAGGGGCCCGGAAGAAGCATCCTCCGGGTGCTCAGGTACCAATTACGGTGCCGGTGCCGCAGCCAGTCAAGACTTTAAGCACACCTATTTTCGTGGCCGGCATGCACGCGTCATGTGGCCGTAACGACAAGAACCGGCCTGGCCAGCGGAAAGCCGTATCGGCGCCGCTTCCTGGGTGAAACGTTTCGTGTGAATCATCAGTATGTTTCGTACTCACGACGCGATTCCGGAACCGCCTGCGGAGATGACACGGCCTGCAGAGCCATACTGCTAGGGAAGATCGTGAGGAAGGAGCGCCGTGACCGACACCCTGCGTGAGGGCGGATACCGGCCGGGCTACGAGGTGGCGGCCGAGCAGGTGCTGGAGCTCATCGCCCGGCTGGGCCTGCGGCCGGGCGACCGCATGCCGACGGAGAACGACCTGGCCCGGCAGCTGGGAACCAGCCGCACCGTCGTGCGTGAGGCGGTGAAGATCCTGTCCGCGCTGGGCCGGGTACGCGCGCAGAAGGGCCGCGGCCTGTACGTGGCCGACGACGAGGGAATGCTGGGCGCCGGGCGGCTGGCATCGTTCTTCCTGCCCACCGACCTGGATCACATCTACATGCTGTTCGAGTTCCGGCGGGCGCAGGAGACGGAGACCAGCCGGCTGGCCGCCCGCCGCGCCGCTCCGGCGGAGCTGCGGGCGATCGAGGAGGCGGCCGGGGTGTGCCGCGGCGGGTTCGAGGCCGGACGTGAGGACGTGTTCAACGAGGGCGACGACGCCTTCCACGCCGCCATCGCCACGGCCTCGCACAACATGTTCCTGCAGCTCGCGGTGCGGGAGGCCCGCCGGCTCCAGGCTCAGTCCGCGATCATCGGGCTGCGCGGCTCCGTGGGCGGCCACGCGGCCAAGGCCGTCGAGGAACACGACGCCATCTACCAGGCCATCCGCGCCGGCGACCCGGAGGCGGCGGCCCAAGCCGCCGCCGCGCACATCGACAACACGCTGGACGACTACCGCAGGGCGATCCAGCAGCACCTGTTCTCCTCGGCCGACTGAGACCGTCCGGCCGGCCGCACCGCCGGAGCCGCTTCCTCGTCGCCTCTGAGCATCGAAGCGAATCGTTTCGATGAGGCAGCCCCCGCCGGTGTCGCGCACGGACCGGGCGGGCCGGCCCGCCCGGGGGTCGCGGTCCATGAATCTTTCATCCGCGCGCGACGGGCGGGAGATCGCCGGCGGCCCTGCTGAGAGGCCTGCTGAAGGCCGTGGAAGGGACTCAGAACCCCTACGCGGGACGGAAAAGCGGGGGATGGGGTTCTTGACAGGCGCTCGGCCGGTCATATTTGCTTCGCTGCATCCCGCCACCCCCCAATCCGCCGGCAGGAAGGATCGACGATCTGACGATCTGTTAGCGCTAACAAACCCCATAAGTGCCACAAATAGGCAATAGGGGGCTAATTTCGATACCCCGGTCGGCGTGAATCGATTCGTGGACCTTTCTCGGGGAGGTCCAGCGCGAGACGCTCCCGCCGATCCGGTGTGACCGGAGGGTGATCCGCCGACGTCGCGGCTCGCCGCGTGCGACGGCGTGAGGTGTGCCGCCGGCGTTTCGGCTGCGGCGGGACTCCTCACCACTGTCCGCGACCCCTTCCTCCTCTCGTTACACGCGCCTTCGCGCGGATCGGGTCCTGCGCTCGGGACCCGAGATCCTCTCGGTCTCCACGCTTCGGACAACGCCGGATCGGTGCCGGGCGTGAGGATCGAGGAGCGGTCAGCTCCCACGGCCCGGCCAATCCACGGCGGGCTGTTGTCACAGTGACCCATCGCATGGGACACGACCGCCTACCGCCGGCTTCGGCGAGGCCGCCCGGATTCAGCACGCGGCTGTCTTCGCCGTGCCTTCCCCCCAAGGAGTGAAAGCAATGGCTTCTTCGTCCGTCGACTCAACGGGCCGCGCGGCTCGCGGGCGGCGCTCCCCGGCGGCCGTCGCGGCCTGCCTCGTGGCGGCGCTCGCGACCCTCCTCGCCGCCGCCCTGACCTGGTCGGCGCCGGTGTCGGCGGCGGTGGCGCCGCTGGTCGGCGCGTCGTCGGGGCGCTGCCTCGACGTGGTGGGCAACACCGATGCGCTGGGCACGGGCCTGCAGATCTGGGACTGCAACGGCCAGGCCAACCAGGCGTTCGAGTTCACCTCGTCAGGTGAGCTGCGCACGTTCAACGGCACGCGGTGCGCGGACGCGTACGGCCAGGGGACGTCGCCGGGCACCAAGGTGGTCATCTGGTCGTGCAACGGCCAGGCGAACCAGAAGTGGCGGCAGAACTCCGACGGATCGATCGCCGGCGTGCAGTCGGGGCTGTGCCTCGACGTGTACCAGGCGGGCACGGCCAACGGCACCGCGGTCAGCCTGTGGACCTGCAACGGGCAGAGCAACCAGAAGTGGACCACCGGCGGAGGCGGGCCCACCGGATCACCCACCCCGCAGCCGGGCGGGCGCTCGTGTGACATCTACGCCTCGGGAGGGACGCCGTGTGTGGCCGCGCACAGCACCACGCGCGCGCTCTACAGCTCCTACAACGGCAACCTCTACCAGGTGCGGCGCTCCTCCGACAACGCGACCAGGAACATCGGCGTCCTGGCTCAGGGCGGTGTCGCCAACGCCTCGGCGCAGGACTCCTTCTGCTCCGGCACCTCCTGCGTCATCACCGTCGTGTACGACCAGTCCGGGCACGGCAACGACCTGTGGTACCAGGGGTCGAGCGCGGTCCCCGGCTCGACGCAGAGCAGGCCCGCGACCGCGACCACCGAATCGCTCACCGTGGGCGGCGGCAAGGCCTACTCGCTGTACATCAACCCCGGCAACAGCTACTGGCGGGACGGTCACCTGACCGGCGTGCCGACCGGCACCGCGCCCGAGGGCATGTACATGGTGACCAGCGGCACCCACGTCAACGGCGGTTGCTGCTTCGACTACGGCAACAGCGAGACCACCAGGAAGGCCGACGCCGCCGGCGCGATGGACGCCATCTACTTCGGCACGAGCTGCTGGTTCGGCGGCTGCTCCGGCTCCGGCCCGTGGGTCCAGGCCGACCTCGAATGGGGGCTCTACCCCGGTGGCAGCCAGTCGTGGAACTACAACCAGAGGGCGTTCACCAGCAAGTTCGTCACCGCGACGCTGAAGAACAACGGCACCTCGCGCTTCGCGATCAAGGGCAGCAACGCGCAGTCCGGCAGCCTGTACACCCTCTACGACGGCGCGCTTCCCTCCGGCTACAGCCCGATGAAGAAGCAGGGCGCGATCGTGCTGGGCAGCGGCGGCGACTGCTGCAAGCCCGGCGGCGGCGCCAACCTCAGCGCAGGCACCTTCTACGAAGGAGCGATGGTCGCCGGCTACCCCTCCGACGCGACCGAGAACGCCGTGCAGGCCGACGTCGTCGCCGCCGGCTACCGCTGACCCCCCAACCGTGAATGGAGTTGTGCACGTTGAGCCATAAATCCTTCTTCGTCACCATCACGGCGGCGGTGCTTCTCGCCCTGGGAACAGCGGGTACGGCGCTCGCCGGAACCACCTCGGCCACGCAGAGCACCTCGGCCACAAAGAGCACGGCCACACGGAGCACCACGGTCGCCGCGGCCGCGGCGGCGACCGCCGGATGCGGCAAGGCCCCGACGCTGGCGAGCGGCACGCACTCGATCATGAGCGGCGGCCAGAATCGCAGCTACATCCTGCGGGTGCCCGCGGGCTACGACGGCAACCGCCCCTACCGCCTGGTCTTCGGGTTCCACTGGAACGGTGGCACCGCCAACGACGTCGACTCGGGCGGAACCGACGGGTACAACTGGTCGTACTACGGACTCAGGCGCCTTGCGGACGCCGCCGGCAACGGCACGATCTTCGTCGCGCCCCAGGGCAACAACAACGGCTGGGCCAACCCCGGCGGCCAGGACCTGACCTTCGTCGACGACATGCTCGGGCAGATCGAGGCCGGCCTGTGCGTCGACACCGCCCAGATCTACTCCACGGGCTTCAGCTACGGCGGCGGCATGAGCTACGCGATCGCCTGCGCCCGGGCGACGGTCTTCCGCGCGGTCGTGGTCTACTCCGGCGGGCAGCTCAGCGGGTGCAACGGCGGCACCCAGCCCATCGCGTACATGGGGGTGCACGGCATCGGGGACCCGGTGCTCAACATCTCCCAGGGGCGGGGGCTGCGTGACAGGTTCGTCAGGAACAACGGCTGTGCCGCCCAGAGTCCGCCCGAGCCGCGGTCGGGCAGCCTGAGCCACATCGTCACCGCCTACTCGGGGTGCCGGTCCGGCTATCCGGTCGTCTGGGCGGCGTTCGACGGGGGCCACACCCCGGGCCCGATCGACGGGTGCAACTGCGACGGCTGGAGGACCTGGACCTCGGGGGAGGCCTGGAAGTTCGTGACGCAGTTCCAGACGACCCCGCCCACTTCACCCTCTCCCTCGCCGACCGCCTCGCCCAGCGGAAACCCGTCGGGGAGCACGAGCGCGCTCAGGAGTGTGAGCGCGGGACGGTGTCTGGACGTTACCGGTGTGTCGCAGGCCAACGGCGCCCTGGCGCAGGTCTGGGACTGCAACGGCCAGAACAACCAGCAGTGGACCACCACCAGCGCCGGTGAGCTGCGGGTCTACGGCAACAAGTGCCTCGACGTCAACGGTGCGAGCACCGCCGACGGCGCCAGCGTGATCATCTGGGACTGCAACGGCCAGAACAACCAGAAGTGGCGCCTGAACTCCGACGGCAGCATCACCGCCGTGGGCGCGAACAAGTGCCTTGACGTCTACAACAACGGCACCGCCAACGGCAGCAAGGTCATCATCTGGACCTGCAACGGCCAGAACAACCAGAAGTGGACCCGCGTCTGAGCGGGAGCGATCAGCAGAAGGACGTTGTGCACATGGCACTTCCCAATGGCGGCCACGACATGTCCAGGCGCGTGGCCGCCTGGATCGTGGGCCTGCTGTGCGTGCTGGCGTTGCTTCCGGCCGGCGCGGCCAGGGCGGACAACCCGATCGTGCAGACCATCTACACCGCGGACCCGGCGCCGCTGGTCTACAACGGCCGGGTCTACCTCTACACCGGGCACGATGAGGACGGCTCGACGTACTTCACGATGAAGGACTGGCGGGTCTGGTCGTCGGCCGACATGGTCAACTGGACCGACCACGGCTCGCCGCTGAGCGTGTCCAGCTTCAGCTGGGCGAAGTCGGACGCGTGGGCGGGCCAGGCCATCTACCGCAACGGCAAGTTCTACTGGTACGTCCCGACCACCAACCGGTCGACCGGCAGGATGGCCATCGGCGTGGCCGTCTCCGACAGCCCCACCGGTCCGTTCAGGGACGCCCTGGGACACCCCTTGGTCGAGAACGGCGAGATTGACCCCACCGTCTACATCGACGACAACGGGCAGGCCTACCTCTACTGGGGCAACCCCAACCTGTGGTACGTCAAGCTCAACAGCGACATGACGTCCTACTCGGGCAGCCCGACGAAGGTCAACCTGACCACCTCGGGATTCGGCTCCCGCAGCGGGGACGCCAACCGGCCGACGCTGTTCGAAGAAGGCCCCTGGTTCTACAAGCGGGGCAGCCTGTACTACATGGTGTTCGCGGCCAAGTGCTGCTCGGAGTTCATCGCCTACTCCACATCCTCCAGCCCGACCGGGCCGTGGACCTACCGCGGCACGATCATGTCGACGCAGGGCAGCAGCTTCACCAACCACCCGGGGATCGTCGACTTCAACGGCGGTTCGTACTTCTTCTACCACAACGGCGCGTTGCCGGGCGGTGGCGGTTTCACCCGCTCGGTCGCGGTGGAGAAGTTCAACTACAACTCCGACGGCACGATCCCGACGATCAACATGACCACCACCGGGGCGCCCCAGGTGGGCACGTTGAACCCGTACGTGCGTCAGGAGGCCGAGACCATCGCCTGGGAGTCCGGCGTGGAGACCGAGCCGTCCAGCGAGGGCGGCATGAACGTCGGGTTCATCGAGAACGGCGACTACATCAAGGTCAAGGGCGTCGCCTTCGGCAACGGCGCCACGTCCTTCAGCGCACGGGTGGCCTCGGGCGGCAGCGGCGGGAAGATCGAAGTGCGCCGCGACGGCGCCACCGGCACCCTCATGGGCACCTGCGACGTCCCGGGCACCGGCGGCTGGCAGAACTGGACGACCGTCTCCTGCTCGGTCACCGGCGCGAGCGGCACCCACGACCTGTATCTCCGGTTCACCGGCGGCAGCGGCTACCTGATGAACGTGAACTGGTGGCAGTTCACCGGCAACGGGGGGCCGACCACCAGCCCCTCGCCCACACCCCCGGCATCGCCCTCGCCGTCGCCGTCGGCGTCGCCATCACCACCACCATCGTCACCGTCACCGTCGCCCAGCCCGACGATCACCCCCACGCCGGACGGCGGCGCCTGCAACGCGACCTACCGCACCGCCAACACCTGGTCCGGCGGCTACCAGGGCGAGATCACGGTGACAGCCGGCGCCGCGCCCGTCAGCGGCTGGACCGTCAGATGGACCCTGGGCAACGGCCAGACCATCAGCCAGGTCTGGAACGGCACGCTGAGCACCAGCGGCTCGGACGTGTCGGTGACCAACGCCTCCTACAACGGCTCACTCCAGCCGTCCGCCTCCACGACGTTCGGCTTCCTCGCCGGCGGCGCCCCGTCGGCCTGGTCCCTCACGTGCACCGCCGCCTGAGGACGACGGCGGTGCACCCCCGCTCGGAGGAGTGGAGCAGGCGCAGCTGAACCGGCGGTGATACGAGGACGCGCCGCCGCAGGGCTCGGGGGCCTGCGGCGGCGCGCTCCAGTACGGCGGCAGCACGTCACGTGACGTCGAAGCCCGAGCCCCCGGCATCCGGCCGCGGGCGCCCCTGACGGCGCCCGCTCCCGGCCGGACTGCCGCCATGTCGATTTCGCCCTACCTCATCGAAAGGACCCCTATGAGTCGGCGAAGAGAAAGTTTGGCGCGCGTCGCCATGAGCGTGGTTGTCGCGCTCCTGTCGGTCGCGATGTCCCTGGTGGCCGTGACGCCGGCCCGGGCGGCGGTCGGAATCACGATCAACGGCGGTTCCGGCGGCCGCACCTTCGACGGTGTCGGCGCCATCAGCGGCGGCGGAGGCAACAGCCGCCTGCTGGTCGACTACCCCGAGCCGCAGCGCAGCCAGATCCTCGACTACCTGTTCAAGCCGGGGTACGGCGCCTCGATGCAGATCCTCAAGGTCGAGATCGGCGGTGACACCAACTCCACCGACGGGGCCGAGCCGAGCCACCGGCACACCTCCGGCGACCTCGACTGCAACCGGGGTTACGAGTGGTGGCTGATGGAGCAGGCCAAGGCCCGCAACCCCAACATCAAGCTGGTGGGCCTGGCCTGGGGCGCCCCCGGCTGGCTCGGCAACGGCAACTTCTGGTCCCAGGACACGATCAACTACCTGGTCGACTGGCTGGGCTGCGCCAAGAACAGCCACGGGCTGACCATCGACTACCTGGGCGGCTGGAACGAGAAGGGCCGCAACCTCAACTGGTATGTCAACCTCAACACGGCGCTCGACTCGCGGGGCTACAGCAACGTGAAGATCGTGGCCTCCGACGACTGGGGCTTCGGGGTCGCCGACGACGCGGCGAACAACGCCGCCTTCCGCAACGCGGTCGACGTGTTCGGGTCGCACTACGTCTGCGGCTATCGCGGCCCCCAGCAGAGCTGTCCCAGCTCCACTACCGCGATCAACTCCGGCAAGGTGCTGTGGGCCAGTGAGAACGGCTCCGACGACTACAACGACGGGGCCAAGGCGATGGCCCGGGGCATCAACCGGGACTACATCGACGGGAAGATGACCGCCTACATCAACTGGCCGGTCATCGCCGCGATCACTCCGAACCTGCCCTTCGCCACGATGGGCGTGGCGGTGGCGCCGCAGCCGTGGTCCGGTTACTACGCCATCGGCAAGAGCGCCTGGGTGATGGGCCACACCACGCAGTTCACCGCTCCCGGCTGGAAGTACCTGGACTCCTCCAGCGGGTACATCGGGGGCAACCGCAACAACGGCAGCTACGTGTCGCTGCGGTCGCCCAGCGGCTCCGACTACAGCACGATCGTCGAGACGATGGACGCCACCAGCGCCCAGACGCTCAACTTCAACGTGACCGGCGGGCTGTCCACCGGGCAGGTGCACGTGTGGGCGACCAACCTCAACTCGGGGAACTCGGCCGACTACTTCGTCCACGCCGCCGACATCAACCCGTCCAACGGCGCCTTCTCGCTGACGGCCCAGCCGGGGTACGTGTACTCGATCACGACCACGACCGGCCAGGGCAAGGGCACCGCGACCAGCCCGGCCCGGGGCGCGATGTCCCTGCCGTACTCCGACGACTTCGACTCCTACGCCGTGGGCCGCGAAGCGAAGTACCTCTCGGACATGCAGGGTTCGTTCGAGATCGTGGGCTGCGGCGGCGGCCGGTCCGGCCGGTGCGTGCGCCAGATGGCCCCGCGCCAGCCGATCCTCTGGACCGGCGGGTCCCACCCGTACGCGCTGCTGGGTGACCTGAGCTGGAGCAACTACACCGTCTCCGCGGACGTGATGCTGGAGCAGAGCGGCTACGCCGAGCTGATCGGCCGGGCGGGCGCCCAGCACTCCTTCGGCCCCGAGGGACTGAACGCCTACTACCTGCGGGTGACCGACGGCGGCGCCTGGCAGATCATCCGCAACAACGTCGACAACGCGATGACGACGATCCGCAGCGGCAGCGTCGCCGGGCTCGGCACCGGTCGCTGGCACACCCTGGCCCTGGGCTTCTCCGGCGGCACCATCACCGCGAGCATCGACGGGACGCAGGTGGCCTCGGTCACCGACGGCACCTGGGGTGCGGGTCAGATCGGCGTGGGTACCAGCACCACCGAGACGGCCCAGTTCGACAACCTCACGATCACGCCGGGCCAGGGAGGCCCCGGCACCGGCAACGGCAACGTGCTGCGCGGCCTGGCCAGCGGCCGGTGCGTGGACGTGCCGAACCAGTCGCAGACCAACGGCACCCAGGTGGCGCTGTGGGACTGCAACGGCGGGGCGAACCAGCAGTGGAGCTACACCTCCGGCAAGCAGCTCCAGGTGTACGGCAACAAGTGCCTGGACGCCTCCGGCCAGGGAACGAGCAACGGCACCCAGGTCGTGATCTGGGACTGCGGCGGCGGGGCCAACCAGCAGTGGAACCTCAACGCCGACGGCACCGTCACCGGCGTCCAGTCCGGGCTGTGCCTGGACGCCTACAGCGCCGGCACCGCCAACGGCACGAAGCTCGTCCTGTGGGCCTGCAACGGCGGAGGCAACCAGCAGTGGAGCCGCAACTGATCTGACCCGCTCGCCCGTGGCGGCCCCCGGCCCCACCGGTACGACCGGTCGCCACGCCCGCGGACCACGCTGGTGGTCCGCGGGCCGGGCGGCGGGTCCGGCCGATCCACCCGACCACGACCGACGCCCGTAACCGAGGCGGAAATCGGGAATGCGCGGCCCGGATTCCGGGTCGCGCATTCCCGACGGACTCTTCACCCGCGACCGCGCCGCTTCCCGGTTCCTCCGTGAAGCGGGCGCCGCCCCGGTCCTTCGATCAGGGCTTGATCGCGACTCCGCCGTAGGCCCAGGCATGACCGCCGCCCGGGATGTGTTCCTGGTGCTCCCTGTGGTCGGGCCGCCACTTCACCACCTCGACCACGCCGGGATCGACCACGTGCCACCCCTCGAAGAACCGCACCACGGCGGCGTGCGTACGGGGGACCATGGGCGCGGCGCTGTTGTCATAGGGCTTGGCGAAGTCCTCTTCACGCAGCCGGGGCGCGAAGTCGAGGGTGATGTGCGACAGCAGCAGGCGACTGCCCGCGGGCATGGCGGCCTTGATGTGCTCCACCGTGGCGTACGGATCCTCCTCGTCGGTGACGAAGTGCAGGACGCCCGCCAGGATGACGGCGACCGGGCGCGTGAAGTCGATCACCGCCAGGACCTCGGGGTGGGACAGGATCTCCTCCGGCCGGCGGAGGTCGGCCTCGATCACCGTGGTCGTTCCCGTGCCGGTCAGCAGAGCCCGGCCGTGGACCAGGACGATCGGGTCGTTGTCCACGTAGACCACCCGCGCGCGGGGGTCGATCTCCTGCGCGATCTCATGGGTGTTGCCCTGGGTGGGGATACCGGTGCCGATGTCGAGGAACTGTGAGACACCCGAGTCGGCGAGGTGCCGCACCGCCCGGCGGAGAAAGGCACGGTGGGCGCGGACGCCCTCCCGAGTGCCGGGAGACAGCTTGACCAGTTCCTCGGCCGCCGTACGGTCGGCCGCGAAGTTGTCCTTGCCGCCCAGCAGATAGTCGTACACCCGAGCCGGGTGCGCCACCGCGGTGTTGATCCGCGCGGCGGCCGCGACCCGGGTCTCTGTCAGATCCGTCACCGGCCCTCCTGGTCGTCTCTCGGTCTCATCGAACGTTCTTCGCCGGGGCAGGTACCGCTGCGATGGCGCCGCATCGCTCCGTCACCTCTTCTCGGTAGGAGGCGGCCGCTACGCCACACTGCAGGTCGCACCGTTGAGGGTGAACGCGGCCGGTTCGCCGGCGTTGCCGGTGTGGGTGGCCTGGAAGCCGACCTCGGTGGAGGCTCCGGGGGCCAGCGACCCGTTGTAGCTCATGTTCTTCGCCGTGACCTGTCCGCTGGTGGGGGAGTAGGTGGCGTTCCATCCGCCGGTGATGGTCTGTCCGCTGGGGAGGGTGAAGGCCAGCGACCAGCCGTCGACGGCCGAGGAGCCGGTGTTGGTGATGGTGAGGTTCTCGGTCAGGCCGTTGTTCCAGGCGTTGACGGTGGCGCTGACCCGGCAGGCGCCGGAGCCCGCGGTGGGCGACGGGGACGGCGACGGCGTGCTGCTCGGCGACGGGCTGGGCGAGGGCGTGGGCGACGGAGACGCCGACGGGCTGGGTGATGGGCTGGGTGAGGGGGATGGGGTTGTGGTGCCGTCGAGGCCGAGGAAGGAGATGGCGTAGGCGAGTTGGCCGTTCATCGGCAGTTGGTGGCCGACGCCGGAGATGCTGATGCCTTCGACGGTGGCCTGGGTGGAGGTGTTGCCGTAGCGGGTTCGGGTCCATGACGACTGTGGGTGGTCGGTGAAGGCGGGGGTCTGGCTCAGGCCGTTGAGGTTGGTCCACTGCTTGATCTCCTCGCCGTAGTTGGGGTAGGCGAGGGTGGTGTCGGTGGTGCCGTGCCACAGTTGGATGCGGGGGTAGCGGCCGGTGTAGCCGGAGTACATGGCCCGGGCCTGGTCGCCCCACTGCTGGGCGGTTTTGATGAGTTGTCCGCCGGAGCACTGGCTGTTCCACAGTGAGCCGTTGGTGGTGGCGAAGCATCCGGCGGGTACGCCGGAGAAGGCCGAGGCGGCGGAGAACACGTCGGGGTACTCGGCGGCCAGGACGTTGGTCATCATCGCGCCGGAGGAGAAGCCGCTGACCACGATGCGGGAGGGGTCGACGTTGTAGCGCTGGCGGGTGTAGGAGACCATCGCCATGATGCCGGTGGAGTCGCTGCCGCCGTCGCGCCGTAGTGCGGCCGGGGTGGACACGTCGAAGCATTTCTCGCTGCGGGTGGCTTCGGGGACGACGATGATGTAGCCGTATCGGTCGGCGGCGGAGACGTAGTCGTGGCCGTTGCCGTTGAAGATCGCGCCGGCTGATCCGCCGCAGTAGTGGACCAGGACCAGCAGTGCCGGGCGTGCCGCGACTCTGTCGGGCACGTAGAGGTACATGTTGAGGTTCGTCGGGTTGTTGCCGAAACCGGTCACCCGGGTCAGCGATGCCGCCGCCGCGGGCCGGACCCCGAGAAACATGCCCGCCACCACCAGAGGCAGGGCAACGGCCGCCAGTATGGCGGTGAGCCTTCGTTTCACGCTGTTTCCTCATGAGTCGGGGAGCGAGCCGTCCGGCATACTCCGTGGTGGACGCGGCCGTGGCCGCCTTCGGGGAAGGCGACCACGGCAGGAGCCTCATCGTCAGACGCGGGTCCAGCGCTGGTTGGTCTGGCCGTTGCAGGACCAGATTTGGAGCTTGACGCCGTTGGCGGTCGAGTAGTTGGGTGCGTCCAGGCACTTGTTCGCGCCAACAGCCGTGATGCTGCCGTCGGAGTTGAGGCGCCACTGCTGGTTGGCCTGGCCGTTGCAGTCCCAGATGATCACGCTGGTGCCGTCGGCGGTGCCGCCGCCGTAGACGTCGAGGCACTTGTTGCCGTAGACCCGCAGCTCGCCGGCGCTGGTGGTCGTCCACTGCTGGTTGCTCTGGCCGTTGCAGTCCCAGATCTGCACCTGCGTGCCGTTGGTCTGCGAGACGCCGGTGACATCCAGGCAGCGGCCCGACGCCACCCCCCGGATGGCGTTCGTGGAGGCGGTCGGCGTCGCGCTGGGGGTGCCGCCGGGCTGGCCGATGCTGCCGGAGACCGACTGGAGCGCCGCGTACCAGGCGGCGGCCATCTTGTCGTAGCCGTTGGCGGTGGGGTGGATGCCGTCGATCAGGTCGCCGGTGGTCAGCTTGCTGTGCATGTCGACCAGGTGGACGTGCTTGCCGCTGTTGACCTTGGACTGCACGATGCCGGGGATCGCCGAGTTGAAGTTGCGGGCGGCGGCCTCCTGGCCGGAGTTCGACAGCGGGATGATGGTCGCGACGAACACGTCGGCGTTCGGCGCCGCCGCGGTGATGTGGTCGATCAGCGTGGACAGCCGCTGCGGCGCGCCGGACACGTTGTAGTTCTGCAGCACGTCGTTGGTGCCGATGTGCAGCAGCACCGTGCGCGGGGTGGAGTTGCGCAGCCAGCCGTTGATGTTCGCGTCGATCTGGTCGATCCGCCACCCGGGGTGTCCCTCGTGGTCGTGGTCGCCCAGGTTGCCCGGTCCGTTGTACTGCGATCCGACGAAGTCGGTCGTGTAGCGGCCCGCGGCCAGGCGCTGCCACAGCCCGATGCGGTAGCCGCCGGGCACCTGCGTGCCCTCGGTGATCGAGTCGCCCAGCGGCATCACCCGCACTCCGCCGTTCGACTCCGCGAAGGCGACGCCCGTGCCCACCAGCGTGCCCGTCACCGCCACCAGCACGGCCAGCAGCGCCGCGGTCGACCAACGTCTCCACGTGCGCAGGCTCAGCCCTCCGTGCGCCGGAAGGCGATCCGGCCGGTTCGGCCTATGGAGAGACTCCGGGCCGCTTCCGCCGAGCCGGCTGCGAGGGGTGACCGCGGCGCCGACCAGGCGTGAAAGGGATTCGATCTTCATGTGTACTCCTGGGAGAGTGCGGGACGGACCCTCGGCTGTTATCGCTCACATCGAGTGGTGGGCGAGGTCCGTCGGAGACCTGTCCGTGTCTTGAGGGAGAGACGGCTTAAGGGAGAGACGGCCGTCGGCTGCGTGGTCCGGGCTCGGCCTGTGCCGCGGAGGCCGGACCCCGATCCGAAGATCCTGGATCCGGGCAGATTCGTGTTAGCGCTAACATTTGTGTTTACAGGGCAGCTCTCTCTCTGCGATTGACGTAGGTGGTGGTGCGGCGGAGCAAATACGACGGCCGACGCCGCGTCAAGGCTCCTGCCTCTGCCCGCCCGGCCCCCGGGTCTGCCGGGGCGTCTCATCTGCCGCGACGAGGAGGGAGCTCGATCGTTGCGGGGCGTGGGGGTGAAACTTTCACGACAGGCGTCCGCCGGTGAAGAGCCGCCGGAGCCGCTCTGCCGGGGCGGCGAAACGTCAGCCGAAGGGTCGGAAGAAACACCAGCTCAGGGCCGGAGTCGCCGGGAGGATCAGGGAAACGGGCCGCTCTCGGCCCGGGCACGTTTCGTGGCGGTCATCCGACCGGCCACCCGAAGGGTCGTCTCCGGCCGGGAGGGTCGTCTCCGGCGGTCGTCTCCGGACCGGGGGCCGGGGCCGGGGCAGGAGACGGTCGCGGTGGCGGGGCTGGTGGCGGTGGCGGGGCAGACGGGGGCCGGTGGCGGTGGCGAGGCAGGCGGGAGGCGGGGGCCGCCGGGATGGCGTGGCGGGCGCGGGAACGCGTACAGCCGTCAGGAACGGTCATCCCTGGCACGGGCGGGTCCGGTGGTGCCGCGCAGCGAGATGGGCGGCGCGACCAGGAGATGGCCGTGCGGGGTGGTGGGATCGGCGATCAGCCGGATGAGCATCTCGACGGCGCGGGCGCCGAGCTCGTCCGCCGGGACGTCGGCGGCCGTGAGCGGGGGGTGCAGGTTCTCCGCCCAGTGGCGCGCGGAGACGCCGGCGATGGAGAAGTCGCGCGGCACGACCAGGCCCGCCTGGGCGAGCGCGTGGTACATCCCGGGGGTGGCGGCCTCGTTGAGGGTGGCGATCGCGGTCAGGTCGGGGCGTTCGTCGAGGAGCCGCTCGACGCAGGAGACCCCCGATTGGGCGTCGTCGGCGCAGCACGTCTGCACGCCGTCGAGACGACGCTCCGCCATCGCGCGGGTGAAACCGGCCTGGGCGCGGTGGCCTGGGCCGTACCCGGCCGCCACCAGCTCCTCCGAGCGGTTGATCAGCGCGATGTGGCGATGGCCGAGGTCGGCCAGGTGATGCACACAGTTGGCGATCAGCTTCTCGTAGTCGATGTCCACCCAGGACATCTCCTCCGGGCGGCTGGTGCGGCCGATGCCGACGAAGGGCAGCCCGGCCTGCCGCAGGCGGGTGACCCGGTCGTCCTCAAGCCGTATCTCCATGACGATGACGCCGTCCACGCGTCTGCCGCCGACCACGCGCTCGAAGGATCGGTCGTGCTCGCCGCCGGACGGCGACAACAGGACGTCCAGGTCGGCGTGTGCGGCGGCGTCGACGACGCTGGCCACGAAGCCGAGCTGCATGTCGGTCAGGCGCCGGCTGGCGGGAGGGATGACCAGGCCGATGGTGTGGGTCCGGCCCTCCTTGAGCGCCTTGGCGGCGGCGTTGGGCCGGTAGCCCAGTTCGTCGATGACCGCTTGGATGCGCCGGCGGGTCTCCTCCGACACGGGACGCTTGCCGCTCAGCGCGTACGAGACGGTGCTGCGCGCCACGCCCGACCGCTTGGCGATCTCCCCGATGTTCACCGGCGCTCCTCACCTGGTCCGACCGATATGCACATCGTAAGTCGAATCGAGCGCATGGAATGACGATCGCGACGCATGCGACGGTCCGCGCGACCCCGGTGACGTGCACGGTCGGTGGGTTTCGGTCCCCGCGAACCGGTTCGACTCGCGGCGGAGAGGTCCGCGCCCCCGGTGCCCGTGCGGCCGGACGCCGGTCGGACGTGTGACGCACGTCCGACCGGCGTGGCGGTCATGGGCGAAGCGAACCGGCGTCGGCGGTCACCCGGTCAGCTCCGGGTCCATTTCTGACTGGTGGTGCCGGTGCAGGCCCACAGCTGGACCTTCGTGCCGTTCGCGGTGCCGAAGTTGCTCGCCTCCAGGCACAGGCCGGACTGCACGCCGGTGACGGTGCCGTCGGCGTTGACGTTCCACTGCTGGTTGGCCTGACCGTTGCAGTCCCAGATGATCGCCCGGGTGCCGTTCGCGGTTCCGGCGGCCTCGGCGTCGAGGCACTTGGTGCCGTACACCTGCAGCTGCCGGGAGGAGGTGTAGGTCCACTGCTGGTTGTTCTGGCCGTTGCAGTCCCACAGGCTGAGTTGCGTGCCGTTCGTCTGCGACACGTTCGGCACGTCGAGGCAGCGGCCGGCGTTGACGTTGCGGAACGCCGACGCCGACCCTCCGCCGCTCCCGGGTGGCAGGAGTGTGATGGTGAAGGTGTCGTCGACGGCGGTGTGCGGAAGGTTGACCGTGGTGCCGTTGCCGGACAGGGTCGCCACGGTGTCCTGGACGGTGACCGGTCCCTGGACCGCGCCGCCGCCGTTGTAGGGGATGCGCTCGACGAGGACGCGGACCTGGTTGTTCTGCACGATGCCGCTGGTGGTGTCCAGGCGCTGCAGGTTGACGGCGACGTTGCCGGTGGTGCGGCCGCCGCCGACGAGGATCTTCGCGTTCCCGCTCGCCTTGGTGGCGAAGGCGTCGTAGTTGGAGCTGGGGGTGACGGAGGCGATCTGTCCGGTCTGCGAGCCGTAGAACCGGTAGACCCACCATTCGCCCTTGGGCTGGTACTGGCCGGAGGAGTTGTGGACGAGGAGGTTGCCCAGGTCGTTGTGCAGGTTGTTCCCGCCCGCCCAGTTGGCGCGCAGGCCGTCGGCCCCGGCCCGCTCCAGCCGCGCGATGTACCAGGCGCCGTCGGCGGGGTTCTGCTCGTTGGAGGCGCCGTACTCGTTGATCTGGTAGGGGCGGGGGTGGGCGATGCCGCGGGAGTTCAGCGTGGTGTCGGCGGTCGCGACGTTGGCCACCGGGTCGCCGGGCAGGGAGTGCCAGCTGACGATGTCGGGCACGACGTTGTTCGCCTTGACGTAGTCGAGGTACTGCGTCCACCAGCCGCCGGTGGACGGCACGCCCGCGAAGCTGGGGCCCACGATCAGTTGGGAGGGGAACGCGGCGCGGATGCGCTGGTAGGCGCGTTTCCACATCTCGAAGTACTGCGATTGGGGGCGGTTCCAGAACAGGGTGATGTTGGGCTCGTTCCACAGGTCCCACTGGACCGGGGCGCCGGTGGCCTGGACGTCGGCGATCAGGCGGGTGAGGAAGTTGTCGTAGTCGGTCCAGTTGCCGTTGTCGCCCGGGAAGCGCGAGATCGGGTAGCCGTCCGCGCCCCACAGGTCATGAACGAGCAGGATGAACTCGCCGCCCAGCGACCGGGTGCGCAGCAGCTGGGCGCGGGTGGCGTTCCACCGGCGGTCGTACTTGCCCGACACCCAGCCGCCCGGGGAGTCGAGCTGGGCGCCGCCGGCGCGCATGTACCGGAACTTCACGTCGGTGAAGTAGTTGCTCGGGGGGTTGGCCGCGTTCTCGGTCATGCCGTAGATCCACCCCGACGCTCGGTAGGTCGGAGAACCGCCCGCGGCTGAGAAGTTGACGGAGATGGACTCGTCGGCGGCCTGGGCCGGTGCGGCGGTCGCGACGACGGACGCGGCGACGATCGCCGCGGCGGAGAAGAAGGCGGCCAGACCGCGGCGGCGACTTCGCCGCCAACTGAAGGTGGTGTTCACTCGTGACTCCTTCGACGGGGGGGTGGGGGGTCCCGGGACGAGCCGTGGCGCTGTCCTGGAACCTGGGGTGTTGCCGTCTGTCGGTCGGGTGAAGCAAAGGGCGGTCTCGAAGCAGGCGACGCATCGAATCGATTCGCAGACAGGGTAAATTTAGGCGGCAAGGCGTGTCAATCACATGTGTCCCGTGGATGAAGAACACGTGTCCGACGCCTAAATCTGCGGAGATTCTTCGGGTTGGGCACCGAACATCCAGCTCACGGTCTTGTTCTCGAATCGGTTCGCCAGCAGAGGTGCCGGTGAGGAGCCGGTCGCAGGACTGGCAGGCGGGGGAGCCCGGGACAGCGAGGTCGCCGAGCGCGGGCACACGCCCACACTCTTGCCCTGGCCGTACCGTGCCGACAGGCGCTCTCACCCGCGCATCAGGTCACCAGGCCCCTGCGGTAGGCGTAGACGACGGCCTGCACGCGGTCACGCAGGCCGAGCTTGGTGAGGATGCGCGACACGTACGTCTTGCGCACCGCGCCCGTGATCGCGCCACCAGGGCCTATACGACGCATATACCGGCGTCTCCGAAGCTCGGCCGCGCCCGCAGACGTACGCGAAGAGAAGGTGACCATGCGACGGAGGCCGCCGGGGGAGGGCATGGCCGGGGAGGAGGCGGCGGGCGCCCCGGCCGATCGAAGGCTCGCGCCGGTGACCGGCCTCGCGAGGGGTGACGGTGTTCGAGTTCGACGTTCTCGGGCCGCTGCGGGCGAGCCGCGACGGGGTGCCCGTTCCGCTGGGCGCGGCGATGCTGCGCCGCCTGCTGGCGGCCCTGCTGTGCACGCCGGGCAGGCCGGTGGCGGTGGCGGCGCTGATCGAGGCCCTGTGGGGGAGCACGCCGCCCCGCAGCGCGCACAAGACCTTGCAGATATACGTGCTGCGGTTGCGGCGGGCGCTGGGCGAGCGCGACCGCGTCGTCCACCACTGCGCCGGTGGTTACGCCGTCACCGTGCTGCCGCCGGAGCTGGACGTGCTGCGGTTCCGGGAGCTCACGGCGGCGGGGCGGGCCGCCGGGAGGACCGCGGACCTGGCGAAGGCGGGCATGCTGTTCGAGCGTGCGCTCGGCCTGTGGCGGGGCCCCGCCTACGCCGACGTCGGGGACGTGGCGATGGTGGCCGACGAGGCCCGGCGGCTTGAAGAGGAACGGCTGCTGACCTGTGAGGAGCTGGCCGTCGTCGACCTGGCCCGGGGCCGCCACGCGGAGCTGGTCACGGGCCTGACCGAGATGGCCGAGCTGCATCCGTACCGGGAGCGGCTGCACGCGTGCCTGATGCTGGCCCTCAGCCGGGCCGGGCGCCAGGCCGAGGCGTTGCGGCTCTACCAGCGGACGCGGACCGTGCTCGGCGAGGAACTCGGCGTGGAACCCGGCCGGTTGCTGCGACGGGTGCACGAGGCGATCCTGCGGGACGAGGTGAGCGGTCCGTTCGCCGGCGAGATCCTCGGGCCGGAGACGGCCTGCGCGGACGAGCGCGCCGCGTACCTCGAAGCCCGGAGCACCGTGGAAGACACCCTGGACGAAACCGTGGAAGACACCACAGGAGACATCGGGGGAGACACGGCCGGGGACGATGCCGGGGGAGACGCGGAGGGCCGGGCGGACGCGGCCTGGATCGGTGAGGGGTGGATTGGCAAAGGGCGGATTGGTAACGGGCGGACGGGTGAGGGGTGGGCCGGTGAGGGGTGGGCCGGTGAGGGGCGGACCGATGAGGGGCGGACCGATGAGGGGCGGACGGGGCCCGCGACGACCGTGCCGTGTCAGCTGCCACCGGACATAACGGACTTCACCGGACGCCGGGACACGGTGGAGTCACTGCGGCTGTGGCTCACCGGCGCGGACGGACACACCGCCGCGACGCCGATCGTCACGCTGTACGGCGGTGCGGGCACCGGCAAGACGACGCTCGCGGTCCACGTCGCCCACCGCCTGCGGGAGACGTTCACCGACGGCCTGCTCTACATCGACCTGCGCGGGACCCGCCCTCGGCCGGTCGAACCGGCCGAGGCGCTGGCGCGGTTTTTGATCGCCCTCGGGGTGGACGCGCGGGCGGTGCCGGACGAAGCCGAGGAACGCGGGACGCTGTTGCGCACCGTGCTGGCCGATCGTCGCGTGCTGGTCGTGCTGGACGACGCCGCGGGCGAGGAGCAGGTCAGGCCGCTCCTGCCGGGTGGTGCGGGCTGCGCCGTGCTGGTGACGAGCAGGCGCGGGGTCGCCGGGTTGAGCGCCCGCTCCGTACGCGTCGGCCCGTTCGACCCGGCGTGCGCGACGGAGCTGCTCGGGCGGATCGCGGGGCCGGTTCGGGTGGCGGCGCGGCCCACGGTCGCCGCCGAGATCGTCCGGCTCTGCGGTCACCTGCCCCTGGCGATACGGATCGCCGGGGCGAAACTGGCGCTGCGCGAGCACTGGCGGCTCGACCACCTCGCGGATCGCCTGCGGGCGGAGCGGCGGCGCCTGGACGGCCTCGCCCTCGGAGACCTGTCGGTCCGGGCGGGGCTGGCCGCCGACTACGACAGGCTCGGCGAGACCACCCGGCGGGCGCTGCGGATGCTCGGCCTGCTCGACGTCCCCTCCTTCGCCGCCTGGATGCTCGCGGCGGCCCTCGACGTGACGGTGCGCGAAGCCGAGACGTACGCCGAGCTGCTCGTCGACGCCCAGCTCCTGAGCTGCGAGGGCAGCGACGGCAACGGGCGGTTCCGCTACCGCCTCCCCGAGTTGGCCCGGCTCTACGCGCGGGAACGCGCCGAGCTGGAGGAGACCGCCGGCGAGCGGGACAGGGCCGTCACGCGCGTTCTCGGCGCGTTGCTCGCACTGGCGGAGACGGCGGACAGCGGACTGCCGGAGCAGAGGGCCTCCGTCATCCGCGGCGCGGCCCCCCGCTGGTACGCCCACCCCGCCACCACCAGGGCCCTGGTCGGTGATCCGACGGCCTGGTTCGACAGCGAGCGGCCGACGCTTCTGGTGGGGGTGGCGCAGGCCTGCCGGCTCGGTCTGGTCGAGGCGGCCTGGGAACTGTCGGCCCGCGCGGCCGGCTACTACGCCTTCCGCGGCCACTACCGAGACTGGGCGTCCTCGCACGAGCTGGCGCTGCGGGCGTGCGCACTGGGCGGCGACCAGTGGGGCGAGGCGGTGCTGACGCTCGGCCTCGGCCACCTGTTCATGGTCGGCGTGGGGCCGCGGCGCGGCGTCGCGCCGGACGCGATCGAGGCGGCGCTCGCGGCGTTCGGCGCGGCGGGGGACCGGCACGGCGCGCTCGACCTGCTGTGCGTGCGGGCGTTCGCGCTGTGGCGCGGGGGCGACCCCGATCAGGCCCGCGCGGTGGCGGACGAGGCCATGGCCGTGGCCGAGGAGATCGGTGACGAGGCCGCTCTGAGCCGCCTCTGGTACGTCCGCGCCGTCATCGATCGGGAGCAGGGGCTCCACGAGGACGCGCTCGCCTGCGCGGACCGGGCGCTCCGCCTGGCGATCGGCGGGAACAGTCTCGTGGCCAGGACCCTCGCCCTGCGGGAGATGGCCGCCGCCTGCCGCGACCATGCCACGGGCAGGCGCGTCTCCCGTCACCTCTGGGAGGGCCTGCAGATCTGCCGGCGGCGCGGGGACCGGCTGTCGGAGGCGTATCTGCTGCTCGCCCTCGGCGATCTGCGCCTTCGGCTCGGGCGCCGGAACGCGGCTTCGGACGTGGCCTGGGACGTGACTGCGGAAGTGGCTTCGGACGTGGCTTCGGACGTGGCGAAGCAGATCGAGCGGGCACTGGCCGTGTTCGAGGAGTTCGCGGTCCCGTCCGGACGGGCCGCCGGGCTCCGCGTCCTGGGCGAGTCGCAGCGTCTCGGCGGCCGGGCCGACCAGGCGGTGCGCACGCTCGGCGACGCGGTGCGCGTGGCGCGCGGGCTGCACGACCTGCACGAGCAGGCGCTCGCGCTGAGGGCCCTCGGCCGGGCCCAGCGCGACCGCGGCGACCAGGCGGCGGCCACCCGGTCCTGGACGGCGGCCCACCGGCTGTTCCAGCGGCTCGGCAACACCACCGAGGCCGCCGCGACGGCAGCGGCAGGCATGGACCGGGCGGCAGGCATGGGCGGGGCGGCCGGCGTGGACGGGGCGGTGGGCATGGGCGGAGCGGCGGCCATGGAGCGGGCGGCGGGCGTGGACGGGGCTCCGCCCGATCAGGACAACCTGCGGATGACGACGCCCAGCACCTCGCTCACCGGCAGGTAGCCCCAGTGCCGCGAGTCCCGGCTGGTCGGGCCGTCGCCGAGGACCACCAGCCGGCCGGCCGGGACCACGTCGCCCGGCGCGGCGTGCACGCCCGGCGCGACCTGGTCGGGCACCCTGTCGCCCGGCATCGCGGCGACCCGCTTGATCAGCCACTCCGTACGGCGCAGTCCGGACGCGCGTCCCGAAGAGGCGGCGCCGCCCGGCTGCAGGCGCCGGAAGACCACCACCTGGCCGCGCCGCGGGACCGCCCGCCCGCCGCGTCGTATGAGCACCCGATCTCCCGGCTGGTACGTCGGAACCATGCTCGTCCCGGCCACCCGTACCACGACGAAGCGTCGCCGGGCGGCGACCGCCCCGGCGACCGCGGCCAGCGACAGCAGCGCAATCACGACGTGTTGCATGATCAACCTTCCGGCCTGGTCAGGCGATCGCGATTGTGCCGGGCCCGGCCTGCGCGACGGTTGCGCGGCGCCTGCGGTGTGCTCACGGCGTCGCGGCGCGTTCGGGCAACTGGCGCGCACCCGGCGCGCAACCGCGGCGAAGGCCGCGCGGAGCATCCTCACAGGGCGGGCGGCCTACCACGCCCGAACCCAGCAAAGGGAGAAACGATGATCCGCACGCTGAACCGCCTGGGAGACCGGCTGCTCGAAAAGCTCCTCCCCGGCGCCGAAGCCCAGGCCGACAACTGTTTCGAATACTGGCCGACTGGTGGCTGCAACCGCTACAAGGACTGCTACCCCAACCCGACCGGCTTCCTCTGCATCACCTACTGGCGGAGCAGTTGCGGCGGCGCCTGGCAGAACATCGGCTACTGCTGACACCGGCCGGCACGTCCAATGGTCTACGCCGTGCTGACCGTCCGGCTCGTGCTGACGGGGGTCTTCCTGGTCTCCGTCCTCACGAAGCTGCGCACGCGGCGGGCCTTCGGCGAGTTCACCACGGCGGTGCGGCGGCTCGGCGGCCTTCCCACGGGTCTCGGGACGCCCGCCGCCGTGGTGGTCGTCGCCGTCGAGGCCGGGACCGTCGTCATGCTGGCGGCGCCCGGCCTCGACGGCGACGGCAGGGCAGGTCTCCTGCTCGCCGGGGGCCTGCTCCTCGGGTTCGCCGCGGTCCTGGTGACGGCGCTGCGGCGCGGAACGACCGCCGCCTGCCGATGCTTCGGCGGCTCCGATGAGCCGGTCAACCGCCGGCACGTGGCGCGCAACGCCGTTCTCGCCGCGTGCGCGGTGGCCGGGGCCGCCGCGACGTCCGCCGCGGGCGGCACACCCGTCGCGCCGCCCGCCGCCGTCCTCTGCCTGGTCGGGGCCTCGGTCGCCGTCGGCGCCGTCGTGCTCCTCGACGACCTGCTCCACCTCCTCCGCTGACCCCTCGAAGGGAACGCCCATGGCCGTCCTGGTCGCCGCCGTCGTCCTGCTCGGCGGGCTCGTCCTGGTGAATCTGCTCCTTACCGGCGCGGTCATCAGACGACTCCGGAAAATCACCAAGGATTCCCTCGCCGGGGCAGTGCCCGGAAACCCCGGGCTCGCCGTGGGCGCCGAGGTCCCGGCCTTCTCCGCGCTCACGGTCTCGGACACGAAGGTCACCGCGGACGACTTCGTGGGCGAGCGCACCCTCGTCGGGTTCTTCAGCACCGACTGCCCGCACTGCCTGCCGAAGGCGCCCGTCTTCGTCACGACCGCCCGTGACGCCGCCGCCGACGGCGTACGAGTCCTGGCGGTGGTGGTGGAGGGCGAGAGGAGACCCGCCGAGCTGCTCGCCGCCCTGACCGGTGACGTGAGCGTCGTCGTGGAGGGCGAGGGCGGCGCGATGGCGGAGGCGTTCGAGGTCAGGGCCTTCCCGTCGTTCTTCCTGGTCGGCCCCGACGGGACCGTCGCCGGGAGCAGCCTGAAGCCGGAGCTGCCGACGGCCGCGCCGTCCCCGGTCTGACCGGCGTGAGGTCACGACTCGGGCCGCTGCGGCTCACCCTGGCGCTCGTCTGGCGGGCCGGACCGGTTCTCGCTCTGTCCCAGCTCGCCATGGCGGTTCTGACCGGCGCATCCCCCGTCGCGATCACGTGGCTCACCAAACTGCTGATCGATCGCCTGACCGCCGGATCGGGCCCCTCGACGACACCGCTCGCCGCCGCGATGGCCGTGCTCGGCGCCCTGACCGCGCTGCTGCCCCACCTGTCCGGGTGGGTCCAGCGGGAGCAGCAGCGCCGCATCGCGTGGCGCACCGGCGACGAACTGTTCACCGCGGTGTGCCGGATGCAGGGGCTGACCAGGCTGGAGAACCCGGATTTCCACAATCGGCTCCAACTGGCCCAGCAGTCCGCCCAGACCGCCCCGCAACTCGTCACCGAGTCGGCGCTCGGAGCGGCGCGCGGCGGCATCACCATCGCCGGGCTCCTGGGCGCGCTCGCCACGCTCAGCCCGCTCCTCGCCGGCGTCGTGGCCGCGGCCGCCGTGCCCGAACTGATCGTCCAGCTCAGGCTCGGCCGCCGCCGGGCGTTTCTCCGCCTGGAGATGGCCCCCGCGGAACGCCGCCGGATGTTCTACCAGACGCTGATGCTCGACCATCAGGCCGCCAAGGAGATCCGGCTGTTCGGCATCGGAGGCTTCCTGCGGGGGCGCATGCTGGGCGAACTGGCCGCCGAGCAGCGGGCGGAGCGCCGGATGGACCTGACGGCCGTCCGGCACAACGGGGCGCTCACCGCCCTCAGCACGGTCATCGCGGGCGCCGCGCTGATCGTGCTGGTCTCCCGGATAGCGGGGGGCCAGGCCGGCATCGGCGACCTGGCCGTCCTCACCGCCGCCCTCGCCGGCACCCAGGCCTCCCTGTCCGGCGTGGTGATCCAGCTGGCCCACCTGAACGAGGCACTCGTCCTGGCCGGCCACTACGCCCACGTCGTCACCATCGGACCCGACCTGCCGGAACCCGCCACCGGCGGCGACACGCCGCCGCTGCGGCATGGCATCGAACTGCGCGACGTGTGGTTCCGGTACGACCCCGGCCATCCGTACGTGCTGCGCGGCCTGAACCTGACCATCCCCCACGGGCGGAGCGTGGCCCTGGTCGGCCTGAACGGTGCGGGCAAGAGCACCGTCGTCAAGCTCCTGTGCCGCCTCTACGACCCCGAGCGTGGCAGCGTCCGCTGGGACGACGCCGACCTGCGCGAGCTGCGCGTCGACGACCTGCGCCGCCGGATCGGAGCCGTGTTCCAGGACTACGTGGCCTACGACCTCACCGCGGCCGAGAACGTCGCGGTCGGCGACGTCGGCTCCCTCGACCGGCCGGAGCGGATCCACGAGGCGGCCCGCCGGGCGGACGTCCACGACACGCTGGCGAGCCTTCCCCGCGGCTACGACACCATGCTGTCGCGGTTCTTCGCCGCCGAGCAGGGCGAGGACTCCGGCCGGGGCGTGCTCCTGTCCGGGGGGCAGTGGCAGCGCGTCGCCCTCGCCCGCGCCCTCCTCCGCGCGGACACCGCCGACCTGCTCATCCTCGACGAGCCCAGCTCGGGGCTCGACCCCGAGGCCGAACACGCCGTCCACCAGCGGCTCCGCGACCACCGCGGCGGCCGTACGAGCCTCCTCATCTCGCACCGTCTCAACACGGTGCGCGGGGCGGACCACATCGTCGTCCTCGCCGACGGGCAGGTGGCCGAACAGGGCACCCATGACGAGCTGATGGCCCTCGACGGCGAGTACGCCCGCCTGTTCACCCGCCAGGCGGCCGACTTCCAGCTGAGCGGGGCCGCCGATCCTGGGGGCACCGGTCTCGGGGGCGCCGCTCTCGGGGGTGCCGTCGTCGGTTCGCCGGCGGAGGCGTGAGCGACCCTGCGCACGGCGGGCGCGTCGGGAGGATAACCGGCCCCGGCCGCCCCTGGCGCCCTGCCGTCCGCGTCGTCCGCGTCGTCACCGCGGTAACCGCTTGCGCTCCTCGCCCGGCCTGAGGCATCCTTGGATCCCAAGGAAGAGCCTAGGGGTTCTAGGAATGCTCCTAGGAATGGTCACAGTGCTTCAGACGGAGAAGGGCGGTATGCCCATGGCGCGGGCCGGGTTGACCGCGGACCGGGTGACGCTCGCCGGCGCCGAGCTGGCGGACGAGGTCGGGCTCGAACACGTGACCATGTCGGCGGTGGCGCGACGACTCGGGGTGAAGGACGCCAGCCTGTACGCGCACGTCCGCAGCCTGGAGGACCTGCGCGGGCGGATCGCGCTGCTGGCGGCCGACGAGAAGACCGTCCGCATCGCGGAGGCGACCGCGGGGCGGGCCGGAAGGGACGCGCTGGTGGCGTACGCCAACGCCTGGCGGCAGTACGCCCACGACCATCCGGGCCGATACACCGCGACGCAGATCCCGATTCAGATCGACCCCGAGCTCGTGGCCCGGGCCGCCGGGCCACGGCGTGCCGTCGAGCTGACCTACAGCATGCTGCGCGCCTACGCGCTGCGGGAACCCGACCTGACCGACGCGGTCCGGCTGATGCGCAGCACGCTCCACGGCTTCACCAGCCTGGAGGCCGCGGGCGGGTTCGCGCACGCCCGCCCGGCGGAGGACACCTGGGTCCGCTGTCTCGACGCCCTGCACACCCTCCTTGAGCACTGGCCCACGCATGGTGAAGGAGAACCGACATGACCAGCCCGGCCATGGGCCACCTGCGGGTGGACGGCGCCACCCTGCGCTACGAGGTGCGCGGAAAGGGCCCGCTCCTGCTGCTGATCCCCGGCGGCACGGGCGGCGCGGCGTCCTTCGACGGCGTCGCCGACGCCCTGGCCGCCGACTACACGGTGGTGTCCTACGACCCGCGCGGCCTGTCCCGCAGCCCGCTGGACGACCCGGAAGCCCCGCAACGGGTCGAACAGCATGCCGACGACGCGTTCCGGCTGCTTGAGCTGCTGTCCCCGGACGCGCCCGCGCGCGTGGCCGGCTGCAGCTCGGGCGCGATCGTCGCGCTGCACCTGCTCACCACCTGTCCCGAGCGGATCGAACGCGTCGTGGCGCACGAGCCGCCGCTGGTGGAGGTGCTGCCGGACGCCGCCGAGCATCGCGCGCTGCTCGCTCGCGTTCAGGACACGTTCCGCCGGGAGGGGCTGATGCCCGCGGCGGCCGTGTTCGCGGCCGGCATGCGGCGGCCCGGCGCCGATCCTGCCGATGCCAAGGCGGTCACCGAACTCCCCCCGCAGGCGGCGGCACGGGTGGAGCGGACGATGGCCGACATGCCCTACTTCCTCGGGCGCATCGTGCCGAGCTTCATGGCCTACGCGCCGGATGTGGATCGTCTGGAGGCCCTGTCGGACCGGCTCGTGCTCGCCGCCGGAGCGGACTCACAGGGCGAACTGCCCTACCGTCCCGCCGCCTTCCTCGCCGAACGGTTCGGTGTGGAGCTGGTCCACTTCCCCGGCGGGCACACGGGGCTCAGCACGCACCCCGCCGAGTTCGGCGAGCTGCTCCGCAAGGTGCTGAGCGCCTGATCCGGCCGCGCCGGCAAAGTCGGGCCGCCCGGGTGTTTGTGAGGCGGGTGTCGTATGAGGCGGGTGCTCATTCGTCTTCCTGTTGAACGCCGATCGAAGGAAGAGAGTCAACCGTGAAGTACGTGCTGATGTTCGTCGAGACGGAGGATTTCGCCAAGCGGCTGGAGGCGATGGACGGGCTGGAGCGCGAGGCCGCCTACGAGGCGGTGGTCCGCTGGTTCGCCGAGAACTCCGGCAGGATCACGCATCACATGCATCTGGCGCCCGCGCACACCGCGACCACCGTACGTCTCGGCGGCGGCGAGCCCGTCGTCACCGACGGGCCGTTCGTCGAGGGCAAGGAGGTGGTCAGCGGCTACGCCGAGGTGGAGGTGGCCGATCTGGACGAGGCGCTGAAGATGGCCAGGTCCTGGCCGGCGTGCCCGATCGTGGAGATCCGCCCGGTCGCATGAGCGAACCGGACGGCGACCGGGGGAGCCGTGAGGTGCTGGCCCGCGTGGTGCGTGAGCACGCGGGCCGCCTCGCGGCGTGCCTGGTGCCGCTGCTGGGCGACTTCTCCGCCGCCGAGGACCTGGTGCAGGACGCCGTGGAGACCGCGCTGCGCCGCTGGCCGGTCGAGGGGGTGCCGGACCGGCCGGACGCCTGGCTGTTCACCGTGGCCCGCCGCCGCGGCCTCGACGTGCTGCGGCGGGAGACGAACTACCGTGCCAAGCTGGCCCGGCTGCGATGGCCCCAGCCGGGGGAGAGCGACGACCGGCTGCGGCTGGTCTTCACGTGCTGCCATCCGGCGCTGTCGCCGCACGCCCGGATCGCGTTGACCCTGCGGGTGGTGTGCGGGCTGAGCACCGCGCAGATCGCCGCCGCCTTCGTCGTGCCGGAGACCACGGTGGCCCAGCGGCTCACCCGCGCCAAACGAAAGATCGCCGAAGCGGGCATCCCCTACCGGATTCCGGCCGTCGAGGAGCTGCCCGAGCGGCTGGAGGCCGTGCTCGCGGTCGTCTACCTGCTGTTCAACGAGGGCTATCTGTCCAGCGCCGGCGATCGGGCCGAAGCGCGGGACCTTGCCGACGACGCCGAGTGGCTGGCCGGGCTCCTGGCCGTCCTCATGCCGAGTGAGCCGGAGGTGGCCGGGCTGCTCGCGTTGATCCGGCTCCATCGGGCGCGCGGCGCGGCCCGCTTCGACTCTCATGGGCGTCTGGTGCCGCTCGCCGAGCAGGACCGCGGCCGGTGGGACCATGCCGCGATCGCCGACGCGACCGCGTTGCTGACGCGTACCGCCAGGGCCCATCGCCGGCCGGGGCCCTACCAGTTGCAGGCCGCGATCGTGGCCTGTCACGCCGAGGCCGCCGACTTCGAGCACACCGACTGGGCGCAGATCCTCGTGTTGTACGACATGCTCCTGGCCGTGGCGTCCTCGCCGGTCGCCCGGCTGCACCGGGCCGTCGCCCTGCGTTATGTCAAGGGGCCCGTGGCGGCGCTGGCGGAGCTGGCCGGCCTGGAGGAGGCCCTGTCCCGCTACCCGCTCCTGCACGCGACCCGAGCAGAACTGCTGCGCGCGCTGGGCGACACGAGCCAGGCGCGGCTGTGTGACGAGCGGGCGCTGGGCCTGACCGCCAATCCGGCCCAGCAGGCCCTGCTCCACCAGCGGCTGGACTCGGCTCATGGGGAGTGGCCATAGCGCCCCCGGACCGCAACCCACGGCTGGTGTTATTGATCTACTACGTAAAGGCGCTCGCCGCGAACGGACCGGCAGGTCTTCGATGCCCACCACGTGGCCCACGGCCCTGTCGCCGGGGCGGCCTGGCCGCCTACTGCCTCACCTGCGGCGCGCGGGAGCGCTCAGCACGTCGCTGAGGTCGTCGACCTCCAGCCCCCGCCCCGGCGTCGCCCTGGGCGCGGTGATCGCCATCGGCCTGTCCCAGCTCCGGTACTGCGTGGCCAGGTGCGCCCGGAGAATGCGGTCCTCTCCGAGTCCCGGGACCTTCGGCCGGGGGTGCGCGTAGAAGCGCCAGCCGACCCGGTAGGGCCACCCGCGGTCGTCGTACATGTACGTCCATGTCACCTCGGACGCGCCGAGGTGCGAGGTTCCCGCGGACTCGCGGAAGCTGGGGGACACGCGGTAGAGCTCCTTGAGCGTGATCGTCCCGGTCAGGGTGTAGATCCGCTGCCTGCGTCCGGTGGTGCGGTCCTTGGCCCAGGGTGCGACGCTCTTGCGGCTCTTGGTGGACAGCAGCGTGCGCAGCGTGGCCGGCTCCAGGACGTTGACGAACTGGTCGCCGTACGCGGCGGCGGCGCCGCTCGCGCGGCCGGTGCGCGTCCAGGCCTTCGCTCGCGGCGCGAGCTGGTACTGCCAGCCGCCCACGCTGACCGTGCGCAGCGTCCCCACCGTGCGGAGCACGCCGGCGAAGTAGGGATCCTTGGCCGCCTCGTCCACCACCAGCTGCTTGTTGCCGATGCTCAGTCGCCGGACGTGTTCCGAGGCGATGACGCCGGCGCGCCCCAGCTTGACCTTGCCGGTGCCGCGCAGCTCCATGCCGCTCCCGATGTACGTGCTCCTGCCGTTGCTCAGCCGCACCTGTCGCGTCAGATCCGTGGAGGCGCTCCCGTAGAACTCGGTCGTCGCGCCGGCGCCGCGGGCGAGCAGGGACTGCAGGCCCGCCATCGGATCGGGTTCGGCCGCCCGGACGTGAGCGGTGGCGTGAGCGGTGGCGGGGGCGGCGGTCACCAGGGCCAGGGCGACGATGAGGGGGTGCATGCCGTACATCCAGGGGGTGAGCGGACCGATCTTGGGTGTGGGCAATCTAGCGTGCTTTCGCCTTCTCCACGTGGTCCACGTCGTGTCTCATCGGGAGTGGGCGAGGCCGGTGACGCGGCGGCCCAGCATCGCCAGCAGGCACACCATCACCACGCCGACGGCCGCCAGGCCGGCGCGGTCGGCCGCCGTGTCGGTGTTGGAGATCAGAGCGAAGGCGGTGTGGGCGATCAGGGCGCCGGAGGCCAGGGCGAGGCTGTGCCGGTCCGTCCACAGGCCGCCGGCCGTCCAGCGGCGCAGGAGCCATGCGACGGCGACCGCCAGAACGGCGGCGGCCGACATGGGCACGATCACCCACCCGCCGTGGGTGAAGGCGGGCTGGGTCGCGCCGCCGAAGGGGAACAGCAAGGCCAGGTAGCCGAAGGCGGCGACGGCGCCGAACACCCCGGCCGCCGCGGGCGCGGGCGGGCTGATCGAGGGCATGCCCTGGCGGACCTTCAGCCGCAGCCCCGCCGCCGTCAGCAGGACCACGGCGGCCGCACAGCCCGCCAGGATCGCCGGCGGCGCCTCGTACCCGGGGTCGATACTCGTCACCACCGTGACCCGCAGCAGCAGCGCGCCGAGCACGAAGACCGCCCCCGCCAGCCAGGTGCCGAGTCTGCCCAGGTAGGGCCGGTCGCGCAGGGACGGGACGATCAGGTCGGTGAGGAGGATCGGGATCGCGGCGCTGAAGACCGCGTGGTAGGGAATCTGCAGCTCGGCGTAGGCGCTGTTCAGGCCCAGGACCCGGGGCGCCCACCCGGCGGCGCCGTAGATCGTGGGGCTGCTCAGCGCCTGCAGCGCCAGGCCCTCCTCGACGATGCCGTAGGCGGCGCCGAGCAGCAGCACCCCGATCCAGCCCGTCCCGGCCCGCCGTACCAGCTCGCGTACCAGGACGACGCCCGCGCCGTATATCGGGATCCACAGCAGCAGGAGCCAGGCCATGCGCAGCGGCGGGTTGCCGAGGGTGAACTCGGCCACGAGCGGTGTGATCACCGCGAGGAGCAGCGCGGCCCGGCGGCCGCCCGTCTTGTTCGAGGTCATGCGGCCAGCGTGTTCCGCGCACACCATCCACGTCTGCCGCCCCGGGTCCTGGCCGTGGCAACCCAGGTGACAACCCGGCGTCGACTTTGGTTGCTGCCGCCGGCGGGCCCGCCGTCACTACGCTGGGCGTCCGTGACGGCAGACGTACGGCCGGGTCCGGCGAGGACCCGGCGGGACCGGGCGATCCGGGTGGGAGGCGTCGCCTGCGCGCTGGCCGCGGCGGCGGTCGTCGTGCGAGACGATTTCGGCGCGGCCTCCGGATGGTGGCCGGCCGTGGACGTGGCCGGCGGCGCGGCGGCGTGCGGGGCGCTGTGGCTGTCGCGCCGGTGGCCGGCCACCATGGCGCTCGTGGCCGTGGCACTGGCGGTGCCTGCGGCCTCGGCGGCGGTCGCGGCGGGCATCGCCACGCTCATGGCCGCCCTGTACCGGCGCTCGGTTGTCGCGATCGGCGTGGGCGCCGCCTGGGTGGCCGCGACGCTGGCCCGGTTCTGGTTGCGGCCGCCGGGGCTGGCGCCGTACCCGGTGTGGGCGCTGGTCGCGGTGCTGTTCGGGGTGGCGCTGACCGGATGGGGGATGCTGGCGCGGGCCCGCCGCCAACTGGTGCTGTCGCTGGCGGAGCGGGTCCGCAGGGCCGAGGAGGAGCAGCGGCGGCGGGTCGAGCAGGCCCGCCACGCCGAACGCCTGGCCATCGCCCGCGAGATGCACGACGTGCTGGCGCACCGGCTGTCGCTGCTGGCGCTGCACGCCGGGGCGCTGGAGTTCAACGCGCGGGCCGACCCCGAGGAGGTGGTCGAGGCGGCCGCGGTGGTGCGCTCCAGTGCGCACCACGCACTCCAGGAGCTGCGCCAGGTCATTTCGGTGCTCCGCGAGGCGCCCGTCCTTTCCGAGCTGGACCTGGGCGGTCTGGTCGAGGAGGTACGGCGGGCGGGTATGCAGGTCGAGATGCGCGACGGCGGTGTGCGCCTGCCCGAGCTGCCGGGCGCGACGGCGCGGGCGGCCTACCGGATCGTCCAGGAGGGGCTCACCAACGCCAGGAAGCACGCGCCGGGTATGCCGGTGACCGTCCGCCTGGACGGCGGGCCGGACCGGGGCCTCGCGATCGAGGTGCGCAATCCCGTGGTGCGTGCTCCCCGGGGGGAGGGCGCCGGCCTGGCCGGGATGCGGGAGCGGGCCGAGCTGGCGGGCGGCCGGGTGGAGCAGGCCGGGGTGGAGGAGGGCATGGTGGAGCAGGCCGGGATTGGGGAAGGCGAGTTCCGCCTGGCGGTCTGGCTACCATGGCCGGTGTGAGCGCCATCCGCGTGCTGGTCGTGGACGACGACCCGCTCGTCAGGGCGGGTCTGACACTGATGCTCAGGGGCGCCGACGAGCTCGTCGTGGTGGGCGGCGTGGCCGACGGCGCCGACGTCGGAGCCGCGGTCGACGCGCATGCGCCCGATGTGGTGCTCATGGACATCCGCATGCCGGGCCTGAACGGGATCGACGCCACCCGGCTGCTGCGGCGGCGGCCCGACCCTCCCCACATCATCATGCTCACCACGTTCGACGCCGACGAGCACGTCTTCGGCGCGCTGCGCGCCGGGGCCAGCGGTTTCCTGCTCAAGGACACCCCGCCGGAGGGCATCGTGGACGCGGTCCTCCGGGTCGCGGCGGGCGAGCCGATCCTGTCGCCCGGCGTGACCCGGCGCCTGATCGCCCACCTGGCTCCGGAGGCGGAGGACCGCCGCCGCGACGATGCACGCAGGCTGCTGTCCAGGCTCAGCGACCGCGAGCGTGAGGTCGCCGCCGCGGTCGGCCGGGGCAGGTCCAACGCGGACATCGCCGCCGAGCTCCATATGAGCGTCGGCACGGTCAAGAGCTACATCTCCCGCATCCTCACGAAGACCAACCTGGACAATCGCGTCCAACTCGCCCTCATCGCCCACGACGGTCCGCTCTAGCCGGGCCCGTTCCCCGTACGCGGTCGACCTTCGGCGGGAAGTTCCCGGAGCGGCGGCCGTTCACTGGACGAGGACGGGCACGAGCACCCTGTAGATCACCAATTCGCGCAGACAGTCGTCCTGGTCCGGCCCTGTGAGCGGTGGCCGGTCAGCCGGCGAAGCCGAAGACGGCGACCCCGCCGTTCACCCCGGTCTTCGAGTCTCACTCCTGAACGAAGCAGCAGGTCATCGATACCTGGGACGCATCGCCTGATACCCGGGTCATCATTGGTCTTCCATGATCCCAGTGGTGAACTCGAAGTGTTCGAAACGGGTCAAACAGCAGGAGTTCATATGGGACAGCTCGCCGGCAGGGTCGCGGTCGTCACCGGCGGCAGCGCGGGGATCGGGCTCGCCACGGCACAACGCTTCGCCGAGGAGGGCGCACTCGTCTATATCACCGGCCGCAGACAGGGGGAACTGGACGCCGCGGTCGCCGAGATCGGCCACGGCGCGGTCGGCGTACGGAGCGACGTCACCGACCCCGAGGACGTGGACCGGCTGTACGCCAAGGTGTCCGAGGACGGCCACCGGATCGACGCCGTGGTGGCCAACGTCGGGTTCGGCGAGTTCGTCGGTCTGGCGGACGTCACCGGCGAACACATGGACAAGATCCTCGGCGTCAATGTGAAGGGCACGGTCTACACGGTGCAGAAGGCGCTGCCGTTGCTCAACGACGGCGCGTCCATTGTGCTGGTCACCTCGATGGCCTCCACCAGTGGGCAGAAGGGGCTGAGCGTCTACTCCGCGTCCAAGGCCGCGGTCCGGTCCTTCGCCCGTTCCTGGGCCAACGAACTGAGCGGGCGCGGCATCCGGGTCAACGCGCTGGCCCCCGGCGCCACGGATACACCCGCGATGGACGCCGCTCTTGACGCCTCCGGCTTGGACGCGGCGGCGCGGGAGAAGTGGCGGGCGGATCACGCGGCACCGATCCCGCTGGGCCGCTTGTCCCGGCCCGAGGAGCAGGCCGCGGCCGTGCTCTTCCTCGCCTCTCCGGCGAGCAGCTACATCACGGGCGTCGAGCTCGCCGCCGATGGAGGCGCGACCCAGCTCGGTTTCGGACTCGTCTAGAAGGCGCGGTCCAGCGCGGCGCGGCCCGCGGCGACCGCCTGCGCGGTCCGGACGAACAGCGGCCCCGCCGTGTTCCGGCCGCCGTCCGGCCACGCCAGCACGAGCCGGGTCGCCGGGACGTCAGGGACGGGCACCGCCACGACGCTGTCGCCGATCCGGTTGGTGACACTCGCCCCGACGACCACGATCAACCGGCCGAAGGAGACCAGATCGACGATCTTGTCGAGGGGGTCCGGCGGGGGGAACTCGAGGTAGGCGTCCTCCCGGGTCAGCTCGGCAAGGGTCACCGCGGACCGCTTGGCCAGGCGATGGTCGGGCGGCAGCAGCACGACCGAGGACTCCTCGGCCAGATCGGCGGTCGCCATCCCCCCAAGGTCACCGCGACTGCACATCAACGCGACGTCCGCGGCGCCGCTGCGCAGCGCACCGAGCTGGTCGTTGGTGAAAACCACCTCGACCGGCACCGCGCCGGGCAGTCGCTCGTACGCCCGCACCACCTCGGCGAGCAACCCGGGCCCGGTCCCCGGCCTGGTGGTGACGACCAATCGCTGCTGCTGGGCGGCACGCCGGGTCCGCCGCACGGCCGTGTCCATCGCGTCGAGCACCCGGCGGCACTCGGCCAAGAAGACGCCGCCCGCGTCGGTCAGATCGACGCGGCGGCTGGTCCGCTCGAACAGCCGCACTCCGAGCCGGCGTTCGAGTCGGCCGATGGTCCGCGACAGCGGCGGTTGTGCGATGCCGAGCCGCTCGGCCGCCCGCCCGAAGTGCAGTTCCTCCGCGACGGCGACGAAGTACTCCACCTCGCGCGTCTCCATCCGGTCCACGCCGCTCAGGGTAACAACCGAGCACCCCCACGCCCTGACCTGCTCGGTTGCCTCGCAAGCGTGTCAACAAGATCCGGAGATGGGCCGAAGGCCGTCGGCCGAGTGGCGGCGTCGACCGCGGCCGACGCGGCCGGGCCAGCCCGGCGGCGACCTCGGTGTTGGCGTGATCGAGCAGGTGCTCCGCGATCGTCACGCAGACAGCTCTCGTCGTCATGCGATGACCACGATGATCCCGGGCCGGTCGTCCTCTCCGCCTCACTCCACTCCGTCAGGATCGAGCCCGTACGACTGATGCTCGGAGACACCGGGTCTGTCGGACGGCGTCTCCACTGTGATGCACTCGTTCCGTGCTCGGGAGCCGGTCAGCTGACGCACCCCCGGACCCCGGCGTCCTGCTCATCCTGACCGAGGGCGACGGCGTAGCAGGAGTCCGGCGCAGGCGGCGAGGGTGATGACAAGGCCGGTGAGCACGTACATCCGCCCATCCGTCCCGGCCTCGCCGCCGCCTCCGGTCGTAGCCCCGCCTACTGGCGTCGCGTCCACCTCCTGCTCCGCCGTGAACTCCTGGTCGTCCGCCGTGAACTCCTGGTCAAGGTCGTCTTCGTCCGCTGCGGCGGCGGTCACGGTGGTCGTGACGGTCCGGGTCGGCTTCGGGCTGGGGGTGCTGCCATCCGGGGTGGGAGAGGTGTTCGTATGACCGGTGCTCTGGGCGACGGTCAGGGTGTAGGTGGTCAGGGCCGCCGGGCTCCGCACTTCACACTCGATCACCGGTGCGGTGGGTGAGGGACCGATGTTGATGGCGGCCGGCCGCACCATCGCCGTGCCCGCATTGGACGAGGTCGTCTTCATGCTGACCGTGGTCTCCGGCAGCGGGATGGTCTGCCCGGCGGTGACGTTCAGGGGTTCGCTCACGCCGGTGGCGGACGTGAGGTCCTCGATCCCGGTGAGGGCCGCGTAGGCGTACAGCTTGACGCCGGTCAGTCCGGCGGCGGGCGCCCGCAGTTCGCTGCCGGTGACGTAAGTTCCGCTCCAGCCGATCGACATCTGCTGCCCTGCGGTGGCGTTGTCCGGCAGGGTCAGCTCGACGTTGACCTTGACGTCCTGCTTGTCGCCATCGGTGGTGCACTCGTACTCAACGATCTCGGCAGCCACGCGCAGGCTTCGCTCCATGCTGAGCGGGGCGGCGAGAGCCGGCTGGCTCGCCAGCGCCAGCCAACCCGCAAAGACGACCGAGACCACCGTATGGATACGCAACGCCGGCTCCTGATGTGACGTAGGGGTCTACAAGAGACGCGGTACGGGCAAGATCGGTTGTCAGCTGCCCGCCTCCGGATCAAGCTCCTTCCAGGTCGCCCGCCTCAGGGGTGACATGGGGGCTGCCCCCGCTGCCCGCGCTGCCCCCCCTGGGCTCAGCACGCTTGCTTTCGGCGAGCATCTCTCGCTGCTGAGCAGCGGTGCTGCGACGACCGGTTGAACGTCGGCGCTGAGTCGATTGATCCACCCGGCTTGCTCGGTCAGCCACGTGGCGCGTACATGATGACCAGCACGCCGGCCAGGCAGACGAGCGCGCCGATGACGTCCCAGCGGTCGGGCCGGAACCCGTCGACGACCATGCCCCAGACCAGGGACCCGGCGACGAAGACGCCGCCGTAGGCGGCCAGGATGCGGCCGAAGTTCGCGTCGGGCTGGAACGTGGCGACCAGCCCGTACAGGCCCAGCGCGATCACGCCGCCGCCGATCCACAGCAGGCCACGCTGCTCGCGTACGCCTTGCCAGACCAGCCACGCTCCGCCGATCTCGGCGAGGGCGGCCAGGACGAAGAGCAGCAGGGAGCGGATGACCGTCATGGCCGGTAGTACAGCGCATGGCAGCGGTCGATGGGTCTCCGGGGCGCCCTCCGCGCCGCGGTTCGGGCGCTCAGCGATGGTCGGGGTGGGTGCTCACGAAGGCCGGTCCCCCGAGCGGGGGCGGTCGGTGGCCAGGCCGGCGTACGGCAGCGGGCAGTCGGGACAGGTGCAGTTCGTCAGGCTGTCGCAGCCCGCGGTGACCACCTGGGTGAGCGCGGTGCGGATGGTGGTGAGGTCGGCGATGCGCGCGTCCACCTCGGCGATCTTGGCCTGGGCGCGGGCACGCAGGTCGGGAGTGGGATGACCGCGCCTGCCGGCGTCGATCAGCTCGGCGACCTCGTCCAGGGTGAAGCCGAGCCGCTGGGCGGCCTTGATGACGGTCAGCAGGGTGACCGTCTCCGGCGGGTAGGCGCGGTGCCCGCCGGGACTGCGCGCCGGTTCGGCGATCAGTCCGCGACGCTCGTAGTAACGCAATGTCTGCGGGTTGACCCCGGCCCGCCTGGCCACCTGCCCGCTGCGCAGGTGGGGGCCGTCGGGATCCTGCCTCACACCGATCCTCGCGATGCGGCAGACCCCGGTTCGGCAGGACCCGGTTCGGCGGATACCGGTTCGGCAGGTCCCAGATCGCCAGGACCCGGTGCGGCCGACACGGCGCGTGCCTGGAGCGCGTCCAGCACCTCGATGTGCGCCGGCGGCACCGCCACCTCCAGTGTCAGGCCGCCGTCCGCGATGGTCAGGGTGAAGGCGAAGAAGGAGCAGCAGCCGTTCTCCCGCGCGGTCAGCTCGGCAGCCCGGGCGGCGTGCTCCGGGCTGAAGACGAGCTCCAGCCGCAGCCGCTCGCGTCCGGGGCGCCGCACGGCCTGAACCGCCTCGGCGAACAAGGCGTCGAACTCGGCCACCCGAAGCGGCTGCTCCGCAGTGGGCAGGGTGCATGCTGCGGGAGCCCATCCCTGGTCAAGGGCGATGTCCTGTGTCACATCTCTGACGGTAAGCCTGTACTCCGGTACCGGATGCAACCCCTTTGCGCGTGGGTGCGCACCGACAAGCGCGGGGCGTACGCGAGATGACGTCGAGTCGCCGATCACCGGGAGTCGTCCCGGGCAGGGGAGCAGCACGGGTCGCCGCACTGACCGGACGAGGGGGACGGCGTGCGGGCGGGAGCGGCGCAGCAGGCGTCCCCGCGCCAGGCTTCGCGGCCTTCCCTGACCGCGACGGCGGCGATGACCAGGGCGGCGATGGGGTCTGCCCAGGACCAGCCGAAGGCGCTGTTGAGGGCGAGCCCGGCGAGCAGCACCGCCGACAGGTAGGTGCACAGCAGGGTCTGCTTGGAGTCGGCGACCGCCGAGGCGGAGCCGAGTTCGCGCCCGGCGCGACGCTGGGCGTACGACAGCACCGGCATGATCACCAGTGAGAGGGCGGCCAGGACCAGGCCGGGAGTGGAGTGCTCGGCCTCGCCGGCGCCCAGGAGGGTGCGCGCGGCGTCGACGGTGACGTAGGCGGCCAGCGCGAAGAAGGAGATCGCGATGATCCTCAGCGCGGTCTTCTCCCGTGCCTGGTGGTCGGTAGCGGAGAACTGCCAGGCCACCGCGGTGGCGGAGGCGACCTCTACGACGGAGTCCAGGCCGAATCCGACCAGTGCGGCCGAGGAGGCGAGGGTGCCGGCGGTGATGGCGACGACGGCCTCGATCACGTTGTAGGTGATGGTGGCGGCCACCAGCAGCCGGATGCGCCGCCGGAGCGCGTCCCGGCGGGCCGGGGTAGGGCCGAGGGAGATCGCGGTCATCAGCAACACCCCTTCTCATCCGCGTCCACGCAGGTGCGGTCGGCGGCTACCGCGATCACCGCGGTGCGCAGGTCGTCCAGCGCGTGGCCGAGCCGCTCGTCGGCCAGTTCGTAGCGGGTGCGCCGCCCGACGGGCACGGCGACGACCAGGCCGCAGTCGCGCAGGCAGGCCAGGTGGTTGCTCAGGCGGGTGCGGGAGATGCCCAGCAGGTCGGCCAGGTCGGCCGGATGGGCCGGAGCCTCGCGAAGCGCGATCAGGATGCGGCAGCGGATCGGGTCGGCCAGGGCACGGCCGAACCGGGCAAGTACGTCGATGTCGGACGCGATGGTGACCATTGCCCTGACGATACAGGAAATCCTGACTTCAGTCAGCTCTGAATCGTCGGTTGCGTCGTGAGTCGCGCGAGTCGCGGACGGCGCGACAGACGTCGTGCACGAGGTGATGCCCGCCTGAAGCCGGTTGCGCGCTCCTCCACGTTTACACCCCCTGGGGGTATGCTATGGTCTCTCGCGACAGGTACCCCCCAGGGGTAAATACACAAGGAGGACGGGTATGTGCACGGCATGCGCGTGCGGCACGGAGTCGGCCCAGACCACGGCGACCGCTGAGGCGAGCGCGGCGGACGGCCAGGTGGGCAGGGTCTATTCGGTGAGCGGGATGACCTGCGGCCACTGCGTCTCGTCGGTGTCCGGGGAGATCGGCAAGGTCGGCGGCGTGACAGGGGTGGCCGTCGACCTGCCGACCGGCGCGGTCACCGTCAGCGGCGCGGGATTCAGCGACGAGGAGGTCCGGGCCGCGGTGGAACAGGCCGGCTACCAGCTGGCGGCCCGGTCCTAGTAGTGCTTTGTTAGGTCAGCCTGTTGTGTCTGGTCGGCTTCTGTAGGTAGTGGTGCGATGCGGGCGTGACCCCCGAGCACCTCGCACATGTCCGCCGGCAACTGGAGTCCTTCGCCGCTGAGATGTTCGCTCCTTTGACCCGCCGGGATCAGCGGGCCAAAGGGCTGACCTACTTGCGGGGCCTGCTGCTGGACGGCCGCCGCAAGTCGATGCAGCCGATGGCCGAACGCCTGGGCATCGACCACCAAGGACTGCAGCAGTTCCTCACTTCCTCCACCTGGGACCTCAC
>NZ_JBICTF010000013.1:0-160527 GCF_043197435.1 Microbispora bryophytorum | reverse complement strand
CAAAGGCGCGGTCACCGCCCACCACGCCACCGATGAACCCGACCCGGTCACCTACTCGGGCAGAGGTCGCCCGCCCCGGCCGCACCGCTACCCGAACAGGCCGATCAGCCTGCGCGAGCACGTGCTGGCCGCCGGACGGCAGACGGCGATCACCGTGACCTGGCGCACCGGCTCCAAAGGAGCCATGACCTCCCAATTCGTCATCCTGCCCGTTCGCGTCGCCGGACGTCGGCCCCACCCGGCAGGTGACGGCACACTGCCCGTCAATGTCCTGATCGCGCAATGGCCCGCCGGCGAGACCGAGCCGATCAAGTACTGGCTGACCGACCTGCCCGCCGACACCCCGCCCGCCACGCTGATCGCCCTGGCAAAGATCCGCTGGCGGATCGAGCACGACTACCGCGAGCTGAAGACCGGCCTGGGCCTGGACCACTTCGAGGGCCGCTCCTGGATCGGCTGGCACCGCCACGTCACCTTGGTCACCGCCGCTCATTTGTTCTGCACCGAACTGCGCTTACACGACCCAAAAGCCGCGGCCTGACCCTCTACACGATCCTCAAAGAACTCCAGCTGCTTCTGGCTACCTGGACCGGCCGCTGTCCGACATGCTCACAGCGACCACCCTGATCACCTAACAAAGCACTACTAGCGGATCGACCCCCGAAGAAGGCGGTGGGCGTGCACTGGCATGCACGCCCACCTGCGGGGCCGGTCCGATTCGGCATCACACCCAACCCTCCAGCGCATCCTCCCATCGCCAGCGGATGTGAAGAACAGGAGTGCGGCAATGAACGCCGTCAATCCGCGCAGGTGGCAGGCGCTGATCGTGCTCGCCGCGGCGCAGTTCATGGTCATCATGGACACCTCGATCATCGGTGTCGCCTTACCCGACATGCAGCGCGACCTGGGTTTCTCCCCGGACGCGCTGCAGTGGGTCTTCAACGCCTACGTCATCGCCTTCGGCGGCCTGCTGTTGCTCGGAGGTCGTCTGTCCGACCTGTTCGGCGCCCGGAGGATCTTCACCGTCGTTGCTGCTCATGCGCAAACGCGCGTCGTCGGCGCCCGTCGCCGCGGACGCCCAGGCAGCGCAGGTCCAGGTCACTCCGAGCGGGCCCATCCCCGGGTAAGACGGGCCCGCGAAATACCCTAGGGGGGTAAGGTGTTAGATACAGAGAGGACGGAACTCAGCAGAGCAGGGCGGGGAGATGGCCGGATACACGGGGACCAAGGAAGACCACCTCAGGCGGCTGCGCCGGATCGAGGGGCAGGTCCGCGGACTGCAGCGGATGGTCGACGAGGACAAGTACTGCATCGACATCCTCACACAGGTCTCGGCCGCCAACAGAGCGCTCCAGGCGTTCGCCCTGCAACTGCTGGGCGAGCACATGGCGCACTGCGTGGCCGAGGCCGTCGCCAAGGGCGGCACCGAAGCCGACGTAAAGATCAAGGAAGCCTCCGAGGCCGTCGCCCGTCTCGTCCGTTCCTGATCGGCTATCACAAAGGAGAAGCGTCATGACCACCGCCACCTACACCGTCACCGGTATGACCTGCGGACACTGCGTCAGCTCGGTGAAGGAGGAGATCGGCGAGGTCCCCGGCGTCACCGGCGTCGAGGTGGATCTCGCCACCGGGATCGTCACCGTCGAAAGCGACAGCCCCCTCGACACGGCCACGATCAGGGCCGCCGTCGAGGAGGCTGGATATGAAGTGGTGGACAAGCAATGAACACACCGGCCCGCCTGGGCACATATGTCCTCGGTCTCGCCGTGGTCTTCGCAGGGGCGTTCGGCGTCGGCGGCGCCGTGGGCGCGACCGGACGGGCGCCCGCGAACAACAGCCATGGAGATCACGCGACCCCTCCACCGGCCGCGCGGAAGACGGAACACGTGCCGGGAGGACTCCAGGTGTCCCAGAGTGGCTACACCCTCACCCCGCAGACCACGATCGTCACCCCCGGGACTCAGACCGAGTTCCGGTTCACCGTGGACGGCCCCGACGGCCGCCCGGTGACCGCCTACGAGACCCAGCACGACAAGAAGCTGCACCTCATCGTGGTCAGCCGGGATGGAGTCGTCTTCCGGCACCTGCACCCCGAGCTGTCGGGCGACGGGATCTGGTCGGTGCCGCTGACGCTGCCCGACGCCGGCGCCTATCGGGTGTTCGCCGACTTCGTCCCCCAGGGCGGGGAAGGCCTGACCCTCGGCGCGGACCTGTACGCTCCCGGCGACTACGCACCCCGGGCCCTGCCGGCGCCCAGCCGTACGGCTACGGTCGAGGGATACACCGTCCGGCTCGACGGCACCCTCACACCGGGTGCGGCGAGCAGGCTCACCGCCGAGATCACCAGGGACGGCAAGCCCGTGACCGACCTGCAGCCCTACCTCGGGGCGTACGGACATCTGGTCGCGCTGCGCGTGGGCGACCTCGCCTACCTGCATGTGCACCCCGACGGCGCTCCGGGTGACGGCGTCACCCCCGCAGGCCCCGGCATCACCTTCTACGCCGAGGTTCCCAGCCCCGGCGACTACCGGCTCTTCCTCGACTTCCAGCACGACGGAACCGTGCACACCGCCGCCTTCACCGTACGGGCGGAGAGACCCTCAGGGGCAGTCCCCACCGCCACGGCGGACCACGGATCCGAACACGCCCACTCCGGCCACTGACAGCGAGTATGACGCGGAAAGGAGGAGCGATGGCCTCCATAACCGGTGACCGGCCGTCCGGCGCGGTCGAGCTTTCGATAGGCGGCATGACCTGCGCGTCGTGCGCCAACCGGATCGAGCGCAAGCTCAACAAGCTGGACGGTGTCACGGCCACGGTGAACTACGCCACGGAGAAGGCCAAGGTCACCTTCCCCGCTGATGTGGATCCACTCCTGCTGGTGGCGGAGGTGGAGAAGGCCGGCTACACGGCCAGGCTGCCCGAGCCGCCCGCACCCGAGCAGGCGGCTGAGGAACCGGGAGACGAGCTCGCTCCCCTGCGGACCCGCCTGCTGGTGTCGGTGGTGCTCGCGGTGCCGGTGATCGCGCTGGCGATGATCCCCGCCCTGCAGTTCACCTACTGGCAGTGGCTGTCGCTGACGCTCGCCGCCCCCGTCGTGGTCTACGGCGGCCTGCCGTTCCACAAGGCCGCCTGGACCAACCTGCGACACGGCGCCGCCACCATGGACACCCTCGTCTCGCTCGGCACGATCGCCGCGCTGGGCTGGTCGCTGTGGGCGCTGTTCCTGGGTGATGCGGGCGTGCCCGGGATGACCCACGGGTTCGACCTGACCATCACCCGCAGCGACGGCTCGGGCAACATCTATCTGGAGGCCGCCGCCGGGGTGACCGCGTTCATCCTCGCCGGACGCTACTTCGAGGCGAGGTCCAAGCGGCGGGCTGGAGCGGCGCTACGCGCCCTGCTTGAAATGGGCGCCAAGGATGTGGCGGTGCTGCGCGACGGCCGCGAGGTGCGCATCCCCGTCGACGAGCTGAAGGCCGGAGACCACTTCGTCGTACGGCCCGGCGAGAAGATCGCCACGGACGGCATCGTCGAGGAAGGCGCCTCGGCCGTCGACGCCTCGATGCTCACCGGCGAGTCGGTCCCGGTCGAGGTCCGGCCGGGCGATTCGGTCACCGGGGCGACGGTCAACGCCGGCGGGCGGCTGGTCGTGCGAGCCACCCGGGTCGGCTCCGACACCCAGCTCGCCCAGATGGCCCGTCTGGTGGAAGACGCCCAGACCGGTAAGGCGCAGGTGCAGCGCCTGGCCGACCGCATCTCCGGGATCTTCGTCCCGATCGTCATCGCCCTGGCCGTGGCGACCCTGGGCTACTGGCTCGGCACCGGCGAAGGGGCCGGGGCGGCCTTCACCGCCGCGGTCGCCGTGCTGATCATCGCCTGCCCGTGCGCGCTGGGCCTGGCCACGCCGACCGCGCTGCTGGTCGGCACCGGCCGGGGCGCCCAGCTCGGCATCCTGATCAAGGGCCCGGAGGTGCTGGAGTCGACCCGCGCGATCGACACGATCGTGCTGGACAAGACCGGCACCGTCACCGAAGGAAGGATGACCCTCGTCGAGGTCCACCTGGCCGACGGGCAGGACCGTGACGAGGTGCTCCGCCTGGCCGGGGCCCTGGAACACGCCTCCGAACACCCCATCGCCCAGGCCGTCGCCCGGGGCGCCGCCGAACGCGTCGGCGACCTGCCTGCCCCGGAGGACTTCGCCAACGTCGAGGGCCTGGGGGTGCAGGGCATCGTGGACGGCCACGCCGTGCTGGTCGGCCGGCCCCGCCTGCTGGAGGACTGGTCCCAGCACCTGCCCGCCGGCCTCGCGCGGGCGCTGGAGCAGGCGCAGGCCGCCGGCCGTACGGCGGTGGCGGTCGGCTGGGACGGCCAGGCCCGCGCGGTGCTGGTGGTGGCCGACGTCGTCAAGCCCACCAGCGCCCAGGCCATCGCCGATCTGCGGGCGCTGGGGTTGACGCCGGTGCTGCTGACCGGTGACAACCGGGCGGTCGCCCAGGCGGTCGCCGCCCAGGTGGGCATCGATGAGGTGATCGCCGACGTGCTGCCGGCCGGCAAGGTCGATGTGGTCAAGCGGTTGCAGGCCGACGGCAAGACCGTGGCGATGGTCGGCGACGGGGTCAACGACGCCGCGGCGCTGGCCCAGGCCGATCTCGGGCTGGCCATGGGCACGGGCACCGACGTGGCGATCGAGGCGGCCGATCTGACGCTGGTGCGGGGTGATCTGCGGGTGGCGGCCGACGCGATCCGGCTGTCGCGGCGCACGCTGCGCACGATCAAGGGCAACCTGTTCTGGGCGTTCGCCTACAACGTCGCGGCCCTGCCGCTGGCCGCCGCGGGACTGCTCAACCCCATGATCGCCGGAGCGGCGATGGCCTTCTCCAGCGTCTTCGTCGTCAGCAACAGCCTCAGACTGCGCCGCTTCCGTTAGGTCGACCGCCGCGCCTACGCCGGCTCCGGGCCGGAGGGATGAGCGGGAAAGACCCCGTGGCGGCCGGCGCCGGCGGCGAAGCGGGCGGCGCCGGCCACGCCCTCGCGCTCCACGATCGGAACGCCCGCCGCCCCCTCGGCGCGCAACGCCTCGGCCAGGGGCAGGTCCAGCGCGGCGTAGGTGGAGGCCCGGTCGGTCAGGACGCATTCGAAGGGGAACGCCGCGATCTGCCCGGCCAGCTCACGGGCCGCCTCGACCGCCCGGCCCGGCTCGACGACCCGGTTGGCCAAGCCGATCGCGAGGGCTTCGTCGGCCCCCACCGGGCGGCCGGTGAGGATCAGGTCGAGGGCGCGGCCCAGGCCGACGATCCGCGGCAGCCGGACCGTGCCGCCGTCGATGAGCGGCACCCCCCAGCGACGGCAGAACACCCCGAGCACCGCGTCGGACTCGACGACCCGCAGGTCGGCCAGCAGCGCCAGCTCAAGGCCACCCGCGACCGCGTATCCGCCGATCGCGGCGATCAGCGGCTTGCCCAGTCGCATCCGGGTCGGCCCCATCGGACCGCTGCCGCCTCCCTCGGGATCCAGTTCGTTGCGCCGCTCGGGGTCCCCGGCCGCGGTCAGATCGGCGCCCGCGCAGAAGGTGCCGCCGCTGCCGGCCAGGATCGCCACCCGCTGGTCCTGGTCGGCCTCGAACTCCGCGAACGCCGCCCGCAGTTCCCCGGCCATGACCCGGTCGACAGCGTTGCGCCGGTCGGGCCGGTCCATCCAGATCGTGGTGATCGGTCCCTCGACCTCCACCCGCACGTCACCCATCGCTACTCCCGTCCCGTCACGGCCTGCGCGGCCCAGCAGTGGAAACGAGACCACGGTAGAACGCCTGACGGGAGCTCAGGGCTGGCGCAGCGGGTGTGGGGGGCGGACACCGTCGAGCGCGGGCAGACGTCGTCGACGAGGGCGACCGAGGAGAGGACAGCGCCCTGTGGTCAGGCCGACGTCAGGCCGACGTCCGGACCGGGCCGGTCCACTTGAGCTCGGGCAGGTTGACCACGATCGCCTCCTGGGAGCTCCGCGCGATGACGACGACGGCCTCCAGGTCGGGGTCGGGGTTCTCCTCTCGATGCGGCACGAACGGCGGCACGAATATGTAGTCGCCCGGTTTCGTATCGATGCGCACCTCGTGCGGCTCGTCGGCGTCGACGTCGAGGAACACGAACGACGGTGTGCCGCTGACCACGTAGATCGCGGTCTCGGAGTCACCGTGGTGGTGGTTGGCGGAGACGGTCGCCGGCGCCACCTGGGTCTGGCCCATCCACAGCCGTGTCGCACCGACGGTGGCGCCGCTGATGGCGGCCTGGCGTCGCATGCCGCCCGTCTGCGCCGTGTCGGATGTCAGGCCGGCCGGTGCCACGTGGTGCAGCCTCCGGTGGAACGGATCCTCGGGAAGGATGATGCTCACCGTCTGTCCTCCTATGTCGGCAGGCGCCCCTGCATGCACTCGGGGCACGGGCGTGGCGCCGGTCGTCTTCCGTTGCCGCCGTCGCCCCCGCCCGAGCCGCTCACTCCCTCTCGCCGACGCCCCTGGCCAGGGGCGCACGCCAGCGGTACCGCATGGCGAGCATACGGAACGCGAAGGCGAGCACCGCCGAGGACAGAGTGGCGACGAACCCCTGCACCCCCAGCGTGAACAGCAGGGCCATCGACGCCGAGCCGAGCATCGCCGGCACGGCGTAGAGCTCCCGGTCGTAGAGCAGGGTCGGTCTCTCGCCGGACAGGACGTCTCTGATGACGCCGCCGCCGACCGCCGTGCAGACCCCGAGGAACACGGCGTGCATCGGCGCGAGGCCGTAGTGCAGCGCCTTGGAGGTCCCGACGGCGCAGAACAGGCCGAGGCCCGCCGCGTCGAAGACCAGCACCCCGGGCATCGCCCGCTCGACCTGGGGATGCCAGAAGAACGCGATGACGGCGGCCACGATCGGCACGAGGAGATATGCCGTGTCCCGCAGCGCGGCGGGCTGCACACCGATGAACAGGTCGCGCACGATGCCGCCGCCGACGGCCGTGAAGAACGCGAGCACCGCGATGCCGACCGCGTCGAGCCGTTTGCGTACGCCCGCCAGCGCGCCGGACAGGGCGAATACGAAGGTTCCGGCGAGGTCGAGCACGGGGGTCACAAGTGCACAGTCTCCCACAAACCGGGCGAATCACTGCGTCAAGATCAGAAAGCCGAGGACCCGAGGCGCCCGCCGGGAAGGCCGGAACCCGTGCGGGCGGCGACCGCGCCGCTGACGAGCGCGGCGGACACGGAGATGCCGCTCCGCGCGATCCCCGGGGGCCGGCCCCGATCCTGCCGCGGTTCTGCCGCGGTCCGGTTCCGGAACCGGTTCTGCTGTGGTCCGGCCCCGGTTCTGCCGCGGTTCTGCCGTTGTCCGGCCCTGGTCGGGCGTGCGCGTTCCGACGAAGCTCAGTCGCGGGCGAGCAGCTCCAGCGTGTCGACGACACGGTTGGAGAAACCCCACTCGTTGTCGTACCAGGCCACCACCTTGACGTGCCTGCCCTCGACGCGGGTGAGGGCGGCGTCGAAGATCGCCGACGCCGGCTGGCCGGTGATGTCGCTGGAGACCAGCGGCTCGTCGGCGTACTCGAGGATGCCCTTGAGCCTGCCGTCCGCGGCGGCACGGTAGGCCGCGAGCACCTCGTCGCGGGTGACCTCGCGGGAGACGGCCGTGTTCAGCTCGACGATCGACCCCACCGGGACCGGCACGCGGATCGAGTCGCCCGACAGCTTGCCGTCGAGGTTCGGCAGCACCAGGCCGATGGCCTTGGCGGCCCCCGTGGTGGTGGGCACGATGTTGACGCCGGCCGCGCGGGCGCGGCGCAGGTCGCGGTGCGGGCCGTCCTGCAGGTTCTGCTCCTGCGTGTAGGCGTGCACCGTGGTCATGAAGCCGTGCTCGATGCCGGCCAGGTCGTCCAGCACGGACGCCAGCGGAGCCAGCGCGTTCGTGGTGCACGAGGCGTTCGAGACGATCACGTGCCGGGCGGGGTCGTAGACCTCGGTGTTCACGCCGTAGGCGAGCGTGACGTCGGCGCCGTCGGAGGGGGCGCTCACCAGCACGCGCCTGGCGCCCGCGTCGATGTGCGCGCGAGCGGCACGCGCCGCGGTGAAGCGGCCGGTGGCCTCCAGCACGATGTCGACGCCGAGCTCGGCCCACGGCAGCTTGGCGGGCTCGCGTTCGGCGAGCACCGTGATGCGACGGCCGTCGACAACGAGGTCGGTGCCGTCGACCTCGACGGAGCGGCCGAGGCGGCCGAGCGCGCTGTCGTACCTGAGCAGGTGCGCGAGGGTCTCCGGGGCGGTGAGGTCGTTGACGGCGACCACTTCGAGGTCGCTGTCACGTTCGAGCAGAGCGCGGAGGGTGTTGCGTCCGATGCGGCCGAATCCGTTGACGGCGATGCGAGTCATGGGCGTTCCTTTCGTTCGCGCTCCATGATCGGCTTTCGGATGCCGGGCCGACAGTGGCCTGAACGACAGCGCACGCAAGGATCCAGCCAGAAGTTTCGCCACCGATCGCAAGGATCTCGCCATGTCCTCCCCGCGCGCGCCAGGGCCGCGAGCCTCAGGCCGAGAAGGTGTGGCGATACTCGGTGGGAGAGGTGCCGAGGATGCGCTGGAAGTGCAGGCGCAGGTTGGCGCCGGTGCCGAGCCCCACCCGGTCGGCGATCTGCTCCACGCCCAGGTCGGTGCGTTCGAGCAGCTCGCGTGCCAGGTCCACGCGCGCCCTGAGCACCCACTGCATCGGCGTGTAGCCGGTGTCCTCCGCGAACCGCCGGGAGAAGGTGCGCGCCGACACCCGCGCGTGGCGGGCGAGGGTCTCCAGGGTCAGCCGTTCGGACAGGTGCGCCAGGGCCCACTCGCGGGTGTTCGCGAACAGGTCGCCGAGCGGCTCGGGGACGCTGCGGGGAACGTACTGCGCCTGACCCCCGCTGCGATAGGGCGCGGCCACCAGCCGTCTCGCCACATGGTTGGACAGCCCGACGCCGTGGTCGCGCCGCACCAGGTGCAGGCACAGGTCGATGCCGGACGCCGCGCCCGCCGACGTCAGCACGTCGCCCTCGTCCACGAACAGCACGTTCTCGTCCACCCGAACGAGCGGGTGCTTGCCGGCGAGGGCCTTTGTGTAGTGCCAGTGGGTCGTCGCCCGCTTTCCGTCGAGCAGGCCCGTCGCCGCCAGCGCGAACGCCCCCGTCGAGATGGCCGCGAGCCGGGTTCCGCGCTCGTGGGCGGTCATGAGCGCGCCGACGACCGCGACCGGTGGTTCCGTGGTCGCCGGCTCCCGATAGCCGGGGATGAACACGGTGTCGGCCTGCTCCAAGGCGCCGAGGCCCTCGGCCACGTGATAGGAGAGGCCGTCGCCGCCGGTCACCAGTCCGGGCGCGGCGCCGCAGACCCGCACCTCGTACGGCATGCTCGGCCGGTTGGAGAACACCTGCGCGGGGATGCCGACGTCGAGCGGCTTCGCGCCCTCCAGCACGAGCACGGCGATGCGGTGGTTCTTCCGGCTCATCGGCCTCCTCCGGCTCTCCCTCGGTCCGGCGGCCATCCCTCACGCCGTGACCGCCACGGCACCTGTCGCAAGCATCCTGCCATCGGCCCGCATCCTGACGTCAGACAGGCGTGGTCAGGCAGCCGTGGCCGGGCAGGCGTGACGTCAGACTGGCGCGGCGGCAGGACGTGGAGACGGCCAGACGTGGAGAGGCCAGACGTGGCGACGGGGCGGGGACGGCGGGGCGCGGTGGCGGGTGTCGTGGCGTGGTAGGTGGCGTGGTGGGCGTGACGGGGCGTGGTGGGCGTGACGGGGCGTGGTGACGGGCGGATTTCTTCGCGGCCGTTGACATAGCCTGCTTTTCCTACATAGTTAGTGGGTAAAGCGTAAAGCCCCTCTTCGAGAGGTATGCGACCACGTGAAATTCCTCGCCATCACCCTCATCGCGCACGGGCCCGACCCGCTGACCGGCGAGACCAGGTCCACCACCGAGCGGTTCCGCGACGTGGTGGACACCGCCGTACTCGCCGAGGAGCTGGGCTTCGACGGCTTCGGAGTGGGGGAGCGGCACGAGCGGCCCTTCATCTCCTCCTCGCCGCCGGTCGTGCTCAGCCACATCGCCGCCCGGACCTCCCGCATCCGGCTGTTCACCGCCGTCACCACGCTCAGCCTGCTCGACCCGGTACGGGCGTACGAGGACTACGCGACGCTCGACCACCTGTCGGGCGGACGCCTTGAGTTGATCATCGGCAAGGGGAACGGGTCGGCCCAGGCGCGGCTCTTCCACGTCACATCGGAGGACCAGTGGGACCGCAACCGGGAGGCGTACGAACTGTTCCGCAGGCTCTGGCGGGAGGACAGGGTCACCTGGGAGGGCCGGTTCCGGCCGTCCCTCACCGACGCGGAGACGTGGCCGCGCCCGTTGCAGCGGCCGATCCGGGTCTGGCACGGCAGCGCCACCAGCAAGGAGTCGGTCGACCTGGCCGCCCGCTACGGTGACCCGCTGTTCTCGGCGAACGTCACCAACCCCATCGAGCCGTACGCCGAGCTGGTCGACCACTACCGCGAACGGTGGGCGCACCACGGGCACGACCCCGCCGACGCGCTGGTGGGCGCGGGCAGCGCCGGCTTCTACGCGGCGCGCACCTCGCAGGAGGCGATCGCGACCTACCGCCCGATCTACGACGCCCGCGTCGCGCTGTTCCGCCGATCGGGCGTGGAACCGGTCTTCCACTCGCTGGAGGACGCCGTCGAGCGCGGCTCGATCCTCGTCGGCAGCCCCCAGCAGATCATCGACAAGGTTCTCCGCTACCACGAGCGGCTGGGCCACGAGGTCATGCACATCAGCGCGGACGCCGACGGTCTGACCCGGGCGCAGCACCGGGAGGCGCTGGAGCTGTTCCAAGGCGACATCGCCCCCGTCCTGCGCGCGGAGATCCCGAGCCGGCCGTTCCCCGCCGTGCCGGTGGTTCCGCAGAGCGCCGGCGCGACCCGGCAGGAAGGCGCCGTTACCCGCAGGAGCACCGTGACTCATCAGAACACCGCCGTGACCAACCAGAGCGCCGTGACCAACCAGAGCGCCGGGACCCGTCAGAGCACCGTCACGAGCACCGGAGCCCCGGCATGAGCGTCCCCGAGCCGACAGCACAGTCCACAGCGCAGCCAGTGAGCACAGCGCAGCCAGTGAGCACAGCGCAGCCAGTGAGCACAGCGCGGCCGGTCAGGCGGCCGGTTCCCCTGTCGATCCTCGACCTGTCCCCGATCCCGTCCGGCAGCGGAGCGGGAGACGCGTTGCGCAACAGCATCGACCTCGCGCGCCACGCGGAGCGTCTCGGGTACCTCCGCTACTGGGTGGCCGAGCACCACTTCGCGGCCGGTGTCGCGAGCTCGGCCCCGGCGGTGCTCATCGGCCTCATCGCGGCCGCGACGAACCACATCAGGGTGGGTTCGGGCGCGGTGCAGCTCGGCCACCAGACGCCTGTCGCGGTGGTCGAGCAGTTCGGCCTCGTCGACGCGCTCCACCCCGGCCGGATCGACCTCGGGCTCGGCCGTTCCGGGCAGCGCAGGGCGGAGATCGTGGCTGAGGCTCCCCAGGCTCCTCAATCCGCGCAGGCGCCCCAAGCCGCGCAGGTTCCTCACGCCGCGCGGGCTCCGCAGGCCGCCCGGGCCGCGGCGCCCAGCGAGTCCCGCGTGGTGGACGGGCTGCTGATCCCGCCCGCGTTCTCCTTCGCCGAGCTGGCCCGCTCTCCGCAGCTCGCCCTCCAGGCCGCGCTGCTGCAGCAGCCGGGCGCGCGCACCCCCGACTTCGCCGAGCAGGTCGACGAGGTCGTCGCCTTCTTGGAGGGCACCTACCGGTCGCCCGACGGGATCGCGGCGCACGCCGTGCCGGGTAAGGGCGCCGAGGTGGAGCTGTGGATCCTCGGCAGCAGCGGCGGACAGAGCGCGAAGGTGGCGGGGGAGCGCGGGCTTCCGTTCGCCGCCAACTATCACGTCAGCCCGGCGTCGGTGCTGGAGGCCGTGGAGGCCTACCGCGAGGCGTTCACCCCCTCCAAGGTGCTGTCCGAGCCGTACGTCGTCGTCTCCGCGGACGTGGTCGTGGCCGAGGACGACGCGACGGCCAGGGAGCTGGCCAAACCGTACGGCCTCTGGGTGCGCGCCATCCGTACGGGCCAGGGGGCGATCCCCTACCCGACGCCGGGTGAGGCGGACGCGCATGTCTGGAGCGAGGCGGACAGGGAACTGGTGGCCGACCGCGTGGACACCCAGTTCGCGGGTTCGCCGGAGACGGTCGCGGAGCGGCTGCGCGTGCTCCAGCGGGTCACGGGTGCCGACGAGTTACTGGTCACCACCATCACACACGGGCACGCCGACCGCGTTCGCTCGTACGAGCTGCTCGCCGAGGCGTGGCATGGAAGACGCACGCCAGGGGCGGGGTCGTGACCGTCTCCGGCGTCCGCGCGGCGCGGTCCGGCCCGCCCGCTGCGCAGGCCGGGGCGTTCCACGCGGGCACGGCAGGAGGAGCCGGCGCCGTACGGCGCTGGATTGCAACCAGAGCTGCAACCAGAAAAAATCATGACGCGCGCGGATGCAATAGCCTCTCCGTTCGATCATCCTGGAGCCGAGTGCCCCAACGGAGGCATGACTTTGCCGGCATCGGCTCGCCCAGGCTTGTCATCCTCAGGGCACCCACGTGAGCCTGGGACCGGAGGCGGCTTGTGACGAGGCAGACAGCGGCCGAGCACGACGATGAGGTCGCGGCGCCGGAGGGCGGGCGTTTCCTCTACTCGATATGCCGGTGGACCACCGCGGTGATCCTGCTGCAGTACGGCTTCGCCAAGCTCTTCGGTTCCCAGTTCACCGTGCTCGACTCCGAGCTCGACAAGCCGATGGGCGCGGTGAGTGGATTCTGGCTGACCTGGTACTACTTCGGTTACTCACCGCTCTTCGGCAACCTGATCGCGCTTTTGCAGATCGGCTTGGGCATAGCGTTGGCGTTCCGTCGCACCACGCTGCTTGGTGCCGCGGGCGCCGCACCGTTGCTCGCCGGGATCACCGTGCTCAACGTCTCCTACAGGATCGCCCTCGACGCCCTGCTCGTCGCCCTGGTCGGGGCCGGCTGCGCGGGCTATCTGTTGTGGAAGCACCATCGTGAACTGCTTGCGGTGTTCTGGAACGACCAGAATCGGATCGCGCCCCGTCCGCGACGCATACGCCCTCGGTGGGCACACGCTGTGCTCGTGACGCTCCTGCTCGCGGTTCCGGCTTCGTGCTCGTACTACGTCGCCAACTACAACAACCGGTCGCCCACTCCGCTCGACGGCACATGGAACGTGACGGCGGGCACCTTCCAGCCCCCTGGGCTGCCCGGTCCGGCCGAGCGCGTCTACTTCGAGCACAACCGCGCCTACCAGGTCGTCCTGCGTAGCGGACAGACATGGCAGACCCACCACTTCGAGGTTGATCCGGCCACCGCCACGATCAGGATCTGGCAGACGTGGCTCTACAAGGGCGAACAGCTGCTGTCCGGCCGGTACGACCTCACCGATGACCGGCTGGTGGTCACCGCCACGGATCTGACCTCCGGACGATCGTTGCTCTGGGAACTGCGCCGTATGCCTCCCGAGCAGCTCCGCCGCGGCCCGTAATCGGTGGCGTGACTCCGGGGGACCGAACCATGGCCCCGCGGTTGATCGGCACGAATACCCGTAGCCCTCCGGCGACAGCGCGCTGTGCGAGATTCGAACCTGCGACCGTCGGATCAGAAGTGGATCACCGCTTCTTGCTGCGAGACCACGCTGACCTGTGGATGGCTCTCAGGTAGTTGAGGCGCGGAAAAGAGCACGCCAGCGCGCGAAGGAGACACTCGGCGTGGTCGGCGAGCCGGGGTCGGGCAAGACGACGCTCGCGCGGCTGGCCCTCGGGCGGCCAGCGGCAGCGCGTGGCCATCGCCCGCGCGCGGCGAGGGTCAGTCTTCGGGGATCGTGATGCCCTCCAGCACCAGCCGCAGGAATCGCGGGCTGCTGTCTCTGCCGGAGGCGGCCTGCTCGCGCACCCAGGCCGCGCCGCTGAGGAGGTCGAACAGCTCCTCGGGCGTGAGGTCGGGCCGCACCCTGCCGGCCGCCTGGGCGGCGCGCAGCAGGTCGGTGCCGCCGCGGCGCATCGCGGCGCACATGGCGTGGGAGGGGGTGCCCTCGTCGTACATGCTCCGGGCGAGGATGCCGACCAGGCCGCGGAAGGTGCTGAAGTGCACGACGGCCTCGCGCATCCACTCGATCAGCGAGTCGAGCGGATCCGGTCCGCCGGCCAGCCGTTCGGCGTGCGCGACGAGGCTCTCCAGGCCGTCGCGGGTGGCGGCCTCCACGAGTGAGGCCCGGGTGGGGAAGTGCCGATACAGGGTGCCGATGGCGACGCCCGCCTGGCTCGCGACGTCCTCCAGCGAGGTGTCGGCGCCCGAGGTCTCGAACGCCTTGCGCGCCGCGGCGAGGATGGCGTCGTAGTTGCGCCGGCCGTCCGCGCGCTTCGGGCGCTGGGCGATGTAGGGCTTCGCGTCCATCGGTACCTCCCGCTTAACTTCCTGAGGCTACCTCATCTTGAATCTTGACCATCAACCTGAGGAGTCCTCAGGAAATTCCGTCGCCTGACCTGAGGAGGCCTCTCGGCATCTGGCGGACCGTGGAACTCCGCGGTTCGTCGGAGTCGCCGCCCTGCTCGTCGTGGCCGCCTCCTGGTATCGCCCCCGGGCGCGGGCCTGACGGGGGCCGTCCCGGTGATCCCGCGTGAGGGGCGAGCGGTCCGCGCCGGCTCGCCCCCCGCGGATTCATGCCGCGTAGCGGCTGGCGGGACGGGCCAGGCCGAGCCGTCCGCGCAGGTCCACCGTCTCGTACGCCGTCCGGAACGCGCCCGCGTTCTGCAGGGCGGGCACGAGACCCCTGGTGATCGCCACCAGGTCGTGAGGGAGCTGTCCCGGCCGGAGCCGGAATCCCTCCAGCCCCGCCTCCCGCCACTCCAGCAGCAGCCCGGCGAGCTCCTCGGGGGTGCCGGTGAAGACGTGGGCGTCCCAATCGAGTTCGGCGCTCTTGAGTTCGGCGCCGTCGAGGTCGTCCAGCCGGGCCTTCCGGCCGTACGCGTCGCGGGAGTCGAGGAAGACCACCAGGTCGGCGAAGATCCGCAACGGCGGCTCGGTGCGTCCGACGGCCGCCTCCGCCGCCCGGACGCTCTCGACGATCGCGGCGGCGTCCTCCCGGTCGCGTGGCGTGACGTACACGACGTCGCTAGACCGGGCCGCGAACTCGTACGACAGCGTGTCGTGGGCCAGGGAGGTGACCGGCGGCTGGCCCTGCGGGGAGCGCGGCGTGATCGAAGGACCCTTCACGCTGAACCACTCGCCGCGGAAGTCGATGTGGTGGAGCTTGTCGCGGTCGACGAACCGGCCGGTCGCGACGTCGCGGATCTCGGCGTCGTCCTCCCAGCTGTCCCACAGGCGGCGGACCACCTCGACCGCGTCGGCGGCCTCGGCGAACAGGCCCAGCACGTGCTCGCCGAAGACGGGATCCCGGTCGCCGGAGTAGTCCTGCGGCGGGAACGGCGGGCGGCGGCCGAAGTGTGCCACGTGGTCGGGGCGACCGGAGATCTGGGGCCGCCAGCCGGCCCTGCCGCGGCTGACGTGGTCGAGCGAGGCGATGCCGATCGCGACGTGGAAGGGCTCGGTGTGGGTCATGCCGGTGGTCGGCACGAGGCCGATCCGTGAGGTCAGCGGGGCGACGCGTGAGGCGATCAGCACCGCGTCGAGCCGCCCGCGCACCTGGTCGAGTCGCCCGTCGGGCTCGTTGAGGCGGGAGGACTGGAGCCCGAGCGCGTCTTCGAAGGTGACGAAGTCGAGCAGGCCGCGCTCGGCTTCCGCGACGAGTCCGGCCCAGTAGCCGGGGGTGAACAGGCGGTCGGGCCGCGCGCCTTCGGCCCGCCACGCGGCCGGGTGCCAGCCCGCGCCGTCCAGCGCGACGGCGAGATGCAGGGTCATGAGGTCTCCTCGATGCGGTCCTGGGTGCGGGGGGCGAGGCCGAGGTGGTCGCGGAGGGTGGGCCCGGTGTAGTCGGCCCGGAACACGCCCTTCTCCTGAAGCAGGGGGACGACCTTGTCGACCAGGTCGTCCAGCCCGCCGGGAGTCAGATGGGGCACGAAGATGAAGCCGTCGGCCGCGTCGGCCTGCACGAAGCGATCGATCTCGTCGGCGACCGACCGCGGGGTGCCGATGAAGGTCTGCGGCGCGGAGACCTCGATGGCGAGCTCCCGGATCGACAGGTTCTTCTCCTCGGCGAGGGCGCGCCACTTGGCCACCAGCTCGCCACGGTCTCGGCGGAACGCCGCGTGGCCCTTGGACACCCCCTCGTCGAGGTCCGGCTCGACGTCGGGCAGGGGGCCGTCCGGGTCGTATCCCGAAAGGTCGCGGCCCCACACGGCCTCCAGGAAATAGAGCGCCGTCTGCGGGCCGACCTGCGCGCGGCGGATCTCGACGGCCCGTTCCGCGGCCTCGGCCTCGGTGTCGCCGAGCACGTACGTCACCGCGGGAAGGATCTTCAGCTCCTCCGGCCGCCGGCCGTAGGAGGCGAGCCTGCGCTTGACGTCACGGTAGAAGGCGCGGCCCTCCTCCAGCTTGCTGTGCCTGCTGAAGATCACGTCAGCCGACGACGCGGCGAACTCACGGCCCTTGTCCGAGTCCCCGGCCTGGATGATCACGGGGTGGCCCTGCGGGCCCCGCGGCACGTTGAACAGTCCCGAAATGTCGAAGTGCCGTCCCCGGTGCCGGAAAGGGGTGACGCCGCCGGGCCGCAGGAACCGTCCCGCCTCCGGATCCGCGGCCACCGCGTCCGACGCCCACGAGTCCCACAACTCCCTGGCGGTCTGCAGGAACTCCTTGGCCCGGGTGTACCGGTCGGCCTCGGCCAGGAAGCCGCCCCGGCGGAAGTTCTCCCCGGTGAAGGCGTCGAAGCTGGTCACCACGTTCCACGCGGCCCGGCCGCCGCTCAGGTGGTCGAGCGTGGCCAGCCGCCGCGCCACCTCGTACGGTTCGTTGAAGGTGGAGTTCACCGTCGCGGCGAGCCCCAGGTGGGTGGTGACGGCGGCCAGGGCGGACAGGACCGTGAGCGACTCCGGGCGTCCCATGACGTCCAGGTCGTGGATGCGTCCCTTCGCCTCGCGCAGCCGCAGTCCTTCCGCCAGGAAGAAGAAGTCGAACTTCCCGCGTTCGGCCGTCTGGGCGAGGTGGCGGAACGAGTCGAAGTCGATCTGACTGCCCGACGCGGGGTCGGACCAGACCGTGGTGTTGTTCACGCCGGGGAAGTGCGCGGCGAGATGGATCTGCTTGGTCACGGGGGACTCCTGACGTCTCGGCCGGCGTGCAGCTAAACCAACTAATACAGTAGGTATATAGGGTTTTGCCGTCAATCAATCGGCCTCGTGCTCATGCGACCGGCACGTCGGCAGGCGCCCGGAGGGTGGCGAACGTGGTCCGCCGGCGGAGGCGGAAGCCGAGCTTCTCGTACACCCGGATCGCCGTGGTGTTGTTCGCGGCGGCGTGCAGGAACGGGGTCTCGCCGCGGGCGCGGATGGCGGCGGCGACGGCCGGCACCAGCCGTGACGCCAGCCCCTGGCGGCGGAAGGCCGGGTCGGTGCAGACCGCGCTGATCTCCGTCCAGCCGGGTGGGTGCAGCCGCTCCCCGGCCATCGCGACCAGCGCGCCGCCGCGGCGGATGCCCAGGTAGACGCCCATCTCGATGGTGCGCGGCCGGAACGGTCCCGGCTGCGCGCGTGCGACGAGGTCCAGCATCTCCGGCACGTCCGACGCCCGCAGGCGGACCGCCTCGTCGTCGGGCACGGGGACCACGTCGTCGCCGACCAGTTGCACGCCCCCGCCGTGCGCGACCACCTCCCACCCGTCCGGCGCCGCGGCGGCCTCGCCGGTGACCGGGACCGTCGCGCCGGGCCCCGCGAGCGCGGCGAGGTCGCTCCAGTCCGCCGGTCCGGGGTCGTCGGGCAGCGCGAAGAACGGCGAGACGTCATCCGGGTAGCGCAACGCGCTGCCGTGCCGTTCGGCGAAGCGCGCGTGCGGGCCGGTCAGCGACGCCCACACGGGATTGTCCAGGAGGTGCCGGTCGCTCATCGCGGCTCTCCTCGGGACGCGTCGTGGCCGGTGCTCACGCGCTCGCCTCCATGGTCATCTCGTCGCGGGGCGCGGCCGCCGGCGCCGCCAGATGCGGGGAACACGGATTCCTTCGGCATCGGGCCTCCTGTCACTCGTCCTCATCCGGGAGGCATCCTACGCAATTACCTACTAAACAAGTAGGTCTTGACGGTATTGCGTACCTGTGCCGAAGATGGAGGCACGTCGGACGTCCGCGATCAGCGCGGTCGCCGGGAGGGTTGATCCATGACTGCCGAGCTCTTCGCGCTCAATCACGACCACTCACCGCACGCCACGGAGGCACGATGACCGCGCCCGCCGTGCTGGAGGAGGCGGCGGCGGAGACCGCCGGCTCGCTGACCGTGCTCAAGGCGCGTCACCCGGGACGCTGGATCGCCGGCGCCGCGGTGGCGGTGCTGCTGGCGATGGCGGTCAACGCGCTGGTCACCAATCCGGCCTGGGACTGGCCGGTCGTCGGCGCATACCTGTTCCATCCCTCGGTGGTGCACGCGGTGCTGTTCACCGTGGAGCTGACCGCGCTCGGCATCGTGCTGGGTTTCCTGCTGGGCACCGCGCTCGCGCTGATGCGGCTGTCCCGCGTCCCGCTGCTCGCGTCGGCGGCCTGGGGCTACGTGTGGCTGTTCCGCTCGGTGCCGCTCATCCTGCAGCTGCTGTTCTGGTACAACCTCGCCGCCCTGTACAAGCAGATCTCGTTCGGGGTGCCGTTCGGGCCCGCGTTCTTCTCCGTCGACTCGATGGACCTGATCGGGCCGGTGACGGCCGCCGCGCTCGGCCTGGCGCTGCACCAGGCGGCGTACGCCGCGGAGATCGTCCGCGGAGGCCTCCTGTCGGTGGACCCGGGCCAGCTGGAGGCGGCTGCCGCGCTCGGCATCCCGCGGGCCAGGCAGATCTTCCGGATCCAGCTTCCTCAGGCCATGCGGTCGATCGTCCCGGCGGCGGGCAACGAGATCATCGGCCTGGTCAAGGGCACCTCGGTCGTTTACATCATGGCGTTGCCCGAGCTGTTCTACCAGGTTCAGGTGATCTACAACCGCAACGGCCGGGTGATCGCGATGCTGCTGGTGGCCGCGATCTGGTATCTCGTCCTCACCACGGTGCTGTCGGCCGCGCAGCACTACGTGGAACGCCGGTTCGGCCGGGGCCTCGCGCAGGCCCTGCCGCCCACGCCCCTGCAGCGGATGCGCGGGATCCTCGCCCTACGGCGGCCGACGCGGCGACCGGGCGGGGACGGGCGGCGATGAGCACACCCATGGTCGACGTGCGCGGCGTGCACAAGAGCTACGGCCCTCTGGAGGTCCTGCGCGGGGTGGACCTGCAGGTTCACCCCGGCGAGGTGACGGTGATCATCGGTCCGTCCGGGTCGGGCAAGTCGACGCTGCTGCGCAGCATCAACCACCTGGAGAAGATCGACCGCGGGTACGTCGCCATCGACGGCGAGTTCGTCGGCTACCGGCGGTCCGGAGACCGGCTGTACGAGCTGCGAGAACGCGACATCCTGCGCCGGCGCACCCAGATCGGCTTCGTCTTCCAGAACTTCAACCTGTTCCCCCATCTCACCGTCCGGGAGAACGTGACCGAGGCCCCGATCTCGGCGCAGGGCCGCCCACGCGGCCAGGCCGAGGCGCTGGCGACCGAGCTGCTGGCGCAGGTGGGCCTGTCCGACAAGGCCGAGGCCTATCCGCGGCAGCTGTCCGGGGGACAGCGGCAACGCGTCGCGATCGCCCGGGCCCTGGCCCTGCGGCCCAAGGTCGTGCTGTTCGACGAGCCCACCTCGGCGCTCGACCCCGAGCTGGTGGGCGAGGTGCTGGAAGTGATGAAGGCGCTCGCCCGCAACGGCACCACCATGATCGTCGTGACCCACGAGATCGGCTTCGCCCGCGAGGTCGCCGACACCGTGGTCTTCATGGACGCCGGTCAGATCGTGGAGCACGGACCGCCCCGGCAGGTGCTCGACCGGCCGAGGCACGACCGTACGCGCGCCTTCCTCAGCAAGGTGCTCTGAACCCTGAAGGACGATCGCATGTCACCATCCCGATCATCCGTGCTCGGCGTGTCCGCTCTGCTGCTGACGGCCGCCTGCGGCACGGCTCCCTACGACGGCGACGCGGCCGCTGCCGCGGCCCCGCCCGGCGTCTTGAAGATCAACACGAGTCCGGAGCAGAACCGGATCCGGGCCGCGAAGGTGGAGGCGATCGCCGCCGAGGTGCCCGCCGCGATCCGGGCCAAGGGGGAGTTCCTGATCGGCACCTCCACCTTCGAGCCACCACTGTCGTTCGTCGCCGACGACGACGTCACCCCGATCGGGGTGGAGGAGGACATCGCCTCACTCGTAGCCGACGTTCTCGGCCTGAAGGTGCGCATCGAGGCCACCTCGTGGGAGAACCTGTTCCTCGCGGTGCGGTCCGGCAAGTACACGGCCGGCTTCTCCAATATCACCGTCACCGAGGAGCGCAAGGACGTCTACGACTTCGCCACCTACCGGCTCGACCAGGTGGCATGGGAGGTGCCGAAGGACAGCACGATCACCGCGATCGCCGAGCCGGCCGACGTGGCCGGGCTCAGCGTGGCCGTGGGCTCCGGCACCAACCAGGAGAAGATCCTGCTGGGCTGGGACAGGCAGAACCGCGCCGCCGGGCGGAAACCCGCTCAGATCCAGTACTACAAGCAGGCGGCCGACACCTATCTGGCGCTCAGGTCCGGCCGGATCCAGGCGTACTTCGCACCCAACCCCACCTCCGCCTACCACGCCGCGGTGAGCGGAGACACGAAGATCGTCGGCACCTACTCCGGCGCCGGGCCCACGCTCCAGGGGCTCATCGCCGCGATGACGCGGAAGGGAAACGGCCTGGCCAAGCCGATCGCCGACGCCCTTAACGCCCTCATCGAGGACGGCACGTACGCCAAGGTCCTCGCCCGCTGGGGCCTGTCCGGCGAGGCCGTCCCCGAATCCGTGGTCAACCCGCCCGGCCTGCCCCGCGAGCAGTAGGCCATCTCGGCGCCGGCTCACGCCGCGCAGCCCTCGCGGGGCCGGGCCGGAGGGGTTCCCCTCAGCTCAGCGGCGGGGCGGCGGGGTGCGCGGGGGACCGCCGGGCCGTACCCCAGCCGGATGATCATCTGGATGTGCCCGCGCCGGTGGTGGGGATCGCTGCGTCGGCGCATGTCGCGGAGGTCGAGCGGCTGGTTGAGGAACGAGGCCGAGACGCCATGGACGGTCGCGGTCAGCAGCAGGCGCTGCAGGGCCTGGCCGGCGCGCAGCCAGTCGGCGGGGCCGTCGCCCGAGGTGGTGAGCACGGCCAGCCGGGGATTCGACTCGAAACGGACCGCCCGGCGCTCCCCGCGCGTCCCGAAGTCGCGGACGGGCGCAGGGTCGTCTGCGCAGCCGGGCCCTCGCACGTAGGACGGCAGGCCGTCGCGGCGGTTTCCGCTCATCGTCCACGCCCGCAGCTCGGCCTGGTAGTCGCCGTCCTTGCCGAGCTCGTCGTCGGCGACGGCGATGTGTTCCAGCAGGTCCGCCGCGGCGTGCCGCTCCAGCGTGACCAGGCGCGTCCCCTCGCAGGCCGCCGCGTGGCGCAGGTCGGCCAGCACGTGCGGGGGAACCGGCCGTTCGCCGAAGGGCTCCCGGTTGGTCCGGCGCAGGCCGATGCGGTCGTACAGTTCGCGGGTTCGCCCGGAAGCCGGGGCGTACGGCGACACGCGGACGGCGGCCAGGAGCTGTGGTTCATCCGCGGTGTTGGGCAGGAGCCAGATCAGCGGCCGGTGACCGGCCGTCCGCACGGCGAGCCGGAGGTTGAACAGAGCGGCGCCACAGCTGACGTGCAGTGAACGCCCCCGGGGGTCGCTGACGCGCAGCCGCCGGTCGGGGTCGGCCAGCAGTTCGGCGAACTCCCCGCGGACCGCTGCGAGCCGCCAGGGCTGCGTGTTGAGCACCGAGGGCGCCTGCCCGGCGGCGGTGAGCAGCCGGTGAAAAGCGCGTTCTGTGGCGAAGGGAGAGTGCACGGCGCACCTTCTTCAGGGAGGGTCTTCTGCCTTCAGGGAGGGTCTTCTGCGTGGGCTCGCCGTCGGATGAGGGAAGCACGCCCGGCGGCCGGGCCACGCCGGCGCCCACCCCCGGGGGGCCGGGGGTGGGCGCCGGGAGCCGGATGGGTTACTTGAGGATCGGGAAGCGGCGGACGAGTGGGGTGGCGGCCCATTGGGTGCCGAGTCCGAGGGTGGTGCCGGCGCCGGTGAGGGCGAGTCCGATCAGGACGATGGCGTAGACGATGTGTTCGTCCATGAAGGGGTTGGTGGTCAGGGGCAGTTCGGCGGCCCACATCATGAGCAGGAGCAGTCCTGCGGTGGTGGCGGCGATGCGCATGCCGATGCCGAGGATGAGGGCGGTGCCGATTGCGGCGAGGCCGGTCATGAACAGCCAGTCGACCCAGGGCTGGCCGGCGAGGGTGGTGAACAGGCCGCCGAGGGTGTGGTCGGCGGTGCCCTTGAGGAAGCCGGCGGTGGGGCTGGCGCCGTTGGTCCAGGCCTTGGCGGCGGGGGTGGCCAGGCCCCAGCCGAACAGCTTGTCCAGGAAGGCCCACAGGAACACCCAGCCGATGGCGACGCGGGCGGCGGCCCACACGTAGCGGACCGGGCCGGCGGTGGTTGCCGGTGTGGTCGGCTGTGTGGTCACCCGGGGCGCGGGGGTTTGGGCCGTGACGGGGGGAGTGGCGGCGTGCACGTGGTCGCCGTGGTCGCGCCTTTCGATGGTGGCCATGACCGGCCCCTTTCAACGTTCTTGCTCTCTTGGTGACGTCTCAAGGAAACCGCGATCACCGGGTGTGCCACAGGAGCCGTACGGCATGCTCCGGCCGTCCCGAAGTCCCGTGATCGCGGGACCTTCGGCCCACGTCCGGCAGACGGGGCTATCGGGGCCCCGGCCGAACAGGGGCGTCACCCCCGCCCGGCGCGGCAGCGGCGGGCTCAGCTCCGGGGCGAATCGCCGGTGCCGATGAGGGCCCGGCCGCTGCGGAGGAACGAGGCGGCGACGGTCGCCGGCTGGTCGAGATATCCGGCGACCATGGCGCCGTCGCGGATCAGCATCAGGTCGTCGGCGACCTCTCCGGAGTTCTTCAGACCGAGCGGGGCGATGAGCTGTTCGAACGTCGCCTTGTTCCAGCGGCGATGCGCGTCGACGGCCTTGCGGATCGGGCTGTCCGGGTCGGGGTATTCGGCGGCGGCGTTGATGAAGGGGCAGCCGCGGAAGCCGGGCGCGCAGGCGATGAGGCCGATCGCCTCGGCGATCACCCGCAGGGTGGCATCGACATCGCCCTCGCCCTGCTTGATCGCCGCACCGATGCCGTCCCGTTCGAGTGCGGCGCGGCGTTCGAGGTAGGCGACGACGAGGTCGTCCTTGCTCTTGTAGTGCCGGTAGAACGTCACCTTCGTCGTGCCGGCGAGGTCGATGACCTTGTCGACGCTCACCGCGCGGAGCCCGTGTGCGTAGAACAGCTCGGCCGCCGCTTCAAGGAGGCGCTCACGCATGGGGCTGCTCACGCTTGGGATCATACGCGGTCCCTCCTCCTCACCCCTTGTGCCGGACCCGACCGCCGAGCTACTGTCAGCGCGGTAGAGTTACTAGTCATTCTACCTACTCCGATCGAGAAGAGAGACGATGACCACCGTCACTGATGTGAACACCCGTCGCACCGCCGTGGCGTTGCGCAACCTCTACGTGGTGCGATTCGGATTCGCCCTCATCTGGGCGGTCCTGCTGTTCCTTGCCGGGCCCTCTGGCCCCGTGAGCGTGGCACTGCTCGTGATCTACCCGCTGTTCGACGTCGCCGCGGCCATCGTCGATCTGCGCTCCTCGGCGACCGCGCGCCCCACCGCGGCCCTGTACGTCAACCTGGCCCTCAGCCTGCTCACCGCCATCGGTCTGGCCGTCGCGGCCACCTCCGGCGTGCCCTCCATGCTGCGCGTCTGGGGCGCTTGGGCGATCACCGCCGGAATCGTGCAGCTCATCGTGGCCGTCAGCCGACGCGGGCTCGGTGGTCAGTGGGCGATGATCCTCAGCGGAGCGATCTCCACGATCGCCGGGACGGCGTTCATCCTCCAGGCCGGTACGCCGGCCGCATCGCTGACAAGCCTCGCCGGGTACGCGACCGCCGGCGGCGTCTTCTTCCTCATCTCCGCCCTGCGTCTGAACGGCACCGCGAAGAGCACCTGATCCCCGTCCCGCTGCCGGAACTGCCGGCCGCCCACCATGGTGTCCCCGAACCCGCGCCGCGCTGCGCAGTGGCGAGTGAGTCCTCCAGCCCCCGGGAGCGCGTCGCGGACGTCACCGGCGTCGACAAGCGGGGCAGGCCGCGGACACGTGGGCGACCACCGGCTCGCCGCGAACGGTCCGGTACGCCTCACGGGCGGTGGCGCGGATGAGTTCCGGGCACGTGGAGGCGGCGAGGCGGACGGACACGTAGACGTGCGCCATGCCGTCCACCTCCGTCAGGCGGACGTCGTCCACCAGGTCGGTGAACGCCTCGCGCAGGGCGTCGCGCACGGCGAGCCGCGCGAGGGGAGCCGTGGCCTGGTCATGGTCCTGTTCGTCCTCCTGGCGGCGGGGAATCGGACGGGGTCGTCTGCTCGGGATCGTCATGACTCAACCGTCCCGCCGGCCGCCCCTGCGCGGGAACAGCCGAAGGTCCTCATCCCCGGCGCATACGGCGGCACATCCGATCCGGCGGATGCTCTGCCCGCTCAGCGCGGCGTACACGGAGATGCTCAGGCCGACCCCGTTCGAGGCGTCGGTGCTGGTCGCGCTTCCGGTCGTCGCTGGGACGGATCGTGCTCGGTGTGCTGACCGATCGGTACGGCGGGCGACCTCGTTGGCTGTCCACGCTCCGAGGACAACGGCGTGCAAGAGGTCTTTTGGCCTCTCATTGCCCCTGTCTCATTAGGCTTGTCGAGGGGGTTCTTCGATGGCCGATGTGGTGGACCGGCTGATCAGCGCACTGAACACCCATGATGTGGATGCGGTGATGCGCTGCTATCTGCCCGACGCGGTCGCGACATGGCCGGATATGGAGGCGGGCAACCCTCAGGAGATCGGCTCCTACTGCACGCAAATGTGGGAGGCATTTCCCAATCTCCGCTTCACACGGTGGGAGAAGACCGCATGCGGTGATGCGATCGCGACGGAGATGGTGGCCTGCGGTACCCAGACGGGGCCGTATCTCCTGGTCGGAGGTGAGGTGCTGGAGGCGACGGGCCGTTCCGTCAGCGCACGCTGCTCCTGCTTCTGGAACGTGGTCGACGATCTGATCGCGAGTCAGCGCTTCTACTACGACCAGTTGCAGGTGTACGCGCAACTCGGCATGTGTCTGCCACCCGTCTTCGACCGGTCCGGCTAGGGCGTCGAGGAGATGCCGGCGCCGGTCGAGAAAGACACGCCCTGCGCGGGCCCCGAGCCTGATCGAACGCTCCGCGTGGGTCTTGGCGGGGCTGGATCTCCGTAGCACGATCGGGGCATGCGGTCCGCGGCCGGCGGGAGGTCTGGATGGCGACCGTCCTGCTCCCCGGCGACCCGCGCAGGCTTGGCGGCTACTGGCTCGCCGGCCGCCTGGGCGAGGGCGGGCAGGGCGTCGTGTACGAGGCCTACGACGAGGCCGGCCGCCGGGTGGCCGTCAAGGTCCTCCGCTCGGCGGGCGGGCCGGGCGACGCGCGGGCGAGGGCGCGGTTCGCCAAGGAGGTCGCCGCCGCGCGGCGGGTCGCGCCCTTCTGCACGGCCAGGGTCATCGCCGCCGATCTGGAGGGCCCCCAGCCGTACATCGTGAGCGAGTTCGTCGCCGGGCCGAGCCTGCGCGCGGCGGTCGCACGGGACGGGCCGTACGGGCCGGAGGAGCTGCACCGTCTCGCCACGGGCATCGCGACGGCGCTGGCCGCCATCCACGGGGCGTCGGTGGTCCACCGCGACCTCAAACCGGACAACGTGCTGATCGGCCCCGAAGGCCCGCGGGTCATCGACTTCGGCATAGCGCGGACCTCCGACATGTCGCTGACGACGACCGGGCACGTCGCCGGCACGCCGGCCTTCATGGCCCCGGAAAGCGTGCTCGGAGCACGGGTGGGCCCGGCCGTCGACGTCTGGGCCTGGGGAGCCGTGACGCTGTTCGCCGCCACCGGCCGGGAGCCGTTCGCCGAGGGGGCCGCCCGTCTGCCCGTACCCGGCGGCGGTCCGGAGGCGGCGGGGCAGGCGCTGACCGGGGTGGCGGCCCTGCTGCACCGCATCCTGGCGGCCGACCCCGACCTGACCGTGCTGGGGGAGCCGCTGCGCGGCCTGGTGGCCCGGGCGCTCGACAAGAACCCGGAGGCCAGGCCCGACGCGGACACCGTTCTTTCGACGCTGCTCGGGCACCCGTCGCCGCGCGGCGAGGCGCTGCTGGCGGAGGGCACCCGTACGGCCGAGGGCCTGGGGCCGCTCCGGGCCCTCGCGCCGCCCCCACTCGCGGCCGTGGCCGAGGAGGCGTACGGCGCGCTCGTCCCGGCCGACCAGGCGCTGGTGCCGCGGATCCTGCTGCGGATGGTCGCGCCGGGAGAGGGGAACGACGACTCTCCCCGGCCGGTGCCCGAGGACGAGCTCCTCGACGGCGTGGTCGACCGGGAGACGGCCGGCCGGGTGCTGTCGGGTTTCGCCCGCGCCGATCTCGTCGTCCGGGAGGGCGAGACGGTCGCGCTCGCCGCGGCCGCCCTGCTGCGGGCCTGGCCCCGGCTGCGCGGGTGGGTCGACGCGGATCGGGCGGGCCTGCGGGTGCAGCGGCCGCTGACCGAGGCCGCCCGGACGTGGGACCTGAACGGGCGGCGTCCCGGCGACCTCTACCAGGGGACGGCGCTGGAGACGGCGGTCGGCTGGGCGGCCACCGCGCGCCACCACGTCACGCTGAACACGCTGGAGAAGGCGTTCCTCGACGCGTCCCGGGCCCTCGCCCGAGACCGCGCCCGGCGGCGCCGCCGCCTCACCGCCGTGCTCGCCGTGCTCGTGGCCGTCGCCGCGGCCTCGGCCGGGCTGGCCCTCGACCAGAAGTCGTCCGCCGAGCGGCAGCGGGACGTGGCCGTGGCCCGGCGGCTCGCCGCCCTGGCCGAGACCTCGCGCTCGTCCGATCCCACCCGGGCGATGGCGCTGAGCGTGGCCGCATGGCGGCTGGCCGGGGTGCCCGAGGCGCGGGCGGCCCTCTACAGCTCGCTCGCCCAGCCGCTGCGGCGGATCGACCCGCCGCCGCCCGTCACCGCCGATGCCCGGTTCGACCTGAGCGGGGACGGCCGGCTGCTCGCCGTCGCCGACGCCGGCCGGGCGGTCCTGTGGGACGTGGCCGCCCACCGTGTGGCCGGGGGCGCCCAGGGCGTCGCGGTGGCACCCGACGCCGTCGCGCTCAGCCCCGACGGCCGCCGCCTCGCGGTTTCCGGCGGCGGCCGTCTGCGTGTGTGGGACCTGTCCACCGGCCGTCCGCTCGGACCGGCGTTCGGGAACGGCGCGCTGGAGATGACGTTCGGCCCGGACGGCCGGCGCCTCGCCGTGCTCGCGCCCGGCCATCGAGGTCAGGTCTGGGACGCCCTTCGCGGCGTCGAACTCCTCGACGTGCGCGACGAGCGTGCGGTGGGGGTCGCGGTCTCCGCGGGGCGCGCCGCCGTGCTGCTGGACGACGGCCGGTTCCGGCTGTACGAGCCGGCGGCGGTACGTTCCGGCTCGGGGGGTTCCGGCTCGGGGGGATCCGACTTGGAGCACTCCGGCTCGGAGCACTCCGGCTCGGAGCACTCTGGCGGGGCACGGAGACTCCCGGCTCCCGCGGGCGGCCGGGGGGACGCCGTCGCCTTCAGCCCCGACGGCCGCACCCTCGCGGTCGGCCGCGGCGGGAACGTCGCCTTCTGGGACCTGTCCACCGGCCGCCGCCGCGGCGCCGTCCTGGAGGGCGCCTCCGCCGAGTGGCTCGCGTACGGCGACGGCGGTCGCCTCGTCCTGACCTTCGACCGCACCGGCGTCGGCCTGTGGAGCGCGGACGGAGGCGGCCTGCTGGCCTACTCCACACCGGAGGACACCACCGGCATGCCGGACATCAGGGTCGCGACGGGTGAGGCGGGCGGGCCGGTGCTGCGCTACCTGCTGAGCGGCGGCCGCGTCGCCACGGTGGACGCGGCGGCGGGCGCCCGCTCGACGGCGGTGTCCCCGTCGGCGGTCGCCGCGGCCTTCGCCCCGGGCGCGCGGACGCTCGCCGTCTCACCGCCCGGAGCAGGGCCGGTGTTGTCGGACCCGGTCTCGGGCGCCCGCCTGGGGCCGTCCCTCGGCGGCACACCGGCCGGGGCGCTCGCCTTCGCCTCCGACGGCCGCACACTCGCCTCCGTCCCCTACGCCTCCGTCCCGCACGCCTCCGTCTCGCAGGCCTCCGCCTCCCGGCCGGACGAGGCGCGAGGCTCCGGCGATACCGCGACCGTGAGCCTGAGCCTGAGCCTGTGGAGCGTGCCGGACGGCCGCCCGCTTCGCCGGATCCCTATCGGGCGGGCCGCCTCCGTGGGCGGGCTGGCCGCCGGAGGCCACGTGCTCGCCGCGGCGCCCGTCGCCGGCGACTACGAGCCCGTCCGGGTGTGGGACCTGTCCAGCGGCCTGGAGGTTCCCGTCCCGCGCAGGACCGGATGGGACGTCATGGCGGTCAGCCCGGACGGCCGGGTCCTCGTGGTCGGCGGGCGGGACGCCACCCTGGTCGACCTGGTCGCCGGCACGTCCACCGGCCGTCCCTTCGGGCCGGTGCTCGACGGCGTGCGATCGATCGCCTTCAGCCCCGACGGCTCGGTCATCGCCACCGGCTTCCACGAGGCGGGCGTGGCTCTGTGGGACGCCCGCACGCTGCGACGGGCGGGGACGCTCGCGCCGGAGAAGGGGCGGTTCGACGACGTGGTGGCCCTCGCCTACTCGCCGGACGGGCGGCTGATCGCCACCGGAGGCACGAGCGGGGAGGTCCGGCTGTGGGACGCCGCCGCCCGGTCGCCGCTGGGCCTGCCGTACGCCGTCCACGCCGGCCCGGTGCTCGCGCTCGCCTTCGGAGCGGACGGGCGCTACCTCTACAGCGCCGGAAAGGACGGAACCTTGCGGCGCTACACGATGGACCCGCAACGGGCCGCGGCCGAGGTGTGCGCGCGGGCAGGCGGCGGGCTGGGAGATGACGATTGGCGGCGCCTCGTGCCCGAGGCGCCCTACCGGAAGGTGTGCTGAGCGACATGACGATCATCGACCACCTGCTCGCGCGGCTCCTGCGACGGCCCAGAGGCGACGGCGCCCCCACGAAGATCAAGCCGGTGGAGACCGAATCGGTGGAGATCGAGTCGGTCGAGGTCGATCCCGACCCCGTCCCGATCGGCGGCGAGGACCAGGTCGTGGCGACCTTCGAGGTGGTCACCAGCGGGCCGTCCGCCGAGGTGACGGGCGACCTGGTGGCTCCGGACGAGTCCCGCGCCGAATTGCGCTTCGAGAGAGAGGAGCGCACGACCTTCGAGGAGCGGTGGCGGTCCCGGCACGCGTTCGGCCGGGACGCGGCGGCGGGGACCTGGCGCGTCGTGGTCGGCGCCGGCGGCGGCACCGAGGAGCGGGAGTTCGAGGTCAGCGCCGAGGAGGGGCTGCGGCGGTCGAGGATCGACGGCTTCGAGCTGTCCCCCGACCCGGTCGACGAGGGGAGCCCCCTGACCGTCTCCGGCCTCCTTGAGGTGGTGACCGGGAAGGAGGACTGGGGCGGGCTTCCCGGCCGGACGGTCGCCCTGCTGTTCCGGCCCGACGACATGCTCGCCCGCAGGGAGGTGGCGCGCGTCGTCACCGACAGGTCGGGCCGGTTCGACGCGACGGTCACGGCGACGGAGTCCGGCTTCTGGTCGGCGGAGTTCCGCGGAGACGCCAGGGAGGCCAGGGACTTCAGGGAGGTCAGGGCGGTCAGGGACGCCGGACGCGTCACCGCCGCGAGGAGCGCCGAGGTTCATTCGGCCGTGAGCGCCGCCGGGGCGCAAACCAAGATCACCTATTCGGCGAACCCGAAGAGCGGCCGGCGGAACAGGAAGGCGACCCACGCCGGCACGCTGTTCGTCCGGGTGCAGCCCGCCGGGCAGCCCGCCCGGTGGGACCCGCTACCCCAGCAGCGCGTCCGTCTCTGGTTCGACCCGTCGGGGACGGGCGCCGACGCGGTGAAGGGGACGGCGACGACGGGTTCGGACGGCAGGTTCACCCTGCGGAAGAAGGTGCCGTCGACCGGCGAATGGCAGGTCCGCTTCGACTCACAGGCGCCGTCGCAGCGCCGTTCGTGCAAGTCGCCGGTCCGCAGGCTCACCGTGAGCTGAGCCGCACGCCGGTCGGCGGAGCTTCGGGGCCGGGCCCGCAGGTTCAGACGGGCCCGGCGTCCGCCAGGAGGCGTTCCAGGGTGCGCCGGCCCATCCGGGCCATGACCGGGTTGGTCTCCAGGTAGTACCAGACGAGCCCCATCGCCTGCGCGAAGGCCCACGCCTTGCCCCGCTCCCACTCCAGATCGTCGCACTTCAGGCCGAGACGGAGCATCCGGCGTGGTTCCGCCTCCAGCAGGTGCCAGGCGCCCACGAGATCGAGGGCGGGATCGGCCGGCCCGAAGCCGCCGGCGTCGAGAATCCCGGCGAGCCGGCCGTCGGACACGAGCACGTTGCCGGGAATGAGATCGCCGTGGGTCATCACGTCGGCCGCTTCACGCGGCAGGCTACGGAACCCCGCCCACATCCGGCGCAGCCGGGGAACGTCCAGCAGTCCTTCACTGCGCTCGAAGCAGGTCTCCATCCACGCGTCGTGCGACCGGAGGTCGCCTCCCCGCCCACTGCCGGAGAACGTACGGCCGCGCGTGCCGACTGCGCGCAGGTCGGCGATGAGATCGGCGAGACCGTGGGCGAACGCGACCGACTCGCCGGGGTCCTCGTCGATCGCCACGGCGCCGGGCAGCCATGTCTGCACCGACCACGGAAGCGGATACCCCGCACCGGGCTCGCCGAGCCCGACCGGCTCGGGTGTGGGAAAGCGAGTGCCGCCCGCCAGTTCGCGGGCCGCCTCCGCCTCGGACTCCAGCCGGCGGCGCGTCGCGTCGACCGGCTCGGGCTGCAGGGGAAACCGGGCCGCGAACCGGTCGCCGATGCGGAAGATGGCGTTGGTCGTCCCACAGGCGGCGATGCCGGTGACGGGCAGGCCCCGCCACTGCGGGAACTGCTCGCCCACCAAGACGCGCACGGTTTCCTGTGTCACGGTCAGCTGGTCGGCGTGCATCTTCACGCCGGGGAGCGTTCCGCGTTTCGTCCTGTCCCGCAACCTGTTTTCGGCCGCCGAGCCGGCTGGCCCGCGCCGTCGTCACCGCCCCGCCCGACGCCGCCCGCCGCAGCCCGCCCGGTTACCCCGACAGGCGGCCTCACGACCTCGGACAGTGCTCTTCCGAACGGCGGGAAAGCGGCAGGCGTCCGGCCCGCTGCCCCCGGGTGTCCGTATCGCCTACGGCTATTTCTCGGCCACAGATGGCTGGCCGGCGTTTCAGCCGTGTTAGGCCGGGAGTCATTCCCGCTGTCAACCATTCCCAGTGGACGTTCGCCTCGACGCCACCACTGGGAGCATCATGGGTCCCGCCCTCAACCGCCGCGCCTTCCTGCTCGCCTCCGGGATGACCGCCTCGGGCGTCGCGCTGGAGATCGCGCTTTCCTCCACCCCGGCCGCCGACGCGGCCGTGACGCCGTCGACCACGAGAACCACGACGACCTCGACGACCACGACGCCCATGACGACGGTCCACACCGTCGCCGGACCGCGCGGGGCCGGCGGATACCGCAGGCTGTCCGACGGCCCCGGCTGGCGGCGGGTGACCCGCACCGAACTGGCCGACGCCAAGAAGGACAGGGCCGAACGCCGCACGCCGCTGGCCTGCTTCGTCCAGTTCACCGATCTGCACATCACCGACGTGCAGAACCCGCAGCGCTATGAGTTCCTGCGCGCCGGCGACATGGGCTCCTGGCGCCCGCAGGAGGCGTTGACCGCGGTCGGCGCCGTCTCATTGATCGAACAGGTCAACACCCTGCACCGCGGACCGGCCACCCGGGCGCCGATCGGGTTCGTCATGACCACCGGTGACAACACCGACAACAACTCCCGGATCGAGCTGGAGTGGTTCCTCACCGCCATGACCGGCGGCCGCTTCACCCCCAACACCGGCGACCCCGGCGCGTACGAGGGCGTGCAGAACTCCGGCCTGGGCCTCTACTGGCAGCCCGATTCCGGCACACGCGACATCGACAAGCGGGCGGGCTTCCCCCACCTGGACGGCTTCCTGGAGGCGGCCATCCGCGAGGTGAGCAGCCCCGGCCTGGCCGTGCCGTGGTATTCCACCGTCGGCAATCACGACCAGCTCTTCGGCGGCGCCTACTCCGGAGCCGGCGGCTTCTTCGCCGACCTGGCCACCGGCTCGCGCAAGCTCTTCGATCTGCCCGCCTCCGAGGCCGGCGCCGTCTACCGGGCACTGCGCCGGGGCGACCCCACGGGCGCCAGCTTCCGCGCCCTGTGGAAGCGCTACCGGGGCAGGGCCCGTACGGTCACCGCCGACGAGCGCCGCGCCCCCTTGAGCCCGCACGCCTACATCGCCGCCCACCTCGACCCGGCGTACACCGGCCCGGGACCCGTCGGCCACGGCTACACCCGCGACAATCTCGACAGCGGCCGGCTGGACTACTCCTTCCGGATCGCCGACGGGGTGGTCGGCATCAGCCTGGACACCACCGACCGCGGCGGCGACTACCGCGGATCGGTCGGCACCCGGCAGCTGGCCTGGCTGGAACGGACCCTGAAGGCCCACGCCGGCGACACCGCCCTGATCTTCAGTCACCACCCGAGCTGGGCCATGACCAACCTCGCCCCCAATCCGGCCCGCCCGCACGACAGGCGCCACGGCGGGCAGGAGCTGCTCGCGGTGCTGAGGAAGCACCGCAACGTGGCCGCGTGGATCAACGGGCACTCCCACCTCAACAAGATCGTCCCGCAGGGCGGCTTCTGGGAGGTCTCCACCGCCTCCCACGTCGACTATCCGCAGCTGGCGAGGGTCGTCGAGCTGGCCGACAACCACGACGGGACGCTGTCGCTGTTCACCACGCTGGTGGAGTCGGCCGCGCCGCACCGCACCGACTTCACCGATCTGTCCCAGGGCGGCCTGGCCGCGCTCTACCGGGAGCTCTCGTTCAACTCCCCGGGCATGCGGAGCGGGCTGGCGGGCCTGCCCGGTGACCGCAACACCGAGCTCCTGCTGAAGAGGCGCTGACGGCGCGCCCGCGACGTGATTGACCTCGGCGACCTCCCGCCGCCGTCACAGCGTGACGGTCGAAACGGCGGCGTCGGGGTCGCCCGCGTGGGACGCCGCCTCGATCACGGCCGTCGGGGAGGCGGGGACGAACCCGGTGGGCGTCCACCTCCGCAGGGGCCGGGCCGACGCGGGGACGGTGACCCGGGCCGATGCCCCGGCCGGGAGGTCGACGGTGGCGAACCCGAGCAGGACCCGGGTGGGGAAGTCGTCGGCGGCCGCGTCGATGCCCGTGGGCCGTCCGTAGAGCTGCACGACGTGGCGGCCCGCGCGCGAGCCGGTGTTGGTCACGGTCACGACGCCCGTGAGGGAGTCACCCTCGGGAGCGTCCACGGTGAGGTCGGCGAGGGCGAAGCTCGTGTAGGACAGCCCGAACCCGAGCGGGAAGGCCGGCGCGTGGCCGTCCCGGTCCAGCAGCCGCTGGCCGAACCACTTGTCGTAGGTGATGGCGGTGGCGTCGCGGTCGAAGGACGGCAGGTGCTCCTCGGCGGCCGGGATCGAGTACGGCAGCCGTCCGGCGGCGTCGACGTCGCCGAGCAGCACGTCGGCCAGGGCCCGGCCCCCTTCGGAGCCGGAGTACCAGGAGACCAGCACGGCGGGCACGGCGTCGCGCCATTCCTCGGTGATGACGGCCCCGGCGGTGACGATCACCACGACGGTGCGGGGGTTGGCCGCCGCCACGGCCCGGATGACGTCGGCGTCGACGGGCCGCAGCCGCAGACTCGCGCGGTCGCCGCCGGCGCTTCCCCCGTTGATGGAGTCCACCGCGCCGGGCTCGGCCAGGAAGGCCGCGAACGACTGCCCGGCGGGGTCGTCGCCGGGCGGGGGGAACAGCGCGAGCAGGCCGGGATCGGTCAGCACGTCCCCGCCGATCCACTCGCCCTCGTCCGCGGCGGTGTAGCCGGCGACGACGACGGCGACATCGGCCTGCCCGGCAGCGGCGGCGGCAGCGGCCGGATCGTCGTCGGCGACATGGGTGATCCGGGCCCCCGGGAGCGCCTCCGTCAGACCCTGCAGCGCGGTGATCACCTCCGGTGCGCGCACGTCGGAGGAGCCGTTGTCGCCGGTGTTGGCCACGTCCGCCAGGCGCCCGATGACCGCCAGGGAGGTGAGCGCCTCCCGGCGCAGGGGGAGCAGGGGCACGTCGCCGACCGGCTCGTTCTTGAGCAGCACCATGCCGCGGGCGGCGACCTCGCGCGCCAGCGCGCGGTGCCCGGGGTTGAACACCACGTCGAGCGGGGGCTCGGGCTCGGTGAGGGCGGCGTAGTGGCGCACCTGGGTGCGCAGGATGCGGCGGGCCGCCCGGTCGACGTCGTCCCAGCTCGCCCTGCCCGCCTCCAGGTCGGCGGACAGGTGCTCGGCGCGCTGCTGGCGGAAGGGCTCTTCCACGTCCAGCCCGGCGCGCAGCGAGGCGGCGGCGTCGCGCAGGCCCCAGATGAAGTCGGAGACGGTGACGCCCTCGAAGCCCCACATGCCGCGGAGCACGCCTTCCATCAGGTGCTCGTTCTGCCCGGCCCACTCGCCGTTGACCGAGTTGTAGGCGGTCATGACGCCCGACACGCCCTCTTCCACGATCCGCCGGAAGTGCGCCAGGTAGACCTCGTGCAGGGCCGCGTCGTCGGCGGTGACGTCGACCTTGAACCGGGCGTTCTCCATGCTGTTGAGCGCGTAGTGCTTGACGACGGCCATGGCGTTGCGCTGCACGCCCCGGGTCAGCGCCGCGCCGAACTCGCCGAGCAGGATCGGGTCCTCGCCGTACGTCTCCTGGGCCCGGCCCCACGACGGGTGGCGGGGCAGGTTCACGCACACGCCGCCGAAGAAGTTGGCGCCCTGGGCGCGAAGCTCAAGCCCGATGGCGGTGCCGACGCGCTCCTCGAGCTCGACGTCCCAGGTGGCGCCGCGGGCCATGGAGACCGGGAACGCGGTCGACTGCCCCATCACCACGCCGCGCGGGCCGTCGGAGAACAACAGGCCGGGGATGCCCAGCCGTTCGACGCGGCCCATCGGGTAGGGGGTGAGGTTGTACCCGTTGGTCATCATGTCGGCCATGCCCTGCCAGAACGGCAGGTCCCCGTCGAGCAGCCACAGGCGTTCCTCGCGGGTCGTCTGCGACAGCAGCTCGTCGACCGCCTCGTCGAGGGGCCGCCCGGTGCGCACTGCGGCGACGGCGGCGGAGAATGCGGTCGGGGAGGAGGGCGTCGACATGCGCACACAACTCTCTGAACAGGCGCGACAGCGCTATCTACCAAACGGTAGATAACTTAGGCTGGTATCGTGATCGAAAGCAACCCCCGCCCCCGAGGAGCCAGGACGGCATGACCCCCTCGCCGGTACGGCGCCGGCTGCCGCCCGCCGAACGCCGAGAGGAGATCCTCAAGGCGGCCACCGAGCTGATCGCGGCCTCCGGATTCAAGGGCGTCACCCTGGAGGCGTTCGCGGCGGCCTGCGGCATGACCAAGGCGGGGCTGCTGCATCACTTCCGTTCCCGGGAGGAACTGCTCATCGCGGTCCTCGAACGCCGCGACACGCTCGACCTCGCAAGCGTGGCCGACACACTGGAACCGGCGCCCGACGCGGCCGTCGCCCGCGCCGTCATGTCGGGGTTCGTCCGCCGCAACCTCGCGCAGCGCTCGCTCGTGCAGCTCTACACGGTGCTGTCGGCCGAGGCGCTGGACCCCGCGCACCCCGCGCACGCGTATTTCCAGACGCGGCTCAGCGAGGGCCGCGCCATGCTGGAGTGCTACCTGCTGGCCTGGCATCCGCGGCCCGGTCAGGCCGCGGTGGACCTGCTCGCCTTCCTCGACGGCCTGCAGCTCAACTGGCTGCGTGACGGCGGCATCGATTTCCTCGCCCAGTGGGAGGCCTTCGCCGACCGGTTCTTCGCCGCCTGACCTCCCCGGGGGTGGCGGTTGTCGGCCGTATCGATGTGAAGCCGCAGGTAGAGGGTGTCTCACGATCTTCCGGAGTGGCGTAATCGCGCCGTTATCCGCATATCCCTACCTGAACAGTAGGCTTATGCCTCATGGAGTTGGCGGACGCGAGACGGCGCCGGGCGGACAGGGCCCGCCAGGTCGCCGACCTGCTGCGGCGGGAGGTCGTACACGGCGGATTCGGCGGTGGTCACCTGCCGCTTGAGTCCGCCCTCGCCCGGGAGTTCGGGACCTCCCGCAACACGATCAGGGAGGCTCTGGACCTGCTGCGCGACGAGGGCCTCATCGAGCGGTGCCCGGGAGTGGGCACCACGGTGGCCGCGGAGAAGTACCCGCACGGCCTGCACCGGCTGCTCGGCCTCGCCGAGACCCTCCGGGAGCACGGTGAGGTCACCAACGAGGTCCGCGCGATGGGGCTGACCACGCCTCCGGCCGCCGTCCGGCAACGGCTCGGCCTGCCACCCGGCGAGCCCGTCGTCTACATGGAGCGGCTGCGCAGGCTCAACGGGCTGCCGCTCTCGCTTGACCTGACCTACCTCGTCCGCGAGGTGGGGGAGCCGCTCTTCGACGCCGACCTCGTGCACAACGACGTGTTCGTGCTGCTGGAACGGGTCGCCGGCCGGCCGCTCGGCGTGGCGGAGCTGACGATCGAGGCCGTGAGCGCCGACGCCCACACCGCCGCCGTCCTCGACGCGCCGCGCGGCGCGGCGCTGCTGATGGTCGAGCGCCTCACCCATCTGTCCGACGGCCGTCCGGTCGACCTGGAGTTCGTCAGGTTCCGCGGCGACCGCCTCACCATGCGTGGCCATCTCTGGAGGAACACCGATGACCCTGGTCAATAGCCGCGTCGACGTGCCCGTCACGATCGACGAGTCGCTGTGCATCGAGGGCTGCACGCTGTGCGTGGACGTCTGCCCGCTCGACTCGCTGGCCATCCACGAGATCAGCGGCAAGGCGTACATGCACGTGGACGAGTGCTGGTACTGCGGCCCCTGCGCCGACCGGTGCCCGGCGGACGCGGTCACGGTGAACATCCCCTACCTGCTCCGATAGAAGGACACCCCCCAATGCGTAAGCTCATCGCCGCCGTGGCGCTGCTGGCCGCGGCCGGGTGCTCCGTGTCCGCGGGCGCCGACGACGGCAGGCAGACGGTCGTCGTCGGATACCAGTCGAAGACCATCAACACGGTGACGGCCGGGACGCTGCTGCGCGGCCTCGGCTACCTCGAAAAGCGCCTCGGCGACGGATACCGGGTCGAGTGGCAGGACTACGACACCGGCGCTCCGATCACCGCCAAGATGGTGGCGGGGAAGATCGACATCGGGTCGATGGGCGACTACCCGCTCCTCATCAACGCCTCCCGCACCCAGGGCGTGCCCTCCGCGCGGACCGAGCTCGTCTCGGTGACCGGCTACAACCTGCGCGGCGGCCTGAACGCGGTCGTCGTGCCCCCGTCGTCCGACGTGCGGACCCTGGCCGGCCTGAAGGGGAAGAAGGTCTCGGCCAGCTCGGGCTCGGCCGGGCACGGCACGCTGGTGCAGGCCCTGGAGCGGGCCGGGCTCGACCCCGCGACGGACGTGGAGGTCGTGAACCAGCAGCCGCCGGTGGGCGCGTCCGCGCTGCAGTCGGGCAACGTGCAGGGATACGCCCAGTTCGTGGCCTGGCCGGGGCTGCTCGTCTTCAAGAACCAGGCCAGGCTCGTCTACGACGGCTCGGCGCTCGGCGTGCCGACGTTCCACGGCGTCGTCGTACGGCAGGCGTACGCGAAGGAGCACCCCGACGTGCTCCAGGCGTTCCTCCAGGCGCAGATCGACGCGACGAACTACCTCCACGAGCATCCCGTGGAGGCGGCCGAGGCGGTCGCCGAGGCCACCGGCCTGCCGCCCGAGGTGGTCTACCTCTACAACGGGCGTGACGGCATCGCCTCGTTCGATGTGACCGTGAAGCCGGAACTGGTGGCCGCCCTGCGGCACGACGAGAAGTACCTGAAGATCATCGGCACCGACTTCACCGACGTCGACGTGACGAAGTTCGCGAACGACTCCTTCATCAGGAAGGCGTACGGCGCCTCCTACGACGCGGGCACCGCGAGCACCGCCAACGCGGCGAGGATCACCGGGACCGACGAGGCCTGCGGGACCGCCGTGGGCGACCCGGCGAAGGCGGGCGAGCTCTGGCTCGCCGGGGAGGACCGGCTCCGCCCCGCGGCCACCCCCACCTGCCTGCTGCGCCAGATCGCCGCCGCCACCTCGGCCGGCGGGACCGTGCGGGCCGCCTACGTGCCCGACGCGGCCACCGGCACGCACTGGTTCGCGGACAGGTCAATCTGGGTCCGCGACCCCTCGGCGGGCGAGAACGAGCGGTTCGCGCCCTTCACCACCGCGGACGGCGCGCAGGCGTACGTGAAGGAGCACCCCCGGGCGCGGATCGTCGGATACGACGAGGCGCTGAAGGCCGCGGCGGGGGAGCCGAAGGCGGCTGCGGGGGAGCCGAAGGCGGCTGGGGAAGGTGCGTCGCGATGAGCACTCCGGCGCTGGACGCGACACTCGGCCCCGCCGCCCCCGCCCCCGCCGCCCCCGCCGCCGCGGGCGCGGACGCCGCATCGGCGGGCCGGACGAGAACGGCGGCCGGCCTGCGCAGGTGGGCGGTCAGGTCGGCCTCCCTGGCGGCCGTCGTCGCGGTGTGGCAGTGGCTGACGACCGCGGACGCCCGCGTCGGGCTGCGGTTCGACCGGCTGCCCTCGCCCGCCGAGGTCGCGGCCGAGCTCGGCCGGCAGCTCGGCACCAGGATCTACTACCTCGACCTGGCCCAGAGCATGATCCGCATCCTCACCGGATTCGCGCTGGCGGCCGTGGCCGGCATCGCCCTGGGCGTCCTGGTCGCGCGGTCCCGATGGGCCGGTGACGTGCTGCTTCCGCCCATCGAGGTCGTCCGGCCGATCCCGGCGATCGCCCTCGTCCCGATCGCGATCCTGGTGTTCCCCACCGACGAGCAGGGCATCGTGTTCATCACGTTCGCCGCGGCGTTCTTCCCGATCATGGTGAGCACGCGGCACGCCGTACGGGCGCTGCCGACGCTGTGGGAGGACGCGGTCCGCACCATGGGCGGCGGGCGCGCGCACGTGCTGTGGAACGTCGTCCTCCCGGGCACGTTGCCCGGCGTCTTCGGCGGGCTGTCCGTCGGCATGGGCGTCGCCTGGATCTGCGTGATCTCCGCCGAGATGATCTCCGGGGAGTTCGGCGTCGGCTACCGCACCTGGCACGCCTACACGGTCGTCGACTATCCAGCGGTGCTCGTCGGCATGGCCTCGATCGGCGTGCTCGGCTGGGTCGCCTCGGCGTCGATCGAACTGCTCGGCCGGCGCCTGACCCGGTGGCTGCACAGTTCTGATCAAGGGGCTGATCAAGCCACTGATCAAGGGGCCGATGAATGGGCCGATGCGAGGGCGCATGCGGGGGCCGGCGCGGGCGCGGAAGGCGGCGCCCGATGAGCGCACGCACCGCCGGATCGGCCGTGCAGGCCGCACGGGTGGGCGCCGGGCTCGCCATCCGGCTGGAGGGCGTGGCCCTCGGTTACGGGCGGCACGCCGTGCTGGAGGACCTGCGCCTCGACATCGCCCCCGGCGAGGTCCTGGTGATCGTCGGTCCGTCCGGGTCGGGCAAGTCGACCGTCCTGCGGGCGATCGCGGGACTGCTGGCACCGCGCGCCGGCCGGGTCCTGGCCGAGGGCGTGCCGGTCACCGGGCCCTCCGCCGACCGCGCGATGGTCTTCCAGGACGACGCGCTGCTGCCCTGGCGCACGGTCCTGCGCAACGTCGAGCTGCCGCTGCGCATCCGCGGCGTGCCGAGGCGGCAGCGCAGGACAGCCGCCGCGAGCTGGATCGCCCGCGTCGGCCTCGCCGGTTGCGAGGACCGGCTGCCCCGGGAGCTGTCCGGCGGCATGCGGCAGCGGGTGCAGCTCGCCAGGTCCCTGGCGGGCGCGCCGCGCGCCGTGCTCATGGACGAGCCCTTCGGCGCGCTGGACGCGCAGACCCGGGGCGAGATGCAGCGCCTGCTGCTGGACGTGCTCCGCGACACCCTCGCCACGGTCGTCTTCGTCACCCACGACGTGGACGAGGCGCTGCTGCTCGCCGACCGGGTCGTCGTGCTCGGCCGCGGCGGCATCGGATGCGTCCTGCGGGTGCCGGACCCGCGCACCCCCGACATCGACCGCGCCGGGCTGCGCGCCCGCATCATCGAGGAGCTGTGAGAGTGGACATCCCTTCCCCGGCGGACCGTACGCATCTGGAGTGCGAGGTCCTGGTGGTCGGCGGCGGCACCGCCGGGACCATGGCCGCGATCACCGCCGCCGAGCGCGGCGCCGACGTGATCCTGCTGGAAAAGGCGCACGTGCGGCACAGTGGGGCGCTGGCGATGGGCATGGACGGCGTGAACAACGCGGTCATTCCCGGCAAGGCCACCCCTGAGGACTATGTCGCCGAGATCACCAGGGCCAACGACGGGGTGGTCAACCAGCGCACGGTGCACCAGACGGCCACGCGCGGCTACGACATGGTCCAGCGGCTGGAACGCTACGGCGTGAAGTTCGAGAAGAACGAGCACGGCGAGTACGCGGTGCGCCGGGTCCACCGGTCGGGCAGCTACGTCCTGCCCATGCCGGAGGGCAAGGACGTCAAGAAGGTGCTCTACCGCGTGCTGCGCCGCCGCGACATCCGCGAGAAGGTGCGTATCGAGAACCGGGTGATGCCGGTCCGCGTGCTGACCAGCGAGGGGCGGGCCGTCGGCGTCGCCGGGTTCGACACCCGCTCGGGCCGGTTCGTCACGGTCGCCGCCGGTGCGGTGATCCTGGCCACCGGCGCGTCCGGACGGCTCGGCCTGCCCGCGAGCGGCTACCTCTACGGCACCTACGAGAACCCGACCAACGCCGGCGACGGATACGCGATGGCCTACCACGCGGGCGCGGAGCTCAGCGGCATCGAGTGCTTCCAGATCAACCCGCTGATCAAGGACTACAACGGCCCGGCCTGCGCGTACGTCGCCAACCCCTTCGGCGGCTACCAGGTCAACGCCGAGGGGGAGCGGTTCGTCGACTGCGACTACTGGTCGGGCCAGATGATGGCCGAGGTGGCGAGGGAGATCGCCTCGGCCCGCGGCCCGATCTACCTCAAGACCAGCCACCTGCCCGACGAGACGCTCACCGCACTCGAGAACATCCTGCACACCACCGAACGCCCCACCCGGGGCACCTTCCACGCGGGACGCGGGCACGACTACCGCACCCACGACGTCGAGATGCACATCTCGGAGATCGGCCTGTGCGGCGGCCACTCGGCCTCGGGCGTCTGGGTGGACGAGAACGCCGCCACCACCGTCCCGGGCCTGTACGCCGCAGGCGACCTGGCCTGCGTGCCGCACAACTACATGATCGGGGCGTTCGTGTTCGGCGACCTCGCCGGGGCCCACGCCGCCGAGCACCACCGCAGGCCGGGGGGACTGCCGCAGGACCAGATCGCCGCCGCGCACGAGCTGATCTACCGCCCGCTGCGCAACCCCGACGGCCCGCCGCAGCCGCAGGTCGAGTACAAGCTGCGGCGGTTCGTCAACGACTACGTCGCCCCGCCGAAGACCGCCAGGAAGCTGGACATCGCGGTGGAGACGTTCGAGCGGATGCGCGACGAGATCGCGGCCATGGGCGCGAGAACCCCGCACGAACTGATGCGCTGCGCCGAGGTGACGTTCATCAGGGACTGTGCCGAGATGGCCGCCAGGTCCTCGCTGCTCCGCACCGAGAGCAGGTGGGGCCTCTACCACGAGCGCGCCGACCTGCCCGAGCGGAACGACGACGAGTGGCTCTACCACCTCAACCTGCGCAAGAACGCCGACGGCGCGATGGAGTTCGTCAAGCGCCCGGTCGAGCCCTACCTCGTGCCCGTCGAGGGCTTCGCCCCCCGCCCGGCCGAGCCCGTCCTGGTCGGGGCGTACGGCCAGGCCGGCCCGGCGCGGCGCAGGGCGGGCGGGCGGCTCGCGGTGGAGGCGATCGGGCGCTCGCCGCGCATCCTCGAACTCCTGCGGCTCGCCGACGGCGAGCCGGTGCTGGACCAGATCACCCCTTACCTGGCGGAGGCCGACCCCAAGGTCCGCAGGGCGGCCGTCGCGACGCTGACCGAGACCGCGCCCCGGGGCGTGGAGACCGCGCTGACGCGGGCCCTCGCGGACCCGCACGGCACGGTGCGGCGCGCGGCCGCCACCGGTCTGCGCGAGCTGGTCGAGGTGCTGCCCGCGACCGAGGGGTTCGGCGCCGCGCTCCGCGCCGTCGCCGGTTACCCGGAAGCGGGCCGGGACGGAGCGGGCCAGGACAGAGCGGGCCGGGACGGAGCGGGCCAGGACGGAGCCGGCCGGGACAGAGCGGGTCAGGGCGGAGTCGGCCAGGGCGGAGCGGGAGATCCGGTGGTCCGCGCGGCTGTCCTGGACGTCCTGCGGGCGCTGCGCCTCGGCGACGCCGCGCTGTTCGAGGCCGCGCTCGCCGACGCCGACACGAGGGTGCGGATCGAGGCGGTCAGGGGCCTGGTCGCGCTCGACGACGCGGAGCGGGTGGCGCTCGCCGCCGGCGACTGGGACCGCGAGGTGCGCGTCTGGGCGGCCAGGGGGCTCGGCGTCGTCGGCCTGCCGGGCGGCGCCCCCGCCGTCGCGCAGCTCGCCGCCGACCCCGACCCACTCGTCCGGGCGGCGGCCCTGGAGGCGCTCTCCGGGCTGGGCCGGGTTCTCCAGCAGGATCCGGGCCTCGCGGAGACGGCCGTACGGGCCCTGGCGGATCAGGCCTGGCAGGTGAGGGTGGGCGCGGCGCGGGGACTGGCCGCCGCCGACCCGGCCCTCGCGGTGGAACCGCTGGTGGCGGCGCTGCCCGACCCGCACCTCGACGTGCGCAAGGCCGCGGTGCTCGCGCTGTCCGCCTGGGCGGCGCGGACGGAGGTGGCCGCGGCCCTGCGGGGTGCTCTCGGCGACTCCGACGCCGACGTCCGGGCCTACGCCCGCAAGGCGCTGGACGCCGCGCGGGCCGAAGGGGTCGCCGAAGGGGCGGAAGGGGCCGAAGGTCCGAGCGCGGTCCCGGCGGGAGCGCGGGCATGAGCGAGCGCGGCGAGCGCATCGGTCGGCACGACGCGCCGGGCTCCATGCTCCCCCCAGCCGCGAGGCGAGGGGGCCGCCGCATGAGCGAGCGCGGCGAGCGGATCGGTGGACGCATCAGCGGACGCATCAGCGGACACGGTGCGCCCGGCGTGCCCCCGGACCCCTTCCCCGGGGACACGCACTGGTACGACCTGCCGGACGACGACGCGGCGCCGGAGGAGGACGAGGGCGCCGTGTCCGGCTGGTTCGGCCGGTGGCTCAGGTGACGGTGAAGCCGCTGAACAGGACCGTGGCGAGCCCGAGGGCCAGCAGCACGTTGGCCACGGTGGCGGCGGCGAAGACGGCGACCGGACGCCAGCCCGCCTCCCGGAGCGAGGCCACCCGGAACTCCAGGCCGATGCTGACGAAGGCCAGGATGAGGAACCAGGTGCGCAGGTCGTTGGCGACGCCGACGACCGCCTTGCCCTCGGCCGCGCCGACCGTGGTCAGATACCACGTGGTCACCACCGAGGCCGCCAGGAAGCCGAGCACGAACTTCGGGAACCGGCGCCACAGCTCGCCCGCGCCCGGCCGTTCGGCGCCGGGACGGCGCTCGACCCGGAAGGCGAACCAGGCGGTCAGCGCGACCACCACGACGCCGATCAGGGCGTTCTGCGTGACCTTGACGATGGTGGCGACGGCCAGCGCGTTCTCGCCCGCGAGGGTGCCGGCCGCGGTCACCGCCGCCGTCGTGTCGATGTTGCCGCCGATCCAGGCGCCCGCCACCTCCGGGCTCAGCCCCAGGGCCGAGGCCAGTGCGGGGAGGACGAAGATGGACGGCAGGGCGAACGCGATCACCAGGCTCGCGCTGTAGGCGAGCTGCTCGCGCCTGGCCTGTACGGCTCCCGCCGCCGCGATGGCGGCGCTGACGCCGCAGATGGACACCGCGGCCGACAGCAGCGCGCGCAGCCTGTCGTCCAGTCCGAGGCGGCCGCCGAGCCACCAGGTGAACAGGAACACCGCGCTGATCAGCACGATGCCCTGGACGATCGCGGGACCGGCCGCGGTGACGATCACCCTCAGGTTGATCGACGCTCCGAGGAGCACCAGGCCGGTCTTGATGAAGAACTCGGTGCGGAAGCCGGCGGCCAGGCGGTCACGCAGCCCGGTCGCGGTGAGCACCGCGTTGCCCAGCAGGCCGAGGGCGATCGCGTAGACGGGGAACTCGATCGTCTTGGCCAGGCCGGAGCCCGCGAACCACTCGGGCACGCCCTTCTCCAGGGCCCGGGTGCCGGCGGCGAGGACGAGGACGGTGAGGACGCCGAGGGTGGGCCAGTGCCACGCCGTGGCCCTCGTCGTGGCCCGCGTCGTGGCGGGAAGGGCCGTTTCGCTGCTCATCACGGAACCAGCCCCGTCGGGATCACGCCGGTGATGACCAGCGCGAGGAGGACGAGGCCGACGACGGTGGCGGCCCAGTCCTCGTTGATCGCGGCACGGGTGTGCTCGCCGACGGTCGGGGGGTCTTCGTTGCTCACGCCGGACGCCTTTCTCGGGAGTCGAGTGCTCGGCTCGACTGTGGAGCGCTAATACCCATTAAGTCAATAGGGAATACAGGAAAGGCTTGGAGCAGATACTTGCTATTACCTACCAGGTTTGTGGGATAGTGAGGTCATGGGCCCGGACCCGTTCCGCTCATCCGATGAGCGCGCAGAGACTCCGCTGACGGCCGCCATCATGGCGGGACGGTGGATACGCACGGCCGCCGTCGACGACGAGAGCGGGAGGCGGTGGCGGGCCAACCCCGACCCGCACGGCCGGGCGTCGACGCCCGGCGGACCCGCGTCCCTTCACTCTGCGTCTCTCCACGCCGCGTCTCTCCATTCCGGGGCGGCCGGGATCGTGCTGTTCTTCCTGGAGCTCGCCGCCGGGACCGGGCACGACGCCTACCTGGAGGACGCTCGCGCGGGCGCCCGCTACCTCGCGTCGACCTGGCGGCGGCAGGCCGACGCGTCGCTCCACCACGGCCTCGCCGGTGTCGTCCTCGCGCTGACCGAGGCCGGCTGGGCGCTCGGCGAGGAGCGTTTCGAGAGCGCGGCGCTCGCGGCGGCCGACAGGATCGTCAGGAGCGCCCGGGGGTTCGACGACGGCGGCATCGGCTGGTCGGGCGATGTCACGCTGCGCGGTGACGGCGGCGTCGTGCTGGGGCTGCTGCGCGCCGCGGCGGCGCTCGGCGTGCCGGCCTACGAGGAGATGGCCGTCGAGGCGGGACGGCGGATCGCGCGGCTGACCGCGCCCCGCGAGCGGCCCTTGAAGTGCCCGGCCCTGTCCGCGGAGGCGGCCCCGCCCGGCTTCCTCGCCGGAACGGCCGGAACGGCCTTCCTCCTCGCCCACCTGTACGGTGCGACGGGCGAGGAGGCCTTCCTCGACGCGGCGCGCCGCGGCGCGGCCCTCGTCCGGGCCGCCGGCGTCCTGACGGGGGAGAGCGCGGCGGTCACCGACCACCTGGGCTACTGCTCGGGGTCCGCCGGGATCGCGCGCATGTTCTACGAGCTGTATCGGGTGAGCGGCGACGGCGGCGACCTGGAGTGGGCGAAGCGGCTCGCCAGGGGGGTCAGGGAGTCGGGCGCGCCCTTCCGGCAGACCGCGGGGCTGTGGAACGTCGCCTGCCAGTGCTGCGGCACCGCCGGACTGATCGAGCTGTACGTGGGCTTATGGGCGGCGACGGGGGAGCAGGAGCACCTGGAGTTCGCCCGCAGGCTCGCCGACCACCTGATCGGCCGGGCGACCGGTTACGACGGCCGGGGATACCGCTGGTATCAGGCATACCGGCGGCACCGTCCCGGAGAGGCGTCGGCCGACACCGGCTATCTGACCGGGGCGGCGGGGATCGGGGCGGCCCTGCTGCACCTGGACGCGGCGGGACAGGCGGACCGGCCGCGCCGGGTGATCCTGCTGCCCGACAACCCCTTTCCGCCCATTCCCATGCCGGCCGTCGCCCTGCGGAGGCCGGCCGGCTGACAGCGGCAGGTGAGGAGGCGCATGACTTCCATGAGGGACAGATGTGCAACACGGCGTACGGCGCCGGAGACGGCACCCCCGCCCGGCATCCGCAAGCCGCTGCCGCCCCGCCTGTTCACCGTGCACGGCACGAACGCGGAGACCCGCTGGGAGGCGCTGCGCGGAGAGGACTACCTGACGCCGGACGGCCTCTTCTTCGTCCGCAACCACACGGCGACGCCGCTGATCGACGCGGCCGCCTGGCGGCTCACGCTGTGGGGCGACGCCCTGCGCGGCGGGCCGGTCGCGTTCACCTACCGCGACCTGCTCGGCATGCCGGCCGAGACCGTGACCGCGTTCATCGAGTGCGCCGGCAACGGGCGCCGCCTGTACGGCGAGCAGCAGAACCAGGAGGTGTCCGGCACCCCCTGGCGGCTGGGCGCGGTGGGCGTGGCGCGCTGGCGGGGCGTGCGCCTCGCGGCGCTCCTGGACAGGGCGGGGATGAGCGACAGGGCCGTCGCGCTGATGCCGCGCGGGCTCGACGCCGACTACGTCGAGGCGGGGGAGAACCTGGGAAGGGTGCGGCGCCCGCTTCCCGTGGCGAAGGCGCTGGACGACGTGCTGGTGGCCTACGAGATGAACGGGCGGCCCCTGCCGCCCGACCACGGTCACCCGGCGCGGCTGGTCGTGCCGGGCTGGGTGGGCGCCGCCTCGATCAAGTGGCTGGGGGATGTCGAGGTGTCGGCGGAGCCGCTGGAGTCGCCCTGGAGCACACGGCTCTACCGGATGCACGGCCCCGGTCACCCGCCCGGGGGCGGCCCGCCGCTGACCCGGATGGGGGTGAAGAGCGCCTTCGAACTGCCCTGGCCGGCCCGTCTCGAAGCAGGGCGCGAGCATCTGCTGCGCGGCCGTTCGTGGTCGGGCGGCGGGCGCGTGGTCCGGGCCGAGGTCAGCGACGACGAGGGCGTTTCGTGGCGTCCGGCCCGCCTGCTCGGCGACCGGCACCCGCACGGCTGGGTCCGCTGGACCTTCCCCTGGACCCCGCGCGAGGCGGGGAACCTCCACCTGCTCGTCCGGGCCGCCGACGAGACGGGCGCCGTGCAGCCCGGCCACGCGGCGTACAACGTTTTCGGCTACGGCTTTGACGCGGTGGTGCGCCATCCCGTCCTCGTGACCTGACCCGGTCGTCGACGGTGATCCAGCAGGTCACCGCAGGGACCGGCGGAGGCGAGAGGGCGCTCGCGGCGCGAGCGCCGGCCGGGGACGGCGATGTCCGTCCCGGGGCGGATGTGTGCGGCGCCGGGTGACGCAGACGGTGGCGGTGGCCCTGTCGCCGGGTCGTCGAGGAGGATTCCCCGTCGAGGGGCGCGGTGAGGGATGCGGTGAGGGATGCGTTACGGCGGATGAACGCGGCCGTGACGACGCGGAAACGACGGCCCCGTACATAACTGTCAACCGACAGAAATCTCTCCAGCGCCCGGAGTCCCGATGGCCGTCACCGCCCCTTCATCGCCTCCCACCGACGAGAGCGCCCTGCAGACGTTCGGCTACCGCCAGGAGCTGCACCGCAGCATGGGCAGGTACGCCTCCTTCGCCGCCGGCTTCTCCTTCATCTCCGTACTGACCACGGTCTTCCAGTTCTTCGCCTTCGGGTACGCCTTCGGCGGCCCGGCCTTCTTCTGGACCTGGCCCGTCGTGCTGGCCGGACAGATCCTGGTCGCCCTGTGCTTCGCCGAGCTGGCCGCCCGCTATCCGATCTCCGGCTCCATCTACCAGTGGTCCACCCGGCTCAGCACGGCGACGTTCGGGTGGTTCGCCGGGTGGATCATGATTCTCGGGCAGATCGTCGTGATCGCCGCCGCGGCGCTCGCCTTGCAGATGGTGCTGCCCGCGATCTGGCCGGGTTTCCAGCTCGTCGGCGGCGATCCCGCGCCCACCACCGCCACGGGCGCCGCCAACGCCGCGATTCTCGGCCTGATCCTGCTCGCGCTCACCACCACCGTGAACGTCGTCGACAACCGCGTTCTCGCCCGGGTCAACAGCATCGGCGTCACCGCCGAGATCGTCGGTGCGATCCTCATCGTCGTGCTGCTGCTCACCCACGCCGAGCACGGTCCCGGCATCACGTTCAGCACCGGCGGGCAGGGCGGGGCCATCGGCGCGCTGCTGGTCGGCTCGTTCACCGCCGCCTACGTGCTCATCGGGTTCGACAGCGCGGGAGAGCTGAGCGAGGAGACCCGCAGCCCCCGGCGGGTGGCGCCGCGCACCATCCTGACCGCGCTCACGGCGGCCGGGGTGCTCGGGGGGCTCATCCTGTTCGCCGGTCTGCTCGCCGCCCCCAGCCTGACCGACGGGAGGCTCGCCTCCGAGGGCCTTTCCTACGTGCTCACCAGCAGCCTGGGCGACTGGGTGGGCAAGCTGCTGCTGGCCGACGTGGTGCTGGCGATCACCGTGGCGACCATGGCGATCCAGACCGCCGCCACCCGGATGTTGTTCTCCATGGCACGCGACGGGGCGATGCCCCTGTCCGGCGCGCTGTCCAGGGTCTCGCCCCGCACCGGGATGCCGGCCGGGCCAGCGCTGGTCACCGGAGTGGGCGCGGCGGCCATCCTGCTGCTCAACTTCGCCTCTCCCGAGGCGTTCCTGGCCATCGGCACGACCTGCATCGTGCTGCTCTACCTGGCGTACGCGATGGTGACGGGCCCCCTGCTGCTCCAGCGCCTGCGCGGTGGCTGGCGGGGCGGAGCGCCGGGCGGGTTCGCCGAGGACGGCAGCCGGCTGTTCAGCATGGGCCGCTGGGGCCTGCCGGTCAACGCGCTGGCCTTCTGTTACGGCCTGGCGATGATGGTCAACCTGGCCTGGCCGAGGACCGAGGTGTACGCCCCGATCACCGGCCACTGGTTCTTCCAGTGGTTCACCCTGCTCTTCCTGGCGGCGGTCGTCGCTCTGGGCGCGCTCTACCGGCGGCTACGCCGGCCCGCGGCCGGCCTCGCGCGGGTCGGGCAGATCCCGGTCGGCAACACCGGCCAGGCGTAGCGCCGCGTCGGCGGTGGCGGCCGCCAGCGTCTCCAGGACGTCGGCGGCCATCTCGCCCAGGGCGTCCCTGCGGATCAGGATGACGCCCTCGATCAGCGCGAACAGCAGGTCGGTGCGCAGCGCCCGGTCGGCGGGCGTCAGCGCCGCACCGGCGGCGGTGGCCGCCAGCAGCCGCCCGTAGGTGTCCTTGAGCTCGCCGCGCATGCGCAGGAAGGCGGCGAACCGCTCGGTGCGCACCTCGGGCAGAAGGTAGAGCGCGCCGAGGTTGTGCGGGCCCGAGCACAACAGCCGGGCATCGCAGTGGCACAGCTCCCACAGCCGCTCTTCGGGCGTGCCGCCGGTCAGGGCGCGGGCGGTCTCCAGCGAGGGCCGCACCGTGCTCTCCAGCAGTTCGGCGAGGATGTCCTCCTTGCCGTCGAAGTAGTGGTAGATCGACGCCTGTCTGATGCCGGCCCGCTCGGCCATCGCCCTCGTCGAGGTCGCGGCGTAGCCGTTGGTCGTGAACAACTCGGCCGCCGCCGTCAGGATCTCCTCGCGCGGGCTCAGCTCACTTCGTGGACGCGCGACGGCTCGCGGCCTGCCGACCCTTCGCACGCCCGAACCGGCCTGGGCGGTACCGGGCTGAGTGGAACCGGGCTGGGCGGTATCGGGCTGGGTGGAACGGGGCTCGGTGGCACCGGGCTGGGTGCTACCGGGCTGGGTGGAACGGGCACTCACCGGACGATCCTCGCACACCTGCCTCCGGCCGCCGCGGCTGTGCGCTTCCGGTAACAGGCGGGAAACCGGGGGGCGCGTGAGCGGAAACACACCCCGCCTAATTTCTGTCGTGCGACAGAAATCCACCCCCGGAGGAGGAGGCGTCATGGCGACCAGCACGACCTACGGCGCGCGCGAGCACGCCCGAGCACAGGAGGGCACCACAAGCGGCACCATGCCGGTGCTGCCGGCCTCGGCCTGGCCCACCCCGCCCGACGGCGTCGACCCCGCCCACCTCGTGTGGGCCGAGACCGTCGCCGGAGGCGGCTACACCCACAAGGTGCTGGCCCGGGGCACCGAGCTGCGCCTCACCGACCTGGTCGGCGACGCCTGCGCGCACCTGCTGCTCTACGTCGAGGGCCGCCCCTGGGAGCGGCTCAACGTCGCCGACACCGTCAAGGTGTTGTGGAACGCCTACCTCGGAGAAGGCCACCTGCTGCTGTCGGATCAGGGCCGCGTGCTGGCCTCCGTGGTCGCCGACACCTCAGGGCGCCACGACACCGTGTGCGGGACCTCCACCCTCCGGCGCAACACCGAACGGTACGGCGACGGCTCCCCGCACGGCCCCGCCCCGGCCGGACGCGAGCTGTTCACGCTGGCCGCGGCCAAGCACGGGCTCCAGCCCCGGGACCTGCCCCCGTCGATCTCCTTCTTCCAGGGAGTCACGATCGGCCCCGACGGCGGCCTGACCTTCACCGGCTCCGCCGGTCCCGGGGCGTCGGTCACCCTGCGCGCCGAGATGCCGCTGACCGTGCTCATCGCCAACACCGCCCACCCCGTGGACCCCCGTCCCGCCTACACCTGCACCCCGCTGGAGGTCCTGGCCTGGCGTGCCAGGCCCACCGGCCCCGGCGACCCCCTGTGGCAGGCCGGCCCGGAAGGCCGTCGCGCCTTCCTCAACACCGCCGAGGTGACCCGATGATCCAGCCCCACGTCACCGAGCCCCATGTCACGGAGCCCCACGTCACCGGGCCCCACGTCACCGAGCGCGACGTCACCGAGCCTGATGTGCCCGTGATGGACGTGCCCGTGGTCGATGCGCCCGTGCTTGATGTCACCGTGCTTGATGTCACCGTGCCCGCTCGCGCCCCCTGGTCGGCGATCATCCGCGCCGGGCAGGAGCTGACCATCACCGACCTCGGCGGCAACCAGGCCGTCGACTGCCTGCTGTACGACGCGCACGACACCGCCGTCCGTTACAGCGCCCCCGACACCATCCAGGCCCAGGGCGCCATCTTCCTCACCACCGGCAGCGTGCTGCTGTCCAACGAGCACACCCCGCTGATGACCGTCGTCGCGGACACCTGCGGACGCCACGACACCGTCGGCGGCGCCTGCTCCAAGGAGTCCAACACGCTGCGCTACGGACACCACACCTACTCCCAGCACGCCTGCGTCGAGAACTTCCTCATCGAGGGCAGCCGCCACGGGCTCGGCAAACGCGACCTGGTCAGCAACATCAACTGGTTCATGAACGTCCCGGTCGAACCCGACGGCACGCTCGGCATCGTGGACGGCATCTCCGCTCCCGGCCTCGCCGTCACCCTGCGGGCCGAGACCGACGTGCTGGTCCTGATCTCCAACTGCCCGCAGATCAACAACCCGTGCAACGGCTTCGACCCCACGCCCGTGCGGATGACGGTCCGATGAACACCCTCCTCATCGCCAACCGGGGCGAGATCGCCGTCCGCGTCATCGCCACCGCCCGCCGCCTGGGCCTGCGCACGGTCGCCGTCTACTCCGACCCCGACCGGGGCGCCGCCCACGTCCGCCTGGCCGACCACGCCGTACGGCTCGGCCCCGCCCCCGCCCGGGAGAGCTACCTGGACGCCGACCGGGTGCTTCAGGCCGCCCTGGACAGCGGCGCGGACGCCATCCACCCCGGTTACGGTTTCCTGTCCGAAGACGCGGCCTTCGCGCGCCGGGTCGAAGCCGCCGGGCTGGCCTTCGTCGGTCCCACTCCCGAGCAGCTCGACCTGTTCGGCGCCAAGCACACCGCCCGCGCCGCCGCCGAGCGGGCCGGCGTTCCCCTGCTCCCCGGCACCGGCCTGCTCCCCGATGTGGACGCGGCCCTGAGCGCGGCGCAGGACATCGGCTACCCGGTCATGCTCAAGGCCACCGGCGGAGGCGGCGGCATCGGCATGCGCGCCTGCCGGGACGCCGGCGAGCTGGCCCAGGCGTGGCACAGCGTCCAGCGCACCGCCGCCGCCAGCTTCGCCTCCGCCGGGCTGTTCCTGGAACGCCTGGTCGAGGGCGGCCGGCATGTCGAGGTCCAGGTCTTCGGCGACGGCATGGGCGGCGTCGTCACGTTCGGCGACCGCGACTGCTCCCTGCAGCGGCGTCACCAGAAGGTGCTGGAGGAGGCCCCCGCCCCCGGCCTGCCGCCGCTGGTGCGGGCCACGCTCGCCGACAGCGCCGCCGGCCTGTGCGCCTCCGTGCGCTACCGGTCGGCGGGCACCGTCGAGTTCATCTACGACCCGGTGCGCGCCGAGCCGTACTTCCTGGAGGTCAACACCCGCCTGCAGGTGGAGCACCCCGTCACCGAGGCGATCTACGGCGTCGACCTGGTCGAATGGATGCTGCGCCTGGCCCAGGGCGACGCGAGCCACGTGCACGCCGCCCTGCACGACCCGCCCGCGGCCGCCGGCCACGCCGTCGAGGCCCGGGTCTACGCCGAGGACCCGAGCCGCGACCACCGGCCCAGCGCGGGCCTGCTCACCCGCGTCGCGTTCCCCGCGGGCGTGCGGGTGGACGGCTGGGTGGAGACGGGCACCCAAGTCAGCAGCGCCTACGACCCGCTGCTCGCCAAGGTCGTCGCGCACGGCGCCGACCGGAACCAGGCGCTGGACCGGCTGGCCGCGGCGCTGGCGGAGACCAGGATCGACGGTGTCGAGACCAACCTCGGGCTGCTGCGCGCCGCGGCGGAGGATCCTTCCGTACGGGAGGCCACGCACGGCACCGCGACCCTGGCCGGTCTCGCCGACGGCTCCCGCCGCATCGAGGTAGTGCGGCCCGGCACTCTCACCACGGTGCAGGACTGGCCGGGACGGACCGGCTACTGGCAGGTGGGCGTGCCGCCGTCGGGGCCGATGGACGACTGCTCGTTCAGGCACGGCAACACCGCCCTGGGCAACGACCCCGGCGCACCCGGGCTGGAGTGCACGTTGCGCGGCCCGGCGCTGCGCTTCAGCCACGCCACCACCGTCTGTGTCACCGGCGCGCCCGCGCCCGTCACGGTGGACGGGACGCCCGTCCCCCAGTGGGAGCCGGTCACCGTGCCCGCCGGCGGCGTGCTGGACATCGGCGCCGCCGAAGGGCCGGGGCTGCGCGTCTACCTGCTGATGGCGGGCGGGTTCGACGTTCCCGACTACCTGGGCAGCGCCGCGACGTTCACGCTCGGCGGGTTCGGCGGACACGGCGGCCGGGCGCTGCGCGCCGGTGACGTCCTGCACGGCGGCCACCCCGAGCAGGGCGGTCACCCTGAGCACGGCTACCACCCTGAGCACGGGGAGTCCCTCAAGCTCGGGGAGTCTGTCAAGCTCGGGGAGTCTGTCAAGCACGGGGGACGCCTCGCCTCCGGCGGCGACGAAGCAGGGGAGCGGCCCGAGTTCGGGCACGCCTGGCGGATCGGCGTGGTCGAGGGCCCGCACGCCAACCCCGAGTTCTTCACCGACGACGACATCCGCGACTTCTACGCCGCCCAGTGGAAGGTCCACCACAACTCCGCCCGCACCGGCGTCCGACTGATCGGGCCCAAACCGCGCTGGTCCCGCCTCGACGGGGGCGAGGCGGGACTGCACCCCTCCAACATCCACGACACGCCCTACTCGGTGGGCGCCGTGGACTACACCGGTGACATGCCGGTCGTGCTCGGCCCCGACGGTCCCTCGCTCGGCGGGTTCGTCTGCCCGGCCACCGTCGTCACCTCCGAACGCTGGAAGCTCGGCCAGCTTCGGCCCGGAGACACCGTCACCTTCGTCCCCGTGCCTTCCGCGATCGGCGTCCCCGGCGACGGCGGCGTGCTCCACCGCCTCCCCGAGACCGGCGAGCGGCCCGGCGTCACCTACCGGCGCAGCGGAGACGACAACATCCTCGTCGAGTACGGGCCGATGGAGCTCGACCTGGGCCTGCGCATGCGCGTGCACGCCCTGGCGGAGGCGCTCGCCGCCCGAGACCTGCCCGGCGTCGTCGACCTCACCCCCGGCATCCGCTCGCTTCAGATCCATCTCGACCCCGCGACGCTGTCCCAGCGCGACCTGCTGGCCGAGCTGATCCGCATCGAGGCCGGTCTGCCGCCCACCGGAGAGCTGGAGGTGCCCAGCCGCGTCGTCCACCTGCCCCTGTCCTGGGACGACCCCGCCACCCGGGAGGCCATCGCCCGCTACATGGCGGGAGTCCGCGACGACGCGCCCTGGTGCCCGTCGAACATCGAGTTCATCCGCCGGGTGAACGGCCTGGAGGACGTGGCCGAGGTCCACCGCGTCGTCTTCGACGCCGAATACCTCGTCCTCGGGCTCGGCGACGTCTATCTCGGCGCTCCCGTGGCCACCCCGCTCGACCCCCGGCACCGTCTGGTCACCACCAAGTACAACCCCGCCCGCACCTGGACCGCCGAGAACTCCGTCGGCATCGGCGGCGCCTACCTGTGCGTCTACGGGATGGAGGGACCGGGCGGCTACCAGTTCGTGGGCCGTACGACGCAGGTGTGGTCGAGCTGGCAGCAACGCGGCGCGTTCCAGCCGGGCTCTCCCTGGTTGCTGCGCTTCTTCGACCGCATCCGGTGGTATCCGGTGACGCCGGAAGAGCTGCTGGAACTACGCGCCGACCTGGCGGCGGGGCGCCTCGAACCCAAAATCGAGGAAGGGGTTTTCCGGCTCGCCGACCACCACCGCTTTCTGGCCGAGCACGCCGAGTCGATCGCGGCCTTCCGGCGGCGGCAGGCCGCCGCCTTCGCCGCCGAGCGGGCGGCCTGGCAGGCGTCGGGCGAGTTCGACCGGGCGGAGCAGCCCCCGAGCACGGCCGAGACCGAGCTGGAAATTCCGCCGGGCTGCCAGGTGGTGGAAGCGGAGTTCACCGCGAGCGTCTGGCAGATCAGCGTCACGCCGGGCCGGCGGGTCGCCGCCGGGCAGCCGTTGATCGTGCTGGAGGCGATGAAGATGGAGTCCGCCGTCCTGGCCCCCGCCGACGGCGTGGTCGAAGGAGTCCTGGTCGGCCCCGGTGACCAGGTGGAGGCGGGCGCCCCGCTGGTGGTGCTGAGGAGTGATCGTGGCTGAGACGGCACTGGACCGGGTCCGCAGGGCCTACGCCCGGATCGCCGAGACGGACCGTCCGGAGATCTGGATCGACCTGCGGCCGCAGGCCGAGGTGGAGGCCGAGGCCGCCGCCGTGGACGCTCGCGTGACGGGCGGCGACCGCCTTCCCCTCGCGGGCCGCCTGCTGGCCGTGAAAGGCAACATCGACGTGGCCGGACTGCCGACCACCGCCGGCTGCCCCTCCTACGCCTACCGGCCGGAGGCCGACGCCCCTGCCGTCGCCCGGCTCCGCGAGGCCGGCGCCATCGTGCTCGGCACCACGAATCTGGATCAGTTCGCCACGGGGCTGGTCGGCACCCGCAGCCCCTACGGCGCGGTGCGCGCCGCCACCGACCCGGACCGGATCTCCGGAGGATCCAGCTCGGGCTCGGCGGTCGCCGTCGCGCTCGGCCTGGCCGACCTCGCGCTCGGCACCGACACCGCGGGCTCGGGCCGGGTCCCCGCCGCTTTCAACGGCATCGTCGGGGTCAAGCCCACCTACGGCCTGATTCCCTCGGAAGGCGTGGTCCCGGCCTGCCGGAGCCTGGACTGCGTCAGCGTCTTCGCCCGCACCCTTCCCGAGGCCCAGCGGGCCGTGGCCCTCATGACCACCGCGTCCGCACTGGCCGCATCCCGCCCGGCTCGCCGCCCCGGACCCTGGCGGCTGGCCGTGCCCGCCACCGCCGGCCTCGGCACGCTGGCCCCGGGCTGGGCCGAGGCGTTCGAGACCGCGGCAGGCGGGCTGGCCTCGGCGGGCGTCGAGATCCACCCGATCGACCCCGCCCCCTTCCTGGAGGCCGCCGCGCTGCTCTACCAGGGGGCCTTCGTCGCCGAGCGTTACACCGCGGTCGGCGCGTTCGTCGAGGCGTTGGCCGACAAGGGCGACCCCGACCTGGATCCCACTGTCGCCTCCATCATCACCGCGGCTCGTGACCTGCCCGCCCACCGCCTGTTCGCCGACGGGGAACGGCTCGCGGCACTGCGCGAGCACGCCCTGTCCCTGCTCGGCGACCGCGACGCCCTGCTCCTGCCGGTGACTCCCCGCCATCCCACGCCGGCGCAGGTCGCGGCCGACCCGGTCGGCGTCAACAGCGACCTCGGCCGCTTCACCAACTTCGTCAACCTCTTCGACATGTGCGCGCTCGCCGTGCCCGCCGGACAGGTGGACGGGCTGCCGTACGGGGTCATGCTGGTCGGCCGGACCCACGCCGACGACGACCTGGTCGCCATCGCCCGGCTGCTCCAGCCGTCCGTCCGCCTGGCCGTGGTCGGCGCGCACCTGTCGGGACAACCGCTCAACCACGAGCTCACCGCGCGCGGCGCCCGCCTGCTGGCCACGACCACGACCGCCGCGCGCTACCGGCTGCACGCCCTGGCCACCGAGCCGCCCAAACCCGGGCTCGTCCGCGCGCTTGAGGACGGTGGTCCCGAGAACGGCGCGGCCATCGAGTGCGAGGTGTGGGAGCTTCCCGCCGAAGGGCTGGGCGACCTGCTCGCGGCCCTTCCCCGCCCGATGACGCTGGGCCGGGTCGAGCTGGCCGACGGCACGAACGTGCCCGGCTTCCTCTGCGCTCCGGAAGGGCTGCGCGGCGCGGCCGACATCACCACGTACGGAGGGTGGCGCGCCTACCTCCGATCACTGGCGGTCCGTGGCTGACCCGCTCCCTGCCGCCCACCCACGACCTCCCTTTCCCCACCACGACCTCCCGACCTCCCGACCTCCCGACCCCCCGACCTCCCGACCCCCGGGCCGCGGGTCGCCCCGGCCCTTAGGAGGGCGGCGACCTGCGGCCCGCCGCGTTGGTGCGCGGGAGCCCGAATGCAGGCGGCCGAAGCCGGGGAACCACGTCAGGACTGCCGGGTGGGCATTCGGGACCGGTAGGGCCGAGCCCTGATCGGCGCGAGCGTACCTGCGGCCGCCTTATTTCCCTGTAAAGCTAGTAGGAAATATTGACTTTCTGAACCGGTGATCGTACGTTCGGTGGTATGAGCCAGGGCGTTCGTCTGACCCGGCGTTTGAGCGTGGACTACGGCCACGTCGCCGGCGCACAGTGTTGTTGATCATGAATCTTCCGTCGTTCTCGTGCCGATGAGGAGCCGGCCGCGGCACGCGGCCGCCCTCCTCGCGAGCCGGGCGTGACCGCGTCACGCCCGGTCCCGCCTCCATCCCAATCCCTGATCCCGCGTGCCGTGGTGCCTGCGGCGGGCGGGATCGACCCTGTGAGCAGCTGCGACCTTCCGGAGGTTTGCCATGACGGAGACTCTGCTCGGCCCCGGCCTCGACGCCGACGACCACAAGCGCGGGCTGGACGCCGGCGACTACAAGCGCGCACTCGCGGTGCACGCGGCCGGAGTCGTCGTGATCACCGCGCGGAGTGGGGGAGCGCCGGTGGGGTTGACCGCGACCTCGTTCTCCTCGGTCAGTCTGGACCCGCCCCTCGTCTCCTTCTACGTGGACCAGTCGTCCACCACCTGGCCGTCGCTGCGCGCGGCGGACCACTTCGCCGTCAACGTCCTGGCCAGCGACCAGGCCGAGCTCGCCGCCCGGTTCGCCCGCAAGGGCGCGGACCGGTTCGCCGAGCCCACCCGGTGGCGTCCGGGCCCGCTCGGCGCGCCGCTGATCGAGGACGTCTCCGCGCACCTGATCTGCCTACCGTACGAGCGGGTCGGCGTGGGCGACCACGTCCTCGTCGTGGGGCTGGTCACCCAGGCCGAGGTGCGCGCGCCGGGGCGTCCGCTGCTGTATCACCAGGGCCGCTTCGGCCGGTTCATCGCCCACCCGTGATCCCGCTTTCGCTTCGCAGGACCGCCCGTTTCGATCTGGAGGACCCTCTGTTGACCACTCGTACGCTCTTCGGCACGAACACAGGACAGGCCGGGCGGCACGAGGCGGTGGCCTCGTGAGCTCTCTCGTGGTGCTGGTCGGCAATCCGCGCGGCGGTTCCCGGACCCACCTCGCGGCCGTGGCGGCGGCCGAGGAGGTGGGGCGCCGGATCGGGTACGAGGCGCCGCCCGAGGTCGTGGACCTGTCCGGGATCGGGCCGCACCTGTTCACCCCAGGGCCCTCGCCGACCGTGGAGGTGGCGCTGGAGCTGGTCGCCGGGGCGCAGGTGCTCCTGGTGGCGAGCCCCACCTACAAGGCCACCTACACCGGCCTGCTCAAGGCGTTCCTCGACCGCCTCCCCGGTGGCGCGCTGACCGGAACGGTGGCGCTGCCGCTGCTGGTCATGGGCTCTCCCCGGCACGCCCTGGCCGTCGAGCTGCACCTGCGCCCCGTGCTGGTCGAGCTGGGCGCGCTCGTCCCCACCCCCGGCCTGGCGCTGCTCGAGGCCGAGATCCCCGACCTCGACCGCGTCCTCGCCGACTGGACCGATCGCGTCGCCGCGCAGGTGACCGGGGCGCTGGAGAGGAGGGCGACCGCGTGACGACCACCCACGCTCCCGCGTACACGACCCCCGCCGGCGTCGCCGCCCTCGGCCCCCGCGTCTCGCCGGCCGCTTGCTACGTCACCGGCGCCACCCTGGTCGTCGACGCCAACCTCGACGCCAACCCCGACGCCAACCTCGACGCCAACCACGGCCTGCTGCCGGTGCCGGAGCCGCGCTGACGGGTCTCAGCCGTGGGTCGGCGCGGCGTAGCGCAACCCGTCATATAGGACCGTGGCGATATGCAGCGCATCGTCCTTCCAGCCTTTGGCGCGCATCCCACAGATGCCTCCGAGGGCGCGCAGGACGAGGCGTCCCTCAACGTCGCTTCGGACGAGACCGGCGGCAACGCCTGCGGCGAGAAGTTCGTCAAGGGCGCGGGCCATCTCGTCGCGCGCGTCGTCGAAGACCGGCGAGTCGGTTGCCATGATGCTGTCCAGCGCCTCGCCCATCCCTCTGCCTACTGCCGCGTGCTCCACGAGCAGCAGCAGGAAGGCGCGCAGTGCTTCGTCCGGGGCGTGCTGTGCGAGCAGTCGGGCAGGGGTCGCACAGAGCTCCGCGACTTCCTGGCGGTACACCTCCGCGACGAGCGCCTCGCGCGTTGCGAAGTGGCGGTACAGCGTGCCGACGGCCACATCGGCTCGGCGGGCGATCTCCTCCACATGGGCGGCGTCGTCGGCGAGCAGCGCCTCACGCGCCGCGGCCAGGAGCGCTTCGCGGTTGCGGCGGGCATCCGCGCGCAGTGGACGTGATGACGGCAACGGTCCTCCATAAGGTGAATCGGACTCCGGTTTGAGTGTACAGTTCCGGAGTCGGATTCACCTTACCGAAGGAGTGCGCTCACGATGATTGAGCACGACACTGTGTCCGGCCTGCGTGTGCTTGTGACCGGCGGTAGCCGAGGGCTCGGGGAGGCGACGGCGCGTCGCTTCGCCGCAGCCGGCGCCACCGTGCTGACGGCTTCGAGAACCGCACCCCCGGACGACCTGCCCGCCACCTTCATTCCCGCCGACCTGCGGTCCGAGAAGGGAGCGGCGGAACTCGGCCGACGAGTGGTGGACAGCGTCGGAGGCGTCGACGTCCTGGTCAACAACGCGGGAGCCGCAACCGAACCGATGCCCACCCTTGAGCGGTCGGACGCGTCCTGGCTCGCCGACCTGGAGATGAACCTGCTCAGCGCGGTCCGACTTGACCGGGCCCTGGTTCCGGGGATGATCGAGCGGGGCTCCGGCGTCGTGGTGCACGTCTCCTCAATCGCCAGTCACCTTCCCCAACCCGCCGAGGCGTCGTACGCCGCGTCGAAGGCGGCACTGAACGCCTATAGCCGCGAGTTGGCGACGGCGGTGGGAAAGCACGGCGTGCGCGTGGTGTGCGTCCTGCCGGGCTTCGTCGTCACCGAGGGAGCCGCCGCCCACCTCCGGCGAATGGCCGACAGCCGGGGCATCGGCATAGACGACGTCAAGCAGCAGATCGTGGACCACCTGAAGGTGCCGATGGGGCGCCCAGGCGAACCCGAGGACGTCGCCGAGATGATCGCGTTTCTCGCCTCCGGCCGCGCCAAATGGCTCACCGGAGCTCAGTTCCGGGTCGACGGCGGCATCATCCCCGTGGTCTGAGCCGCACCCCGATACGCGGTTGGAGGAGAGACGCCATGACCTTCGGCTTCACGTCACTGATCGTGGACGCCGCAGACCTGGAGAGCGAAAGCTCGTTCTGGCACCGGCTGCTCGGCGGCTCGATCACGAGGACGACAGCACACCACTTTCTGCAGATCGACGGCTTCCCCATGATCGTGATCCAACACGCTCCGGGGCATGCACCGCCGCAGTGGCCCGACGGCGCCTCCCAGCAGATGCACTTCGACCTCGCCACGGACGACGCCGCGACCGCGGACAAGCGGGTGCTCGACGCGGGCGGTCGACGGCTGCGACCGACTGACGATGTTGTCGCCTCCGCTCAGCAGGGCTCCCGGGTGTACGCCAGCCCGGCCGGACATCCCTTCTGCGTCCGATCGGCCTGACCCTGAACGGCGCAGGTCCTAGGCCCGCGGCTGCGCCCGGTGTCGCCGGGCGCAGGCGCGGGTCATGACGGCAGTGGTCACGGACGGCAGCGGTCGGGGTCGGCCCGCATGAAGACGTCCCGGTCCGTCTTCATGGTCTCCTCGCCGCCCGCCCAGGCCAGCACCTGCCCGCCGCCGAGCCCCGCCAGGTCCGCTGCGGTGAACGGCACCCTGCTCCGCAGGCTCAGGTCACCGGCGGTGCCGTTGACGGTGGCGACGTAGGGGACGCCCTCCCGCAGCGCGGTGAGGCTGTCGCCGGTGGACCGCCAGCCCTCGGGCGGCGCCTGGAAGAGCCGGATCTCGTTCACCGACCCGGTCCAGCCGCCGTTGTGCACGCTCCAGGTGACGAGCTCGCCGTCGTCATCGGTGTCCTCAAGCACCGAGAAGTCGCTGGCGACGTAGCCGGGGCAGCCACCGAGCAGCAGCCTGACCCCGCCGTCCTCGGCGCGCTCGACGCCGAGGACGCCCTTGGGTGTCGGCGCGGTGGTGTCGCACGCCGCGCCGAAGAAGGCCAGAGCGGCCAGCGCGACGGCGGTGCGCCCGCGCCCCGGCCTTCTTCCACGCGTCATCGTCTCCCTCTCCCTTCGCCTGCCTGCGAGCCTAGGTCCCCGGCAGGCGGTACTCGAGCGGCCGCCAGTTAACGTAGCCGCCCCACCACAGGTTGGCCCCCACCTCGAAGCTGTTGGTGGCCACGTCGCTGCCCGTCTCCAGGTGCGATTTCGCGGTGGCCAAACCGTAGTCGATTATGTAGTCGGTGGCGCTGAAGTAATGGGACCACTGCTCGGAGTGCACCGCCTCGTGCCTCTCGAGGTCGGGCCCGTACTTGTCCGCGGTCGCACGCCCGGCGACCTTGGCGATGTCGTCCCTGGCCTGCTTCTCCTGCCGCAGCCGCTCCTCGAAATCCTTCCTCGAGTACGGATAGAAGTGGACGTCGCCGACGGTCATCGGACGGCCATCCTTGAGCGTGGCGCCGTAGCAGACGTACTGCAGCGCGCGCCGTTCACACCCGTCGCTGGCGAATGACATCGCGATCGCCAGCGTGTTCGCGCCGTTCAGGTTGTTCCGCCAGTGGAACGGGTGGGTGGCCAGCGCCTTCAGCAGGTTGACGCCGTTGTCGTGGTGGACCGGCTTGCAGTGGCAGCCGCCCGCCGGAGGCTTGGGCGACGGGCCCGGGGAGGGGCTCGGCGTCGCCCGGGCCTTCTTCTTGTTCTTCCGATGCGCGGCGCCCTTGTCGGGGTCGACCCTGCCCGTCTTCGGGTCGTACCCGACGTCCGCCTGCGTCTCCTTGTCGCAGTACTTGAGGTCGTACTGGCACGAGTTGGGCCGCGAGCCGACCTCCTCACCCGTCGGGTCGCTGAACGTGGCGGGGTTGTTGTTGCCGTACGAGTAGCCGTTGAGCGACTGGGCCTGGCCGGTGGACAGCACCGGGTCCACGCTCAGGAACCTGCCGGCGACCGGGTCGTACATGCGGGCCCCGACGTAGGTGAGCCCGGTGGCGGCGTCGGCGGGCTTGCCGAGGAACCCCTTGTCGTCGGGCCACGCGCCGCCGACCGTGCTCCCGCGCGGCGCGCCGAACGGGGTGGTGAAGCGCTTGCTGATCGCCTGACCGGCCGCGTCGACCGACAGCGAGGAGGTCCCGTGCTGGTCGCCGGCGAGGAAGGAGACCGCGTTCTTCCCGCCCTGCGTGGTGCGCACCGCGATCACCTGCGTGTCCGCGGCGTAGAAGCGGCTGGCCCAGGTCGTGACGGCGCTGCCGCTCTTCTTCGAGTGGATCTCGGTGGCGCCGAGGTAGAGCACGCTCTCCCCGTCGCCCACCGCGCGGCGGATCAGCAGCCCGCCGTCGGCGTCGTACAGGTAGGCCGTCTTCTGCGTGCCCTGGGTCAGGGTCGCGATGCGGCCCTGCGCGTCCCAGGTCAGCACCTGGCCGCCCCGCCCGGTCGTGTTGCCGGACTTGTCGTAGGAGTAGGTCGCGGACGCGTCGGTGCAGGAGCCGGTCACGACCGCGGTCAGGGCGTGCCGCTTGGCGGTGTCGCCGTAGCAGTACGCCGAGGTGGTGGCGGTGGAGCCGCTGTAGCGCGTCTCCGTCGCCCGCAGGCCCGAGGAGTTGTAGGTGTAGGCGGTCCGGTACGGCGCCGCGCCGCCCAGTGTCCTGCTCGTGCAGTCGTCGGTGGCCGGCGTCCACGCCTCGGTCAGCCGCCGCTGCCCGTCGTAGGCGAAGCACTGGATGTCGCTTTGTCCCGCGCCGTCCTGGGTGGGGGTGTCGGCGATCTCGGTGACGTTGCCCGCGTCGTCGTAGTGGTAGGTCAGGTCCTGCGGCTTCACCGGCGTGGACTGGGTGGTGACGAAGGACCGCTTCAGCCGGTCGGTCCCCTCCTCGTAGGTGTTGTTGAGGAAGGTCTTCTTGGCCTGCGTGGCCCCCGACAGGCCGAGGGTGAACTGCAGCGGCTGGCCGAGCGCGTTGTAGTCGGCCTTCTGCAGGTAGTCGGTGGCGCCGGTGACCCCGTTGGCCTGCCCGGTCGGCGTGTAGGACAGGCTGATCCTCTCCTCGGCCAGAGCGCCGGCCGCGGGCTCGGTGGAGCTCTTCAGCGTGCCGTCGAGGTTGTAGTCGCTGCCGAAGACGTAGCTGGTCTTCGCCGCCCCGGACAGGACCATCGGGTCGTTCGGGTCGATGTCGATCTCCGTGCTGGTGGCGCGATACTGGCCGTCGTACGCGAGGACCTTCTTCGTGTACGCCTTGCCGGAGACGCCGCCGTCGTAACTGGTGGACGAGGTGAGCTGGCCCTTGGCCACGGTGTCGTAGGTCCAGGCGGCGAGCTTGTTCGCGTCGGTGCGCGACCCCGACCACAGCCCGGTCTTGCGGCCGAGCTCGTCGTAGCCGTACAGCAGGACCGTGCCGTTCGCGCCGGTGACCGTGTCGGTCTGGTCGAGCGCGGTGTAGCGGAGGGTGCTCGCGCCCTTGTCGGGGTCGCTGATGCCGTTCTGCCTGGCGAACAGGTCGTAGGTGTAGGACCACTTCGCGCCGTCGGGAGCGGTGACGGTCAGCTCCTTGTCGTCGGCGCGGTAGGTGAAGGACGTGGAGGTGTACCCGCTGGAGGTCAGCGCGCCGTACTGGGTGTCGGCGGGGGAGGGCGAGTTGTACTCGCGCCGTTCGACCGTGCGGTCGAGCGCGTCGGTGACGGTCCGGGTCGCCGTGCCGCCGGTCGGCGCGCTGACGGCGGTGGAGTCACCGGTGTAGGTCGTGGTGGTCGTCCACTTCTCCACGCCGTACGACAGGAACGTGCTGCGGACCGCCCGGCCGGCGCCGTCGAAGACGGTGTTCGTCTGCTTGGGCGCCCCGCCGTACTCCTCCCGGGTGTAGGTGGCGTTCGGCGTCTGCTTGGAGTCGAAGATGTCGGCGTAGGCCTCGTAGGCGAGGCCGCGCGAGTCGTAACGGGTGTCGGTCAGCAGCCGCCCGCCGTTCGGGGTCGGCCTCTGCGTCTGCATCGGCCGCAGCAGCGAGTCGAAGATCTCGTACGACCAGCTGGCCGTGGTGGACGACTTGACGGTCGAGGTGCCGATCGCGGGCGCCCTGCCCCGCTCGTACACGTAGGAGTAGGCGTAGGTGGGGGTCTGCCCGCCGTCCTTGCTGCGGTCGGGCAGCCACACGCCGGTCAGCCTGCCGAGGGCGTCGTAGGTCTGCTCGGTCTTGCCGTTGTTGGGGTCGTAGGTGCGCACCGGAAGGCCGCGCGTCGCGTCGAGGAACGTCGTCACCTTCTGCTGCTTGGCGTTGGTCTCCACCGTCTTGGTGAGGACCCCGGCGCCGGTCGGCGTGTACGCCGTGGCGGTGGGGTTGCCGCCGGCGTCGGTCACGGTCAGCGGCCTGCCCAGCGCGTCGTAGGTGGTCGATTCGGCGCGCTGCCAGCCTGTCGGCGGGCGGTCGTCGCCGGTGACGGCCGACGGGTAGCCGGTGGCCCGTCCCGTCCAGGTGGCGTCGCCCTTCACCGGCTTCTGGCTCGCCGACCAGCCGGTCGCGGCGGTGTTGTCGTACACGGCGGCCGTGTCGGACAGCACGTCACCGGAGGTGGCGGAGCTCGTGGGCAGCGACAGGTCGGCCTCCTTCACCGAGCAGGCGCGGCCGACCACGCGGGTGCGGGAGACCAGTGAGTTCATGCCCTTGGCGTCGTCGCGGGCATACCAGGTGCGGGTGCAGGTCTCGTCGCCGCTCTTGGCGGTGTCGCCCGTGCTGTCCTCCCTGACCGCCATGCCGTACGAGTCGTAGGTGGTCGAGGTGGTGACGGTGCGCCAGGTCTTGGGGACGGTCAGGTAGGTGTGCTCCGACGTCCTGCCCATGCGCACGTAGTAGGCCTCGGTGTCGGCGTACGACTTGTGCTGGGTGGCGGTCTTCGCCGACCAGGGGTCGTTGACGGTCACGTCGACCGGGTTCGACCCGTCGTAGCTGACCTCCTCGCGGGTGAAGCCGGCGTACTGCTCGGAGTCGGTGAGGTCGGGCACGTCGAGACCGGCGACGTCGAGGCCCGGCACGGTGGCGGCGCGCCGCCTGTCGGGATCGACCGTCCTCGGGTCGGCCGACTTGAGCAGCCGGTCGCCGTTCATGCCCTGCAGGTAGACCGACACCGTCTTGGTGCGGGTGCCGTCGGTGTCGCCGACGTACGTCGTGACCTTCTGGTAGCCCCGCCACAGCGACCAGGTGCGCTCGTCGGAAGGGGTGAACGGGCTGTCGTTGTAGCGCCAGCCGGGCGTGGCGTACTCGTAGGCGTACTCGACGAGCGGGTTGTGCCCTGCCGGGTCGGCGATGTTCACCGCGAGTACGCGGTATTTGTTGAACCAGTCGATGGAGGCGTCGGTGGCGCCGTTGACGTGCCAGAACTGCGGATAGCAGGACAGCGCGTTGTCGTCCTCGGCCTTGGGCATCGTCGAGCCGCGCACGCATTCGGGCTCGTTGTAGCTGACCGTGGTGATCGCGCCGGTCTCCGAGGTGACCGTCTCGATGCGCGGCCTGGTCAGCGGCAGGATGTTGCCGCCTCCCGGCTGGGTGCCGCCCGCCACCCGGTTGGGCCGCATGGCGTAGGTGAACGAGACGGGGTCGAGCGTCAGCGGCGTGTCACCGGCCGAGCCCGTCCGAACGATCGACATCAGCGACAGCGTCTGGTCGGCGGAGCTGCCGATGTCGCCGCCGTCCAGGTACTTCTGCGTGAACGCCCAGGAGTCGACCGGCTTGTACGCGGTGCCGGACAGGACGCTCGTCTCGATCTTCACCAGGCGCTTGCGGCTGAAGAAGGCCGGGCTCTCGGCGTGGCAGTCGTCCTTGTCGGCGTCCTTCTTGCAGATGGCGTCGAAGGGGACGTCGGGCCAGTTCTCCGCGGTGTCCTTGGTGAGGCTGCCGCAGTCGGAGGCCGTGCAGCGCTCGGCGTAGGAGAAGGCGACCTTGTAGGGCGCGTCCACCGTGAACAGCGTGTCGGACCGCTGCCCGTAGAGGATCTTGTCGAGGTAGCCGCCGCGGACGTAGGACGTGGTCGCGGTGGACGACTTGTTCTTCCGGTAGTAGTTCGTCTCCGCCGTGTACCAGTACGTCATGGCGTTGCCGTGGGTGTCCTCGGCGTAGTCGAGGTTCCACCGCCACGCCTGCGTGACGGAGCGGTCGGCGAAGGAGTCGCCCTTGCTGTAGCCGGGCTCACCGGAGTCGTCGCCGTACACCGGGGCGGTGAACACCGAGTTGGTCCGCTGGCTGCCCGCGCCGCTCAGCTTGTTCAGGCCGAAGACGTACTTCGTGCCGTCGCCGGTGACGACGGTCCAGTACTCGCCGTCGTCGTCGCCGTTGTCGGCGCCCGTGGAGTGGGTCACCGTGGAGGCGTCGTCGTTCTTCAGCCGCCACGTGCCGCTGGTGTCGTCCTTGACGAGCTCGGTGGCCTTGCCGTTGAGGACGAGCGAGGCGTTGTCGTACTTCCAGCACAGGTCGTACTGCTTGTCGTGGCCGTCCTCGTCGCAGTTGCCGTACTGGCGGTCGATGTAGGAGGTGGCGGCGGTGTCGAAGCCCTCGCCGATCGAGGTGCCCTGGTTGTTGGTGGTGGAGGTGCGCCCGTCCACGCCGCCCGAGTCGTACGACAGGTCGAGCGCGGGCGCGGGTCCGGCCGCCGGCTCCACCGGGGCGATCGGGTAGGACCAGCTGAAGGAGCCGGAGTTGCCGCCCGCCTCCCACGTGGACGACGCGGCGAGTGGGGTGGCGGCGTAGTTGCCGCTGCCGTCGGCCGCCTCGCCCCCCTCGCCGGGGGTGTCGGCGGTCACGGCCAGCACGGCCGGGGCGGCGTCGAACGCGACCGCCGCCGAGAGGGTCTGCGCCGCGGCCGAGTTGCGGGTGTCCAGCGGGGTCCGCGTGCGGCACTCCTCCCGCTCCGGCGTGGTCACGGCGCAGGCGGGCAGCCGGACCAGCCGCAGCCGGCCGCTCCACCCGCCGCCGTACGCGGAGGCGAAGTCTGCGTATCCGACGCTCAGCGTGGCGGTGCCCGGGGTCTGCGTACCCGAGGTCTGGGCCGACGCGGTAAGCAGCACCCCGTCCACCCCGGCCGCCTCGGCGGCGGCGCGGTCGAACACCCGCACGCGGGCCGTCCGCGAACCGGCGGCCTGCGCGTCCGGGGAGGCCGCGGTGCCGGGGCCGGCCTGGGCGGTGGCCTGGGTGGTGGCTGGGTCCGCGGCCTGGGTGGCGGCCGGCGCCGCACTGTCAGAGGCGGAGCTGTCCAGGCTCACCGGGAGCCCGCCCACGCTGACGCTGCGCGCATCGCCGATCGGCACGTCGGCCTCGCCGGCGCTCGGCCACCGGGCGGCCTCGCGCTCCTTCGCGGCCCGGTCGGCGGCGGCGTCGTTGCGTGCCCTGGACGCGGCGACCCGCTCCCTGGCCTCCTTCGCCCCGCTCGCGTCCATGGCCCTGACCTTGCTGGACCGTTGCTTCTGCACGGGAGGGGCGCCGGGCGGGCCCTGTTCCGCGGAGACGACAGCGGCCGAGGCCGCCGTCACCCCGACCGGTAACGAGATCACCACCGCCAGCGCGGCCACCAGGGCAGCACGTATTCCGGGCCGTCGCATGACCCAACCTCCTCAAGAGGAAACGAGAGAACCCGCGGACCAACCGGGGGAAGATGCGGGAGCCGCGGGGACCGGCGGGCTGCCGGTCCCCGCGCTCCGTCAGTCGCCGATGACGGCGTCCATCTGGTCGGAGTCGGCCATGGCGCCCGCCCACAGCCGCAGATCGGTGATCCTCGCGGGGAGGAAGTGACCCCAGGAGGTCGCGCTGAAGCCCTTGCCGGCCGCGAAGTCGCCCGACCCGGGCACAGCGGTGTAGGCCAGGTCGAGGTCGTTGCGCTCGTGGCCCACGTAGAGCCGCACCACCCGCCCGTTCGCCGCCAGGGCGTCGTACACGCCGGTCAGGCGGACCGGGCTGTCCAGGCTGGCAGGGGCGTCGGAGCTCACCCAGGTCTTCGTGCCGTCCGTGCCGACCCGGCCGAAGCGCCAGAAGCCCACCGGGACGCTGACCTCGTTTCCGTCGTCGTCGAGCTGCGTCTCCTTGCCGGTCAGCTCGAACCACAGGCCCCACGACGACCCGTCGGCGGTGCGCTGCCCCGCCACCTGGCCGACGGTCCCGATCGGCTTGGCCAGGATCTTGTCCCGGTCGAGCTCGACCTTCGTGGTGACGGTGAACGAGCCGGTGTCGTCCACGACCGGGCCCGCGGTGGTGGCGGCGTCGTCCACGCCGTCGAGCACCAGGCCCTCACCGTCCAGCGACGCCCCGCCGGCCAGCGCCAGCGCCCGGCCGTACCCCGACAGCGAGTCGGGCACCTGCGTCCCCGCGACGCCCGCCGGGTCCCAGTCGGCCACCAGCTCCACGTCGTTGCGTCCGGAGGCGGGGGACTCCGACCGTGCCTCCGTCGCGACCTCCTCCGGGGTCAGGACCCGCTGCCAGGCGGCGACCTCGTCGATCGAGCCGGGGAAGTAGAACTGGAAGACGTTGGCCCACTTGTAGCGGCCGATCTCGAACGGCCCGGTGGCCGACCACATGCCGGACACGGTGGCGGTGCCCTGCGGCACGCCGTTGACGTAGAAGCTCAGCTTCTGCGTCGCCGGGTCGTAGGTGCCGGCCAGGTGGGTCCAGACGTTCGCCCTGGACGTGCCGTTCTTGCCGCAGACCCCGAAGTAGGCCTTGCCCGTCGCCTCGTCCTTCTCCTTCACGCCGAAGCAGAAGGCGCCGTAGTCCTTCTCGTGCCAGAGCAGGAAGGGGCTGTAGCCGCCCGAGCCGTCCTGCGACAGCACGATGCCGTCGTCGCTCACCTTGTCCAGCCGCACCCAGGCGGCGACCGTGTAGGCCGACCTGGTCTCCAGCACGGGCCCGGACGTCGCGGCGTACGCCGACGTGCCGTTCAGGCCCAACCCCTTGTCGACCTTCGGAGTCTCCAGCGCCGCGCCCGCGTCGTCGTACCAGACCTCGCCGCGGCGTCCCCGGGTGTCCCGTACGGCGCCGCCGGAGAGCGTGGCGTCGTGGTGTCCGCTGCCCCGGTCGACGGCGGCGCCGGAGTCCTCGTCGAAGTGCCACCTGCCGACCGGGCCCGCGCCCGCGGCGACCAGGAAGTCGACGGCCGTGGTCGCGCCGTACCTGCCGACGTTGTCCTTGGCCCGGACGTACAGGCTGTACGTCCCGGCGGCCGGGGGACTGATCACCGCCTTCGCCGTGGCGCCCGCGACATCGGACGACCAGGTCGAGCTGGTGGACGCGCGGTACTGGTAGGCGACATTGTTGGCGTCGCCGGACGCGGGGCCGAAGGTGACCGTGGTGCTCTGCCCCGGCCCGCCGGCCGGCGCGCAGCTCGTGGTCGTGCACGCCGTGTACGGCGCGCCGAGCGTGACCACGGGGGCCTTGGGCGCGGTCGAGTCGATCTTGAAGTAGCACCAGCCGGCGCTCAGATAGCTGCTGGTCCCGGCCAGCCACTTGGTGTAGTTGCTGTAGTAGGACCGCGTCCACGAGTCGTAGCGGTAGAGCACGCCCTCCGACAGCGTCGGGGCGTCGGCGGTGACCTTCACGTTGTCGCCGACGTGCCCGGTCGACGGGCGCTCGATGGTGGCGAAGGCCTGCGTCCAGGTGCCGTCGGTGTTCTTCTTCTGCACATAGAACGCCCCGCGCAGCATCGCGCCGGATTCGCCGCCCGCGAGGGTCTGCGGGGTGTTCGCCATGGTGGGTGTGGGGTCGGAGAGAACGGCGGGCGCCGACTCCTTGGTCTCGCAGACGGTGCCCGAGCCGGTGACGAGACCGACCCCGGTCGGCACCCCGGGCATCCCCACGTAGTCGACGACGAGCACGGCGTCGTTCCTGAACCGCTTCCAGGCGGAGGTGTCGCCCTCGTCGTGCGCCCGCAGCTCCAGGGTGAGCTTGGAGAACTTGCCCGCCGCGAAGTCCTTCACGGTCGGGGTCAGGTTCTCGTTGGTCTCCTCCGCGTTGTCCTTGAACTCGATGGGCGCGGCCGGCTGGTCGGGGTCGCAGGCCGAGCCGCGGCCCGCCGACACGTTCCGGTCCACCATCAGGTCGAGTTCCTTGGGCCGGCCCGACCAGGTGGTGGACGAGGTGAAGTTGTTGGTCCGCTCGAGGTCCACCCAGCGGGGGCTGCACTGGAACGCCCAGGGCTCGGTGACGCGGAACGCCGCGCTCAGCACCTGCTTGCCCTTGAGGCTCGCGGGGGAGAACTGGAAGTACAGCCGCTGGGTGTAGCCGGGCCCGCAGTAGTAGCCGCTCCAGGTGCCGCAGTGGCCGACGCCCTCGCCCTGGTTGTTGCTGCCGTTCCCCCAGTTGTACGACTTGTAGCCGTCCGAGCGCAGCAGCGTCCGGTCGGTCTCTCCCCAGGTCACCGTGGGGTCGATGTAGACGGGATAGGCCGACTCGTCCTTCTGGCGCAGCAGGCCGGCGTCGGGCACGAGGGTGAGCGTGTCCTTACCGACCTCGATCGGCAGCTCGGCGTGCCCCGCCCCGGGAGCGGGACCGTCGGCGGCCTGCCCCTCGTCCGAGACACCTCCCGAGGGCTGGGGCGTCGCCTGTGACGACGGCTCCGGTGTCGTCGCCGGGGTCGCCGAGCCGTCCGCGGGCGCGCCCTGGGGAGCGCCGCCTTTCGCGGACGGGGTGGAGTCGGTGAACAGGGTGGAGTCGGTGGACGGGGCAGGGGAGGACGGCGCGGCGGGGGCGCCGGCCGTTCCGGTCTGCCCTGTTCCGGTCTGCCCTGCCGCGGGGTCCCCGGTGGAGTCCCACATCGCGGCGGGAGGAGAGGTGAAGACCTCGGTGGCGTTGCCGTCGGTGGCGGACATGCCGCCGTCCGCGGTCTGCTCCACCTTGAGCCCGGACGACTTCACGGCGTACCGGATCTTCGCGAGCGCGGGGTTGTCCGCGGCCTGCGGAGTCTTGACGATCAGAACCTGCCGGAAGCCCTCGGTCGTCGCGGTCATCCTGAGGTCGACGTCCGGCAGCACGTCCGGGTAGGTGGCGTTCGGGCCGTCCAGCACCGGCTCCGGCAGGGTTCCCGGCCAGCCCAGCGCGAGGGTCCGGCCGTCGCGGTTCATCGTGACGAGGTTCCCGCCGTCGCCGCCTCCGGAGAAGGAGACGCCCACGGCGGCGGCGACCGGCCCGACGCTTCCGTCGGCGCGCCGCTCCAGCGTCGCGTCGGGTGACACCCACGCCCCGCCCGCTCCCTTGACCCGGACGGGGGTGGTGGACTGCTCCAGCCGGAACGACTCGCCGTCCGGATTGGCATACGTGGTGGTGAACTCGGTCCGAGCGTCGGTCACCTCGACCGGTTCCCGGATCTCGGCCGCGCGCTTCAGCGCCTGCTGCCAGCCGTCGAGCCGGCCCGTGTCGGATCCCGTCCGACCTTCCTGTGCCGCCATCGCGGCCGGGGGTGCCCCGGTTCCCACCAGTACACCCGCCACGACCACGGAAGTGAGCGCACGCCAACTCCGCAGTCCGGGAAGCCTAAACATGGGTTATCTCCCGTACGAAATCCGCAAGATCGCCCACATTAAACGTTTACCGTAACCTCCTGTCAACGAAATCTTTTCGCCCATTGAGGAGTTAAGTCATGTTCTCGACACAAAGGGAAAATAAGTGATATGAGGGCGGTAAGTCAGACAAATTGACACTGCGATGCACGCGATGTGCGTCGGCATGCCAGACCTCCGCGACGGATGTCATGCCGCGGAGAGCGGGCACTCACGCTGAGTGACGGGAGGGCGGCGACCCGGCCGGGACCGTGTGTCCGCGACCCGGGCCGCGCCGACCGGTGTCTCAGCGGTCGTGCTCGTGGCGCAGCGCCGCCAGCTCGGTGCGGTTGGCCACGCCGAGCTTCGCGTACACGTGCGCCAGATGGGTCTTGACCGTGCTGCGGCTCATGAACAGCCGGTCACCGATTTCGGGGTTGGACAGGCCCGCCACGGCCAGCCGTACGACCTCCTGCTCCGCGGGGGTGAGGCCGGCCCAGCCGGAGGCGGGACGGCGACGGCCGCCGTGCGCGCGGCGGGTGAAGGCGATGGCCTCCTCCAGCTCCATCCGGCGGCCTTCGTGAGCGGACGGGACGCTCGGCCGGTGCGGCCGGGGGTAGCCGAGCTCCTCCCTGGCCCGATCGCACGCGCCCATGATCCGGGCGCCGGTGGTGGCGTCGGCGAGCGCCGCCAGAGCCTCAAGGCTGTCCACGCAGGCCAGACGGAGGCCGTTGGCGGCGCGCAGGCGCAGGGCCTCCAGATGCAGCGCGACGGCGCGCGCCTCGTCGAGGAACGCCTGCTGCTCAAGAGCTTCGGCGATCAGGCGCGGCATCCCGAGGGCCCGGGCGGCATCGAGGCCGGCCGCGCAGGCGCGGGCCGCGCCCTCCGGGTCGCCGGCCTGCCGCAGCGCCGCCGCCAGGGCGATGCGGGTCTCGGGGGTCAGCAGCTCGTCCGGCTGCTCGCCGCCGCGCCAGGCCGTCTCACTCCTGAACCATTCCGCCGCCCGCACCGGTTCGCGCCTGCTCAGGCAGAGCCGCCCGATCGTCAACGCGAGCCTCGGCACGAAGGGAGCCGACGGCGCCTGGTCCACCAGCCGGATGACCGGGTCGAGGGCGAGCTCGGCGGCCTCGTCGTCCCCTTGCAGGTGGGACACACCGGCGAGGACGGCGCGCGCCGTGCCGGCACGGTGGTAGTCGGCGAGAGGGGTGGCGACCTCGACCGCCTGCTCCGCCAGCGTTCTGGCCCGGGGCAGCTCGCCGAGACAGGCGCTGCCGAGGGCCATCAGGCCGAGCGCCAGCGCCGCTACGCCGCGGTCGCCTCGCCGCAGCAGGCCGCGGACGGGCGTCTCCATCTCCGCCAGCGCCTGGCGATGCTCTTCCCTCATGTGGTGGACCAGGCCGATGAGGACCTGCGCGGCGTCGGCCACGAAGGGATCGCCGGCCGCGACGGCCTCCTCGCGGACGGCGGCGGCCCGCACCCGCGCCTCGTCCGGGGAGGTGAGCAGCATGCCGATGGCGCTGAGCGACCCCGCCAGGCAGGCGGTCCGCAGATCGCCGTGATCGAGCGCCATGGCACGGGCGGCGTCGGCCGCGTCGAACTCCAGCCCGGCCGGGTGCGTGGTGTCGGCGACGAGCGCGAGGCCGGTGAGCACCCGGGCCTGCAGCGCGCTGTGCTCGCCGGCGCCCCGCTCGGCCGCCAGCCGGAGCAGTCCCAGGCCCTCCCCGAGCCGGCCTTCCAGGTGCCACAGCCAGGCCAGTTCGGCCGCCAGGCGGCGCGCCGGGCCCGGACGGTCGCCGGACAGACCCCATTCGAGCGCCGCGCGCAGGTTGGGGTAGTCCTCGCGCATCCTGGCCCGCCAGGTGTCCTTGTCGCTGTCCAGCAGCGGGGCGGCCTCCCGGACCAGGGCCAGGCAGACGGCCAGGTGCCGGTCGCGCAGGGCGGCCGGCTCGCCGGCCTCGGCGAGCCGCTCCCACGCGTACCGCCTTACCGACGACAGCATCCGGTAGCGGGTGACGCCCATGCGGGTCTCGGCCAGCAGCAGCGACTTGTCGATCAGCCGGCGCAGGCCCGTGAGCAACTCCACGCGGCCATGGCCGTCCAGCACGCCCTCCGCGGCGGCGAGGGTGAAGCCCGGCTCGAACACGCTCAGCCGGCGAAACAGCACCTGGTCGCGCTCCCGGAGCAGGTCGTGGCTCCAGGCCATGGACGCCGCCAGCGTGCGGTGCCGCGGTGGCGCCCCCTGGTGGCCGGTGACCAGGATCGCGAACCGGTCGTCCAGTTCGGCGTCGATCTCCTGAGGCGTCAGCGTGCCGGTCCAGGCGGCGGCCAGCTCCAGTGCGAGAGGGATGCCGTCCAGCCGGGTGCAGATGCCGCGCACCGCGGTCAGGGCCTCCTCGGTACGCGGCACGTCGTGGCCCCGGTCGAGGAAGAGGGCGACTCCGGCGTGCGCGTCCAGGGGCGGGACCCGCCAGACCAGCTCGCCGGGCAGGCCGAGCGGTTCCCGGCTGGTCGCCAGGACGGTGACGTGCGGGCAGTGGCGCAGCAGGCCCGCCACCACGTCGGCGACGCCGTCCAGCAGGTGCTCACAGTTGTCCAGCACCAGGAGTAGTTCACGCTCGCGCAGCTGCCTGGACAGGGCGGCGGTCCGTTCCGAGTCGCCGGTCAGGAGCACCCGCAGGACCGTCGCGACGAGGCGTGGCACGGCGGACGGGTCGGTCTCCTGCGCGAGATCCACCCACCACACGCCGTCGCGCGGCGGGCACACCGGCCGCCTGGCGAGCCGGGCCGCCAGCCGGGTCTTGCCGCAGCCTCCCGCGCCGGTCAGGGTGACCAGGCGGGCCTCGCCCAGGGCCGCTCCGATCATGTGCAACTCGGCCCGGCGGCCGACGAACGAGGTCAACTCCGGTGGCGGAGCGCCGTCGTCGGCCAGGTTCGCATCTGGCATATCGGCCATCTGGCCGATGTTAGTGACTGTCGCTCCGGCAACACTTGCCGCATGACAACGAACCGCACCGTAATCGGCAACATCACCCTCTCTCTCGACGGCCGCATCCACGGCCCCGGCGGCGAGTACGACATGGGCTGGATCGTCCCCCACGCCGTCAGCGACGCGGCCCGCGACCACATGGTGAAGGTGACCTCCGGGGCCACCACCGCGCTGCTGGGCCGCACGAACTACCAGGGCTTCGGTGGCTTCTGGCCCGCGGTGGCCGAGGACGAGTCGGCCGACCCCCGTGACCGGGCCTTCGCCCAGTGGCTGAACACGGTGGAGAAGGTCGTCTTCTCCACCACGCTTACCGAGGCGGTGTGGCAGAACTCCCGCATCGCCGCCGCCGGCCCTGCCGAGGTCGTGAAGGAGCTGCGGCAGCAGGACGGCGGCGACATCGTCGTGCTGGCCAGCACGAGCGTCATCCAGGCTCTGCTGCGGGCCGGAGAGCTCGACCGGCTGAGCATCACGCTCGCGCCCGAGCTGGTCGGCGACGGGCCCCGCCTGTTCGCCGACGGCCTTCCCGCCACCGGCTGGCGGCCTGTCTCCGTCGCTCAGGCCGCGAGCGGGGCACTGTGCCTGCTGTACGACAAGGTCCGCGACAGCGACTGAGCCGGTCGGCTCATCGCCGCCGCGCCGTGTGAGACGTGATCGGTCCGGGTCGGGGCGAGGAAACCGGCGGCCACGCCCCTGACCAGCCGGACCAGCCAGACCAGTCGGCCCGGCCCGGCCGGGCCGGGCCGCGATGAGCCTCTGGCGGATGGGCCGTCCCCGGCGACCGCATGGGGTTCTCCGGTAGGTGAGTTTCGTGCTAATTTCCTGATCGTAAGGTGCGGCGCTCGTTCACGAGCGTGTCGGGACATCCGGCCGGCACGACAGCCTCAACGACGGCTGTCTGGATCTCTCAGCGGAGAGTCTGCCCGCCATGCCCGCAACCCTGTTCCCACCCGCATGAGCGATCCACCCGTTCGTGGTCGCCGCCGACGTGCTCGATCTGCCGAGCACCACGGTGTCCCACGCGTGGCCGCCCCCGCGGCACGCGTGACGAGCATCCCGTTGGTTCCAGGCCGGGGAGCGCCTGTCCGCTCAGCCGCTCGCGGAAGGCATCCGCGTCCAATCCGCACCGATCACCGGAGCATGTCCATGATTCTCGTCACCGGAGGCCGCGGCGCGGTCGCCACCCACCTGCTGACCCTGCTGCTCCAGGCCCGCCGTCCCGTACGCGTGGGCTCCAGCGACCCCGGACAGCTGCGGGTCCCCGACGGCGTCACGGCCGTCACCTGCAATCTCCGGGATCCCGCCACCTTCCCGGCCGCTCTCGCCGGCGTCACCGAGGTCTTCCTGTACGCCGGGGCCTCGCACATCGCCGAGTTCGCCGACGCGGCCGTCACGGCCGGGGTCGAGCACGTCGTCCTGCTGTCGTCCGCCGGCGTGCTGGCTCCCGGCGCGGCCGGCGACCCGCTGGCCAAGTCCCATCTCGACGTCGAGACCGCACTGCTCGCCGCACCGCTCACCACCACGATCCTGCGCCCCGGCTCCTTCGCCCGCAACGCCCGTGCCTGGGCCTGGCCCATCAAGGCCGGACGCCCGGTGAGCCTGCCCTACCCGGGCTCCCACACCGATCCCGTCCACGAACGCGACCTCGCCGAAGTGGCCTTCACCGTGCTCACCGACCCGCGCCACCAGGGCCGGTGCCTTCACCTGACCGGCCCGCAGAGCCTCACGTTCGGCGAACAGATCGACCGGCTCGCCGAGATCACCGGCCGGCCGATCGCCGTCGGCCACGTCACCCCCGAGGAATGGAAGCAGGAGATGGCCGACCACATCCCCGGTCCCTACGCCGACGCCCTGCTCGACTACTGGCGGGCCAACGACGGCCGCCCCGTGCCGCTGACCGACACCGTCGAACAGGTCACCGGCCACGCTCCCCGCACCTTCGCCGCCTGGGCCCGCGACCACGTCGCGGACTTTGCCGATTGACGCGCTCTTCGGACTGCGGCCGTCGTGGGGCGTGTGAGACGATGATCCGCCCCCCGGCGGTCGCGCCGGGGAGCACGGTGACGGGACGCCGACGAAGGGTTTTCACGGGATGGCAGTCATCCATCGCACCACGCTGACGCCCGGCAAGCTGGAGCTGCTCACGACGTGGCTACCCGCTCAGCCCTGGTACGGAGGCGACGGACGGCGACCGGAGCTGACGAAGGCCGGGGGCTTCCGGCTCGACGACCCGCAGGGCGAGGTCGGCATGGAGTTCATGGTGGTCACCGACGTGTCGGGCGACCGTCCCGTCTCTTACCACGTGCCGCTCACCTACCGGGGGGCGCCGCTGGAGGGGGCCGGCCACGCACTCATCGGGACGGCGGAGCACGGAGTCCTGGGGCGGCGGTGGATCTATGACGGCACCCACGATCCGGTCCTCGTCGCACAACTCCACGCCCTGGTCGCGGGGGACGCCAAGGCGCAGCATCAGAGCCTCAGCGACACCCCCGACCCGGCGGTCACCGCAGACTTCACGGGAGCCGCCGCGCCGGGCCCGATCCGGCCGGCCGGCGTGGCCGAGGCGCCGTACGCCACCGACATCGTGGTGGACGCCGCGGACGGTGGCCGGGGCGGACGGCTGACCATGCGGGTGACCCGCGTCCTGCGGCCCGGCGAAGCGGACGTCGCCGGCGTCCTGGGTCACGTCGTGGCCGGTTGGCGGCTGCCGGACGGAGCCGAGGTCCGCGGAGTGTTCGCCGTCGTCACGGACGCGCCCCGCTGACCGCGGCCCTCCGCTCGCCGTGACCCCGCGCTGGCCGTGACCCCCGATGAGCCGTGCGGCCGTCGGGTGAGACCGTCGGCGGGGGTCTCGTCGCCGTCGTGGCACTCGGCCGCCGCAGGGGTCAGGAGCCCGGCGTGCTGACGCGTGTCGTGGCGGCGAGGGCCGTCGCCGCCGCGGACCGCAGGACCGCGTCGTCGTCCTCCTCCGAGGCCCAGGCGACGTGCCCGTCCGGCCGGATCAGCGCGGCGCGGACCCGCCGCCATCCGGCCCGGGACTCGACCGGCTCGTCCGCACACACGGTCAATCCCGGCGGCGCGGGGAGTCGCGGGGACGAGGGGAGTCGCGGGGACGCGGCCACCCGGCCGGGGAGGGCGCGGCCCGCTCCTGTGAAGTCGAGCAGCACGTAGCGCCCGGGGACGAGCAGCGCGAACAACCCCGGCCCGCCGGACAGCCGCAGGTCCGGAGCGCGTGTCCCCACGAGCGGGTGATCATCGGTGTCCCGTCCGTACGACACGCCGATGCCGGAGACCTGCTCCGCCAGGAAGCGGGAGAACTCCGGCACCCGCGCGATGGCGTCGTCCACGACCGACCGCAGGGCGAGAGTCTCGGGCGTGAACGTCGTCATGAGCGCGGTCTGCCCCCGGGTCAGGCGCAGCGTGGCCGCGCCGACCGGGTGCCTTTCCGCGTGGTAGCTGTCCAGCAGCCCGTCGGGAGCCCATCCCCGCACCGTGGCGGCCAGCTTCCAGCCGAGGTTCCAGGCGTCCTGCACGCCGGCGTTCAGGCCCATGCCTCCAGCGGGGAACAGGCGGTGCGCGGCGTCTCCGGCCAGGAGAACCCGGCCGCTGCGGTATCGGTCGGCGAGGCACGAGGCGGATCCCGTGCCGGACACCCAGACGGGGTCGTGCAGGCCGAAGTCGGTGCCGGCGACGGCCGCGAGCCAGGCGCGCAGTTCCTTCTCCGCAGGCGGGCCCTCGCACCCGAAGGCGCCGCCGCCGTCGACGCCCGCCACCCGGTGGAGACCGGGGCCGATGGGCACGACCAGCACCTGACCGGCCTCGTTGGTCTTCTGGAAGTAGGGCACCACCGGGGGGTCGTCGAGCGTCACGTCGGCGACCCAGGCGTGCGCAGTGGAGCCGGTTCCCGGGAAGCCGATCCCGGCGGCCGAGCGGACAGCGCTGCCCGCTCCGTCACAGCCGACCAGGAACGCCGTCTCCGTCGTGTAGGGCCCTCCCGGGCCATCGGCCCGCACCACGACCCGGTCCGGCTCCTGGGCCGACGCGGTGAAGGCGTGCCCGCGCCGCACGTCCACCCCCAGGTCGCGGGCGTAGCCCTCCATCAGCTCCTCGACCTTCGGCTGCGCGAGCAGGAGGACGTACGGGAAAGGGGTGTCGAGCGTCCCGTAGCCCATCCGATGGTCGAGGAGAGCGAAATGCGAGTCCGGCACCCGCCTGCCCTGCGCGACGAACGACTCCTCGACGCCGCGCGACGCCCACAGCTCCATCGTGCGGGGGTGGATCGTGAAGCCCTTGGAGTGCGGGTCGCGTTCCGTCCGCCTCTCCAGGACCGTGACCTCGACCCCCGCGAGACGTAACTCCGCTGCGAGCCACAGCCCGGTGGGGCCGCCTCCGACGATGACGACTTCTGCCATGTGCCTCTCCCGAGAACGATCCACCTGACCGTGATCTTCGGTGCGAGGACGTGGACCGCGCGTGCAGCGCCCGACCCTCGTCGCCCCGTCATCCTCCCCCGGGGAGGGGGACGGCGCCAGCCGGCGAGGGCCCCGCTACGGGCGGGCCGGCCTCGCCGTCGCCCTGCGCGTCGCCCCGCTCGTCGGTGGCCTGAAGCCTGCCCAGGAGCATGAGCAGGAGCTCGTCCACGATCTGGTCGCGGGTGGCGTCGACCCAGCCGACGGCCCAGTCGTGCATAAGGCCGTTGATGGCTCCGATGAACGCGGCGGCCGTGACGCGGAAGTCGCGCGGCACGATCCCGCCGCGGCCGGCGGCGTCGTCGAGCTGCTCGCACACCAAGTCGATCCATCGGGCCCGGCGGTCCAGGCGCTGGCGGTCGAGCCGGGGACTGACGCCGATGATCTCCACGAACGCGATGCGGGTGTGGCGGGGGTCGGCGGTGGCCCCGGCCGCGTACGCGCGGAACAGCTGACTGCAGCGGTCGATGGGATCCAGGTGCCGCACCTGGGGCAGGACGTCGAGGACCGCCTGCTGGGCGATGTCGTTGACGTGCAGGTGCAGGTCGGCCAGCAGGTCCTCCAGGGTGTGGAACTCCTCGTAGAACTGGCGGCTGGACAGGCCCGCGGCCCGGCAGACGTCCGTGATTCTGGTGGCGCGGTAGCCGGGGCCGGCGCCGAACAGGTCGAGGCCCGCCTTCAAGAAGCGTTCGCGGCGCTCGGCCTGCCGTTCGGCCGCCGACCTGCCGCCATACCGGCCCGCCGCCGGGGTGATCCTGCCCGCCACCGCGTCCTCCGCATCCGTGATGGATGAATTCTGGGCCTTGTCGCGGGTGTCAGACATGCCTACCACTCAGTAACAAGTCTGAATATCTCCGCGCGTAAGCGCACCTCCTGGGGACACGACAACGGGGAGGCGCATGGAGGACGGGTGGACTCGATCACCAGCTGGCTCTGGGGCCTGCCGAGCACGGCGCTCTACGCGGTCGTCGCGGCGCTGGTCTTCGCCGAGGACGCCCTGTTCGTCGGGTTCGTCGTGCCGGGGGAGACGGCCGTCGTGCTGGGCGGCGTGCTCGCCGGCCAGGGCAGGCTGTCGGTGTACTGGCTGGGGCTCGTGGTGACGGCAGCCGCGATAGCCGGCGACAGCGCGGGCTACTTCATCGGCCGCCGCCTCGGCCCCGGTGTCCTGGACGTACGGTTTCTGCGCCGCCGTCGCGACCACGTGGACAGGGCCGAGGCGCTGATCCGCCGGTGGGGCCCTCAGGCGGTGTTCTTCGCGCGGTTCGTCGCGTTCCTCCGCGCCATGATGCCGGCCCTGGCCGGGGTCTCGCGCATGAGTTACCGGCGGTTCTTCCTGTTCAACGTCCTGGGCGGGGTGCTCTGGGGAGTCGGTTACACCCTCCTGGGCTTCTTCGCCGGGGCGGCGTACGAGCAGGTGCAGTCGGCCGTCGGCGGTGCGGTCGCGGCCGTTCTCGCCGTGGTCGTCGTGACCGCTCTGGTGGTGTGGCGCGTCCGGCGGCACCGCTGAGCCCCCGGCGGGCCGGCGAAGCGGCGAACCGGCGGGCCGGCCGGCAGGGACGTCCTCGGTGAGCCGAAGGGCGCCGCGATACGTCATAGAGGGCATGAGGAGTTCGCGTATCGCGCTGCTGCCGCTGGCGGCCCTGTCCGTGCTGGCCGTCACCGGCCCCGCCGAGGCGGCCACGGCGCCCAGGAAGCTGCTGGTGGAGTTGCGGGAGGAGGGCGGATTCGCCGGGCTGCACAACCGGGTGGCCGTCTACACGGACGGCTGCGCCGTGCTGAGCCGTCGCACCGGACCGGCGGTCCGCAGATGCCTGACCGCCGCGGAGTGGCGCGGCCTGCGCGGGTCACTGAAGCACCTGCGGCTCGGGCGCTCCGAGTCGCGGCCGCCGGGGGCCGACTTCATCGCCTACCGCCTGGCCTACAAGGGACACCGGGCGACGCGGTACAGCCTGCCCCCGACCTGGCGGCCGGTCGTGAGCAGGCTGGAGAAGGTCCTGGTCAAATACCGGGCGCCCAACTGATCGTCGCGGCTCAGCTGCGCAGGTAGGAGGCGCCGTTCAGGTCGACGATCGTGCCGCTGGCCCACTCGGCCTCCGGCGACGCCAGATAGAGGACCGCGGCCGCGATCTCCTCCGACCTCGCCACCCGCCCGAACGGGCTCTGGGCGCGGATCGCGTCGCCCCGCGGCGCCTTGAGATGCTCGTTGGTCATGTCGGTCTCGACGAAGCCGGGCGCAACGGTCGCCACGGCGATGCCGAGGGGCGCCAGGGCGATGGCGAGCGACTGGCCCAGCGCGTTCAGGCCCGCCTTGCTGGCCCCGTAGGCGGGGCTGTCCGGTTCCCCGCGGAAGGCGCCGCGCGACGAGACGTTGACGATCCTGCCGCCCGGAGCCATGTGCCGTACGGCGTTCCAGATGACGTTGGCCGGTCCGACGAGATTGACGGCCAGCGTCTCGCGCCACACCGCCTGCCACTCCTCGTACGAGGTCTCCGTGATCGGGTGGTGCACGAACACCCCCGCGTTGTTGACCAGGACGTCGATGCCGCCGAGGGCGTGCGCCGCCTCCTCGACCATGCGCCGCGCGTCGGCGGGGTCGGCGACGTCGGCCCGGACGACGGTGTGACCCTCTCCCGGCAGCTCCGCGCGGACCCGTTCGGCCAGGTCGGGGGAGTCGCGGTGATGGATCGCGACGCGGTCGCCGGCGGCTGCGAAGGCCAGCGCGATCGCCCGCCCGATCCCGCGCGAGGCACCGGTGACAAGGACTGCTCGCTCACTCACAGGGGGAGACTATCGTCCCTTTCGTCCGATCACGGCTCCCGGTCGAGGGTGCGCACGGCGACCTCCAGCCGGGAGGCGAGCTCGGCCGCGCTCGTGCCGTACGTCTCGACGACGGTGACGCCCCCGCGGTCGATGTGGAAGACGGCCAGGTCGGTGTAGACGCGGCTCACGCAGGCCAGCCCGGTGAGCGGGTAGGTGCATTCGGGGACGAGCTTGGGCGTGCCGTCCTTGGCGAACAGCGTCATCATGACGAACACCTGCTTGGCGCCGGTGGCCAGGTCCATGGCCCCGCCGACGGCGGGGATGGCGTCGGGGGCGCCGGTGTGCCAGTTGGCCAGGTCGCCGCGTCCGGAGACCTGGAAGGCGCCGAGCACGCACACGTCGAGGTGGCCGCCGCGCATCATCGCGAAGGAGTCGGCGTGGTGGAAGTAGGAGGCGCCCGGCAGCTCGGTGACGGGCATCTTGCCGGCGTTGGTCAGATCGGGGTCGATCTCGTCGCCGTGTGCGGCGGGCCCCATGCCGAGCATGCCGTTCTCGGTGTGCAGGACGACCCCGGAGCCGGCCGGGAGGTGGTCGGCGACCGTCGTCGGCTGGCCGATGCCGAGGTTCACGAAGGATCCGGGCGGGATGTCCCGGGCGACGAGGGCGGCGAGTTCGTCGCGGCCCAGCGGGCCGCGGCCGAGATGCTCGACGGTCTTCACGGCGCTGTTCACGGGGTCGCCTCCTTCGCGTTCAGGTCCAGGATCCGGTCGACGTAGATGCAGGGGGTGACCACGGACTCGGGGTCCAGTTCGCCGGTCTCGACGACGTGATGCACCTGCGCGATCGTCAGCGTCGCGGCGGTCGCCATGACGGGCCCGAAGTTGCGGGCGGTCTTGCGGTAGACGAGGTTGCCCATCCGGTCGCCGGCGTGGGCGGCGATGAGGGCGACGTCGCCCTTGATCGGATACTCCAGCACGTGGTCGCGGCCGTCGATGGTGCGTGTCTCCTTGCCCTCGGCCAGTGGCGTGCCGACCCCGGTGGGGCAGTAGAAGGCGCCGATGCCGGCCCCGGCCGCGCGCATGCGCTCGGCGAGGGTGCCCTGCGGGACGACCTCCAGCTCGATCTTCCCCGAGCGGTAGAGGCCGTCGAAGACCCACGAGTCGCTCTGGCGCGGGAACGAGCAGATCATCTTGCGTACGCGCCCGGCGGCGAGCAGCGCAGCCAGGCCGGTGTCGCCGTTGCCCGCGTTGTTGCTGACCACGGTCAGATCAGTCGCGCCCTGCCGGATCAGCGCGTCGATGAGCTGGACGGGCATGCCGGCCATCCCGAAGCCGCCGATCAGGACCGTGGAGCCGTCCGCGATGCCCGCCACCGCCTCGCCGGGGTCGGTGAACACGGCGGTCATGACGCGCTCACGTTCTCGAGCACCACGGCCAGCCCCTGCCCGACGCCGATGCAGATCGCGGCCACGCCCCACCGCTCGCGCCGTTCGCGCAGCACGTGGGCGAGCGTGCCGAGGATGCGGCCGCCCGAGGCGCCCAGGGGGTGGCCGATGGCGATGGCGCCGCCTCTGGTGTTGACGATCGCGGGATCGACCTTCCAGGCGTCGAGGCACACGAGCGACTGCACGGCGAACGCCTCGTTCAGCTCGACCGCGCCGACGTCGTCCCAGCCGATGCCGGCCCGGCGCAGCGCCTGGTTGGCGGCCTCGACCGGCGCGTAGCCGAACATCTGCGGCTCGAGCGCGCAGGCCCCGCGACCGGCGACGCGGGCGATCGGGCCGGCGCCGATCCGGTCCGCGGCGGCCTGCGAGCCGAGCACGACCGCACACGCGCCGTCGTTCAGCGGGGAGGCGTTGCCGGCCGTGATGGCGCCGTCGGGGCGGAAGGCCGGCTTCAGCCCGGCGAGGATCTCCGGCGTCGAGCCGGGCCTGATGCCCTCGTCCCGCGCCAGGCCGGCGCCCTCCACCGGGACGACCAGGTCGTCGTAGAAGCCGTCGTTCCAGGCCGCGTCGGCCAGCACGTGGGACCGCGCGGCGAAGGCGTCCTGCCGCTCGCGCGAGATGCCGAACCTCTCGCCGAGCTGCTCGTTGGCCTCCCCGAGGGAGACCGTCCACTCCTTCGGCATACGCGGGTTCACCAGCCGCCAGCCGAGCGTGGTGGAGACCGCGGTCACGTCACCGGCGGGAAAGGCCCGGGAGGGTTTGGGCAGCACCCACGGCGCCCGTGTCATCGACTCCACGCCGCCGATGACGACGACGTCGGCGTCGCCGCTCTCGACAGTCCGCGAGCCGATCATGGCGGCGTCCAGGCTCGACCCGCACAGCCGGTTCACCGTGGTGGCCGGCACGGTCACCGGCAGCCCGGCCAGCAGCACGGCCATCCGGCCCACGTTGCGGTTGTCCTCACCCGCGCCGTTGGCGTTGCCCCACACCACGTCGCCGATCTCCGCCGGATCCAGCCCGGGCAGCTTGGCCAGCACACCGCGTAACGCGGTGGCCGCCAAGTCGTCCGGGCGGACGTCCGCGAGCGCGCCGTTGAACCTGCCGAACGGCGTGCGCGCCGCGGCGTAGACGAAGGCCGAGCCCATGACGTTCCCCTCTTGTTCGCTATGCGAACGCCGGTTCATCTTGCGAACATCATGAGCATAGTCGATGGCATCGGCGTGCGGCCTGTGTGTTCGCGGCAGGTGTGTTCGCGGCCGGGGCGTTCGCGGCCGGTCGGCGAGCTTCCCCTGGAGAACTGACATCGTCCGGCCTAACCTGGGGCGATGTCGGTTGACGGTACGGCGGCATACGCCGATCTCATGGAGTTGCCTCCGCTGGTTGAGCGCGCGGTCCGGGTGGCCCGGCAGGCGGGCTTCGCGCCTTCCTGCCGACCTGAGCAGGGGCGGCTGCTGTACGCCATGGCGGGCGGCGCCGAGACCATCGGGGAGACCGGCACCGGGTGCGGAGTAGGCCTGGCCTGGCTGGTCTCGGGCGCCCGGCCGGGGGCCCGGCTGGTCAGCGTCGAACGGGACGCACGTCGAGCGTCCCTGGCCGCCCAGGTCTTCGCCGATCACCCGCAGGTCTCGGTCATCCGCGGCGACTGGCGGGAGATCCATCGCCACGGGCCGTACGACCTGCTCGTGCTCGACGGCGGCGGCCAGGGCAAGAGCGGTGAGCAGCCGGCCGATCCGCACCGGCTGCTCAGGCCAGGAGGCACGCTGGTCATCGACGACCTGACCCCGGCCCGGCACTGGCCGCCCCGGTTCGACGGCGCCGTCGACCGGGCGCGGATGCACTGGCTCGACCACCCGGGGCTGGACGCGGCCGAGCTTCGCCTCGCACCGGATCTGGCCGCGCTCGTGGCCACGCGCCGGTTCGACGGCGCGCCCGCCGACTGAGACGGGGCCGCTCAGGTCGTGGCGGCGGTGACGGGTTCGGCGGGGACGTCGCGGCCGGTCGTACGGCCCGCCGCGCGCGCGGGGAGGGCCAGGGTGACGGCGGCGGCGACGAGGGCGGTGGCGCAGCCGATCAGCATCCCGGCGCGGAAGCCGCCCTCCGACGGCAGGACGTGCCCGCCCAGCCGGATGGTCATCTGCGACAGGACGACGCCGACCACCGCGGCCGAGACGGTGGTGCCGATGGAGCGCATCAGCGTGTTGAAGCTGTTGGCGGCGGCGGTCTCGGAACGGGGGACCGCGCCCATGATCAGGGCGGGCATCGCCCCGTAGGCCAGGCCGACGCCGATGTTGCACACGCAGGTGACGATCAGCAGGCCCCAGGTGGAGCCCAGCAGGACGGTCGAGGAGCCGTACCCGAGCGCCATGACCAGGCTGCCGGCGATCAGGGTGACCTTGGGGCCGCGGACGGCCGACAGACGGGCGCCGAGCGGCGAGACGGCCATCATCATCAGGCCGGAAGGGGCCATCCACAGGCCGGCCGCCAGCATCGACTGGCCCAGGCCGTAGCCGGTGGCCGCGGGGAGCTGCAGGATCTGCATGACGATCAGCGCCTGGGCGTACATCGAGAAGCCGACCACGATCGAGGCCAGGTTGGTCAGCAGCACCTGCCGCCGCGCGGTGACCCGCAGATCGACCAGCGGGTCCTTGACGCGCAGCTCCCACCAGCCCCACAGCAGCAACACGACCAGCGCCGCGGAGAGCAGGCCGAGAGTGGTGCCGCTGGTCCAGCCCCAGTCGGCGCCCTTGGAGACGCCCAGCAGCAGGCACACCAGCCCGGAGCCCAAACCGAGCACACCGGCGACGTCGAACCGGCCGGAAGCCCGGCCGGGCGTGACCGGGACCAGGAGCCAGATCAGCACCGCGACCAGCACGCTCAGCACCGCCGAGCCCCAGAACAGCACCCGCCAGCTCGCGTACTCGGCGACCGCCGCCGCGATCGGCAGTCCGAGCGCGCCGCCGATGCCCATGGACGAGCTCAGCAGCGCGATGGAGGGGCCGAGCCGCTCGGGCGGCAGCAGGTCGCGCAGGGCGCTGATGCCCAGGGGGATCATGCCCATGCCCATGCCCTGCAAGCCCCTGCCAATGATCATGGGGGTCAGGGAGCCCGCCAGGGCGCAGACGATGCAGCCCGCGATCAGAGGCGCCGAGCAGACCAGCATCATGAGGCGCTTGCCGTACAGGTCGCCGAGCCTCCCGGTGACCGGGGTCGTCACCGCTCCCGCGAGCAGCGTCACGGTGATCACCCAAGAGGCGTTCGACGCGGTGGTGCTCAGCAGGTTCGGCAGTTCGGCGATCAGCGGCACCACCAGGGTCTGCATCAGCGAGGCGACGATGCCGGCCACCGCCATCACGCTGACGATGCCGCCGGGGCGAGCGGCGGACGTGGAGCCTCCCACGAGGGTCTCCCTTAGATAGATGGTCAAAACGATGCGCACCCTACACACCATGTGTTACACACACAATTCGTGTAGGGTGCACATATCTGTGAGAAGGAACCGGCATGGACAAGCCCACGCATCTCATCGAGTTCGAGACCATGCTGCTCGGGCGGCACCGGCACCTCGACCGCAGCGCATACCTGCTGCTCAATCGCATCCACATCACGGGCCCGATGTCCATCGGCCAGCTCAGCGAGGCGCTCGGGCTGGACGTGTCCACCCTCAACCGGCACACCTCGGCCCTGCTGCGCGCCGGGCTGGCGGAACGCATTCCGGACCCCGGCGGCGGCATCGCCCGCAAGTTCCGCCTGACCGATGACGGCGAGCGGTGGCTCGGTGAGGAGCGTGAGAAGAACATCCTCGGCCTGGAGAAGGTGCTGTCCGGTTGGACAGCCGAGGACGTCACGGCCTTCGCCGCCTACCTGAGACGCTTCAACACCGACATCGAAAACCTCGCCGGACGGCCCTGGCCCCGCCCCTGAGCAGCGGATTCGCAGGCGTCGGCCTCACTCGCCGGGGAAGCCGGTCAGTTCCTCCATCGCCGTGTCCAATGACCTGTCGACGCCGTCGTCGACCAGCTTCCGATACGCCGGGTCGCCCGCCGCCGCGAGACGCCGGATGCCGTTGGCGGAGGCGCTGACCCGCTGGCGGACCGTCTCGATGAACCGGCCAGCCGGGCCGTCCCAGCCGTAGGTGTCGAGGAACAGTCGCAGTCTCCGGGGCCGCTCGGCGAACGCGGTGAACCCGTCCGCCGCCACGACATGGCGGGCGTGGAGCGGCACCCAGGAGAAGGCGGTGAAGGCGAGGTCCCAGTCCGGGGCGACCGGAGCGGCGAAGTCCCAGTCGAAGAAACCGATGAGGCGCCCGTCGGCCCACGCCGCGTTGTACGGCGCCGCGTCGTTGTGGCCGACGACCAGACCGGGCCGCCAGGTCCCTCCCTCGCGCCAGACCGCGTCCGGCGGAGGGACGAAACTCGCCACCGCGGTGTGGAAGTCGCGCAGCCAGACGGCCACTTGACGGAGCGCGTCGTCACTGTGCACCCAGGCGGGCCACGGCCGCGCGGTCCCGACCACCTCTCCCGGCAGGTACGAGAGGACCTCCCGCCCCTGGTCGTCGAACCCTCGCGCACGCGGGGCCCGGTCGAAACCGGCGTCCTCCAGATGCCGGAGCAGCGCATGCACGGCGGGCGTCCAGGGCCCGGGGACACGCCGGACCGTGTCGCCGACCCGGACGGCCCCATTCGTGTTTCCGCCCGGAAGACGTCGCTCTTCGATCACGCGTCCCATGATGACTTCCCGGCGCCGCCTCCGCGGGCCCTGACAGCCATCGGGACGGAGTGCTCGTGCGCCGGCAGGTTCACGAAGGCGATGGGACCGTCCGAATGTGCGCGCCGCGTCACCCTATCGATCAAGCAGTGTGGCGAGGAACTCCTGTGTCCTGGCGTCGACGGAGTGGACGGCTGTGCCGATCATGCCGCGAGTGAGCAGCACCTTGTAGGTGTTGCGAATCAGCCGGTCAGCCTGCTCGTCCGTCACGGACTTCTTCATCAGCGCCGGGTCCTTGCTGGCGCCGCGCACGGTGATCAGACGGCCTTCCCGGTAGACGAGGTCAGGGCCCAGCACGACGCCGTTCCAGTCGTACTCGAAGCCCTGGGCGGTGTACACGCAGCCGACCTGCTCGAAGCCGCCCGGCATGGTGGCCCACAGTGCGCTGGGAGGGGCGTCGCCGACAGCGCGGTCGCCCTTGACGTTCCACGGCTTGGACCAGCCGTCGATCCGCACGTCGGAGACGAGGCGGTCGCCGTCGGGGTCGCTCCACCGCCAGCAAAAACCGGCCGTCATGCGGGCCGAGTAGCCGTCGTTCAGCTTCCCCCGCAGCAGTCCTTCCAACTCGTACGGCGAGTCGGCGAGGGTGACCTCGAAGTGGGGGTCGCCGGTCCACGGCTCGGGATCCTCACCGTTCAGGCCGAGCAGTCGCAGCACCCACTCCTCGTACGCCCGGCTGCCGCCGCAGCGGTACTGGGCGTCGAGATCCACCTGCTGCACGGCCAGGCCGCGGGTCTGTGCGTGTGCCCTGATGTCCGCGACGGTCCCGGTCTCGCCCGGCCGCACCACCTGGTGTTCGTCGAGGAGGAAGACGGGAACGCGGGCGGCGCTCATCAGCTCGTCGAGCTGGGACCGCCCCGTCCGCTCGACGGCCTTGGTGAAGCGGTTGGCCGACGTCTCGCGGATCCGGTGGGCCTCGTCGCAGATGAGTACGTCGAGGTCGTTGGGCTTGGCGGTCATGAAGTTGTTGAAGTACTTGAACATCGCCTTCGTGCGCGTGGATCCCCTGGCCACGTGGCGGCGCATGGTCTCGGTGAAGGACCGCGATCCGGTGGCGTGGTGTGCCGGATAGCCGCGCTCGGCGAGTTCGCCGAGCAGCGACAGGGCGATGACGCTCTTGCCCGACCCGGGACCGCCGGTGACGATGACGACTTCCTTGGAGTCGGACGCCCTGGCCTTCTCCACCGCGTGCAGCACAATTTCGTACGCCAGGCGCTGCTGGTCCAGCAGGACGAACTGGTCCCGATGCTTGATCTCGGCCGCGGCCACCTTCAGCAGTTGCTTGGACGGCCGGATCGCCGACGCCAGCAGCCTGTCGGCGGCGCGCGCACCGGGTTCGGGCGCGAACTGCGCCCGAAGGTAGTCGACGAACTGACCACGACGGCTCTGGCTGAACAGACGGGTCCGCTCGTCCTCCACGCGGTCGTACAGGTCGTGGATGTCGAGGTCGTTCGCGTTGTGCAGGTACGCGACGCCGCGTACGGCATGACGGCGATGCTCCAGGGCGCCGACGAAGTCGGCGAGGTAGTCGCAGTAGCCGTGCACCTGCACGACCGGGTGAAGTTTGGGGTGGTTGCCCATGCCGGGGACGAGAACGAGGTCGGCGTCGTCCTCGTACAACTCGGCGTGGCTCCACTGCTTGAGCTCCACGACGACGTACGCGTCGTCACCACTGTGCCGGTCGACGCCGGCGAGGATCACGTCGGCCCGCTTGCTGGTGAGCGGTAACTGGTATTCCAGCAGCATCTCGACGCTGCCCAGCCCGGCCTCGACGAGGTCACGGGCGAGAACGGGCAGGCTGCGGTCCCATGACCTCCGCTCGCTCCTGCCGGGATTGACGCCTTGAGTGATGCGAAGCTGCTCGGCGATCACCTCGCTGAGCACCCTCTCCGGCACGGACGCGAGCTGAAGCAGACCTTCCGCGGAATGCCGGACAACGGCCACGGACCTACCCCCAGGCAGCACGAAAGACTCGTGCGGTATGGGGGCATGTCCGTTCCCGGACGAGAGAACGGAAGCCCGTCGGGCCGCATCACCAGTACGCCCGGAAGATTACACCGTTCCATGCGGCATGATCCGGTGATGCGGGCGTCTCATGCCGTTCGGGCCGGATCGGGTGGCGGGGTCAGCAGCCGGGGTACTTGTCGCGGTCGATGCGGCCGCCGGTGAAATGCGTGGTGAAGTCGTCGGCGAGTTCGATGACGGTGTCCCGGCCCTCCAGTTGGGACACCCAGTGCCCGGGGAGGGCCGCGTCGCCGTGCACCGTGCCGAGGAGGTTGCCGCAGAGGGAGCCGGTGGAGTCGCTGTCGCCGGAGTGGTTGACTGCCAGCAGCAGGGCCCGCTCGATGTCGTCGCCGCTCACCAGCGCGCAGTAGACCGCGATGGCGAGCGCCTCCTCGGCCACCCACCCGCCGCCGAGCGTCTCCACCGCCTCGGGCGACGGCTCCGCCGTGCCGGCCAGGGCGATCGCCGCCTCGATCGCCGCGGTGGTCTCCTCGTGCGCGGGCAGCTCGGCGAGCAGGCCCAGGGTGTCGTGCACGGCCGTCGCGAGCGGCGCGCCCTGGGACAGGGAGCAGACCAGCGCGGCGAAGGCGCCGGCCGCCAGATAACCGGTGGGATGCCCGTGCGTGATCTGGGCGCAGCCGGCCGCGAGCGTGAAGGCCGCCCGCGGGTCGCGGATGGCCAGTCCGAACGGGGCGGAGCGCATGACGGTGCCGCAGCCCTTGGAGCCGGGGTTGACCGGCCCGGGCATACCGGGGGCCGCGAGCGAACCGAGGTCGGCGTGCAGTCCGGACACGCAGGTGTTGCCGGGCGCGCGACGGGAGTAGAGCCAGGTCTGCTCGCGGAGCCGGCCGGTGCGGACGAGGCCGTCGGCGGGTGGCGGCACGCGGTGCTCCTGTGTGTCGAGCCAGCGCAGGTAGGCGTGGCGGACCACCTGCACCTCACCGCCGCCGATGCCCTTCTCCCTGACGCGCACGTCCGCGCGGATCAGCCCTTCGACGGTGAACAGCGTCATCTGCGTGTCGTCGGTGACCAGGCCGGTCTTGCCGTGCCAGCCGGGCGCGAGATCGGTCAGCCCCGCCCTGCCGTGGTTGCGGCGGATGACGGCGATCGAGTCGAATTCCACGGGCGCGCCGAGGGCGTCGCCGACGGCCCCGGCGAGCAGGCAGCCGCGTACCCGTGCCCCGAATGGAACGTCGCCCGTTGCGGCATTGCTCACGATGATCCCCTCTCTGCCTTTTATGAACCGTAGCGGTCTTGTCGCGTGGTGGCCGATCGGATGGAACGGCTCACCCTGAGGAGAACCGTCCGGCCTACCCGGGCCGGGACCCGAGGTGAGCGTGAGCGCGAACTACCTGGCCGGGCCGCAGGGCCTGCTCTGGTCGATCAACGCCCGCGCGGTGCTCGACGTCATCGACCGTGAGGGGCCGCTCGGCCGACCGGAGATCACCAGGGCCACCGGCCTGTCCAAGACCACCGTCGCCCAGGCGCTGCGCGAGCTCGTCGCACGCGGGGCCGTGGAGGAGGCGGGCGCCGACACCACGCGTCGCGGGCCCGCCGCGACCCTCTACCGGATCGCCCCCCGCTGCGCGCTCGCGCTCGGCGTCGACATCGGCCACCTGCGCATCCGCGCCGTACCCGTCGACGCGGTGGGGGAGACGCTCGCCCAGGCGGAGACCCGGGCGCCGCGCCGCAGGGTGGCCGACACGGCGGCGGCGGTGGCCGCACTCGCCGCCGAGTGCGCCGGACGCGCCGGGACCGAGCCGGGCGCCGTCGGTCAGGCCGTCGTCGGCGTCCCCGCGGTCGTGGCGCGCGACGGCCGCACCGTGAGGCGGGCCTACGGGCTGCCGCAGGGGGCCGTGGCCTGGCCGAGGCGATCGAGCGCGACCTGCCCGTGCCTCTGCTGCTGGAGAATGACGTCAACCTCGCCGCCGTCGCCGAGCAGCGGTTCGGCGCGTGCGCCGGCGTCGCCGACTTCGTCCTGCTCGGCGTCGGGGTCGGCCTCGGCGCCGGGATCGTACTGGGCGGCCGGCTCCACCGGGGCTCCACCGGGGCTTCGCCGGGGGAGCGGGCGAGGTCGCATTCCTGCCCCACCCCGCGACCGAGCTCGGCACCGAGGTGCTCGGCGCCCGCCGCATCGCCGAACAGGCCAGGCAGGCCGGCATCGAGGGCAGCCCGTCCACGCGGGAGATCTTCGACAGCGCCAGGGCCGGCGACGAGAGGGCACTCGCCGTGGTCGACGCGACCGCCCGCAGGATCGCCCACGTCGCGGCGTCGGTCGCCCTCGTGATCGAGCCGGAGCTGTTCGTGCTCGGCGGCGCGTTCGGCGCCAGCGCCGATCTGCTGCTGGGCCGCATCCGCCGCCACCTGGCGAGGGACGCCGCGCCGCTCCCGATCAGGATCGTCGCGAGCGGCGTCCCCGGGGATCCGGTGCTGCGCGGCGCGTCCTGGCTCGCCCGCCATCGTGCGCGGGAACGCGCCTTCGCCGCCGCCGTGGGCGGGCGGCCACACGAGACGGCAGCCGGGGGACCGTACGACACCGCGACCGGCGGACCGAACGACACGGACCTCACCGGGGCAGGGAAGGGGGACATCACGTGAACCTCGCGCGACGGCTCGGAGCCGGGCCGGACGACCGGCTGCTGATAGTGAACGCCGACGACTACGGCATGTGCCGTGCGGCCAACACCGGCATCACCTCGCTGCTCGCCGCCCGCGCGATCAGCTCGGCGACCGTCATGACGCCGTGCCCGTGGGCCCCCGACGCGGTCCGTACGGCCGTCGCGGGCGGTTACGACGTGGGCGTCACGGTCGTGCTGTCCCGATCGGGCTACCACAACGGGGCCGCGGTGCAGCCGGACTCCGTCGTGACCGGCGTCCGGCTGATGATGGGCGTGGTGCCCCTGGTGGTGCTGGCGCTGGCCTTCGGCTGCTTCCTTCTCTACCCGCTGCGCGACGGCGGGTCGCACCGTTCTCCCGTCGCGGCCCGCGAGTCCGTCGCGGCCCGGGAGTCCGTCGCGGCCCGGGAGTCCGGAAAGGGCCGCCCGCAGTCGTGACCGGGCGCCGGCTTATCGCCTCACCATGGCCGGGCAGCCGACCCGTCCGCCTCCAGCCCGAACCGCACCAGGTCTGCCCACCGGCCCCCCTTTCCCTCCTGCACTCGCCGCTTGGCCAGGTCGTACAGTGCGGTGGTGCCGCCGGCGTCGGCGGCGGTCCGGGCGAGGCGTTCGGCGCCTTCGTGGTCGCCGGCCTGCTCCCGCATCTGAACCAGATTGCGCATCGCGGTGGTGTCGCCCGCGTCGGTGGCGGCGCGGGCGAGGCGTTCGGCGCCTTCGTGGTCGCCGGCCCGGTACCGCCTCCGCACCAGCTCTTGCAGCGGGAAGGTGCGGCCGGCGTCGGCGGCGGCGCGGGCGAGGCGTTCTGCGCCCTCGTGGTCGCCGGCCTGCTGCCGCAGCTCCGCCAGGGCGGACATCGCGGCGGTGTCGCCGGCGTCGGCGGCTGCCTGGTACATGCGTTCTGCGCCTTCGTGGTCGCCGGCCTCGTGCCGCATCCGCGCCAGGGCGTGCAGCGCGGCGGTGAGGCCGGCGTCGGCGGCGGCCCAGGTGAAGCGTTCGGCGCCTTCGTGGTCGCCGGCCTTCTCCCGTATTCGTGCCAGGCCGTAAAGCGCGTCGATCTGGCCGGTGTCGGCGGCGGCCTGGAACATGCGTTCTGCCCCTTCGTGGTCGCCGGCCTGCTCCCACATCACGGCCAGGTGCTGCAGCGCGGCGGTGAGGCCGGCGTCGGCGGCGGCGCGGGCGAGGCGTTCTGCGCCTTCGTGGTCGCCGGCCCGCTGCCGCATCTCGGCCAGGTTCTGGAGCAGAGCGGCGGCGTCGCGGGCGCCGGCGTCGGCGGCCATCCGAGCGGCGCGTTCTGCGCCTTCGTGGTCGCCGGCCTGCTGCCGCATCCGCGCCAGAATCGGGAGCGCGGTGGTGTCGCCGGCCCGGGCGAGGCATTCGGCGCCTTCGTGGTCGCCTGCCAGCTCGCGCAGCCGCGCCAGCTCCCGCAGCGCGAGGGTGTCGCCGGAGTCGGCGAGCGCCTGGAACATGCGTTCGGCGCCCTTGTGGTCGCCGGCCCGCTCGCGCATCCACGCCTGCTCGTGCAGCCTGCTGGCATCGCCGGCGTCGGCGGCGGCCTGGTACAGGCGTTCGGCGCCTCCGTAGTCGCCGGCCTGCCGCCGGAGATGCGCGAGAACCAGGAGAGCGTCGGTGTCGCCGGCGTCGGCGGCGGCCCGGGCGAGGCGTTCGGCGCCTCCGTAGTCGCCGGCCAGCTCGCGCAGCCTGATCAGATACCTCAGTGATAAGGGGTGGCCGGCGTTGGCGGCCATCTGGGCGACGCGTTCTGCGCCTTCGTGGTCGCCGGCCTGCTGCCGCAGCTCCGCCAGGTGCTGCAGCGCGGTGGTGTGGCCGGCGTCGGCGGCGGCTCGGGCGAGGCGTTCTGCGCTTTCATGGTCGCCGGCCAGCTCGCGCATGTAGAACGCATCGATCAGCGCGCTGGTGAAGCCGGCGTCTGCGGCTGCCTGGTACAGGCGTTCGGCGCGTTCGAGGTCGCCGGCCTGATCGCGTGTCCGTGCCAGGTTGTAGAGCGTGAGGACGTCACCGGCGTCGGCGGCGGCCCGGGCGAGGCGTTCTGCGCCTTCCTGGTCGCCGGTCTGCTTCCGCATCTCGGTCAGGCTGTACAGCGCGGAAGTACGGCCGGCGTCGTTCAAGGCCCGGGCGAGGCGTTCTGCGCCTTCGTGGTCGCCGGCCTCCTCCCACGTCCGCGCCAGGTCCCGCAGCGCAATGGTGTCGCCCGCGTCGGCGGCGGCCCGGGCGAGGCGTTCTGCGCCTTCGTGGTCGCCGGCCTCCTCCCGGATCCGCGTCAGCTCCCGCAGCGCGGTGGTGTCGCCCGCGTCGGCGACTGCTCGGTACAGCGCGAAGGCGTGACGGTGGCGCCCGCGGTCGCGGGCGGCCCGAGCGAAAGCGCGGTGGTCGCTCACGGAGGCGGCGTGGCGGGTGGCGGCGTTCCAGAAGGCGGCGGGGGGACAGAGGAAGCGGCGTGTGCGGCTGCCGTGTTGTTCGAGATAGTCGGCGAGGCGATAGGACGGCTCGCCTCCACTGTGTGCGGCGGGAGCGTGACCGGTGCCGGGACGGGGTTTGATCAGGGCCAGCGGTGGGCGGGCTCCCCGGCACGGGCGGTGATCGGTCAGGTAGGCGAAGGCTCGTTCGAGCCAGTCGTCGTCGAGTAGATGCCATTGCTCGTCACTGAGATAGCCGGGGGCGGCTTCCACGAGCAGGAGACGGGGCAGGGCTGGGCCGTGACCGAACCGGCGGGCGTCGATCGCGGCGTCCAGGACGGCGCGGGCGCCGGGTTCCGCGTTGTCGTAGAGCTCCAGCAGAGCCGGACCACCCGCCAGGTACTGGGTCAACCGCCCCTCCGGGGCCCGGCGCAACGCCTCGGCCAGACGGAGATCGCCGGTGTTCGCCGCCTGTCGGCCTGCGGCATCGAGATCGGCGTCGGCAAAGGACTCGGGAAGGCGGATGCTGGCGCTCTTGATCAGCTCGCGGGCCTGAGCGTACGGATCGGGCTGACCGGTGTGCGGGACCGCGGTGAGGGTCTTCCAGTAGGCGGGCCACAGGGTGCCCAGCACCAGCACCGGCCCTCGCTCCCGAGCACGCAGCAACTCCCGGAGCCCGCCGGCGATCCGCTCCCCGACGGCTGGATCGGCGGTGAGCAGATAGTGCTGGGTCTCGTTCAGCCACACCACGGTGTGCGGGCCGATCGACCTCAGCTCGGTGAGGACCGCCGCCGGACGGCTCGGCTCGATCGGGTGCCACAGCCGCCACGGTTCGGGCAGGGTCCGGACCGCTTCCCACAAAGTGCGGGTCTTGCCCGTCGACGAGTCGCCGACCAGCACGACCAGCCGGGACGCCCCTGTCTGTACCTGGCGGACCATCTGTGCGAGGGCTTCGTCATGCGCCCGAGGGACGTAGGCGGGCAACTCCTCCAGCTCCCGACCGGCGGTGTCCACGCGAATCGCCGGATGGACCTCCAGGTCCAGCGGCCGGAACTGTCCGATCGGCCGGCCTGGTTCCGCCGCGGCCGGGGGCGGGGTGGGGAAGGCGGCTGCCGGGAGAGGGCAGGCCGGCGGCCGTCCGTTCTGCGCGTCGTCATAGGCCTGCTTCCACGCCGCCATGTCGCCCAGCACCGCGTCGGGATCCCCGCGCTTGTCCTCTGTCACCTTCTTGCGGTAGGCCTCCAGCAGGCGCTCGACCTGTTCGCTCCAGCTCGGCAGCCGCTTACGCGTGCCGTGGATGAGCGACTCGACCGTGGTCTTCGGGATACCGGAGTGGCGGGACAGCCACTGCGCCGAGGGGTTCCAGGCCGCCGCCCGCGCCCCCACCAGGTAATCGAGGAAGAGTCGCATACCGTCGCCGTGGTCGCTGGGCGGATTAGCCATGTCGTGGCTCCTTCGCTGTCCTCCCCCGACAGATCCCCGGTACCACCAGCTTCGGCGGTGATTTCAGGCTAAAACCGGATAGGCCGCTCTGCACGGCAGTCGCGGCCACCGGAAAGACCCCGGATAATCCGGGGCAAGCCGTCGGCGTATGCTCGTGCGCCGGTCGTCGATTGACTCATCCCTGTACGTCCGATCAGCTCTGGTGGCAGCTCGCGACGGCGCGGGGGTGAACCTCGTGTCGCTCGGCGTCTTCGCGTGGGCCTCGCTCGAACCGGAGCCCGGAGAATACGAGTTCGGCTGGCTCGACGAGGTCATGGACCTGCTCCACGAGAACGGCATCGCGGTCAACCTGGCCACCCCCACCGCCGCGCCGCCCGCCTGGCTGACCCACCGGCACCCCGAGGTCCTCCCGGTCATGGCTGACGGCGAGCGGTTCGGCTTCGGCAACCGCCTGCACTACGACCCCTCGTCCCCTATCTACCGCGAGCACCTTCCGCGAGGTCGCCGAGCTCGGCCGCGAGGTGGGGCTGCTGTCGCCCGTGGCGGGGACGACGACGCGGGCCGAGGTCGCGGTCCTGTTCGACTGGAACGGCTGGTGGGGGCTGGACGCCCCACAGCGACCTGTCGCCGTACAAGGTGCTGGTCGTGCCCAACGCCTACCTCATGGACGACGAGGGAGTGAACGCCGTCACCGAGTTCGCCCGCGACGGTGGAACCGTCGTCATGTCGTTCTTCTCGGGCGTCGTGGACGCGTGCAACCGCGTCCGCCCGGACGGCTACCCGGGCGCGTTCCGCCGCCTCATCGGCGCGAAGATCGACGAGTACTGGCCGGCGCGGCCAGCGAACGGTTCACGGTCGAGTTCACCGACGGACGCACGGCGACGGCGGACTGGTGGCGTGAGGACATCCGCCTCGAAACCGGGACGGCACTGGCGACCTACGCGGACGGCCTGCTCACGGGACGCGCCGCGGTCGTCGCCAACGACTTCGGAGCCGGCCGGGTCGTCTACTTCGCCACCCTCCTGGAACAGGACGCCTTCGACCGGGTGCTGATCGGCGAGCTGACAGCGGCCGGCGTGGACAACCGCTTCGACGGCCTCCCCGCCCACCTCGAGTGCGCCGTCCGCGAGGACGAGCGGCACGAATACCTCTTCCTGCTCAACCATGACGCGGAGGCGCCCGTCGCCGTGCCGGTGGAGTCGGGCACGGATCTCCTCACCGGGCGGCCGGCGTCAGGGGAGATCACCGTGCCTCCCCTCGGCGCGGCGGTCATCCGCCGGGCGCGGCGTTCGTGACCGTGGCCCGGCTCTTCGGCGGCGCGGTGCTCTCACGGACCACGAGCTCGTTGGCGAGGTCGATCCGGCTCGTGGCCGGCTCCACGCCGCGGGCCAGGTCGAGCAGCATCTGGGCCGCGACCGTCGCCATGTCGCACAGCGGCTGGCCCACCGTGGTCAGGGCGGGCTCGACCCAATCGGCGACGGGCACGTTGTCGTAGCCGACCACCGACAGGTCCCCGGGCACGTCGAGGTTGAGCCGCCGGGCCGCGCGCAGGACGCCGAGCGCCTGCAGGTCCGACCCGGCGAAGATCGCGGTCGGCCGGTCCGGGCGTGACAGCAGGTCCATGGCGTGCTTGTATCCGGCGTCGACGTAGAAGTTGCCGTACCTGACGAGGCTGGGGTCGACGGTGATCCCCGCCTCGTCGTGGGCGACCCGGAAGCCGGCGACGCGTGCCCTGCTGCACATCACGTCCTTCGGGCCGGAGACGACCGCGATGCGGCGGTGGCCCAGCTCCAGGAGATGACGGGTGGCGAGCAGGCCGCCGTCCCAGTTGTTCGAGCCGACGACGGGCACGGACTCGGCGATCTCTCCGTCGGTGTCGACGACGACGAACGGGACCTGCGCCCGCCGCAGCTTCTGCTGCTGCGACTGGGACGGGCTGGACATGACGAACAGCACGCCGAGGGGCCGATGGTCGAGCACACCGTCCAGCCACTCCTCCGGCGGCCGGTGCGCCCCTTTCAGCTGGGACAGGACGACCTCGATCCGCGCTGCGGAGGCGACGGTGTCGACCCCCCGGATGATCTCCATCGACCACATGGAGTTCAACTCGTGGAAGACGAGGTCGATCTGCCCCTTGAGCGTGCGCCGCTTCGAACGGCGGCGGTACCGGTGCCGCGCGAGGCTCGCCTCGACGCGTTCCCGCGTGTCGGGCGCGACGTCGGGCCGGCCGTTGAGGACCTTGGAGACCGTGGTCACCGAGACGCCGAGCTCTTCGGCGATGGAGGCGATCGTGGCGGGGCGTGGATCGCGGGCGGGGGAAGGGCTGGTCATCTGTCCGCTCGTCGTTTCTCCGAAAGTTTCGCGAAACTCTACCATCGGAGGGCCCTGAGATATACCGAGATCCAGCCGGTATTGGGCGTGGCGCCGGGAGCGTCTCGGTGATTGACTTCCCTCTTGACGCACTCATGCCCGGGTCCTATATTTCCGCAATATTAATGGCAACTTTCGAAACTTTCGGTTCGCGCTGCCGTGCCGTTTTCCGGGGCGGGGTGCGCGAAGCCGCCCCTTTCGGCGGCCGCACGCGCCGCCCTGGATCCGTTCGGATGGCACCGGAGGCACGGGATGAGCACCACCAGGACGATCGACGCGTCGCCGGACACCGGGGATCCCCGGCGGGCGCGGTCCGATCCGGCCCGTAAGCAGCGCCCGCCGCGCCGCACCTGGCGCCAGGCGCTGCGCCGTGACTGGCAGCTCTACTCGCTGGCGATTCTTCCGCTGCTGTTTTTCGTGATCTTCCGATACCTGCCGATGCTCGGGAACGTCATCGCCTTCCGGAAGTTCCAGCCGGGCGGCAGCGTGTTCGGCGAGGAATGGGTCGGCCTGCGTTACATAAAGATGTTCCTGAACGACCCGTCGTTCTGGCAGGTGTTCACCAACACCGTGGTCATCGGGGGGCTGACCCTGCTGTTCTGCTTTCCGACGCCGATCGTGCTCGCCCTGCTGATCAACGAGCTGCGCGGCCGGAAGGTCAAGCGGTTCGTCCAGTCGGTGTCCTACCTGCCGCACTTCCTGTCGATGGTGGTCGTGGCCGGGCTGGTCATGGAGATGCTGTCGGTGGACGGGCCGGTCAACCAGCTCCTGCGCGCGGCCGGCAACGAGCCCATCGCGTTCATGCAGGAAGCGGGCTGGTTCCGCACGATCTACGTCTCCTCCGAGATGTGGCAGACGGTCGGCTGGGGGACGATCATCTACCTGGCCGCGCTCACGACCATCGACGATCAGCTGTACGAGGCGGCCAGGATCGACGGTGCGAGCCGCTGGCGGCAGGTCTGGCACGTGACGCTCCCCGGTATCCGGCCGACCGCGGTCACCCTGCTGATCCTCAACATCGGCACGTTCATGGCGGTGGGCTTCGAGAAGGTCCTGCTGCTCTACAACCCGCTGACGTATCCCACCGCCGATGTGATCTCCACGTACCTCTACCGGATGGGCATCGTGTCCAACAGCTTCAGCTACGCCGCGGCGATCGGCCTCTTCGAGGCCGTGATCGGGCTGGCCCTGGTCATGTCGGCGAACCTGATCTCCCGGCGCACGGTGGGGACGAGCCTGTGGTGACCGTCAACAGGACCCGGGGTCAGCGGGTGTTCCGGGCCGTCAACGCGGTCATCCTGACCGGCGTCGTGGTCGTGACCCTGTACCCCTTCATCAACATCGTGGCCCGCTCGCTCAGCGACGAGTTCGCCATCCGCGCCGGCAAGGTCAACCTCGTCCCCGTCGGGTTCACCTTCCGCACGTACGAGTTCGTGGCCTCCGACCCGACGTTCTGGATCAACTACCGCAACACCGTGGTCTACACGGTCGTCGCCACGGCCATCGCGATGGTCATGACCACGTGCTACGCGTACGTCCTGTCGAAGAAACACCTGAAGGGCCGCACGTTCCTGATCGGGATCGCGGTCTTCACGATGTTCTTCTCCGGCGGGCTCGTGCCCAACTACATCCTCATCTCCAGCCTCGGGCTGAAGGACAGCATCTGGGCCATCGTGCTGCCGAACGCGGTCAGCGTGTTCAACCTCCTGGTGATGAAGGCGTTCTTCGAGGGCATGCCGGCCGAGCTTGAGGAGGCCGCCGCGATCGACGGCATGAGCACCTACGGCATCCTGCTCCGGATCGTGCTGCCGCTGTCGAAGGCGGTCCTCGCGACCATGGTGCTGTTCTACGCCGTGTCGTTCTGGAACTCGTGGTTCGCGGCCTTCCTCTACATGAGCCAGAACGACCTGTTCCCGGTGACCGTCTACCTGCGCAACCTCATCGCCGGCGCCACCACGGGCACGTCCGTCGGCGCCGACGCCACCGACATGACGGTGGCCACCAACATCAAGTCCGTGACGATGGTGCTCACGGTCATCCCGATCCTGGTGGTCTACCCCTTCCTCCAGCGGTACTTCGTCAAGGGCGTCATGCTCGGCGCGGTCAAGGGATAGCCACGCCGGATCTCTCACCGACTTTCACCCAGCCCCGTTCCGAAGGGAAAGGACCCCCCTTTCATGTATGAGATCAACCGGCGTCAGGCGATGGTCGCCGTGGGAGCCTTCCTCGCGCTCGCCGCCTGCAGCACCGACGGCGATTCCGGCGCCGGCGCCAAGAAGAGCGGTGACGACTTCGCGGCGAACCGCGACGGCGCGATGGCCGACTACGGCGTGGGCAAGCAGTTCACGGCCGCTGCTCCGCTGTCGTTCAGCGTCCTCTACAACAACCACCCGTTCTATCCCATCAAGAACGACTGGCTGTTCTGGTCGGAGCTGACCAAGCGGACCAACGTGACGCTGCAGCCGAACGTGGTGCCGCTGAGCGACTACGAGAACAAGCGCAGCCTGATGATCGGGGCCGGCGACGCCCCGATGATCATCCCGAAGACCTACCCCGGTCAGGAGACCCCCTTCGTCGCCTCGGGCAGTGTCCTGCCGGTCAGCGACTACCTCGACCTGATGCCGAACTTCAAGGAGAAGATCGCCAAGTGGAACCTGCAGCCCGACCTTGACACGCTCCGGCAGGCCGACGGCCGCTTCTACCTGCTCCCCGGCCTCCACGAGGACTACTGGACGGACTACACGCTCGTGGTGCGCGGCGACATCCTCGACAAGCTCGGGCTGGAGATCCCGCAGACCTGGGACGACGTGCACAACATGCTGAAGGCGATGAAGAAGGAGTATCCCGACTCCTACCCCTACTCGGACCGATGGGGCATCCCCACGCCGGGCGGCGCCATGCTGAACCAGGTCTTCGGCCTGGGCAGCGGCGCACGCGGCGGCTGGGGCTTCACGACCGGCATCACGTGGGATACCAACGCGCAGAAGTTCGCCTTCACCGGCGCGATGGAGCAGTACAAGCAGATGCTGCAGTTCCTCCACACGCTGGTGGAGGAGAAGCTGCTCGACCCGGAGAGCTTCACTCAGCAGGACGACCAGGCGATCCAGAAGCTGGCGTCCGGCAAGTCCTTCGTGATCAGCGGCAACGCCCAGACGCTGGTGAACGAGTATCGCCCGCCGCTGAAGAAGGCCAACCCGAAGGCGACGCTCATCAAGATCCCGGTGCCCATCGGGCCGCAGGGACCGGTCAAGGCCGACGCCAACGACAGCCGGCTGGAGAACGGCATCATGATCTCCAAGAAGGCCCGCGACAGCAAGAACTTCGTCGCGATGATGCAGTTCATCGACTGGCTCTGGTACTCCGACGAGGGCCAGGTGTTCGCCAAGTGGGGCATCGAGGGGACCACCTACACCAAGGACGGCTCCGGCAAGTTCGAGCTCACGAAGGACGTCGACTTCATCGGCCTCAACCCCGGCGCGCCCAAGCACCTGCAGAAGGACTTCGGCTTCTCCAACGGCGTGTTCGCCTACGGCGGCAGCACCGAGTTGCTCCAGTCGACCTTCTCCGAGGAGGAGGTCGAATGGCAGAAGACGATGAACGCCAGGCAGGCGCTGCCGCCGAAGCCGCCGAGCCCGCTCAACGACGAGGAGCGCGAGCAGGCCGCGCTGTGGCAGACCCCGCTGAAGGACCACGCCAACCAGAACACGCTCGAGTTCATTCTCGGCAAGCGGAGCTTCGACGAGTGGGACGCGTACGTCAAGGAGCTCGAGGCGAAGAACATGTCGTCCTACGTGAACCTTGTCAACGGCGCGTACGAGCGCTACAAGAAGGAGCACGGCTGACCGGGCCAGGCCGGCCGTGCCTGTCCCGCGGCCGGCGCGAGCCCCATCCGACGGCGAGCGAAGGACGATGATGCCCAGCCCTGCCCCCGATGTCCACGAGACCCCGAGCCGGCTGACGGACGCCTGGCGGTTCTGCGTCGGCACCGGCCGGTTCGACCTGGCCCTGCGCCGGGACTACCAGGAGTCGCTGGCGCTGGTGCAGCGGGAGATCGGCTTCCGGCACATCCGGGGGCACGGGCTGCTGAGCGACGGGGTGGGCGTCCACCGGCCGTACGAGCACGGGGGGACCCGGCACGTGCGGCACGCGTTCACCTACGTGGACCAGGTGATCGACGCCTACCTCGACCTTGGCGTCAAGCCGTTCCTGGAGCTGGGTTTCATGCCCTCCGGGCTCGCGTCCGGTGAGCAGACCGTGTTCTGGTGGCGCGGCAACGTCACCCCGCCCCGGGACTGGCAGGAGTGGGCCGCGCTGGTGCGGGCCACGGTGACGCACCTGGTCGGCCGGTACGGGCTCGACCAGGTGCGCACCTGGCCCATCGAGGTGTGGAACGAGCCCAACCTCAAGGAGTTCTGGCTCGACGCCGACGAGGCCGCCTACCACCGCCTGTACGAGCTGACCGCGAACACCGTCAAGGACGTGGACGCCTCACTGCAGGTGGGTGGACCGGCCATCTCTCCCGGCTCCGACGAGTGGCTGGTGCGCTTCGCCGACTTCGTCGTCGAACGGTCTGTGCCGATCGACTTCGTCAGCCGGCACGCCTACACCTCCGGCCCGGCCCAGCACGTGCCGTTCGGCGTGCACCAGACGCTGGCGCCGCCGTCGCGGCTGCTGGAGCAGTTCGCCACCCCACGGCGGCAGCTCCGGGGCGGCCCGCTGGCGGACCTGCCCGTGCACATCACCGAGTTCAACTCCTCCTACCGGCCGGACAACCCGATCCACGACACGGCGTTCCACGCCGCGTACCTCGCGCCGGTGCTGGCCGCCGGGGGAGACCTGGCCGACTCCTTCTCCTACTGGACCTTCTGCGACGTGTTCGAGGAGGCGGGGGTGCCGACGTCGCTGTTCCACGGCGGCTTCGGCCTGCTGACCCACCGTCAGATCAAGAAGCCGACCTATCACCTGTACGCCTTCATGGCCCGCATGGGCGAGGAGATCCTGGCGCGCGGAAAGGATCACCTGGTCACGCGGGACGACGCCGGCCGGGTCACCGCGCTGGTCTGGGCGCCGGTGGACGTCACCGGCGGCCCGCCCGCCGACGGGCACACCGTGCGGCTGTCGGTCCCGGTCGGCTCCCCGTCCGGCATCCCGTCCGGCCGGGCCTTCCTGCTCCGCTCGTCGGTGAGCGAGGAGAAGGGCAACGCCTGGAGGGCGTGGTGCGAGATGGGCCGCCCGGCCTCGCCCGGCCCACGGCAGCTCGACGCGTTGCGGGAGGCGGCGGAGCCGGTCCGCGGCCATCGCAGCCTGCCGATCGAGGACGGAAGGGTCGTCCTGGACGTCACCCTCGACCGCCACGAGGTCACCCTGCTGGAGATCACGCCGGTGGCCGACGAGACCCCGCCCTGGGGGGACAGGTGGGACGACCGCCGCCTGCTCGGCCTGGACCCGCTCGTCTCGGGTGAGGAATCCGCGCTGTGACCGAGACGACGATGCGGCGCTTCGGTCAGGGACCGCTCTCGCGCGCCTCCGCGCTGATCTACACCCTGCTCGTGGTCGAGCTCCTGGTCCTGGCCACCACCGTGCCCGGCCTGGCCGGGCTCGTGCTGCTCGACCACGACGCCGCCAACGTCCCGCTGGCCGCGGTCTGCGCGCTGCCGGCCGGCCCGGCGCTGTCGGCCGCGCTGTACGCGGTGCACCACCGCCGGCTGGACCTGGCGGATCTCCACCCGGCGACGGCGTTCTGGCGCGGCTACCGGATGAACGTCGGCGGGGTGGTGAAGCTCTGGATCCCGTTGCTGGCGTTGCTGACCGTCGTCGGATCGACGCTGGGGAACTTCGGCGCCGCAGGCGTCCCGGGGTGGTGGGCGATCCTGCTGGTCCTCATCGCGCTGGCGGCGGCTCTCTGGGGCGCGAACGCCCTCGTGATCACATCGCTGTTCACGTTCCGGGCGAGAGACGTCGCCCGCCTGGCCGCCTACTTCCTGTTCTCCTCGCCCCGGGTCGCGCTGGCCGACGCCTGCCTGCTCGTCGTCGCGGCCGGCGTCACGCTGGTCGGCTCCGAGGCCGCGCTGGCGCTGCTGGCCTCGGTGTTCGCGGCGGCGCTGCTGCTGAACAGCCGGTCGCTGATCGCCGAGGTCACGGAGAAGTTCACCGTTCAGGGCGATATCGTGCAGGGCGATTCCCCGGAGAGGCCTCGTGACGCATCCTGATCCTGTCCATCCGGCGTGGCTGCCGCCGGAGGCGTTCCGCGCGATCGGCTCGCGCCGCACGCTCGTGCTCGGCGACGGGCTCCTCGCCGGGACCGTGCACGACGAGGTCGCGGACGCCTGTGCCCGGCACGGCGGACGCGTGCGCCGGGGCGCCGGAGACGGGCCGCACGACCTCGTGCTCGCGCTCACCACGGCGGAACCGCTGCCGGGCGTCGCGGGCGAGGTCCGGCCCGGTTCCGCGATCGGCGCCGAGGGATACGTGCTCGCGCGGCGCGACGGCGTCACCGTGGTCCTCGCCGACGAGCCCGCCGGGCTGCTCTACGGCCTGTTCCACGTCGTGCGGCTCGGTGAGCGGGCCTTCGCCGGCGAGCGGCAGGCCGAGCAGCACCGGCCCGCGATGGGGCGGCGCATGCTCGACCACTGGGACAACGTCGACGTGCATCCGGTGATGGGCCAGGTCGAACGCGGCTACGCGGGCGGGTCGATCTTCTGGCGCGACGGCGCGCCGCGCGGCGACCTGGCCAGGGTGCGTGCCTACGGGCGGCTGCTGGCCGCGTGCGGCGTGAACGCGATCTCCGTGAACAACGTCAACGTGCACGCCACCGAGGCCCACCTGCTGACCGACCGGCTCGGCGACGTCGCCGCGCTCGCGGACGTGCTGCGGCCGTACGGGATCGGAGTCCACCTGTCGGTGAGCTTCGCCTCGCCCGTCGTCCTCGGCGGGCTGGCGACCGCCGACCCGCTCGACGAGGACGTGCGGAAATGGTGGGCGGGCGTCACCGAGCGGGTGTACGACGCGATCCCCGACTTCGGCGGCTACGTCGTGAAGGCCGACTCCGAGGGGCAGCCCGGCCCGTTCGCGTACGGGCGCGACCACGCCGACGGCGCGAACCTGCTGGCCGAGGCGCTGGAGCCGTACGGTGGGGTCGTCCACTGGCGGGCCTTCGTGTACAACCACCGGCAGGACTGGCGCGACCGGTCCACCGACCGGGCCCGCGCCGCGTACGACCACTTCGCCCCGCTCGACGGGCGGTTCCGCGACAACGTGATCCTGCAGGTGAAGCACGGCCCGGTGGATTTCCAGGTGCGCGAGCCGGTGTCGCCGGTGATCGCGGCCATGCCCGCCACCCGCCTGGCCGTGGAACTGCAGGTGACGCAGGAGTACACCGGCCAGCAGCGGCACGTCTGCTACCTCCCCCCGATGTGGCGCGAGGTGCTCGGCTTCCGCCCCTGGGGAGACGGCGGGGCCGACGTGGCGGAGCTCGTCGGCGGCGGCGGGCTCGTCGGGGTCTCCAACGTGGGCGACGACCCCTACTGGACCGGCCACCCGCTCGCCCAGGCCAACCTGTACGCCTTCGGCAGGCTCGCCTGGGCGCCGGGGACCGACCCGGCGGCGATCCTCGACGAGTGGATCGACCTCACCTTCACGCCGGCGACGCCGTCCGGGACGGTGAGCGGGGACGCGGAGCCTGCGGGGACCGCGGAGACCGAACGGTTGCGCCGCACCCTGCATGCGATCATGGGCGGCTCCTGGCGCACCTACGAGCGGTACACCGCGCCGCTGGGCGTCGGATTCATGGTCCGTCCCGGCCACCACTACGGGCCCGACGTGGACGGATACGAGTACACGCCGTGGGGCACCTATCACTTCGCCGACCGGGACGGCGTCGGCGTGGACCGCACCCGCGCCACCGGGACCGGCTTCACCGGCCAGTATCCGCCGCCGTGGTCGCAGGTGTACGAGTCGCTCGACCGGTGCCCCGACGAACTGCTGCTGTTCTTCCACCACGTCCCGTACGGGCACGTGCTGCACAGCGGATCGACCGTCATCCAGCACATCTACGACACGCATTTCGCGGGGACCGAGGAGGCGGTCGAGGCCAGACGGCGATGGCAGGAGGCCGCCGGGCTGTTCGACCCGTCCCTGCACGCCCGGGTCGAACGGCTCCTCGACGAGCAGGTCCGCTGCGCGGAGGAGTGGCGCGACCAGGTCAACGCCTACTTCTTCCGCAAGTCGGGTGTGCCCGACCTCCGCGGCCGGCGCATCCCGTGACGGCGCCGGACCGCCACGGCATGCCGGACGAGCCCGTGGTTTCGCAGCCCGATGTGGTGCCGGAGATGCCGATGGTGCTGGAGGCGAACGGGCACTGGGTCCCCACCTGGACGGCGATGCCGCAGTTGACGGAGCCGGACAACATGCCGCCTTCACCGTTCCTCCGGGACGACCTCGTTCTCGCGAACGCGACGCTGCGCCAGACGGTCCGGGTCTCGGTGGGCGGGTGGCGGATGCGGGTGAGGGTGTCGAACGCCTTCGGCGGCGCGGCGCTGCCCATCACGAAGGTGACCGTGGCGGCACCGGCCGGAGGGCGGGCGGGGGTGAGCGCGGTCCAGCCGGGAACGGTGCGGCCGGTGACCTTCCACGGGCGCCCGTCGCTGACGATCCCCGCCGGGGCGCAGGCGGTCTCCGACCCGCTGGACGTCGAGCCGGCGCCCGGGTCGAACCTGACGGTGACGGTCCATCTGGCCCACGGGCAGCGCTCGGCGGGCATCACCTCGCATCCGGGCTCGCGAACCACCTCCTACCTGCTGCCCGGCGACCACGCCGACGCGGAGGACCTGCCCGGTGCGACCGCGGTGGACCACTGGTACTTCCTCAGCGGAGTGGAGGTGTGGGCCGATCCTTCGGTCGCCGCGGTGGCGGTGGTGGGCGACTCGCTGTCCGACGGCCGGGGCTCGACCACCAACGGCAACGATCGCTGGCCCGACCGGTTGCTCGACCGCCTGCGGTCCCGGCACGGCATGGACGGCGTGGCGGTGATCAACCAGGCGGCCGGGGGCAACCGGGTGCTCAACGACGGCCTGGGCCCCAACGTGCTGGCCCGGCTGGACCGCGACGTGCTCGCCCACAGCGGCGTGGCGTGGCTGGTCCTGTTCGAGGGGGTCAACGACATCGGCACCGCCGAGGCGACCCCGGCCGCGCAGAAGCAGGTGGCCGACGACCTGGTCTTCGCCTACGACCAGATCATCACGCGGGCGCACGCCCGGGGCATCCGTGTCTACGGGGCCACGCTGACACCGTTCGGCGGCAACGCCTCCTACGACGACGCGCAGGGCTGCCGGGAGGCGGCCCGGCAGGCGGTCAACCAGTGGATCCGGGCCGGCCGCCGGTTCGACGCCGTGATCGACTTCGACCGCGCCGCCCGCGACCCGGCCGATCCCCGCCGGCTGCTCGCCACGTACGACGTGGGCGACCACCTGCACCTGAACCCGGCGGGATATCAGGCCCTCGCCGACGCCGTACCCGCGCACCTGTTCCGGCGGGAGCCGCTGCCCCCGGGCTTCGGATTCGCCTGACGCACCGGCGGCTAGAGTGGCGTCCGGCCGTGGTCCCCGACCACAGATACCGAGCACCGATGTCACCGAGCACCGATGGACGAACGAGCGCGATGAGAATCGTCGTGGACGACCTGTCCGGCCCGCTGATCGCCGAGTTCCTGCGGGAACACGTGCGGGAGATGCGGTCCATCACGCCGCTGGAGAGCAAGCACGCCCTCGATCTCGACGGCCTGCGCACGCCCGAGGTCACGTTCTGGTCGGTGATGGACGGCGACACCGTCGTGGGCTGCGGCGCGATCAAGAGGCTCGACCCGGCGCACGCCGAGCTGAAGTCGATGCGCACCGCTGTGGCGCGCAAGCGCGGCGGGATCGCGTCCCTGCTGCTGAACCACATCCTCGCCGAGGCCGGGCGGATGGGCTTCACCCGGCTGAGCCTGGAGACCGGTTCGGCCGACTTCTTCCTGCCCGCCAGAAGGCTCTATGAGAAGTTCGGGTTCGGCTACTGCGAACCCTTCGCCGACTACCGGCCCGATCCGCACAGCGTGTTCATGACCAGGCTGCTCTGACGACCTCGCCAGTCCGCGCCAGTCTGCGTCGGTCCGCGCCGGTCCGCGTCAGTCCGCGTCGGGACGCAGGGCCCGGGCGCACACGGTGAGGCCGTCTCTGAGGGTCTCACGCGTCGTGTCGTCGACCTTCGCGAGCATGACCGCTTCGATGTCGTCGAGCGAGGTGTCGCACCGCCGCAGCACGGACACCCCCTCGGCGGTGAGGCGGGCGCACAGTGTGCGGCCGCCCTCCGGGTGCGGGTCGCGGCGGATCAGGCCGCGCCGTTCCAGGTCGCGGATGACGAGGTTCATCGCCTGCGGCGTGACGAAGGCGATGCGGGCCAGCTCCGCCGACGACGCCCCGTCGCGCGTGCGCAGTTCGCTGAGCGCCATGTATTCGGTCGTGGTGACGCCGTGCCGGGCGAGCGTGTCGTCCAGGCGGGCGCGGATGCGGCGCTCCAGGCGGAACACCAGGTAGCTCAGGCGTGCCCCGGAGGCGGCCGGCTGGGCGGCGGGGCGGGGGCGGCGGGCGGTCACCGGACGACCATACCGCGCGATCATCACGATGTAAGTTTCGCGGATTGCTATCAAGTGAATTGATAGCAAGTACTTTGATATGCAGCGGAAACACCTATTTGATCGCCGAGGCCCTCGCGGTCATGCCTTGACTGCGGGACGACACCGCTTCTATACCGGCTGACGTCACGATATCTGAGCGGACGGCGATTCTGGAGCGTGTGCGGAAAGGCACAAAGAAAAGAAGGAACCGCCACTGATCGAAAAGGAGGAGCGGATGAGGCGATTACTCGCGGCGCTCGTCGGTGCCGTCGCCGCGGTGCTGTGCGCCGCCGCGGCCCTGGCGTCGGTGCTGGTGTCCGCGCACCCCGCCGCCGCGGCCACGCTGACCGAGGTGACCAACTTCGGCGCCAACCCCGGCAATCTGCGCATGTATGTGTACGTCCCGAACAGCGCCCAGCAGAACCCGGCGATCGTGCTGGCCATGCACACGTGCGGCGGGACGGGGCCGGGCTTCTACTCGTCCACCGAATTCGCGTCGCTGGCCGACCGGTACGGCTTCATCGTGATCTACCCGTCGGCGTCGAAGAAGGCCAACTGCTTCGACAACTGGTCCGAGGCGTCCAAGGTGCGCGGCGGCCAGACCGACCCGGTCTCGCTGATGTCGATGGTGACCTATGCCGAGCAGCAGTATCACGGCGACTCGAACCGGGTGTTCGCGACCGGCGCCTCCTCGGGCGCCATGATGACCAACGCCATGCTCGCCCTGTATCCCGAGGTGTTCAAGGCGGGCGCCGCGTTCATGGGAGTGCCGTTCACCTGCTTCCCGAACGAGGCCGCCTACCAGCCCGGCGGCAACTCCGCGCCGTGCGTCGGCAAGACCGCCCAGCAGTGGGGCGACGTGGTCCGCAACGCCAACCCCTCCTATCGCGGCCCCTGGCCGCGGATGCAGCTGTGGCACGGCACCTCCGACAACGTCGTGGCCTATTCGGAGCTGGAGGAGGAAATCAAGCAGTGGACGAACGTGCACGGCCTGAGCCAGACGCCGACCTCCAGCGACACCCCGCAGGCCGGGTGGAACCGTCGCCGCTACGCCGACTCCTCCGCAACGGTGCGGGTCGAGGCCTACACCATCCAGGGCGCGGGCCACAGTCTCCCCATGAGCGGCATGGCGGCCGTCGCCATCCAGTTCTTCGGCCTCACCGGTAGCGGCCCGAGTCCGAGCCCGAGCGCCAGCCCGTCCCCGAGCCCGAGCGCCAGCCCGTCCCCGAGCCCGAGTCCGTCCCCGAGCCCGAGTCCGAGCCCGAGTCCGAGCCCGAGTGCCAGCCCGTCCGCGAGCCCGTCGAATCCGCAGCAGGGATCCTGCCGGATCACCTACCGGCCCAACTCGTGGAACAACGGCTTCACGGCGGAGGTCACGATCACGAACACCGGCACCACGCCGGTCAACGGCTGGACCGTCACCTGGACGTGGCCGGGCAACCAGCAGGTCACCAACGCGTGGAACGCCGGCGTGACCCAGTCCGGCGCCCAGGTCACCGCGCGCAACGTCTCCTACAACCCCGCCATCCCCGCCGGAGGCAGCACGAACTTCGGCTTCCAGGCCACCTACGGCGGCAGCAACACCGCACCGGCCGGTTTCTCCCTCAACGGCGCGGCCTGCGCCACCGGCTGACCGGCTCCGGCCGCGCCCGGCCGCGCCGCTTCGATCCATCGGGGGGCGGCGCGGCCGGGCGTCAGACGGCCAGCGTGTCCAGGACCGCGGCGGCCAGCTCGGCGGCGGGCTGCTCGTACCGCTGGGCGAGCGTCTGGAAGGTCTGCTCGGCCTGGATCGCCGGCCAGTCCCGGGGCAGGTGCTCGGCGGGCAGGTGCGGATCCTGGCGGACGAGCTGCAGCCAGTCGGTGTGCAGCAGCAGCTGCCGCGCGAGGTCGTCGGGTGCGCCGGGGAGCGGCCGCGTGACGTCCCACTGGGCGAGGAACGCCCGGTGGCGCGCGGCGATCTGCTCGATGTCGAACGCCTTCCCGACGAGGTCGGCCGCCTCGGTCGGCGTGAACGCCCTGGCGGTCAGCACGGTCACGTGGTCGCCCAGATCGAGGGAGGCGAGGACGTCGGTGACATCCCTGACGCCCGGCGCGATCCACAGACCGCTCTGCAGCAGGCCGAAGCCGTTCCAGATGAGCCGCGACCGCAGGTCGTGCCGGGTGCTGCGGCGGCTGTCCGGAATGGAGAAGCCGACGAGCGTCCAGGTGCCGTCCCAGTCGCGATTCACCGCGCCGGTCTCCCACACCCGCTTGCGCCCGTCCTCCAGCACCTCCACGGCATGCGAGGTGAGCCCGAAATACACCTTCCGGCCCTGCCGATGCCGTGCCAGCAGGTTCCGCTTCACCATCCGCGCGAGCGTCGACCGTACGGCCTCCTCGGAGACGCCGAGGCGGGCGAAGACGTCGATGACGCTCCCGGAGTAGACGGCGATGTCGCGATGCAGCACGTAGATGCCGAGGAAGCTGAACATCAGGGACTGCGGGCGCAGTGACGGCGCCGTCTGGTCGTCTTCGCCGCCGAGGGTCACCGAATCCTCCGGAGGAAGGCCGGCTCGCCGGGGACGGGAGGAACCCGTACCTCGCAAGGGGCGGCCCGGCGAAGCCGGGACAACTCGGAGCGTGAAGCGCTCATGCCTTTCTCCTTCTACTGACGAGCGCGGCAAGGCATGTCGGAACGCGAGCATGCGTGCGGCGTACAGGGTGTATATCCCACCCCCGAACGATCCGCGATGCCGGACCGCGCCTTCACGAAAGCCCGGTGGCACGGGTGGTGCGGGCGGCACCCGGTCGTGATCGGCCGCCGGTGGCCACGCTCGAAGACGTGCGGCGCGCAGGACTCGCCCGCCTTGCCCTGACCCCGGCCGCACTGGCCCCGGCGGCACTGGCCGCCGGGTCGTCCGCGGTTGTTCTCATCCACCGACCGGTGCCGCTGACTCTTCGTTTTTGCACCCGTTGCCGGTTTAGTTGGGTTGTGTGCAGACTGTCGATCAATGGGTCCCTGAACCGCGGCTGCGCGGCGGAGAGAAAGGATCAGGTATGAGCCTGCCCCGGGGGCCCGTCGATTCCGTACGGGTTCCGCGATTCGCCGGACCGGCCACCTTCGCGCGGTTGCCGCGGCTGGACGAGGTCGGGCACGCCGATGTGGCGGTGGTGGGCGTGCCGTTCGACAGCGGGGTCTCCTACCGCCCCGGCGCCCGGTTCGGCCCCTCGGCCGTCCGCGAGGCCAGCCGCCTGCTCCGGCCGTACAACCCGGGTCTGGACGTCTCGCCGTTCGCGCGGATGCAGGTGGCGGACGCGGGCGACATCGCGTGCAACCCGTTCGACATCCGCGAGGCGGTCGAGACCGTCGATGAGGCCGCCTCCGGGTTGATGGAGGGCGGCACCCGGTTGGTCACGATCGGCGGCGACCACACAATCGCGCTGCCACTGCTGCGGGCGGCCGCCCGGCGGCACGGCCCGGTCGCGCTGCTGCACTTCGACGCCCACCTCGACACCTGGGACACCTACTTCGGGGCCGAGTACACGCACGGCACGCCGTTTCGCCGGGCGGTCGAGGAGGGCATCCTCGACACCGAGGCGATGTGCCACGTCGGCACCCGCGGCCCGCTGTACGGCAAGAAGGACCTCGGTGACGACCGCCGGCTGGGGTTCGGCATCGTGACCAGCGCCGATGTGCTGCGCCGTGGTGTGGACGAGGTCGCGGACGCGCTGCGGCAGCGGGTCGGGAGCCGCCCGCTCTACCTCTCCGTCGACATCGACGTACTCGACCCGGCGCACGCGCCCGGCACCGGCACTCCCGAGGCCGGCGGACTGACCAGCCGGGAACTGCTGGAGATCCTGCGCGGCCTCGCCGGGGCCGACCTGGTCGGCGCCGACGTCGTGGAGGTCGCGCCCGCCTACGACCACGCCGAGATCACCTCCGTCGCGGCCTCCCACGTGGCCTACGACCTGATCGGCCTGCTCGCGCTCAAGGAGGAGAAGTGAGCGAGGCCACCGGCGGGCCTGGTCCTGCCCGGAGGCCTCGCCGTGGTCCGGCCGTGCGCCCGGACCGGCCCTGCCGCACCCATCTTGGGCAGAGTATTGACCTCCGTTATGGATCTGCCTAACCTCCGGACGAGAAGGCGAGAGTCTAAGCTCGCTCCCGGACGAGGAGCTCGGTCATGCCGAACCTGTCAGTCGCACCCCCCCACCGGATTCAGCTCCGCCGCGCGGTGACCTCCAGCTTCGTGGGCAGCGTCATCGAGTACTACGACTTCCTGCTGTACGCGACCGCCTCGGCCGTGATCTTCAGCAAGGTCTTCTTCTCCTCCCTCGACCCGCTCACGGCGACGGTCGCGAGCTTCGGCACGTTCGCCACGGGCTACCTGGCCAGGCCGCTCGGCGGGGTGATCTTCGGCCACTTCGGCGACAGGCTTGGGCGCAAGCGCATGCTCGTGCTGACCATGACCCTGATGGGCGTCGCCAGTTTCCTCATCGGCCTGCTCCCCACCTACGCGCAGATCGGCAGCCTCGCGCCCATCGCGCTCATCGTGCTCCGGGTCCTGCAGGGCCTCGCCGTGGGCGGCGAGTGGGGCGGCGCGGTGCTGATGTCGGCCGAGCACGCGACCAGCCGCCGGGGACTGTGGGCGAGCTTCACCAACGCCGGGGCGCCCTTCGGCATGGTGCTGTCCACGGCGGCGCTGACCGGCACCGGGGCGCTCCTCGGGGAGGAGGCGTTCCTGAGCTGGGGCTGGCGCGTGCCGTTCCTGCTCAGCATCGTCCTGCTGGTGGTCGGCCTGTTCGTCCGGCTGCGGGTCGAGGAGACCCCGGTGTTCGAGGCCGCCAGGACCGAGGCCTCCCGCCAGAAGGCGCCGCTGCTCGACGTGCTCCGCAACCACCCGAAGACGCTCCTGCTCGGGGTGGGCGTCGGGTTGTCGGCCTTCGTGGCCCAGGGCACGCTCACCACCTACCTCATCGCGTACGGCGTGCGGGCCGGCTTCCCCCGGCAGGACGTGCTGAACGGCCTCACCCTGTCATCCGCGCTGGCCGTCCTGAGCATCGTCGGATGGTCGGCGTTGTCGGACCGCGTCGGACGCCGCCCGGTCGTGCTGACCGGCGCGGTGCTCATGGCGGTGTTCGGCTTCGTGCTCTTCCCGATGGTTGACTCCGGCAGCACGGCTGTGCTCACCATTGCGCTCGTGCTCGGACAGTCGGTCCTCCACCCCTTGATGTACGGCCCGCTCGCGGCGTTGTACACCGAGCTGTTCACCACCCGGAGCCGCTACACGGGAGCCTCGCTCGGCTACCAGATCGCCGGGCTCGGCGCCGGGCTGGCTCCGCTGCTGTTCGCCCAGGTCGACGCGTCGTCCGGCGGCGGCGCGACCACGACGATCTCAGTGATCATCGCGGCCGCCTGCCTGCTGACCGTGGTCTGCGTGCTGGCTCTGCGGGAGACCAGCCGGAACGACCTGACCTCGGTCGCCTCGGCGGTGACGCCCCAGACGGGTGCGGCCGGCACGGCGAAACCGTCCACCACTTGACGGGGGTTCTCACGGATGCGCAACGCAGGACTGGGAGGCTGGCCGGCGCGCCGGGCGCAGATGAGCCCGGACCGCACCGCGTTCGTCCACGGGGAGCGGCCGCTCAGCTACGCGGAGGTCCACGAGCGGACGACGAGGCTCGCGTCGCGGCTGCGTGAGGCGGGAGTGCGGCCGGGGGACCGGGTGGTCTACCTCGGCCCCAACCACGTCGCCTTCGCCGAGACGATGTTCGCCACCCACGTCCTCGGCGGGATCTTCGTCCCGCTGAACTTCCGGCTGGCCGCGCCCGAGATCGCGTACATGCTTGAGCACTCGGGCGCGTCGGTCCTCGTCTACGCCCCGGAATGCGCGGCGCAGTGCGCGTTGGCGGTGCGCGACCGGCCGCACCGGTCGGGGCCGCGCACGGTGGTGGCGCTGGAGTCCCCGGCTGAGGGGGAGCGGCACTACGAGACCTGGCTCGCGGAGGGCGATCCCACGCCGATCGACACCCCGGTCACGCTCGACGACGTCGCCCTCATCCTCTACACCTCCGGCACCACCGGACGGCCCAAGGGCGCCATGCTGAGCCACGCCAACCTCACGTGGAACTGCTTCCACATCATGATCGGCGTGGACGTGACGAGCACCGAGGTCACGCTGATCAGCGCGCCGCTGTTCCACGTCGCGGCGCTGAACCAGACCCTGCTGCCGACCTTCCTCAAAGGCGGCACCTCGGTCATCATGCCCTCATGGGACGTCGACCGGTGTTACGACCTCATCGAGAGGCACCGGGTCACCTGGATGTTCGGGGTCACCGCGATGTTCGCCGCGTTCGCGCGCTCGCCCCGGTGGCCGGACGCCGACCTGTCCTCGCTGCGCACCCTCATGTCCGGGGGAGCGGCCATCCCGGTCGCGTTGATCCGCGCCTACCAGGAACGGGGCCTGGTGTTCTGCCAGGGCTACGGGATGACCGAGACCTCGCCGGGCGCGACCTTCCTGGAGGCGGGCGAGAGCGTGCGCAAGGTCGGCTCCGCCGGCGTGCCGGTGTTCTTCGCCAACGTGCGCGTGGTCCGGCCCGACCTCACCCCCGTGGCGCCCGGCGAGCCGGGCGAGGTGCTCGTGCAGGGGCCCAACGTCACCCCCGGCTACTGGCGCGACCCGGAGGCGACCGCCGCCGCGCTGGCCGAGGGCGGCTGGTTCCACTCCGGCGACCTCGCCACCCTGGACGACGAGGGCCACCTCCACATCGTCGACCGGGTGAAGGACATGTACATCTCCGGTGGGGAGAACGTCTACCCGGCGGAGGTCGAGGGCGTGCTCTTCGAGCACCCGGCCGTGGCGGAGGCCGCCGTGGTCGGGGTGCCCGACGACACGTGGGGCGAGGTCGGCCGCGCCTTCGTCGTGCCGCGCGACGGTGCGGACGTCACCCCCGGCGCGCTGCGCGACTTCCTCCGTCCCCGGCTCGCGAAGTACAAGATCCCGGCCTACGTCGACATCGTCGACGCGCTGCCGAAGACCGGTTCCGGTAAGATCCACAAACCCGACCTGCGCAGGCGGCCCCTACCGCCGGCTCCGAGGAGTGACTCGTGATCGTCACCGAATTCGCGCGCAACCAGTGGTACGTGGCCGCATACGGCCACGAGGTGGGCCGGCGTCAGCTCGGCCGCACCATCCTGAACGAGCCGATCCTGCTCTACCGCACCGAGGACGGGCGGGCGGTGGCGATGGCCGACCGCTGCGTGCACCGCCGGTTCCCCCTGTCGGAGTCGCCCAGTCACCTGGTCGGCGACCGCGTGGTCTGCGGATACCACGGCTTCACCTACGGCCCGGACGGCGTCTGCGTCGCCGTGCCCGCCCAGCAGCGCATCCCGCGCACCGCGCGGCTGCGCACCTTCCCCGTGGTGGAGCAGGACTCGTTCGTCTGGGTGTGGATCGGCGACCGCGAGCCGGGCGACGTGCTGCCGCCGCGCGCTCCCTGGCTGGTCTCGCCCGACTACGCCACGGTGTGCGGGATGGAGCCGCTGAACGCGCGGTACGGCCTGCTCGTGGACAACCTCCTCGACCTTTCCCACGAGACGTACCTGCACGGCGGGTACATCGGCACCCCGGAGGTGGCCGAGACCCCGATCACGACGGAGGTCGACGAGGACGCGGGCGTCGTCTACGTCAGCCGCCACATGGACGACGCGGCCTGCCCGCCGTTCTACGCCGAGTCGACCGGCATCAAGGGCCGGATCACCCGCTGGCAGGACATCGAGTATCACCCGCCGTGCCTGTATCTGCTGCACAGCCGCATCGCTCCGGTCGGGTCGCCCCCGCCCGCCGACGACGGCACGGACTCGCACGCCTTCCACGTCGAGGTCGTGTACGCGATCACCCCGTCGACGGAGAACTCCACCTACGACTTCTGGGCGGTGGCGCGCGACTTCGCGCTCGACGACGAGAAGGTCTCCGACTTCCTGCGGGACAGCAACCGCACCGTCGTCCTGCAGGACGTGACCGCGCTCAACACGCTGGAGCAGGTCATCGCCGCGGAGCCGGACCGATACCAGGAGTTGTCGGTGAACATCGACACCGGCGGGCTGGCCGCTCGCCGCCTCCTCGCCCGGATGGCCGGCTCCGCGCCCGCGCAGACCGCCGTTCGATGAACGCGCGGGACTCCGGCGCGCGGGCCGGCCGCACCGTCTACCGCATCCGCTGGCTGCCGGGGACGGACCGGCTGCACGCCTCCTGCTTCTGCGGGGCGGAGCGCGAGTTCGAGGACCCGGTGGTCCTGTGGGACTGGTTGCTCGGCCACCCGGAGGGCCACCTGCCCGGCCCCGCGGCGGAGCAGGACTCCCCGGCCCCGGCCGCCGCGCTCGTCTGACGCGACCTGCTCCAGATCTGACGCGACCTGCTCCAGAAAGGAAGCCTCGGCGACCATGCCCGCCACGGAACCGGAGCTCGACGTGAAGGTGGCGGGCAAGGCGCCCGTCGCCGAGGGCGTCGTCCTGCTGCGTCTCGTCCGCCCCGACGGCGGCCCGCTGCCCGTCTGGACGCCGGGCGCACACGTCGACCTGCTGCTCGGCCCGGGACTGGTCAGGCAGTACTCGCTGTGCGGCGACCCCGGCGATCCCTCGGTCTTCCAGGTGGCGGTGCTGCGGGAGCCCGGCGGGCGAGGCGGCTCGGCGTACGTGCACGACCGGCTCGCCGAGGGCGACACGATCCGGGTGCGCGGTCCCCGCAACCGCTTCGGCCTCGCCGAGTCACCCCGCTACCTGTTCGTCGCCGGCGGCATCGGCGTGACGCCGATCCTGCCGATGATCGAGGAGGCGGCGCGGCGCGGGTGCGACTGGCGGCTGGTGTACGGCGGGCGCACCCGCGCCTCGATGGCGTTCGCCGAGCGGCTCGTGCGGCAGCACCCGGGCCGGGTGGAACTGTGCCCGCAGGACGAGACGGGTCTGCTCGACCTGGACGCGCTGCTCGGCGTCCCGCGTGCGGACACCCTCGTCTACTGCTGCGGACCCGAGCCGCTGCTGGCGGCGGCGCAGGAGCGGTGCGCCTCCTGGCCGAAGGGAGCGCTGCGGGTCGAACGCTTCGTGCCGTCGGCCAGGAGCGGCGCCGGCACGGCGGAGGGCACGGCGGAGGGCACGGCGGCCGGTCCGGCGGAGGGCGCCTTCGAGGTGGAGCTGGCCCTGACCGGCACGACGCTGACGGTGCCGGAGGGCCGCTCGATCCTGGAGGTGGTCGAGGAGGCGGGGGTCGCGGTGCTGTCGTCCTGCCGCGAGGGCACCTGCGGCACCTGCGAGACGGCGGTGCTCGGGGGCGTCCCCGACCACCGCGACGACCTGCTCACGGAGGAGGAGCGCGAGGCCGGGGACGTCATGTTCATCTGCGTGTCGCGGGCCCGCTCGCCCCGCCTCGTCCTCGAACTCTGACCCCCTCGGCGTGCGGGTCGCCGGTCAGCCGCCCCAGGTGCCGACGGTCTCGCCCGAGGCGATCGCCGCGTCCTTGATCCGCTGGTGCAGCGCCGTCGCGTCGCCGTCCGGCGTGATCGGGCCGCGCAGCGCGTAGACGATGAAGTGGTAGTGATGCACGCCGCTCGGCGGGCAGGGGCCGGCGTAGCCTGCCGTGCCGTTGCTGCCCGGCAGGACCTTCCCCGGGGACCCGCCATCGGGCACGCTCTTCTCGGTGGCGGGGATGCCGGTCGCGATCCAGTGGATGTACGTGCCGCCGGCGGCATCCGGGTCGTCCACCACGATCGCCAGCTCCTGAGCGGATTCGGGGACGCCGCTCCAGGCCAGCGGAGGCGAGACGTCCTGGCCTCCCTGCCCGGCGCACACGTGTTTCCCGGGGATCGCGGCGCCCTCGGCGAAGGCCGGGCTGCTCACCTTCAGAGCGTCCGCGGGCGCCGCGCCCTCGGACGAGCATCCCGGGAGGACGACCGCCAGCAGGGCGGCGGCGATCAGCGTGCCGATCTTCATGCCGCCAGGATAGGTGGCGGAGCACGCCCGCGCGGCAGGAAAGGCGTCCTCGTGACGGCGCACCTGCTCATCCGCCGACGGCCACCGGCGCACGCGTATGTGTGTGGACCTGGCCGCGCTCGCCGCTCCCGGCCGGGCCGGGAGCGGGACGCCGGGTGCGCTCAGCCGTCGATGCGGTGGGTCGTCCAGAACGACGACAGGTCGACGGAGGTGGCGGCCTGGGCGGCGGCCTTGAAGTCCGCGGTGGTCGAGACTCCGTACCAGTGGGCGGTGGCGTAGTTCTTCAGCAGGTTCTGCATCGCCGTCGTGCCGATCGCGCGCCGCAGGTCGTGCAGCGCGCACTTGCCGTAGGTGTAGACGACGGTGCCGTACCGGCTCGAATGGGCGTCCCAGTAGGCCATCGAGTTGCTGATCTTCTCCGCCGACGACCGCCAGGAGACGCTGTTCCAGCAGTTGGTGCCCGAAACGCCGTTGTAGAGGTCGGTGGCGTAGTCGGTGAACGACTCGTCCAGCCACGGGCTGGTGTACTCGTCGTCGCCGACGATGCCGTACCACCACTGGTGGGCCAGTTCGTGGGCGAGCGCGGTGGAGCTGACCACGTCGAGCACGAAGCCCGGATACTCCATGCCGCCGAACCAGAAGTTGTTGTCCAGCACCACGTCCGCCTCGCCGTACGGGTAGGAGCCGAACCGCCCCGCGTGGGCGACGAGCGCGTTCTTCGCGGTGGTCATCATCGAGCTCGCGCTGCCGGAGCTGATCGAGCTCACCCGGTAGACGTTCACGACCACGCCCGTCGTGGTGGTGCTCGTGGTCTTCACGAACGGGCCGGCCGCCCAGGCGAACTCGCGCACGTTCTTCGCGGTCGCCTTGGTGATCGTGCGGCCGGACGTTCCCGGCGTGTCGACGGAGGTGCCGGTCGCCGGCACCAGCAGCGACGTCGGGTGGTCGAGCGTCACCGAGTAGTCGCTGATCAGCGTGTAGAAGGACTCGCCGTTGTTGCTGTACGGATCGAGGTGCCAGCCGCTCGCGTCGCGGACCGCCAGGACCGGCAGCGCGTTGCCGACGAAGGTGTAGGACCCGTCCCGCCCGAACCGGTCGGCGCCGCTGGGCACGACGATGCTGAGGTCGAACCCGATCGAGGCGCTCTGGTTCTGGGCGAGCGGCGCGGGCAGGGTGATCTTCAAAGCGGTGCAGGAGACCGACAGCGGGGACGGCGTGCCCCCGGTCACGTTGGTCACGGTGACCGGTGTGGACGGGCACGTGCCATGATAGTTGTCCCACAGGCGGAGGTAGACCTCCGTGAGGGGGTCCGCCGACGCGTTGGCGAAGGTGACACTCTCATGCCCCGTCCACGTGCTGCCCGAGGCGTTGCTGGTCAAGGTGACCGTGTAGGAGGGCGATCCCGGCGTCCTGGTCCCGTCCACGGCGTGAGCGGCGGGCGGAACCCCGCAGACGAGGACGAGCACGGCCGCCGCCGCGGTGATCAGGAATCGTCGCACCATGAGGAGGGTCTCCTTCCGAGCGCCCGGACCCCCGATCTGCCGATGAATGTAACTTTTTGTCAAATGGCGGTCAATGCGTGCTTTTTGCGGTGCTGGTCCCTCCGGCGGCACGATCACCCCGGCCGGCGCCGGCCACTCGTTCACGTACGGCGATTGCATGGACACACAGTGTCATCGATACTCGTCCGGGTGGTGGCAGCGGCATGCGGGGAGGGTCCAGGGTGGTTCGAACCAGGCATGGCAGGGCCGCCTCTGTGATCGTCGCCGCGGCCGTGGTCCTGGCCTTCCCCTCTTCGTCCTGCGCGGCGTCCGCCGGACCCGGTGGTGATCGGCCGATCGACTGCCGCGGCTGGTCGCGGCCGAACCCCCAGACCGTGAAGAACGCCAGGCCGGTGTACTCGCTGACGAGCGACAAGTGGGGCGCCGCGGTGGACGTCACGCTGTGGCGCGGGGACGCGGGCCCGCGTGGAGAGTGGCACTACTGGGCGACGCTCACCGGCCGCACCCGGCCGGACGACGCCGTTTGGCTCGACGTCTGGCCGCCGGGTGGCGGCCCGTGGCATCGGTGCGGTCCCTTCCCGGTGAGCGGCGACGGCCAGGCGGTCTCCACTCCGATGGCCGTCTGGCGGGACTACACCCTCGTCAAGGCATGCGGCCGGCACGACGGCTTCAGCGCGTGCGGACGCGACAAGGGCGCGATGGTGGACTGATCCCGGTGCCTGCCGGGGAAGGCAGGCACCGGGATCAGCGGGTCAGCCCGTCGCGCAGGGCGATCCGTTGAGCGTGAACTGCTTGGGCGCGGGGTTGGCGCCGTTGTCCCAGCGGCCGAGGAAGCCGAAGGTCACGCTGCCGCCGTTCGCCGCGATCGTGGCGTTGTAGGCGGCGTTGGTGACTGTCACCTTCGATCCGCTCTGGGTGTAGGAGCCGTCCCACAGCTGGGTCACGGCCTGCCCGGTGCCGTACGTCCAGCCGAGCCGCCAGCCCTTCACGGCCGTGGCCCCCCGGTTGACGATCCGGACCCCGGCCTGGAAGCCGCCGGGCCACTGGTTGGTGACCGTGTACGTCACCGTGCAGGAGCCGGCAGGCGTCGGCGAGGAACTCGGCGAGGAACTCGGCGAGGGGCTGGGCGAGGGCGACGGGCTGGGGCTCGGCGACGGCGACGGCGACGGCGACGGGGAGGGGGACGGGGACGGAGAGGGGGAGGGCGACGGGGAGGGAGACGCCGACGGGGACGGGGAGGGCGACGGAGAGGGGCCGGCGCCGGCGGGGATCACGACGGTACTGATCGAGTTGGCCGGGAACGTGCCGGTGAAGCCGCCGGCCCCGACCTGCACGTCGGCGTCGCGAACGATGGCCGACGTGTCGGCCGCGCCGTACCGATAGACCTGGGCACTCGCGCCGCCGTCGCGTCCCTTGACGGCGACCTCGCTGGTCAGGTCGTCGCCGGTCTTGTTCACCACGACGAGCGTGAGCGCATCGTCGGAGGCCCGCTCGGCGGCGTACACCGCCAGCTTGCCCTGGTCGGCGCTGGTCGCGCCGACCGCCGTCTCACCGAACCGGCCGCCCTCGCCGTCGTAGTTCAGGTACATCCGGAAGGCGTACGCGCCGGGCTGCGAGGCCGTGGGCGGGCTCCACAGGGTGGCGAGGTCGAGGCCCTCACGGCCGAAGATGCCGAGGATGTCGGCCTGGGCCAGGGCTCCGTTGATGTGGTCGAGGGCGCCCCAGTTGTACTCGGTGATCGCGGTCCTGGTGCCGGGATACTCGGCGGCCACCAGCTCCTTCATCCGCGGGATGAGCCGGATCTGCGTGTTGATCCAGCTCTCGTCCGTGTACGACGGGTCCCACAGCGCCCGGGTGGAGCGCAGCCGCAGGGCGTCGGTGGTCGGGTTGCCGCCGGCGCCGAAGGCGATGCCGGACGCCTGCGGGTAGAAGTGCTCGTCGAAGTAGTCGAGGACGCGCAGGCCGTGCTCGTCCTCGTAGTTCTTCATCTGCCGCAGGTACCAGGTGGTGAACGGAAGGCCGCCGCGGACCTCCTTGTCCGGAGGGTTCGACCAGCAGTTGGTGCGGCCGCAGGTCTCCTGGTCGAGACCGGAGTAGTCCCAGGAGGACCAGCCCCAGCCGACCGGGCCGAGCGTCTTCGCGCCGGGGTCGGCGGCCTTGACGGCGGCACCGATGAGGTAGGCCTTGTCGCGCAGCTCGACCGAGCTCGCGCCCTCGGGGTGGACGTCGCGGTGCGTGCTGTGCCAGATGTCGGGCTCGTTGTCGAGGTTGTAGAACTTCACGCCGCCGCCGGAGGCCGTGCCGTACTTCCCGGTGAGGTGGCCGATCCAGTCCTTCACGTAGGCCGCGCCGGCCTCGACGCTCGTGTCGTGGGGGTCGTTGCCGGTGATCTTCGTGCCGTCGGGCTTCACACCGTTGCCGCAGTCGGGACGCCACTGGTCGGTCTGCTGCTGCGTGCCGTACGCGGTGACGGAGAAGCCGCAGGAGGCGTCGCGGCCCTTGGGGACCCAGCCGATCAGCGGGACGGTGAGGATGGTGTCGGTGCCGGTGCGCCGGTCCTGCTCGACGAACCGGTCGGTGGTGGAGCCGTCCGGCAGTTTCGATGGGTCCGAGTTGTCCTCGGCGATGTTCTCGAAGAACCAGTCGGAGGCGCGGTTGCTGGTGTCGTACAGGTAGTTGTAGCGGGTCGTCGCGTTGCCGCCCCACCGGCGCACCGGAAGACGCAGCTCCTTGGCCAGCGCCTCGTCCGCGAAGTTCATGCCGTAGATGTACGGACTGATGGGGTGCCGCCCGGTGGTGGTGTCCACCGTCAGCGCGGGGCCGTCGGCGGCCGCGAGGGCGGGCAGCTGACCGGCCGCGCCGATCGACAGGGCGATCGCCGCGGTGAGGGCGATCGGGAGCGTTCGCGTTCGCACGGGTCTCCTTCCGAGTCCTGTGGTGGCCGCGGGATGCGAGGGGAGCATCCGCCGCGCGGCCAGGCCATCACGCTGGCCAAGACCCCGGACGGGAACAAGAACGCGGTTCGCCGGAGCACCGTGGGCACGCGTTGAGCAGCCACATCCCCTTATGTGCGCATGGAAGTTTCACGACGACGCTGCGTTTCCCGACGACGCTGCGTTTCCCGACGACGCTGCGTTTCCCGACGACGCTGCGTTTCCCGACGACGCTGCGTTTCCCGACGACGCTGGGTTTCCCGACGACGCGGATTTCCCGACCACGCCGTCTGCCGGAGCGGCGGCACCGGGGCCCGCGCCGGTTCACAGCGTGCGGCGGAGCCACTCCTCGACCCCTGCCACGTGGACCGTGGCCCAGGCTCTGGCCACATCCGGCCTCCGGGCCGCGATCGCGTCGGAGATCATCACGTGCTGCTCCCGGGTGTCGTCGAGCGCTCCCTCCTGGGTGAGGCCGCGCCACACGCGGGCCCGCGTCGTCGGCCCCGAGAGGCTGTCGATCAGCGAGCACAGCACCGGATTGCCCGACCCCGCCGCGATGTGCCGGTGGAACCGCAGGTCGTTGGTGACCATCTCCTCCACGGTGGGCTCGTCGGGCAGTGCGTCGAGGATCGCGCGGAGCTCCTTGACGTCCTCGTCGGACATGTTCATCGCCGCCATCGCGGTGGCGGCGGGCTCCAGGACCCGCCGCACCTCCAGAAACTGCAGCACGGTGTCGTCGCGGTGGAAGTCCACGACGAACGACATCGCCTCCAGAAGCAGGTGGGGCTGCAGGCTGGTGACGTAGGTGCCGTCGCCCTGCCGCACGTCGAGCACGTTGATCAGAGCGAGGGCGCGGACGGCCTCCCGCAGGGAGTTGCGGGACAGACCGAGCCGTTCGGCCAGATCGGCCTCCTTCGGCAGCCGGTCACCCGGAGCGAGCTCGCCCGACGTGATCATCTGCTTGATCCTGTCGATCGCCGCGTCCGTGACCGCCACGGAGCCTCCTCCACTGTCTCCTCGCGAACGAGGCCGCATACATCGGATCTCTAGCAGTGTAAAGGAGTGGGATCGTGTGCGCATCGGACGTGCCTCTGCCGAGGCGCCGCCATTTGTCGGCATCGGGGGGAGGAACGGTGTCACGGGTTCCTCCGATCTCCTCCTCCCCGCCGTACGCGGATCGCGACGGACAGACGGACGCGTGCGAAGAGGCGCCGGGTTCTCGAAGAGCCGTCGGGTTATCGCCGGGTGCCCGGTGCCGGGGGCGGCGGTGGCCGCCTCCGGCACCGGTGCCGGTCGGTCAGGCGCGGGTCCAGCGCTGGTTGGACTGGCCGTTGCAGGTCCAGATGATGACCTTGGTGCCGTTGGCGGTGCCGTTGTTGTAGGCGTCCAGGCACTTGTTCGCGCCCACGGCGGTGATGCTGCCGTCGGAGTTGAACCGCCACTTCTGGTTGTTCTGCCCGTTGCAGTCCCAGATGAGCACGCTGGTGCCGTCGGCGGTGCCGGCGCCGTTGACGTCGAGGCACTTGTTGCCGTAGACCCGCAGCTCACCCGAGGAGGTCGGGGTCCACTGCTGGTTGGACTGGCCGTTGCAGTCCCAGATCTGCGCCAGGGCGCCGTTGGCCTGGGAGACGCCGGTGACGTCCAGGCACCGGCCCGACTGCACTCCCTTGATCGCGTTCGTTCCGGTGGGGGTGGGCGTGGGGGACGGCGTGACCAGGCCCCCTCCGCTCACGACGTACATCGCGGCGCCGTGCGCGGGCACCGACGCGCTGATCGACCCGGAGGAGGAGCCGGTCGTGTGCGCCCACAGGTCGCGCACGGAGTAGGAGGCCGCCGCGCCCAGGCCGAGGGCGGAGGCGGTGGTGGACACGGTCGCCGTGCCGCTGCCCCGGTTGAGCAGCACGACCGCGACCGAGCCGTTCGACATCGGCTTGCGCCAGACTTCGAGGTTGCCGTTGTCGCTGATCTTGGAGCCCTGCCGGCCGCCCCAGTCCTGGTTGACCGCGATGACCTCGGTGTTGGTCAGGATCGTACGGGTGTCGGCGCTCATCGAGCGGATGTCGTTGCCCGCGATGAGAGGCGCGTTCAGCAGCGCCCAGAGGCTGAAGTGCGCCCTGCCCTCGGTTCCGGTCAGCGAGCCGTTGCCGACCTCCAGCATGTCGGGGTCGTTCCAGCCGCCCGGTCCCGAGTACGCCTCCAGCCCGACCTGCTGGTCCAGGATGCCCATGACCGAGTTCCAGTTCCCCTGGATGTCGCCCGTGGTGCGCCAGGAGTTGCCGGTCTGCATGCCCCAGGTCCAGACGCTCTCCTGGCCCCAGTTGCACAGGCTGAACAGAATCGGACGTCCGGTGGCGGCGAGCGCGTCACGCATCGCCGTGTAGCGCTGCTGCCCGTTCTTGCCCTGGTGGTCGCCGCAGTTGTCGTACTTCAGGTAGTCGATGCCCCAGGAGGCCCACAGGGCGGCGTCGCGCCGCTCGTAGCCCAGGCTGGCCGGATAGCCCGCGCAGGTCGTGGTGCCCGCCGAGGAGTAGATGCCGAGCTTCAGTCCCTTGGCGTGGACGTAGTCGGCGAGCGCCTTCATGCCGCTCGGGAACTTCTGCGGGTCCGCCACCAGGTCCCCGCTGGAGTTGCGGCTCTTGGTCGACCAGCAGTCGTCGATGTTGACGTACTTGTAGCCCGCCGCAGCCATGCCGCTGGAGACCATCACATCGGCGGTCTGCTTGATGAGATTCTCATTGACGTTGCAGAAGAAGCTGTTCCAGTCGTTCCACCCCATCTGGGGCGTACGGGCGAGCCCGTTGTCCAGCGCGGCGGCCGGCGACGTCATGCCGCCGACGGCTACCAGGGACCCGGCGGCCAGCACTGCCGCCAGCATCCATCGAACAATCCTGTGCATCTGACTCCTTAGCCGTGGCCCGGCCCGTCGCCCTCGGAGCCGGCCGGGGCCTGTTATCGATAACATCGCTCGCCGTCGGCTCTCCTGCCGGGTGCATTGTGGTGTGCGGCGGAGCAAATACGACCCCGCCGATCCCGTCAAGTGGGCTGCGGCGCGGATGCGTGGCCGAATGCCGTGCCGCCTGCCCTCACCGGGCGCGGTCGTCGATCCGGGACACGCGCTCGGTTGAAAGTTTCAGCCGAGAGCGCCGCTGCCGGGCATTTCCGGAACGTTGCGGCGGCGGGATTTTCCATCGCCGCAGGCAGGAGAGCCTCCTCCGTAGATGATCACGCGAAACTTTCCGACTCAGTCTTGACAGATTTCGGGGACGGTTTCCAAACTGAGCCCGGGTGGTCTCCTGTCGGAGCGGTGGTGGGCGGCGGTTCTCGCCGCCCACCGCAGCTCCTGCGACGGGTGACCGCCGTCGGTTCTGCGGGTGTTCCGCGCCTCGTTCGACGTCATTCACGCCGAATGGCGAGTGCCTGAATCTGTTAACGCTAACAAGACGGAGAAGTTCAGGAGGCCACGTGTCGCCCTCGTCCCTCAGCCGCCGCCGGCTGCTTCAGACCGCCGGGGCCGCCGTTGTGGCCTCCGCCGTCGGGGAGATCGCCGGCGCCGGAGCGGCCGGAGCCGCGGTCGCGCCGGCCCGGGCCGACATCGGCGTGTCGGCGTACGCCTTCGAGCTCGGGCAGGTGCGGCTGACGGGGGGCCGCTGGCTGGACAACCAGAACCGGACACTGTCGTATCTGCGGTTCGTCGACGCCGACCGGTTGCTGTACAACTTCCGGGCCAACCACCGGCTGTCCACCAACGGCGCCGCCACGAACGGAGGGTGGGACGCCCCGACGTTCCCGTTCCGCACCCATGTGCAGGGGCACTTCCTGACCGCGTGGGCCCAGGCCTACGCCGTGCTCGGTGACACGACATGCCGGGACAAGGCGAACCACATGGTGGCCGAGCTGGCCAAGTGCCAGGCCAACAACGGCGCCGCCGGGTTCAACACCGGATATCTGTCCGGCTTCCCCGAGTCCGACTTCACCGCCCTCGAAGCACGCACACTGAGCAACGGCAACGTGCCGTACTACTGCGTGCACAAGACGATGGCCGGGCTGCTCGACGTGTGGCGGTACATCGGCAGCACGCAGGCGCGTGACGTGCTGCTGGCGCTGGCCGGCTGGGTGGACTGGCGGACCGCCAGGCTGAGCGGCAGCCAGATGCAGAACATGCTGGGCACCGAGTTCGGCGGCATGAACGCGGTGCTGACCGACCTCTACCAGCAGACCGGCGACTCCCGCTGGCTGACCGCGGCTCAGCGGTTCGACCACGCGGCCGTGTTCAACCCCCTCGCGTCCGGCCAGGACCAGCTCAACGGTCTGCACGCCAACACCCAGGTGCCCAAGTGGATCGGCGCCGCCCGCGAGTACAAGGCGACCGGCACCACCCGTTATCGGGACATCGCCGCCAACGCCTGGAACATCACCGTCGGCGCGCACACCTACGCGATCGGCGGCAACAGCCAGGCCGAGCACTTCCGGGCCCCCAACGCCATCGCCGGCTACCTCACCAACGACACCTGCGAGCACTGCAACAGTTACAACATGCTCAAGCTGACGCGCGAGCTGTGGCTGCTCGACCCGAACCGGGCGGCGTACTTCGACTTCTACGAGCAGGCGCTGTTCAACCACGTCATCGGCGCGCAGAACCCCGCCGACGGCCACGGGCACGTCACCTACTTCACCCCGCTCAAGCCGGGAGGCCGCCGTGGCGTGGGCCCGGCGTGGGGCGGTGGCACCTACAGCACCGACTACAACTCCTTCTGGTGCTGCCAGGGCACGGGTGTGGAGGTCAACACGGCGCTGATGGACTCCGTCTACTTCTACAACGGCACCACACTGATCGTGAACCTGTTCACGCCGTCGGTCCTGAACTGGACCCAGCGGGGGATCACGGTCACCCAGACGACGTCCTATCCCGCGAGCGACACCGTCACCCTGCAGGTCACCGGCGGCACCGGCGGGTCGTGGTCGATGCGCGTCCGCATCCCCGGCTGGGCCACCGGGGCGACGATCAGCGTCAACGGCCAGCAGCAGAACGTGGACACCACCCCCGGCACGTACGCGACCCTCACCCGCACCTGGACCTCCGGCGACACCGTCACCGTCAGCCTGCCGATGCGGGTGGTCATGAAGGCCGCCAACGACAACCCCAACGTCGCCGCGATCACGTACGGTCCGGTCGTCCTGTCCGGAAACTACGGCAACACCGCGCTGTCGGCGCTGCCCGCCCTGAACACCTCCTCGATCACCCGGACCGGCACCACGGCGCTCACCTTCACCGCGAGCGCGGGCGGCTCCGCGGTCAACCTGATCCCGTTCTACGACGCGCACGGGCACAACTACACCGTCTACTGGAACACCAGTGGCGGGGGAGGAGGCGGCGGGAACGCGAGCTACCGGCTGGTCAACGCGGCCAGCGGCCTCGTCCTGGGCATCCAGAACATGTCCACCGCCGACGGCGGTCTCGCGCTGCAGTGGACCGACAGCGGCACCGCCGACCACGACTGGGAAATGGTCGTCGACGGCACCGCCGTACGGCTGCGCAACGTCAACAGCGGCAAGGTTCTCGGGGTGGAGAACATGTCGGCCACCGACAACGCCCGCGTGCTGCAGTGGACCGACAACGGCACCGCCGACCACCGCTGGACCGTCATCGACGCCGGCGACGGCTCCCACAAGATCCGCAACGTCAACAGCGGCAAGCTGCTCGCCATCCAGGGCGGCTCGACCGCCAACGGAACCCAGGCCGTGCAGGACTCCGACAACGGCGGCGCGGACAACCAGTGGCGGTTCGTGCCCAACGGGGCCCGGCGCATCCAGAACCTGGCCAGCGGGATGGTGCTGGGCGTGCAGAACATGTCCACGGCCGACGGCGGCCTGGTGATCCAGTGGGGCGACAGCGGCACGGCCGACCACCTGTGGACCGCCGTCGTGGACTCCGGCGGCTACCTGCGCCTGCGCAACTCCAACAGCGGAAAGGTGCTCGGCGTGGAGAACGCGAGCACGGCCGCCGGCGCCCGGGTGCTTCAGTGGGCCGACAACGGCACGAGCGACCACCGGTGGCGGCTGCGGTACGGATCCAACGGATACTTCCGCATCCAGTGCGCCAACGGCGGCCGGGTCCTCGGCGTCAGCGGCGGCTCCACCGCCCAGGGCGCCCAGATCGTGCTCGCCGACGACAACGGAGCGAACGACCACCTGTGGCGGTTCGTCTAGTCCGGAGGTGAGCGGGCGGTCAGGGCCGCAGGCGGTAGTGGGCGTCGGGCAGGTTCTCCTCGTTGCCGCTGCCGTCGTCCTCGGCGACGAGGGTGAAGCCGTGCCGCTCGTAGAAACGCCGGGCGCCGGTGTTCCGCTGGAACACACGCAGGTCGAGCCCGCGGGGGCGCGCCTTCTTGACGTGGTCGAGCAGCGCGCTCCCGACGCCGCCGTTCTGCGCGGCGGGCGCGAGGTAGAGGTGGTCCAGCCACTGTCCGCGCAGGGCGGCGAATCCCACGATCCGGCCCCGAAGCTCGGCGACCCACACCTGCGACGAGGGGAGCACGACGCCGGCGATCCACGCCCGGGTCTCCTCGTCGCCGTGCAGCCGGGGCAGGTACGTCATCCCGGCCCGGGCGGCGAGGAACACCTCGGCGACGCCTTCGGCGTCACCGATCCCGGCGCGGCGGATCAGGGGCGGCGTGCCGGGGGCGGACCGTCCCCCGCGGCTGGGCCGGGCAGCGTGGGCGCCGGCGCTCACGAGCCGGTCTCCAGGGCGTCGCGGGCCGCCATCAGGGCGAAGCCGAGCAGGTTGAGGCCCTGCCAGGACGAGGGGGAGGCGGCGCGTTCGTCGTCGGCGGTCAGGCCGATGCCCCAGACCCGGTCGAGTGGGCTGGCCTCGACCAGCACCCGGCCGGCGGTCGCGAGCAGGAAGCGCGACAGCTCGGGGTTCTGGCCGAACTTGGCGATGCTGCCGCGGACCACGACGCCGAACCGATGCGCGGCCCAGACCTGCTCGTCGAAGTCGCGTACCGCCCGGCCGAGCTTCTTGGCCTCGTTCGGGTGACCGGCTGTGAGGACGCGTTCGGCGGTTGGCGCGTCGCCGAACAGCCAGGCCTTGTGCGCCATCATGTAATGCTCCGCCGAGGCGAAGGTGTGGCCGTCCTCCGTGAAGGCGGCCGGCCACCACTGCGACAGGCAGCCGGGGCCGACCCCGCCGTCGCGGGCCGGCCGGTGGCCCCAGAAGTACAGGTAGCGGAGGGCGCGGCCGTCCCGCTCCGCGGCGACCGCCTCGTCCACACTGCGCGGTAACACGATCTGCTCGGACACGCCCACACCGTGCCACAGACCGGCTCGTCCCGGCCATCGAGTTTCGCCGCCGCACCGTTCCGCTATGGGCCGGACGGAGATGTCGTCGACGTCGCCGGCCTGGCGCAGGCGATCAAGCACGGCGACCGGCCACCGCAGCTCCTCCTGCCCGTGACGACGTCGTGAACGAGGATCGGTGTCAGGGGCCGTGATCGACCGGCCGGACGCACTCGGCCCCTGACAAAGATCACGGGCTCGTGCAGGTGACGCCGGTGGGGGCCGAGCCGCTGCCGTTCGCGGTGAATCCGAAGGCCGTCGAGCCGGCACCGGCGACGGTGCCGTTGTAGGGGGCGTTCTTGACGGTGACGGCGCCGCTGGTGCCGGTGTTCACGCCGTTCCACAGGCTCGTGATGCTCTGCCCGCCGGCCAGGGTCATCGTCACGGTCCAGCCGTTCAGCGAGGTCGACCCGTTGTTGCTGACGGTGACCTCACCCTGGAAGCCGCTGCCCCAGTCGTTGATCTGCTTGTAGGTCGCCGTGCAGGCGCCCGGCTGCCCGCCCGGCGTCGGCGACGGGCTGGGGGAGGGGGACGGTGTAAGGGACGGCGACGGCGTGGGTGACGGAGTGGGTGACGGCGTGGGGCTGGGCGACGAGGTCGCGCCGCCGCTGACCCGGTAGACGACGGTGCCGTGTGACGGCACGCTTGCCGAGATGGCGCCGGTGCTGGCGCTGACGGCGTTCGTCCACGCGTCGCGCAAGGTGAACGAGCCGCCGGACAGCCCGATCGCGGACGCGGTGGTGCTGATCGTGGTCGTGCTGCCGCCCTGGTTGAACAGGGCGACCGCGACGTCGCCGTTGCTCAGCTTCTTGGCCAGCACGCGGCGGGTTCCGTCGTTGCTGATCTGGCGGGCCTGCAGGCCGAGCGAATCCTGGTTGATCGCGATGAGGTTCTGGTTCTTCAGGATGGTCTGCGTCGCCGAGTCCATGCTGCGCAGGTCGTTTCCGGCGATCAGAGGTGAGGCCATCATCGCCCAGAGGGCGAAGTGGCTGCGCATCTCGGTGTCGGTCATGCCGCCGCGGCCGACCTCCATCATGTCCGGGTCGTTGAACGCCCCAGGTCTCGCGTACGACGCCAGCGGGACGGTGACGTTGACGATGTTCTGGATGCCCATCGGGTATCCGTTGGTCTGACCGGTGTCCCACTTGTTGGTGATGTCCTCGGTCGTCCGCCAGATGTTGGCCACGTCGCCCCAGTCGCGCTGCGGCCCCGTCTTGGCGTGGATGCTGTTGGAGTTGATGCTGTAGACGATCGGCCGTCCGGTCGCCGCCAGCGCGTCACGCATCTTCGCGAACGTGCGGACCTGGTCGTCGATGGAGCCGTTGGGCGAGCACCAGTCGTACTTCAGGTAGTCCACGCCCCAGGCGGCGAACTGCCGGGCGTCCTGGGCCTCGTGTCCCTGGCTGCCGGTCGCGCCCGGATAGCCGCCAAAGTACTGCGCGCAGGTCTTGTCCACCGGCACCTGGTAGATGCCGAACTTCAGCCCCTTGGCGTGCAGGTAGTCGCCGAGCGCCTTCATCCCGCTCGGGAACCGCGACGGGTTGCCCTGCAGGTTCCCCGACGAGTCGCGGTTGGGGTTGAACCAGCAGTCGTCGACCACGACGTACTTGTAGCCCAGGTCGCGCAGCCCGGAGCTGACGATCGTGTCGGCCATCTGTTTGATCAACGTCTCGTTGATGTTGCAGCCGAACGTGTTCCAGCTGTTCCAGCCCATGGGCGGCGTGCGGGCCACGCCGTTCTCCAGAGCGCCGGCCGGGTCCTGCAGGGCGATCGAGGCGCCTGCGAGTACGCCCGCGGCGAGTAGGACTTTCACGTTCCGCACGGATCCTCCATGAGTGAGCTACGGATGTGTGGCGAATACCGAGGACCAAGGGCTCGCGCAGGTGGCGGCGGGGCGTGGCCGCGCTCCCGCCCTGCGCCGGCTCGGGCGCGTTCTGGGCGGTGCGGCCGTTGTTCCTGGTGAACCGGTCGAGTACGCCGACGGGAATCAGTCGCAGAGCCTTGTCCTGCCGGAGGGCCCTCGTGGGGTGAGCGCCCGGCACCGGGTCTACGGGCAGGTGAAGCGGACGACGCGTCGCCACCGCTGCCGATGCGACACTCGCGGCGCCGCGACCGGAACTCCTGCCGTCACCACCGACCCCGGCAGGAGGCCGCTTCGGGACTCAGTGTGGAAACCGCGACGAAAACTGTCAAGAGAATCTCGAATTGTTTCGTGGCGGCGCGGGGAGCTTATCGCCGCTGGCCTGCGCTGGTGAGGGGCATGATCGGTGAAAGTTTCTCCGGCCCCCTGCGGAAACGCCTCATCGGTCGATAACGGGGCGGTCAGAGCCCGGAATGTTATGACTTCTTCAGCCTGAAACTTTCACCTCCCATACCTCGCGAGCGACCGGACCTCGCCCTGATGGGAGCAGGTGAGGCGGGCCCGCGGCGGACCGAGGGCCGGCGCGGAGAAGACCGGGACCTTGACGAGGCTCCCTCGCGTCGTATTTGCTCCGCCGCACCACCACCAGCACATGTTCCGGCAGAGAAGGACAGGTCCCGCAGATGGATTGTTAACGCTAACAGTGGGATCTGCCCTCTCTGCCGGCTCGCGAGAACGCCGAGCCGCCTGTGCTGTCGCCGACCGCCGCCGGACCGCTACCGACCGCTGTGAAGACGGGAAACGAACCACCGGGAGTACGGATGAAGATCCCTCGCCTGCGGCTGTGGATTGCCACCGGGCTCGTCGCCGTGGCCGGCGCGGCCGGTGCGCTGACCGCGCCCGCCGCGCATGCGGCCACGGGCTGCCGCGTGGACTACTCGGTCACGAACCAGTGGCCGGGCGGCTTCGGCACGAACGTGAGCATCACCAACCTCGGTGACGCGATCAACGGGTGGCGGTTGAGCTGGTCGTTCGCCGCGGGGCAGACGATCACGCAGCTGTGGAGCGGCTCGGTGACGCAGTCGGGCGCCCAGGTGACGGTCGCCGACGCGGGCTACAATGCGACGCTGGCCACCGGCGCGAGCACGTCCTTCGGCTTCAACGCCTCCTGGAACGGCACCAACCCGGTGCCGGCGAGCTTCACGCTCAACGGCACGGCCTGCACCGGTGGCGTCACTAGTTCGCCCAGCCCCAGTCCCAGCCCCCGCGTCAGCCCGTCCGCGAACCCGTCCCCGAGCCCTTCTCCGAGTCCTTCGGCCAGCCCGTCGTCCACACCGGTGTCGAGCAAGCCGTGCGACATCTATGCCGCCGGTGGCACGCCGTGTGTGGCCGCGCACAGCACCACGCGCGCGCTCTACAGCTCCTACAACGGCAGCCTTTACCAGGTGCGGCGCTCCTCCGACAACGCGACCAGGAACATCGGCGTCCTGGCTCAGGGCGGTGTCGCCAACGCCGGGGCGCAGGACTCCTTCTGCTCCGGCACCTCCTGCGTGATCACCGTCGTGTACGACCAGTCCGGGCACGGCAACGACGTCGCCTACCAGGGGCCTGGCGGGGCCGGTGGCAGGGACACCGCCGCGAGCGCGACATCCGAGTCTCTGACGGTCGGCGGCAGCAAGGCGTACTCGCTGTACATCAAGCCCGGCAACAGCTACTGGCGGGACGGTCACCTGACCGGCGTGCCGACGGGCAGCGCGCCCGAGGGCATGTACATGGTGACCAGTGGCACCCACGTCAACGGCGGTTGCTGCTTCGACTACGGCAACAGTGAGACCACCAGGAAGGCCGACGGGGCCGGCGCGATGGACGCCATCTACTTCGGCACGAGCTGCTGGTTCGGCGGCTGCTCCGGCTCCGGCCCGTGGGTCCAGGCCGACCTCGAATACGGCCTCTACCCCGGTGGCAGCCAGTCGTGGAACTACAACCAGAGGGCGTTCACCAGCAAGTTCGTCACCGCGACGCTGAAGAACAACGGCACCTCACGCTTCGCGATCAAGGGCAGCAACGCGCAGTCCGGCAGCCTGTACACCCTCTACGACGGCGCGCTTCCCCGGGGCTACAGCCCGATGAGGAAGCAGGGCGCGATCATCCTGGGCAGCGGCGGCGACTGCTGCGCCACCAACACCAACCAGAGCCAGGGCACCTTCTACGAGGGAGCCATCGTCTCGGGTTACCCGTCCGACGCGACCGAGAACGCGGTGCAGGCCGACATCACCTCCGCCGGCTACCGCTGATCCGAAATCGCCGTACGCCGATCGCGGCGACGCCTTCACATGGACCGCCTCGTGGCCGGTCAGCTCGACGTCACGATCACGGTCTGCGTCCCCGGCCTGGCCGGGGACGCAGACCGGCTCGGTGAGGTCGCCGCGATCGAGACCACGCCGGCCGCTGCCGCGCAGAAGCTGGAGGCCATGCGCGAGCTCGCGTCCGCAGCGCCACCGTCCACCTTGGCAGCCCGATGTCCGCACCTCGACCGGCCGATCGAGCGGCTCGTGATCGTCCAGCAGACAGGAACCATGGGACCTTTAGAGTTGCCGAATGTCTCTTCAGCATCTGACCCACAACCGGCTCAACGGAGTGACCGGCGGGATCTGGCGGGACGGCAACGTCGTCCATAAGGTCCTCACCCATCGCCGTGACGACGCCCCTGGCCACTGGGCCTCCTCAGCCGACCCGGCACACTGGAACTACTGGCGTCGAGAGGCACTCGCCTACGAAACCGGCCTCCCCCGACAGCTTGGCCTCGGCGCACCGACGGTCCTCGACATTCGGGAAGTCGGCGACGAGGAGATCGAACTGCTGCTGGAGGACGTGCAAGGCCACCACTCGTCACAGTTGTCCGTCCAGGATCTCGTTGAGACCGCCCGGGCGCTCGGTCGCAGCCAGGGACGCAAAGACCTTCCTGAACATCCATGGCTCAGCCGAGGTTTCCTCCGGGACTACAGCACTTCCCGGCCTGCGGACTGGCGTCTCCTCGAGGAGGACCGAGCGTGGTCCCAGCAACTGATCAAAGACCACTTCCCGCCGGAGCTCCGCGAGGGGCTTCACCGCCTTCACCTCAACCGGGAACGCCTGTTGTCGCTCATGCAGACCGTGCCTCGCACCATCTGCCACCTGGACGTCTGGCCCAACAACATCATCCGACGCCCGTCCGGCGAAGTGGTGTTGCTCGACTGGGCCTTCGTCGGTGACGGCGCCCTGGGCGAAGACATCGGCAACCTCATCCCCGACTCCGTCTTCGACCTGCTCGTTCCCCACCAACTGCTCGGCGACCTCGATCGCCAGGCCACCCGGGCCTACCTCGAAGGCCTGAACGAAGCCGGCTGGACCGGCGACGAACGCCTGGTGCGGCTCGGGATCTGCGCCTCCGCGGTGAAATATGACTGGCTCACCGCCAGAAGCCTCGAAACGGCTTCAGCGGACCAGCACACCGACTACGGCGGCGACACCACCGTGGACCCTGACGCCCGTTACGCCGCCCGAGCCGCCGGGCTTTCACTCTGCGCCCGATGGGCCCGCGAGGCAGACGATCTCGCACACGACCTCGGGATCTGGTGACCCGATCGGCGCCCTCCGCACACAAGGGTGACAGAACCTTCGACACATCGAATCCCGTCCCTCATCGCACGCTGAGAAGCGCCGGCGCCGGCCGTGCCGAATCGAGCACGGCGACCGAGGCCGCGGTGCTCAGCCCTCGCAGCCTGTTCCCGCCGGACTACCTATCCACCTTCGATCATGATCAGCCGAAATGCCTAAGCGTGACAGATTCCCCGCTCTGTGGATCTCCGTACGTTTGTGACCAGCAAGAACACAACACGAAGGAGCTCCGCATGCATCACGTCGACCGGCTCGTCGCCCGCTACGTCGCCGCCTGGAACGAAACCGACCCGCCGGGGTGGCCATCGGTCTGCTCTGTTCCATGACGACGGCGTCGTTCCTCCTCATCCTGGCGCTTCATCTGCGGATGGACCGGCGTGTGGGTACCGCCGTGTGCGTCGCGGCCGTCTCCGGCACACAGCGCGATCCGCGCGTGAACAGGAAGCGGTAGGACCGCGCGTTCCCCATGCGTCATCGACGCGGCTGTGCGTCGGTTACTTGTACCAAGCCACGTTCCACCACCAAGGAGTTGCGACGATGCCCTTTTATGATGCTGCCGACGGCACCCGCCTGGCCTACGAGGACTACGGAACCGGCGAGCCCATCGTGTTCGTGGCGAGTTGGTCGCTGGCCTCCGATATGTGGGAGTATCAGGTGCCGTTCTTCGTGGAGGAGGGCTACCGATGCGTCCTGCTCGACCGGCGCGGGCACGGTGGCTCCGATCGGCCCGGTACCGGCTACGACTTCGACACCCTCGCCGATGACATCGCCCGTCTGATCGAGTACCTCGACCTGCGTGACGTGACCATCGTCGGGCATTCGACCGGCGGCGCCGAGGTGGCTCGCTACCTGGCCAGGCATGGTGAGGACCGGGTCGCCAGGGTCGCCTTCGTCTCGGCGATGCTGCCGTTCGTCATGCGCACCGAGGACAACCCGGAGGGCCTGCCGATCGAGTTGTCGGAGGCGGCCGTCAAGCAGTTCCGCATCGACAGGCCCAAGTGGTTCGCCGACCGGGCGCAGGGCTTCTACGCCACCCACCTTGGCAACGACGTCTCGCCCGCGCTGGTGGAGCAGGGCGTGCGCCGGTGTCTGGAGACCGCGCCGATGGCAGGCATCGAGTTGTGGCGCGCGACGGCCCGCACCGATCACCGCGAGGGGCTGCGCCGGATCACCGTGCCGGCGCTCGTCGTGCACGGTGCCGCAGACCAGTCGGCCCTCATCGACCTGACCGGTCGGCGTACGGCCAAGCTGATCCCCGGCTGCGTCTACAAGGAGTACCCCACAGCCGGACACGGCTTGTTCGCCACCCACATCGACGAGTTCAACGGCGATCTGCTCGAGTTCGTCAAGGGCTGACGCGGGGTTGGGCAAAGTGGTGCAGGCGGGTGAGCGGCAGCCCCGACGCGGGTTGCCGTTCACCCGCCTCGGCAGGGGCATCCGCAGCTCAGTGCCCAGGTGCCAGCACCGGGCTGTTGTGATAGGCGGCGATCAGCCACCGACCGTCCCGCTTCTCGAGGACCCAGGTCGCGTTCACCTTACGCTGGTCCAGAACCTCGGTCTCGCCGGCGAACAGAATGGCGGATTCGCTGACGACGATCGCGCCGTCCCTGCCGACGAAGCGGATGCTGAGCTGCTTGTTGTAAGTCGAGCTGCCCTTGAGCGGCCCCTCGAAGCCCAAGGCCATGCTCTGGCGGATCACTTCACGGCTGTCGCGGAGCGAGCCGGTCATGATGGCGGTCGCGTCCACGGTGTAGTTGGCGACCATGCCGTCGGCGTCGCCGGCTTCCCACGCCTTGTAGGAGTCAACCAGCACGGCCTTGATCGCGGCCTCGTCCTCCGCACGACTGTCTGACATCGGATTCTCCCTTGTGACCGGTTCGCCTGGGGTGTTCCGGCGAACTCGCCACTACATACCGGCGGTGGGGCCGAAACTCATCGCGTCCGCGGCCAGGAGATGTCGAGGCGGGGGAACCCTCGTCCTGATCGCTGGCATCATGTGCCATATCGCCTTCGCGTGCGGCAGATCAGGTCAGTGCTTCTCGATGAGGCCCTGATCGATCACATGATCGCCGAACAGCGAGTCGATGTGCTTGTACGGCGTGGTGGCCGTCGCCCGGCGGGCCGCCCCGCCGGGCATGGTGAGCGTGTCGTTCAGAGCTTCGCCGAGGCGGTGCATTCCCTCGGTGGTCCTTTCCGGGGTGTAGGCGCTGAAGGACAGGCGCAGCGTCGCCCGGTCCGGTTCTCCGCAGTAGAACGGCGCTCCCGGCACGAATGCCACATGGTGGTGCAGCGCCCGCTGAAGCAGCTGGGCGGTGTCGATCTCGCCGGGCAGCCGGACCCAGACGCACATGCCGCCGTCAGGGGTGCTCCACGTGGTGCCGGGCGGGGTGATCGTGGCGAGCGCGTCCATCATGGCGTTGCGGCGGGGCCGGTAGGCGTCCCGGAGAGATCGGATTCGGTCGTCGAGGTCCGTCACGGCCAGATAGCGGGCCGCCGCGGCCTGGTCGACCGTGGAGGTGTGCAGATCGGTCGCCTGCTTGGCGACGGTCAGGCTGTGCCGGAGGTCGTTGGGAGCCCGCAGCCAGCCGAGGCGCAGACCGGGGGCGCCGATCTTGGAGAAGCTGCCGAGGTATATCGAGTTGCCCTCGCCGCCCGGGTAGGAGCTCAGCGGTGGCAGAGGTTCACCGTCGTAGCGCAGTTCGCCGTAGGGGTCGTCCTCGAGGATCCAGAAACCCTGGGCCGCGGCGAGTTCGGCCACTGCTCGCCGCCGTGGCCCGGTAAGGGTCCGCCCGGTCGGATTGGCGAAGGTCGGGACCAGGTAGAGCATCGTCGGCCGCTCCCGCTCGACGATCTCCCGCAGGGCGGCCGGGTCGAGACCGTCCTCGTCGCTGCGTACCGGGATCACTCTGGCGCCGGCCAGCCGGAAGCACTGCAACGCCGCCAGATAGGTGGGCTCCTCGACCAAGACGATGTCGCCTGGTTCGAGCAGGGCCGTGGCCACCAGGGAAATGGCCTGCTGGGAGCCGGTGGTCACCAAAAGGTCGTCGGCTGAGGTCTCCAGGCCGCGGTCGCTCAGGCGCCGTGCCAGTGCCTCCCGGAGGACGGGATCTCCTTCCGTCGAGGAGTATTGCAGGGTGCGCCGGCCCCTGGCCGGGGACAGGACGTAGTCGTAGGCGCTGCGCAGCCCGTCGAGATCGAAAAGCTCGGGGGACGGCAGCCCTGGAATTGGTCCTCCCGGTCATGTTCGCGCGGCGCCGGTCGGCGCCAAGTGCCCGGTGGTGTCCGCCGCCGGCGAGCGGCGTGATATCCGCCGCGTCAGAAGGACGCTCAGCGCTGCCGTCACGAGCGCGATGATCGCGAGGGCTGTCCTGTCCTGCGTCGTGCTCGCGGCCACGACGGTGCCGATCAGGCTGTGGGCGACCATCGCTCCGCCCCCGAGTCCGACGACGTGCGTGTCGGTCCACGCGACGGATGCGGACCAACGCCGGATCAGCGCGAACGTGCCGACGGCGAGCGCGGCGGCGAGCGCCATCGGCACGATGATCCACGCACCGCGGGTGAACGACGGCTGGGTCGCGCCCCACTGCCAGAGCGGGTAGAGCATCCCGAGCACGACCACCACGGCGGCGAACGCAAGTACGGCGAGTGCCCACGGTCCCGGTACGCGAAGCGACATGCGCGGCCGCTCGGAGCGACGCGGCACGAGCTTCAAGGCGACGACGCCGAGCGCCGCGACGACGATCAGGCAGCCGATCACGACGGCGAGGGGCGCCGTGTAGCCGGGGTCCTGGCTCGGCGGGACGGTGACCCGCAGGATCCCGACGCCGAGCACCGCCACGACCGCCGTGATCACGAGGCCGGTCCTCTTCAGGTAGGGGCGGTTCCGGTGGGCGGGGAAGAGCACGTTCGTCAGTGCGATGGGGACGGCGGCGCTGAAGGTCACATGGTAGATCGCGTTGACCTCCCAGTAGGGCAGGTTGATTCCGAGCACCCGGGCGCCCCATTCGGCCGCGTGGTACAGGTGCGGACTGGACAGCGCCTGCAGGCCGATGCCGTCTTCGACGAGTTCGTAGGCGAGGCCGAGGATCACGATGCTCGGCCAGCCTCGCCCGGATCGGGCGACCAGTTCGCGGATCAGCAGGACGCCGCCGCCGTAGACCGGGAGCCACAGCAGCACCAACCAGGCGAACATGATCGGGGTGCTATAGGCGGACTCCGCGATGACCGGGGCGAGGATCAATAGTGTGAACGCAGCCTTGCGGCTACCGGTCTTCACGGACGTCTCCACCTATCTGGACGATGGACCAGAGCCCCGCGGATGTGAAGTAGTGGAATTGCAGCAGTTGCAGGGCGGCGAACGTGACCGCCCACACGAGCACGCCGAGCCCGGGCACCAGGTCGACCGGGAGCGTGTAGGCCAGCGCGACCCGCACACCGGCGTCCACGAGCAGTCCGGCACCCCACAGCACGGTCACATGCCGCCAGATCCGACGGAACCGTCCGTCGCTCAGCCACAACACGTCCCACGACTCCACCCTGAGCGAGGCGCCGAGCCGGTTGCGGCGCAGCATCGAGCGGGCGAACGTGAATGCCAGAGGCTGGGCGAAGCCGAGCGTGACGAGGAACCCGATCCCGATCGCGGCGGTCAGCCACCCGGACTTCGCTAGCAGGAACTCCGGGCTCCCAGTGAGCAGCGAGGTCGCGGCGCCGACCGCGAGTAGCGCGAGTACGAACGCACCGAGCGCGTCAAGGCGCCGACGGCGGACCGCTTGGTACATAAGGAAACCGGCGGTCGGCACGGCGGCGAACACCAGCGAGAGCACCGCGTTCAGGCCTGCCAGCCGCAGCGCGTAGTAGGCGGCCACCGGCACGACGACGTCGAGCAGCAGTGGGGTGAAGGCCGCCAGGCGCGGACGTGCGCGATCGCGCGTCACGGTCATCGTCAGGCCCGGGTCGCGAGGTCGTACAGCGTCACGAGCTCGTGCGCGTAGGCCGCCATGTCGAGCTCGACGTCACCGGCGAGCAGCATCGTCGGCCCCTCCACCGAGCGCTGGATGCTCATGGCCATGATCCGCGGATCGAACGCACGGAACTCCCCACTCGCCTGCCCCTGCCGCAGCAGCTCCTCGATCGGCGAGGTCACCTCGCGCTCGTCCTGTTCGCCCCAGCCCAACTCGCCGCTCACGAGAATCCCGAGCAGCGCCTGCATCTGCGTCCGGTGCGTGAAGGCGAACTCGATGTTGCCCTCGATGTACGCGCGAAGCGCGCCCGCCACGCTCACCTGCCCCCGCATCCGCTCGCTGAGGAAGGAGCGGATCTCGCCGTAAACCTCTTCGACGATCTGGGCCATCAGCTCTCTCCGGCTCGCGAAATGGTAGGAGATCAACCCTGTGCTCGACAGGCCCGCACGTTCGGCGATCTTCGCGAACGAAGCCTTCGTATACCCCAGCTCCGCGATCGTCTCGATCGCGGCCGTCACTATCTGGGTCCGACGCGCGCGCTCAGTGAAGCTTCGGGACACGGACTCCGCAGAGTTTGCTGGCATAAGCAAAAAATAGCGTGGTTAAGCAATGCGTGCGCAAGCCGGTTGGTTCTCCCATGGGCGGATGGGCCATCACCCGCCCAATTCAGGGGATCGCCGGGCAGGGGCGGATGCCGTGATCGTTCAGAGCCGCTCGGCGATGAGGCGGGCCATGGCGGCGTAGCCGGCGTCGTTGGGGTGCAGGTGGTCGCCGCTGTCGAAGGCGGGGTCGAGCGTGTCGGGGTCGCCGGGGGCGGCCAGGCCCCGGTCGAGGTCGACGACGGCGTCGTACTCACCGGAGGTGCGGATCCATTGGTTGACGGCGTCGCTGACGGTGGCGGCGTGCTCGCCCCAGTGGTCGGAGTTCTTGAACGGCAGCAGGGTCGCCCCGACCACCTTGACGTCCTTGGCGTGCGCCTGCTTGATGAGCCGGCGGTACCCGGCGATCAGTTCGTCGGCGGAGACCACGGGCGCGGGCTTGTACGTCGGCGTGTCGGACTCGCTGAAGCCGATGTCGTTGACACCCTCCAGCATGACGACCGTGCCGACACCCGGCTGGTCGAGCACGTCGCGCTGGAAGCGGGCCGCCGAGTGGTCGCCGTACCAGGCCGAGTCGTTGAGCACCAGGTTGCCGCCGATGCCGGCGTTCAGCACGGGTCGTGCCCGGCCCGTGGTGGCGAGGTACTCGGCCAGCTCATCGGGGTAGCGGTTGTTGGCGTCGCCGGTCGAACCGAACCCGTCGGTGATGGAGTCGCCGAAGGCCACCACGGCGTCGTCTCTCTTTTTCTCACCTGAGACCTTCTTCTCACCTGAGACGTCGACGCCGGACAGGTAGTACCACGAGTGTGTCGCCTGCGTGAAGGCGTTCGCGGCGGTGTCGGCGCGGTGGTCGCCCTGCGCCCGATAGCTGCTGGCGTACGCCTGCGAGTGGAACGTCGCCGGCCCGGTGGTCCCGGCGAAGTACAGCGTGACGGCCACCGGCTGGAGCGGGCGGACGCGGAGCCGTACGGGGTCGCTGACCAGCGTGCCGTGGGCGGGGATGTCGGCCGATCCGGCGTGCCCGAAGGTCAGGTGCCGCACGGACGCCGGCTGCAGCGAGGCGCCGTGATCAGGGTAGGCCACGGTGGCGCCGGTCAGGCGCACGGCGGACGGGCCGTAGTCGTTCGACAGCCGGATGCGCAGCGACGAGCCGCCGGCGGTGAGCCGGACCACCTGGCGCACGCTCTGGCCGGTGAAGCCCTCCTCGGACCAGTTCGGCTCGAACCCGGCGCTGGCCCGCTGCGGCGCGGCCATCCACGCCGCTCCCCAGCCCACCTGCCGATCAACATCAGCGGGGGCGGGGACGGCCTGGGCGGGGACGGCACCGGCCGTGGACACGCCGAAGGCGATCACCAAAGCGGACAGTGCTGCGCCGGTCTGTGTCGCAAGCGAGTTCATGCTGCTTCCTTCTCAATGAAACTAGGGTTCCGTCAGGGGTCTCTACCGCCGCGCTGGCAGGGGCCGGAGACCCGGCATGTGCCTGCGCGGCGGGTTCACAACTGGCGCAGGGCTCCTCCGTCGATGGCCCACTCGGCACCGGTGACCTGGGCGGCGAGGGGTGACAGAAGGTAGGCGATGACGCCGGCCACCTCCTCCGGGGTGCCGATGCGTCCGGTGGGCAGACGCCGCTCGACACGGATGAAGTGGTCGACGGCGTCGGCGGGCGGCAGATCGAGGCGCTGGGCGAGCTGGTCGGCGAAGCCGCCCGGGGCATCGAAGAGCGCGGTGCGCGTAGGACCTGGGGAGACGACGTTGGAGCGTACCCTGGCCGGGCCGAGAGCCACGGCCAGGGCTTTCGACACCGACAGCAGAGCCGCCTTGGACGCGGCGTAGTCGGCGATGGACGCGTCGGGCAGGCGGGCCGCCTCGCTGGCGACGTGGACGATGCCACCTCCCTCGGGATTGTTCTCCAGGATCGGCAGTACGGCCCGGGTGAGCCGGACGACCGAGTGCAGGTTGAGCTCGAAGGTGGCGTGCCACTGGTCGTCGTCGATGTCCGCGAAGGAGTCACGGGAGGTCAGGGCGGCCGCGTTGTTGACCAGCCCGTCCAGCCTGCCGTGGCGGTCCATGATCTGCACGACGGCCTGGGCCGCAGTGGTCGGATCGGTGAGGTCGGCGCGAATGAACTGTGTGCCCGGCGGCAGCGCGGGGGTGGAGGAGTCGCCGCGCGCGAGTGCCACGACGCGGGCTCCCTCAGCCGCGAGTAGGTGGGCGGTCGCCAGGCCGATGCCGCTGGTCGCGCCGGTCACGAGAATCACCTTGCCGGAGAGCTGAAGGTCCATGGTGTGCTCCTCGGATTCAAAGACAGATGGGGAAGGCTGGGCGGGCTGGCCGGTGGGGCCCCGGGTCAACCCGCCCGGCTACGCCGGTGGTGTGTGCCGGCGGTACGGCGACGGCCGGTCACACGCGCTACGGTCGCGCCGTGTGCGCAGGATGACGGCGGCGATGAGGACGCCGGCAAGGACGAGGACGGCATTCGCGGCGACGGCGACGGTGACGCCGTGCAGGATCGCCCCGGCGGACACGGCGCCCGCCGTCGCGGCGGTGACGATCGCGGACATGATGGGGGTTCCCATGGCGATGCCGACCTGCTGGGACATCGACGCCAGCCCGGTGGCCAGGCCCTGCTCGTGGTCGGGGAGGCCGGTGGTGGCGGTGACCATGAAGCCGACGATGACGAGCATGTTGCCCACACCGCCCAGGAAGGTGGCGGGTAGCAGCAGCCCCATCGAAGCCGGCGTGTCGCCCAGGAAGAGCAGGACGGCGGTGAAGACCGCTTGCAGCAGCCCGCCTCCGACCAGGACGGCCACGGTGGAGGTCCGGGCGATCACCTTCGAGGCGATCACGCCGCCGGCCACGGTCCCAAGCCCCAGGACGCCGAAGGACAGCCCGGCGGTGAGGGCCGAGAAGCCGAGGGTCTTCTGCATGTACAGGGTGAGTAGGTACACCAGGGAGGTCTCGGTGACGAAGGCGAGCAGTCCGAGCACGTTTCCCCAGGCCACGGTGCGCTTCTTCAGTACGTGCAGGGGAACGAGGGGCTGGGCGGCCTTGCGTTCGACGAGGTAGAAGACGACCAGCAGGACCGCGCCGGCCAGCAGGGCCGTCAGGGCGACGGGGTGGGTCCAGCCGTGCTCGCCGGCCTGGGTCAGTCCGTAGACGATGCTGAACAGCCCGAGGGTCACGGCCAGCGCGCCGGGCAGGTCGATCCTGGGGCGTAGGGCGGGCCGGGACTCGGTGATGACGGTCGGGGCCACGAGGAGCACGGCGAGGGCGACGGGGACGTTGATGAAGAAGGCCCAGCGCCACGAGAGCAGGTCGGTGAGGGTGCCGCCGAGGACGGCGCCGGTGGTGAACCCGGCCGACATCAGGGCGCCGTTGAGACCGAGGGCCTTCTGACGCAGGGGCCCTTCGGGGAAGGACGTGGTGAGCAGGGCCAGTCCTGCGGGAGTGGCGGCGGCGGTCGCGAGCCCCTGGGCGACGCGGGCGACGAGGAGGATCTCGGGGGTCGGGGCGAGCCCACCGGCGAGCGAGGCCAGGCCGAGGAGCGTGAGGCTTCCGAGGAAGATGCGCTTGTGGCCGATCAGATCGCCGACGCGGCCGAAGAAGAGGGTGAAGCCGGCTGCCGACAGGGCGAAGGCGGTGGCGACCCACTGCAGATTGGCCAGGGAGAAGCCGAGATCGTCGCCGATCTCGGGCAGTGCCACGTTCAGGATCGAGAAATCGACGGCCAGCATGAACTGGGCGACCAGCAGCACCGCGAGGACGATCTTCAGGCGACCGGTCAGTCGCCGCGGAGGCGCGGGATGAACGGCGGCCGAGGCCATGGGTGCGGGCTTTGTGGTGGACATGACGGGGCCTTTCGAGGATGCCGGCGTGAGGCACATCTGCGCCGAGACGGAGGAGGCATTCCAGCCAAACGGGTCTTGGGTTCCGTTAAGATAATGGAACGGTAGCACCCGTTGCCAACGTAAGGGAACCCGGGTCCCGATAAGAGCTGCCCGGGAGAAGAAGGAGTTCGTCATGGCCGCACCACAGCCCGGAGCCGTCCGCCCCGGCGGACGCACCGCGCGCGTCCGCGAAGCCGTCCTTCGAGCCGCCGGCGACACCCTGGTAGAGAAGGGCTTCGACGCCCTCGATCTCGCCGAGATCGCCCGCGTCGCGGAGGTCGGGAAGACGACCGTCTACCGCCGCTGGGGCACACCCGGCACACTCGCCGCCGACCTTCTCGACGAAATGGCCGAAAGCTCCCTGCCCCGCGCACGTACCGGCAGCGTCGACCAGGATCTCCGAGACAACGCACGCCTGGTCGTCAAGACCCTCACAGATCCACGTCAGGGACGCCTGTTCAAGGCGCTGATCGCCGCCTCGCTCTGCAACGAACAGGCCGCGCAGGCGTTGTACCGCTTCTACGCCGTGCGGATCGACGAATGGGCCGGCTGCATCACCGACGCCGTCGAACGAGGCGAGCTGCCTGCCGGCACCGATCCGCGGCGGGTGATCGCCGCCGTCTCCGCGCCCCTGTACTACGCCTTCCTCAATACCGGAGAACCCCTGAACGACGCCGCCGCGGACCGTGCCGCGGCCGGAGCGCTGGCGGCCGCGCGCGCCGGGGTCTTCTCACGGTGACCAGGGTCGGCCACGGAGAGCCGGATGCCGAAAAGCTCGATCCCACAGGCACCCGGCCGCCGAGTTGGTCGGGCTCTACCGCGAACGAGGGGAGATCGAAGACGGTCCACCTGGAGGTGAGATCTAGCCCCGTAGGCGGGCGAGTGCCTGCGGGGTGAGGTGCCGCGCGAGTTCGTCGAGGAGGGCGACGATCTCGGCGACCCGTTGTGGATCGTCGGTTCCCAGGGCGGCCGCCAGCGTGGTGTCGATGGGGGCGGCCCTGACCTGCTCCACCCGGTCAGAGGTCTCGGGTGCGGGCCGGATAAGAAGGCGGCGACGGTCGCGGGGGTCGGATTCGGTGACGACGGCGCCCACTTCGCGGAGCCGGGCGACCGCTGCCGACACCGCGCTCTGCGGCAGACCGGTCCTGGTGGCGATCTCTCCGACGGCGCTGCCGGGGTGCGCGCGCACGTCGCCGACCACGATCAGTACGGTCCGGACGCTGGTGGAGTGCCGGCCGATGCCCTCGGTGGGCAGCGCCTCCTCCCCGATCTTCATCAGGGTTCGCCCCAACAGGAACAGCTCGACTCCGTTCATGCCGCCAAGGTACATCGTTTTAGATGTATCAGTCTTGATGTATCTGTTCTGATGCTTTATCGTCGATCGCGACCAGCCACACCGGCCACATCGCCAAAAGGACATCGCTGATGAGCACCACTGCTACGACAGACATGACGACGGGCCTGCTGCGAGTGCCGGGCGCCAAGCTCTACTACGAGGTCCGCGGCACCGGCCCGATGCTGCTGATCTCCCAGAGCGGCGAAGGCGACGCCGGGCGCAGCACAGACCTGGTCGATCACCTCGTGACCGACTACACCGTGGTGACCTACGACCGCCGCGGCCTCTCCCGCAGCACCCTGGACGACCCCGCCCACGGGGCGACCATGGCACAGCACGCCGACGACGTGCATCGGCTGCTGGCCGGCCTCACCGACACGCCGGCGCTCATGCTCGGCTGCAGTCTCGGCGCCTCCATCGGCTTCCACCTGGCCATCGACCACCCTGGCCAGATCGGCACGCTCATCGCCCACGAGCCCGTCACCCCACGACTGCTGCCCGCCGACCAGCGCGCCCACCACGAGAAGGAACTCGAGCACATCCAGCAGGTCCACCGCCGCGACGGCCTGGCCGCGACCATCAAGATGGTCGCCGAGGTGCTCGGCATCGACCCCTCCAACCCCGACGCCGAACCCGGCCTCACCCCACAGCCGATGACCCCCCAGCGGGTGCGCAACTTCGGCTTCTTCCTCGAGCACGACTTCACCGCGATCATCGGCGACACCCTCGACGTCGCCGCGCTCACCGACACCCGGACCCGCATCGTGCCGGCCGCCGGCCGCACCACCCCGCGCACCGTCTTCGACAACAAGTGCGCCTTCGCGCTGGCGGACATGCTCGGCACCGACACGCACCGGTTCCCCGGCGGTCACAACGGCAATACCACCCACCCCAGGGCTTACGCCGCAGCTCTGCGCGCCATCCTCAACGCAGTCTGAACCGGCGGCGGGAGTGGGACACCCGGGCGGGCAGGGTCGTGGGCATGGCCCGGATCGTCAATGCCGGCGGCTGGTCACAGGCGGGCGGTCCACTCGTGTCCCGTGAGCACGTCAGCACCCCTGGCCGGGAAGACGCGGTTGATCAGGAAGTCGTGCACGTCCGATTCCCCGTCCGCGCAGGCGTCGCTGAGCACGGTCACGTGGTAGTCGCGGTCGGCGGCGTCGTAGAGCGTGGCGGCGACCATCGCCCCGGTCGCGACACCGGTCAGCACGATCGAGTCGATGCGCTGGGCGCGCAGGAGCCGATCGAGGTCAGTCGCCGCGAACGCGCTGGCGCGGCGCTTGAGGACGACGGCCTCGCCCGGCAACGGCTCGATGCGCGGGTGGACGAGCGTCTCGGGGGAGTCTTCGTGAAACAGCGTCCCCACCCCGTGCAGACCTCTGATCAACTGGTTTCCCGCTGCCACATCAAGGGCCGAAGCCCGGAGCCCGAAACGTATGAAGATCACCGGGATTCCGGAGGCTCTGGCCGCGGGGAGAACCTTTTCCATGACGGGAAGCACGCCGGCGGCGAAGGGGTAGTTGTCCACGATGCCCGCCTGCAGGTCGCCGACGATGAGCGCGGTGGTGTTCACATGGTTTCCTTGTCTGTACGGCGCGCCATCGGCCATCCCCACGGTCGCATCCTTGGCGCTGTTGTCGTCGATTTGGTAGGACGATGGTGGGCAAAACGGGCGGATAACGGTGTGTCAGGCGGCTGCTCGTCACGTGCGGCAGGAGGCCTACGGGAGGACGATGACCAGGGCGTACCGGGCCGGATCCGGGCCGGGGCAATGGAACCGCGACCGGCCCCACAACCGGAACCGCAGGCAGTCTCCTGCCCGCACCTCGTGGACGACCTCGCCGGTGGTGATCTGCAGGGCTCCTTCCAGGATCCAAATGTGCTGCTCCAGACCCGGCACCGGCGGCTCGTCGTAGGAGATGTCGGCGCCGGGACGCAGAAGGCCCTCGACGAGCTCGCCGCGCAGCCCCGGGTGGGGCGGGGACACCGACCGCCGGACGAAGCCCAAGCTCTCATCGCGCCACACCGCCTGCCGGTCGGCCCGGACTAGTTGCGGTGGCGCCGACTCCACCTCGGCGAGCAGTTGCGACATCGTCTGGCCATACGCCGCGCACAACTTGTTGAGCAGGGCCGCCGTAGGGCTGATCTCCCTGCGTTCCAGCCGCGACAGCGTCGAGCGGCTCACGCCGGTGCGGCCCGCCAGCTGCTCCAGCGACCAGCCGTGATCCACCCGCAACCGCGAGAGCCGATCCGCCAGTCGGGCCTCCAGCTGGTCCGGGCTTGGGTTCTGAAGATCAGCTGTTTCCATATTTGAGAGATTATCTCAAATATGAGTTGCGAAGGTGGTGGTCCTGCTTCCATCATCTACGCATGAACAAGATCACTCTCTCGCGGCCGCTGACCTCCACCACCTCCTTCTCTGCGCTGGTCCAGCAGCAGCCGTGCCGTCCATGGGGGCCGATACCCGCTCACCTCTGATGGCCGCCCTGGTCGCGGGACTCCTCGCCGGCTACGGCATCGCCATGCCGGTCGGAGCGGTCGCGACATACCTGGTGGCCCTCACCGCCCGGACGTCTTTGAAGATCGGCGCCTGTGCGGCATTAGGGGTCGCGACCGCCGACGGCCTCTACGGCCTGATCGCCATAATCGGAGGTTCCGCGCTCACCCCCGTCATCGAGCCGATCGTGGTTCCCCTGCGATGGGCCTCGGCCCTGGTGCTCATCGCACTGGCGGTTCGCAGTGGCGTCACGGCGATCAACCGGTATCGCGGGCAGCACCTGGCGACCCGGACCGATGAAGCCCCTCTCGGTCCCGCACGGGCCTACCTGGCGTTACTGGGGATCACGATGATGAACCCCATCACCGTGATCTACTTCGCGGCACTCGTCCTCGCCGGTCAGAGCACAGTGGCGTCGAGTCCCCTCGATCAGGCTGTGTTCGTCCTCGCCGCCTTCGCGGCGTCCGCCAGCTGGCAGCTGCTTCTCGCCGGCGGGGGAGCGTTGCTCGGCCGGGTTCTGACCGGCGGTCGCGGACGGCTCATCACCGCTGTCTTCTCCAGCGCTCTGATCATCGCACTCGCCCTCCACCTGCTCATCTCGGCGTCGTGACCTACAGCGGCTGCTGAGAACGTCAACCAACCCCGAGGCCGCTGACCGACCGAACCGGTCAGCGGCCTCCCTTCGATCGGTTCCGCGGCCTTCAGGTAGGAGACTTCCATGACCCGCCGCTCAGCCCCGCTCTTCGCGCGTGTCCGACCCGAACCGGGCCCGATACGCCGACGGGCTGAGCCCGATCTCGCGCCGCATCAGCGTACGGAGATTGGCGGCGGTGCCCAGCCCGCTGCGCCGCGCGACGATGTCCAGACCGGACTCACCTCGCTCGATCAAACGGCAGGCCAGGGCGAGCCGTTCCCCGGTGAGCCAGGCCAGCGGCGTCGTGCCCAGTTGCGCCCGGAAGCGGCGATGCAGCGTCGCGGGGCTGACCGCCGCGCGGGCGGCCAGGTCGGAAACGGTGAGCGGCACGTCCAGCTGTTCCTGCGCCCAGGCCAGGACAGGTGCCAGGGATTCGTCCGGCAGGTCGGGCACCGGCCGCTCCACGAACTGCCGCTGCCCGCCGTCCCTGTGCCCCGCGAAGACCAGCCGCCGGCTCACCGCATTGGCGATCTCCGCTCCGTGATCGCGGCGGACCACGTACAGCCCGAGGTCGAGCGCGGCCGCACTGCCCGCGCCCACCGGGGAGCGCGAGGTCGTGCTCCCCAAAGGAGCGGTCTTCACCATCGCGCGAGGCGTCGAGCACAAGCCGTCCGCGCCGTCGGGCGCCGCGATCCTCATGTTCGAGCCGACCGGGACGTTGACCGTCGGCGATCGGCACGAGGAAATCCCGAACCACATCGACGTCACAACGGGACACGCCCTTGGCATCTGACCACGAAGGGGTCCCCGCATGCCGGGAGGCGACGCTCCGCCGCGGATGAGTTGGAAGCCCCCTTTGACCGCCCGGACAGCGGTGAGCGCGAGGACGAGAGCGGCCGCCCGCGGACGGGCGGCCATCTGGAGGAGACCAGGTGGGGGGCGCTGATCGTGAGCTGCTTCGAGCAGATACATGTACGGATCCCTCCGACGCTGATCTTGCTTTGCTGTGCTTCACGATCGTGGTGTCTCAGATGAGGTGTTTGTAGTAGAAGCTGCAGTCTTCGAGTACGCCATTCGGGTCGGTCGCGTAGCCCGGGACGATGCCGTACCGCGTCCAGCCGGCGCGCTGGTAGAGGTGGTCCGCGGCGGTGCCGGTCACGGTGTCCAGCAGCAGGAGGGTGGCTCCGGCTTGCGCGGCGGCCTGTTCGGCGGTGGTGAGAAGGGCGCGGGCCAGTCCCCGGCCACGGGCCTCGCGGTGGACCATGAGCTTGATGATTTCGGCGCGATGCCGGCCGTTGGGCGTGCGTTCCACCGCGAGGCTGACGGTGCCGGTGACGCCGTCGGGTCCGCGGGCGACCCAGACGGTGAGGGTGCCGTCGGCCACGGCAGCTTGCCGGCCGCGCCACCAGGCCGCTGCCGCTTCCTGGTCGAAGGGGGCGAGGAAGCCGAGGGAGGTCCCGTTCGCGACGACGTCGACGAGGAGGTCGGCCAGGCTCTTCACGCTGTCGTGGAAGTCGTCGGGGGACAGGCGGGTAATGGTGTGCGTCACGGAATTCCTTCTCTGCGCGGGGGAGGGGCGGCCGGAGCGGTGCGAACGTGCGCCGGCTCGACGATGGGTCTGAGACGACCGCGACGCACGCGGGAGCCGAACCGGCCTGCCGCGCGCCCGGCCAGGCGTGAGGTGACGGCCCTGGCCGTCTGCCGGTCGGCCCGCATCGATCGCGTCGCTATCGGCGGTGCTCCCTCGGCTGTTCTCACATCTAAGACAATATCCCAGATATGAGACACGCTTGCGCCTGGCCCGGTACCGGGCCGACGGGGGCGGCCCGGTGCCGGACTCGGCCGGTCACGGGTTTCGGGAGGATCTGGACGATGGCGGCCACGACGGCGCAGAGGCCCACCAAGAGACTGAGCCCGAGGGCGGTCAGACCTGGGCGGGGACCTTGTCGAGGAAACCGTGCACCTTACTGATGCGGCCGTCCTCGGTGAGCACTGCGACGTCGAAACCGACCACGAGGCCCTCGCCGCCGGCCGGGCCCAGCTCCCAGGTGAAGCGGGCGATGTTGTGATGGGCGTCCACCGGCCCGGCCAGAGTGAAGACGAAATCGGGGAACTGGCCCTGTACGGCGGCGATCGTGGCGTCGATCGCCGCCAGGCCCTCGGCGACCGCGATCGGGTCGGTGTAGGCGCCGTCCTCGGCCCAGATCTGCTTGATCGCCGCCCGGCGGGCGACCGGGTCGGTTTCGTTCCAGGTGGCGATGTAGCGGGCGACGAGCTGGTCGACGTGATGCATGCGGAGCTCCTTCGTGTTGTGTTCTTGCTGGTCACAAACGTACGGAGATCCACCGGGCGGGGAATCTGTCACGCTTAGGCATTTCGGCTGACCATGATCGAATGTGGATAGGTAGTCCGGCGAGTACTGTTTCGCGCATGTTGTACGGGCGGGATGCGGAGACATCGGTCATCGACGAGCTCCTGGCCAGGGTCGGCTCCGGGGGAAGCGGAGCCCTGGTGGTGAGCGGGGAGCCGGGCATCGGCAAGACGGCGCTTTTGGACTACGCGGCGAACAACGCCGAGGGCATCCAGGTCATCCGCAAGGTCGCGATCCGGTCCGAGAGCGATCTGGCGTTCGCCGGTCTGCATCTTCTTCTGCATCCGGTGCTCGACCGGATGGGTGCGCTGCCCGAGCCGCAGCGGCGCGCGCTGGAGGGGGCGTTCGGGCTGGCCCACCCGGATGGGGCGGGCCGGCTGCTCGTCGGACTCGCGGTGCTCTCGCTCCTGGCGGAGGTCGCCGAGGACGGGCCTGTGCTGTGCATGGTCGATGACGCGCAGTGGTTGGATCGTTCCTCACGCGAAGCGCTGGTTTTCGCCGCCCGGCGGCTGGACGCCGAGGGCATCGCGCTGATCATGGCCACTCGCGAGGACCACCTGCCCGGGTTGCCGGAGCTCAGGCTGCGAGGGCTGAGCACCGCGGCCTCGGTCGCCGTGCTCGACTCGGTACGGCTGGCGCCGGCGCTTCGGTACCGTGTCCTGGCCGAGGCGCAGGGTAACCCGCTCGCGTTGATCGAACTGCCCGCCATGCTGCGGGGCGACGGCTACCGGCCCGGCGCCCTTCCGCTGAGCAGCCGACTGCAGACCGCGTTCCACCATCAGGTGGACCACCTGCCCGACGCCACCCAGACACTGCTGCTGGTCGCCGCCGCGGGCGAAGGGCTCGATGAGGTGCTGGCCGCCGGCGTGCGATTCGACGCGGGCGCGGCGGATCTCCTGCCCGCCGAGAAGACGGGGCTGGTGACGATCAATGAGCGGGCCGTGACCTTCCGCCATCCGCTGATCCGGGAGGCGGTCTACCAGCGTGCGCCGCTCAGCCTTCGCCTCGCCGTCCACGATGCGCTCGCCGAGGCGCTGACCGGAGACCACAACGCCGACCGTCGCGCCTGGCATCTCGCCGCCGCGACCGTCGGCCCCGACGAACGAGTGGCCGCCGAACTGGAACGCACGGCCGTGCGCGCCGCCGATCGCCGCGGTCACGCGGCGGCGGCCACCGCCTACGAACGAGCCGCCGAGCTCACCGGTGACGGCGACGCGCGAGGCAGGCGGCTCACCCTGGCCGCCGAGGCCGCCATGGAGGCGGGAGAGCTCGATCGGGCCAGGACTCTCGCCGAGGACGCGGGCCGTCAAGTCACCGACCTGCTGCTGCGTTCCAGGCTCGCTCACGTGCGGGCCACGGCGCATTTCTGGCGGGGGGCGTACGGCGAGGCCCATCGTCTGATCATCATGGCCGCCGATCTCGCCGGTGAAGTCGCTCTGGGACAGGCGGTACGCATGCTGGTGCAGGCCTTCCAGACCGCCTGGTACGTCGGCGAGCCCGAACTCGACGAAGTGGCCGACCGGTTGAGCGCGGTGGACCTCGATGTGCCGGTTGGCGCGCTCGCCCGCCTGGAGTTCAGCGTGTTCGCCAGGCTCTTCGGCAGGGATGCGGCGGATCTACCGCCGTTCGGTGAGGCCGTGGCGCGGGCCCAGGTCGCCCTGGCCTCTCAGAGGCGCGAACTCGTTCTGGCCTGCGGCATCCCCCTCCTCGTCGGCGCCGATGCCTACACCCTGGAGGCGGCCACCCGCCTGGCCGCCGAGTGCCGGGCCGAGGGAAGGATCGGCGTCCTGCCGATGGTGCTGTTCTTCCTGGCGCAGGCCGAGCTCTTCCACAACGGGCGCCACCAGGACGCGACGGCCACCGCCGTTACGGGACTGGGCATCGCCGAGGACACCGGCCAGCACCAGTGGGTCATTCACCTCAAGAGCTTCCTGGCCTACCTTTCCGCCGTCCAGGGCGACGAGAAGCGTTTCCGGCAGCTCACCACCGACGCGCTGTCGGGCACGATGCCCATGCGGGGCGCCCTGTGGGTCGACTGGGCCCATGGGGTGTTCGACCTCGGAGCCGGCCGGGTGGACGCCGCGCTGACCCGGCTTGAGGCTCTCACCCAGGGGCCCGGCTGGTACCACGTCTCGGCGATGCGCTGCGTGCCCGACCTGGTGGAAGCCGCCGTACGCTGCGGCGAACCCGGCCGCGCCCGGCACGCTTTCGCCCGGTACGAACGGTGGGCACGGCAGCCCTTCGCCAGAGCCCTCGCGGAACGCTGCCGGGCGCTGCTCGGCTCCGACGCCGAGGCCGAGGAGCACTACCTGGCGGCGCTGAGAACCGGTGGGCCGTCCTTCGAGCACGCCCGCACATCTCTCCTGTACGGCGAGTGGCTGCGCCGCTCCCGTCGCAGGGCCGCCGCCGCCGGGCAGTTGCGGCTCGCGCTGGAGACCTTTGAGCGACTGGGCGCCAAACCCTGGGCCGACCGTGCCCGAGGTGAGCTGGAAGCGACCGGCGCCAAGGCGCCGGGCACCCCGGCCCGCGGGATCCTGGCCGAGCTCACTCCGCAGGAGCTGCAGATCGTCCGGCTGGCCGCCCAGGACCTGTCGAACAAGGACATCGCCGCTCAGCTGTTCCTCAGCCCTCGCACCGTCGGCTACCACCTCTACAAGGCGTATCCCAAGCTCGGCGTCGCCTCCCGCGGCGAACTCGCCACACTCGACCTGACCGACCCGGCCTAACCGACCTCGCCTGACGCCGGTAGGGCCCGGTCGCTGCCGGCCGCGGTGCCGTCCCGCATTTACATTGACGTTTTATATAAATCGTGGATACAGTTTCGCGGGTGGAGACAGGAGCGGGCGAGCAGCGGCTGAATGTCGATGAGCTGACCACGGTGATCGAAGACTTCAACACCCTGTTCATCCGGCTTCCGACAGTGCAGCAGTTCGGCTTCAGCTCGTTGTCGGTACTGCACACACTGTCTCGGCAGGGGCCTACGCGGCTGACCGCCTTGACGGCGACAGAGCAGCTCACGCAGCCGGCGCTCACCAGCCTCGTGAGCCGCCTGGAGCGTGACGGCCTGGTCGAGCGCCGCCCCGATCCCCGTGACGGCCGGGCCGTCCTCGTTGCCCTGACAACCGCTGGGGCGGAGGTCGTGCGGGCCCGCCATGCGAACCGGGTGGCTCGGCTCGGGCAGCTCGTCGCGGATATGGACGACGAGCAGCGTGACGCGATCGCGCGTTCCATTCCCGCGCTGCGCCGTGTCATCGAGTTGGCCGGCACGGGCACGCCGAACATCGCGGACGACTGAGGGGAAGTCGGTGCCGGGCAGCGGATGTACGGTCCGAGCCCGGGGACATCCGGCCTGGTACGACAACGAGTGGGGCTTCTCCAACCGGCTCGTCGAGCTCGCCGAGCACATCGCCGCCAGACCAACTATCTAGGAGCCAGTTCATGGCAGACGCGTCCTTCCCCCTCCGGCCGGCTCCGATCCACATTGCAGACGATGTGCTCGAGGATCTCACCGCCCGGCTGAAGGCCACCAGATGGCCGCCGGACGCCGGCAACGAGGACGGCTACTACGGCCTGCGGCGCACCTACCTGCAGGAACTCGTGGAGTACTGGATCGACGAATACGACTGGCGCGCGGCGGAAGCGGCGATCAACGCTTACGAGCACTACAGGGTCGACGTCGGCGGCGTGCCCGTGCACTTCATGCGCAAGCCCGGGGTCGGTCCCGACCCGACGCCCCTCATCCTGTCCCACGGCTGGCCGTGGACGTTCTGGCACTGGTCCAAGGTCATCGACCCCCTGGCCGACCCCGGCGCGTTCGGCGCCGACCCGGCCGAGGCGTTCGACGTCATCGTGCCCTCCCTGCCGGGCTTCGGATTCTCCACCCCGCTGACCGACCACCCCGACATGAACTTCTGGAAGATCGCCGACATCTGGCACGAGCTCATGACCGGCGTCCTCGGCCACCAGAGGTACGCGGCGGCGGGATGCGACGTCGGCGCACTCGTCACCGGACAGCTCGGCCACAAGTACGCCGACGAGCTCCACGCCATCCACATCGGCTCCGCGCAGAAACTCACCATGTTCAACGGCGACCGCGCCTGGGACCTCTCCGGCGGCCACCCCATCCCCGACGGGCTCCCACCCGAGGTCCACCAGCGGATCGTGGCACTGGACAGACGGTTCGCCGTCCACCTCGCCGCGCACGTGCTCGACCCCGCCACGCTCGGCTACGGCCTCACCGACTCACCCGTCGGCATGCTCGCCTGGATCCTGAAGCGCTGGGCCGCCTGGTCCGACAACAACGGCGACATCGAGAACGTCTTCACCAAGGACGACCTGCTCACCCACGCCACCATCTACTGGGCCGGAGACACGATCGCCACCTCGATCCGCACCTACGCGAACAACAACCGCTACCCCTGGCAGCCTTCGCACGACCGCCGGCCGGTCGTCGAGGCACCCACCGGCGTCACTTTTGTCGGCTTCGAAAACCCGCCGGGCGTCACCACCGACGAGCAGCGCGTGGAACACTTCCTCAACAGCGACCGCGCCGCCTGGTACAACCATGTCAACATCACCGCCCACGACCACGGCGGACACTTCATCCCCTGGGAGATACCCGAGGAATGGGTCGACGATCTACGTCGAACCTTCCGCGGACGCCGTTAATCATGAATGAAGAGTCGGGTCGCCCGCAGGGCCTCGGCGAGTCGATGTTCTGATGGGGTTCGATCGTAGACGTACGGCGGTGAGGATAAGAGAACGCCCATGACCTCGTCGTTCACGCTGTCGTGTAGTCGGCGGTCACGGTGAGGCCGTCAGGTCGAGGGAGCCGCCGACGGCGTAAACGGTCGTGGCCGGGGGCGTCTAGTCCGACGGCACGTCGGCGCCGCGCAGGACGGCGTGCTCCGCCTGGGTCAGCGCGAAGACGTGCCCGTGGCGCATGACCCCGTTGGCGAGGTGGTAGTCCGGCGTCTGCCAGGTGATGGGCGTCCACCGGCCCGACGCGAGGTCCGCACTCCAGTAGGGGCTGAGCTGCTCCTCCATATGGGCACCCGCGGGAGCGCCGGCCCACTTCTGGTCCGCCCACAGGTAGTAGCCCTTGCCGCGTACGTCGCCGGGGTTGGCCTTGACCACCATCGGCGCCTCGGCGTAGGTGGTGTTCATCGCCTCGTGGGTGATGCAGCCCTTGACGAGCGTCCAGTCCTCGGGCGGTGCCAGCACGGACGTCGCGCGTTCCTGGTAGATGTCGTCGATGGGGCATCCGGGGACATACCTGGCCACCCCGACGCCGGTGGAGATGCGGTCGGAGACGAAGCGGTGGTAGGAACCGTCCTCGTCGTCCTTGATGATGACCGCGTCGAGCGTTCCATGGCCGGGCCTGCCGCTCATGACCTCCGCCGGTGTGAAGGTCACGAAGTCGCGCGTCGTGGTGTAGAGGATCTGGTTCCTGGTCAGCGGATATCGGCCGTTCGGGTCGTCGCGGTTGGGCGTGTAGTACGTGCCGGGTGGATACATGGACGAGGTCCAGTAGACGACATAGGCCCCGATCGCCTCGTCCCAGATGGCCTCGGGGGCGAACGCCATCCCCGCCTCGTCCGGGGCCACCCGGACGTGCCGCTGCTCCGACCAGGTGCGCAGGTCATGGGACTCCCAGACCTCGATGTAGCGGCTGGCGTCGCTCTGCGCCCAGTCCCAGCCCCTCCACCCGTACGCCGTGCCGTCGACGTTCAGGTCCGTGGCTACGAGGTAGAACCTGTCTCCCTCCGGGGATCGGACGACGGACGGGTCGCGCACGGCGTGCATGCCCTTGGTGGACTGGAGGACCATCTGCCCGTCGTTGGCGGCCACCCAGCGGGTCGGGTCGTTGCCGACGCTCGTGGCCATGTAGATCTGCTGCCCCGCCTGGCTGTTCGACCTGGCGAAATTCACCATGCCGTACCGCGAGAACGGGGCGAGCTTCACCGCGGGCCGCACCGTCAGGGTGAAGTCGCGGCACGCCTCGGCGCCGTCGACGGTGACGCACGCCGTCAATGTCACCTCGGCCGGGCCGGCCCCGGCCGGCGGACGCTTCACCACACCCGCCGCGATCGCACCGGCCGCCGTGTCGGACACGATGTCCGGGTTCGACGAGGTCCACCTCACCACCGCGCCCGGCGCGGCCGCCACCGTCGCCGGCAGCGTCACATTCCCCCGCACGTCGTCGGCGTCAGGAATCGCGATCTCGGCCAGTGCCCGCTCCGCCGGTCCGTTCGCCGTGGTCCCGTCGGCGCGTGCCATTTGACCATCTCCTATCACCAGACCTGTGGCCGCGAGCGCCGCACCGTTGACGAGGCCGCCCGATGCCGTGGCCGTCTCCTTGCCATCGCCATTCTCTCGCCCTCCGTTTCCTGCCGTCCTGTCTCCGGTGGGGGCTCGGCACCCGGGTTCGGCCGGAGGGTGCCGGGCCCACCCGGGTGTTTCAGGCTCCGAGGGGGGTGCCGCGGGTGTTGAGGATGAGCTTTTGGATGCGCTTGCGGCGTCGGGTGCTGGTGATGCGGATGGTGAGGAGGGTGAGGAGTAGGAGGGTGAGGAGGGCGAGTTGGGGCCAGGGGATGGCCCACAGGGTGGTGTCGATGGCGATGCGTTCGGCGGTGACGCCGGGCAGTGGTTTACCGGCGGGGGAGGGGATGGCCATGATCGTGGTGTCGATGGGTCCCAGGGGCCAGGTGCCGGTGATGTGGGCGGTGAAGGTGCGTTTGCCGCCGGGCATGATTTCCCGGGCTTTGGCGGCGGAGGTGTCGTCCCAGTTGTTTTGGCCGGCGAGGGTGGAGGTCAGGATGCGGCTGTCGGGGGCCAGGCGGACGTTGCCGGTGTTGGCGAGGGTGTAGGTGACGTCGAGGGTGCCGGGGGTGAAGGGGTTCCATGACCAGGTGTAGGTGGTGTGGATGTCGCTGACGGCGACTTTGGCGGCGTAGGTGCCGTTGACGCGGATGT
>NZ_JBICTF010000012.1:0-262148 GCF_043197435.1 Microbispora bryophytorum | reverse complement strand
GGTCGCACCCGGACGGCAACTACGCCTTCTCCGGCAAGACCCAGAAGTGGGCCTACGGCAAGACCTTCAAGGCTGCCGCTTCGTCGATCAAGGCCGAGGAGCTGGTGGGCATCAAGTCCTCCTTCACCGGCGAGGGCTCCATCGGTTCCGCGTGGCTGTACCGCTACAGCAACGCCAAGCGGCTCGGCTACCTCAACGGTGTGACCATCGCGGTCTCCGACACCGACGGTAACAACCGCATCGACACCAACGTTTCGCCGTACTTCGACGGTGAGACGCTGGCCGTCTACAAGACCGCTGCCGCCAACTGGTCCGGCAAGATCGTCTGATCTTCCCCCCAGTAGAGCAGAGTCAAGGAAAGGGCCCGGCCTCCCGCCGGGCCCTTTTCCGTTGCCCGGCCGACTGGTGAGCGTGGCGGCGACAGCGGCGAAGTCGTCGAAGCCGCGCCCGGCCACCCCCCGGCCACTACGACCCCCGCGACATCGACACACGCCCGCGACGGTGCGAGCCAGCCGGCCCTCCAGACGTCCACGGGTCACGAACTGTTTCGGGAAGGTCGTCGCCGGGAGCTCTTCCCCACCCTGGAACCCGCGTTACTCGACCGGCGTCACTTCGACTCCCGGCACTGGGCGCAAGCCGCATGCACCGGCTTCATCGACGGGCCCGCACTCCCGCCGGCGCACTCGACCCTGCGCATGCTCGGCCCCGCCGAATACGAACGCCGACACCCAACAATCCCGCCATGCCGCCCTCTAGGGGCGAACCCCGACTTGTCCCCTACAAACCGGGCAATTGCCTCTTCTTACTCGACCCCTGGCCAATGGCCACAAATATCGCAGTTCATCTCATTTGGCGTGCCGAAGCCCGTCGACCGCTAGACGCACTTCCCCGGCCGTGACCACGTGACGTAATCAGGCACCTCTTCGGTTTCCTCCAAATCTGTGATTTACATCACAGTGAGCCTTGTATCGGTCCAGCGCGGAGCGTAACGGAAACCAGGGGACACCTTCATGATCAGCCAAAACGCGCGGCCCGACTCAGGCCCACGCCGCCCGAGTGCGCCTGTCCCCCGAATGGGCCATCGCAAACCCTCTTACGCCACCTCATTTCCTCCTATAGCTTTCTCCTCATTCCTCACTGACGGATGGGGCGCAAGTGACGCCTCACGACAGACCAGGAGAAAGTCATGAAGCGCATTCTCGCTCTGGGCGGGGTCGCCGCCGGCCTGCTGGCCTCCGCTGCGATCGCTGCCCCGGCTCACGCCGACTCGGTTCCGGCCGTGAACCTGGCCAACACCAACACCGCGGCCAAGCAGGTCGCGGCGTTCTGGTTCGGTCAGGCCAAGGCCAACCTGATCAACGCCACGCCGTACACGGTGGAGACCACGGTCGCCGCCAAGCACGTGTCGACCGGTGGCGCGTCCGCCGATGACAAGGCCGGCGTGGTGGGTTCCAGCGGTGACCAGAAGGCCGCCACCGGCACCCTGAAGAACGTCAACCTGCCGAAGACCACCGGCAAGGTGTTCTTCGTCGGCGCCGACGGCAAGTCGCACTGGTGCTCGGCCACCTCGGTCCAGGGCCAGTACAAGAACCTGGTGGCGACCGCGGGTCACTGCGTGTACGACACCAAGTCCAACAAGGCCACCCTGGACAAGTGGGTCTTCATCCCCGGTTACTACGAGGGCAAGACCCCCTGGGGCATCTACGTCGGCAAGACCGCTTACACGCACTACGACTACAGCGTGTACGAGGACGGCGACCGCGACTACGCGTTCGTCACGGTCTACAACGGCGTTCTGCCCACCGAGGGCGGCACCAGCGCCGGCAAGTACGAGTCGCAGGTCTACCGCACCAAGTGGCAGGCCGACAAGGCGAAGGACAAGCTCGCGGCCGACAAGACCACGGCTGCGTCGAAGCTGTCGGTCGAAGAGGTCAAGCAGCTCTCGCGGTTCGGCAAGGAGACGCAGGTCAGCGTCGCCGAGTTCCTGTCCTACAACAAGGGCAAGAACCCGACGGGCATGGGCGGCTGGGCTGACAACACGTCCGCGACCACGACTCCGATCGACCAGAAGACCTACGGGTACCAGGTCCACAAGGACTCGTACGTCAGCCCGGACGGGAAGACCCTGTACTTCCGGACCCCCAAGCCGGGTCACCGCAACGAGTACTTCTACTTCAAGCGGACCTTCTCGGCGAAGATCCTCACGGGCTACAAGGTCGTGGGCTTCAAGTTCGCGATCGGCCTCAAGGACGTCGGCACCCTCGGCGCCAACGTCGGCGGTCAGGGCCTGGCCTACAACCAGAAGATCGGCACGGGCATCTTCGAGTTCGGTTACCCGAGCGGGTCGCACCCGGACGGCAACTACGCCTTCTCCGGCAAGACCCAGAAGTGGGCCTACGGCAAGACCTTCAAGGCGGCCGCGCCGTCGATGAAGGCCGAGGAGCTGGTGGGCATCAAGTCCTCCTTCACCGGCGAGGGCTCCATCGGTTCCGCGTGGCTCTACCGCTACAGCAACGCCAAGCGGCTCGGCTACCTCAACGGTGTGACCATCGCGGTCTCCGACACCGACGGTAACAACCGCATCGACACCAACGTCTCCCCGTACTTCGACGGTGAGACGCTGGCCGTCTACAAGACCGCTGCCGCCAACTGGTCCGGCAAGATCGTCTGATCTTCCCCCCGGTAAAGCAGAGTCAAGGAAAGGGCCCGGCCTCCAGCCGGGCCCTTTTCTGTTGCCCGAAACACCCACACGCGCGCTTCATCGCGCGGCGGTCACGCCATCGAGCCGATCTCACGGCCGGTCTCAGGGCCGGTCTCACGGCCGATCACAGAGCCGATCACAGAGCCGATCACAGGGGCGTCCGCCCGGCCCGCCCCTCTCCCCGCTCCACGGCCGCGGTCTCGCCGTAGCGGGCGTCAGAGGCCCGATCGGGCGCTTCGCGAGCGCGTGGAGCAGGAGTCACCCCGCACCCCGTAGGCCGCACCCCATATGCGCACGCTTGAGCCGTACGCCGTCGCCGTCGCCGTCGGATGCCGCATGACGGGCCGGCAGACCGCACAGGCCTTATGTCGCCCCCAGACGGGCGGGAACGGCCCGAGCCCTCCCGTCCCCCATCGGGCCCCCGCAGACCGCCGCAGACCGCCGGTCGAGCCCTTCTGGGCGTCCGGAACGAGCCACTGAGAGCGTGGGCGCCTTTCCGCTGAAGGCCCGTTGGACGTTGCACCCCCCTCTCCCGGTTTCATCCATTTGGTGTGATTTACCTCACACGCAGTCCCGCCTCGGAGTGGCCGCGCCGCGTGACAACGGACATCCGACACCGCTCGTGATCAGCACAGATGCCGCATAGACCCACCAACCGGAGCGAAGCACGTGAGCCCGGAGGTGACCGGCAGACGTCGCGGTTCCACTTACACCACACCAACTTCTCCTATAACTTTCTGACCGTTCCTTTACTGACGCATGGGGCGCAGGAGTCGCCTCACGACAGACCAGGGAGAGAAAGTTGAAGCGCACCCTCGCACTCGGTGGCGTTGCGGCCGGCCTGCTGGCCTCCGCTGCGATCGCCGCCCCGGCTCACGCCGACTCGGTTCCGAGCGTGAACCTGGCCAACACCAACCTCGCCGCTCAGCAGGTCGCCCAGTACTGGCTCGGCCAGGCCAAGGCCAACCTGGTCAACGCCACGCCGTACACCGCGGAGACCACGGTTTCCGCCAAGCACGTGTCGACCGGCGGTGTCTCCGCCGACGACAAGGCCGGCGTCGTCGGCTCCAGCGGTGACCAGAAGGCTTCCACCGGCACGTCGAAGAACGTGAACCTGCCGAAGACCACCGGCAAGGTGTTCTTCACCGGCGCCGACAACAAGCCGCACTGGTGCTCGGCGACCGCTCTGCAGTCGCAGTACAAGAACATCGTGGCGACCGCGGGTCACTGCGTCTACGACACCAAGTCGAACGCGGCCACCCTGGACAACTGGGTCTTCGTCCCCGGTTACTACGAGGGCAAGACCCCCTGGGGCATCTACGTCGGCAAGACCGCTTACACGCACTACGACTACAGCGTGTACGAGGACGGCGACCGCGACTACGCGTTCGTCGCGGTCTACAACGGCGTCATCCCCACCGAGGGTGACACCCACGGCGGCCTCGTCTCGAAGTTCTTCAAGGACAAGAAGGCGGCCTACGACTACAAGGCCAAGCTCGCGGCCGACAAGACCACCGGCTGGTCGAAGCTCGCGGTTGTGCCCGTCTTCGGGCAGTCCCGCGGCAACGACCACGGCAACGACCACAGCCACAGCCACAGCAACGACCGTGGCCGCGACTACGGCCGGACGATCATCGGCTACAAGGTCACCGGCGCGAAGGTCTCGATCGGCCTCAAGGACGTCGGCACCCTCGGCGCCAACGTCGGCGGTCAGGGCCTGGCCTACAACCAGAAGGTCGGCACCGCCGTCTTCGAGTTCGGCTACCCGAGCGGCTCGCACCCGGACGGCAACTACGCCTTCACCGGCAAGACCCAGAAGTGGGCCTACGGCAAGACCTTCAAGGCCTCTGCCCCGTCGATGAAGGCCGAGGAGCTCGTCGGCATCAAGTCCTCCTTCACCGGTGAGGGCGCCCTCGGCTCGTCCTGGCTGTACCGCTACAGCAGCGCCAAGCGGCTCGGCTACCTCAACGGTGTGACCATCGCGGTCTCCGACACCGATGGGAACGGCCGCATCGACACCAGCGTCTCCCCGTACTTCGACGGTGAGACCCTGGCCGTCTACAAGACCGCTCAGGCCAACTGGTCCGGCAAGATCGTCTGATCTTTTCTCCAGTCGGTGAGATGAAGGAAAGGGCCCGGCCTCCAGCCGGGCCCTTTTCTTTCGCATTTCGCGGGCGACGAGACGGACGACGAGAAAAGGAACGGCGCCGTCAATTCATCCTGCCCTTCTTTCCTTCCCGGACCGCTCGGCCGACCGCGCGCAGGCGCCCCCGCCCCAGGCGTCCCGGCGGACTCTCCGTCCACACGGCCAGCGAGGACCTCTCATCCCTTCAGGGCCTGGTGCGGCCCGTCCGGCCACACGTCCTCCGTGGAAGCGCGGCGCCACCGGCTGAATTCCGGAGTGAAGCGCCCGGCAGCGCCGGGGTGCAATGGCATATCGGGATTGAAGATCACGAGGTGATACCCATCGGTTCTCCTCTCTTACGCCATCAGCTATCAATCCGGTAGTTTTTGCGCATCCTTTACTGACGCATGAGGCGAAAGCCGCGCCTCACGACAGACCATGGAGAGCACTTTGAAGCGCACCCTCGCGTTCGGCGGCGTCGCGGTCGGCCTGCTGGCCACCGCCCTCGTCGCCTCCCCGGCGCACGCCGACCGCGGCCACGGCAAGCCCAAGGCCAAGCCGCTGGCCGAGACCAACTTCGCCGCCAAGCAGGTCGCCGCCTTCTGGTTCGGCGAGAAGATGGCGAACCTGGTCAACGCCACGCCGTACGGCACCGAGACCAAGGTCACCGCCAAGCACGTCTCGACGATGCCCAAGGACATCGCCGACACCAAGCCCGGCGTCGTCTCGTCGAGCGGCGACAAGAAGGCCACCAGCACGTCGAAGAACGTCAACCTGCCCCGCACCACGGGCAAGGTGTTCTTCATCGGCACCGACAACAAGCCGCACTGGTGCACCGCGACCGCCCTGCAGTCGCTGCACAAGAACCTGGTGGCCACTGCCGGTCACTGTGTCTACGACACGGTGAAGGACAAGGACCTGATGGACAAGTGGGTCTTCGTCCCGGGTTACTACAACGGCAAGACGCCGTACGGCATCTATGTCGGCAAGATGGCGTTCACCCACTTCGACTACACCACGTACGGTGACGGCGACTTCGACTACGCGTTCGTCGCCGTCTACAACGGCGTCACCCCGACCGACGCCGGCGCCAGCGGCAAGTACGAGTCGCAGGTCTACAAGAGCAAGTGGGAAGCCGAGCGGGCCAAGGCCAAGCTCGCCGCCGACAAGACCACCGCTCTCTCCAAGCTCGGCGTCGTGGAGATCAGCACTCTCTCGAGTCGCGCCCCCGAGGTTCCGGTCACCGTCGCCGAGTTCCAGGCCTGGAACAAGGGCAAGAACCTGACCGGAAACGGCCCGTGGGCTCCTCTGACGTCCGCCGGCGCGATCAACGACAGGGTCCGGTCGTACGACTACAAGTCGGACAAGGACTCCTACGTCAGCAGGGACGGGAAGACCCTGTTCTGGCGGGTGAAGCAGCAGAGCGGCAGCCACGAGTACAAGTACTACAGCCGGACGTTCAAGGCGAGGGCTTTCAAGGGCTACAAGGTCGTCGGCGCGAAGCTGACGGTCGGCCTGAAGGACGTCGGCAAGCTCGGGGACAACGTCGGCGGCCAGGGCCTGGCCTACAACCAGAAGGTGGGCCAGCCGACCTTCGTGTTCGGCTACCCGAGCGGGTCGCACCCGGACGGCAACTACGCCTTCTCCGGCAAGACCCTCAAGTACAGCTACGGCAAGACCTTCCCCGCCACCGCTTCGGCTCTGAAGGGCGAGGCCCTCCAGGGCATCAAGTCGTCGTTCACCGGCGAGGGCGCTTCCGGCTCCGCCTGGCTGTACAAGTACAACAACTCGACGCGGTTCGGCTACCTGAACGGCGTCACCATCGGCGTCTCCGACACCGACGGCAACAACCGGTACGACACCAGCGTCTCGCCGTACTTCGACGGTGAGACCCTGGCCGTCTACAAGGCCGCGGCCGCCACCCCCTCGGCCAACATCGTCTGACGCCTCGTGAGGCCCAGCTGAGCAAGGGCCCGGCCGCGTGCGGCCGGGCCCTTCTCTGTTTTCCGGCTCCTGTATGTCCGTCCGGGATCCCACGCGCGCTCTCCCACGCCCCACATCCCCTCAGGGCCGTCTCCCGTGCCGCTCCTGGGCCAACTCTCATGGCCGCCGGCGCGATGCACGCACGGGCGAAATCAGACGTGATCACACGGTCGCGCGGTTCCATCCCTCCAATGTGATTTAGCTCACATTAATCACCTGAACGATCAGTCACGTAGCGTGCTCACGAGCTCTCAAAATCAGCATCTCATCAGCGGAAACACAGCAACCTTTCAGGTTCGGAGCCGGCTCTGATCAAACGCGGGGGCGCGGACGGGACGGTTTGCGGCGCTACTTTGCGCCTGCCTCCTCCGATAGCTTGCTTACCGTCCCTTTACTGACGAGTGGGCGTACTTTGTGCCCCCGACAGACCAAGGAGAACAACCCTTGAAGCGCACCCTCACCCTCAGCGGCATCGCGGTCGGCCTGCTGGCCTCCGCGGCCGTCGCCGCCCCCGCACACGCGGATTCCGTACCGCACGACACCCTGGCCAGCTCCAACTTCGCCGCCAAGCAGGTCGCCGCCTTCTGGTTCGGCGAGCGTATGGCCAACCTCCGCAACGCCAAGCCGTACAACGTGGAGACGCAGGTCTCGGCCAAGCACGTGTCGACCGGCGGGGCCTCCGCGGACAGCAAGGCCGGCGTCGTCGGCTCCAGCGGCGACAAGAAGGCGACCACCAGCACGAAGAACGTCAACCTGCCCAAGACCACGGGCAAGGTGTTCTTCATCGGCGCCGACCGCAAGCCGCACTGGTGCACCGCGACCGCGGTCCAGTCGCGTTACAAGAACCTGGTGGCGACCGCCGGCCATTGCGTGTACGACACCAAGAGCAACAAGGCGACCCTCGACAAGTGGGTCTTCGTTCCCGGTTACTACCAGGGCAAGACTCCGTGGGGCATCTACGTCGGCAAGACCGCGTACACCCACTACGACTTCGACGTCTACGAGGACGGCGACCGCGACTACGCGTTCGTCACCGTCTACAACGGCGTCCTGCCCACCAGCGGCTCCAGCAAGAGCTACGCCCACACCTACGAGACCTCTCTGCAGGCGAAGTGGGCCAAGGCCAAGCTCGACAAGGACAACGCCTACTCCCACCTCCGTATCCGTCCCGTGGTCGACACCCGCCACGTGGTCAAGGAGGGCACCCGCGACTCGCAGAAGGTCTACGTCAAGCGGGACGACTGGAAGAAGCTCAACCCCGAGGGCACTCCGGCCGACGGGCCCTTCAAGGCGGGCACCGGCGTCACGGACAAGGAATACCGCTTCAAGCCGCGCGGCTTCGACGAGGGCAAGGCGTCCCGCGACGGCAAGGCGTTCTACCTCAAGAAGGGCGACAAGTACGTCGTCCGCACCTACTGGATCAACTACGACGTCGACTACCGCCTGACCGGCCGCGCTCTGTCGATCGGCCTCAAGGACGTCGGCACCCTCGGCTCCAACGTGGGCGGCCAGGGTCTGGCCTACAACCAGAAGATCGGCACGGGCATCTTCGTGTTCGGTTACCCGAGCGGCTCGCACCCGGACGGCAACCACGCCTTCTCCGGCAACACCCTCAAGTGGTCGTACGGCAAGACCTTCAAGGCCAGCTCCCCCACCATCAAGGCGCAGGAGCTCGTTGGCATCAAGTCGTCGTTCACGGGTGAGGGCGCGCTCGGCTCGGCGTGGCTGTACCGCTACAGCAGCACCAAGCGGCTCGGCTACCTGAACGGCGTGACCATCGGCGTCGCCGACCGCGACGGCAACAAGCGCTACGACACCAGCGTCTCCCCGTACTTCGACGGTGAGACCTACGGCGTGTACAAGACCGCCGCGAACAACTGGTCCGGCAAGATCGTCTGATCCGTCACCGCGCACGCGAAGGGGCCCGGCACCGCGCCGGGCCCCTTCCCGTTCCTCACCGCACGGGCGACATCGTCACCGCACAAGCAACATCTCCACCGCGCGGGCGGCATCCTCATCCCAGCGGCGGCGGCTCCACCGCGCCGGCCGGCGTCGCGCCCGTGGCCGCCCGTGGCCGACAGTGGCCGGCCGTGGCCGACAGTGGCCGGCCGATCCGGCCCTACTGCCCTTCGAGGCGCTCGGCCGCCGTCATCCACTCGAACTCGGCCGACTCCTTCTGCGCGGCGATCTCCCGCAGCTCGGCGTCGAGCTTGGCCAGGCGCTCGAAGTCGCTCGCCGCATCGGCCATCTCAGCGTGCAGCTTCGCCTCACGCTCGCCGAGCTTGTCGATCTGCCGTTCCAGCCGGTTGAGCTCCTTCTGCAGCTCCCGCAGTTCCTTGGCGGTCGGCCCGCCCACCGGCGCCGGCTGATCGTCCTGGCCGCCCCGCTCGGGAGCGCTCGCGGCAGAGGCCGCCCGCGCCGACAGGGCCGCGCCCGCCGCACGACGTTCGAGGTATTCGTCCACGCCGCCGGGCAGCATCGACAACCTGCCGTCTCCGAGGAGTGCGACGCAGCGGTCCGCCACCCTCTCCAGGAAGTACCGGTCGTGGCTCACCACCACCAGCGTGCCCGGCCAGCCGTCGAGGAGGTCCTCCAGCTCGGTGAGCGTCTCGATGTCGAGGTCGTTGGTCGGCTCGTCGAGCAGCAGCACGTTCGGCTCGTTCATGATCAGCCGGAGGAACTGCAAGCGCCGCCGCTCGCCGCCCGACAGGTCGCCGACGACCTTCCACTGGGCCTCGCCCCGGAAGCCGAGGCGTTCGAGCAGCTGGGAGGCCGACCACTCCTTCTTGCCCACCTGGACGTACTTGCGGATCTCCTCGACCGTCTCCAGCACCCGCCGCGTGGGGTCCAGCTCGGCCAGCTCCTGCGACAGGTGCGCGAGCCGCACCGTCTTGCCGCGCACGAGGCGGCCGGAGTCGGGCTCGACCGTGCCGGACAGCAGGCGCAGCACCGACGACTTGCCCGAGCCGTTCACCCCGATCAGGCCGATCCGGTCCCCCGGGCCGAACTGGTACGTGCACTGATCGAGCACCAGCGGACCCGATGCCGGGCCTCCCGCGTGGAGCGTCACGTCCTCCAGGTCCGCGACGGTCTTGCCGAGCCGCGCCGAGGCGAAGCTGAGCAGCTCGACGGCCTCCCGCGGCGGCGGCTCGTTCGCGATCAGCGCCTCGGCCGCGTTGATCCGGAACTTGGGCTTGGAAGTCCGGGCCGGCGGTCCGCGCCGCAGCCAGGCGATCTCCTTGCGCATGAGGTTCTGCCGGCGCTCCTCCGCCGCCTGCGCGATCCGCGCCCGCTCGGCCTTGGCCAGCACGTACGCCGCGTAGCCGCCCTCGTATCGCTCGATGGAGCCGTCCACGACCTCCCACGTGCGGGTGGAGACCGCGTCGAGGAACCAGCGGTCGTGGGTGACGACCAGCAGCGCGGACTTGCGCTGGACGAGATGCCCGGCGAGCCAGGCGATGGCCTCGATGTCGAGGTGGTTCGTGGGCTCGTCGAGGATCAGCAGGTCGTGCTCCTCGATCAGCAGCCGCGCCAGGGCCGTACGGCGACGCTCCCCGCCCGACAGCGCGCCCGCGGGGGCCGCGAGGTCGATGTCGGCGAGCAGGTTGGCGAGGATCTCCCTGATCGCGGCGTCGCCGGCCCACTCGTGCTCGGCCCGGCCGGCCAGGACGATGTCCTTCACCGCGACGTCCGGGTCGAACTGGTCACGCTGGGAGAGCGCGCCGACCCGCAGTCCGCGGGTGTGGGTGACTCGGCCGCTGTCGGGTTTCAGCGCTCCGGCGATGATCGAAATGAGCGTTGTCTTGCCTCCGCCGTTGCGGCCGACGACGCCGATCCGGTCACCCTCCTCCAGTCCGAGAGAGACGTCGGCGAGCAGGGGCTTGGGCCCGAAGGCGTGGGAGACGGACTCCAGATTGACCAGATTCATCGCCCGTAAAGCTTATCCGGCCACGGTGGCCCCGGGGACGGGCCCGGAGGCGGTGACGACGGACCTGCAGCCGCCCACGTCCTTGATCAGAGCGGCCAGCTCGTGCGCCCGCTCCGCCGACTCGGCGAGGAACGCGCAGGTGGGACCGGACCCGGAGACGAGCGCGCCGAGCGCCCCGTGCTCACGGCCGGCGGCCAGCGTGTTCGCGAGCGAGGGACGCAGGGCCAGCGCGGCGGGCTGGAGGTCATTGGACAGCGCCTGCCCGAGCGCCCTGACGTCGCCCTCGCGCAGGGCGGCGAGCAGAGCCTCGCTCACCGCCGGCGTGGGCGCGGCCACCCCCGCCTCCTCGCGCAGCCGGTCGCACTCGCCGTACACCCTGGGGGTCGACAGGCCGCCGTCGGCGAGCGCGAAGACCCAGTGGAAGACCCCGGCGGTCTCCAGCGGGGCGAGCCGCTCGCCGCGTCCGGTCCCCACCGCGGTGCCGCCGAGCAGCGCGAACGGCACGTCGCTGCCGATGTCGGCGGCGATCTCCATCAGGTCCTCACGGGGCAGGCCGAGGCCCCACAGCTCGTTGCAGGCCACCAGCGCCGCGGCGGCGTCGGCGCTTCCTCCGGCCATGCCGCCCGCCACGGGGATCGACTTGCGGATCAGCAGATCGGCCCGGTACGAGCGGCCCGTCCGATCGGCCAGCGCCCTGGCGGCCCGGACCGCGAGGTTGTCGTCGCTCACCGGAACCTCTCCGGCGAGGTCTCCCTCGACTCTGACCACCAGCGGGGCGGCGGAGGGGTCCCGCCCAGGGGCAGGGTCGAACGGCTCGGCGGCCGTGACCTCGTCGAACAGCGAGACCGCGTGGAAGACGTTCACCAGGTCGTGGTAGCCGTCCTCGCGCAGCGGGCCGACCGCGAGCTGGAGGTTGACCTTCGCCGGCACGCGCACCGTGATCGCACTCATCGCCCGTTCACCGCCTCATGTCGTCGCCGTGCCCGGGGCCGCTCTTCGCATGCTCCTGTTCCTGGCATGGGACCCGAGCTTAGCGTCACCACGCGTCCCGGGAGATTCCGCAGGCCGGTCCCTGTCAGGGCAGCGGAAAGGGGCCCGGCGCGGTGCCGAGCCCCTTCGCGTGCGCGGTGACGGATCAGACGATCTTGCCGGACCAGTTGGCCTGAGCGGTCTTGTAGACGGCCAGGGTCTCACCGTCGAAGTACGGGGAGACGCTGGTGTCGATGCGCTTGTTACCGTCGGTGTCGGAGACCGCGATGGTCACACCGTTCAGGTAACCGAGCCGCTTGGCGCTGCTGTAGCGGTAGAGCCAGGACGAGCCGATGGCGCCCTCACCGGTGAAGGAGGACTTGATGCCGACGAGCTCCTCGGCCTTCATCGACGGCGCGGCCGCCTTGAAGGTCTTGCCGTACGACCACTTGAGGGTCTTGCCGGAGAAGGCGTAGTTGCCGTCCGGGTGCGAGCCGCTCGGGTAACCGAACACGAACATGCCCGTGCCGATCTTCTGGTTGTAGGCCAGACCCTGACCGCCCACGTTGGAGCCCAGCGTGCCGACGTCCTTGAGACCGATCGACAGAGCGCGGCCGGTCAGGCGGTAGTCGACGTCGTAGTTGATCCAGTAGGTGCGGACGACGTACTTGTCGCCCTTCTTGAGGTAGAACGCCTTGCCGTCGCGGGACGCCTTGCCCTCGTCCCAGCCGCGCGGCTTGAAGCGGTATTCCTTGTCCGTGACGCCGGTGCCCGCCTTGAAGGGCCCGTCGGCCGGAGTGCCCTCGGGGTTGAGCTTCTTCCAGTCGTCCCGCTTGACGTAGACCTTCTGCGAGTCGCGGGTGCCCTCCTTGACCACGTGGCGCGTGTCGACCACGGGCTGGATGGTCACGTGCGAGTAGGCCTTGTCCTTGTCGAGCTTGGCCTTGGCCCACTTCGCCTGGAAAGAGGTCTCGTAGGTGTGGGCGTAGCTCTTGCCGGAGGCGCTGGTGGGCAGGACGCCGTTGTAGACGGTGACGAACGCGTAGTCGCGGTCGCCGTCCTCGTAGACGTCGAAGTCGTAGTGGGTGTACGCGGTCTTGCCGACGTAGATGCCCCACGGGGTCTTGCCCTGGTAGTAACCGGGAACGAAGACCCACTTGTCGAGGGTCGCCTTGTTGCTCTTGGTGTCGTACACGCAATGGCCGGCGGTCGCCACCAGGTTCTTGTACTGGCTCTGCACGGCGGTCGCCGAGCACCAGTGCGGCTTCTTGTCCGCGCCGATGAAGAACACCTTGCCGGTGGTCTTGGGCAGGTTCACGTTCTTCGACGTGCCGGAGGAAGCCGACTTGTCACCGCTGGAGCCGACAACGCCGGCCTTGCTGTCCGCGGAGGCGCCGCCCGAGGAGACGTGCTTGGTGGGCAGCGTGGTCTCCACCGCGTACGGGGTGGCGTTGACCAGGTTGGCCTTGTTCTGGCCGTACCAGAACGCGGCGACCTGCTTGGCGGCGAAGTTGGTGCTGGCCAGGGTGTCGTGCGGAACGGAGTCCGCGTGTGCGGGGGCGGCGACGGCCGCAGAGGCCAGCAGGCCGACCGCGATGCCGCCGAGGGTGAGGGTGCGCTTCAAGTTACTACTCCCTGGTCTGATCGTCGGGCGCCGCTTGCGCCCCAACCGTCAGTAAAGGACGGCTAAAAGCTATCCGAGGATTTGGGAGAAGTGACCGCCTTAGTGGTTATCAGTCTGATCGCCACGTCAAGATCGCGCCTACCGCCGCCGCCCGCGCCTTCTCCGCGGCCGTCACGTTTTCGCTGATCACAAGTGTCGCCATCGCCGCCCCGTCACCCAGCGTCACCGATCGACACAAGGGCTGCATGTGATGCAAATCACACTTTGTCGATGGAACGGATCACCAGTCGATCACGTCAAAGTCTGCCCGCGGGCGCACTCGCGGAGCCCATCCGGCTAACCCGACCGCCGCCACCGCCAGTTCAGCTCCCCGGGCTCCGGGAGGCGGACCGGGGAGAGCGTTCGCATCGTCGCCGGTCACACCGGCTCCCGCGACACCCCGCGCACCTGGCCACGGGGCTGGACGCTTCGGCCCGCGCCTGGGCGAAGGTGGACGACGACGCCGAGCAGGTGCCGGTGCCGCTTCCCCAGGGCCCCATGCCCGCATCGCTCGCGGCCGGCGCGTGCGCGCTCGACGCGGCGGTGCACGCCTGGGACATCGCCGTGGCCACGGGGCAGCCCTCGCCGCTCACCCCGCAGATGGCCCTGCCGCTGATGGAGGTCGCCACCCAGATCGTCGAACCGCTGCGGGCCTACGGCGCGTACGCTCCCGCGCTGGAGACCGGCGACGACGCCGACGAAGTGACCGTGCTGCCGGCCTACCTCGGCCGCCGGCCGGTCTGACCCGGCTGGTGCGCCGCCGCCGGGGCCCGCTGTTCGGCGATTCGGGCGAAGTCCTCGACCCTCAGCTGCTCCCCACGCGCCGAGGGGTCGATGCCGGCCCCGAGCAGCGCCTTCTCCGCGGCGGCCGCCGTTCCGGCCCAGGAGGCGAGCGCGGCGCGCAGCGTCTTGCGGCGCTGGGCGAACGCCGCGTCGATGGCGGCGAACACCTCCTCGCGGGTCGCCGTCGTCACCGGCGGCTCCCGCCGTACGAGCGAGACCAGGCCGGAGTCGACGTTCGGCGCGGGCCAGAAGACGTTGCGCCCGACCGGACCGGCCCGGCGCACGTCGGCATACCAGGCGGCCTTGACCGAGGGAACGCCATAGATGCGCGACCCCGGCGCCGCGGCGAGCCGGTCGGCGACCTCCGACTGCACCATCACCAGCCCGCGCCGCAGCGACGGCAGCACCTCCAGCAGGTGCAGCACGACCGGCACGGACACGTTGTACGGCAGGTTGGCGACCAGCGCGGTCGGCTCGGTCCCGAGCTCGGCGGGCCCGACCTTGAGCGCGTCGGCGTGCACCACGGTCAGCCGGCCGGCCACCTCGGGGGCCCGCTCGGCGACCGTCAGCGGCAACTGCTCCGCCAGCACCGGGTCGATCTCCACGGCGACGACCTCGGCGACCTCGGGGAGCAGGGCGAGGGTGAGCGAGCCGAGCCCCGGCCCGACCTCGATCGCCACGTCGTGCGGTGCGACCCCGGAGAGCCGGACGATACGGCGGACGGTGCCGCCGTCGATCACGAAGTTCTGCCCCAGCTTCTTCGTCGGCCGGATGTTCAGCCTCTCCGCGAGCGAACGCACTTCGACCGGCCCGAGCAGACTCATGCCTCCAGTGTCCCCCGCGCTACCAGGCGCCGAAGACGGTCTGGCCGTTGGCCGCGATCCGCGTGGCGAGGTCGGCGACGTCCATGCCCTTGACCTCCGCGAGGCAGCGCAGCGTGAGCGGGATCAGGTAGGGCGCGTTGGGCCTGCCCCGGTGCGGCGTCGGCGGCAGGTAGGGCGCGTCGGTCTCGACCAGCATCAGCTCGGGTGGGGCCACCGCCGCAGCCTCACGCAGATATCCGGCGTTCTTGTACGTCACCGGGCCGGAGAACGACATGAAGTAACCGGCGTCCACGCACCGCTTGGCCATCTCGGCGTCGCCGGAGAAGCTGTGGAAGACCACCACGCCGGGGGCGCCCTGGTCGGCGAGCACGGCGAGCACGTCGTCGTGCGCGTCGCGGTCGTGGATCACCAGGGCCTTGCCGGTCCGCTTGGCGATCTCGATGTGTGCGCGGAAGCTGGCGTGCTGGTCGTCCTTCGACGCCCAGTCGCGGTAGTAGTCGAGACCGGTCTCCCCCACCGCCCGCACGTGTGGCCGCCGCGCGAGGTCCTCGATCTCGGCGAGGACCTCGGGCGTGGAGGCGTGCGCCTCGTTGGGGTGGATGGCCACGGCCGCGTAGACGTCCCGGTGCTCGCCGGCCACCTCGGCGTTCCACCGCGAGGAGGGCAGGTCGTATCCCACCGTCACCAGGCGCGTCACGCCGACCGACTTCGCCTCGGCGAGGATCGACGCGACGCTCGCCCCGGCCGCCTGGGCCGCCAGCGCGACGGGATCACCCGACGACGCCTGCCGGTTGCCGACCATGATGTCCAGGTGGCAGTGGCTGTCGAACACCTCCGCCGGCAGCGCCTCGGGCGGCGCGGGCGGCGCGGGACGCTCACGCGACATGATCAGGCGTTCTCCAGCCGCGGGAAGAGGATCTCGCCCTTGACGACCTGGGCCCCGGCGGGCAGCCTGCCCCAGGTGGCGACGTCGGCGATCCGCTGGTCGGCGAGCGCGCCCAGATGCGGCTCCGCCCCGATGGACGCCCACAGCTTGGCGCTCGTGGTGGGCATGATCGGGTGGAGCAGGACCGCGATCGCGCGCAGCGACTCGGCCGCCGTGTAGAGAATCGTGGCGAGCCGCGCCTGCCCCTCGGGCGAGTCGTCCTTGGCCACCTTCCACGGCGCCTGCTCGCTCAGGTAACCGTTGACCTGCTTGACGAAGTCGAAGACGGCGCCGATGCCGCCCGCGAAGTCCAGGTTGTCACCGATCAAGGTGTCCGCCCGGGCCACCGCCGTGGCCAGGCCGTCCGCGATCGCCCGCTCCGCGGGACCCGCGTCCGTCGCCTCGGGAAGGGTTCCGTCGAAGTACTTGCCGACCATGGCCGCGACCCGGGACGCCAGGTTGCCGAAGTCGTTGGCGAGCTCGGAGGTGTAGCGGGCGGAGAAGTCCTCCCAGGAGAACGAGCCGTCCTGGCCGAACGGAATCGCCCGCAGGAAGTAGTAGCGGTAGGCGTCCACGCCGAAGTGGCTCGTCAGTTCGCGGGGCGAGATGCCGGTGAGGTTGGACTTGCTCATCTTCTCGCCGCCGGCCAGAAGCCAGCCGTTGGCGAACACCTTGCGCGGCAGCGGCAGGTCGTTCGCCATGAGCATGGCCGGCCAGATCGCCGCGTGGAACCGGAGGATGTCCTTGCCGACCAGGTGGACGTTCGCCGGCCAGGTGGCGTCGAACTTCGCCTGGTCCGAGCCGTACCCGACCGCGGTCGCGTAGTTGAGCAGCGCGTCGATCCAGACGTAGATGACGTGCTTGGAATCCCACGGGATCGGGACGCCCCAGTCGAACGTCGAGCGCGAGATCGACAGGTCCTGCAGGCCCTGCTTCACGAGCTGCACGATCTCGTTGCGGGCGGAGGCGGGCTGGATGAAGTCCGGGTTCTGCTCGTAGTGCTCCAGCAGGCGCGGGCCGTACGCGGAGAGCCTGAAGAAGTAGTTCTCCTCCTTCAGCCACTCGACCGGGCGCTTGTGGATCGGGCACAGGTCGCCCTCCAGCAGATCGCCGGGCGACTTGTACTCCTCGCAGCCGACGCAGTAGGGGCCCTCGTACTCGCCCCGGTAGATCTCGCCCTTGTCGTACAGGTCCTGCACGAACTCCTGCACGCGGTCGGTGTGGCGCGGCTCGGTCGTGCGGATGAAGTCGTCGTTGGCGATCTGAAGGTGCTCCCAGAGCGGCTTCCAGGCGTCCTCGACGAGCTTGTCGCACCACTCCTGGGGCGTCATGCCGTTCGCCTCGGCCGTACGCATGATCTTCTGACCATGCTCGTCCGTGCCCGTGAGGTACCACACCTTCTCGCCGCGCTGACGGTGCCAGCGGGTGAGCACGTCGCCCGCGACGGTCGTGTAGGCGTGGCCCAGGTGCGGGGCGTCGTTGACGTAGTAGATCGGCGTCGTCACGTAGAACGCCGACTCCCCGGATGATGCAGTCGTTCCTGTAGCCGCCATGTGCGAATCCTATCGGCCCCGGGGAGATGACTCCCCGGGATAAAACGCCGGTGGCGTCGTCAGGGACGCGGCCCAGCAGACACGGTTCTAGGCCACGGACTCGCGGGTGACGGCCTCGGCGGCCTCCTCGGCGGCGGACGCCGCGATGTCGACCGGGTTCTCCCGCGTACGGCGGATGCCGAGGATGCTGATGAACAGCGACGCGAAGATCGTCTGGAAGCTCATGACGAACGCGGTCGCCGACGGCACGACCAGGCGCAGCGACTCGGCCGGGATCAGCTCGCCGAAGCCGCGGCCGCCCCAGTGGGCGAGCGAGGCCACCAGGCCGGCGAGACCGGCCACCGCCAGAGCGCCGCCGGCGAGCAGGCCCTTCTCCAGCGTGACGACGTCCACCAGCCTGCGGATGCGCCGGTCCTCGGGGAGGAAGCCCTCCTCCGCCGCGTACACCTTGGTGAACAACGCGAACAGCACGGCCTGGAAGCCGATGATCACCATCGCGGACGCGCCCACCAGCGTGTCGACGTCGAAGGCGAGCTTGCCGATGTAGACCGGGCCGAACGACAGCGTGGCCCCGGCGACGAGGCCGAGGCTCATCAGCACCAGGCCCGGGATGAAGAACAGCCAGCGCGGGCTGTACAGCAGCAGGAAGCGCAGGTGGCGCCAGCCGTCTCGCCAGGAGCGCAGGTGCGGCGGGCGGGAGCGGCCGTCGGGCGACAGGGTGGTGGGCACCTCGCGGACGTCGAGCCCCTGCAGGGTCGCCTTCACGACCATCTCGGAGGCGAACTCCATGCCACCGGTCTGGAGCCCCAGCCGCAGGATCGAGTCGCGGCGGAAGCCGCGCAGGCCGCAGTGGAAGTCACCGATCTCGCTGGGGAAGAACAGCCGGCCGACGAACGACAGGACCGGGTTGCCCAGGTAACGGTGGAGCGGGGGCATGGCGCCCGGGGCGATGCCGCCGCGGAACCGGTTCCCCATGACCAGCTCGGCGCCGTCCCGTAGCTGCTCGATGAAGGGCACCAGGCTGGTGAAGTCGTAGGAGTCGTCGGCGTCGCCCATGATGACGTACTTGCCGCGGGCGGCGCGGACGCCGCCGATCAGGGCATTGCCGTAACCCTTCTCGTCAATATGGACAACCCGGGCGCCCGCGTCACGGGCCAGCTGTTGCGAACCGTCGGTGCTGCCGTTGTCGGCGATGACCACCTCACCGTCGATCCCGTTCTCGCGCATGCAGGTGAGAGCCTTGCGAACACAGATCTCAACGGTCTCGGCCTCATTGAGGCATGGCATGACAACGGTAAGTTCCACGTCGCAACTCCTCGCATATGACGGCAGGACACCAATGATGCCCGCTTCCCAGTAGCGTCCGAGTCAAGTCCGCGAAACGGCTGGCATTCTGTAACCGTGACTCCACCCACCGCTGGAGCGGCGGGCTTCCCGCGTCGCCGGCCGAGCGGCGACGCAGAGGACGAGCCCGGCCCGGACAGTTCCCAGCACGCCGGCCACGCCGGCGCGCACGGTATGTCCGCAGGTGAGGCGGCGGAACTCCGCCCAGGTGGCGGAGCTCTCCTTCGCCAGACGCCCGCGGATGTGCACTGGAAGGCACCGGCGAGATTCGAGGGGAGGAAGCGCGGACTCACCCGCCTGCCGAAGCAGGCGGTCGAATCCGCGCGACTTTGATGGTCGCGATCGCGGATCCTCCGTCAGTGGACGCCTCCCCGGCCGGCGGCCGGGGCCGTCCACTCGCCCTGCTGCGCCGCCACCGGGTCTTCGCGGTCACGCTCGGCGTCGCCTTCGTGCTGCGGATCGTCACAATGCTGGGCTTCGGCCCGGCCATGTGGTTCAACGACTCCTACGACTACGTGTCCGTGGCGCTGCGCCCGCGTCCGCACCCGATCCGCCCGGACGGGTACAGCTTCTGGCTGCTGCTGCTCAAGCCGTTCCACAGTTTCTCGCTCGTGGTTTTGACCCAGCACCTCATGGGCCTGGCGGCGGCGTTCCTTATCTATGCGCTGCTGACCAGAAGATTTGGGATGCCAGGCTGGGGGGCGACGCTGGCCGCCGCCCCCGTGATGTTCGACGCCTACCAGATCCAGCTCGAACAGCTGATCATGTCGGACACCATGTTCATCCTGCTCGTCGTGGGCGTGGTGACGCTCGTGCTGTGGCGGGAGTCGATGACCTGGCGGGGCGGGACCGTGGTCGGCCTGCTGCTCGCGCTGACGGCGCTGACCCGGAGCATCGGCCTGCCCATCCTCGCCCTGGTCGTGGTCTATCTGGTGATCAAGCGGGCGGGCTGGAAGCCGATCGCCGCCATGATCACCGCGTGCGCGCTGCCCGTGCTCGCCTACATGGGCTGGTTCAAGGCGGTGAACGGCCAGTTCGCGATGACCAACAGCGACGGGGTGATCCTCTATATGAGGACGTCGCTGTTCGCCGACTGCCACAAGATGAACGTCGACGAGCGCCGCGAGCTTGAGCTGGCGCTGCTGTGCATCAACGTCGCGCCCAAGGACCGCGGCCTGTCCGCGCAGGCGTACCTGTGGTGGGACGACCAGAACCAGCTCCACGTGTTCGGCTCGGGCATGAAGTTCACCCCGGAGATCAACGCGAACGCGAGCACGTTCGCGAAGAAGGCGATCCTGTCCCAGCCGGGCGACTACGTGGCCGCGGTGGCCAAGGACTTCTTCCGCGCCTTCCAGTGGGGCCGGCCGCGGTTCCCCGACGCCAAGACCTTCCTGCAGTACGAGTTCGACAACGAGTACACCCGCAAGCTGCCCAAGTGGAGCTCCTACCACAGCACCACCGACAAGGACGCCGAGGCGTACGAGAACGGCCCGGCCGCCACGCACGTGGTCTCGCCGTGGTCGGACATCATGATCGGCTACCAGAAGGTCGTACGGCTGCCGGGCGTCGTGCTGGGCCTGCTGCTGCTGTTCGGCCTGTACGGCGTGGCACGGCGCTGGCGTGACCTCGGCGGGCCCGAGCTGCTGCCCTGGCTGGGGGCGGTGGGACTGATCCTGGCCCCGGCGGCGACCGCCGAGTTCGACTACCGCTACCTGCTGCCCGCCGCCCCCCTCGCCTGCCTCGCCGCCGCCCTCACCGCGCGTGATCTTGTAGTTAGTCGCAGACATGGCCGCTGACCTGGGCGGCCAGACTCCGTGATCATGCAGTCTCACCCCAACGCACGGCGCGACCTGTGGCTTTCCACTTCGTGATCTTGCAGTCTTCGATGCGAGAGGTACGACCGGACAGCCCACGACTTCTGCGTGATCACAGAACGCGTATGGCCAGGCCGACGGGGCCCCGCCCCGTCTCACTGCATGATCACAAAGGATGCCGATCCAGGTCAGCCCACATCGGTGCCACAAACTACAAGATCACGACGGTGGGGTGGTGTGGACGGCGTTGTAGAGGTCGCGCTTGGGGACGCCGGCCGACTTGGCCACCTCGATGATGGCCTGCTTGCGCGGCACCCCGGCGCCCTCGCGCCTGGCCACCTCCTCCACCAGTTCCTCGATGCCCGGCGCGTCCTGCGCGGTCCGTCCCGCCACCACCAGCGTGATCTCGCCCCTGACCTCGCCCGCGGCCCATTCGGCCAGCTCGCCGAGGCCGCCGCGCCGCACCTCCTCGTAGGTCTTGGTGAGCTCCCGGCAGACGGCGGCCGGCCGCTCCGCGCCGAAGGCCTCCGCCATGGCCTCCAGGGTCGCCTGCAGGCGGTGCGGCGCCTCGAAGAACACCATCGTGCGCTCCTCGTCCGCCAGCGTCGCCAGCCGCCTGGCCCGCTCCCCCGGCTTTCGCGGCGGGAACCCCTCGAAGCAGAACCGGTCGCTCGGCAGGCCGGAGACGACGAGGGCGGTCGTCACCGCCGACGGGCCGGGCAGCGCCGTCACGGGCAGGCCGGCCTCGACCGCGAGGCGGGTGAGCCGATAGCCGGGGTCGGAGACACCCGGCATCCCCGCGTCGGTGATCACGACGACGGTCCGGCCCTCGCGCAGCGCCTCCAGCAACTCGGCGGCCCTGGCACTCTCGTTGGCGTCGTAGTAGGACACCACGCGGCCGCCGATGGCGATCTCCAGGTCGGACGCGAGCCGCCGCAGCCGGCGGGTGTCCTCCGCGGCGATCACGTCGGCCGCGGCGAGCACCTCCCGCAGCCGTGGGGACGCGTCTTTGGGCTGGCCGATCGGGGCTGCGGCGAGAACGAGCACCCGTCCACCCTATGGCGGGCGTGAAACATTCATCGACGAACGGCCGGATGGCCCAATACACGCGCGACCCATGTCCTTGGAGGGGACTCACCAGTAATCTGTCCGCGTGGCCGTGACCGACTATTCTCACAAGGCGTTCGAGCAGCCGGAAGAGGGACCACAGGACAGTGCTCCCGCGGTTTCCCTGCGCGACCGGCTCGTGCCGCCCATGCCCGGCAGCGCCATGTGGGGCTGGCTCGGCCCCATCCTGGTCGCCCTCTTCGGCGGGTTCCTCCGGTTCTACCGGCTGGGCACCCCGCACTCCGTCGTCTTCGACGAGACGTACTACGCCAAGGACGCCTTCGCCACCATCAGGTACGGCGTCGAGCGGCAGTTCGTGGACGGCGCGGACAAGCTCCTGCTCGCCGGCAACGACAACATCTTCAAGCAGTGCGACTCGGTGAGCGAGTGCGCCTCCTACGTGGTGCACCCGCCGGTCGGCAAGTGGCTGATCGGCCTCGGCGAGCTGATCTTCGGAGCGAACCCGTTCGGCTGGCGCTTCGTCGCCGCGCTGCTCGGCACGCTGTCCATCCTGATCCTCGCCCGCACGGCCCGCAGGATGACCCGCTCGACGCTGCTCGGCTGCGTGGCCGGCCTGCTGCTGTGCCTCGACGCCCTCCACTTCGTGCTGTCCCGTACGGCGCTGCTGGACATCTTCCTGATGTTCTGGGTGCTCGCCGGCTTCGCCTGCCTCGTGGTCGACCGGGACTGGTCCCGCCGGCGGCTCGCCGAGTGGCACGAGGCGGGGTCGCCCGCGGAGGGTCCGCGGCTGAGCTTGCGGCCCTGGCGCCTGGCCGCCGGGGTGCTCCTCGGCCTGGCCGTGGCCACCAAGTGGACCGGCGGCTTCTACATCGCCGCCTTCGCGATCATGACGCTGCTGTGGGACGCGGGCGCCAGGCGGGCCGTCGGGACGCCCCGGCCGTACGGCACGGTCGTCCGCCGCGACCTGCCGCTCGCCGCGGCGTGGATGGCGGTCGTCCCGATCGTCACCTACGCGGTGTCGTTCACGGGGTGGTTCGTCACCGACAAGGGATATGGCCGCAACTGGGACCAGGCCACGTCGAGCGGCCCGGTCTACTTCGTCATCGACTCGCTCCGCTCGTGGATCGACTACCAGAAGCAGGTGCTCACCTTCCACACCGGCCTGGAGTCGAGCCACCCCTACCAGTCCGAGCCGTGGCAGTGGCCGATGCTGCTGCGTCCCGTCGCGTTCTTCTACGAGTCGCCGAAGAACTGCGGCGCCGACTCCTGCTCCTGGGCGGTCCTCGGCACCGGGACCCCGATCATCTGGTTCGCCGGTCTGCTCGCGCTGATCGGCATGATCGCCTGGTACGTCGCGACCCGCGACTGGCGGGCGGGCGGGGTGCTGCTCGGCTACGCCGCCGGGTGGCTGCCGTGGTTCTACTTCGCCATCGCGGACAACCGGACGATGTTCATGTTCTACGCGATGCCGATGGTGCCGTTCATGATCCTGGCAATCGTGCTGGCCTGCGGGCTGATCATCGGGAAGGAGAGCCCGGCCCGGCCCAACCGGCGCGTGACCGGCACCGCTGTGGTCGGCGCGTTCGTGCTCCTGGCTCTGGTCAACTTCTGGTGGCTTTATCCCGTGATCGCCGCCGAACCCATCCCGTACGACTCCTGGCACGCGAGGATGCTGTTCGACTCGTGGATCTGACACCCCCGTATCGTTGGGCGCGTACGTCGCGCCCTAGGGTGCACCCAGAGGGGGGGTGGTCGCGAGTGATGCAGGGTCGTCGTCAACGATGGGGTCGATACGGCAGACTGCGGGTCATGCCCGCACCTGACGTCGCCGCGCTCCTCGCCCAGCTGGAGCGCTCCGAGCCGGACGTCGCCGAGCTCGCCCGCGTCGCGGTCGAGTGGCTCGCCGGCGGCGAGGCGCTGGAGACCATCAGCCAGTTCGACGTGTGCGAGTTCCTCTGGTACACGCTGCCGATCAAGGTGCCGGGCGACCAGGCGACGATCGCCAGGGCGCTCGGCCGGCTGCTCAGGCTCGCGGGCATGGAGCGTTACGCCGCCCTGTGCGACTCCCCGGCCACCACCCGGATCCTGCTGACGTACGCCAGGGAGGGCGAGGAGGCCGGGGCCGCGGCCTACCACCGTGAGCTCGAGGCCACCGGGGTGCTGCCTCCGGACATCGCCGAGCTCTCGTGGAGCTCGATCATGGGGCCGGAGGAGCTCGGGGCGCACGTCGCGTGCGCCGCCGCCCTGGAGCTGGCCATCGTCACCGGCGACCCGGTGGACCGTGAGGAGCTGACCCGCCGCTGGCTCACCGCGCCCCGCGCGGAGCTGGGCGGCGACTGCTGGCTGCACCGGGTGCACGGCGAGCGGCTGAACCGCTGGGTGCTCGGGCGTGGCAGCGCCCGCCGCGAGCTCGCCCAGCCCTTCGAGGTGCGGCTGCACGCCCCCATCGCGGCTCCGGACGAGCCGCATCTGGAGCCGCTGCGCTGGCTGCTCGGCCTGGCCCGCACCGGGGTCCGTCTGACCGAGCGGCTCAACGTCGGGCGCGCCGTGGCCACCGAGGCGGCCGACCGCTTCGGCTGGGGCAGTCGGACCAGGTCCGGGGTGGTGCGCGGTGAGGCCGACGTGCCCGCTCTCACCGAGCTGCGGCAGATCGCCGTACACGAACTCGGGGCGCTTCGGCGCAGCGGCCGGAGGCTGGTGCTCACCACCACGGGCAGGAACCTGCTGGACGACCGTGCCGCGATGTGGGAGGCGGCCGCGCCCACGCTGCTCGTCGCCGCCCCCGGGGAGCACGACTTCGAGGTCTCGATCCGCGAGTCGGCGCTGATGATCCTGGTGGACCGCGACGTGGTGCTGGATGACGACCTGCGCGATCGGGTCGCCGAGGTGGTCAACGGCGAGGGCTGGCGCGCCACAGACGGCGGCCGGGTCGGCGGCGCCGACCTCATCGGCCCGCTCTCCCGGCTCCGGCACCGCCTCGACGCCCTCGGGCTGGGGGCCGCGGCCCACGGGCCGGAGGCGGCGGACGCCGCGCCGTGGCGGCTCACCAACGCCGGGCGGCGCGCCGCGCTGGCCGCGCTGCGCGCCCAGGCCCTGCGGCCGCGTCAGTACGCCGGCCTCGGCTAGAACGCAGTACGCCGACCCCGGCTAGAACGCAGTACGCCGACCCGGCTGAACACGCCGGGCTTCCCCCTGCCGCGCGGGGCGCCCGCGACCTTCAGCCGCGGCCTTCGAGGACGTCCAGGTAGTGGGCGTTGTACATGATCCCGAGGATGTTGCCGAACGGGTCGGCGACCGAGGCGGTGACGAACCCGGGGCCGCGCTCCGTCGGCGCCTCGTGCTGTTTCGCGCCCATCGACAGCAGTCTGTCCAGCACCGTCGTGAGATCGTCCACGTGCCAGTAGACGACGGCCCCGGCCGGTTCGGCCGTCGGGTGCGGCGCATAGCGCCGGTCGATGAAACCGAGTTCGTGCCGATGGTCGCCGAGGCGGAACTCGGCGTAGGCGAGCCGCCCGTCCGGCCCCCTGCGCTCGAAGTACGCCTCCACGCCGAGCACCTCGGCGTACCACCGCGTCGCCTCCTCGACGTCGTCGGCCCAGAAGTTCACGGTCGTCAGTCCACGCAACATCTCGTGCTCCCTTCCTCGGAGACAAACGCTAGGAGGGCTTGAGGAACGTACGGTTCCGCAGTGCGCGGGAGACTGTGACCATGCTGGAAACCTCCGTACGGCTGCTGCGGTTGCTGGCGCTGCTCCAGACCCGGCCCGGATGGTCCGGCGCCGACCTCGCGGACCGGCTCGGCGTGACCACCAGGACCGTGCGCAACGACGTCGAACGGCTGCGCCACCTTGGATACGAGATCCGCTCGGCCACCGGCACGGCCGGCGGATACCGGCTGGGCGCGGGGTCCTCGCTGCCCCCGCTGCTGCTGGACGACGAGGAGGTCGTCGCGGTGGTCGTCAGTTTGCAGGCCGCCGCGGGCAGCACCGTGACCGGCATCGAGGAGACCTCGCTGCGCGCGCTCACCAAGCTCCAGCGGATGCTGCCGTCCCGGCTGCGCCACCGGATCGAGGCCGTGCGCGCCGCGACGGTCGCGGTGCCGGGGCACGGTCCCACGGTGGACCCCGAGACGCTGACCGCGATCGCCGCGGCCGTCCGCGACCACGAGACGCTGCGGTTCGACTACCTCGACCACCGGGGGCACGAGGGACGCCGCACCGCCGAGCCGCACCGGCTCGTCTTCACCGGCCGGCGCTGGTATCTGCTGGCCTGGGACGTCGACCGCGGTGACTGGCGGACCTTCCGCGCCGACCGCGTGCGGCTCCGCGTCCCGAACGGCCCCCGCTTCACCCCGCGTGAACCGCCCGAAGGCGACGCCGCCGCCCACGTCGTACGCGGGGCGGGCTCGGCCGCCTGGAGACACCGGGCGGTCGTACGGCTGCACGCGCCCGTCGAGGTCGTGGGCGCGCGGCTCACCCCCGCGGCCGGGCTGCTGCGCGCCGAGGGCGCGGACGCCTGTGTGCTGGAGACCGGCGGCGACTCGCTCCACAACCTGACGGCCTTCCTCACGGCGCTCGACGTGCCCTTCACCGTGCTCGACCCGCCCGAGCTGCGCGCCCACCTGCGTGCGCTGGCCGCGCGCTACCTCGCCGCGGGAGGCGGGTAGCGTCTGAGGTCATGCCGGAGGAGACACTTGCCGCGGACGACGACATCCGACACGTGAACGCGTTCTGGCGGCGGCTGGGCCTGCCCGGTCTGATCGACATCCACACCCATTTCATGCCGGAACGCGTCCTGACGAAGGTGTGGGCCTACTTCGACTCCGCCGGGCCGCTCGTCGGCCGGACCTGGCCGATCACCTACCGGCTGCCCGAGGACGACCGCGTCGAACGGCTCAGAGCCTTCGGCGTGCGGGCGTTCACCTCCATGCTCTACCCCCACAAGCCCGGCATGGCCGAGTGGCTGAACGACTGGGCCGCCGCTTTCGCCGCCCGGGTGCCCGACTGCCTGCACACGGCGACGTTCTTCCCCGAACCCGGCGCCGCGCGGTATGTCGCGCGGGCGATCGAGGCGGGCGCCCGCGTGTTCAAGGCGCACCTCCAGGTCGGCGGGTACGACCCGAACGACCCGTTGCTCGACGAGGTCTGGGGGCTGCTGGAGGACCACGGCATCCCGGTGGTGACGCACTGCGGATCAGGCCCGGCCCCCGGCCCGCACACCGGGCCGGAGCCGATCGCGGCCCTGCTCGCCCGGCACCCCCGGCTGCCGCTCGTGATCGCCCACATGGGCAGTCCCGAGTACGCCGAGTTCCTCGCCCTGGCCCTGCGCTACCCGAAGGTCTGCCTGGACACGACGATGGCCTTCACCGGCTTCACCGAGAAGACCGCGCCCTTCCCCCGGGAGGCCGTCCCGCTGCTGCTGGAGCTTCAGGACCGCGTCCTGCTCGGCACCGACTTCCCCAACATCCCCTACCCGTACGCGGAGGCGCTGTCGGCCCTGGCCCGCCTGGACCTTCCTTCCGCCGGAGGGAAAGACGAGTGGCTGCGCGCCGTCTGTCACGACAACGCCGCCAGGATCTTCGGTCTGTACGAGACGGACCGCCGGAGGTGAGAGGCGACCGCCGTGATCCGCATGGGAGGTTTCCCTGCGGAGCGGGGTTCAGGAAGACACGCTGTCGTCGGCGGGTGCCGTCACGTCGGCACGAGCGGACGGGAGGCACAGGACGAAGCAGGCGCCGATGGGGTTGTCCTCGATCGTCAGGCTGCCTCCGTGACTCTCCGCGATCTGCCTGGCGATCGCCAGCCCCAGCCCCGCGCCTCCGGCGTCCCTGCTGCGAGCCGAGTCCAACCGGGTGAACCGGTCGAACACCATCTCGCGCTTGTCCCGTGCGATGCCGGGCCCGTCGTCGACGACTTCAAGCACCACCCTGCCCTGCGGAAAGCGCCGATCGCCGCAGTCGCCACCCGGCTCGTGCCGTACGGACACGGTGATCGTCGAGCAGGCGTGCCGTTCGGCGTTGTCGAGGAGATTGGTCAGCAGGCGGGACAGATTCACCCTGTCGCCGAGCACGAGCGCCCCCGGCTGGAGGGCGCATTCGATTCGCTTGACCGGATGACGGCGGGTGCGCACCTCGGCGGCCGCGACCTCGGCCAGATCGAACCGGTCCTGCTCGCCGCGCATGCCATGGTCGAGTCGTTCGAGGATGAGCAGGTCGTGCACGATCGCCTGCAGCCGCTCGATGCTGGGCAGAAGGACCGAACCCAGCTCACACACACTGGTCTCCTCCGGCGCGAGAAGCCCGTCCTCCACCTCCGCACGCATGGCGGCTATCGGAGTGCGCAGGTCGTGGGAGGCGTTGGAGACGAACTCGCGCTGTTTTCGCAGCGCGTCGTCCAACCGGCTGAGCGTGTGGTTCACGCTTTCGGCCATCCTGTGGATCTCGTCGTCCGTGGCCGGCACCGGGACACGGCGACTCGGGCACTCCTCGTTGATCTCGTCGAGCTCCGCCCGGATGGCGTTCACCGGCTTGAGCGACGCCCGTACGTTCCGGTAGCCGAGATAGGTGATGGCCGCGGCCAGCGCCACCGCGCCCAGCCCCACCAGCGTGGCCAGGCGGGGGGCGACCGACAGGGGCACCACCGGGGAAGCGCTGTAGACCATCCACCTCTCGCCCGATCGGTGCGCCCACTGTCCCACGACGATGTAGCAGTCGGCAGCCGGGAAGATGCCACCGCACACGACGCAGGTCGCACTGTTCGCGCTGTCGTGCGGGGTGAAGGGCGCCATCCTCGGCAAGCCCCGGATATCGGAGGTCGAAGCGACCACACGCCCGGATGGGTCGACCACCTGAAGGTGGCGGAACTTGCGCTCAGCAAGGGGATAAACCAGCTGTCCCCGCTCCATCTGGACGGCCACCCGACCGCCCGCCGCCGCGGTCTCCTTGGTGACGCTTTCGCTGGCGTATTGGTGCACGGCCATCATGAGGAGCAGAGCCAGCAGCGCACACAGCAGTGTGGCCACCACCCCGGTGAACAGGGTGATGCGGCTGGTGATGGAGAAACGGCCCTGCAGGTTCATCCTGTCCCCTTCGGACAGTGCACCACATGGGGCGAAAAGGGCCGGAAAAGAGGCACCCCGTCAATTTCCATGGAGTGTAAAGGCCCTGGCCGCATCTCCTGCAGAACGCCGGTATTCTTCCGCGTCTCCTCCACCTGACAGCACGTGGGGACAGCCGCCGGCCACGGGATCCGCCCTCCTCGACGGCCGGCAGGACGTCACCCCTCGGCCTCCATCAGGTCCCAGAAGGACCTGTAACGGCTCGCGCCGGGCAGCCAAGGCGCGAGAAACCAGGCTTCCCACTCACCTTCAGGGCTCTTGACGTGGGGATTGAGGAGAGTCACTCCATCGTTCCAATGTCCGACTGCAGACAGCCGCCCGGAGCATCCTGCGGGTGGTCGGGACCTTCGGCCAGGGGGGCCGCTGCCGGAAAGAGATCAAACCATGCGTACGGGGCACTCATAGTGGGCGGAGGTATCCATCACGACTGACACTTCTGCACCTTTACCGAGCATTACAACTCTGAGCAGTGAAAAGGCCCGTGGATCACCCGACGGGCCTTCGTCATGGTGAAGCCATGAGAATTCGACCCCCATAACCTTGGTGCGAAGCCAATTCGCGGGTGATTCGACAGGAGGGCGTGGCACGCGGCTGAAAACCGGATGTCGGCGACGAGACAGAGCCTCTACCCTCCCTGGATGGAGCTTCGAGAAGAGCGGCCGGGCGACGCCGGCGCCGTGCGACACGTCCATCGCCGAGCGTTCGGTGACCACGGCGAAGCGGTGGCCGACCTGGTCGACAGCCTGCGCGACGGAATGCGGTCCGGCGGGGGGTTCGCCCTCGTGGCCGAGGACGCCGGGCAAATCGTCGGGCACGTGATGTTCACCCGCAGCCTGCTGGACGCCCCGCGGCGGCTGGTCGACGTGCAGGTGCTCAGCCCGCTGGGCGTGCTGCCCGAGCGTCAACGACAGGGCATCGGCTCGGCCCTGGTCCGGGCTGGGCTCGCGACTGCGCACGAAGGGACGAGCCCCCTCGTCTTCCTGGAAGGCGACCCCGGCTACTACTCCCGCTTCGGCTTCACCCCGGGGGCCGAGCTGGGCTTCCGCAAGCCGTCCCTGCGCATCTCCGACGCCGCGTTCCAGGTGATCAGGCTTCCGGCGTACGAGCCGTGGATGACGGGGACGCTGGTCTACTCCGAGCCGTTCTGGCGTCACGACACCGTCGGGTTCCGCGACCCCGACGCCTGACGCGTCGGCGACGTAGGGTCAAAAGCCGGCGGCCGACGGTCCGCGGCAGCACGCTCCTGCCCTTCACCTTCAGCGCCGCACCTGACGGCGGAACACCATGACCGCGGAACACCTTTACCGTGGAACACCATGACCGAGGAGCATCATGACCAAGGAGAAGGCGCGAGACGACCCCGACGACTTCTCGGGGACCAGCCTCGGCGGTGCGGCCTTCATGGTGACCGTCATGGCCCTGAGACACCCGCGGCAGTCGCTCAAGGGACTGCTCACGGTGGTCCGTCGACTGGGCCGCTGGACGACCAGGCTCGTAGTGGCCCCTGCCGCGCTGGTGGGCGTGATCGTGTGGTGGTACCGCAGGGATCGACGCCCCACCTTCGAGGACTACCTGCACAGCCGCGACGAGGAATGAGACCACTCGCCCCCAGTGTGGTCGTCCCGTAGTCACTCAGTTAGTCACTCGGAAGATCAAAGAGGCCGGTCCCGCTGAGCGGAACCGGCCTCTGTCGTGGTGGAGCTATGGGGATTTGAACCCCAGACCCCTTCGATGCGAACGAAGTGCGCTACCGGACTGCGCTATAGCCCCAACGACCTCGACTAGATTAGCAAACTCTCCGGGGTGTTCGCGCCACCGACTCAGTCTCCGGACGCGCGGCGCCCGTCGGAGTACTGGTCGAAGACCTGGACGCGCCTGCGCGCCTCGAACTTGATGATCTCCGCCTCGCGGGCCGCCTCGGCCAGGGCGCGGCGGCGCTCGCGCTGACGGCGCAGGTGCTCGGCCCGTGCCCGGGCGGCCTTCTCCCGCTGCTCCCTGTCCGCGCGTACGGCCACGCGCAGCACGGCGAGGTAGCCCACAAGGAGCACGCCCGAGGGCGCGACGGCCCACCAGGGCATCACGCGGACGGCGGCGGTGACCACGGAGGCCAGCACGAGCAGGATGCTCCACAGCAGCCGCCGCCGGCGCCGGGCGAGGATCCGGGCGCGGCGGTGGGCGGCGACACGGCGGGCCCGCGCGTGCCGCTCCGCCGCGATCTCGTCCGCGGTGACGGCCTCGGCGGCCGGCGCCGCAGTGGGAGAGGCGGCGAGATCGGCGGAGTCCGCGGGCACGACCGGCGGGGTGACGACCGTGTCGGCGTCGCCGCCGTCCGCGTCACCGATGCCGTCGGAGTCGCCGGAGGCGGCGTAGGAGGCGGCGTCGGCGGGCGGCTCGGACAGCGTGAACGCCTCCGCCTGCTCCTCGAACAGCTCGTCGTCCACGTGCCGGTCCCGGCGCAGCCACATGGGCAGCAGAACGCTGAGCCACATGACGACGATGGCGAGGTAGAGCAGGGCGCTACCCATGCGGCCACCTCCGTACCGCCGTACGGAAGTGCCCCAGGGCATGGTGAACACATCCGTGGCCCTGTGTCGGCGGAGAGGTGTTCACGTCACGCACCGTAGGACTGTGTGTCACTGAATGACGAGCATTCAGTCCGGTGTGTCGCGAGATCGTCAAAGCTCTTCATGTAATTCGATCCCGTGCGAGCGCTGGTTCCCACAGGCCACGCCCGTCGCTCGCCCGAGGACCTCGATGGGCCGGCGGCCGGGGTGTGGTGGCGGCGTGCGGTGGCGGCGGGGTGCGGTTGCCGGGGTGCGGTGGCGGCGGGGTGCGGTGGCGGCGGCGTGCGGTGGTCGGGGTGGGCCGTCGCAGCCGGCCGCGTGCCGTCTTCTAACCGGGGCTGGACTCGCTGCGGCGGGCCGCCGAGTTCATGGTGCGGCGCCACTGGACGAGCAGTCCGCGCGGAACGTCCTCGACGGTCAGCGCATAGCAGATGTGGTCGCGCCAGGCGCCGTCGATGTGCAGTTGACGCCGGCGGATGCCCTCCTCGCGGAAACCGAGCTTCTCCACGACCCTGCGGCTGGCGTGGTTCTCCGGCCGGATGTTGGCCTCGATCCGGTGTAAACCGGTCGTGAAGAAGCAGTGGTCCACCGCCATGGCGAGCGCGGTCGGGACGATGCCCCGCCCGGCGAGCGCGCCGTCCACCCAGTAGCCCACCTGCGCGGAGCGGGCCGACCCCCAGACGATCGCCCCCACCGTGAGCTGCCCGGCGAATCGTCCCTCGTACGTGAGGACCCAGGGCATGGCGAGCCCCTGACGGGCCTCGCGGCGCAGCGTGCCGACCATCGAGACGTACGGCCCGAGACCGGTGCGAAACAGCGGGGTCTCCGGGTTGCTCGGTTCCCAGGGACGGAGCCATTCGGCGTTGCGCAGCCGGGTGTCGCGCCAGTCTCGCACGTCACGCAGGCGCAGCGGCCGCAGCCCGACGGGCCCCTCGGCCATGGATGCCGGCCAGCCGCGAAGTCGATCCATTCGTCAATCATCCACCGGAAGACGGTCAACGCGCCACGCAGGACGCGCCCGCGGTCTCGGGGGGCTCCTCGGGGGGCTCCTCGGGGGACTCCTCAGCGGGCATGGTCGCCGCCGTGGATCTGGTCGACGACGTGGCCCAGGATCGGGGTCAGCACGGCCATGCCGTCCCGTACGCCGCCGGAGGACCCGGGCAGGTTGACCACCAGCGTCGTGCCGGCCTGCCCCGCGAGGCCCCGGGACAGGATCGACGTCGGCACCTTCTCCCGGTTGACCTGGCGTACGGCCTCGGCGATGCCGGGGATCTCCCGGTCCAGCACCCGGCGGGTCATCTCCGGGGTGAGGTCGAGAGGCGTCACCCCGGTGCCGCCCGTGGTGACGATCACGTCGTAGCCGTCGGCGACGCCCTCGCGCAGCGCGGCCTCGACGGCGTCCCCGTCGGGGACGACGAGGGGCCCGTCCACCCGGTCGCAGCCCGCCTCCTTCAGGAGGGAGGCCAGCAGCGGCCCGGAGCGGTCCTCGTAAACGCCCGCGGACGCCCTGTTGGACACCGTCACCACCAACGCGCGCACGCCCTCACTCCTGTCCGGACCGGGTCCAGTGGCCCGTCTTGCCACCCGTCTTCTCCTCGACCCGGACATCGGTGATCACCGCCGCCGGGTCCACCGCCTTGACCATGTCCACCAGCGCGAGCGCCGCGACGGTAACGGCCGTGAGCGCCTCCATCTCGACGCCGGTCCTGTCGGCCGTACGGACCCGGGCGGTGATCTCCACCCCCTCGTCCACGACGGCCAGGTCCACCTTCACGCCGGTCAGGGCGATCGGGTGGCACAGCGGCACGAGGTCGGGAGTGCGCTTGGCGCCCATGATCCCGGCGATCCGCGCCACGCCGAGCGCGTCGCCCTTGGGCACGTCGCCCGCGCGGAGCACGGCCACCGCCTCCGGCGACAGCAGCACCCGGCCCGTCGCGACGGACGTACGCGCGCTGACGTCCTTTTCGGAGACGTCCACCATCCGCGCGGCGCCCGACTCGTCCACATGAGTCAGCTTCATAGCGGTATCACCTCCACCTCGGCGCCCTCGGGCAGCGAGGTCACGTCCTCCGGCACCACGATCAACGCGTTCGCCCCGGCCAGCGCCGCGAGCTGGTGCGAGCCCTGCCGGGTCACCGGCGCGACGGTCTGTCCGTTCAGCATGGACCGCAGATATGACCGCTTCCCCTCGGGAGAGCGCAGCGGCGCGGTCACCACGGCCCGTACGGTCGGGGGCGGCCCGGCCGGGAGACCCTGCATCGCCCGCAGTGCGGGCTTGACGAAGAGCACGAACGAGACGAACGACGAGACCGGATTGCCCGGCAGCGTGAAGATCGGCACGCGGTCGGGCCCCACGACTCCGAAGCCCTGCGGCATGCCCGGCTGCATGGCGACCTTCTCGAAGGTCACCGTGCCCAGTGGGGACAGGGCCTCCTTGACCGGCTCGTACGCCCCCATCGAGACGCCGCCACTGGTGATCACGGCGTCGGCCCGCACGAGCTGGGCGTCCAGCGTGTCCATGAACTCCTTGGGGTCGTCGGTCACCGAACCAGCCCGGAACCCCTCCGCCCCGGCCTCGCGTACGGCCGCGGCGAGCATGAAGCTGTTGGACTCCCAGATGCGGCCCGCGCCCAGCGGGGTGCCGGGCTCGGTGAGCTCGGCACCCGTGGACAGCACGACCACCCTCGGCCTGGGGCGCACCAGCACCCGGCGCCGGCCGACCCCGGCGAGGATCCCGATCTGGGCGGGCCCGATCCTGGCCCCCTCGCGGAGCACCACGTCGCCCGCCCGCACGTCCTCGCCCGCCCGCCGGATCGCGTTGCCCGGCGACGCCGGCCTGTCGATCCGTACGCGGGCGGTGCCGCCGTCGGTCCACTCCACCGGGACCACGGCGTCGGCGCCGGCGGGCATCGGCGCCCCGGTCATGATCCGGGTGACCAGGCCGGGACCGATGGCGTTCAGCCCGCCGTCCCCCGCCGCCACGTCCCCGATCACGGGCAGTGTGACGGGGGCGGCGGCCACGTCCTCGGCCCGTACGGCGTAGCCGTCCATCGCCGAGTTGTCGAACGGCGGGAGCGGGACGGGCGAGGCGACGTCCTCGGCCAGCACGGCGCCGAGGGCGGCCTCGATCTCGACCTCCAGCGGCGCGAGCGGGCGCACCGCGGCGAGGATGCCGGCGAGATGGCGGTCGACGGACTTCATCGGCTCACTGTCCGGTCTTGTCGAGGAACTCCCGCAGCCAGGGCAGGAACTCGGGGGCGAGGTCGTCCCGGTTCGCGGCGAACTGCACCATGGTCTGCAAATACTCCAGCTTGTTGCCGGTGTCGTAGCGACGGCCGCGGAACAGCACGCCGTGCACCGGACCGCCCTCCTCCGGGCCCGTCGAGGCCAGGGTGCGCAGCGCGTCGGTGAGCTGGATCTCGCCGCCACGCCCGGGCGGGGTGCGCTCCAGCACGCCGAACACGGCGGGGTCGATCACGTAGCGGCCGATGATGGCCCAGTTCGAGGGCGCCTCGTCGGCCGGGGGCTTCTCCACGAGGTCGGTGACCCGGACGACGTCGTCCTCGTCGGTCGGCTCGATGGCGGCGGCGCCGTACAGGGAGATGTGCTCGCGCGGCACCTCCAAGAGTGCGACGACGCTGCCGCCGTAGGTCGCGCGTACCTCGATCATGCGCTTGAGCAGCGGGTCGCGGGGATCGATGATGTCGTCGCCGAGCAGGCAGGCGAACGGCTCGTGGCCGACGTGCTGCTTGGCGCACAGGACGGCATGGCCGAGACCCTTGGGCTCACCCTGCCGCACGTAGTGCATGGTGGCGAGGTCGACGGGCTCCTTCACCTGGCTGAGCCGCTCCTCGTCGCCCTTGGCGCGCAGAGCGTCCTCCAACTCGTACGCTACGTCGAAGTGGTCCTCGATCGAGCGCTTATTGCGGCCGGTCACCATGAGGACGTCGAGCAGCCCGGCGGAGACGGCCTCCTCCACCACGTACTGGATGGCCGGCTTGTCGACGATGGGCAGCATCTCCTTGGGGGTCGCCTTCGTCGCGGGAAGGAAGCGGGTGCCGAGACCCGCGGCGGGCACGACGGCTTTGGTCACGGGATCGAAGTCAGCCATGAGTAGACACTAACGGAGCAGTCTTTGGACAAGATGAACCTGCGTCGGCGTATCCTGCGCGACCGGTCGGAACTCGATCCGGGGACGCTGCGCGAGTCGTCGGCGGCCATCAGGGAGTTACTTCTCGACCAGCCGTGGGTGCAGATGGCGGGGCTGGTGGCCTGCTACTGGTCCACCGGCGCCGAGCCGGCCACGCAGGGGCTGATCCTCGCCCTGTGGAAGCACGGCACCACGGTGATGCTGCCGGTGCAGCGCCCCGACGGCGACCTCGACTGGGCGGTGTACGACGGCCCGGACTCGCTGGCGCCCGGCCCCAACGGGATCATGGAACCGGTGGACGTCCGGCGCGGCGTCGACGCGATCCGCACCGCCGCGCTGGTCATCGCGCCGGCCCTGGCCGTGGACCGGGTCACCGGCGTGCGGCTCGGCCGCGGCGGCGGCTTCTACGACCGGGCGCTCGCCCGCGTCGGGCCGAACGTGCCGACGGTGGCACTCCTGCACGAGGGCGAGCTGATGGAAGGGGTTCCCGCGGAGCCCCACGACCAGCGCGTACGCTTCGCCGCCCTCCCGAGCGGAATCGCCCGATTAGTGCAGATATGACAAGATTGTTTGCGTCGATCGCAGGATAACGACGACGAAGGGAGCGGATGGGTCTGAACATCTGGCTGCTCCTGTCCGCCGCCGTCGTCATCGCGGCCATCGCATCCGTACGGATCGCGCACCGCACCGGCCTTCCCTCGCTGCTCCTCTATCTCGGCCTCGGCCTGCTGCTCGGCGAGGGCGGCATCGTCGGCATCAACTTCGACAACGCCCAGACGGCCCAGCAGCTCGGCATGATCGCTCTCGCCGTGATCCTCGCCGAGGGCGGTCTCACCACCAACTGGAAGCACGTACGCGACGGCGTGCCGACCGCGCTCGTGCTCGCCACGGTCGGGATCGCGGTCAGCGTCGTCGTGCTCGCGGCGACCGTCGCCGTCCTGCTCGGCATGGAGTGGAGGATGGCGCTGCTGCTCGGCGCGTTCCTGGCGTCGACCGACGCGGCGGCCGTGTTCTCCGTGCTGAGACGGCTGCCGCTGCCGCCCCGGCTCGCCGGGATCCTGGAGGCCGAGTCGGGCTTCAACGACGCCCCGACCGTCATCCTCGTGATCATGCTGAGCGCCGGCTCGTCGCTGACCCTCTCGCTGCCGCACATCCTGCTGGAGACCGCCGTCGAGCTGGCCATCGGCACGGCCGTCGGCCTCGCCGTGGGCCCCGCGGGGGTGTACGCGCTGCGCCGGGTCGCGCTGCCCGCCTCCGGCCTCTACCCGATCGCGGTGCTGGCGCTGGCGTTCGTCACCTACAGCGGGGCCACGCTGCTGCACGGCAGCGGCTTCCTCGCGGTCTACCTGACCACGCTGATCCTGGGCAACGCCAAGCTCCCCCACCGCGCCGCCACGCGCGGCTTCGCGGAGGGCGCCGCCTGGCTCGCCCAGATCGGACTGTTCGTCATGCTCGGCATGCTCGCGGATCCGAGCGAACTGCCCGGTGTGCTCGTCCCGGCCCTGGTGTCGGGCCTGCTGCTGGTCCTGCTCGCCCGCCCGGCGTCCGTGCTGGTGTCCGGCGCGGTGGTGCGGCTCCTGCGGCTCGGCTCGCTGTCGTGGCGCGAGCAGGCGTTCCTGTCGTGGGCCGGGCTGCGCGGCGCGGTGCCCATCGTGCTGGCCGCGATCCCCTGGGCCGCCGGCCTGCCGGGGGCGAAGGGCCTGTTCAACGACGTCTTCATCATCGTCATCGTGTTCACGATCCTCCAGGGGCCCACGCTGCCGTACCTCGCCAGGCTGCTCGGCCTGGCGGCGGAGGGCGAGGCCCGCGACCTCGACGTGGAGGCCGCGCCGCTGGAGGAGCTGAACGCCGACCTGCTCCAGGTCCGCATTCCGACCGGCTCGCTCATGCACGGCGTGGAGATCTTCGAACTCCGGTTGCCCGCGAACGCCATGGTCACGCTCGTCGTGCGCAACGAGCAGTCGTTCGTACCCACGCAGACGACCCGGCTGCTGGCGGGCGACCAGCTCCTCGTGGTCACCACGGCCGCCCAGCGCGAGACGGTCGAACGCCGCCTGCGCGCCATCAGCCGCCGCGGCAAGCTGGCCGGCTGGTACGGCGAACGCGGCGGCTGACCGCCGTCCCCCGTGGTCGCGCGCCATCGTCGTTTTGAGGTCGCGCACGTCGTGGCCCAGTGGCCGCGCGCCGTCGTTGTCCACTGGTCGCGCGCGTCGTTGTCCTGAGGCAGGCCGCCGGGCGGTTGTCCTGAGGCCGGCCGGGCGGATCGCGGGGTGAGCGAATGGGACGGCACGGGGCAATAAACCGGGCTGGAGTGGCGTTTGGGCTTGTTGACTGCTTACCATTAGCAATCGACCCGGTCGAGTGCCAGTCTCAGGAGGAGCGAGTGCCTACCTACCAGTACGCCTGTACCGCTTGCGGTGAGCAGCTGGAGGCCGTCCAGAAGTTCTCTGACGACCCGCTCACGGAGTGCCCGGCCTGCCAGGGCAAGCTGCGCAAGGTCTTCTCCGCCGTTGGCATCGTGTTCAAGGGCTCTGGCTTCTACCGGACCGACAGCCGTTCGTCGAGCTCGTCGACGACCACGTCCACCACGACGACGTCCCCGAAGTCGTCCGGCGACTCGGGGAAGAAGGAGCCCGCGACCTCCACGAGCTCGTCGAGCACCTCCTCGCCGAGCACGTCGCCGAGCACGTCGTCGTCCGGCTCCACCGCCGCCGCCTGAGGTTATCCACAGGGGCCGGCGGCACGCGGCGGGTGTGCGGCGCCGTTCGCTAGTGTCGGCCCATGGTCAATCACGCAGACATCGGGGTCATCGGCGGTTCGGGGTTCTACTCCCTGCTGGAGGACGCCGAAGAGATCGACGTGACGACGCCGTACGGCCCGCCGAGTGACTCGATCACCGTGGGCCGCATCGGCGAGCGGACCGTCGCGTTCGTCCCACGGCACGGCCGCGGCCACACCTTTCCTCCGCACCGCATCCCCTATCGGGCGAACATGTGGGCCCTGCGTTCTCTCGGCGTCCGCCAGGTGCTCGCGCCCAGTGCGGTCGGGTCCCTGCGCACGGAGATCGGCCCCGGCGCCCTCGTGATCCCCGACCAGCTCGTGGACCGCACGCAGCGCCGCGAGCAGACCTACTACGACGCGGGCGGGGCCGTGCACGTGTCGTTCTCCGACCCCTACTGCCCCTCCGGCCGGGCGGCCGCCGTGGCCACGGCGCGCGAGACGGGCTGGGACACGGTCGACGGCGGCACTCTGGTCGTGGTCGAGGGGCCCCGCTTCTCCACCCGGGCCGAGTCGAAGTGGTTCGCGGGCGCGGGCTGGTCGATCATCGGCATGACCGGGCACCCCGAGGCCGTGCTCGCCCGCGAGCTCGCCCTCTGCTACACGACGCTCGCCCTCGTGACCGACCACGACGCCGGCGTGGAGGCCGGTGAGGGGGTCACCCACGACGAGGTCCTGGCCTTCTTCGCCGCCAACGTGGAGCGGATGCGCACTCTGGTCGCACAGGTCGTCGAGGCCCTTCCGGAGGAGCGCCCCTGCTCCTGCGGCAACGCCCTCGACGGGATCAAGCTGCCGATCGAGCTCCCCTGACGCGAGATGATCACGCGTGATCTGAGGCGGCTGGCGGCGCGCCGTCGCCGCCCGATCGCCACCGTCCTCGCCGGTCTGGCGGTGGCCTGCGTGCTGCTGGCCGTCCGTACCCCTGACGGGGTGGAGGTCCTCGCCGCCGCCCGCGACCTCGCCGGAGGCCGGCTGACCGCCTCCGACGTGGTGGTCGTGCGGCTTCCGCCCGACACGGTGCCCGCCGGGGCGTACGTGCCCGGCGCTCCCGTCTCGGGCCGTCTGCTCGCCGGTCCGTTGCGCCGAGGCGAACCTCTCACCGACGCACGGCTGCTCGGCCCGGGCCTGTTCCGCCAGACCTTGACCGGGCAGGCGGGGGTTTCGGCCGCTGAGCCGGGGATGGTCGCTACGCCGGTCAGGATCACCGATCCCGACGCCGCCCGCCTCCTGTCGCCGGGAGACGTGATCGACATCCTGGCGGCCTTCGAGGACGGCCCTTTCCAGGCGCGGCTGGTCGCGCAGGAGGTGCGGGTGATCGCCCGGCCACCGGGCCGTACGGACGGGGGCGCGCTGCTCGTGCTGGCCACGACCCCCGGGCAGGCGGCCCAGCTCGCGCAGGCCCAGGCACAGGGCAGGCTCTCCGTGACCATTCACCCGCACTGATCGGCCTTGCCCACGGACGAGGACGCTGATCAGGCGGTGCTCGGCCCGGCCTGCCGCCAGGCCCGCTGGTCACGCGTGACCTGCTGGAGCATCTCCTTGAACCCGGCGTAGCGCTCGGCGCCGAGGCTTCGTTCGTGCCGCTCCTCGGCGGCGGTGAGGATGGCGCGCGCTTTGGCGATCTCGTCGATGCCGCGCTCGGTGGGGACGATGAGCTTGGCGCGGCGATCGGCGGGATCGGGCTCGCGGGTGACGTAGCCGAGCCTGACAAGCTCGTCGAGGATCGTGCCGATGATCTGCTTGTGCTGGCCCGACCGAGCCGCCAGCTCCGTCGCGCGCACGCCTTCCGGACCGAGGAACGCCAGCACCGTCCCGTGCCGGGGATGCACATCTGGGTGCCCCTGCTCGGCGAGGGTCTCGAACAGCTCCTCCTGGACAGCACGCATCAACTGGCCGGCCAGCACGCCGATGTCAGGAACCTCCACGCTCCACCGTCTTCTCGCCAAATTAATCACGATCATTGACTATCAAAAATCTTGATCATAGTGTGGCGCCAGCACGCGCACCCCCGCCCAGGAGAACGGACAGCGAGGAGACCACGGCCATGACCGGCAGCGAGATCGACACCTACGTCGAGACGAAGCTCGATCCGAAATACCGCGAGATCGTTGCGGCCCTGCGCACCCTTGTGGCCGAAGAGGCGCCCGAGGCCGTCGAATGCCTCACGTACGGCTCGCCTGCCTGGCGGGGCAAGAAGATCCTCGCCGTCATCAGTCAGAGCAAGACCCATCTCACCTTCGCCTTCGAACGGGGCGCGGAGATGTCCGACGCTCACGGCCTCCTGGAGGGAGTGGGCAAGAAGACCCGCCACGTCAAGATCAAGACGCGGGACGGGATGAACGAGGCCGCGCTGCGCGACTACATCGGTCAGGCCGTCCACCTCGACGCCAGCTGACGGGGCCCGTTCTCCTCACCAAAGCGCGCGACGACCCCCTTGGCCCGGCCGGCGTGTACCTGTCACAGGAGCGAGCCGAGCTGGGGGTCGTACTCCCAGTGCCAGGGCTCGAAGGGGCTGTGATACGACCAGTCGGGGTGGATCCAGCCATACCGCTTGCTGTTGGCCTCCAGCCAGTTGAACTGAACAGAGCGGAAGCTCTGCACTCCGCCGCACAGGTCGACGGCGAGCCCCAGACCGTGGTTGCTCTTGCCCGGAGTGGCCGCGAAACCGGGCCGCTGATAGTAGATCGACTGCTGCTCACCCAGGTTGCGATAGCTGTCGGAGATGCACATCGAGGCGCCGAAGCGCTTCTTGTAGGAGATGTTGAGATCGGCGAAGGCGATCGCCGCGTCCGCCCGCAGTTCCTCTCCGGCCTGCGGCAGGGGGCACAGGATGGTCTTGGGCAGCAGGCCGTTCGGGTATTGCGCCGCCTGACCGATCCTGGTGGGGTCACAGCCGCCCGCCCCCTTCGTTCCGTTGCCGATCTTCACGCCGAGCTTGATCAGCGCCTTGGTCAGCGACCGGACCAGGGTGGAGGAGCGTTTGCGCAACGCGGTGACCTGGGCGCTCAGCTGCGCCTCCTGCAGGAGGCTGGCCGCCCGGAGTTCCTGCGCCTCCTGCGCGAGCTTCTGCTGCCGCTCCAGCAACTTCACCGCGTCGCCGAGCACGTTGTTCCGCCCGGCGACAAGGTGATCGAGGTCGGCGATCCTCCGGAGCGTCTCCGTGCCGTTTCCCGCCCTGAAGAACGGGCTGAGTCCGTCGAGTGAGGGATCCTGGTACATGGAGGAGGCGAGGTCGGACAGCGGCTTGCGTAGTTTGTTGAGCTCCGCCGTGGCCTGCTGGAGACTCTGCAGCTTGGTCGCCAGCTCCTTCTCGACGGTGCCGAACTTCTTCTGGCGCGCCACCAGTGCCCTGTTCGCGTCCTCGATGGACTTGTACGCCTTCTGGGCCTCTCGCCGCAGCTCGGTCAGCGTGGTGGGCTCCTTGCCGAGCACGCCCGTCCGGGCGCTTCCCCCGGCGGCCTCCGTGCCGGCATTCGTGGTCGTGGTGTCGGCCAAGGCCGCCGCGACCGGTTCGTACGGCGCGGAGACGGCCAGCGAAGTCATCACCGTGACGACCGCGATCAGCCTGGCTGATCGAGGAGATGGCACGTTTGACTCCCCCATTTGCGAACTCGTGACCTGGGTCAGGGACGCACGTTACTACAGCGCCCTCTGTCCCCGAGCCCCGGTTCACCAAGTGCTATCGACCGGTCACGTCGCATTTGCGCGCTTCCGGGGTCATCGCCCGCCTTCGGGGTGGCCCTCACGTTCGCGGCAGAGCTCCCACAGCCACGTGTCCTTCCACTCCGGCTCGCACCTGAAGGTCGTCACCTCGCGAGGCTCCGGCTTCTCCACCGGCCTGTTCACCTTCGGCGCGTCCCAGTGGACGATCTCACGGACGGGTGGGGCGATCGGCAGGATCCGTACGAGGCCCTCGTAGAGACGCGCGGGGCCGGACGGCTCGGGCACGGGGGTCGGGTTCAGGAAGGGCTTGCGCACCGTCCCCACCATCGGAACCACGTCGGCCCTCCGGACCTCCCGGCCATCCGCGAGATTCGGCAGCACAGTCGGCCGCGCACCGGGAGTTTCAGCGGGAGCCCGGTCTCCAATGGTCCCGGGCGCTCCGGCGCCTTCTCCCGTGGTCCCGCGCTCTCCGGCGCCTTGCTCGTCCGCCGTCCCCGCCGCAGCCGCGCGTACGGCCGCATCGCGTGAGAAGTCGCTCCGCGCACGTTCCCCGTAGCCGGCGAAGTGCGCCATGAGCATGCCCGAGGCAAGGATCGCCGGCACGAGCAGCGCCGCGACGAGCACCCCCGATCGCAGCCCGCGCGCGGATCCACGTCGCGTTACCGTCACGTCGAGCGACGGTAACCAGCAACCCAGGCCGGCGTTCGACCACTTGCCATGCCTTTACCGCAGGTCAGCCTGCTGATAACCGACTGCCTCGAAACGACACCCCCGGGGGAGGCGCGAGCGGGCCCAACCTTTCGCTAGGCTTACTGATGCACGTCGTGCGCCTCCGTAGCTCAGGGGATAGAGCACCGCTCTCCTAAAGCGGGTGCCGCAGGTTCGAATCCTGCCGGGGGCACTCTCCTGACCAGCCGCCTAGCCTCTGACCTGGGGCTCAGCGCGGCTCCTCTTGGCGATCACATGCAACGAAGTGCCGCCATATGCAGCCGTAGGTCAATGATCGCGGGACATGTGGGGGACGATCTTGATCGCGTTTTCGCAGGTCGCGCGCAGAAGTAGCAAAGGCGCTTGGTCCCTCAGGCATCAAGGGGAGCACTGATCTGCAAGCGTCAGTACAGCGCCAGAACCAGCTGATCGGCCAGGCCCGGAAGGGTGTTTTGCCCACCTGCGCAGCGCGACCGGGAAGTCAGCAAGGTCCTGGTGAACGCCCCGCAGGCCTGGACCGCCATCGTCCCCGACGACCATCCGGGTTCAGGTGTGCGTAGGCACCGAACACCTCAGCGTCATCCGGTGGGACTGCGGCCCGTTTGAGCACGTGGGCTGAGTGCTTTCTGCAACCTCTCGCCGGCACACGAGAGGACACCTGTGCAGATCGATCGGTGACTGATACTGATCGATCGCGTTTTGTCACCCTCTGCCGCTAGCTTTCCTCCCGTACGTTGGAGGCGCTGACCGCAAAGGATTCTCCTTGCGCGAGGTGCCCTGCGGTCGGATGCGCCGACCTACTACCTGAAGGGAAGCTCGGCATGGGTTTCATGCCCCCACTGACGGTTGCGGACGCGCTGTCGAAGATCCACAAGAAGGCTTGGGTGCTGCCTGCCATTCAGCGTGAGTTCGTCTGGAACCCTGACCAGATCCGGACGCTGTTCGACAGCCTCATGCGCGGCTATCCCGTGGGGTCCTTCCTGCTGTGGGGGCTGGAGAAGGAGCAGGTCGGCAAGTTTACCTTCTACGACTTCCTGACCGACTATCACGAGCTCAAAGCTCCGTACGCGCCGAAAGCCAATGTTCCCAAGGGCGCGGACGTTATCGCAGTCCTGGACGGCCAGCAGCGACTCACCGCGCTCAACGTCGGCCTCTACGGCAGCTATGCGGAGAAGTTGCCGGGCAAGTGGATGACCAACCCTGATGCGTATCCGAGGAAGCGCTTATACCTCAACATCATCAGCGAGCACGGTGATGAGGACCTTGGGATGAGCTACGACCTCCAGTTCCTCACCGACAGTGAGGCCGCAGCAGATGTCGACGGCGTACGTCCCTGGTTCAAGGTCGCAGACATTCTCGATTTGGGTAACAGCGGACCCGCCATCATGAGTCAGCTGCTTACGCGTGGAGTGACCGATCCTGCATACCAGGAAGCAGCCTTTGCTGCCATCAATCAGCTGTACGACGGCATCCGGAATCAGCAAGTCATCAATGCCTATCAGGAGGAGTCCCAGGACCCTGACCGGGTGCTGGACATCTTCGTTCGGGTCAACAGCGGCGGCACGAAACTGTCGAACTCGGACCTGCTGCTGTCCATGGCCACAAACCAGTGGCAGGAGCTCGACGCGCGCGAAGAGGTCAGGTCGCTGGTCGCCGAGTTGGCCAACGGCCCCGGCCAGTTCAAGTTCAGTAAGGACTTGGTACTCAAGACAGGTTTGATGCTGACCGAGGCGGCGGACTTCCAATTCAAGATTTCCAACTTCACCCAGGAGAACATGAGCCGACTGGAGAAGGGCTGGGAGGAGATCCGTGCCAGTCTGCTACGCGCCGCTCGGCTGCTGGCATCCTTCGGCCTGTCGGGCCGCACTCTTACCGCCGACAGCGTGGTCATCCCCGTGGCCTACTACCTCCACGCGCATGGACATGGGGAGAAGTATCTGACCGCCAGCGCTCACGCGGCTGATCGCGCTGCTGTCCGTACCTGGGTGTTACGTAGCCTCCTGAAGCGGGGAATCTGGGGGTCGGGTCTCGACACTCTGCTTCGCCACATTCAGACGGTCATCCGTGACGCCACCGTCGGGAGCTTCCCGATCGCCGCGATTGAATCCGTCATGGCCGCGCGTGGTAAGGCGATCACTTTCAGCGCCGAGGAGATCGATGACCTGCTTGAACTTCAATATGGCAAGCCGCGGACCTTCGCCGCGCTTGCCATACTCTATCCCGGCCTCGATCTCAGCCAGCAGTTCCACGAAGACCACATCTTCCCCAAGTCGCGACTGTCCCGCAGCGCACTGACCAAGAGCGGGGTCTCTCGGGACCAGCTTGAGGAGTACCTCAACCGGGTCAACGGGCTGCCGAACCTTCAGCTTCTGGCTGGAATTCCGAATGCCGAGAAGGGGGCGCAGTGGCCGTGGGAGTGGATGAACGGCAACCACTTCGTCTCGGCGGCAGCCAGAGAGCAGTACCGCACGCAGAACGATCTGGATCTACTTCCCGAGGATTTGTTCGGCTTCATTCGCTTCTATGACGAGCGGAAGCAGCGACTGGCGCGACGCCTTTCCGCTCTGCTCGATGGCGGTCAGCAGAATCTGGTGAGCGCTGCTCTATAGCCTGTAGCCGGACTCCGACACAGCTGGAGCGTAACAAGCCCGTCACAGCCTCGAAGAACAGAAGGCCCCGGGATATCCCAGGGCCTGATCGAGCACGATCGGTAGATCACCGCTCCAGTGCTTCAGAAATCTTGCTGTTCGCGTGTCCTCTCTGCCCTTCAATGCACTTGGCGTACACCCTCAGGAGCACGTCAACACTGTGCCCTGCCCGCTTGGCCACCTCGGTCGCCGGAACCCCGGCGTTCAGCCACAAAGATACGGCCGCGTGCCGCAGGTCGTAGGGCCGAGCAGCCAGTGGGGAGGCGATCTGTTCGGCGGTGAAGGCCCGCGACCGGGCCTCCTGCCAGACCGCCGAGTAAGCCGACGAGGAGAACGGGTGCCCCTTGGAAGTACGGAACAGGCACCCGTCGCCAGCCACGCCGTACCGGTCGATGTGCGCCCGCAGGATGGCCACCAGGACCGGCGGGATCGGAATCTCCCGGGTGTCGTCCTTGGCGCGGTGCTTCAGCCCCCGGGAGTCGTGAGTCTCCCCCGAGTTGGTCCACCGCTTGTTCGCCTGGGGACACGCCTTCTCAACCGTGAGCAGGCCCCAGCCCGTGTCGGGAAGGTCGCAGTTCTGGCGGCGCAGCGCTGCCGCCTCCTCCGGACGGAGGGCGGCGTAGTACATGCACGCGAACATCCCGTGAAGCCTCCCGCCACGGGTCCGACCGACCGCGGGAACGGCTGCCAGCAGCGCACGGGCCTGCTCAGGGTTGACGACCGTACGGGGATCGATGGCGCCTGTGGCCTTGGGAGGGGTCCACTTAATCGCTTGTAGGGGGTTGGCGGGCAGTTCCTTCTGCTCCACGGCGAATTCGACCAGGTGATTAAGGACCTCCCGCTTGCGGCGCACCGTATTGGCAGCGGCATCCTTGCCGGCGAAGGTCACCGATATCGCATCAAGGGCAGTCCGCGCCACGCGCGGGTCTTGCAGATCGGCCAGTGGCAACGATGCCCTCTCCAGCCAGGCCAGCACCGGCACTAGGGCACGAGGCAGCTCTCCGCGCCGGTCCTTGGGCAACAGTGCGTGGCTACGCAGCACCTCACGCGTGTCGCTTTCCTGCGGCCGATTTGGCAGGTCTGCCATTAGGGCGGGCACCAGCGACAACAGGGCATACACGTCGGTCTCCCGGGTCCGGGCTGCCGAGGTGCGCCACCGGCTGAGTACGTAGGTCTGCGCAAACTCTAGGAACGTCGGGCCAGCGGACGCCTCAGGGGCGAGCATCGACAGCGGCAACCCGGTCACGACATCGAAGCTCTCCCCCGCCTTAGCCGCCTGCCTCAGGTCAGACAGGAAGCTGGAGGCCAACCCCTTGGTCCGGAAGCTCTTGGACCTGGGCTTACGGGCCACCCTCCAGCGCACGATGAAGGCCATCGTCTTCCGGTCCGACCGTTGGCAGGCCAATGTCGGCTTTGTCGGTCAGCGGAGGTAGCGCCTGATGCCGCGCAACGACCAGCTCCTCACTCTGCCCGAAGTACTCGCCGAACTGGGCGGAGTCTCTCGCCGGACCTTCTACCGCTGGCGCGAACTTGGCAGGGCGTGCCTGCAACTCCCCAACGACGAACTTCGCGTCTGGCGGAGTGACCTCCTCGCGTGGCTCGACTCTCTCCGGGAGGCTGCGTGAACACCAGCTATGACGTGAAATTCGGCGAGATTCAGCACTCGAGGGCGGCGACCAATGCGTCACCGGGGGAGTAGCCCTTTCCGGCGTACTCCCACTCGGCGATCACGAGGACGGTGTCCTCGTCGAGGATGGGCAGGCGGCCGGTGGTGATGTCCTCGCCTTTGGCATGGTTCTGCCGGTCGGCGCGGATATCGCCGAGGGTGGTGGAGTAGTGGCGGGATCGGGTGGAGAAGTGGCCACGGAAGCCGAGCATGTGCGCCCACTGGATCAGCCGGAGGTCGGCCAGCTCCTCGAAGGCGCCGAGGCGGAGGCATTCGGCGATGAGCCGCCGGGCGTGGTCGCGGACGGGCAGGGCGGCGAGGTGCTCGCCGGGGACGATGCGCCGGTCGATGGTGCCGACGCATTCGGCCGCCTTGGTTGCGTACTTGGCCACGTACCCGGCTACGGCCTGGTCGGTCAGCTCACCGTCCATAGTGATCGGGCGGGCGTCGACCTGCTGGCCCCAGCGCAGGACCCGGGTGGGTTCGCCGTCGAGGGCGGGGGGTGTGGCGGTGACGACGGCGGCGGCATGCTGTACGGCCTGCCCGAGGAGGTCGAGCGTTGCCCAGGACGGGGGTGGTGAGATCGGTCCGGCCGGGCCGTCGAGGCGGATGACGGCGTGGAGGTGGACGACGCCGCGCCGCTGGTATTCGGCGACTTTGGCGAAGGACACGACGAGCTGGTTTCGCATGTCGCGCAGGGTTAGTCCGCCGAGCTTGGCCAGGTGCCGGCGCAGGGCGTCGGTGAAGCGCTTCCACAGCAGCGGTGCGACCGCGTTGAACAGCACTGAGCCGGTGTAGTCGTAGCAGTCGGGGCACAGCGGCTCGCCGAGGCAGTCCTCGTCGGCGCCGTGTCGGGCGGTGCAGGACATGACTTGGCCGTGCGGGCACGGCTGGGCGTCGCGGCGGGGGTGGCAGGGCAGGACGCTCCCGTTGTGCTGCCTGCGGGTGTGGACTGGGCCGAACGACGGCGCGGTGAGGGTGACGAACAGGCACGGGTGCGCGGTCACCGATGCGGGGACGCCTTTGCCGCCGACGAGGCCGGCGCGGATGAGGTGGTAGGTGTCGGCGCGGTAGGTCTCGGCGCAGGAGGGGCAGCGGGAGGCGCGGCGGCTCTTGCACGGGACCCGGAGGACGCCGTCGGGTTCGAGGCGGGTGCTGTAGCGGTGCAGCAGGGTGCCGGTGGCGGTGTCCCAGTGTTCGACCTTGCCGCGGAGGTGGATCGGTTGGCGGCAGCCGTTGGTTCGGCGGATCTGGGATGCCCAGCGGGAGCAGTTCGGGTCGTTCAGTCGGGTGATGGCGCCGCGGATGGCGTGCGCGTTGATGGTGGATGCGGGCAAGATGGAGACCTCCTTTTCACTCGATGGGGTGGAGGGATGGCCCCCGACCTGGCAGGCGTCTTGGCGGATGTACGGCCAGGCCGGGGCGCTGAGGCTCAGCAGAAGCCGAGCCCGTCACAGTGGCGGCAGGTGTCGCCGTAGGAGTCCAGGCCGCCCCCGCCGCAGTGGCAGCACTGCCAGCGCTTGGGCGTGATCTCGGCGGTCGGGACCGACTCGGTGTCGTTGTTCATGTAGTGATCTCCTTTCATCAGGCGGGTTCGGACAGGCTGCGTAGGGTGCGGAGCAGGTCGGAGGCGAGCTGGTTGGACACGCCCAGGCGGGCGCGGAGCAGGTCGCGCGTGATCGGCTTGCCGTGCTTGGCCTGGTGCTCGTCGGCCACGCGGCGGGCGTAGTCGACCAGCGCCGGGGACGGTCCCGGCTCGCCGTCCTGCCCGTCCTGTACGGCGGGGACAAGCGCCGGGGCCGGGGACGGTGAGGACGGGACGGCGTCGATGGTCAGGACGGCCGGCGACGGGTCAGGATGAGGGGCGGCGGCGCGGCGTTCGAGCATCGAGACGGCGATGAGGAACGCCCCGGCGGGGGTGGCGGCCGTCAGCCAGCCCCACACGGTCGGTTCGGCCTGGTGCAGGTTGGCGGCCAGGGACAGGACGATTCCGCCGGCCAGGACGAGCGTCGGCCAGGACACCCACCCGTCGCGCTGGCGGTCGGTCTTCTTGTCCCGCTGGCGTTCGCGGGCGGCCATGACGCAGGTGAGGTCGACGCAGACGGCCACGGCTCAGGACATCCAGCCGGTCTGTCCGTGGTCGGTGGCGGTGTCGCGGATGTGGGTGAACGATCCGGCACCCGCGATGACGGCCAGGACGATGACCGGCCCGGTGTCGATTAGCCATGAGGCGAGGCGTCGCATCGTTACCCCCTTTCTCGGTCAGGCGGACAGCAGCTCGGACAGGGCGACCTCGTCCCGGTCGGGCCGGACGATGTCGGCCCAGTCGGGGGTGAGGTGGGCGTAGGTGCGGGCGGCGTGTTCGGCGGCATGTTCGGCGACGTAGGAGCGGGCGCGGTACCACTGGCCGTCCTGGGAGGCGACGATCGCGACGCCAGGGGTTTCGGCGGGAATTGCGCGGGCGGAGACCTGGGCGGCGGGGTCGAGGTCGCCGAGGGTCATGGTCGCGGTCTCGGGGTCGTTGACTCGGTGGCAGATTCGCCCCGAACACTGGGCGCGCAGGGCGGTGACGCCGGGGCCGAGGTCGGAGCCGATCCGCTGGCCGGAGCAGAACAGGTAGATGCCGAACGCCCGCCCGAGCTGGGCCACCCGCAGCAGCGCGGTCGAGGTGTGGGCGATCTCGTCTTTCTCGGACTTGTCGGCCATCAGGTACAGCTCGGCCAGCTCGTCGACTAGGACCACGACCGGGAGCGGGCGCACGCCGGGCGGGAGCTGCCAGATGTTGCGGGCGCCGGCTGTACGGCACAGCCCCATCCGGTCGACCATGAGCGCCACCAGGTCATCCAGCAGGGTCACGCTTTCGGCCCGGGTGGTGGCCAGGGCCGACAGCCGGGGTGCGTACGGGGTGAACTCGACGCCGCCTTTGAGATCGATGCCGACCAGGGCGACCGGTTGCGGGGCCAGCCCGACCAGCAGGGCGTTGGCGAGGTTGGACTTGCCCGATTGGGTGGCGCCCGCGTTGATCCAGTGCGGCACTGTGCGGAAGTCGATCGTCCACAGCGCGCCGGTTTCCAACCGCCCGACATGGACGGTGAGGAGCTCGCCCGAGGCCGGGAGGTGGTCGAGCCGGACGAGCGGGTCCCGCACCGTGGCGGCCAGGACCACACGGCCGGACCGAGGGGAGGAGACCCGTACGGCGTGGACGCCCCAGGAGTGGGCGAGCCGTTCGGCGGCCTGGGCGTAGTCGGCGGGGATCTGCCCTTCGAGGGTGTGGACGGTGACGCGCCAGCCGTGCCGGGTCGGCAACGGCAGCCGCATGAACGGTTTGGTGTCGACCGCGACCCGCTGGAAGCGCCGCCGTACCTTCACGAGCCCGGTCGAGGCGATCGCGCTGGGGACGGTGGTGAACCACCAGCGCTGGCGCTTCTTGGTCAGGCCGCAGCCGAGGGCGACCTTGCGCCAGGTCGCCCAGATCGTGACGGCCATCAGCGGGAAACCGACTGCCAGCCAGTACGACCGGTAGTGCAGGTGGCGCCAGGCCCACAGGCCGGCCGCCGCAGCGGCCAGGCCCGCGAGCAGGATTAGCAGGGCGTCACGCATGGGCGGTCACCCCTGCCGGGACGATGGAGCTGGCGCGGTAGCTGATGCCCCAGCGGGCCTCGCCGCCCCGGGACATCTCCCAGACGTAGCCGACCAGGCCGACCGGGGTGACGTCCTGTCCGGCGGCCACCTGGGGCTCGCCGGAGGTGCCGACCTTGATGAGTTCGATCCGGCCGAACTCGTCCTCGACCGACAGGACGATCTCGTAGACGGTGTTGCCGTTCTTGTCGGTCTTGATCTCGCCGGTGTCCTGGTTGAGGACGCGGGGGCGGGGCGCGCGGACGCAGACGAACTGCAGCTTGGTCACGTCGACGGGGATCGGAATGGTGCGCATGTGTGGACCTCCTTAGTCTCGTGGCCAACATAGTTAACTAGGCTGCCCTGGTTGTCAGTGTTCTCTCGGTTGGCTTGGTCGTGTTGCTGTGCTGAGATAAGGGGCGATGGTCAAGAAGACGGGACGGCCCGGCTACCTCCAGATCGCCGACGATCTGCGCGAGCAGATCCGCGGCGGATCTCTGCCGCCCGGCTCCCCGTTGCCGTCGACCACCCAGCTCGCCGCCCGGTACGACGCCTCGCTCAGCGTGGTGAAGCTGGCAGTCGGGATCTTGCGGACCGAGGGCCTGGTCATCGGCCAGCAGGGCAAGGGCGTGTTCGTCCGGGAAGACGTCCCCGACATCGAGCCGAGGCCGGCGGGCGACTTGGCGAGCGAGGTCATTGCGCTACGCACCGCCGTACAGGACCTGTCGGAACGCCTGGCGCGGGTCGAAGCGACCTTGTCTCAGCGATCCGAGACGTAGGGCCGCCGTTCCGGACCTTCAAGCCCGTCACGTGACGGGCCAGCCGTGCCGACGCATCCCCGGAGGCGCTGCCACGGAACATGGCCTTGTCCTCTCGCCGGATGCCGACCAGGACCGCCACGAAGCCGACGGCCACGACCGCGCTGAGCGCTAGGGCGATGATCAGAGGCAGCGAGCTCACGACCAGATCACCCCCATGGCGGCGGCGCTGCGCGGGCCGCGCGGGGGACGGCGGGTGATGGCGCGACGCCGGGCGGTCCTGCGCCGGGCCTTCTCGCGCCGCTCCCAGCGCTGGCGGGCGAGGCACTTGCTGCAGTGAATCTGTCCGGGCTCCAGGAGTGCGCCGCAGGCGCAGTCGGGGCTCTCCTCCGCTGGGGCAATCGTGGTCTCTGTCATGGTCTGTTCTCCTTCCGTCGCAGGTAGTGGTGCGTTGTGACACCGAGAGTGCGGCGGAAGGGCAGGACGAGATCACTACACGACGGGACATGTTCAAGACGTCCCGTCTACGATTGCCACGTCCCTGGACGTCCTGACGCGGCAGGTGAGATGGCCAACGAGCGACTACGCGCGGCCCTTCTGGAACGCGGGGTGAGCATCGCCGAACTGGCGACCGCAATCCAGGTGGACCCCAAGACCGTCGAACGCTGGGTAACCAAAGGCCGCGCGCCGTACCGAAAGCACAGGTACGCCGTCGCCACCCACCTGGGAATGGACGAGAGTTACCTGTGGCCCGAGGCGTTGACACGTGAGCAGGTGGCGTCGGCGTCCGAGAGTGAGATCGTCACCGTCTACCCGCACCGCTGGGCCGTCCCCCGGGACGCTTGGGGACGTCTGTTCGCCCAGGCCCAGAACGAGATCGGCATCCTGGTCTACAGCGGCCTGTTCCTCGCCGATGACGCGGGGATCGTGCGGATGCTCGGCGAGAAGGCCGCAGCCGGGTTACGGGTTCGGATTCTGCTCGGCGACCCTGACAGTCCTGAGGTCGCCCAACGCGGCGCGGACGAGGGCATCGACGACGGCATGGCTGCCAAGATCCGCAATGTCCTCGTCCTCTACCGGCCCATCCGCGGCCTGGGAGGGGTGGAGATCCGGCTTCATCGGACGGTGCTGTACAACTCCATCTACCGCGGCGACGACCAGCTGCTCGTCAACACTCACGTGTACGGGGTGCCCGCCGGCAACGCCCCTGTCCTGCACCTGCGCAAGGTGTTAGGCGGGGACATGGTCACCACCTACGTGGAGAGTTTCGAGCGGGTGTGGGAGCAGGCCAAGTCGGTAGGGTCGTGATCGTGACCCGCCGCATCGACTACTACGATGACCCTGACGCACCCAAGCCGAACAGCCTGGTCCCGTCCGTCAACGTCGTCGTCACCAACGACGCCGGGGACATTCTCATGATCCGCCGCAGCGACAACGGCAACTGGGCCGTCCCAGGCGGTGCCATCGACCTCGGTGAATCCCTCCCCCAGGCCGCCGTACGCGAGACCCTCGAAGAGACCGGCGTGTTGTGCGAAATCACCGGCCTCGTCGGCACCTACACCGACCCTCGCCACGTGATCTTCTACACCTCCAACGGTGAGGCCCGGCAGGAGTTCTCCATCGTCCTCACCGCCCGCGCCGTCAGGGGCGAGCCGACTCCGAGCAGTGAGTCGACCGAGGTCCGATGGGTGCCACGCGGCGAGGTGGCGACGCTGCCGATGGACCGCTCAATGGCCCTGCGGATCGGTCACTACCTCACCGGAACCGCCCTGCCTCACATCGGTTAGCGCCGCCTCCACCGCCCGAACCGCGGCAAGGATGCAGGGCGTCGAAGTGGTGATCGATCGGCTGACAAGGTGATCGGGACCGTAGCGGGAATGGATCTCGGCTAGCCGCTCGTGTACGTCAAGGTGCCGGCCGTCGGGACCGGTGGTCATGTCGCAGTAGGTCAGCGCGTCGGCCAGCTCTCGCCGCTCCGGGGCGAACTCCTTGGTCAAGGCGTCGTACAGGTCGCGTTCAGTGGCCTCGTTGACGGCGCAGGAGTGATGGGCGACCAGGCGACACAGGCGCTCGTCGGCGCCCGCCACATCCCGTAGGTAGCGAGCCCCGTCGAGGGGGTGAAATCCGGTGTCGACAAGCTCCGGGGAGTAGCCGATGTCATGAAGGTAGGCGGCAGCAGTCAGCGTGTCGGTTTCCTCCCCGAGGATCGGGGCTAGCGACACGGCCCGCGCCGCCACCCCCTGGGTGTGCGCCCAGCGCCGAGGCAGCGGCTTGGCTAGGAGTCGTTCGGCCAGATCACGCGCCCAGGCAGCTTGCTCCACGAGATAGACGATAGGCGCACCCGCCTCTACGCGACCTAGGGCGCCAACCCAGACGTCCTAGGACGTCCTACTCGTCGGAGCGGACGAACCGGCCCTTGCCCTGCCGGGACACGATCAGCCCTTCGCGCTCCAGCTCCGCGAATGCCTGCCGTACGGTGTTGCGCGACGCCTCGTACAGCCACCGGATTTCGGCTTCGCTGGGCAGCAGGTCCCCGGGGCCGAGGTCGCCCAGCTCGATCCGCCGCCGCAGCTCCCGGGCGATGACCTGGTAACGGTATGAGGCATCGACCGGCGCGTCAGCGCCTTGCACGAGCCGCCCCTTCGAGGGGACCGTCACGATCAACCCCTCTGCCTCCAAGGTCCGCAACGCACGACGCACCGTGTTGCGGGCAACGCGGAATTCCGCCGTCAGAGTGGTCTCCGAGGGCAGCGCCCGCCCCGCCGGATAGACACCCGTCGTGATCCGCTCGCGCAGCCGCTCAGCCAGCTTGCCGGAGACTCGCTGCCCCGTCAGCCACGCCCTGCGCCGTTCAGGAGCGGTGCGCATCGAGAATCTTCGTCAGGTCGATCCCGAGCTCTCCCTGTTCGCCCTCGCGCCAGCCCCCGCGCGCCGCCTTCTCGATTCGGTCGGCCGCCGGCAGCAGGCGCAGGCACGAGACCCGCTCGTCGTGCTGGTCGCCCCAGTAGAACCACAAGAACGCCAGGTGGACGTAGACTCGGCGGGGCCGTAGCCGACTGTCGGTCACGTCCAGGGCTGGCCGGTTCTTTTCATCCACAATCAGGACCGCCGTGATCCCGCGCTGTTCCAGCTCATCCCGCAGCTCCGTCAAGAGCTGTTCCTGATACTCGCGCTGCCGCTTCTGGACTGGCCGCAGTTGCTCCATGCTCTGACACGCTCCTTTCGGCTTGGGGTGGGCGCGTTCATCGCGCACCACGCCGAACGAGCTTCCGCCGAGGCGGGGGAACCTCTACACCGCGACTAAGGGACGTCTAGGGACGTCTCGTGTTAACGTCGCAGGCAGAGCCGCCGCCCCAGGAGGTACACCCCCGTGAGCGACACCCTGCGCCATGCCCTTGCCCGGGCCAGACTCGGAACCATCGACGTCGCCGCCGCCCTCGAAGTGGACCCCAAGACGGTCGACCGCTGGCTCAAGGGCCGCGTCCCCTACCCCCGCCACCGCTGGGCACTGGCCGACATGCTGCAACTCGACGAAAGTGACCTGTGGCCCGACGTCGCCCAACCGCGGCGAACCATTTCCCACGAAGTGAAAGCCGTCTATCCCCACCGCTGGGCCGTACCGCAGAACATCTGGCGTCGGCTCTTCCAGGGCGCGAGTCGCGAGATCGACATCCTGACCTACAGCAGCCTGTTCCTTGCCGAGGACACCGGCATGATCCGCCTCCTCGCCAGCCAAGCCCGCGCAGGCGTGAAGATCCGCATCCTTCTCGGCGAACCCGACAGTCCCGAGGTAGCCGCCCGAGGGGCCGAAGAAGGCATCGGAGCCGACGTCATGGCCGCCCGGGTACGCAACGCCCTCATGCTGTACCGGCCGCTCCGGAGGGTCGACGAGGTGGAGATCCGCCTCCACCGCACAACGCTCTACAACTCCATCTACCGGGCCGACAGCGAGCTTCTCGTGAACATCCACGTCTACGGCACACCGGCAGCTCAAGCCCCCGTGCTGTACCTCACGGCCACCAAGAACGAAGACAGCACAGCCATCTACCTCACCAGCCTCGAACGTATCTGGGCCATCGCAGAACCACTCCACTGACCATCCGTCTCGCTGTGTCGAACTTCAGGTGATACTTGACGGATTCGTCTCGGGTGATGCTTTACACCGGGCCTAGATGCCGTAGTCGATGTTGCCGCTTGCTCGTAGCCGTTTCACCTCCTTGACGACGACCCGGGGATGGGCCGACAGTTCCTCGCCCTGGTAGAGGATCCGGAACCGGGTCTCTTCAAGGACGATGGTGACGACCTTGCCGCGGTGGATACTGCCGATCTGCAGCTTGCAGCCGGCGACTTTCACCGAACCGGTGTGGGAGACCACCCGCTCGACCTGCACCGCGCCAGCCGGTGCGGCGGGAGTCAGCCCGGCCAGACGAGCACCTCGCAGACGTCGGCGCTGGACCCCACTGATCGGGCTGGGCAGCGTTTTGACCAGCGTGCCGTCGATGATGACCTGCATCAGCGACGCATCGATGCGCAGGGTGGCGCGTTTGCCGGCCAGTGGCAGGCCGACGCCGGTCAGCTTGCCCGCGACGTTGACGCATCCAGAACCTGTGACCTGCCGATCGATCTCCACGACGGCATCGGCGGGCAACGGTCCCGGCGGCAGGGCGGTGGCCGGTGATGGCCGGCCGAGGCGCCCGCCCTGGCCGATCAGCCGGGCCAGATCGCCCTCGGATAGGAGCACCGGATGGGTCTTGAGCAGCTCCTGTCCGGAGAAGACGTGCATGGTGGTGGCCGAGACCCAGACTGTCACCTGTTGCCCCGCCCGCTGGCGGCCCAGCCAGATCTGCCGCCCGCAGGCGGTCATGTTCCCGCTGGCCGGCGCGAGGCGGTCGAACTCCACCGCGGCCGGGGCACCACCCCCACGGGCCACGGTGGCGGGGAAACCACCGGCAGGAGGCATCGGCCCACAGTCGTCCACCTGCCGGGCCTCGAGCGGGTGGCCGATCGGCGCAGACGAGGCAGGCACCGCGGCGAGGTCGGCGGGCAACCGCAGCGGCACATCCGCCTCGGTGGCAATCGACGCCGATCGGCCTGCGAAGCGGCTGGCCGGGGTGGCCATGTCCAGAGCCTGGTGCGGGCGGACGGTGTTGTAGCTGCTCACCCAGGCATCCAGCGCGTCCTGCGCGTCTTGGAGGCTGGCGAAGGCGCCGTGGGCGGACAGGAACTCCGTCCGCACGGTCTTGTGCCAGCGCTCGATCTTCCCGGTCGTCGTCGGGGAACGGGGCTTGGTGTTGCGGACGGTGATGCCGTTCTCCCGGCAGATCCGCTCGAACAGCACCTCCGTCGGGCGCGGCTTGGTGAACCGGCCGGTGAACTGCTTGCCATTGTCCGTCAAGACCTCCTCCGGCACACCGAAGCTGCGCATCGCCTCGGCGAAGGCCCGGCAGACCGCCCGCCCGGACGCGCGGACCACCAGGCGCGCGATGACGATGAACCGGGAATGATCATCGATCCCGCTGATGAGCTTCAGCTCCCGCCCGTCGGACAAGAACACCCCGCCCATGACGTCCAACTGCCACAACTCCATCGGGGCGTCCCGCTCCCAGCGCACATACGACGAGCGGGGACGGCGCCGCTGCCCGGGCGTGATGAGCTGGTTGCGGACCAGGATCCGATACAACGTGGCCAGCGACGGCACCGGGCCGGCACCTCGTTGATCCAGCTCATAGGCCAGACGTTGCGGCCCCCAGCGCGGATGCTGGCGGCGCAACTCGCATACCAGCGCCTCCACCACATCCGGCGTCTGATGCGGGCAGGTGTCCGGACGGTGCGTGCGATCAGCCAACGCGCCTAACCCGCCGTCGCGATACCGCCGCACCCACGCGTGCACCGACTGCCGCGACACCCCATACCGCTCGGCGACCTCGGTCACCGGAGATCCTGCCTCTACTTCCAGCACAGCGCGATACCGCTGCTCCAAGACGCTCAGCTCCACCAGCGCCAACCCGGCCCCCTACGTGATCGCCGTCGATCACATAAAAGCCAGGTCAGCCGACGTGGTGTGAAGCATCAACCGAAGTCGCCGTGTCAACCATCAGCCGAGGTAGGACACCATCCGTCTCGCTGCCGGAAGCAACTTTTCTTCTCGCTATCAAGGGCGGCCCGCTGCGCGGGCCGCCGGGCCCGCCGACCGGTCTGCGTGCCCGGCTGCGGCTCTTCGGCCGGTCCGGGCACGCACCGCCCGCGCGCCCAAGAATCAGCAGCAGTGCCCGCCGCTATACGGTGACGATTCATCGCATCGCCGTTCTCCGCACTGGTTGGTACGCCCCGCCGCCAGCTGCCGGTCGTTTATCACGTCGGAAGTCGTCCCCGTCGCTGAGGGCTGGCCTATGGTTGGTCGCCATACCGATGCAGGTTGCGATCGCGCAGTGGTCGGTCACCATACGAGTAGAGGGCGATCGAAGGTCCGGGGCTTCGTTCCTCAGCCCTGGCCCGCCGGACGGCGGGGTGACGCCTTGTGAGCGGCGGGCGGGGCGAGGGCTCAGGAGACGATCGAAATGCGTCGTTGACACCTTCTATCGCGATGACGTCGCACCAGGCCCCAATGACGGCGCCCCATGCGTTCGCGAATGCCGATCACTTGGTATCCGGCGCGGGAACTCACAGCGACCAGAGCTGCCGGGTTGGGGAAGCACACTACTGCCCCGCGTAGAACTTCTCGACTCGCTCAGCGAACACTTTCAAGCCCCAGATGCTAAAGGGGACACCGAAAAGTGATTGCACCTCGGCTGTCAGAACCGGATGAGGTATGCCGTACGAGCTCCAATCCTTCTTATTATCATCAGTTAACAGTACAATGTGCTCGAACTGCGGGACGTTGCTATTGCGACGACAGATTAAGAGGCCGTACAGGAAATCCGCCCAGACATAGAAGTCGCCGTCCCCTTTATCCTCAAACCCGGGTGGCGTCCTTGCCAGCTTTCTCTGCTTAGCATACGTAGCGAATCTGGATCTCGGAACAGAGTAGCAATGAGCCTTCTCTTTCAGAAGCTCAAGCATCTTCACCACTCGGTCAAGTATCTGCCCATGATACAGATAGCCAAACTCCGCTTCGAACTCACTCAAGAGTTCGCCGAAGCGACGCTCGAATTCTCCAAAGTTTGCATCAATGCTATCGACCGTCTTTGAGAGAGCCGAGAATCTACTCTTCAGATCATCACTTATGGTAGTGATCGTCTTTCGATTGTTCCAAAACTCCTGCACCGCCTGACTAGGCAGAATCAGAGGTGCTGAATGACTGGCAAGGAAGTCCAAAAGATCTTCACTGCGTGGAGCATTTGCGAGCCTCAGAAAGATGTTCGAGTCTATTCCGAATGCGACCTTAGTTAAATCAATAGGGGCTCTTGCCTGAACAACCATTGCTCCCCTCAGGGCCCCGAGCGGATCCAAGGCGGTGGTACGATCAAGGACGCTTTCAAGAAGCGTAAGCTCCTGCTCAAAGCTCACGACTTCAGCACCAGACATCGGCCGCTGCCTCTGCTAGAGCAAGTCCTTCGCGTTGCACGGATTCTGGAGTCCAGGTTTCGTAGGCCATGAGGATCGCCGACCGCTCCTCTGGGATCGCCTTGCTAATGAGGTTCTGCTGCACCCCATTCCAGTTGTTTACTCCACGTGGGCGCTTAGCTATCTTCGCCAGAATGGTGTTACCCAACGTTGAGCCCCACATTCCGAGATAATCGTCACCGAAGTCTGGCCACGTGCTGGCAGATTGACGTGGTCGAATATAGTGGAGGGTACCGACTGGATCAGGTGTGACAGTCTTGAGTATCGTGGATCTCCTAATAAAAGCCAGTACATCACGGTTGTAGCTTCTGCGTCCTAGCGCTTCTACAAATTCATCTCGGGAATGATCTAGATCCTGAAGCAGTGTGAGCCCTGACTCCACAGAGCCGCTTCGCATGATCTCTCGAGCAGCTTCAGCGAATTTCCGCTCTACGCTACTTGCCCCGAGATTGCCGACTACCATGCGTTTCACTATCATGCGAAGAACGCGCTCCATTGACTGCGCGCCGCTTTCTTTTGCACTGATGGCGAGGAGCAGGGGTCGAACCGCGCTGACTCTCAGCTCATTCAATGACTCGAAAATGCCCAAGGCGTCGGCATTCGCCGGGCCTCCAAGCGTTGGATCGATCATCTGGAGGTAGACTGGAAGCCAGTGCTGCAAGTCCTCCATCAGCTCTGCGGCGGGTATCTCCCCTACCGAGGAGAAGTCTCCACGACGTGCTATATAGTTATAGAGATCCTTTGGTAGGACATAGCCTGCACGCAGATTGACGATGTGACGAATGTACTGTACATAGTTCTGCCCTCCCAGCTCCTCGAATTTTTCAGCCGTGCTATGCCATGCATCGTACTGAGCATCACGCTGCCCGGAAGGCGTGTGGCGAAGAATGTAATTTTTCAGCAGATCTGCGGTGGTTAGCTGCCGCCCCCGCGTATTTACCACCTCAAATACGCTATACGCGGCAGCCTCGTCCGGGTGCTCGAATACAGCAACATAGAGTTGCTCATTGATGAACTCGGCCCAGGTGCCCAGCTTGCGAAATCCGTCTGAATTGTGATCCTCCGAAAGCCTCTCTCGGAGATAGACAAAAGAACTATTTAGACGCTCCGACGAAGACCCTTTTGCGAGGTCACTGGAAGGGATGCTGCCGCTATCTATCAAGGACTGAAGAGTGTCGTTGGTCCTAGAGTCGGTTAGCACAATGCGCGGAACAATATCATCCGTTGCGTAATCCATCGACCTAAGCAATGTCGATTCAATCTTGTCCGCAAGCGCTCTCCGGCCTATCGCTACAGCTTCCTCTCGCAGAGCTGCTGCAAGTAGCGTTAGCGTTACCAAGCGCTGCTGTCCGTCGACCACATGCTTACGCTTGCCCTCTCCGGTGAGAACTATCAGCCCCAAAAAATATGGACCCTGACCAAGCGCGTTAGACAGATCGTTCCAAAACTCCTCGACTTGCGACTTTTCCCATGCATAGTCGCGCTGATAAATCGGAATTTCGAAAATCGCACTTGATATCAAAGCGCCGATGGTTGTTGCTGACGCATTCAGTGGTGCGTTCACATCGCTCCGCTCTTCACACTTACCAGGGGTAGTCACCTAGGCTATCGCCATGGTGCCGCCGATCAGACATGCTCGCAACCCCCAAGTCTGATATGTGATCTATTGACCATTTGAGGGGGTTTTGGGCCGCGGCTGCTGGAGGAACCTGTAGTGGTAAGGATCCGGCCCCTCACTGGTGCCCTCACTGAACACCCTTCTCTATGCGGCCTGCACGCGGTGGTTTGAAGGACGGCGATGGCCTTGCAGAATGACCGCAGCCTTGGACGAGCTGCAGCGTCGCTTGTGCAGGATCTTCCAGCTCACCAGTTAGGTGTTCGCGCACGCGTACGCCAGAACCGCCGATCTTGGCGTGGGAGCGGTTGGCCGACTTTGTGACTCGGGCTTGTCCTTTGCCCTTGTCGGCCGAGTTGAGCTCGAGGGCGTAGGAGGGCAGGTGGAAGACGATCAGACGGCGCATTAGCGTGTCGTGGTGTGTGGTGAGGTGGTCCCAGATGGGCACGATCGGTCCGTCGAGTTGTAGGTGGCCGGCGTCCAGTAGGCGGCATCGCGAAAGCCTTCCGGCTCGCCGCGGCGGCCCCCGTAGAGGAGCATGCGGTAGATCAGGCGGGTGCGGTGCCTGGGTTCGAGGCAGATCAAACTGGCCACGGAGACGTGTCCAGATCCCTTGCCCGTGACAGTGACGACCGGGGTGTGACCTCGGCGAGGCCCGATACGGGCCCTAGACGGCCTCAGCGACTGGCCTGCCTAGTCCTCAAAGCACACCCAGGCGTCCTGGTCCCGGGCGGTCTTTCCACACGCGGCCAGATCTCCTTCACCCAGGTGACGGTGGCTTCCTCGTCTCGCTTCGCTGGCCCGCCGCTGCGGCACCTTAAGCTCTGGCCGAGCCGGTGCACCAGGTGGGAGGTGCCGCGCAGGGTGTGGGACACCCGATGCAACTGCTCGATCAGCACTGTCACCCGCGCCAGGGTCCATCGCTGGTTCTCGATCCAGCCGTGCGCGGTCGGCCCGGCATCCAACGCGTGCTCCAGCAGCAGCATCACCTGCTGCTCATCCAGCCGGCACGAAGACCCGCTCGGCTCCTTGGACTGCAAGACCTCCAATCCGGCCCGGCCTGCCAGGCATAGGCGGACTTGTGCGAGACTCTCAGCTGCTTCGCCACGGACACTACTTGCACAGATTGAATTCGTAGAGTCGGTCATGGGTTTGCCGGGGTGTCGAGGGTGAGCCCGGTCTGGGTCAGGCAGCCGGTGAGCAGGTGGAGCCGGTACTGGATCTTCTCCAACTTGCGTTTCACGATCCGGACGAGCCCGGGCAGGTCGGCGACGGCGAAGTTGGCCAGGGCCCGGCGCAGCAGGGACCAGACGCCCTCGACCGGGTTCAGCTCGGGAGCGTAGGCGGGTAACTGGACGATGCGCAGCCAATCGGCGTGCTCGGCGGCGAACTCGGCGAGCTGGCCAGCCAGGTGCACGTGTCCCAGCACCAGACCAGTGGTGCACCCAGGTGCTGGTGGACGGCCACGATCAGGTCCCGGTAGTCCACCCAAGAGAACGACTTGGGCTCGCCCTTGCGACCGCGGTAGACGTACAGCCGGTAGAACAGGTGCGGCCGCTCACCGTCCCGGAAGCAGATCACGCCGGCCATGTTGACCTGACCCGAGCCCTTGCCGCGTACCGTCACCAGCGGCCGAGCGCCGACCGGCGCCCAGGTGCGTCCCTTCGGCGGCCTCAGCCCTTGCCCGGCCTCGTCCTCGAAACACACGTAGGCGCCCAGGTCCGCCGCGGTGCTTTTACCACCGGCCACACCTGCTCCTTCCAGGCAGCGATGGCCTCCTCGTCCCGCTCCAGGGCCCGCCGCGCCGGGACCTGGACCGACCAGCCGTGACGATGCAGCAGCTCGCCCACGCCCTCGATGGTGTAGCCGATGTGGAACAGCCGGCCGATCAGCGTCTTGATGCGGCCCAGCGTCCAGCACTGATTCTCGTCGTATCCCCAGGCCAGCGGACCGCGCCGAAGCTCGGTCTCGAGTCGCTCCCACTGCTGGACCGACAGCTTCTCCTTCGACACCGGCCCCTTCGAGCGCAGCGCTTGTGTCCCGCCCTCGCGCCAGCGAGTCACCGACCGCTCGTGCACCCGTAACCGTGCGGCAACCGTTTGGTCGATTCTCCGGCCTGGAACCACTCGGCCGCTTGCAACCGTAAACGCTCGCGCCGTTCCTGCTCTGCGGGCGTGTACCCGCCCCTTTGCCCGTACCGCATACCACGGTCGTATTCGCACCGGGCGCTATTCGTCACGACTTGAAGACACTAGCGCATTCAACCTGTGTAGCGGACATTTATAGAGAGCGGGGCCGTGCTTGACCGAAATTGGACATAAAGCGTTGTCGCACCGGCGGCATGAAGGCCAGCAGCAGTCTGGGGTCAGATGCTTGGATGAAACCTTATGGCGTCTCTCCCGTTCGCTGTGCGCGTCGCCTGCCTTGCAGTCGAACCTAGGACAGGAGACGCAGGTTAGTAATCTCCAAGATCTACTCGACAGCGGCCTTGATAAGATTATCTACGGAAGTTAGGTCACGTCGCCCTGCAAGATACCCGATCCCGCGATGCAGATGCGTGACGAGCGTCCTCCCGCAAGCTTCTTCCGTCGGTTCGCTACCGTCGAGCAGACATCGGGATCGAATCAACGCCATGTAGATATCCCCATAAGCTCCAGCAAAGGTACGCCAAGACATCTCGACGTTGGAATCGGCAATAATATCACGCACTAGCGGGGGCGTTCCATCCTGCAAAGACACAGCAAGAGCCCAGCGGCACAGAACATTCCAGTTCTTTATGCCGGTGACTCGTTTAAGTTTTATCAACTGGTCCTTTGCCGGTTGGGACAATCGGATTGTATCAAGCGACATACCGAGTCTTCCCCCATCCGTATCCGCGTTCAATCGTGGTTGTGAGCGTCGTGTCGTTGTGAACCAATGTGTATGTCTGAGCGATCGATGGAATGAGGCGCTGCAGCAGCTCATCGTCGATCTCTTCGTCTGTCGACAGCAGAAGCACTTGGTGGCTGGCTTGTGGAAAGTAACGCTCAACAAGATTCTGTCTGTGCCGACTATCCAGTCGTCCGAGCGGAGTATCGATGACACTCGGGAGCCTGTTGCCTGCTACGCGAGCTAGACCCCAGAGGAGGGATACAGCCAGGAGCTGACGCTCGCCAGCGCTCAGACGTGCCGGATTGAGATCCTCGCCGTCCGCGCCAATCAAGGTCAAAGTGAACTTGCCAGTGTCGATATTTAGGTCTTTGACCAGGCCGTCCTTGCGCATTAGACGGTTGAAGCTATCTAGTACAGCGACCTCCAACCGGCTGATATGACGTTGCAGCAGGAGCTCTCCGAATTTGTCCAAAGTGTTACGAGCGCGGTCGGAGTATGAAACCACACGCGCACGGTGCTCGATCTCGGCTAGTCCCTTGGCGCGTTTGGCATACGCCCTCTCGCGGGCTGCCCGGAGCTGGGCGTGTTCTCGGACACGCGCGGCGTGAGCTTCTTCCGTTGCGCGCAGGTCCCTCTCGAGGTCTTCCACGCGCTGACGGAGCTTGTCCTGTCGAGCGATCAAGTCGGCGATCGCATCTTCTGCTGGAACACCGGCCAACTGTCGATCTAGCGCCTCGAGCTGCGCTCTGAGCTGTCCAGACTCAGTGAGCAGCTCTTCCGCACGCTGTGATTCGCTCTCAAGAATTTGGTCAAGCGAGTTGAGTTGCTGAATGCCTGTCGCCGACATCTGGATCGCTCTAGGAACGGCCGTGTCAGCTGCGCGCTGGGCACGGTCCTCTTCCATGAACTGTGTGATCTGCTCAAACTGAGCATCCGGCATGCCGTTGCCGAGTAGCGAGAGAATCTCCTTGTCCCGCTTGTGCAGGGCGTGGAGTAGCTGCTCCGCGCGGATGGCATCTTCCTCTCGAGCCACCTGTGCGCGCAGAGTCTCCAGCTGATCCTTGAGGAGGAGAAGTGGAAGCGGTCCTGCGGCGGTAGTGTTAGCAAGAGTGGCGCTTATAGCTTCGAGCCGGCTTCTTGCGTGCGCGCTCTGTGCTTCTAGCTCGGCCCGACGGCGAAAGAGGTCTCCCCCTTCCTTAGCGAATGCCGCCTCGACAGCCTTTAGCTCTTTCTTCTCGTGTAGTAGACCAGCCTTTGCGGAAGCGACTCGCTGAAGCGCATCCGCTCTGGCCACCTCGTTTTCGTCAAGCTGAGCTTCAAGGGTGGCGATCAGCTCGAGTGCGTCCTTGTCCTCGCGACTCACCTTCTGGCGCCGTTGAAGAGCGAGTAGATCGGTTCGCAGTTGTTCGACCGTGCTGACCCCTAGGAGCGATTGGACTGCCGACTCGATGACTGGAGCAGCCCGCTCAGGATCAGCAAGCGACTCGATCTTCTCGCCATCAAAGAAGAAGAGGGATGCGACTTCCAGCGGCAGAAGATCCTCTACATAGTCCGCCCATGTGTCACTGATCGCCTTATCGTGTTCGCCGTTGACGAAGACCGCTAGCGACTCGCGGAGAGTCTTTCCCGTGATGGACCAGTTTCGCTCGATACGGTAATGACGTTGCTCCCCTTCGACCGTGGTCGAGAACCAGAGTTTCACGCCTGCCTGCTTAGGCACGGCCTGACGGTTCACGCTGTCACGGAGGAACGCGTCGTAGGAGCGGCTTCCCCTACCACTGCACCGTGCCCGGGAGCCGTACAGCGCGAGTTGGATAGCATCTAGCAGCGTCGTCTTCCCGCAACCGTTGAGGCCGCCGATTAGGATGATCGGCTTGCCGGGCTTTGGATTTAGAGAGAGGACCTGCTTGCCGAGGTACGCACCGAAGTTCTCGAGAGTAATCTCATGCAGGAGCATTGGTGCTCTCTTCGTCCAATCCGATCAAGGAGGGGGCGGTCTTGTTTTGCTGATTGCGTTTGGCTAGCTCGACCGCGTCCTCCGCATCCGTGTAGTAACCCTTCTTGATTGCCTTCTCAAGTGCTTCGAACAGGCCGGAGCGACGAGTCATCGTGCGGAATTTGCGCTCAACTGCGAGCAGCTCGCGCATTGTCTCGAAGTGCAGATCGTCTCCTTCGCAGACCTCACGAAGCAGTTCCACCTCATCAGCGGCCACTGCGAGGTGCTGGTCGAGCGGGCCTCCAGGGAACTGCTCTCCCGTCTCTCGCTGGTAAATCTTGGGTAGCGAATCCTCGACCTCATGCTTCTCAAAGACCCAGATGCGTCGGATTTCGTGCAGCTCATCCATCGTGATGAGCTCGATGTCCCGCACGTGCTCTGGAGCGTTCTGCCGAATCCAGGTTTGAGCATTAAGGAGCTTGCGCAACCACTCCTCACGGGCCTTCTGTGTGTACGGTCCAGGAACGTTGCGATCGTGGAAGAGCTGGATCGTGCCGTTCATCTTCCGGAAGTCACGCAAGTGGCTGTCGTCGGGAGCGTCGAGCTCGTCGCGTAGCTCCAGGAGGGGAAGCATCCACTCCTTCTCTTCATCGTTCTGGATCATCGCCGACATGGACTTGTCCTTGTCGACAAGGGTGCACGTCCAGCAACCGAAGCGGCTGTCACCACAGGAAGGGGTGGTGTTATCTACCACGAGTGGGCATTCTCCGTCGCTCGAGGCCCCTTGATACATGGTGAGGAGGTCCTTGTTCGGATGCCCCCAGGGGTTGGGCTGCTGCATCAAGAACGTCCAGACCTCGTCGTTGCTCCATGCCTCTACGGGGCTATAGACGAGGGAGTTGGGAAGGTTGCCGTTGGGCGAGAGACGGTCGCGGATACGGCGCTTCTCGTGGCGCTCCATCACGCGGGCGCGAGCCTGGCTCTCGGCCTTGCGGATACCCAGGACCAGGATCGCTTCACCATGGTCATGCACGACTCGGCGAATAAACGAATTGGAAGGCTTGATCTTCAAGCGTTCGGTACACCAGCGAAACTTTGGCTTAGGAGCGGGATATCCCTTGCCGATCAAGCCGACCCAGAAGGTGTCCTTCACATCAGGCACCAGCCGATTCGGTTGAATCGGAAGCTGCTGCTTCTCTGCCGCCCTACGCATGGTCTCCAGCGATTGGGTCACCCAAGCAGCAACGACCGGGTTCTCAACCAGGGTGTCCGTACTGATGACATAGACCGGTTTGGTGCGCTGGTCGGTCTCTATACCTTGTAGCGCCAGCCACACGAGTTGAAGCACCGCAGTGGAATCTTTGCCGCCGCTATAGCCCACGACCCAGGGAACTTGATCCGCTAGGTACAGCTCCCGAATCTCTGCGGTCAGCTCGTTCACCACCGCGGCGAGGCCGCCTTGACTCTCAAAGGGGACGGCGCGCCGCGTGGGCGTGTTCAACATGACGGCACTGCGCGTCGGGGTGCTCATCGCTCTCCTCGCTGGTAGGCGTCTTCTGCCTGCTGCTCATCGGCAGTCAGTTCGAGACCGAGCTGCTTGCGTAGATAATTCACGGTAAGTACGACGTTTTGGTGATTCTTCGAGACACGGCCACCGATGATCGCACGTCCCTCCCAGTCAGGATTGGTCCGTGACCAGTCGACGTCCCGAAGCGGCGCCAGCCGCGGCTTCCACTCCTCTGGATCAAGGGAATCGCGAAGCAGTGTGTTCCCGAGCAGCCCTAGCGCATGGAGTGCGATCCCATGCGTATGTAGGTACTGCTTGCGTATCTCGGAGGCGGACAGGGATCGTCTCCGCACCTCTCCCCAGTCCGGGATGAGATCATCTATAGCTTCCCAGTAGCCCCACGACAGGCGTTCCCCGTCCTTGCCGCTGGTCAGCTCCAGCCCCTGAAGAAGGGCGCTCATCGCCGAGTACAAGGCGCTGAGCGTGAAGAGCTTGCGCGACCGAGCTGAGAGGTTGCTGCTCTCCATCTCTACGAAGTTGCGGAACACCGGGCACTTCAGCGCAAGGAGCCGTGTCAGCTGCGAGAGCCCATCCCGGTGGTCGTAGAGCACGCCTATGGAACGAGCCGGCCGCACGGCATGGCGGTTCAGGTCGGCGAACATCTGCTGGCTGCGCTCAAGGCCTGCGTCATGGAAGAAGACGACGGCGATGGTCTCATCGCCGAGCGATGGGTTCTCTTTGAGTGCCGCCTCGATCGCTGCACGCCGGTGCTGGCCATCATTGATCAAGAAGCGCGATGCCATCGGGATGTGCAGCTGACCGACACGCAACCCTGGCCCTTGGTCCGCCACCCCCACGAAGCGCATGGCGCCATCGACGGAGGCGGTTAGCGCAGAAAAGACGTAATCGTCAGGGTTATCCAGGATGTACCGCGCGAGCGCTGGAACTCGCCCCTTGTTCAGGATTCGCTGCGCCCGAACCTCCGGTGCCAGCTCGTCCTCATCGAACAAGAAGATCTTGGGAATGAGGCGCAACGGGCACATCGATACGTAGTACTCACGCCCTGCCTGCACACCGCGGATAGCTGGGAAGGTGTACTCGAAGCCTGTAGTTGTGGCGTCTCCGCCTTGCTGCGCTAGCGCGTGTGCTCCCACGCGGTCCACGGTACCGTAAGTACGTGTACCTTTTAACGTACACACGTGATCTGGGGTCAACAGTTACGAGAGCGGGTGCGCACGTGGTCGCCTACCTGGATGCCGCTGCAACGACGAGGGTGTTCCCAGAGGTCGCCGAAGTCGTCCTGCGCTGGATGTCCCAAGACTTCGGGAATGCGGGCTCGCGTACCCATGAGTATGGAACTCGCGCCAAGAAGGCGGTAGCCCGCGCTCGTGAAAGCATCGCAGCCCACCTCTCCGCCCGCCCGGATGAGTTGATCTTCACCAGTGGTGCAACCGAGAGCAACAACATCGCCATCCTGGGGCTAGCTCCCTTCGGCGCCAAGAGTGAACGCCGTCACATCATCAGCACCGCAATTGAACACAAGGCCGTCCTGGAGCCACTGGAGCACCTAGAGTCACAGGGTTTCGAGGTCGAGCTGATCGAGCCGGGCCCCTCCGGTCGCGTGAGCGCGGAAGCCGTGCTGGAACGGCTACGTCCTGACACGCTGCTTGTATCTGTCATGCAGGTCAACAACGAGACTGGCGTCATCCAGCCGGTTGCCGATCTGGCGGAGCACCTCCGCTCCACTGCCACCTATCTTCATGTTGACGCGGCTCAGGGCTTCGGCAAGCTGCCAGACGACCTTCGTGCACCAATCGATCTCGTCAGTTTCAGCGGGCACAAGATTGGAGCCGCCAAAGGGGTGGGCGGCCTACTCGTCAGACGTCGCGGGCGGGACTCCGTGCCGCTGACCCCCCTGATGTACGGAGGCGGTCAGGAACGCAAGCTCCGCCCAGGCACACTTCCGGTTCCTCTCATCATGGGCCTGTCCAAAGCTCTTGAGGTGTTCGAAAGCGAACGTACGCAGTGGCTGCAAGCGGCCAGCGAGTTCCGCGTCCGTCTGCTGGAGGGACTCGGCAAGACCCGGTTCAACCTCCACGGCGACCAAGAGCACGTGGTCCCGCACATCCTCAACCTGTCGTTCGAGGGTGTGGACACTGAGGCCTTGATCTTGCAGCTGAAAAACTACGCCGCGGTGGCCACCGGATCCGCCTGTACGAGTGCGTCATACACCCCAAGCCATGTTCTCGCGGCGATGGGACTGCCCGAAGAACAGGCCAGCAATGGACTGCGCCTCTCTTGGTTCCCCGACCAAGTGCAGGCACTGGACGTCGACGAGTTCGCAAGCATCATCGCCGAGTACCAAGCCGGCATCGCACCAGTCAGTTCCTCTTGATCAGGCGGTGGCCGCGGAGCTGGCGGCCACAGCGGACCAGCTCCGCCTCCCAGCCCTGCTCTGTCCCAATGAGATGGGGATTGGCGTACAGACCTGCTCGCAGCTCGCCGTCGGTAAGTCGCCGATACTTCGGGACATCGGGATCATCTGGGTGAAGAAACTCATGCTTGCGATGGAGTAGAGGCCTGTTCTCCGACTGCTCGTAGGACATGTGCGAGGTCTTGAATGTGGTGAGATCGACCATGTAGGACGATCGCAGCCGCGGGTGCGGATCCGTGTCGAACTCCGGATAGTCCAGCCAACTCACCCCCCTACCCTGATGGCGCAGCTTGGCCAAGGTCCACTCCTGTGGTCGTCCTGCCGCGAGCGAAGCGCAGTGCTCATACAGGCGCAGGACAACCGGCATGTGATCAATCGCTCGGCGATGCACGTACAGAGCTGTTGGCGTGAGCTTGCCTACCTTTGACCCGTTCATCGCGCCACGGACATAGGCATCATCGCGCAGCTTGAGCAGCAGACGATCAGACCGCATGCATGCTTCCTTGTAAGAGCTGAAGAACGCTCTCACGTCGAGCTGCACGGCAAGCGGGAGGCATCCGAAGGGGCCACGCCCATTGAATAGCTCCACCCCGAGGAACAGCAGCGTGGTCAAGGTGGATCTCTTCGCACCTTCCGCCACCTTTTCGGGATCGGCCGACATCCGGACAATCCGCTGCAGTTCAACGGTGTTGAGATGCGCCAGGAGCTCCACCATCTGCGCCGGCATCTCCTCTACTCGTGGCACTCTCCCGCGTTGCTCTGTGTAGTCGACTACGGAGGCGATCGCCGATGCCGCGTCGTCAGAGGATAGCCAGATGGCTGCGGGCGCGATCCGACGAGCCAGATAACCCAGGCGTGCCTCATCCCGCTTGAACGCGTAGATGATTCCGGGAGTCGCAGAGACACACCGGACGCCTGTGACGTCCTCAACGTAACTTCGGAGCTCGCCAGCGCTGAACAGGTGCTGAAACGTCCGCCGCCCGGTAAGCACTCCGTCGCCGAAACCCGTGCCCTTGACCTTGGACTTTTCCCAGGCGAGTCGGGTGGAGACCACCAAGGTCTCCTTGGCAAGTTCCCATGCCTTGGCGAGCGTACGACGCCGTTCCTCCGGGTCCTCGATGATGTTGAGGACATAAGTCAGCAGCACGACATCCGATGGGTCGAGGCTGCCTTCGGGGTGATAGTGGGGATCCCAGCCGACCGCCCTCATGGCGATCCCCTGTAGAGCCCGGACATCATGCCCTCGTCCGCACCCATAGTCCAGGACCGACGAGTCAGACGTAATCTGCTGATCCACCACGGCCTGACGTGCGGGTACGGAAAGTCCCGTCCTACCGATCGCGGTCAGGCGACGCTCGGTTTCCGAAGCGCCGCCCGTCTGTTCTATGAGAGTCACATGCCCATCATGGAGTTCAGAACTCTAGGGGGATGAAGAATCAGCCTAGGTGCCCTGAAGATCTTGGTGGGTGGTCGGTATGAGCTGGCCAGGCCCCAGCTAGGGACTGGGTGAGCACGGCGAGGACGGCGGGCTTGAGCGCGGGTGGCTCATACCGCCTTTCCCTGGGGCTTCGCTAGACGATTATCAAACGAGGCGTATTGCAACTCACCTCGTTAGGATTCGAAGTCAGGCGTTCCGAAATCGGAGAGCCGCGGACCCAAGATGTCCTGCACTCTGCTTTCTGCTTGCGTCATTCCTCGTCGGCAAAGATTCAGGATGACGTCTGTCGGACGCACTGCAACGCCGCTGTTGAGCTCGCCCTGAATGATGAGGAGCCCACCGTTGGCGTATTCCTCGAATATCCTGATTCGCTCAGGGAGCCGTTCCTCAGCCATGATCCCTGCGTCGATCCCTGTGTCGTCCGAGTAGTTCAGGACGGCCATCGAATCGATGGTGGCCGAGACAATTGCGGAATTGTTGAACAATCCATAACGGATTGGGGACTCGTGCTTGTCAAAAGGCTCCCGGCGGCCTCGTGCCCAGCCCAGCGCCGCAGCGAAGACGAGAACCTGCCAGTAGTTGGGGAATGGACCGCCTTCCTTGGTGGTCAGTCGGCCGATCAGCTCCTCGTGCTCTTGGGGTCTGCGTACGCGGAGATCGGCGTTGAGAACCATCAGTCGTGAACCTCCGTGAGCTCAGCGCCGGTCCGATTGGAACCGACGACCTGGTAGGGGTAGGCGTTGCCGTTCAAGGTCAACGTCTCGGTCGCGCTACTCACAGCGAGCTTGGTGGTATGCGCGGTGATCACATACTGCTTACCGAGACGGGGCCGCAGCTCATGCTCGACGATCTCTCCGGCCTGGGCCTTACTTGTGAGGATCACTACCTGGGAGGCCAGCCTGGGCAGGAAGTCAGCGACAGCCTTACGGTAGTCGTCGTCCAAGTTGCCGAAAACCGCGTCCATCACCACTGGGAAGTCACCACCGATACCTTGGATAAAGGTGCGGCCGTGCTTCTGCGCATCCCGCGCGTCACCGATGAGTGAACCGACGAAGGCGAGCGACAGCAGCATGTTTTCACCAGTGGACTTGGGCGCCGGGACTCGCTGGCTGCCGCTCAGATCCCACAGTTCCAGATCGAAGTCGGGAGTGAGCTCCGGCTCGTAGCTCTTGAGCGACACCAGGCGGTAAAGCTCCTGGATACGAGCGTCAAGCCGGCGCCGGACGCCCTGAGAGAGGATCTCTAGGATCTGGACAAGAGCATTGCTCGCTTCTTCGATGGCCACGACCCGGTTCTGGATGCGGCGGCTGCGGGCATCCTTGACTCCGAGATTGTCGGCTTGTTTCCTCAAGTCCTCCTTGACACTTGTCAGCCGCTCGATCTCGGCGATGGCCGCGCCGATGGCCGCCACCTTCTCATCCCGGGCGAGCTTGGCCGCCTCCAGCTTTTCCTCGGTTTCAACAACCTCCTCAGAGGGCAAGCGCTTGAGCTTGTTCCCGATCTCGTCGATGTCGTGTTCCAGACGGCGCTCATCCTCTTGCGCCTCAGCAATCCGTTCGTCGAAGCCTCGCAGCGCGTCGTGCATCTGCACACGCTGCCCATCAAAGCCCGCCACGATGCCCCGAAGCTGGTTCCAAGCTGCCTCGACTTCGGCGAGACCGGCACGGGCACGCCAGAGTTCCAGAGCAGCGTGATGCGTGCTTCCTTCGGTCAAGGGTGTTCCGCAGATGCACTCGCCACGCTCGATGAGGTAATCGACGAAGTTCTGCTTGAGCGGTGCCGGGAGTTGCCCTCGTTCATACAGCGCGTCACACGCTGCCAGAATCTTGCCAGGCAGGGCTGGGAGGAAAGCGAGGAAGCCACTGGTTCCTACTAGGCTGGCCCGCTGTTCCTCCTGTTCCTGCCGGACTACCCGGATGCGCCTTAGTTGATCCTCTAACCGGTATCGGTCCTGCTGAAGATCCTTCGCCTCCGCGAGTTGCGTCATCTTGTGGTTGAGCGACTTGATCTCCAGGTCGAAGTGCTTCAGCTCCTTCTCAGCGGCGATGCGGCGGCGCTGCTGCTCCTGCGTCATGCGCTCGGCGTCCTCCAGTTTGACGAGGAGGTCGTCCAATTTCTGCTGGGATGCACCCTCAGCCTTCATGCCCCTTCGCAGTTTCTGCGCGACCCGAGGAAGGTGTTCGATCGCACGCTCCATGGCCTCCAGCCCGAGAAGCGTCTTGACGGCTTCGCGCACGTCTTCGCCACCCTCGTGCTTCACCAGGGCTTCGATCCGCTCACCGTTCACAAAGAAGAATCGACTCAACCGCTCGGGCAGCATTTGATCGAGACGGCCACTCGGATTGAGGACAGGTTTCAGATTGCCATCCCTCTCGCGTTGCCACAATTGCAGCTCAGGCTTCGGCCTCGGCTGAAGCGGGCCGCGCTTCGATGCGTAGACAGACCGCTTAACAATGTAGACGTGGCCGGCGTGCTCGAATTCAATGGCCACCGATGCGGTCAAGAGAGTCCCCTCGGCCGCGCTGTTCCAGACAGTGGTATTGATGAGCTGGTCCTGGCTCTCGACGTCCACGCTGAGCACGCCGTATAGAGCCCAGGTGAAGGCGTTCAAGAGTGTCGTCTTTCCGCCACCGTTGGTGCCCCACAGGACAGTGACGTTGGTCTCCGACCCCTGAGCAAAGCTGATCTTTTGGATACCCTGATAAGGGCGGAAGTTTTCCAGTTCGACCGAGATGAACTTCATTATGAGATTCCCTCGACTTTCTTCACCATTTCGTCCCTGACTGTGTTCCGGGCCAACGCTTCGGACTTGTGAAGGTTCTCCCACTCGAGAGCGAGAACCATCTTGACGACCTCGTATGCGTTGGGACTGATGCCACTGAGGATCTGCTGGATCTGCTCGATCTCTTGCTGGTCCATCTTGTCGGTCACTGAAATCTCTCCCTAAACATCCATAAGCTCGTAGTACTCTCGCAGCTCGCGGAGCTCGGTAAGGGCCTCGCCGTAGTTCTCTGAGTATTTAGCGAACTCCACGAAACGCTGCATCTCCCGCCGAAACAGGTTTCGCTCAACCTCGAAAAGTTCCCGGTCCCGTGGGGGTACGGCGATAAAGTCGACGACTTCGGCCTCCGTTTTTCCCGGAGCCCGACGCAGGATCCTGCCGCGGCGCTGAATGAATTGCCGGGGGTTGCTGCTACTAGCCAGCATGTAGGCGATCCGAGCGTCGGGAAGGTCGACGCCCTCGTCCAGGCAACGCATGGAAACTAGTGCTTCAAGGTCGCCAGATCCGAATGCTTCGAGGATCTCACTGCGCTCCTGCTTGGACTCCTGTGAGGTATAGGAATGCACGCGCATACCGAGCCGGTTGCCGAGCAGGTCGAGTGCCCGATCTATTTGGCGCTCGCCACCCACCAGATCATCCTCCTGTGGGCGGCCTCCCTCAGCACAGTAGACCAGCTGGAACGGCCGCTCGCGCCGCTTGCCGACCTCTTCACGTAGCGCCGCGATCTTATTTTCAGCATGGCCGAGCACCTTGGCGCGCTTGTTGAGCAATTGCCCAAGCCTCGCCTGAGCATCGTCCGAGACCTTAATTTTGCCTCCTTTAACCTGACCGTAAAGCGCACCGATCTTTCCTGTGAGAACGGTGTACAGCGCCGCCTCTTCGTCCGTGAGGGGAACCAGCACTGGCCGATACCAGTACCGGGTGAGAGCGCCGTGCTCGATCGCCTCCTTAAGCCCAAGGCTGATCAAAATCTCTCCGAAGTAGTCGCGGAGCGCCTCGGTGCCTTCGTCGTCGAACCAGCGCTCCGGCGTGGCAGAAAGGGCCAGCCGCCATGGGGCCTGTTCGGGCAATCCGGCGCGGTTATGCTCAGCTCCTAGGTGGTGAGCTTCGTCCGCGATGATCAGCAAGTTGCTCCCCGCCGACGACAGCACGTTTTTAAAGGCGGACGAACCGAAGGTCTTGTTCGTGACGACCAGGGTGACCGCCCGTCCAGGCCGTAGGCCTGCAATGGCATTATTTGCATGGGTCCACCATGTGGCCACCGAGTCCCGACATTTGACTGGAATGATCCCAAATCGGTTGAGCTCTTGCGACCATTGCTCAACGAGGTCGAGCAATGGAACAACGATCACGGTAACGAGAGAATTATTGCCAGCCCGCAGCTGCCGGCCAATCTGGTCGAGCGCTGCAAGTGCGGTGATGGTCTTGCCTGTGCCGGTTGCCATCTCAAAGATGCCTCGGGCTTTTGCTTGAAGCCACTTCGTGATGGCATCCTTCTGATAGTCCCGCAGCTGGATTCCATCAGGAGTGCTTGCCCAGCCGCGCTTGCTGACCTCCTCGAGACGGCGTTGACGTGTCGTGGTGTCCGAACTGGCATTGGTGGCCATACGCGTGGCGAGCTTTCGCAGGTGCTCCTCCGCTTCTTTAGGGAACTCCAGTACTTCCAGACGCTCAGTCTTGCCTTGCCAGAGCGCGACGAAGTTCTGTTGGATCCGGCGTACCCGGCGCACGTCGTCGGAGGTCCACGAGGAGAACACCTCGATGGACTCGAAGTTGTCTGCCATCGCAGCACGGGTCTCGTTCAGTGAGCCAGTGAAGGCGAGCGTGTTGCCCTCATCATCGGCGATGACGCCGATCTTCTCGTGATAAATGCCGAGCCCGTTAGTATCCGCCATAACCGCGATCTTGATCTCGAGGGCACCATCAGCAATTAGTTTGCCCAGGAAACTAAGCTTTTCGGCCACGTGTACATCGAGCGTTTCGGGATCAACCTCCCGGGCGATGGCCCGCGTGACGATTTCGCGGTATTCGTAGCCTCGGCGAATGTCCTCGATATCGTCAGGTGAGAGCATCGGTCCGGCGACCAGGCGGATCTTGCCGTTGTTCGCGCGCAAGCCTTCAATCCCGCGCGCAACCAATTCCAGGGAGGAACTGGTGAAATAGCCGACGGCTCGGTCATACTGCACGGCTTCCGCCAGCACCGGGATATAGAAGTCGGAGGCGACGTCACTAGTGCCGCTCCTATAGGAGTCCTGGATCGAAACACTCGAAAGGCTCATGCACGGCCTCCATGGGTCGACTGAAGGAACTCCACACTGCCGGGCGTGAGCGTCGCCGTTGGCGGCAGTAGGCAGCTCGTCCAAGCAGCATCAGCACGGAAGTTGACGAGCGTGCCCGAGGCCGACCAGACGTCTCTCGCAACAACAGGAAATCCGGCCATTCCGGCGTTGATGGCTTCGTTGTCGCTCTGTGTGGCGCGGTGATCGGACACGACTTTCGGCCTCCATGTTGACGGAGTCGGATCAGGTTTTGCCGGACTCTGCGAGGGACGAGCGGAATGGAGAGTGACGCGTCCGCCCATCCACAACCGGTTCAATCGCTGGGCATCTCGCCACGCAGAATCTGGAGGAAATCGTGGACCTTGGAGTCCGACATGTTGGCACGAGAGGGATCCCCAGGGAGGGGTGAGACGTCCTCCACACCCATATCCCCGAGAGTGAGTTGGCCGCTTGCGGCTCCTGACGCAAGTTCGCCAGACTCGCCGGGTTCCGCCTCGACCAGCCGGAAGATCATCGGCGGACGCCCACCATTGCTCTCACCATCAATCAACTGCACGTTCGGCAGGCGCTCGAGTGCCTTTGCGATCTCCGAAGCCGGATGACTGTGTCCGATGATCTCCCACAACTGAGACTTTGTTAGCTCACCGTGTTGTCTCAGCGCCGTGTAGATCTTGTGAGTCAGAGGCATCCCGGAGCTCTGATCGGCATGCTCGGCATGGTACCGACGGATCACCCACATAGGGATTCGACCACGGTCGCTGACCTGTATGCCTTTCTGCTGTGCCCAGGCGCGGATCACGGCCGCCGTCGCCTCGTCCGAGTGACTGGTGTTCGGCGCACTGATCCCCTCCGCAGTGCCGCATGGCCGATTGGGAGGTCCCGTTTCCGAGTAACCCGCCGTCGGGGTCTGATCCTCGTCCACCAAAGAGAAGAGGACCGCTGCGATCGTGTCCCGGTGGGCGGCACGGACGTAGCTGGGCATCGTGTCAGCTCCTTGACGCCTCACCAGCTCATCAGCCCACCGTGTGGCTTGAGCGCGCCGTTCAAGCCGAGACATTTGGGAAAGCCACCGAAGCCTCTCCCACGCCGGCGGCTCCGCTTCGTCGGTCATGGGCATAGACCCTCCCCGGGGGCAAACGCGGTTGGCGAGGACGACGATCTGCTTCTTGAAGTCGCGCTTGTCGTAGCGGACGATGACGCGAGAAGTAGCCTCTGCAGGCGTCTCCTGCCGCCACCGACGCGAGGATCTAGTTCTGGGAGGCTGTTTGGCCACGGTGCGGACAGGCTTGGCGCCACTTGTGGTGTGCTCGACTTGCCGACGCCACCAGCACGCGCGTCGCCGTTGCGCCACGCGGTGATACTGGTGGGAGCCAGTAGTTCGAGAACCTTCGCCGTAGAGGGGACAGCGGCACGTGAAGGTCTCAGCGACCCCGTTGAGAGCCGAGAGGATTCACTGGTTGACAACTTGTGTCCTACTATGACGTAGCTCGACGAGCCGACCTGGAGGGTCAGCGAGTTGACAAAGAGGGCGGCGCCTTCCGGGCTGACAACTAGGAGGCGCCGCTCTCTGTCTTTTTTGGCATACTTTGGCACGCTAGATGGCCCCAAATACTCCTCCTGAGCCGCAAGCGTTAATCGCTGACTTGCAGAAACGCGCACAACCCCGTACGCAACCTGCGAGAGCCGACGCCCTTAGACTGCGAACGATGCTGCGAAGCCTATACCTTTGGTACATAACATGCCTACACCCAAAACCGACGCCGCCGGGGCATGAGCGTCAAAGCCCTATCAAGGGGATCATCCCACAACATCTGAGCGCAAGACTTCCGTGCGACCGTAACGGTCACACGGAAGTCTCCAAAGGTCAGCAGCTGTTCGGCGTGCTCTACCCGAAGGCGCTGGTACCTCGCTCCTTGTGGTGTGATTCCCGCCGGGATGCGAAGCCTGCGGCTGCCCCATCGATCCGCCGTCTTCCGTGGACATCAGGTTCAGTCCACGAGGTTCAGTCCACGATCCATCGAAGCCGCCTTTCGCTTCGCACAGTAGTCATTATTTATGGGGCCAATTACTCATCGTGACATCAAATCAGGAAAGAAGTCTCCGTCTCGGGCGAAGCCGGTTGCTGTATGCGTCTGGGTTCTGACTGTCAAGGCTGGTCAAGCACTAGGAGCGACGCTCCCAACTCATTACACACGCATGGTCCTACGCGGCCGATACCACATCTATCTGGATCTTGTCAAATCCATCGACGAAAGGCTTTCCACGGTGGGTCTTCCTCTCGTAACGTGGAGACCGAACCGGAAGAGGTTTGGTCGTGGCAGCAGTCACGCGGCGGCGCTTTTGATCCGGACTTCCGGGCGGGCGCGGTGCGTATCGTGAAGGAGAAGGTCGAGGACCTGTTCTCCCGCTGGCTGCTCAGGTACGCCATGTCCGAGCACCACGATGCCGCACTGACCTGCGGCCCGCTACAGATGGCGGCGGCCACCCGGGGCGGCGACGTGGACGGGGCGATCTTCCACTCCAACCGCGGCTCGGAAGGCAATACACGGCCGCCCCGTACCAGGAGGCTATGTCGGCGCCTGGGCATGGTCCAGTCCATCGGGCGGGGGGCTGCGCACTCGACAACGCCGCGGCCGAGGCGTTCAAAAGGCACACTCAAGGTCGACTACGTGCACCGCCATCGCTTACCCGGGCCGAGGCCCGCCTGAAGATCGCTACCTGGATCGCCGACTTCTACAACACCACCCGGCGGCACAGCGCCAACGACGGCCTGCCGCCCACCAAGTTCGAACGTCACATGATCGAGAAGAGACAAGCCTCATCGACCCTCTTGAGGACCGCTGTGGCATAGAACCGTCTCCACACTTTCAGGGATTGACATCCGACCGGCCTCGCGGCTTGGGGCTTCTGTTCGAGCGGGCCTATGGTCGAGGTGCGGGGGACATACGCGGGATGATCTTCCAGACGGTACAGAGAGCGTGAGGCATCTGCGCAGGTCAGAGCCCACGACCGAGCTGTATAGCCACCACTCTCCTAAAGCGGGTGCCGCAGGTTCGAATCCTGCCGGGGGCACTCTTTTGACCTTGTGATTCACCCTCTGACCTGCGGGTTCTTTCTGCCGATCATCTCTAGTACTCCAGTGACACTTCGCGATCTTTGTGGCTCAAGTGGCACGAGAACGGGCACCACGTGATGATTCGGAGTTTGTGAAGACATCTGAAGATCACGTGATGGCCGTGGCCGACAGCGTAGACCCTGACCACTGGATCGCCACCCTCAATGAGCTGGTGACGCGGATTCCGCACCGGTTCGGCCGCATCAAGCCACGTCCCGCCGCGAACGCGTACGTCCGGGGCCTGTTGTCGGACGTCGAACGGAAGAACTGCTGGAACCTGGCCGAGCCGGGCTGAGCGGCCCGCAGACCATGCAACGCCTGCTGCGTCGCGCACGCTGGGACGCTGAGGCCGTACGCGACGACGTGAGCGGCTACGTGAGCGAACACCTCGGCGCGGCGCACCCCCAAGCTCGACCAGGCGTGACGGAAGACTTACTGCGAGGCAAACTCTGATCGCGCTGACCAAGTGAGGGCCCAGAGGAGAGTCAACTCCGGTCGGTGCCGATGTCGGGGACCGCCCAGCCACGGACGAGGTGATGCAGGCCTACACGGCCCTCGACCAGCCCACGGCTCAGGGCTTGACGGTACTCACGGTCCAAGGGGCCGCACGAGTCAGGGTCAGCTGCTAATCCGTATTACTCCTGGGGCAACACCTTGACGTGAGGCCTCGGCCCGCCTTATGTTCCTGCTAATACGCATTAGCTACTCAACGTGAAGGTCTCATGTCCCAGGCTCCCGGCAGACTCACTCAGCGCGACGTCGCTCGCCTTGCAGGTGTGAGCCAGGCAACCGTCTCCCTCGTGCTGAACAATCGGCTCGATGCCGCCGCGCGCATCGCCCCCGAGACCCGCGAACGCGTGTGGCGGGTGATCCGCGAGACCGGCTATGCGGCTGATCCGCTGGCCCGCCGGATGCTCAAGCAGCTCAACCAGATCCTCGGCGTTTTCACGTATGAACCAGTCTTCCCGAGTACCAGCGCCGACTTCTACTACCCGTTTCTGCACGGCATCGAGGCCGAGGCCGAGCAGCAGGGTTGTGACTTGCTGCTGTTCACCAGCGCCCCGGTGCGCCACGGTCAGCGCCGGATCTTTCACGAGAACAACCGGCTCCGGGTCGCTGACGGCTGCGTGCTCCTGGGCCGCGAGATCCCTTCGGCCGAGCTGCACCGGCTGGTCACGGAGGAGTATCCGTTCGTCTGCGTGGGGCGCCGGGACGATGCCGACGGGCTGCCCGTGCCGTACGTGGGAGCCGACTACGTTGCTGCCACCGCGGAACTCGTCGAGCGGGCAGGGGCGCTGGGCCATCGGCGGTTCGCGTTCGTGGGGCCTGGCAGCAGCGTGGAGTCCTCCGCGGATCGCCTGCTTGGCTTCCGCCGTGTCGCCGGGCCGGACGGCCTCCACCTTCCGGTTTCGGTGTCGACGTCAGAGGAACGGCTGGCCCGGGTGCTCGAGGGCGGGGTGACGGTGGTGTGCTTCGAGTTCCTCAGCGATGCCATCGAGCTGGCCCAGGCGGCCGTGGACCGGGGGCTCGAAGTGCCGCGTGACTTGTCCCTGATCGTGCTCGGCGACCCCACTACCCCTGTCGTCTCTCCGCTGGATTTCACCAGTTTCCGTATTCCACGGCAGGAGATAGGGCGGCAGGCGGTCGAGTTACTCCTGAACGTGCTGCACGGCCAGGCGGACGCGACGCAGCGGCTTCTGGACTGCTGGCTCAGTGAGGGCACAACCCTCGCCGCTCCTGCCGAGTGAGCATCGCACCCTCACCTGCGATCTCTTACATCTCAGTTCATCACATCATCACTTCGCCTATCCATCTCTATTCACCCACAAGGGAGATCCATGTACGCGGACGTCCTCGTCGTCGGTGGCGGGACTGGCGGTGTTGCCGCTGCACTCGCTGCGCTGCGAGCCGGCAGATCCGTGATTCTGACCGAGGAGTACGACTGGCTGGGCGGACAGCTCACCAGCCAGGCAGTGCCCCCCGATGAGCACACGTGGATAGAGCAGTTCGGGGCGACCGCCTCCTACCGGGCACTGCGCAACGGTGTTCGCGACTACTACCGGCGCCATTACCCGCTCACGGCCGCCGCCCGCGCCCGGAGCGACCTTAATCCGGGCGCCGGCTGGGTCAGCCGGCTTTGTCACGAGCCCCGAGTGGCGGCCGCGGTCATCGAGCAGATGATTGCCCCGTACCGTTCCTCCGGCCGCCTCACCGTGCTTCAGCCCTACCGACCGGTGTCTGCAGACACCGAAGGGGACCGCGTCACCGCCGTCACCGTCGCTCACCGCGACAGCGGCCAGCAAATCACCCTCACCGCGCCGTACGTGCTGGACGCCACTGAGACAGGCGAGTTGCTGCCGCTCACCGGGACGGAGTACGTCACTGGCTTCGAGTCGCAGGCCGACACCGGGGAGCCCAGCGCCCCCGACACCGCCCAGCCGTTGAACATGCAGGCCGTCTCCTACTGCTTCGCTCTCGACCATGTCGACGGCGACCACACCATCGACCGCCCGGCCTCGTACGATTTCTGGCGCACGTACCAGCCGCCGTTCTGGGGCGCTCCCCTGCTGTCCTGGAAGGCCCCGCATCCGCGTACCCTCGACATCGTCGAGCGCGGCTTCGAGCCCAATCCCGGCGACGATCCGCTCGCCGTGATCGCCGACCAACGGGTCACCGGCGGCGACATGAACCTGTGGACCTTCCGGCGGATCGCTGCCCGCGACATGTTCACACCGGGCGCCTACGCCAGCGACATCACCCTCGTCAACTGGCCGATGATCGACTATTTCGAGGGACCGGTCATCGACGTGCCCGACGCACAGGCGCACCTTGACGCGGCCAAGGAGCTGTCACGCAGCTTCCTCTACTGGATGCAGACCGAGGCCCCCCGGCCCGACGGCGGTACGGGCTTCCCCGGCCTGCGCCTGCGCGGGGATGTGACGGGGAGCGCGGACGGCCTGGCCCAGGCGCCGTACATCCGCGAATCACGCCGGATCCGGGCCGAGTACACCATCGTTGAGCAGGACCTTTCCCACGCCGTGCGCGGCGACAAGGGGGCGGTCGGCTATCTTGACTCCGTCGGCATCGGGATGTACCGCATCGACCTGCACCCCTCCACCGGCGGCGACACCTACATCGACGTGCCGGCCAGCCCGTTCGAGATCCCGCTGGGGGCACTCATCCCCCAGCGCATGGAAAACCTCCTGCCTGCCGGCAAGAACCTCGGCGCCACCCACATCACCAATGGCTGCTACCGGCTGCACCCGGTCGAGTGGAACACCGGAGAGGTCGCCGGACTGCTCGCCGCCCATTGCGTCGAGCATGGGCTCACCCCCCGCGCCGTACGCAACACCCGCGACCAGCTCGAGAACTTCCAGCGCGTGCTCACCGCCCACGGCGTCGAGCTGCACTGGCCCGACATCAAGGGCTACTGACCCCGCGACAAGGAGAAGACACATGAGCCGCAAGAACAGTCCCGCACATTTCCGCAAGCTGCGCGGCACCGGTCTCGCTGCCCTCGCCACGGCCGGTCTGATGCTCGTCACCGCCTGCTCGGGCAGCAGCAACGGTGGCTCCGCAGACGGTCCGGTCACCCTTCGGATGACCATCTGGAGCGGCAACGCCGAGCACCTCAAACTCCTCAACAGTATCGCCGCCGACTACCGCAAGACCCATCCCGAGGTACAGTCGATCAAGTTCGACGTCCTGCCGTCGGATAACTACATCACCACCCTCACCACCCAGATCGCCGGCGGCAAAGCACCCGACCTGGCCTGGATCCAGCAGGACTCGGCGTCCGACTTCGTCGCCTCCGGCGCCCTGGCCCCAGTCAATGACGACTCCGACGTGCTCCCGTCTGCCAAGAAGCTCTGGCAGAAGGACGGCAAACTTTACGCCTACCCCTTTTCCACCTCTCCCTTCGGCGTCTTCGTCAATACCGACCTGCTGAAGAAGGCCGATCAGCCGACCCCGGAAGAACTGATCAAGCAGGGTAAGTGGACGTGGGACGAGGTCGCGAGGATCGGCTCGGCGGTCAACGCCAAGACCGGCAAGGCCGGCATGGTCATCCGCGACTTCGAGTACAAGCAATGGCCGCTGCTCGTCACCGTCTGGGACGGCTGGGGCGCCCAGCCGTGGAGCGCGGACGGCAAGACCTGCACCTTCGACCAGCCCGCGATGACTGGCGCGATGACGTATCTCCACGATGCGATATTCAAGGACAAGGCGCTGCCCGTGCCGGGCACCACCGCGGACTTCTTCGCTGGCGACGCGGCGATGACGGTGACCCAGATCAGCCGGTCCTCTCTGCTGAGCGACAAGTTCACGTGGGACTTCGTGCCGCTGCCCGCAGGGGTCAACGGCTCGTACGGTGTGATCGGCCAGGCCGGGCTCGGCGTCCTCGCGCGCGGCAAGCACGTGAAGGAGGCCACCGACTTCCTGACCTTCCTGTCTGACAAGGAGAACTCCGCCAAGCTCGGCCGCTATTTCCCGCAGGCCCGCACCTCCCAGCTGACCGTCGGCACGCTCACCGCGAGCAACCCGCAGCTCACGCCCAAGCAGCTGGACGTTGTGATCGATGGCATCGAGAACGGCCAGATCAGCCCGAGCCACACCAACACGGCTGAGATCGTCGAGGCTGTGCGCTCCGCGCTGGACCCGCTGTGGAAGACGGACGCCAACGTGCAGCAGGTACTCAAAGGCGTCTGCACGGCCCTCAAGCCGCAACTGGAAAAGTGATGGCCGTACCACTCAAAGGGCCCCGCACCGCCGCACCTTCCCAAGTCGTGCCGCAGTCTCGGCGGCCCTTCTGGACCTCGTACCGCCGGGACCAGCTGGCCGGCTACCTGTTCATCACGCCGCAGCTGGCGGGCATCATCGTCTTTGTCCTGACGCCGCTGGTCCTCGTCGTCTACTACAGCTTCCACGAGTGGAACCCTCTGGCCGGCACGTTCCACGGGGTCGGCGTGGACAACTACCGGGCACTCGCCGACGATCCGAAGCTGCCCAACGTACTGCGCGCGACCGCGTACTTCTCGGTCAGCCTGGTCGTGCTCAACCTCGCCCTTGCCCTGGCGCTCGCCGTCCTGCTGAACCAGAAGCTGCGCGGCACCACCGTCTTCCGCACCTTCTTCTTCTCGCCCGTCATCGTGTCGATCGTTGCCTGGACGGTCGTGTGGGGCTTCCTGCTGCAAAAGAACGGCGGCATCAATGCCTTCCTCCACCTGATCGGGATCCAGGGTCCGAACTGGTTGCGTGGCAACACCACAGCCATGCTGTCGCTGATCGTCGCCCAGCTCTTCAAGAATGTCGGCCTGAACATGGTGCTGTTCCTCGCCGCCCTGCAAGGGGTACCGCGCGCGCTGTACGAGGCGGCGACCATCGACGGGGCTGGGCGCTGGCGGCAGTTCCGGCGGATCACGATACCGCTGATCAGCCCCACGATCCTGCTCGCATTGATCATCACGTTCGCTGGCTCGCTGCAGGCCTTCGCCCAGATCGCCGTCCTCACTCAGGGCGGCCCAGAGGGCTCCACCACAGTCCTCGTCTATTACATCTACCAACAGGCCTTCCAGTTCAACCACTTCGGCTACGGCGCAACGCTCTCCGTGCTGCTCTTCGTCATCGTCTTCGTCCTCACCGCTATCCAGTGGCAGATGCGCAAGAAGTGGGTCTTCCATGAGTCATAAGCTGTCGCCTCGCGCAAAGATCCTGCTCTACGGCGTGCTGCTGGTGCTGTGTGTACCGTTCGTCTTCCCCACGTGGTGGATGGTGACGTCGTCGCTGAAACCGGTGAGCGACATCTTCGCCTACCCGCCGTCACTGCTGCCGGGCCACCCGGGTCTCGGCGCGTACGGGAAGGTCTTCGAACTGCAGCCGTTCGCCCGGCAGTACTTCAACAGCATGTACATCGCAGTCGTGGTGACCCTCGGCACGCTGGCGGTGTCCTCACTCGCCGGCTACGCCTTCGCCCGTATCCGTTTCCGCGGGCAAAACGTGCTGTTCCTGGTGGTACTCATCGGCCTCCTCATTCCGAGCGAGGTCACGATCGTGCCGCTGTTCCAGATGTTCAACAAATGGGGGATGATCGACACCCACCTGCCGCTGATCCTGGTTCCGGTCCTCGGCGCGCCGAGCGTGCTTGCGACCTTCATCATGCGGCAGTTCTTCATCGCTCTGCCCGCGGAGCTGGAGGAGGCAGCGCGGATGGACGGCCTCGGCCGGTTTGCCATCTTCCTGAAGATCGCGCTGCCACTCGCTCGGCCGGCCTTGGCGGCGGTCGCGATCTTCACCTTCCTGAACAGCTGGAACCTCTACTTGGAGCCCATCGTCTACCTCTCCACGCCGGAGAAATTCACCCTGCCCCAAGCGCTGACCCTGTATGTGGACACGTATGGCGGCCCCATCTGGAACGTCCAGCTTGCGGCGGCTTCGCTCACGGCGATCCCCGTGCTGGCGGTGTTCGTTCTGGCACAACGGCAGTTCATCGAAGGGTTGGCGCACACCGGACTGAAATGAGGGGCGCAGCCGCCTGGCAGGATCGCCGTGTGAGCCGCCGGGCGAGAGGGCTTCCGGTATGCCCGGCCTCGTCGCCCGACGACACTCTGAAACCCCACACCCCAGGGTCCCGAGGCTGCGTGGTTTTGACAGCGGACTTGCCTGGCGGCCCTTGGCTCCGCCGACTCGCCTACCGAGCGGCGAGGGATGAGCGTTCACCGCTGCTCGCGCACCCGAGAACGAGCCCCAGACTGGAACCAAGCCGGCCGGGGCCGTCCTCAGGTAGCAACCTCTGCCTCACCCGCACTCTTGGAAAGGCCATGACTCGGCAATGACTTCCCCCGCATGGTTCGCCAACGCCGTTCTGTACCAGATCTACCCGCAAAGCTTCTCCGACTCCAACGGCGACGGCATCGGCGACTTGAACGGAGTAACCGACCAGCTCGACTACCTGGCCTGGCTCGGTGTGAACACCGTCTGGCTCAACCCGTGCTTTGTCTCACCGTTCCGAGACGCCGGCTACGACATTTCTGACTACCTCGCCGTGGCCCCCCGCTACGGCACCAGTGACGACCTGGTCAAGCTGACCGACGCCGCGCGCCGCCGAGGCATCAGGATCCTGCTGGATCTGGTTGCCGGGCACACCTCGGATCAGCATCCGTGGTTCCTCGCCTCCGCGAACGACCCGACCGATGAGCGCTACATCTGGGCCGAGGCCACGACACTGCCCGAGGGATGGGTGCCCTCCCCAGGCAGCCGCCCCGGCTCGTACCTCCGCAACTGGTTCGACAGCCAGCCCGCACTCAACTTCGGATATGCGCGCATGGATCCGGACGAACCCTGGCGGCAGCCCGTAGACGCCGACGGCCCGCGCGCCAATCGCGCCGCGCTGCGCGAGATCATGGACCACTGGCTCGGCTTTGGGGTCTCCGGCTTCCGCGTCGACATGGCTCACACCCTCGTCAAGGACGACCCCAGCAAGGCGGAGACGTCCAGGCTATGGACCGATCTGCGCGGGTGGCTCGACCGCGCGCATCCCGAGGCCGTGCTGCTCGCCGAGTGGGGCTACCCCGAGCAGTCCGTATCCGCAGGCTTCCACGCCGACTTCTTCCTGCACTCCGGCGGTCCCACGGGCGGCCGTGCCATGCGCTCGCTGTGGCACAACCGCGAATGCCTGGATAGCGACACCTGGGACCCCGTTGACTGCTTCTTCGACGCCGAGGGCAACGGCTCCCCCCGGCTGTTCTATAAGACATGGAAGTCCGCGGCTGCCGCCGTCGGCCCCGAACACCTCTGCCTGCCCACCTCCAATCACGACTTCGCCCGGCTGGCCTGCGGGCCGCGCACCGCAGAACAGCTCCCCGCGGCCTTCGCATTCCAGCTCACCTGGCCAACCCTGCCCGCGATCTACTACGGCGACGAGATCGGAATGCGCTTCATCCCCGGCCTGCCCGATACAGAGGGCAGCGTTGTCGGGCCCCGCTACAACCGGGCCGGATCGCGCACCCCGATGCAATGGGACGACACCAGGAACGCGGGCTTCTCCACCGCGCCCGCCGACGCTCTCTATCTCCCCCTCGACCCTGCGGCCGACCGCCCGACGGTGGCTGCGCAGCGGGCCGACACCACCTCGCTGCTGCACCGCGTGCGGCGGCTGATCGCACTACGCACATCCACTCCGGAACTGGGCCCGGCAGGCGACGTGCGGGTACTGCACGACGGCTACCCGTTCACCTACCTGCGCGGGGGAAATTACCTCGTCGCCATCAACCCGCGCCGCGAGCCGGCCAGCCTCCCGCTTGCCCTCGACGGGCTGGACGGTGCCGTCCCGCTCGAGACCTCGGGGGTCACCGTGCGCGAAGGGGCCCTTGACGCCGACGGATTCTCCTACGGGGTCTTCGCACTCACCGGTCGCTGAGTGACCTGTGGGAAGCCGCTGGCCATCACCTCGGCCGAGGCCGCCCGAATGACCGAGGCCGCGCGGCGCTGAAGGGCTACGGCCCATCGACCGCACCTTCGAGGGACTCGACCCGAGGCACCGGGGGCGCACATCGCACAGGCAATGCGCCAGATGCCCGACGACCCCACCGCCGAGCAGGTGGACGTCTGGATCGAACTCGCCGGTCGTCGCGGACGAGGACTTCCAGCGGCGGGTACGCGAGATGGCGGTTGCGGGCGCAGCGGCACCTAGATGATTGAGTCCACGCCCGGAAACGTCGAATCAGAACCTGCTCCCGCAGAAGCAGACGCGCCGACGACGGCAGTCCGCTGGACCGCGCCCACCGCCGACGGAGAATCGCATCCGACAATCCCAACCCGAACCGGTTGCCGTAGAACGCGCGCTGCGGCTTTCCAACCGCCGCTCGGTCTGCCCTTGAGCGCCATCCGGGTGTTCAGCCTCGGCGCCACCACCGACATGCGCAGCCGAAGCCGCCGCCTGGACCGCGGCGCCTGCCGCCGTGGCAGGGGCCGCGGCTGGGCCATGCCGATCACGCTGGTCCTACCCGGCTGGCTCGGCGAGGGCGACATTGGCGCAAGGATCGCGAGGTTGCCGGCGATCAGAAGGATCCAGGGCAGCATGGCGCTCGAAGCCTAGAAGCCAGTCATTGGCGCTGCCGACGAGGGTAAGTCGCCGAGCTTGCCCCAACTTGCCCGTTCAGCCCGAGATGGGGTCGAGGTCGCCATGGGGTCTCGCGGCAACGACCAGTTGCTGGTCAACACTTGCGCGTGCGACACCCCGGCGGACTGGCCCCGTACTGGGCCTTGCGCAGATCGTCAGTGGTGACATGATCACCATCTACGTCGACAGCTACGGAAGGTCTGGGACCAGGCCAGCCCGACAGGGTCCTGATCTATGGCACGCCAGATCGACTGTTACGACGATCCTCGAGCCCCGAAGCCCGACAGTCTCGTCCCCTCGGTCAACGTCGTGGTCACCAAAGATGCCGGCGGCATCCTCATGATCCGGCGCAGCGACAACGGCAAGGCTGAGCAGCCGAGTAACACCCGAATGAACATCTGTTGACACTCTGGGCAGTGTCGCTGAACTGAGCATGAATCTCGTGGGAAGACTCTTGCGTCAGACGACTGTGCTGCTACGCGTGGCCTTAAGTTCGGTTTGTTAGCCGCTGTCTACTTTGCGAGTCCTTGCTGTGCGTTCTTCCGTTTTTGCCGTACCCGGCGGGCGGCGCCTGTCGGTGGTTGTGGCCGTGATCGTCGCGGTCGTGATCGTTGCGGTGACTGCGGTGTTCGTGTCGCGGACCTTCGGTTCAAGTCGGGAGCCCTCTTCGCCTTCGGCGGGCGCGATAGCGGTCGTGAACGGCTTCGATGCATGTGGTGACGGCTGGTCGGGTCCGGCCACCGGCGGCGCGTTCGATTTCGCGGTGTCGAATTCCACCATCGCCGGTGAAGCGGTCTACCTCGAAGGGGCCGATGACCGGAAGGTGTATGCCGAGGCTGAGGGTCTGGGCCCGAGCTCGGTCTACCACCTGCGGGTCACTCTCGCCGACGGCCGGTACCGGTTCGTGTGTATGCCGGTTGGCAACGATCCGATCGCCGGGCCGGTGGTGACGGTGCGCGATTCCCCGGCGGGGCTTGTCCCGACTCCTGGCATCGAGGTGGTGACCCGAGCGGATCTGCTTCCCGCCGCTCACACTTACAACGAGTGGGTCGGCTCCCGTGTCAAGGGACTGGCGAGCGACGCACAACGACTCGCCACAGCGATTGTGAGTGGCGACCGTGCTGTCTCACAGGCGGCTTGGCTGACGGCCCAGCAGGACTACTCGCGCCTCGGTGCGGCCTACGGGGCGTTCGGGGATCTGGCCGACGCTATTGATGGTGATCCAGCCGCGGGTAGCTCGGCGCTGGAGGACTCCGATCTGCATGGGCTGCGCAAGATCGAGGCGCTGTTGTGGAGCGATCGACCGATCGCCGACGCCGCGCCGGTTGCCTCGCGGCTCATCGCCGATATCGGATCGTTAACGGCGACGCTGGCCAAGACGCCGGTGAACGCGATCGACCTCGGTCTGCGTTCGCATGAGATCTTGGAAGACGCGATCCAGTTCACCCTCACTGGTGCCGACGACGCCGGTTCGCACACCGGGTTGGCGGTGATTGCGGCCGATATCGAGGCGACCCGCGCGGTGCTCGACCCGATCCGCCCCCTCGTGACACCCCGCTACGCCGGGCTGAGCGACGCGGACGCGTGGCTGGCCCGCACCGCGACCTTGGTTGCCTCCTACAAGACCGGCGGTACCTGGCGGGCGTTGGATTCGCTGGACCGCGCCCAGCGCGAAGCGCTCGACGCCGACTTGGAGCGCACCGTGGAGCTGCTCGCCCCGATCGCCGCGGTCACCGACCCGAGGGTGGCCGACCAGTGACCGAGAACCGGAACGCCGGCACGGGCGGAGCCGGCCCCAGGCGGATGGTGGGCCGGCGTGGGTTCATGGGCGCGGTCGGCGCGAGCCTCGGCACCGCCGCCCTCGGTGCGGGGATAGGTGCGGCGGCCGTTCACGCCGACGCAGCGCCATCGGCTGCGGACTCGTCGGCCGCGCCTACCGGTGGGCGGTTCGCCTTCCACGGCGAGCACCAGCAGGGTGTGCTCACTCCGCCCCAAGCCGCAGCGGCATTCCTGGCGCTCGATGTCACCGCGGCCGATCGTGCCGAGCTGTCCGAGCTGTTCCAGGCGATCACTAGCCGGGCACGGTTTCTGGCTGCTGGTGGTGCGCCGCCGTCGGTCGGCATCACGGCGCCGCCGTCGGACTCTGGCGTCGTGGGCCCCGACATCAGCCCGGATGGTCTGACCGTGACGCTGTCGGTGGGCGCGAGCCTGTTCGACGACCGTTACGGGTTGGCGGATCGGAAACCGGCACGGCTGGTGACGATGCCGGACTTCCCCAACGACGCGCTGCGCCGCGACATGTGTGACGGGGACCTCCTGCTGCAGTTGCGCGCCGACCATGCCGACACCGTGATCCACGCCATGCGCGACATCACCCGCGCCACCCGCGGCGGCATGGCCGTCCGGTGGCGGACCGACGGGTTCATCTCCCCGCCTCGCCCGACCGGAACACCCCGCAACCTGATGGGGTTCAAGGACGGCACCGCGAACCCGAACATCGACGACCCGGCCGAGATGGCACGGCTGGTCTGGGCCGCGACCGACGGCAGCGAACCCGCCTGGACCGCGGGCGGCAGCTACCACGTCGTCCGGCTCATCCGCATGCTGGTCGAGTTCTGGGACCGGGTTCCGCTGCGTGAGCAGGAGAACATGATCGGCCGCTCCCGCGACGTCGGCGCGCCCCTGACCGGAGTCAACGAGACGGACACTCCGGACTACCTCAACGACCCGAACGGTGACGCGATCCCCACCGGCGCCCACATCCGGCTCGCCAACCCGCGCACGCCCGCGACCGACTCTTCGCGGCTGCTGCGTCGCGGCTACAACTACAACGCCGGCACCGACACCAACGGCCAGCTCGACATGGGCCTCATCTTCACGACCTTCAACCAGGACATCAAGCGGCAGTTCGCCGCCGTGCAGCAGCGGCTGGTCGATGAAGCCCTGACCGACTACATATCCCCGTTCGGCGGCGGCTACTACTTCGCGCTGCCCGGTGCCCGCGACTCCAATGACTGGCTCGGCCGGACCCTGATGAACTGACCGGCCCGCCAAAGTACCCACCAAAAAGAACCCGAAAGGCACCATGCAATGCGCTCCATCGGTCACAAACGCGCCGCCGTCGCGGCCGCGTCGGTTGCCGCCCTGGCCGCGACCGTGTTCGGCGTCGCTAACCTCGACACGTCAGCCAGCGCCGCACCGAAGGCCGACAATTCCGCCAAGACTGCGACCCCGATCAAGCACGTCGTGGTGATCTACGAGGAGAACAACTCCTTCGACCACTACTTCGGCACCTACCCGCATGCGGCCAACACCGACGGCACCCCGTTCACCGCCAAGGCGGGAACGCCGATCCCGAACAACTACATCTCCCACCCGGACCTGCTCACCAACAACCCGAACGCGTTCAACCCGCAGCGTCTCGACGCGGCGCACGCGCTCACTTGCGACCAGTCCCACTCCTACGGCAGTGAGCAGAAGGCCTTCGACGGCGGCCTGATGGACCGCTTCGTCGAGGAGACCGAGACCAGCAGTTGCAGCCCGTCCACGCTCTACGGCACCGACGGCATCGTCATGGACTACTACGACGGCAACACCGTTACCGCGCTCTGGACCCTGGCCCAGAACTACGCCATGAGCGACAACAGCTTCAGCACCGGCTTCGGCCCGTCCACGCCGGGCGCTCTCAACCTGGTCTCGGGCAACACCTCCGGCGCGCTCAGCGTGAACTCCGTCACCGGGGTCCCGACCTCAACCACCACGACGACCGTGACGAGCGACCCTGACCCGTTCTACGACGACTGCGCCGACAGCAACCACACCAAGACCGGCAACCTCACCAAGATGACCGGCAAGAACATCGGCGACCTGCTCAACTCCCGCGGCGTCAGCTGGGGATGGTTCCAGGACGGCTTCACGCCGACCACGACCGCGGCCGACAGCCCGACCGGCTACGCCGTCTGCGGCGCCCAGGTGCCGATCACCGCGGAGAACGCGAACTTCCCGCTCGGCGCCTATGTGCCGCACCACGCGCCGTTCGCCTACTACGAGTCGACCTCCAACCCGCACCACCTCCTGCCCGCCTCGCTCGACGAGGTCGGCCACGACGGCCAGGCAAACCACAACTACGACGTCAGCTACTTCTACCAGGCGCTGGCCGCCAACAAGCTCCCCGCGGTCTCCTTCGTGAAGGCCGCGGCCGCCCAGGACGGACACCCCGGCAGCTCCAACCCGGTCGACGAGCAGATCTCCCTCGTCAAGGAAATCAACGCCATCGAGGCCTCGCCCGCTTGGGCCGACACCGCGATCGTGATCGCCTACGACGACTCCGACGGCTGGTACGACCACGTCGCCGCCACCATCACCAACGGCAGCGCCGCCAGCGGCAACTCCGCAATCTGCACCGACGCCGCCACTGTCGACATCGGCGGCCAGGTCAACCGCTGCGGCCCCGGCCCCCGCCAGCCGCTCCTGGTGATCTCGCCCTACGCGAAGAAGAACTTCATCGACCACACCCTGACCACCCAGTCCTCCATCCTCAAGTTCATCGAGGACAACTGGAACACCGGAAGGGTCGGCGGTGTCTCCGCCGATGCCACCTCCGGAGACCTGGACAACATGTTCGACTTCAAGGCGCCCCCGGGACAGGCGATGCGCCTCACCCTCGCCGCCAACGGCACGGTCGCATCCGAGTCAAAGGTCCACGGTAACGGGAAGGGCAACCGCAAGAACTAGCAGAACGCCTACGAACCACTCAATAAACACCTCAAAGTGGGCGGGGTCAGCTTCTGCTGACCCCGCCCACGGCGTTGTTGAGCCGCTCCTGAGGATTGGTTCGAGGGACTGTACGGTCTTCGGCTCTGTCCTGTAATCGGTGGTGGCTTTTAGCGATCTTCATCGCAGCAGGATGCGGTGGCGCAGGAGGTCGAACCGGGCCCGGCCGTGCATCTGCCGCATGATTCTCTTTGTTCGGGTGTTGACGCCAAATCCGCACGTCATGTCCCTTCCCCACCCGTATGCCCTCGCACGATGTCGGGCTCGCTACGCAGTGCCTGCTTGACCGCGCGGACGACCACTGGGGCAGGATCGGCGAGCTTTCGGGCGATCCGGGTGAGGGGTCCGCCCAGGCGGCGGACGGCGCGTACGGCTTCCGCCCGCACCCTGGGACTCGTGTGCTCCAGAAAAGGCAGGAGTACGTCCACATCCTGATGCGTGCCGCATTCGCCGAGGCCGGCGACCAACGCACGAGCCCGGCCCACCGGCGAATCCACGGCCAGGGCGCTCCGGTAGATCGCGGCAGGATTGCGGCCCGTGCGGCGGACCGCCCACTGCGCGGTGGCGCGCATCATCGCCGATCGATCAGCCAGATGGGCCACACCGGTTTCGGGGCGGCCGAGCTTCACCAGGGCGGTGAGCGCCTCGATCCCGACCTTCGCGCTTCCCTCTGTCAGCAACCCTTCCAGCACGTCGACGCGCCGGTCTCTAACGGCATCGGCCACGAGCCATTCCGCGCACAGGAGCCGGCAGACCCCGTCCTGTTCGCTCAGGGCGGCACGCATGATCTCCTCATGCCAGGAACGGCCGGACTCCAGCCACAACCGGTACGCCAGACGCCGGACCCCGATGTCCTGGTGCGTACGGGCCGACGCCAGCACCCCGTCGGACGCCGCACGCAGTGCCCCCGCAACGGCTTCCACGGCATGCCCACCACGCGCCCACGATCCGACCGCCACAGCGACACTCGCCGCCGCCAACAACGCCGAGGTGCCCGCCGACCTCAACGCGGCGGTCAGCGACCTGCGTGCCCGCTCACGCACCTGCGGCACCCAATCGGCGGTCCGCAGCACCAGAACGGGCAGCAGCAACCCATCTGCGGCCGTGGCCAGGCCCGCGACCGCCGACTCCCTTCGGCTCCCGTCCCGGGAACAGCCCGCCACCAGTGACGACAGCCGCTCGTCCCCCAGCAGCCCGGTTTTCGTCGCATTCTCGCCGTACGTCACCGCGGGCGTGCGCAGCGCCCGGTCGAGCCCGATCCAGGTCTTCGCCCCGGCGACCGACAACATCGCCAGCACCTCGTCCGCCGGCTCCCGGCCGGCAGCGGCTGCGGTGACCCGCATCGCCAGCGGGCCATATCCGGGAGCGTGAAACTCACGGACCACGCGGATCGTCCCCGCCAGATGAGCGTTGAACTCCTCCAGCTCCTCCGCCGGAACCCACAGCTCCACGATGGTCCGGCCGCCCGCCTGCCGCACCGGATAGCGGCGCGCGAAGTCCGCATCGAGCTCAAAACGCGTCACAAAGCCGGCTCCCGACGCCGGGACGTTCCAGTCACGAGCGATCTTCACCGCATATGCCTCGTTAAACACCGGATAGAAGATCGGCTGATCGGGCAGCCGAGGCGGCCAGGCCCGCCACCCCGACGCACGCACCAACGCCAACTCCGCCGGTCCCACCGGGCGCCACAACCTCACGGCGGCCCGCCCGCCCGTACGCGCTCCGCTCTGCTCATCGGTCACGAAACCCGAGTGTCGCGATCCTGTCAGGCTCTGACCACTGGATTTCCCCGGCAACGCCTCGGGCCGGCAGACCCGCCGGGGGCCTCCCCGAAACGCAGGAACCAGTGAGGCCATCGGCGGCATATGAGGACGGCCATCGCTGCTACCGGTGGTGCTGACAGTACTCAATATGTAGTTCCGCCCGCGGACGGCGGCGGTCCGGATACCCCATCCGCCTCCGGCCCAGGCTGATTTCAGCGCAGCAATGCGCGTCGGGGCTCTCCGCGAGATCCCCCCGACAATCTTCCGCCAGGGCACGCACCGCAGCTGCCTCCAGTTCGTACGCCTCGCGCTGCCGATCAGGAATTGGTACGGGTGCCGTTGCGGGCGTTGCCCGTCAGACTCCCGCCGCGTTCGTGCTTGTCGTAACCGAGATCGCCGGTGATCTCGCCCGCCAAAGGCGGACCCAGCACCAGCTTGGTCAGCCGGCCCCGCAGCCCGTTCTCGCCGACCGGCTCCAGGCCGTCGGCGCGGGCCTGCTCCACCAGCTTCGCCACCAGTTCCCGATCCGAGGCCTGCGGCTCCTTGTCGCGGCGCAACAGCCTGCCGGGCGGGTGCTGCCGGACCCGGCGGTGGCGGCGCGTCTCACATGAACGGATCGATCGGGCCGCGCCGGCGGGCTCGGGAGTTCGCGGTGCGACCTGCCGCTGCACGGCTTCAGCCAGCGGATTCGCGATTCCGCGCGACCGCACGAACCGGCCTTCGCCCATGTGATCCACAAGTATCGATCGTTTATAGGTGGGCGATATCGACCGCTCCAACACTGGTGCCACGAAAGATCCTTGCCGCGGCGAACACCCGGAAGGTGGCAAATGATTCGCGTAGCAGAGATCACTATTGGAGCGTTTCCAGGCCAGGGCGCGTACTCACCTGGCTGCCTGGAGTCGATGCTGACCGACAACCACGTTCGGCAGGTCGTCGACGAGATCGACGGGATCGCGACCCGGATGCTGGGGCGAGGTCTCAAGGACACGGTCCTGCTGACCTCACCCCCCACGGCCGAAGAACTGCTGTCCGACGCGCCGGACGTGCTGCAGGTCGCGGCCTTCGCCACGTCCGTGGCGCTGCACCAGTTGCTCTGCCGCCACGGCGCGGAGATCACTCTGCTGGTGGGACACAGCCTCGGTGAGATCTCCGCGCTCGTCGCCGGGGAAGCACTCACCGTCGCCGAGGGCACCGAGGTGCTCTGTCACCGGATCCTGGCGCTACGGGAACACGACACCAGCGGCGGCCGGATGCTCGCGCTTTCCTGCGGGCGGGACCGGGCCGAGCAGATCCTGGCGCTGCTTCGTGACGGCGACGCCGTCGTGGCCGTCGACAACGGGCCGAAGCAGACCACGGTGTCCGGCACGCCGGACGCACTCACGAGGATCGAGGCGATCGCGGCGGCCATCGGGGTGCAGGGCACGCCGCTGCTGGCGCCGCATCCCTTCCACAACCCCCTGCTGCAGGAGGCGCGAGCCGACTTCGCGCGCCGCATCGCGGGCGTGCGGGCCCGTGACCTGCGCACGCCCGTCTACTCGCCGATCCTGGGCCGGTACTACCGCGCCGGTGAGGAGCTCGGCCCACTGCTGGCCTCCCACTTCGTCACTCCCGTGCATTTCGGCGACAGCGTGCGGCGGCTGTCCGACGCCGGAGCCCGGATCTGGGTCGAGCTCGGAGCCGGCCGTACGCTGACGAACCTCGCCCGTTCGATCGATTCCAGCACGCTGGCCCTGGTTCCGCTGGCCGGCCGTACCAGCTCGGTCTCCGAGGTGGCGGCCTTCCTGCGCCCCGCCGCGGCTCCGGCGCCCCCCGCCGTTCACACAGCGGCCCCCCTGAGCGTCGGCGCGCCTGTGGCCGGTCCCGCCCACGTCCCGGTGCCCGACGTCATTCCCGTGTCCGCGCCGTCACCGGCCGCCCCGGCCGCCGCCGTCCCGGATCGCGAGGAGATCGCGACCCGGATCAGGCAGCTCTACGCCCGGATCCTGGAATACCCGGAAGAGGTGTTCGAGGACGCGGCCGAACTCGAAGCCGACCTCGGCGTCGACTCCGTCAAGCAGACCGAGATGTTCGCCCAGGTCGCCGAGGCCTTCGGACTCGGAATGCGCCCCGACGGATTCCGCGTCGCCGACTACCCGACCTTCGGCGCCGTCGTGGACTTCGTGCATCGGAGCGCCCCTCCGGTGCCGTCGCCTGCCCCCGCGCCCGCCCCGGCGCCGGTCTCCGCGCCGCCCGTCACGCCCGCGCAGGTCACTCCTGCCCAGGCTCCGGTCGATGCGCCCGCCCCGGCCGCCGCCGTCCCGGACCGCGAGGAGATCGCGACCCGGATCAGGCAGCTCTACGCCCGGATCCTGGAATACCCGGAAGAGGTGTTCGAGGACGCGGCCGAACTCGAAGCCGACCTCGGCGTCGACTCCGTCAAGCAGACCGAGATGTTCGCCCAGGTGGCCGAGGCCTTCGGACTCGGAATGCGCCCCGACGGATTCCGCGTCGCCGACTACCCGACCTTCGGCGCCGTCGTCGGCTTCGTGTGCGCCGCGCTCGACGGGGCGGAGGTCGCTGTCCGATGAGCGAAGGCTTCACATTGGCAGGCAAGATCGCGCTGGTCACGGGTGGCGCGGGCAGTGTGGGACGGCACATCACCCGGCAGCTCAGCGAGGCGGGGGCCACCGTACTGGTGGGGTGCTTCCACTCCTACGACGCCGCCAGGGAGATGGTGGCCGAGCTCACGGCCGAAGGGCGCAGCGCCGGGGTCGTCCGCGGTTCGGTGGCCAAGCCGGCGCAGGTCGAGAAGATGTTCGCCGAGATCGGCGAGCGGTACGGCCGGCTGGACATCCTGGTGAACAACGCGGCCGCGGGGGTGTTCGTCAGCCTCGACGAGCTCACCGACGAGCACATGGACCGCGCGTTCGCCACCAACGTCAAGGGCGCGCTGTGGTGCTCCCGCGCCGCCAGACCGTTGCTCGTCCGGGCCGGGGGCGGCGCCATCGTCAACGTCTCCTCGATCGGCGCCTCCTACGCTCCGGCCAACTACCTCGGCGTCGGGATCTCGAAGGCGGCGCTGGAGAGCCTCACCCGCTATCTTGCGGCCGAGTTCGCCTGCGACGGCATCCGCGTCAACGCCGCCTCCGCCGGACTGATCGACAATGAGGTCGGCCGGATGTTCCCCCGCTTCGACTCCGTGCGGGACAACACCGTGGAGGCCACCCCCCTGGGCCGGCTGGCGTCCGAGGCGGACCTGGCGGGCCTGGTGACCTTCCTGGCGACACCGGCCGCCCGGTGGATAACCGGTCAGACCGTCGTCGCCGACGGCGGCCTGGGCCTCCTGCATCGGGCCATGTCCCCCGACCCCGACGTCAGAACGCCGGACACGGCGCCGGTCCCCGCGTCCGTCACGGCATCCGTCACCGCACCCGAACCGGCGCCGGTACTCGCCGAGGACGAGGACCCGGTCGTGGTGGTCGGCATGGGCCTTGCCATACCCGGCGCTTCGGGACCCGAGGAGTTCTGGAAGCTGCTGACCGAGGGCGCCGAGCTGTTCACCGAGGTGCCGGCCGACCGCTGGTCGGTGGACGGCTTCCACCACCCCGACCCAGCCACTCCGGACAAGACCTATCAGCGCCGGTCGGGCTTCATGACCGGGTTCACGCCACATCACGCGCTCGCCGCCGAGCTGGCGGACCTGGGTGAGAACCTCGACTACACGGCGCTCTGGCTACGGCACAGCGTCCACCAGGCCCTCGACGGCGTGCGGCGCGACGACGGCGACCGGTTCAGCGTGGTCGTCGGGTACACCCCCGACGGCAGCCAGCACCTGCAGGAATCCCTGGTGCGCCGGGAGGTCCGCGACTTCGCCGCCGGAAACGACGTCGATCCCGACGACCCGGAGCTCCGCGCGTTGCTGGATCGCTGCCTGCCGCTCGGCGATCGGGCGCTGCCACCGCACCGCGTCGGACGGCTGGCCGTTCACGGCCTGCTTCCGGAGGACGCGCCGGTGACGATGCTGGACACCGCCTGCTCGTCGTCGCTGTACGCCATCGACCTGGGCGTACGCGCGCTGATGGCGGGCGAGGCCGACATCGCGGTCTGCGGAGGGGCGTTCGCGCTGGCTCCCTCCGGGTCGGTGCTGTTCTCCAAACTGCACGGCCTGTCCAGGCGCGGTGAGGTACGCGCCCTGGACAAGTCCGCCGACGGGGTGCTGTTCTCCGACGGCGCCGGAGTCGTGGTGCTGAAACGGCTGTCCCGGGCGCTGGCGGACGGTGATCGCGTCCACGGCGTCGTCTCCGGCATCGGGTTGTCCGCCGACGGCAAGGGCAAGGCCATCTACGCCCCGTCCAGCGGCGGCCAGGAGCTGGCCGTCCAGCGGGCCCTCGCCAAGTCGGGGCTGCGGGCCGGCGAGGTGGACTGGGTGATCGCCCACGCCACCGGGACGCCCGCGGGCGACGAGGCGGAGTTCACCGGGCTGCGTTCGGCCTACGCGGGGGAACGACCCGTCCAGGTCACCTCCAACAAGTCGCTGGTCGGGCATACCGGCTGGGCCGCCGGGGTGGTGTCGATCATCCACGCGCTGCTGGCGCTGCGGCACGGCGTCATCCCCGCCCAGTACCGCTTCACCGAGGCGCCCGCGTACTTCCACACGGACACCACCAACCTCACCATCCCGGCCGAGCCGGTGGCGTGGCCGGCCCGGCCTGAACGGGCGCGCACCGTCGCGGTCTCCGGCTTCGGATTCGGCGGCACCAACGCCCATCTGCTGCTCCAGGAGCACGTACCGGGCCTGCGTTCCGCGTTCGGGTACGGCGAGCGCCGCCCCGAGCCGCTGGTGCTCGTCGGCTGGTCCGCCCATCTTCCCGGGTGTGAGGACGAGGCCGCGGTGGAGCGCTGGGCCAGGGAGCGCGTCGCGCTGCCCGCCTCGTTCGGCGAGGTCTACCCGCCGCCGCCGTTCCAGAAGCTGCGGATGCCGGCCAGCGCCGTACGCGCCACCGACCGCGCCCAACTCATGATCGTCGAGTGTATGCAGCGGCTGGACCCGGCGGTCCGGGCGGCGTGCGACCGGAACCGCGCCGGGACCGGCGTGGTCGTCGGGCACGTGGGCCCCACGCGGAACGCGATCCTGTACGCGCTGCGCGCCTACCAGGACGAGCTGCTGCGCGAGGCCCGTCAGGCGGCCGAACCGGAGCCTCTGCTCACGCTGTTCAAGAAGTTCAACGAGCGGGTGCAGGAGCTGATCGCGGCGCCGGTCGAGGACTCCTTCCCCGGTGAGATGCCCAACGTGGTGCCGGCCCGGTTGTCGAACTACTTCGACCTGCGTGGGCTGAACATCGCCGTGGACGGCGGCCCCGACTCGCTGGCCGGCGCCTTCGAGCTGGCCGGGCGCTACCTGGAGTTCGGCGACATCGACATCGCGCTGGTCGCCGGGGTCAACGGCAACACCCTGCCCTCCTGGCGCGGGCTGCTGGCCGAGAGCGGGGTCGCCGCGGACGCCACCGAGGGGGCCTTCCTGTTCGCGGTCACCCGGCGCTCGTTCGCAGAGAGCGAGGACCTGCCGGTCCTGGCCGAGATCGACGCACTTCTCGAGGGAGGGGCCTGATGCCCTCGCCTGCTGTCACCCTTCCGGGCGCTTGCGGCGCCCCCGGCCTGCTGGCCCTGGTCACCGGCGCGTCCGCCGGCGACGTCAGGCTGGGCGGCCTGACCTTCCGCCGCCCATTCTCCAGACCGCACGAACCGCACGGACCGCAACGACCGCGCCAACCGCGGGAATCGCCGGGGGCGTACGGGGCAGCCGAGCCTGCCGAACGCACTGACAACTCCGATCGCCTGCTCGACAGGTACGTCCTCTCCTTCGCGCCGGCCGTCGCGGAGCGGGTGCGCGACGATGTCGCGGCCCTGCCGCCGGGCGTGGTGCTGGTCACCGGGACCGACCCGGGCAGGCTGACGCTGCCGCACGACGCGATCACGGTGAACCCCGACGACGACCTGCCCGCCCTGCCGGAGGACGACGGGCCCCGGCACATCAGGGTCCTGGTGGACCTGTCGGATCCGGCGCTGACGGCACCCGGCTGGTCGCCTCAGGCGGAGCGGCTGCTGCGGCTGCACGAGCGCATGTTCCTGGTCGTGCGGCACTACGCGGCCCGCTGTGAGTCACTCCTGGTGACGCTGGTGGGCGGCATCACCGACACGGGGGTCGCGCTGCCGTTCACCGGCCTGTTCACCGGGTTCGTCAAGAGCCTGGCGCTGGAGCTCCCGGCTGTGCCGATCGTGGCCACACTGCACACGGAGAGCGACGCCGCCTCGGCGCTCGACGCGGGGGCGGCCGAGCTGGCCAACCGCCGGCTGCTGCCGGTGGTCGCCCACGTGGGCGGACGCAGACTGACCCTGCGCGCGCTCGCCGAGCCGGCCAGGCCCACCGAGCCGCCGGTCGCACGTGAGTCCCTCGTGGTGGCGGCGGGCGGCGCGCGCGGGATCGGCGCCGCGCTGCTGACGGCGCTCGCCGAGCGGTACGGCCCGCGCATCGTGGTGCTCGGCAGCACCCGCCTGGACGTCTACGACCCTGAGTTGCTGGACATCGACCCCGACCAGGCCGCCGCCACACGTCCGGCGTACATCAAAGGGCTGATCACCGGACCCGGCCGGATCGGAGTGGCCGAGGCGAACGCGGCGTTCGACAGGCTCCAGGAGGCCAGAACGGTCCGGCGCACCCTGCGGGAGCTGGAGCGGCACTGCGGCGCGGGCCGTGTCGCCTACCTCCACTGCGACCTGCGCGACCGGGAGGCGGTCGGCCGGGCAACGGACGCGATCGCCGCCGAGCACGGCCGGATCGACCTGCTCGTCAACGTCGCCGGGACCAACAGGGCCTCGGCCGTGGGCACCAAATCCCGGACGGACTTCCTGGCCGTACGGGACCTGAAGCTCCGCACCTATCTGAACCTGAAGAGCGCGCTCGCCGGCGCGCCGCCGCGCCGCTGGTGCAACTTCGGCTCGTTCGTCGGCTTCACCGGTCAGCACGGCGAGACCGACTACGGCTCGGCCAACGACTTCCTCAACAGCTCGTCCGCCTGGGCGGCGGCGCGCGGCGAGACCGAGTTCACCATCGGCTGGACCCTCTGGCGCGACATCGGCCTGGGCGCGACTCCGATCATGAAGGCGTTCCTGGCCAAGGCCGGCCAGTTCACCGCCACCCCGACCGAGGAGGGTGTGGCCCACTTCCTGGCCGAGCTGGGACACCCGGCTCCCCCGGCCATGACCGTGCTGTTCGGCGAGAAGGAACGCGCCGCGATCACCGCGGCCGTCCCCGAGTATCTGGACTGGTGCGCGCACCCGCCCCAGTTCCTCGACAAGGTCGTCCGCGGTCCCGGTGAGCTGACCGCGTCGCGCACCTTCGACCTGGACCGCGACGGCTACCTCAGGATGCACGTGGTCAACGGCTATCCGACGTTGCCGGGCACCTTCGTGCCCGAATTGGCCGCCGAAGCCGCCAAGGCCCTGGTGCCGCATCGGCTGCCGGTGGTCTTCGAGGATGTGCGGCTGGAGTCGTTCCTGCGGGTCTACCGCAACGGCCGTCCCCAGACGAAGAAGATCCACGCTCAGCTGGTCAGCGAGAACGCCGAGGAGTCGGTGGTCCAGGTGCGGATCCTGGGCGACGTGCACGGCCCGGGCGGCCGGATTCTCGCCAAGGACAGGCTGCACTTCTCGGCCACCGTGAGGATGCGTGACGGCTACCGGACCGCGCCCTCGTGGCAGGCGTGGGACGACACCGGCGCGACCCCGGTGGCCGACCCCTACCATGCGCCCGCATCGGCGGCGCTGCTCACCGAGGTGTTCGTCTCGACCGACGGGACCCGGCTGCACCCGCGCGGACGCCGCGCCCGGCTGGCGCTGGACGCCGAGGGAGTGCGGCGCTGGTTCCCCGACCTGCTGGTGCCGTCGGTGCTCCTGGACGGACTGGCCCGGGTCGCCGTACTCGATCTGGTGGACGGCAGGTGGACGCCCGTGGCGATTCCCCGGTCGATCCGCAGGATCGAGGTCTTCGGACCGGACAACGACGCCGTCCTGCTGGGCCGGCGGGTGGAGCTCTACTCCGTACCCGAGCATCTGGATCTGGAGGATGCCGCCGCGGACAACCTCTGTGTCGCCGTCGCGGCGAACGGCGACGTCCTGCTGGAGATCGAGGGGACGACCGGCCAGGTCCTCGGATACGTGGACCAGGAGACCGGTGCCTTCCTCTGCCGTGACGAGTTCGCAAGGAGACAACGATGACAGTCAGCGAGGACCACGGACGGACCGGCGGCGGGGTGTGCCCCTTCACCGGCGCCACGGCCGAGGAGACCAAGCAGGACGTGACCGGTCCCAAGGGGCTGCCGCTGGTCGGCATCACCATGAACCTGGGACTCAACCCGTTGGACTTCACCCTCAAGACCCAGCGGGACTGGGGCTCGATGGTCAAGATCAACCTGATTCCCAACGACTACATCCAGGTCACCAACCCCGAGGCGATCGAGCGGGTGCTGGTCAGCAACATCGGCAACTACCGGCGCGGCAAGCTGTACAAGACGTTCCACTCGTACATGGGCATGGGCCTGCTCACCCTCGACGACGCCGAGTGGCGCGCGCACCGCAAGGTGGTGCAGCCGGCCTTCACCCCCAAGCGGATCGGCGCGTCCATCGCCGAGACCATCGGCGCGGCGCAGGACGTGTTCGACCGGTGGGAGCGGCGCGCGGCCACCGGCGAGGAGTTCGACCTCGTCGTGGACACGATGGACCTCAGCGCCCGGGTGCTGGGCAAGGCGCTCATCAGCAGGGACCTGTCGAGCAAGGAGCGGACCTTCACCAAGGCCGTCGCCGCCGCGCTGGAGGTCATCTTCAAGAACGTCAGCAGCGTCGAGGAGTTGCTGGTGCCCAAGTGGGTGCCCATCGCCTACTTCCGGCGCAAGCGCAATGCGCACAAGGTCCTCAACAAGATCATCGATCGTGAGGTGCGGGAGCGCACGGCCAAGGGGGACCCGGGCGACGACGCGGCCGGGCTGCTCATGAAGTCCGACCTGCCGCCGAACGCGCTGCCGGACAACCTGCGGACCATGTTCCTCGCCGGTTCTGAGACCACCGGGCTGAGCCTCGCGTGGGCCATCTACGAGCTCACCCGGGCGCCCTCCGTGCGGCGGCAGGTCGAGGAGGAGGTGGACCGGGTGCTGCAGGGCCGCATCCCCACCTACGAGGACCTGGACAAGCTGGTGATCACCAAGTCGGTGGTCGACGAGACGCTGCGGCTCTACCCGTCGGTCTGGCAGTTCCCGCGCGACCCGGTCACCGACGACGAACTGGCCGGGCACCATGTCCCCGCCGGAGCAACCGTCATGATCAGCGCGTTCGGCACGCACCGCAACCCGGAGGTCTGGGAGAACCCCAACGCCTTCGACCCCACCCGCTTCCATGACCCGGAGGAGCAGCGGCGCCGCCCCAAGTTCGCCTACCTGCCCTTCGGCGGCGGGCGGCGGCAGTGCATCGGCAAGCCGCTGGCCCTCGCGATCCTGGTCGCGTCCGTCGCGATGGCCTGCCAGCGCTACCGCTTCTCGCTGCCGCTGGACCAGGAGCAGGTCAAGCCCGGCGCGTTCATCACCATCTTCCCGGAGAAGTTCCCGAATAAGGGGATCCGTGTCACCGTGCGCCGCAGGGACCCCGTTGTCTCGGGCGCGCACACGGACACGGGCGCGGACACGAACACGGACACGAACACGGGCCCTGAGCAGGCCGGGCACGTGCCGGCCGAGCAGGAGCGGCCCGAGCAGGAGCAGGTGCGGGCATGACGGCAGGCGGCCGCTCCGTGGGCCGGGTCATCCTGGTCACGGCGATCCCGATGTTCCTGGTCTCGCTCAACAACCTGGTCGTGGTGAACACCCTGCCGGTCATCGCCCGTGACCTGGCCGCCCCGCCGTCCACGCTGCAGTGGGTCATCCACGCGTACGCCCTGGCCTTCGCCGGGCTGCTGCTGACCGGCTCGGCGCTGGGCGACCGGTTCGGGCGGCGCCGGGTGTTCGCGGGCGGTATCGCGATCTTCGCCCTGGGATCGGCCGGGTGCGCGCTCTCGGACTCGATCGGCTCGCTGATCGCCGCTCGGGTCGTCCAGGGCGCCGGAGCGGCCGCCGTGCTCCCCATCTCGCTGACCTTGCTGGCCGCCGGGGTTCCCCCGCGGCGGCGGAACGTCGCCATCGGCCTGTGGAGCGCGGTCAACGGGATGGGCATCGCGCTCGGGCCCCTGGTCGGCGGCGCCCTGGCCGTGGCCCAGGGCTGGCCGTGGGTCTTCTGGATCACCGCGATCACCGGCGCGGTCTTCGTTCCCGTGACCCTGATGGCGGTCGAGGAGAGCACCGGCGACGACGGCAGGCTGGACCTGCCCGGCATGGCGCTGGCGGCGGCGACGGTCGTCTCCCTCGTGTGGGGCATCACCAGGGCCGGCACGGAGGGCTGGGCCGCCCCGCCCGTGCTGGCCGTGCTCGGCCTGGCGCTCGCGCTGGGCGTCGCGTTCGTCACCTGGGAGCGGCGCGCGCGACACCCCCTGCTGCCGCTGCGGTTCTACCGGATTCCGGCGTTCGTCCTGTGCAACGTGGTGTCGCTGGCGATGTTCTTCGGGGTGTTCGGCGCGATCTACTGGCTGATGCAGTACCTGCAGGGCCCCCTCGGATATTCAGCGCTCGAGGCCGGGGTCCGCACTCTGCCGTGGACCGCGATGCCGATGCTGGTCGCGGTGCTGGCCGGGCTGGTCACCGAACGGGCCGGGGCCGGGCGCCTGATCGCCCTCGGCCTGCTGTGCGAGGCGGCCACGCTGGCCTGGAGCGCGCTCCTCATGGCACCGGTCGTGCCGTACTCCCAGATGCTGCCCATGCTGGTCCTCGGCGGGATCGGGATGGGCCTGGTCTTCGCCCCCCTCACCGCCGTCGTGCTCGCCTCGGTCGGTCAGGGCGAGCGAGGCCGCGCGAGCGGGGCCAACACCACCGTGAGAGAGATCGGCTTCGCACTCGGGGTGGCGGTGCTGACCACCGTCGTCACCCGCGCCCACCCCGCGCTCTCCGACCCCGTCGTCTTCGTCGCCGCGGTCCGGCCCGCCGTCTGGCTCGGCGCCGTCGTGCTCGCGGCCGCCGCACTCGCCGCCCTCTTCATTTCCAGGGACGCCGCCGGCCCGTCGATCGCCGTGTCCCGACCGCAAGCAATCGAGGTGTCCAGATGAACGTCGCCGTCGTCGTCAACCCCTCCGCCGCCAGCGGGCGGTTTCGCCACCGGTTACCCCAGGTGCTGTCCACGCTGGAACGCCGCCTCCGGATCGAGGTGCTGACGACCCGCAGCAGCGCCGACGCGGTCGCCGCCTGCGAGCGGGCGCTCGACGGCGGGGCGCAGGCCCTGGTCGCCATCGGCGGTGACGGCACCTTCCACACGGCCCTGCACGCCCTGGACGGGCGGGACGTCCCCTTCGCGCTGATTCCCGCCGGCACCTGCAACGACATGGCCGACGCGCTGGGACTGCCCGCCGACCCGGTGGCCGCGGCCGCGGCCGCCGCGGAGTCCCTCGCCGACGGCAACGTGCAGCAGGTCGACCTCGCCGAGGTCGTCTACCCGGACGGGCGCACGCTGCGGTTCGGCACCGTGCTGGCCATCGGGTACGCGGCGTCGGTGGCCGACCGGGGAGGGCGGCTGAAGTGGCCGGCCGGCCCGCGCCGCTACGACGTCGCGGCGCTGCTGGAGCTCCCGCGCTTCCGGGGCCGGGTCTACGACGTGACCCTGGACGGCGTGGCGGCCCAGCTCCCCGCGGTGCTGTTCTCGGTGGGCAATACCGGCCGATGCGGCGGCAAGCTCCACGTCTGCCCCGACGCCGACATCGCCGACGGCTACCTCGACGTCACCACCCAGGGGCCCAACAGCCTGCCGGCGACGCTCGGCTCGACCATGCGCCTGTTCAGCGGGGTGCGCAGCGCCACCGACACCTCCACCCGCAGGTTCCGCGTACGCGAGATACACGTCGCCTCGGCCGGTCACGTCACGTTCGCCGACGGGGAGCCGCTGCCGCCCCCGCCGTTCACCGTCCACTGCGCGGCAGGCGCCCTGACCGTGCCCAAGGTGGGCTGAACGGTGTCGGTCAGAAAGGTGGCGGTCAGGAAGGTGGCCCTGGTCACCGGGGCCTCCAGCGGCATCGGCGCGGCCACCGCCCACCGGCTGGCCCCCTCCCACCACCTCATCCTGGTGGCCAGGCGTGCCGACCGGCTGAAGGAGCTGGCCGCGGGCATGGACAGCGCTCTCGTCATCGCCGAGGACCTCACCGACCCGGAGGCGGCCGGACGGATCGCCGAACGGGTCGGCGCCGAACACGGCCGGCTGGACCTCCTGGTCAACAACGCCGGAGCGCACTTCGGCGGCGCCTTCGCCGACACGGGGTGGGAGCACGTCCACCGGTCCATGGAAATCAACTTCGCCGCGCACGTGCGGATGACCGGCGCCCTGCTTCCCCTGCTCCGGCGGTCGGCGCCGAGCGCCGTCGTCAACATCGCCAGCGTGGCCGGTCGTATCGGCCTCGCGCACTCGGGCGCGTACTCGGCGGCCAAGTTCGCCCTGAGCGGCTGGACGGAGGCGCTGCACGCCGAGGAGCGCGGCCACGGGGTCCACGTCGCCCTGGTGCTGCCGGGATTCGTGACCACCGAGGGCTTCCGGTACCGCGCCGACCGGGCGAGCCGGCGCACCCGGTGGATGCTCTCCACCCCCGAGGTGACCGCCCGCGCCATCGTCGCGGCGGCCACCGGCCGGACCGGCGAACGGTACACGCCCTGGCCGTGGTGGCTGCTGGCCGCCGGTCGCCGCCTGGTGCCGGGGCTGTACCGGAAGGCCGCCCCCACCATCCGGGCCTGACTCCGGGACTCGGCGCCGCACGTGGACGAGAGGACTTGACACATGACCATCCTGAGACCGGCCCTGCCCTTGGGGCGGTTCTACCTGGACCGGGTGACCAGGCCGGACACGCGCACGCTCATCGCGGAGCGCATGCTCGACGCCCGCGAGGACTACCTGCGCCACCATCTGGTCCGTGGTGTGCCGACCATGCCCGGCTGCTTCGCGGCCGAACTCGCCGCGGAGGCCGCCCAGGAGCTGGTGCCCGACCTGGTGGTGACCGGCCTTCGCGACCTTTCCTTCGAGAGCTTCCTCAAGCTGGGCGGCGGCACCGGGCTCAGCCCCCTGCGGCTGGTGGCGCGGCTGCGCGGCAGGGACGACGACGCCGAGAGCGCCGTCGTCGACGTCCAGGTGCTCGGCGACGTGGTCTCCCCCTCGGGAACCGTGCTGGTCAGGGATCGCCGCCACTTCGCGGCAACGGTCGTGCTCGCCGCCGAACACCCCAGGGCCCCGCGCTGGGCGCCGTGGCCCGCCGCCGAGGCGGTCCCGGTCGTCGATCCGTACCACGTGGCCGGCGGTGCGGTACGGCTCAGCGGGCCTTTCGTGTCGACCACCGGCATCCGGCTGCATCCGCTCGGCGTCCGCGCCTGGTACTCCAAGCCGGTCCCGCCGGACACCACGCCCGGCTCGGTGTTCGACCGGTTCCTGACCCCCGGGTTGCTGCTGGACGGCCTGCTCCGCCTGGCCGCCATGGACCTGGTGCGGGACAGGTACATCCCGGTCGCCGCCCCGACCGCGATCCGCAGGATCGACCTGTACGGCCCGGCCAACGACGCCGAACTGTCGGCGCTGCACGTCCCCGTCGAGCTCATCAGCACGCCGCGCGGGCCGTTCACCGGCGCCGAGCCGGTCACCCGGGGCGTGGCCATGCTGCCCGACGGCCGGGTGCTGCTGCAGATCAAGGACGTGACCGGTTTCCCCACCGGCTACTTCGACACGTTCACCGGCGAGCACGTCGACCGGTCCGTGGTCGAGGACGGCCGCCCGCTGACGCCCCCCACCCGGGTGGGCGCAGTCCCGATCTAGGCCACGTTCCACGCCGAGGAGGAAGATTCCATGACGAGGATCAAGGCGCCAGGGCCCCGCGGGGGGCGATCGCTGGTGCGCAACGTCGTGAGCTGGCGCAAGGATCCCGCGGGTTTCCTGCTGGCCGCCGCCCAGGACCACGGGGGGGTCGCCCGGCTGCAGCTGGGGCCGTACCTCACGCACCTGGTCACCGACCCGGCCGCCGTCTACCGGGTGGTGGTCGAGAACCACAGGAACTACACGCGCGGCAGGCTTTACGAGCAGTTCAAGCTGGTCATGGGCCGCGGTCTGCTGACCTCGGACGGCGCGTACTGGCGCGGGCACCGGCGCGGCGTCCAGCCGCTGTTCCTCAGCAAGGCGATCGGCGCGATCGTGCCCAACGTGGTCGAGGCCACCAACGAGATGCTGGACCGCTGGGAGCGCAGCGCCGCGGACGGCGAGCCGGTCGATCTGGTCGCCGAGATGCTCAGGCTGACCATGGTGACGCTCAGCCGCTCGCTGTTCGGATACGACGTGGACGACACCGTGCCCGCGGTCAAGCAGGTCGTGGACGCCGGCCTGGAGCTGATGTTCATGCACGGCATGATCTCCGAGAAGCTGCCGCGCTGGGTGCCCAACGCCCGCAACCGGCAGATTCGCGACATCCAGGGCTTCCTGACCGAGTTCGTCGCCACCATCCGCGACAACCACAGCAGGACCGGGCAGGGCCCTCTCGTCGAGCTGATGGAGGCCGCGGTCGATCCGGAGACCGGGCGGCGCTGGACGGACCAGGAGATCCGCGACGAGCTGATCACCGTCTACATGGCCGGGCACGAGACCACCGCCACCGCCGCCGCGTGGACCCTGCACGCCATCGCCACCCACTCGTGGATCGACGAGGAGCTGACCGGCGAGGCGCAGCGGGTGCTGGCCGGGCGGGACCCGGTGCACGCCGACGCCGATCAGCTGACCTTCGCCGGGATGGTCGTCCAGGAGGCGCTGCGGATGTACCCGCCGATCTGGATCTATCCGAGGGACGCCGTCGATGACGACGAGCTGAACGGCTACCACATCCCGGCCGGGTCATCGGTGGTGCTCTCGCCGCTGGTCTCCCAGCGTAACCCCGAGTTGTTCCCCAACCCGCACGTGTTCGACCCGCACCGCTTCGCCGGAGACGCGGTCAAGCGGCTGCCCCGGCTGTCGTACTACCCGTTCGGCGGCGGTCCCCGGATGTGCGTGGGCAACCTCATGGCGCTGCTCGAACTGAAGCTCGTCATCTCGATGATCACCCAGCGGTTCCGGCTGGAGCCCGTGTCCGGCGCCCAGGTGCCGTACGGGCACTCGATCATCTCGCTGCGCCCGGAGGGCGAGCTGCGGGTCCGCCTGCGTCCCCGCACCCGGGAGCTGGCCGCGGCGGGAGGCCGGTCATGAGCGCCGCCGCCCCCGGCGAGATCCTGCGTCAGACGCTGACCCTGTGCCCGCTCCCCCCGGCGCCGGCGCCGCCCGAGGACGTGCTGGACGGCCGCAGAGTCCTGGTGATCAACGGTTCCGACCCGGTGCGGCGCTCGGTGTGCCGCGCCGTCTGCCGGTACGGCGGGACCCCGGTCACCGATCCGGACGCCACCCGGATCGACGCGATCATCGACCTGACCCTGCACGGCGACCCCGAGGAGACCCGTCCCGGGGCGTGGCGGGAGCCGATGCGACGGACCGTGGCCGCTCTCCAGCACGTCTACCCGGACTGGGTCACCGAGACCGACGCCCGCAGGCTGCACTACGTGGCGGTCACCGCGATGGGCGGCCCCATGGGCCTGAGGCCGGAGCAGGACTCCCGGCCGCTCAGCGGGATATGGGCCGGGATCGCCAAGACCCTGCCCAGGGAGCTGGCCGCCTGCCAGTCCCGCGTGATCGACCTCGGCCCGGTGGCGGACCCGGGCGAGGCGATCGTGCGGGAGATGTTCGCAGGCGACCTGCTGGAGGTGGGACTGCGCTACGAGGAACGGCTCACCATCCTGCCCAGGCAGTCGGCGGTGGACGGCGCGCCGATCGAGATGACGCCGGCCGACGTGCTGCTGCTGACCGGCGGCGGCCGGGGCATCGGATTCGAGATCGCCGCGGAGATGGCCCGCGGCACCGGCTGCCGGGTGATCGTGAGCGGACGGACGAGGCTGCCCGGCGAGGACACGCCGTGGCTGACGGCCGGCGAGGACGAGTTCGCCGAACTGGCCCTGCGTGCCTACCGTGAGCGCGAGCCCGGCGAGCCGCTGCCGGTCGTGCGCCGCCGGATCGAGGGGATGCGCCAGGTCCGCGAGATCTACGGGAACCTCCGGCGGGCGAGGGAGGCCGGCCTGCGGATCGACTATCACGCCGCCGACGTCACCCGGGCCGAGGACCTGGCCGCGCTCCTCGCCGCGGCCGGGCCGGGGCTGTCGATGGTCGTGCACAACGCGGGCGTCGACGCGCCCACCCGGCTGCCGCGCAAGACCGCCGAGGAGTTCCTGCGGGTCATCGAGGTCAAGGTGGACGGCTTTCTGCGGCTCACCGAGGCGCTGGAAGGACGCCCCCTGAGGATGCTGTGCGCCGTGGGCTCCCTGACCGGGCGATACGGCGGCATGATCGGCCAGATCGACTACGCGGCGGCCAACGAGGGGCTCGCGCGGCTGGCCATGTGGACCGGGCACTCCGCCGGCCATCCGGTGAAGTCGCTGTCCTGGCCGACCTGGCACGACCTGGGGCTGATCACCAACCTGGGCGCGGCGAGCCGGTACATGACGCCGATCTCCGTCCCCACCGGCGTGGCGGCCTGGCGGGCCGAGCTGGCCCACGCCGGATCCGGCGAGATCGGCTTCGTGGCCGACATCGGGGAGATCACCCCGCGGCAGCTGTGCGGCATCACGCTGCCGTCCGACTGGGAGGGCCGCACCGAGTTGCTCACCCGCAGATTCCTGCTCGGCCAGGTCGTACGGTACGGGCCGGGGACGCTGCTGGAGACCGAGCACAGGATCGACGGGGAGTGGGCCGCCTTCCTGGACGACGTACGCGTGGCAGGCGTGCGGGGCGTGCCCATCTCGCTGCTGCTGGAGTACATGCTCGCCGGCGCCTCCTGGCTGGCGCCGCCGCTCGGCCCGCTGCTGCCGGTCGCGGGGATGCGGGACGTGTGGGTCGACGCCGGTGCGCTGGCGGCCGGCGGCGGTTCGGCCGTGTTCCACCGGCTGGTCCGGCCCGACCCACACTCGCCGGACTGGCAGGTGCGCGTGGAGCTGTCGCGCGACGGCCGGCCGTTCGCGCGCGGCACCGCGGTGTTCCAGCCGGAGCCCCCGCCGTCCGTCATCGGACGGGGCGGGCCACCCGAACGGCGCGCCAGGGACTACCTCTGGCGGCCCTTCCTGACCGACGTGGACTCCTGGACCCTTGACGACCAGGCGGGATGCTGGTCGGCCGAGGTGACGCGCACCCGGGCCTCCGACCTGTTCACCATGACCAGCCCGCCCCGGATCACCCTGCCGATCGCCCATCTGGAGGCGGCCATCGCCACGGCCTCCGGCCGCTCGGAGGTATGGCGGCTGGCCTCGCTGGACCTGCACGAGCCGCGGGGCACACCCGCCCGGCTGCTGCTCGGCGCGGACGGCGCCGGGCAGGTCGTCGACGCCGAGAGGCGGCCCCTCGTCTCGATCGGCCGCTGCCGCTGGGACGACCAGCCGTGAGGACCTCGACCTCGGGCATGGTGAACTGCCAGATCTGGTGGGCCACGACCGCGATGGCCCGGTGGTGGCATCCCGGCCTCCTGTCTCACGCGGAACGCGAGCGCCGCGGGCGACTGCGGCACACGGCCGACCGGGACCGCTTCACAGTGGGGGTCGCGCTGACCAGGCTCGTGCTGGCCGGCAGGCTCGGCGTGGATCCACGCGCGCTGCGGCTGGAGCGCCGGTGCGCCGGCTGCGGCGGTGCGCACGGAAAGCCTCGCCTGTCCGGCCCGTACGAAATCGGCTTTTCCGTGTCGCACACCGACGAGGTGGTGGTGCTGGCGCTCGCCGGGGACTCCATGGTCGGGGTGGACGTGGAGCGGCTGGGCCGGGTCCGCGACCTGAGGGCGCTCGGACAGGCGCTGCTGTCGCCGGACGAACGCGACGGGCCCCTCACGGAGACCGCCCTGCTCCGCCGCTGGGTGCGCAAGGAGGCCGTGGTCAAGGCCACGGGCGACGGCCTGAAGGTCCCGCTCGCCGACCTGGCGGTCTCCGCGCCCGGAACGCCCGCCCGGCTGCTCGGCTGGCGGACCCGCCCCGAACTGTGCTCCCGCATGACACTGCGCGACCTGCACCCCGCCGCCGGTTACCTGGCCTCCCTGGCGGTCGCGACCACGGCACGCGGCCCGATCACCGTCTGGGAACGCGACGCCGGCCCCGTGCTCGCCACAGAGCCCGGCACATCAACCGAGAGGGAGTTCGATCATGACGATGACCGTACCGGCCGGGCTGGTGAGCGACCTGGCGGTGGATCCGCGCGACCCCCGCGCGCGGCTGGCCGCGCTGCTTGATCCCGGCAGCCTGTCCCCGATCCACGACGGCGACGGCGGAGTGGTCTCGGCCAGGGGAACGGCCCAGGGCACCGCGGTGATCGCCTTCGCCACCGACGCCACCCGGATGGGCGGGGCGCTGGGCACCGCCGGTTGCCACGCCATCGTCCAGGCGATCGACCTGGCCGTGGCCGAAGGCGTCCCGGTCGCCGGGCTCTGGCACTCCGGTGGGGCCCGGCTGGGCGAAGGCGTGGAGGCGCTCGACGCCGTCGGGCGGGTGTTCGCCGCCATGGTGCGGGCCTCCGGGAAGGTGCCGCAGATCTCCGTGGTCCTCGGGCCCGCCGCCGGCGGAGCCGCGTACGGCCCGGCCCTGACCGACCTGGTCATCATGGCTCCCGCCGCCCGCGTGTTCGTCACCGGCCCCGACGTCGTACGCTCGGTCACCGGCGAGGACGTCGACACGGAGACGCTGGGCGGGCCCGGCGTCCACGGCACGCGCAGCGGGGTCACCCATCTGGTCGCGGCCGACGACGACGACGCGCTGGCCCAGGCCCGCCGCCTGCTGAACCTGCTGGGCGACCAGGGCTCGCTCGACGCCATGTCCGCGGCCGACGACCGCGATCTCAGCCGGCTCCTGCCCGGCAACCGTCGGCGCGCCTACGACATCCGCCCGCTGGTGACCGAACTGCTCGACGGCCCGCCGGTGCACCTCCAGGCGAAGTGGGCACGCAACGTGGTCACCGCCGTCGGACGGCTGGCCGGCCGCACTGTGGGGGTGCTGGCCAACAACCCGCTCTACACGGGCGGCTGCCTCGACGCGACCTCCGCGGAGAAGGCGGCCCGCTTCGTGCGGATGTGCGATTCCCTGGGCGTTCCGCTGATCGTGCTGGTGGACGTGCCCGGCTATCTGCCGGGCACGAGTCAGGAGCACGGCGGGGTCGTGCGCCGCGGCGCCAAGCTGCTGCACGCCTTCGCCGAAGCCACCGTGCCCAGGATCACGCTCGTCGTCCGCAAGGCGTACGGCGGGGCGTACATCGCGATGAACTCCCGTTCGCTCGGCGCCACCGCCGTGTTCGCCTGGCCGGACGCCGAGGTGGCCGTGATGGGCGCCGAGGCCGCGGTGGACGTCCTGTCCCGCAAGGTGCTGGCCGCCGCTCCGGAGGAGGAGCGCGCGGAGCTCAAGGCGAGGCTCGTCGCCGAGCACGAGCGCGCCGCGGGAGGACTCGGCAGGGCGCTGGCCCTGGGCGCGGTGGACGAGGTCGTCGAGCCCGCGGGCACCCGGTTCCGCCTGGCTCTGGAGCTGTCGGAGGCGCTCGCCGCCGATCCGGGGCGCCGTGGGCGGCACGGCAACATTCCCCTCTAACAAAGAGATCAGACAGCGAGTAGAGGCCGCGTATAGACGGCGCTGCTGTGATGAGACGGCAGGCGCGTCCACTGATTCGGAGGATTTGATGTTCGAGAGATGGGGCCGCACCGTCTATCGGCGACGTCGGCTGGTTCTGGTGCTGTCCGCGATCGTGGTGGTCGCCGCTGCGGTATGGGGGTTGGGCGTCTTCGGCACACTCACCTCCTCCGGAGAGTTCGATGTGGCCGGAAGCGAGAGCCAGCGGGCCGCCCAGTTGGAGACCGCGGCGCTGGGCCGGGACGAGGCCGACGTCGTGGTGCTCTACCGCAGCCGGACGAGCACTGTGGACGATCCCGCCTACGGCGCCGACGTCACCCGGGCCCTGCAGGCGCTTCCCCCCGGTCACGTTGACTCGTTCGCCACCTACTGGTCCACCAAGTCGCCGCAGTTCGTCAGCGCCGACCGCAAGAGCACCTTCGCGGTGCTGAGGCTACGCGGTGAGGACGAGCACGCGCGGCGTGACCACCTGGCGGCCATCCGCACCGCCGTCGCCGTGCCGGGGCTCGAGTCGCTCGTCGGCGGTTCCACGGCCACCCAGAAAATGATCTCCGACGGTGTCAAGAAGGACATCGTGCTGGCGGAGGGCATCGCCACCCCGCTGCTCCTGCTCCTCATGATCTTCATTTTCGGCAGCGTGGTGGCGGCCGGCCTGCCGTTGCTGATCGGCGTGGTGGCGGTGTTCGGCTCGTTCTCCGCGCTGCACCTGTTCGGCCTGTTCACCAACGTGTCCACCTACGCCGTCAACATCACCACCCTGCTCGGCGTCGGCCTGGCCATCGACTATGGGCTGTTCATGGTCGTGCGGTTCCGAGAGGAGCTGAACCGCGGCCACACCGGCGAGGAGGCGGTGGTCCGCACCATGGCCACGGCCGGCCGGACGGTCGCCGTCTCCGGCGTCACGGTCGCCGCTTCGCTGGCCAGCCTGCTGATCTTCCCGCAGTCGTTCCTGCGGTCCATGGGCATGGGCGGGCTGGCGACAGTGCTGGTGGACATGGTCGCCGCGCTCACCATCATGCCCGCCCTGCTGGCCGTGCTCGGTCCCCGGGTCAACGCGCTCGCCCCCCGCTGGCTGGCCCGGCGCCAAGGCAGGCAGTCGCTCTTCTGGGCACGGCTGGGGCGTGGGGTGATGCGGCGCCCCGTGGTGGTCCTCGTCGGCACGCTGGCGATTCTGGTCACTCTCGGCCTGCCGTTCCTGCGCGTGAGCTGGGGCGGCATCGACGCCCGCGCGCTGCCGGCGGGCACCGAGACCCGGGTGGTGTCGGAGACGATGACCGACGAGTTCCCCGCCAACTTCACCAACCCCCTCCGGGCGATCGTCACGCTGTCCGACCCGGTCTCCAGTCCGGCCTCGCGGGCGGCTCTGAGCGCGTACACCGGCCGGGTCGAGGCGGTGCCCGGGATCACCGGCGCCCAGCTCACCGGGGAGGCCGGTCGCACGGCGCGGATCGAGCTCACCTACAGCGCCAACCGGATGTCGGCGGAGGCCAGAGACGTGGTCCGGAAGGTTCGCGCGGTCCCGCCCCCGGCCGGAGCCTCCGTGCTCGTCGGGGGAGCCACCGCGGCGCTGGTCGACCAGCTCGCCAACCTCGGCGACCTGCTGCCCTGGATGGCGTTGCTGGTCGGGGTGACCACCTTCCTGCTGCTGTTCATGGCCTTCGGCTCGATCCTGCTGCCGATCAAGGCCGTGATCATGAACATCTTCTCGCTGTCGGCGACGTTCGGCGCGCTGGTCTGGATCTTCCAGGACGGTCATCTGTCCGGGCTCCTCGGCTTCACCCCGACGGGTTTCCTCGAACCGTCGATGCCCATCCTCGTGCTGGCGATCGTGTTCGGCCTCTCCATGGACTACGAGGTCTTCCTGCTCTCCCGGATGCGGGAACACTACGACGCGCACGGCGACAACACCGCGGCGGTGGCGGCGGGGCTGCAGCGCACAGGCGGCCTGATCACCAGTGCGGCGCTGCTGTTCATCATCGTTGTGGCGGCCTTCTCCACCTCGGGCATCACCTTCATCAAGCTGACCGGAATCGGCATGCTCATCGCCGTGCTGGTGGACTCCACGATCGTGCGGGCGTTGCTGGTGCCGGCCACGATGAAACTCACCGGACGGGCCAACTGGTGGGCCCCCGGCCCGCTGCGCCGTCTCTACGGCAGGTACGGCATACGGGAGAGCGACGAAGCCGTCGTACCGGAGAGCACCCTGGTCACGCGGTGAGACGGTAGACGTGCTCCTCCCGGCGAGAGCCGGGGCCTGACCAGCGATATCGCAACCTCACGGCCTTGTCCGCTACAGGACCCCCTTGTCCTGTAGCGGACAAGGCCGCTGTCGTCCAGGCCCGAATCCTTCTCCCACCGTGCTCCGCGGGCCATATTTATTTCAACGGAGCCGTTCGCTCCGAACAAGGAAAACGGAAAAGGGAGAAAGATGTCGATTACCTCGAGGACCCACGGCACGGGAATTCTCGCCGCGATCGCCTGGCGCGCCATCGGCCTGGTCGTCGTCGGCGGATTTGTGGCGATGGTCGGGGCCGGGATTTCCGTGAGCCAGCCGGGCGTCCCCTTCCAGAACAGCGGCGGACCCGCGTCGACCGACGGCATCATATGGGACTGACCAGCGGCGAACTTCACCATGCGTATAGAGATGGCGACACTGCTCGCCGCCGACGGGCGCGATTGGCGGCAGGCCGACGCCGACGTGGTCCTGACCATTCTGTCATTGGTGGCGACTCCGGCGGACGGCATCGAGCACATCCGTTCCCGTCACGCCGGAAACCGAATCGAAGTCGTGGTCTTCCAGGCGGACGAATTCGCTTCGGGCGACCCCGGAATCGTCCAGGAGCTTATCTCGAGAGCGGAAAACCTACTGGCGGCGCTGGAAAGGAGACGGGGCTGACATGACCCATAGAATGGAATTCAGAATTCTCGGCCCTGTCGAAACGCGGGTGGACGGGGAACAACGCCTGCTCAACGGCGCCAAGCCTCGGACCGTACTGGTGGAGTTTCTGCTGGCGCACGGCCGGGTGGTGTCCGACGAGCGGCTGACCGACCTGTTGTGGGCCGAGGCGGCGCCCGCGACCGCGAGCGCGCAGATCTACACCTACGCCTCCCGGCTGCGCAAGCTCTTCGAGCCGAGCCTTCAGATCACCCGCTACCCGCACGGCTACTCGATGAAGCTCGGTGACGCGTGGTGCGACCACCTGGAGTTCTCCAGGCTCAGCAGTGCCGGCCTGGACGCGGTGAAGCAGGCGCGCTGGCGGACGGCCACGGATCTGCTGAGCCGCGCACTGGCCCTGTGGCGCGGCCCGGTGCTGGTGGACGTCACCGACCACATGGCCGCCACCGAGCGGCCCCGGCTGGAGGAGGCGCGGCTGCGCGTCCTGGAGGGCCGCGTGGCGGCCGACCTGATGCTCGGCCGTCACCACGACCTCGTGGCCGAACTCACCTGGCTGGTCGCGGAGCAGCCGCTGCGGGAGCGGCTGCGGGCACAGCTCATGACCGCGCTCTACCGGTGCGACCGGCAGGCCGACGCGATCGCCACCTACCAGGAGGGGCGCCACGTCCTGGCCGACGGGTACGGCGTCGATCCCGGACCGGTGCTCTCGGCGACCTACCAGGCGATACTCACGGGCAACCTCCGGCTTCCCGCGAGTGAAACCGATTCCGACGGCAGAACGGGAGAATGCCGCCGGAGCCAGGCCGCCGCAGGATGCGTCAGAGCCAGCCGCGCTCCGCGACTCGCAACCCGGCCTCGAAGCGACTACGGGCGCCGATCCGCTCCATGATCTCGGCCATCATCCGGCGCACCGTCCGTTCGGAGACCCCGAGCCGTTTGGCCGCGACCTCGTCGGTCATTCCCTCGGCCAGCATGCGCAGCAGCTCGTGCTGCTGCCGGGTGAAACCCTGCGGACCGAGCGCCGGACTGCCCAACGGCACGGCGATCTCCCACACCTGTTCGAAGAGGGCCAGCAGGGCGGCGATGATGCCCGCGCCGCTCAGCTGGAGCGCGCCGCGTCTGCTGTTGTCAGGATCCATGGGCACGATGGCCACGGTACGGTCGAAGATGATCATCCGAGGGGGCAGGACCGGCATGGTGCGCACGTGGGCGCCGGCCTCCACCAGCCAGTTCAGGTAGGCAAGGGTCGCCGAGTCGTTGCGGACGCTGTCGAGACAGATGTTGCGGAACTTCACCCCGCGGCCGAGTGCCCGCTCGTCGTTCTGACGGGCTGTCTCCAGAGCGTTCGCGGACTGGGAGCCACCGGGCATGAAGGTGAGCACCTCATGCCCCACCTCCTCCGACAACTGCTCCAGCCGTCCGATGATGACGTCGATGCCCACCAATCGCACCGCGTCACCATCGGACCTCTCCTGATCGGCGTACTGGGCGAGCATCTGAGCCACCGCGGCCTTGCTCTGCGCCATCTCCAGTTGCCGTTCGGCCTCTTCCATCTGCCGCCGGCGCAGAAGTGCCTGCAGTCCCACTGCCGGGTTCACCGGCCGCAGGTCCCCCGGATCCTCCAGAGAGCGCCGCAACAGGGCCAGGTCGGCCAACCGGTCGAGGGCGGAGAGGACGTCCTCCTCCGAACACTGCAGGTGCCGGACAATGTCGTTTATGCGCCAGCGAGGATTATCGAGCATGGTTCGGTAAACGGTTTCAGCGAGGGGATCGAGCCCCAACCCCTCAAGCAATGCCAACCCCCAGGCATCCCGATGCGGACACATTATTCACCCCATGTTCGACGAATCTTCGCTAAGTGCGCGATTTTCGTCAAGCGATACGGCCGGCGTTCACGTTCACGCAGCCCAGAGGCCCGGCCGCAGGACGCACTATTGGCGTGATCATCCAATACTGTGCCGGTTCACATCGAGTTCGATGGGGTGGTTATCCGGCGGTAACCGAATATGCGCCCGCCTCGCGTTTTCGCGCCCGGCCGGGAACAATCTCGACACGTTCTCCCCGCGACCCCCGCCGGGAACATCGCTCCCTCGCGAGCGATTTCCAGGGAACAGATCACGCCCGGCCCGATGCCCGGCCCGATGAGCCGTCGGCTCTCCGCTACCGGCTCGGGCCTGAGCCGGCCGGCGCCGCCGTCGAGCACGTCGCCATCGGCACGTCCACGCACGACCGCCCCGGGTGCGACCCTCATTTTATTGCGCATGTTGCAACGCACAGAACGTAATATGCAATTTGCTCTTGACATCGTTGAGCGTCGACCTACGATCATGGCAACGGTCAGGCCCGATTCGTTACGTCTGACCACATTTCACTCTTCGGAGGGAGCGCAACGTGCCCGTCGCCCATCCCCATCGTTCGCCGAGGATCCAACGAGGTAGCAGGCTGAGGTCGCTTCTGGCCGGCCTGACGGTCGCGGCAGCAGTGGCCGCGGTAGGGGTGTCAGCCCCTCCGGCCTCTGCGGCACCGACGAAGCCGCTGGGGCCGACCCTGGTCAAGTCCGACGCACCCCCGACCGGGTACGCGGTGACGTTCCGGTACCAGGCGCCCGCCGGCGTCAACAGCGTCCAGATCTACGGCGACTGGTTCTTCGCTCAGCCCGACAACGTCGGCGACAACCGGCCGCCGTCGGAGTGGCAGCCGGGCGACACCGCGGCCACCCCCTGGCGCATCCTGCCCATGCAGCTCGGGGCCGACGGGATCTGGGAGACCACCGTCCCGCTGCCCGCCGGAACGTTCCGCTACGCCTTCACCCACGACTGCGAAAACGTGGAGGCCACCGGCTGCGCCCTGCACGACGACCCGGCCAACCGGTGGGAGGTGCAGCCCCAGTACCCGAGCGCGCCGGGCGCGGTGCGCAGCACGATTTACGTGCCGAGCAGCGAGAAGTTCCCCACCTACGACAACGACTATCAGGCGCCGGTCAAGGCCGGTGAGGCCGGGAAGCTGGAGTCGCGGCGGTATCCGTCGCCGCTGTCGACCAACCCGGCCGGGGTGCATGACATCGTCGTCTACACGCCGCACGGTTACGACCCGAACCGGGCGACGCCCTACCCCACGCTGTATCTGAGCCACGGCGCCGGGGACAGCTCGATCGCCTGGACGATGCAGGGCGTGGCCCACCACATCGTGGAGAACGCCATCAAGGACGGCGTGGTGCAGCCGATGGTGGTCGTGTCCACCGACTTCAACGGCCTGCCCGGCGGCAACCAGGGGTACGCCAACGAGCTGCGCAACAACGTCATCCCGTTCGTGGAGCAGAACTACCACGTCTCGACCCGGCCGGAGGACCGTGCGTTCGGCGGGTTCTCGGCGGGCGGGAGCCGTGCGTTCACCATCATGTACGACAACACCGACCTGTTCGCCTACGACGCCGCCTGGAGCATCGGCGGACCGGCCGCCTCGCAGGCGCAGATCGACCGCCTGAAGACGGTCCCCGGCGGCCTCCTCTTCGGCACCGGACGACAGGACGGCACCAGCGCCCAGAGCCTGCACACGCGCGCCGAGGCGCTGCGGTCCGCCGGCGTCGAGATCAAGGAGTACTACGTCGACGGCATGCACACCTGGCATGTCTGGCGTCCGATGCTCAACTTCTATCTGCGTAACGTGGCGTTCCGCACCACCACGACGGGCCTGGACGTCGCCGCCACGCCCGCCGGGAACTCCCACAACGTCAGGCTCACCGCGACCGCCGCGGTGGGCACCGTGACCGCCAACGTCGCCTCCCCCACCGGCAAGGTCGAGTTCTACGCCGGTGACACCCACCTCGGATCCGCACCGGTCAAGAACGGTGTGGCCACCTTCCGCAAGGCCGTCGACGGCGCGCTCCTCGACAGCCCCGTCGTCGCCCGCTACCCGGGCGACAAACTGTTCAACGCGTCACAGAGCACGCAGGTGACCGTCGACTGACCTGGTTCTTCCCACCAACCCGGCAGGCCTTGCCGTGGCGCCTCCCACCCTGGGGAGTGCCACGGCAAGGCCGTCGCACGATCTGAGCTCGCGACCTGGGGAAACCTGGGAGAGTCGGCGTGTCAGGCCGACGCCGACGACACCTCGAGGTGCTCCACAGGTCGCGGCTCAGCTCGCCGGCGGCGGCTCCGGCGTGTATCCGACTTCCTGGGAGATCAGCGTCGCGGTCTCCAGCAGCAGCGGAAGCTTCTCCTTCAACTGGTCCAGGGTCTCGATCACCTCGATCGCGGTGATGGAGACGGCGGCGACGACCTTGCCCCGTGAGTCCCTTACCGGTGCGGCCACGCACATGACGTAGGCGTCGTGCTCGCCGTTGTCGACAGACCAGCCTTGCTCGCGGACCTGCGCGAGTTCGGCTTCGAAGGACTCGCGATCGGTGATCGTCGTGTCGGTGTGCCGGTCGAAGGCGACGTGCGCGAGCAGGCGATCGCGGTCCTCCCTGGGGAGGTAGGCGAGGATCGCCTTCCCGACGGCGCTCGCATACAGCGAGACGGCCCGGCCGATCCGAGACGGTAGCTTCACCGCGTCGAACGCGGGGCTGTCGACCTTGTCGATGTAAATGATCTCGTTGCCGGTCAGCTGTGCCAGGTGCACGGTGTGACCCGTCTGCCCCTGGAGCCGGCGCAGGTGCGCCGACGCGAACTGGCGGAGGTCCATCGAGCCGAGCGCGAGCTCGGACAGTTCGATGAGCCCGCTCCCGAACACGTAGGTCCCCGCCCCTGTCTTGCGCACGAACCGTGCGGCCTCAAGCGCTTGCAAGATCCGCAAAGCCGTGGATTTGTGGACGCCGAGCACGTCCGAGGCCTCGGTGAGGGTCAGCGGATGTTCCGCTGCCACCCGGATCAGGTTGATCGCGCGCTGGATGGATTGTGCCACTCCTGCCCTCCCTGCGTTGCACTAGGCGCAATGTAGAGCATATGGCGCGCAACCGCTCGCTCCTTGACAGTGTTGCACATGTTGCTACGATCGTTGCAAGAAAACGGCGTTTCGGGGGAACGAACGGTTGATTACGGGAGTAACACATGGAGCTGCATCGCGTTCGCCGTAGCATGGCTGTGGCGACCAGTCTCATCTGTACGGCCGTCGCCTTCCTGAGCGGCTGCGGCTCTGACAGTGAATCCGGAAGCGGATCCGGCGGCGGCGTGACCTCGCTGACCTTCGCCGCCTCGACGTTCGGCGACCCCGGCCGCGGGCCGCTGCTCACGAAGTGGCTCGATGACTTCAACAAGAGCCAGAGCGCGGTCCGGGTGTCCGCCGCGGCGGTGCCGTACCCGACCTTCGGCCAGACCGTCCTGACCCAGATGGGCAGCGGGCAAGGACCCGACCTGATCCGCTTCGACATGCCCGAGTTCGAGTCCGCCTCGGACGCCGGCCTCATCGCGCCGCTCGACGACCTGATCGACGTCAGCAAGTATGACCTGCTCAAGCAGCCGGACCAGTTCATGGTCCACGACGGCAGGCGGGACGGGATCATCTTCGAGGCGTCGAACTACGCGATGTTCTACAACGCCGACCTGATTCCGAAGCCGCCGACGACCTACGAGGAGTTCGCCAAGACGGCGAGTTCGCTGACCAAGGGCGACGTCTACGGCCTGGCGTTCCGTCAGACGGAGGCCGAGGAGGCCGGCGTCTGGCAGGACATCTTCAACTACGTCTACGGTTTCGGCGGCAAGTGGTCGGACGGCAAGAACCTGACCATCAACTCGCCCGAGAACCTCAAGGGCCTGCAGGCGTACAAGGACCTGTACGACGCGAAGGTGATCCCGCGGGGCGCGGACGCGGCGACGTTCCGCCGCATGTTCGCCGAGGGCAAGGTCGGCATGGAGCTCAACAACGGCGGCTACGTTACGGCGACCCGCGGCCAGAACCCCGACCTGAACTTCAACGTCGCCCCCATCCCGTTCCCGGTCCGCACCCAGGGCGCGATCCTCGCGCCCATCGTCATCAACGAGGCGAGTCCGGCGAAGGACGCGGCGGCCACCTTCATCCGCTGGGCGCTTGAGCCGGCCAACCAGGTGAAGCTGCAGGAGATCCTCGGCGCGAGCAGCGTGGCGACGGTCACCGAGCGCAGCCCCGAGAAGCTCAAGGAGACGCCCTTCCTCAAGGTGTTCGACGACCTCACCGAATCGAGCCTGCCGCAGATCGTCCTGGGATTCGAGGCGAAGACGCCGGACATCCGCAAGATCGTCGTCCAGAACGTCGTCGCGGCGCTCCAGGGCACGGTCGACCTCAAGACCGCGCTGGACCGCGCCCAGGAGCAGGCGACCCAACTGGTCGGTTGATCGGACGAGACCGCCGGCGTGGGCACCCCTCACGCCGGCGGCGTCCTACTCGAACAAGGACCGAACTCGATGACTGTGCTGAAACAACAGCAGACCTCAGGGTCTCGATCCGAGACCCGGCGTCGAGGCAGCCCGCGGGGAAGCAAGTGGACGCCCTACCTCTTCCTGGCGCCCGCCGCCGTCTTCATCCTCGTATTCCAGGTCGTTCCGCTCATTCAGGAGATCTTCCTGAGCTTCACGCGGACGTCGCTGCTGAATCCCACCCGCAGCACCTGGGTGGGGCTGGACAACTTCACCCGCATCTTCGGTGACGAGGACTTCCGCCGCACCCTTCTCACCACCTTCATCTATGTGATCGTGTGTGTCGTCGGCGCCGTGGGAGCCGGGCTCGCCGTCGCCCTGCTCCTCAACAAAGGGTTCCGCGGCCGGGGGTGGGCGCGCGCGCTGGTGACCATTCCGTGGGCGGCGCCCGGCATCGCGGTCGCGCTCATCGCGACGTGGATGCTCAACCCGGACTACGGGATCGTGAACCGCTTCCTGGACGCGGTCGGCCTCGGCGTCCCGGGCGGCGCCATCCTCGACAGCCCGACGTACGCCCTCCCGGCGATCCTCGCCACGACCATCTGGCAGCTGTTCCCGTTCACCTCGGTGGTGCTGCTGTCCGCGCTGCAGTCCGTGCCCCCGGACCTGACCGAGGCCGCCACGGTGGACGGCGCAGGGCGCTGGTGGACCTTCCGCGCCGTCACCTGGCAGGTCATCAAGCCCACCATCGGACTGCTCGCCATCCTCATGACCATCTGGTCGCTGCGGCGGTTCGAGCTCATCTGGCTCATGACCAAGGGAGGGCCGGTCGGCGCGACCGAGACGCTCGTCATCGACCTCTACTCGGAGGCCTTCGACTCCAAGCAACTCGGTTCCGCGGCGGCGATCGGCATGGTCGGGGTGGTCGTCTCGCTCATCGTCGTCGCCGGCAGCCGGTTCGTCGCCCGCGCCGCCGAAAGGGAGGCACGCTGATGAGGCCGCTCCGCATCGGTCTGACCCTGCGCATCCTCGGCGTCCTCGTCGTGCTCGGCGTCGCGGTCTTCCCCCTGTACTGGATGATCGTCACGGCGCTGTCGAGCAACTCGGATCTCTTCGCCGAGAAGGCCCGGCTCGTCCCCGACTTCTCGCAATTCGGGGTCTTCATCGACGCGCTGGCCGAGGGCAAGGCGCTGGGTTGGCTGCGCAACAGCCTGGTGATCGCCGTCGGCACGACGGTCCTCTCGATCGGCCTCGGCATTCCGCTCGGCTACGCGCTCTCGCGGTTCTCGTTCTGGGGCAAGGCCATCGTGACCGTGCTTCTGCTGTTCACGCAGATGCTTCCCGAGGCGCTCATGGTCGTGCCGCTGTTCTCGCTCTTCCGGCGGTTCGGCCTGCTCGACTCCCTGGGCGGCCTCATCCTGGTCAACTCCGCCTTCGTCCTGCCGATCGTCGCCCTCATTCTCAAGGGCGCGATCGACGGCATTCCGCGCGCACTGGAGGAGTCCGCGCGTGTCGACGGAGCACGGCCGCTCACCGTGCTGACGCGCATCAACGTGCCGCTGATCGCCCCGTCCATCGCGGCCACCGCGGTCATCGCGTTCTTCCACGCCTGGAACGAGTACGTGTTCGCCGTGACATTCATCTTCACCCCCGGGAAGCAGCCGGCCTCGGTGGGGATCGCGAACTTCATCGGCGAGCTGGGCACGCCGATCCAGACGGTGATGGCGGTCGCGTTCATGTTCACGCTGCCCGCCGTCGTCTTCTACCTGTTCGCGCAGAGGCACGTGGTGGCCGGCATGACCGCCGGCGCCGTTAAGGGGTAACCGGGAGCATGAAGATCATCTCAGTCGACACCCTCGTCGTCGACTTCTACCGCACCAATCTCGTGATCGTCCGCGTCACCACCGACGAGGGGATCGTCGGACTCGGCGAAGCGACGCTAGAAGGCAAGGAGCGCGCCGTCCAGGGGGCCGTCGCCGAAGTCGCCGAAGCCGTGGTGGGGCTCGATCCCACCCGCATCTCCGGCATCCTGTACGAGCTGGCCAGAGACTGGTACTGGCGCGGCGGCCCGGTCATCATGACCGCGCTGAGCTCGCTCGAAATGGCGCTGTGGGACATCTCGGCACGGGAGCTCGGTGTCCCGGTCTCCCGGCTTCTCGGCGGCGCCACCCGGGACCGGGTGCGTGCCTATGCCAACGGCTGGTTCTCAGGAGCCGTCACGCCCGAGGACTACGCGGCCGCCGCGAGGAGGACCGTCGACAGCGGCTTCCGCGGTCTCAAGTGGGATCCCTTCGAGAACTTCGACCTGACGATCACAACTCCGCAGCTGGACCGCGTGCTCGCGCAGATCGACGCCGTCCGCTCCGCGGTCGGGCGCGACGTCGAGCTGTTCATCGAGGGCCACGGCCGGTTCGACGTCCGCCACGCCATCAAGGTCGCGCGGGAGATCGCTCAGTTCGACCCGGTGTGGTTCGAGGAGCCGTGCCCCCCGGACAACCTCGACGCTCTTGTCGACATCCGCCGGGCGTCCCCGGTGCCCATCGCCGCCGGGGAGCGATGGTTCGGCCGGCAGGGCTTCGCACCGGCGATCGCCCGCCAGGCGGTCGACTTCGTCCAGCCCGACGTGACGCACGCCGGCGGCATCGCCGAGCTGGCCTTCATCTCGACGCTGGCGGCGACCAGCTATGTCGGTTTCGCCCCGCACAATCCCAGCGGGCCGCTGAGCACCGCGGCGACGCTGCAACTCGGGGCGACCCTGCCCAACTTCCGATACCTGGAAATCATGGCGACCGACGTGCCGTGGCGCCCGGAGATCACCAACGAACGGCTCGTGCTCACGAAGGAGGGCGACGTCATCATCCCGACAGGGATCGGACTCGGCATCGAACTCGACCTCGAGGCGATCGCGCGGCACCCCTTCACACCCCACCCCCTGCGGATGTTCCGGGACGCCGTGTTCGACATCCGCCCCGCGGACGAGCGGTCCTTCTTCAACCTGGGAGACCGCGTATGAGCCAGGCATCGCCCGAGGCGTACCCCGCCGAGGTCGACTGGTTCGGCACGGCCGCCGACGCGCTGCCGGACGACGCCGAGGACAGCGTCCTGATCGGCCGGATCTGGGATCCCGTCGCCGAAGGGCCGTCACCCGTCGTCGTCCGCGACGGCGACGTCTTCGACATCAGCGCCGATTTCCCGACGATCCGCGACGTCTGCGAGCTGCCGGAGCCCGCCGCCGTGGTGTCGAGGCTTGACGGCCGGCGGGTCGGCGGCTTCCGGGAGGTGCTCGCCAACACCGGCGCCGCGGACCGGGACCGCACCCGGCCCTGGCTGCTCGCACCGGTCGACCTCCAGGCGCTCAAGGCCGCCGGGGTGACCTTCGCCGTCTCGATGATCGAGCGCATCATCGAGGAACGGGCCCGCGGCGACCTGCTGCTCGCGGCGGATATCCGGCAGCGGATTCTCACCGGCCTCGGCGCCGACCTGCACGGCCTGGCACCGGGCTCGGAGGAGGCGACGCGGCTGAAGAGCCTCCTCGTCGCCGAGGGCATCTGGAGCCAGTATCTGGAGGTCGGGATCGGACCGGATGCCGAGATCTTCACCAAGGGCCAGATCCTGTCCGCCATGGGAACCGCGGTCCCCGTCGGCGTGCTCGCCGCCTCGACCTGGAACAACCCGGAGCCCGAAGTGGCGCTCATCGTCCAGTCGAGCGGCCGGATCGTGGGGGCGACCCTCGGCAACGACGTGAACCTCCGGGACGTCGAGGGCCGATCCGCGCTGCTGCTGCCGAGGGCGAAGGACAACAACGCCTCGTGCGCGCTGGGGCCCGTCATCCGGCTCTTCGACGAGCGGTTCGACCTGGAACAGGTACGTGGCCTCGTGGTGGGCCTGGAAATCGAAGGCGTGGACGGCTTCCGCCTTGAGACGGTCTCGGAGATGGCGCGGATGTCGCGCGATCCGGAGGCGTTGGTGCGGCAGATGATCGGCCCGCACCATCACTATCCCGACGGCGCGGTCCTCATGCTCGGCACCATGTTCGCGCCCATCCAGGACCGCGACCGCCCCGGCGAGGGGTTCACGCACAAGGTCGGCGACATCGTGAGGATCAGCTCCCCCGCGCTCGGCACCCTGGTCAACCGCGTCCGGCATGCCGAGGAGTGCGAACCCTGGGACTTCGGAGTCCGCGATCTCATGGGGAATCTCGTGAAGAGGGGGCTCCTGTGAGCACCGTCGCCGGTTCGGCTCGGGCAGCGGGATGAGCCGGCTCTCCACATGACACGGCGGGCTCGGTCTGGTACCGAGCCCGCCGTTCAGGTCCTCCCGGTCCTGATCGCGTCCGTGGTGACGCTCACCTGGTTCGGCGTGCGCCGTGCCGCGATGGTCAGGAACTCCCGGGTGGGACCCGTGTCATGCCGTCAGCGCTGCAGGGTCAGCAGGCCGGGGCGGTAGGGCAGCAGGCCGTAGTCGCCGCCGGAGCTGGGGCTGCGGCCCTGGTAGAGCAGCTGCAGGTTGCAGGGGTCGACGGTCTTGGTCTGGTCGGGGTTGTTGCGGACCAGGTCACCGTGGCTGATGTCGTTGGTCCAGGTGGCGCCGCTGTTGGCCTTGCCGGCGAAGGGGTTGCTCTCGCTCGTGGCGTTCGCCGACCACGAGCCGTTCAGGCTGCTGGCCGTGTACGAGCGGAAGTAGCGGCCCTGCGAGCCGATCGACTCCACGAGCATGAGGTACTTGGTCTGGCCCTGGAGCTTGTAGACCTCGACTCCCTCGAACAGGTTGTTCGTGGAGTCGCTCATGATCTGCGTGTAGTTCGAGCCGAAGCTGCCCGGGAAGTTGCCGATGGGCATGCTCTGCCGGTAGATCTTGCCGTTGTCCCCGGCGAAGAACAGGTACATGTTCTGGCCGTCGCCGATGAGCGTCTGGTCGATCGGGCCGGTGCCGGAGCCGGAGATGCTCGCGGTGGACAGGGTCTGCGCCCCGGACCAGCCGTTGGGGTTGGTCGGGTCGCTGGAGGTCCGGTAGGAGAAGGCGGTCCCGCCCCACTGGTAGGCGAGCACCCAGATGTTCTTGGGAGCGAAGTAGAACAGCGTCGGCGCGACCGTGCCGGAGTTCATCTTGGTCTGGGTGGCCGAGGCCATGTCGGACCAGTTCGTGAAGGGGCTGAAGGCCATCGAGCCCCAGCTCGATCCGGTGTCGTGCGTCGTCGCGTAGACGAGGTGCTTGCCGTTGTAGACGACGTTGGTGAAGTCCTTGAGCGAGGCCCAGCCCGACTTCGGGCTCGCCAGCGCGCCCGTCGAGCTCCAGCGGTACGACGACGGAAGGTTACACGTGCCGGTCGGCGTCGACGGGGACGGCGTCGCGGTCGGGCCGCCTCCGCCGGAGGTGGTCCACTTCTGGTTGTCCTGGCCGTGGCAGGCCCACAGCTGGACGACGCTCCCGTTGGCCGTGCCGTAGTTGCTCACGTCCAGGCACAGACCCGACTGCACGCCCGTGATCGTGCCGTCACTGTTCAGGCGCCACTTCTGGTTGTTCTGCCCGTTGCAGGACCAGATGACTACCTGGGTGCCGTTCGTGGTGCCCTGACCGTAGGCGTCGACGCACCGAGTGCCGTTGAACGTCCGCAGATCACCGGAGGAGGTGAACTCGAAGGCCTGGTTCGCCTGGCCGTTGCAGTCATAGATCTGCAGGCCGGTGCCCAGCGCGTCGGTGTTGCCCGTCACGTCCAGGCATCGGCCCGACTGCGCGCTGACCAGCGGCGCCGCCGCCGCCGACGCCGGCATCGCCCACACCACGGCGACCGCCAGCACCGTCGCCAGCGCCGTGGCCAGGACCGTCAAGAAGCGCACGCCGGCACTGACCGGCGAGCGACGCCGGCCGCTCGTCACACGAATGGGGGGTGAATCCATTGTTTCGTTCTCCTTGGGGGGGTGAAGGCGTGGCGATGCGGCCACACCGGGGGATAACCGCAGTGGTCTGAGAGGGCCGGCAGGGGCAGCCGGCCACCGGTGCGCATCACGCCGTCCACGAAGGCGGCAGCGTGGTTGCGCGGATCGTCGGCTGGATCACGGGGGGCCGCGAGCTCGAAGCTGTTAGCGCTAACATGCGGGCAAATCCGGGGCTCCTCTCCCTCGACTGCCTGGAGGTGGTGGCGCAACGGAGCGAATACGACCGGGCGAGGCCCGTCAGGAAAGCGCCCCCTCCCGATGCCGGCCACGCCCGGACGCCTCTGGGGTGGTGGCACGCGACTGCGGGCCGTCTCCGATCATGGAGACCCTCCTTCCCGGGGCCGAGGCGTGTTAGCGCTCACACATGTCCGCGGCGCGGGGTGTCGTGGCCGCGGGTATCGATTCCGGTGGTAATGGCGGAGCAAACTAGGAATCACCGGGTCGCGTCAAGAGGAAGATCGAGACCCGGGTGTGCGTTGCGCCCCCGGAACGCCACTCACCTGGCCTTCCCGGCCCGGCAGACAGCGCGTGCGCGACGCTTGTGATGAAAGTTTCAACTGAGCGCACGCCGACGCCGGCCGCCCCTTCGCCAGGCTTTCGGCCCGCCGCTTTCCTGGACGAGCCCGCCGCTTTCCCGGACGAGCCCGCCGCTTTCCCGGACGAACCCACCGCTTCCCCGGGCGACCCGCTGCTTTCCCGGACGAGCCCACCGCGCCGACGCCGAGCGGCGAACCGTGACCGGCGTGCCGTGGCGGCTCAGGAGCCGAGGTAGCGCAGGACGGCCAGGACGCGGCGGCTGTAGCCGGTCGTGTGCGACAGCGCGAGCTTGTCGAACAGGGCGTTGACGTGCTTTTCCACCGCGCTCTGCGACACGTGCAGGGATTGGGCGATCGAGGCGTTGGTCAGGCCCTGGGCCATGAGCTCCAGAACCTGGCGCTCGCGGGCGGTGAGCCGGGCCAGCGGGTCGGCGTGGCTGGTGCGCGCGAGCAACTGACGCACCACCTCCGGGTCGAACGCCGTCCCGCCCGCGCCCACCCGCTCCAGCGCGTCCAGGAAGTCGCCGACCTGGGCCACGCGGTCCTTGAGCAGGTAGCCGACCCCGTCGATGCTGCCGCTCATCAGCTCGGTGGCGTACTTCTTCTCGACGTACTGCGACAGCACCAGCACCTTGACCTCCGGCCGGCGCCGCCGAAGCTCCAGCGCGGCGCGCAGGCCCTCGTCGGTGTGGGTGGGCGGCATCCGTACGTCGACCACGACCGCGTCGGGGCTGTCGCCGTTTACCGCCTCCAGAAGCGCGTCGGCGTCGCCCACCGCGGCCAGGACGTCGTGGCCTTCCTCCTTGAGCAGCCGCACCAGGCCCTCGCGCAACAGGGCCGAGTCCTCGGCCAGCATCACGCGCACGGCGGCCCCACCTCGATCGCGGCCGGCCCGTTACCGGCGGCAGCGGCTCCGCCCCTGCCGTCATCCTCCACTCGCACGTACCCATGCTGCCTTCTCGCGGCGCCGAGCCGCCATGAGGCATGCGGCCGTTCGGGGGTGCGGGAAACCACACCCCGCCCGGCCCGTAGAACACCTGCACCGACAGCCGACAGCTCGTCATGCGCCGTCATGCGGGCGTGGTGCGGGCATGGTTGCGGGCGTGCTTCGTACATGGTGCGGGCAGCCGGCGCGAAGCGACAGCACGCACGCGTCGGTCGTGCCACCTGTCGCGTGACCGTCCCAGATGACGTCCGAATCTCAAATCGGTTCATCCCCTGCGACCTGCCGAAACCACACGAGCCGCCTCAGCACCGCGAATTCGCCCGCATGGACTCGGCGGATATGGGAAAGGTCTCCACAATCCCTCGGAAGTGACACAGTTTGGCAACAAATTGACCGATCACTTCAGTCGGGTATCGGGGCAGAGCGCTCCGGTACGACCGCCGCCGCCCCGTTCGGCGGAGACCATCGAATCGATCGATACGGAGGAACGGTGAAGCCGACCAACCCCCACCGCCTGGAGAAAGGACGGTCGTCCGGACCGGGCGGGCCGCGCCGGCGCATCTCCCAACCCATGATCCTCGCGACCGCGTTCGCGCTGACGGCGTCCGTCGGCGCCGGAGCGACGGCGGCGTCCGCCGCCACCCCCGTCACCCCACCGGCCGAGACGTCGGATCCTGTCGTGACGGCCACCGTGACGATCACGCCGACGGCTACCCCGGCCGAGACCGCCACCGACACCCCCACGGCGCCGCCGACCCCCGAGGTGCCCCTGGTGGGCCCGTTCCTCGGCGCGCTGCACGGCGAGGTGGTCGTGCCGACCAAGGACGGATGCGGCACCGTCACGGTGTTCACCCAGATTGGGCAGGTCGTCGCCGCGGCCGATGACTCGATCACTGTACGCAGCCAGGACGGCTTCGAGCGGTCGTACGCGATCGGTGACTCCACGCGGGTGCTCACCGCCCGCCGGGGCGGCGAGATCCGGCAGGACGCCTGGATCTCGGTGATCGCGGCCGCCCAGCCCGGCACGCCGGCCCCCACACCGCCGAGCCCGGCTCCGGTTCCGTCCGCCCCACCACCGCCGCCGCCGCCGACGACGACGCCCGAAACCACGCCGACGGCCCCCGAAACCACGCCGACAGCTCCCGAAACCACACCCACGGCTCCCGAGCCCACGCCGTCGCTCTCGCAGGGCGCGCCGGCGCCCTCCGAGGGCACGCCGACACCTGCGGAAAGCGCCCCGGCGCCGCTTCCGAGTGAGACCGCGCCGCTTCCCGCCGCTCCCCCTGGCCAGGCGAGCTTCACTCCCCCGCAGACCGAGGAGACGACGCCCGCCGCCCCTCAGGGGGAGACGGCGGCGGCCGCCTACGTCTTCGACCTCTCGAGGCCGAGCAAGCGGCTGTGGTACCTCAGCAAGGACGCTCCGTACTCGCTGAAGTGGCACTCGGGGAAGCCCGCCTGGCGCGCCCCTGAGCCCTGTCCGACGCCGACGGTCGTCCCCACGGAACCGCCGGCCGCGACACCGGACCCGGCCACGCCGCCCACGGAGACCGCGACTCCCACCGAGACCGCACCCACCCCCGAGCCCACGACTCCCACCGAGCCCACGCCCACGCCCACGGACACGCCGACCCCGAATCCCACGTCCTGACCTACCGTGAGACCGGCCCTCGCCTCCCCGGCGGGGGCCGGCGCCATGCAGGCATGCAGGTCGGCCCCCGCCCGCTGGCCGCGACCGCGACCGCGACCGCGACCGCGACCGCGACCGCGACCGCGAGAAGCTTGTTGCGAATAAGTCGCAATAGCAAGAAGATTGCGTTTCTCCGCGCCCGGTTCCGCGGCGAGCGACACGGCTCACCGCGACGTCCGGCCGGTCGGCCTTCCTGGAGGAACGCATGGGTGAGCACGTGGGTGAGCACGTGGGCCGGGCCCCGCTGCGTCAGATACTCGCGCTCGCCGTGCCCGCGCTCGGGGTCCTGGCCGCCGAGCCGCTCTACCTGCTCGTCAACACGGCCGTGGTCGGCCATCTCGGCGCGGTGCCGCTCGCGGGGCTGTCGGCCGGCGGGATCGTGCTGGCACAGATCGCCTCGCAGATGACGTTCCTGTCCTTCGGCACGACCGCCCGCGCGGCCCGGCTGCACGGCGCCGGCCGCCGTGCCGATGCCGTGGCCGAGGGGGTGCAGGCGACCTGGCTCGCCGCGGTCGCCGGGCTGGTGATCACCGTGGCGGGACAGCTGCTCGCCGCGCCGGTCGCCGGTCTGCTCACCGGTGACGGCCGGGTCGCCGGCGCCGCGGTGAGCTGGCTCAGGATCGCCCTGCTCGGCGCTCCGCTGATCCTGGTCACCATGGCCGGGAACGGCTGGATGCGCGGCGTGCAGGACATGCGGCGCCCGCTGCGCTACGTGCTCGCGGGCAACGTGATCTCCACCGCGCTGTGCCCGGCTCTGGTGTACGGACTCGGCTGGGGGATCGACGGCTCGGCGGTCGCCAACGTGGCCGGACAGTTGATCTCCGCGAGCCTGTTCGTGCGGGCGCTGCGGGCCGAGGGCGTGCCGCTCGCGCCGGTTCCGGCCGCGATGCGCGCCCAGCTCGGCCTGGCGCGCGACCTGGTGCTGCTCGGCCTGGCCTTCCAGGCGTGCTGGGTGTCGGCGACCGCGGTCGCCGCCCACACCTCCGCCGCGGCGGCCGGCGCCCACCAGGTGGTGTTCCAGCTGTGGATGTTCCTGGCCTTCGTCCTCGACGCGCTGGCCATCGCCGCCCAGGCGCTGGTCGGGGCCGCGCTCGGCGCGAACGACGCGGAACGGGCACGCCGCCTGGCCTGGCAGGTGACCGGCTGCGGGCTGGTCTTCGGGAGCCTGCTCGGCGTGGTGTTCGCGGCGCTGGCCGGTTCCCTCCCCCACGTGTTCACCACCGACGCGACGGTGCTGGCCGAGATGCCCGGGGCATGGTGGTTCTTCGTCGTCCTGCAGCCGATCGGCGGTGTCGTGTTCACGTTGGACGGAGTGCTGCTCGGCGCCGGGGACGCGGCATACCTGCGCACCGCGACGGCGAGCGGGGCGGTGCTGGGGTTCCTGCCGGTGGTGTGGGCCTCGCTGCGGTTCGGCTGGGGGCTGGTGGGGATCTGGTCGGGGCTGTCGGCCTTCCTGCTGATTCGAATGGTCACCGTGCTGGCCAGGCTGCGGTCCGGCCGCTGGGCGGTGCTCGGCTCCGTACGGTGATCCGGGCCCGATCCCGGCGTCTAACTCGGGAGGCGCCCGGCCGCGACCGGCGCCGTGTTCGGGGAGAAGCCTGGGCTCCGGCGGTTGAGTCGCCGGAGCCCTTGTCCCTGTTCTGCGGAATGAACGCTTCCGAGCTCGACAGTGCTCATCGGCGCGTTCATGTGCGAACCCTCGCCCTTCGGAGCATCTCTCACATCAGCCGACGCCATGGTGCTCATGAGGCAGTCACCCGGGCCTTACAGCCGTTCGCCCCGAAGCACGCGGTTCGTTCCGCAGGCCGTCTGACCGGCTTTCTATTCGTCAACCATCCCGGGGAGCATGTTGGAGCAGTGGCCCGCGACGCAGACATCCCAGAGGATGTCGTCGAGGTCCGAGCTGGAGCAGCTGTTCCGGGAGCAGTCGTTCTGGAAGCACCCGTTCCCGAAGCCCCCGTTCCCGAAGCACCCGTTCTGGAGGCCGGTGTTTTCGAAGGTGTTGTTGAACCCGTTGTCGATCCCCGTGCTACACGGGTTGGTACAACCCCAGCCGGTTGGGACGGTCGACGCGCTCGCGGCTGCGGCGCCCAGGGCGAGGGCACCACCGCCGAGCGCGGTGGAAAGTGCGAGTCCGGCGATGACCTTCTTGAGCTTGGGCATTTCGTCCCCCTCTAAAGGATCAACTGCCTAATATGTGCGCCATTCCTCAATAATGGGGAATCGCGCTTAATGACCGTTAAGTGGTCATTGCCCCGCGACGTCATTGTTTCCCGCCGGAACGGGCGATAAACGGCGATCTACGCTGTTTAATGACCATTGTCACAACAACAGCCCTCACTGCGCACTTATGTCGCCTTTATCCCGGAATGTCCGATTTCTAGCCTGCCTGCGCGGGTGGGCGGCAGGGGTCGTCCGACCGCAGCCTGCCGTTGAGAGCGTCCCTGAGCGCGTCGGAGAAGTGGCGGAAGTCGGGAGCCGCGCCGGACGTGGTCGTCGCCACGGGAAGCAGACATGATCGGAAGACCTGACTGAACGTGGCGTAGTAGGCGGACATGGGACGCGGCCTCGCGTGGTCCACCGCCTGGTGCACCTCGCGGGCGAACCTCGCGAGTTGCCCGCCGGTGATCTCGGTGTCCCGCTCGGCCGGGCGGGCCGCGCCGTCCGCGCCCTCGGACGCGAGCTCTCCGCACGTTCGCGCGGTCCCCGACCTCTCGTACCGCTCATACAGCGCCGCGACCACCGGCGGATAGCCGGCGCAGGCGAACAATCTCTCCTGGACGTCCTCCGAGACTAGGTAGTAGATGAGATCCCTGGCCTCCTCCTTGTGCGGCGAGTCCTTGGCGATGGCGAGGTCGACGCCTCCCAGCACCCCGGTCCCCGGGAACGAGAGCACCTGGAACCTCAGGCTCCCGTCGTCGTCGCGCATCAGCGGGTCGGCGGCCAGCCGGTTGAAGGCGAACGGCCAGTTGCGCATGTAGCCCACGCGGCCCGTGCGGAAGGCCTGGAGGCTGCTCTCCTCCCGTAACACGCTCTCGTCCCGCAGCGTGCGCGTGCCGTCCTTGACCGTGAACAGGGCATCGCGCCAGGCACCGAGCGCGTCCATCACCTTCTCGCCGTTGCCGTCCTCGTCGAGGACGACGTCTCCCCTGCCGTCGACGACCACGGGGCCGTCTTTGGCCTTCTGGTCCTCTGCCTTCTGGTCCTCTGCCTTCTGGCTCTGGGCCGAGAGGATCGCTTCGAGCAGGTTGACGGTGCCGCCCTCGTAGTCGTCGAACTGCGCGGCATAGCCGTGCTCCTTGGCCAGTTCGAGGAACCTCTTCGTGTCCTGCGGTGGCGGAGCCGGTACGTCGGTTCGCCGGTACAGGAGCGGAGCGTCGGCGGCGAACGGCACCGCGAACCGCTCTCCATCGACCTGCCCGGTGCCCAGGGACTGCCGCAGGAAGTAGCGCTCCGGGATGCCGCCCAGCTTCTCGGGGTCCAGCTCGAACTTCTCCAGATAGTTGGTCCTCGCGAACTCCGTGATGTAGGCGACGTCCAGGAGGAGCACGTCATAGGCGCATCGCTTCGACTGCGCCGCGGCGGCCAGTTCGGAACGCTGCTCGTCGGAGGACTCGGAGATCTCGACCAGCGTCGCCTTCAGCGGTTTCTTCTTCAGTTTGCGCTGCTCGTCGTTCCACTCCTTGATCACGTCGTGGCGTACGCCGCCGGCGCCGATCTCCGCCCCCGTCCCTATGACGAGGTCGTCCGGGCGGCCGGGGCAGGAGTCGGGCGAGGACGACGTTCCGGAGTGCTGGCTCACCGCGATCACGAACACCGCGCCCGCCAGGAAGCAGGCCGCGGCGAGCCTGAGGTGGAACCTCGTGAAGCGTTCGTACCAGCGGTTCCAGAACGCTCCGAGGGATCCCGCCGCCATCACGACCACTCCCTGAACTGGAAGATCATCCGTCCGAGCGCTCCCGCGACATCCGTACCGGCCGCGTCGTCGCACACGACGTGCTTGGCGACCGGCTCCGAGGACCCGGGCGGCTCGCCGGACGGCGACGCGGACACCGACGGCCGCACCGCACGTGGGGCCTCAAGACCGTCCGGGCACTTTCCCCCAAAGGTGAGGATGTAGAGGTTCGATACGTCCGCGGCTGCTTCCAGAGCGCGCCTGATGGACCGCCCGGCGTCCCCATGGTCGGGTTCGTCGTTGAAGGGGCCCCCGTCGGTGATGACGGCGAGCGAGTTCGCCGGGCGGCTCAATCCGCCGATCAGTGTCGAGATCGGCTCGTCGAATCCCGACTGCGTGTCGTCCGCGATCCATTGAAGGATCTCGCCGTACCCCCTCGGGCCTTGTCCACCGCCCGCGTCGCCCTCCCGCGCCATGGGGGCCTTCGCGCTCCCGCGGTCGTCGGCGAAGAACTTGCCCGCCGAGACCTGGTCGGTGTCGGTGAGGATCTGCCTGACCTCGGCCAGGGCGTCGTGCAGAGCGGAGGCGGACGCGGTGGGAGACCGTGCCATGGATCCCGATCCGTCGATCATCATCTGGAGATCCACCCGGTGACCCGGCCTGGCGGCGTCCGCGGATATCCGGGCCGGCGACGACGGCTCTGGTCCCTCCCCGGCGGGCTCGAACAGCTTGTTGTGCGCGAGCCACGTGGCGAAGGCGTCCAGCGCCTCCCGGCGGGCCGGATCCTCCGACCAGTCGATCTCCACGAACGGATAGTCGAGCGTGGGCAGGTCCACGGAGGAGACCGCGGTCAGCGCCGCTCTTCCCGCGAGCGGATTGTGCGCGCACCCCTCGATGCCCATGTCGCTGCCGCGGTTGTACTCATCGGCGCTGTGCGACGGAACCAACGCCACCAGCCTCGCCCAGTCCTCATCAGTCCAGTTCTCGTCAGCCCACTTCCCGTCAGTCCCGCCCTCGTCCGCCGCCTCCTGGCCGGCGCCTCTCAGATGGCACAGCAAGGCGTTGGCGCTGTTGTCGAAGGTCGCACGCAGTGCGGTGTCGCCGGACCGAGGCTCGGCCCGGCTCAGGGTCGTGGCCACGATCGCGCCGGACGTGGAGAACGCGGGCTGCGGGTAGACGAGCGACATGTCCTTGCTCCGGGCCCGCTCCACGATTCCGGCAAGCGGGTAACCCGCGCTCTCCAGCTCGCTGGTGAGCAGATCGTTCTTCGCCGCGCCGAACACCGCGATCGACATGTGGTCCGTCCCCACCTGTTCGTTCCTCTTGCGCAGGAGGGAATTCAGGCTGCCCGCCTTCTCCGGCACGCCCCCGTTTCCCGTCTTCTCACCGCCCTTCTCCGACACGTCCTGAACGACGAGGTCGAACTCGGCGGAACCGGTGGGAATCCATGCGTCGGGCGTCAGGCCGAGCATCCGGCGATAGGGCTCGTCGTTTTGCAGCGCGTCGTCCCGGAGCCACTCATTACGGAAGCCGTAGCGCATTTCCTCGATCGTCGGCGCGACGCCGACCGCTATCCGAACCGGTGCGCAGCCGTCCGTCCGCTGCTCCTTCGTATAAGCCTCGGCCCTTTCCCGCAGCGCCGTCACGTTCTCGAGAGCAGTGATGACACGCAACTCTCGCGGGGGCTCGCACGCGCCGGGCGGGGCGACCACCCTGAAGACCACCAACCCCACCAGGCCCGTGAACGCCCCCAGGCACGCGGCGAGGTAGCCGACCGCGAGGGGCACCAGCATCCGGCCCGCCCAGCTGCGAAGTCCCTGGGGCCACTGGATCCGGCGCAGAGGCCACAGGACCACTGCGGCGACGGCCGCCGCCCATCGGCCGGACGTCCTGACCTTGCCCCGCCACAACGGGTAGCAGCAGATGCTCACGAGCGCCCCGACGGACACGGGAACGGTGATGAGCGGAGTGACCGGCGCCTGCTCGATGAGACTCTGCAGCCTGTTGGAGAAGGGCGTCGCCACCGCTGTCACCACCAGCGTCGCCACGGAGGTGACCGCCGCGGTCAGTGCCGTGGTGACCAATCCGGATCGGCTGTTGGAGTGCTCCTCCTGTTTGTTTCGGCTTTTTCCGCGTATATCCGGATTTTCTCCTGAAGATCGATCCGGGCTTTCTCCTGGTGAGGGCACGGGGGCGGACATGAGGAAGAGCCTGTTCGACGGGCTGGCTGATCCGGCCGACGCCGGACCACGAAAGATCGCCCCCTATTGTGCGCGGCGCTGTCAGGAAATGTAACCCCTTTCTTACAAACAGCCACCGGACTGCCGCTCAGCGTTGCGCGAAGCGCGCTCTCAGCCCGCCCGCAGCATGGTGACGAGCGCGTGCGCGACGTCGAGGAACTGCTCACGCGAAGAGCTCGCCGTCTGCAGGTCGACGAACGCCTCGTGGGCCCCGGCCGCGGCGAGGGTCAGCAGATAGTCGGCGACCTGCCGTACGGTTCCCGCGTGCGGCACCTGGTCGGCGGGCGCCGGCGAGTCGGTGATCTCCGGATTGACCCGCACCACCATGCGCAGAGCGGACGGGTCCCGGCCCGCGCGGGACGCGGCCTCCAGAGCCAGGTCCCACAGGGAGGTCAGGTAGGCCATCGGCATGGCCGCGCTCAGCCAGCCGTCGGCCCGCCGGCCGACTCGCTCCAGCGCCGGAGGCGTGTAACCGGCGAGCAGGATCGGAGGGCGCGGCCGCTGGCAGGGCTTCAGGTCGATGTGCGACGGTGGCACCGTCCACAGCGCGCCCTTGTGCTCGACCACCTCACCGGTCCAGGCGGCCTCCATCACGTCGAGCGTCTCCTCCAGCCGGTCGCCCCTCCCCCGCCACGGCACCCCGGTCGCGGTGTACTCGTCACGAAGCCAGCCGAGACCGATGCCGACATCCAGCCGTCCGTGACTGAGCAGGTCGAGCGAGGTCAGCGTGCGGGCGAGCAGGACGGGCGGCTGCCACAGCGCGTTGAGCGTGCTGGTCCCCAGCCGGATCTCGCGCGTGCTGACGGCGGCCAGCGTCAGCGCGGTGAGCGGGTCGAAGAAGGTCCCGAAGGCCGGGGGGACCGTTCCGTCCCCTCCGGGGTACGGATCGCTGGGCGTGAGCGGCAACAGGATGCGGTCGCCCGCCCACAGGCTGTCGTAGCCCATGGATTCGAGATCCGTGCTCGCCTGCCGGATGAACTCCGGGTCGGCGAACGCGCCGTACTGGGGGACCGTGTATCCGAGCCGCATGAGTGTTTCCTTCGCTGTGCCCCGATTGAAGATCGCCCTGGTCGGGCGTCGGCGGAGACGCTAGGAAAGCCCGCTTACGGAAAACTTGGACAGGCCGAGATTCAGGGCCCAAGAGCGTCCCAAGGCTGGAGTTGCCTGTGGACGGTGGTCGAAACCGGCAGCACGAAGGTTCCTGCGCGCCACTCCTCGGCTGCGGCGCAGGCAAGGGCGGCGGCGCGCGAGCGGTCGCCCGGCCCGGCTGCCTGTCACGGCGGCCGGCCGGGCCGGGCGACACCCGATCCGGACCGGAAGTGCCGGCTCCGGAGCGTCCGCTCCGGGACGCCGGCTCAGAGGCAGCCGCTCAGAGGCAGCGCTCAGAGACATCCGCTCAGAGACATCCGCCCGCTCCGGGTGACCGCTCAGGCGGGGACGGCCGCCTCCACGCGCGGGGCGGCCGCCCCCGCGGATGCCTCTGCGTGGTCGGCGGCGGACTCACCGGTGGAGTCGTCGGCGGCGTCGGGGCCGGCAGCGGGGCCGGCATCGGGGTGCGCCGCGATGAACTGCTCGACGACCTCGTCGGACATCTTCCCGCGCGCGGGCACGTCCAGCCCCTGCTCGCGGGCCCATTCGCGCACGTCCGTCTGGGTGTAGCCGCGCAGCCGCGGGGAGGCGTCCGCGGCCTTCTTGGCCCGCGACGCCTGCTTCACCTCGCGGGCGTTCTCCAGCACTTCGTCGATGAACGCGAGAGCCTCGCTCAGCCGCTGCTGGTTCGCGTCGGACAGGTCGATGGAGAAGGTCCGGTTCAGCAGCGGGAACTCCCGTCTCGCCACATCGTCGCCCTCGGAATGGTCGAGGTCGTCAACCAGTATCACCTTCTGCGCCACGTGCAGCCCTTCCAGGGTGGATCTCCGTCTATCTGGACCGTGGCATCTTACTGGTGCTTCCGTTGCCGGTCCGCCTTCCCGGGCTCCTCGACCCGAGCGCGAACGCCACGGCGGCGACGCCGTACGCGATGGTCGTGAGCAGGGCGGGCAGGAGTCTCCCGGGAGACGAGTAGTCGGGCTGGCTGCCCGCGCTGATGTCCGCCACGATCACCGAACGCGGGAACTCGTCGATCGCGACCACCAGGTTGACGACCACCAAGACGCCGAGCAGCGCCACGACACCCCACCTCGCCTTCCGCAGATGCCGGTGGAAGACGGCCGCCACCAGGACGAGCATCGTCAGCCACCACGCGATCATGACGTCCAGGCCGAAGAACCGGCGCGCGGCGACCCCGATGAAGAGCCCCAGGAAGGAGAGGAGCGGCTGGTAACCGGGGAAGCCGCCCGGCCCCGCGATCGGGAGACCCATGGGCGCCGCCGCGGCGAGCACCGCCAGGACCAGCCACGGCCATGCGCGGCGCGCACTCACCTCGCGCAGCGGATCCCGCTCGGACACCGCCGAAGTATCGCAGGAAACGGACTCATTCAGGGCCGTGCGTGCCCCACCCGGAGACGATCAGGTCGTCCTCGAAGACCAGCACCTCGTTGGCGAGCGCCCCCGTCTGCCTCCGGAAGTTGACGACGACACAGTCGACGCCCGCGTAGACGCCGACGACCTCGAACCGCAGATCGGGGTTGCGCCGCAGCCCCTCGGCCCAGTAGGCCCGCAGGGCGTCCTTGCCGCGGATCGTGCCGTTCGATCCCTCGACGAGCCGCGCCGCGATCGGGGAACGGAACACCACGTGGTCGGCGTAGTGCCGCATGATGCGGTCGAGGTCGTGGGCGTTCCACTCGGCCACCCAGGTCTCGGCGAACGCGTGTGCCCGGTCAAGATCCATGACCTCATCCAAGCACGCCGTGACGCTTCACCGCCTGCGCCTCCGTCCGCCGGTGCGGCCCCGGGCGCCGGGGCGCGGACCGGGCACGAACCTGAGCGGATGGGACCGCGCGCGCATGGTGTCGAGGACCAGCCTGCGCAGCTCCTCCATGCTCTCTTGTGCGGGGTGGCCGGAGGCGGCCATCGCCTCGACGAGGGCGAGCGCGCTCGGCCCCGCCATGGCGCGCAACTGCTCCAGCACCTTCTCCGGGCCGGCCAGCTCCAGCAGGCCGAGCACGCCCTCCGTCGTCACCAGCAGGTTCTCGTCGGCGCCGAGATGGCCGTGGCCCGGATCCCCGCCGTCGGCGAGCTCCATCAGGACGATGGGGCCCAGCACCGGATCCGTACGCAGGCCGGCCAGCATCGACCGCAGGCCCGGATGGATCCTGGTCAGGAGGGAGAGCATGGCGGCCGCCCGGGTGCGGAAGGAACAGGCGCGGACCGCGTCCAGCAGCGGCCCCGGGTCGCCTCCGTGCGCCACCAGCCAGCCGTCGAGCTCCCGTGCGGCGGCGTCCGTCGGGTAGTGCTCCACGAGCACTCCCAGCAGCTCGGCCGGCGAGGCGTCCGCGAGCTCGCCGATCAGCGGGGCGTCCCGGCCCTCGGCCAGCATCCGCTCGCGCGCCGCCCTCGCGCCGAGTGGCGTCAGCCGTACGAGGAGGCCCGGCTCGGCGAGACGCCGCAGCAGCCGGGCCCGCGCCTCGGCGGGCAGCGCGGGCGTGGCGCCGGCGGTGAGATCGTCGTCTGGGAGCTCGCCGGCGAGGTCGCCAACGAGGTCGCCAACGAGGTCGCTGGAGTAAAGCGCGTCGGCCACGCCGTGGCTCAGCTCCACAGCGCCGAGCTCGGCCAGCACCTCGAACGCCCGCGTCAGCTCCCGCGCGAGCCGGTCGCGCCAGGTCTCCTCCGGCACGCGGCCGGACGGCACGTGGTCCTGGTAGACCAGCCAGACCGTCTCCTCCAGCCGGGCCGTCGGCATCGGGCTCGCCATGCCGTACATGCTGTAGAGCACGTCGGGCATCAGCTCGTCGAAGACCGACCACAGCAGCGACGACGACGCCGGTATGTCGCGGCCCAGCTCGAAGTACGCCTCGAACGCCCGCGACCACAGCTTCTCGGGATCGTGCAGGAGCGGCGCGGCCTTGGCGACGCGGAGCAGCCGGCCCTTGGACGCGCGGACGATCCGGGCGTGCTTCGCCCATGCGAGCAGCAGACCGACATCGGGCAGGTCCGCGGCGCCGCGCGCCTCCGGATCCCGCTCACCGGTGCCGAGCAGTTCGGCCAGTTGCCGGGCATCGGCAAGACGAAGGTGACCGGCCTCGGTGAGCGGCTTCCCCTCGGTGCCCACCCAGTCGGCGAGGGCCGAGAGCCGCCGTACGACGTCGCTGCGCGCCGCCGCCTCGGCGAGTTCACCTGCCGGCGGCAGGGTCAGCGGGGGCTGCGGGAAGGCCCGCTGCCCGTCGAGGTGCGGACGGGCGAACCGCGCCTCGGCCACCCTGTCGAGTTCCGCCCTGTCGAGTTCCGCCCTGTCGAGTGCCACCGGAGCGGACGCGGCGGCGTCCTTCACCGCCTGTTCCAGCTCGGCCAAGGTGGCGCCACGCGGGTCGCGCAGCCCCTTCGCGGCGATGTACCGCAGCAGCGTCAGCAGGCTGTCCGGCGCGGTGTTCGGCACGGCGTTAGGCGCAGTGTTCGGCACGGCGTTGGGCGCTGTGCCCGGCGGCTTCCGGCGAGCGGTGGCGTGGCGCGGGATCCACTCCAGCAGGAACCTCCGGACCTGCGCCTCGTCCCAGTAGGCCAGCCGGCCGTCCACGCTGTGGTGGCGGAAGTCCAGGGCCGCCCGCAGCACCGGCGGCTCGGCGGCCATGCCGCGCTCCGCCGCCCAGACGAGGCAGCGGCGGACCAGCAGGTCCTTGGCCGCCTCGAACTCCTCGGCCTCATGCGGCTCGAACCAGGTGCGCATCGGACCTCCTCATCCACGACCATTCAGCGGAGGGTATCCGTACGGATACCGACAGCACCGGGAAACGGCCCGGCTCCGGTGGTGACTCCACACGGCGCGGGTAGGACGAGGGCATGCCGGAGGGGCATCTGGTCCATCGCTACGCGGACGAGCAGCACGAGGCGCTCGTCGGGCGCGTGGTCAGGGCCACGAGCCCGCAGGGCAGGTTCGACGCGCGGCCGTACGACGGCAGGGTCGTCGAGGGCGTGGAGGCACTCGGCAAGCACCTGCTCTACCGGGTGGAGGACGCCCCGCCCATCCACGTGCACCTCGGCATGCAGGGCCTCTTCCTGCGGTACGACGACCCGGCGGCCGAACCACGCAGGGGCACCCGGCTGCGGCTGGCGACCGGCGAGGCGGCGTTCGACCTGATCGCGCCCGCCCGCTGCGAGCCGATGGACGAGCGGGCACTGGCGGCGCTGCGGGCCACGACCGGCCCCGACCCCCTGCGAAACGACACCGACAGGGCCGACGCCGTGCGACGCCTGCTCGCCGCCCGCACCGCGGTCGGCGCGGCCGTGCTCGACCAGAGCGTGTGGTCGGGGGTCGGCAACGCCTGGCGGGCGGAACTGCTCTTCCTCACCGGTCTCGACCCCGGCGCCCGCGACATCGAGGCCGAGGCCGCCGGGCGGCTGTGGGACGCCGCGGTGCGTTACCTCGCGCTGGGCCGGGACGCCGGACAGGTGGTCAGCGACCCGGACGCGCCGGACGAGCGATGGGTCTACAAACGTGCGCGCTGCCGCCGCTGCGCAGCCGTCGTGCGGACCTGGACCCTGGCCTCCAGGACGGCGTACGCGTGCCCGGCCGACCAGCACCTGCATGCCCTCTGACCTGGGAAGTCACGCCTTCATCGACGTGTTATACCTAGGTGAACGAAGGCCGGAGACTGCTGGACATCCGCCGCATCTACGTCGAACCCGCCGCGGCCGAGCTGCCGCGCGGCAAGGAGATCCTCGATCGGTTCCCCGGGGCCGAGCGAATCGAGATCGAGGCCCACCACCGCATTCCCGAGCTGTACGGGGACGAGGCGAACGTGGCCCGATGGGTCAGGATCAAGACCGAGGCGCTGGTCCTCGGCGTCAAGAAGTCGCTCACCGCGCGGCCGAACGGCCGGTCGAGCGACTTCATCGCGCCCTCGACCGCCAACGGCTGCGCGATGGCCTGCGCCTACTGCTACGTGCCGCGCCGCAAGGGCTACAGCAACCCGATCACGGTGTTCGCCAACATCGACAAGATCACGGGTTATCTCGCCAGGCACGCCGGGCGGCAGGGGGTCAAGCCCCTGCCCGACCAGGTGGACCCGCACGCCTGGGTCTACGACATCGGTGAGAACTCCGACTGCTCGGTGGACGCGACCGTCTCCGACAACGTGCGCGACCTGGTCGGCCTCTTCCGCGGCCTGCCGAACGCCAAGGCGAGCTTCGCCACCAAGTACGTCAACCGCGATCTGCTCGGCTGGGACCCGCAGGGCCGTACGCGCGTCCGCTTCAGCCTGATGCCGGCCGCCGACGCCAAGCTGCTGGACATCCGCACCTCACCTGTCGCCGACCGGATCGCGGCCATCGGCGACTTCGTCGAGGCGGGATACGAGGTGCACGTCAACTTCAGCCCGGTGGTCGTCCGCGACGGCTGGCTGGAGGACTGGGCGGAGCTGCTCGGGCAGCTCGACGACGCGCTGAGCCCCGCGGCCCGCGCCCAGCTCGCCGCCGAGGTCATCTTCCTCACGCACAACGACCGGCTGCACGAGGTCAACCTCGGCTGGCATCCCAAGGCCGAGGAGGTGCTGTGGCGTCCCGACCTCCAGCAGCCGAAACGCTCACAGACGGGCGGCTGGAACGTCCGCTACAAGACCGGCGACAAGGGCCGCTACGTCACCGCGCTCACCGACCTGATCGCCGAGCAGATCCCGTACTGCCGGGTCCGCTACGCCTTCTGACCGCCGTCCGGCCGCGCGAGAGCGCGTACGGCGAGCCTGCACGCGGCGGTGCCGAGGGCGTCCGGGCCGCGGTCGTGGCGGTCAGGCGCGGGCCGCGGTCGTGGCGGTCAGGCGCGCGCCGCGGTGACCACCACCGTGGCATAGGTCATCGCGAAGCCCCCTCCCATCCGGTCGATGGCGGCCCCGACGTCCACCAGCACCTCGGCGAGTTTGTCCGGCGGAAGCCAGGTCAGGGCGCCGGACGTGGGCAGCTGGTCCAGCCACTCGTCGCGGGTGTAGAAGCGCTGCCAGTCGAAGCGCCACTCCTCGGGGTCGCCGAACGCGCCCGCGTCCCTGATCCCGCCGGCGACCTTGGCGAACAGCCCCTGATAGGGATCCACGGACGACGTCGCCGGCTGGAAGCTGATCGGCGAGTCGGGCACGACCCGCCGGTAGACCGCGGCGAGGGCCTCCGCCACCGCGGCCGGGGGCTCGAACACGTGCCAGAACAGCGCCAGCCGGCCACCGGGACGCAGCGCCTCGGCCGCCTTCGCCGCTCCGGCGACCGGGTCGATCCAATGCCAGGCCGTTCCGGCGACGACCGCGTCGAACGTGCGGCCGGCGGGGTCCCAGGCTTCGAAGGTCGCCACCTCGACCTCGAATCCGGCACGGCGCGCGAAGTCCGCCATCCGCGCGTCGGGTTCGACGCCGAGCACCGTGCAGCCCGCCGCCCGGAACTGCCGGGCGGCGATGCCGGTGCCGCAGCCGACGTCGAGGACGTCCGGCCCGGGGCAGGCGGTCACGATGCGCTCCACCATCGCGTCGGGATAGGGCGGCCTGGTCCGGTCGTACCGCTCGGCGTCCACGCCGAACGACTCCGCCATTCCCCTGGCCTTGTGTGGTTCGTTCTCGGGAACTGAAGTGGGCATGCGCCCACTATGAGTGGGCAAGTGCCCACTCGTCAATTCGGATAAAGTCGGCGGACGGACAGGAGGGGATGGAACGGTGCCGACAGGGGTTGCCCTCCGCGACGTGCGGGAGCAGTTGTTCTCCGCCGCAGAGCGGGTCCTGCTCAGGGACGGGCCGAGCGCGCTGACCAGCCGGGCGGTCACCACCGAGGCGGGCTGCGCCAAGGGCGTGCTGCACCGGCACTTCGCCGACTTCGACGCCTTCCTCGCCGAGCTCGTGCTCGACGGCATCGCCAGGATCGACGGTCAGGCCGCCGCCCTGCGCGCCTCCGCCGGAAGCGGCACCGTCGCCGGCAACCTCACCACCGTGCTGACGGACCTGTTCGGGTCGGTCGCGGTGGCGGTCGTCGGCCTGATCATCTCCCGCGACGCGCTGCGCGCCCGGCTGCGCCAGGCCCGTCCGGGCCCCGGCCTCCCGCTCCTCACGGAGGCCGCGGTCATGCTCGCCGCCTATCTCACCGCCGAGCGCGACCTCGGCCGCATCGCGGCGGACGCCGACGTCGACACGCTCGCCCCCACACTGCTGGGGGCCTCACACCTGCTGTTCGCGGACAGGGACGGCGGCCCGCCGCAGGCCGACGCCGTCCACAAGATGGTGACCTCGGTCATCGCCGGCGTCGTACGGACCGAGGCGCAAGCGCCGGAAAGGCACGGCTGAGGGGTCAGCCCAGCAGCGGCGCGAGCGCCGCCTCCAGGTCGGGGACGCCGGTGAACAGGACGGCCGTCAGGCCGAGCGCCCTGGCCGCCTCCACGTTCTCCTCCCGATCGTCGACGAACAGGCACCGCCCGAGTGGCACACCCGCGCGCTCGGCCGCGATCTCGTAGATGCGGGGGTCGGGCTTGCCCACTCCCACCCGCGCGCTGCTGACCACCTCGTCGGCGAAGTGGGTCAGGCCCAGCCAGGCGAGGTCGTCCTCCAGGTCCAGCGTCGCGTTGGTCACCAGCACGACGGGCACGTGCTCCTGGGCCCGGCGCAGCAGGCCGAGCACGTCGTCGTCCACCCGGACGGGCGCCTTGACGAACGCCGTGACCAGCGCGCGGGCCTGCTCCCGCGGCACCTGGAGGGCCAGGGCGGCCTCGGCCGCCTCCGTCCACTGCTCGACGGTGATCTGCCCCAGCAGCGCCGGCCGGTCCACCTCGGGCGCGAAGACGACCTTCGTCGTGGTGCCCTCGGCCAGGCCCATCGCCCGTTCCAGCTCGTTGAGCTCCGTCTGGTCGTGGAAGCGGATGACACCGTCGAAGTCGCACAGCACCGCGTCGTACGGCCGGGGGATCGTCATCGGCCATGCATACCACGGGTGGTCGCCTCCCGGACGGCCGGCATGATCGGCCGATGATCGCGGCCACGGCCGAGCTCGGGTGCGGAACCGCGCTTCCCGCGCACGCTCCGCGGAGCTCACCGCGCCCCGACCTGGCGGCCGGAGCGCGGCGCGGGTCAGCGCAGCATGTCGAGGGACCGGGCGGTGCCGAGGGAGTCGTCGGCCGCCGTGTGCCGGGGCTCGGCCTCCCCGCGCAGCACCTCGTGGATGTGGCGGATGCCCCAGGAGAACGCGGTGCCCTCGCCCGGCTCGTGCCGGTCGATCAGGCGTCCGTCACGCCACACTTCGATCCCGTCGTGCGGCTCGGGGTGGAACGGATTGGTCAGCCGGATCTCCCCGCCGGTGCCGACCAGGCGGGTGTACGTCGTGAACGGCAGGGCGAAGCCGCAGCTCATCATCAGGCGGCCGGAGTCGAACTCCAGGACGCCGGCGGTCTCGATGTCCACCCCCGCCTCGCCCTTGACCGCGACGGCGTGGCCGGCGACGGCGTCGCCGCCGAACAGCAGGTGCGCGAGCCGTACGGGATAGCAGCCCACGTCGTAGAGCGCGCCGCCGCCGAGGGCCGCCTCAAGCCGGATGTCCTCGGTGCCCTCCATGGTGAAGTGGAAGGACGACCAGATCTCCCGCAGTTCGCCGATCGCGCCTCCGGCGAGCAGGCCGCGCAGCCGGGCCGTCTGCGGGTGGAACGGGAAGACGAACGCCTCCCAGAGCGGCCGGGCCGACCGGCGCGCCACCTCGATGACGTTTCCGGCCTCCGCGGCGGTGAGGCACAGCGGTTTCTCGCACAGGACCGCCTTGCCCGCTTCCAGGGCGGCGATCGTCCACTGCGCGTGCAGGGCGTTCGGCAGCGGGATGTAGACCGCGTCGATCGACGGGTCCTCGATGACGGCCTCGTAACCGCGCACGGCCCGGGTGACGCCGTTCCGCGCGGCGTACTCCTCGGCGCGGGACAGGTCGCGGCCGGCGACCACGGCGGCCGTACCCCCGCCGGCCTCGCGCAACGCGGGCAGGAACGCCCGCGCGGCGATGCCGGCCGTGCCGAGGACCCCCCACCGGACAGCCCCACTCATCCCGCACCCACTCCTCGCCACCGTTGCCGACATTTAACGATTCACCGGGAATACCTGCCGGGACCGTAGCACAGCGCGCTGACGGGAACTTTTGCCCCCAGAGTCCGATATCGGAGAGCCCAAGGGGGTACGTGACCCCGCGATCCCGACCGAGGCTCGACATGAGCGGACGAGGACGCGCGATGGGCGAGGAAAGACGGCGATTCACCCACCTCCCGAGCGACCGGGCGCCCGGGCCCGACTACTCGGGGCCGGGCGTCGAAGCGGAGCTCACCGGGCGGATGCCCGAGGGCCGCCCCGCCGAACGGCCCGAGCGGCCCGAACGGCTTGAGCGGCCCGAACGACACGAGCGACCCGAACGACACGAGCGGCCCGCACGGCCCGCACGGCTTGAGCGCGGCGGCGGACCGTATGACGACCTCTATACGGCCCGGGCCTCGTCCGCGCTCGGCAAGGTGGCGTCGGACGACGGCATGCTCGACGTCCGTGTCAAGGCGCCGGGGGAACTCGGCGGCCCCGGCGGGGCGACCAACCCCGAACAACTGCTCGCCGCGGCGTACGCCTCCTGCTTCCACAACTCGCTCACGCTGGTCGCCGGGCGGCAGGGCGTCCGCACCTGCGACGCCACCGTGGAGACGGCCGTCACGCTGCGCAAACGCGGCACCGCCGATGACTACACGATCGCCACCGACCTGACCGTACGTCTGCCGGGGGTCGAGCCCGCGGCGGCTCGCAGGCTGGTTGAGCAGGCCCACGGGGAGTGCCCGTATTCGCGGGCCTTCATGGAGGGCGCCGAGGTGCACGTCCACCTCGCCTGACCGCCGGCACCCCGGACCCTCCCGGACCGGTCTGACTCAGACCTTCTGCCACAGCGCGGGGACGTTCGGCGGCTCCCAGCCCACTAGCGCCGTGTGGGCCTGGATGCACCGATACGTCGCCCCGCCGTAGGTGACCCGGTCGCCCGCCTTGTACGCCGTGCCGGCGGCCCAGGTGCCACCGGGGACGGTCGGAGTGGGCGTGGGGGTTCGCGTCGGCGTGGGAGACGGGCTCGGGGTTCGCGTCGGCGTCGGGCTGGGAGTGGGCCTGGGGCTGGGAGTGGGCGTCGGGCTGGGCGTCCCGCCCCCGCCGACCTGGAGGTCGACGCAGGCATAGAACGCGTTGGCGGTGTCGGCCACATTCCAGATCGCCAGCACCTTCTGCCGGCCCGTCCGTCCACCCAGGCTCACGCTGTGGCTGACGGTGGCGGGCGGCTGCGCCCCGTGATCGTCGAAGACGGCTATCCGGGTGCCTCCGATGTAGTACTCCCACGTGCTGGTCGAGTGGCGGGCGGTCAGCGACCACGTGAAGGTGACGGTGTTGCCGACGCTGGTGGCCGGCCAGGGCTTGCTCTCGTCGTCGAGCTGGGCGAAGCGGGCGTTGCCCCCGCTACAACTGCGCAGACCTTTCGGTCCTTCCACGCTCTGCGGCTCGTAGACGATGTCGCCGCAATTGGGGACGCGGCCCTGGGCGCACATCGCCTGGCGACTCGCGGGCGACGAGATGTACCCGTGCGCCTGAGCCGGTGAGGCGATGAAGAGGGTGGCGCCGATGCCGATGATCGCCGTCGCGAGGAAGGTCAGCGTTCTTCGCATGTGTGCTCCTCACTGCTGGGGGGGTGGCGCAAATGTAAAAGAAAGTTTCCTAACAGTAAAGACCCAATGACTGCTGCGGTCAGAGGATCCGAGGCGGGTCGGCCCGCACCCCTGAGACTCCGATCCCTGAGGCGGGTTCGGCAAAAGGGAGCGGGAACGCGTTGACATGAGCCGCCCGCGACCTACACTCACACACGTGAACGATCGTTCAAGTGTTGTGGATCTCGTGACGGCCGACTCCTGCACGCTCCCCGTGGTGGACGCGCACCGGGTGGAGACCGTCAGGGGGGCCATGCCGGCCCAGGAGACGGTGGAGGACCTGGCGCAGGTCTTCGGCCTCCTGGCCGACCCCGGGCGGCTGCGGCTGATCGCGGCGCTGCTGGAGGGCGGCGAGATGTGCGTGTGCGATCTCGCGGCGGCGACCGGTCACCGCATGTCGGCCGCGTCCCACGCCCTGCGCCTGCTCCGCGCCCACAACGTGGTGAAGGTGCGGCGCGCGGGAAGGATGGCCTACTACCGCCTCGCGGACTCGCACGTGCGACTGCTGTTCGACCTGGCGATCACACACATCGGACATGAGGAGAAGGACCGGAGCGATGGGTGAGACCGGCAAGGAGCACGGGCACCGCACCGGGACGGGTGACGACCGCGAGCACGGGCACGGGCATCGCACAGGGACGGATAACGACCGCGAGCGCGGGCGTGGGGGCGGGCATGGGGGCGCGCGCGGTCACGGGCACGGACGCGGACATGGACATGGGCACGGGCATGCGGTCAGCGCCGAGGCCGATCGGCGTCTGCTGACCGGCGCGCTGGCGCTCATCCTCGGCTTCATGGCGGTCGAGGTCGTCATCGGCGTCATCGCGCACTCCCTCGCCCTGGTCTCCGACGCCGGGCACATGCTCACCGACGCCATCGCCATCGCCTTCGCGATCATCGCCATGCGGATCGCCGCCCGTCCGCCGCAGGGCGGCTTCACCTACGGCCTGAAACGCGCCGAGATCATCAGCGCCCAGATCAACGGCATCACGCTGCTGCTGCTCAGCGTCTACTTCGTCTACGAGGGCATACGCCGGCTGATCGAGCCCCCCGAGGTCGAAGGCGCGTACGTCGTCGCGACCGGCATCGCCGGAATCGCGGTGAACCTGGCCGCGACCTGGCTGCTGAGCAGGGCCAACCGCGGCAGCCTGAACATCGAGGGCGCCTTCCAGCACATCCTCAACGACCTGTTCGCCTTCATCGCCACCACGGTCGCCGGCGCGGTGATCTGGCTGACCGGCTGGGGCCGGGCCGACGCCCTGGCCGCGCTGGTCGTGGCCGCCCTGATGCTCAAGGCCGGATGGGACCTGGTGCGCGAGTCCGGCCGGGTCTTCATGGAGGCGGCCCCCGCCGGGATGAACCCCGCCGAGATCGGCCGGAAGGCCGCCGCTCTGGAACACGTGGTCGAGGTGCACGACCTGCACATCTGGGAGGTCACCAGCGGCTATCCCGCCATGTCGGCGCACATCCTGGTCGCCCCGGGCGCGGACTGCCACGCCGTACGGCAGGCGGCGCAGCGGATGGTCCACGACGAGTACGGCATCGCCCACACCACGCTGCAGGTCGACCACGCCCCACCCGAGCTTCTCGCGATCGGCGCGGCGGCGGCCGGGGCGGCAGAGCCCCACTGCGCGGACGCGCACGGCCCCGCGCACGTCAACGGGCGGACAGAGGCCGCGGACGACCGCCGATCACAGGGCTGCGCCGGCCGCCGGCGCATCAGATTCCCCGGCGCCAGACGCCTCTCCTGACCTCGCCTCCCCTCTCCTCTCGTCCCCGACGTCTTCACCCTGGCGCCGGCCGTGGCCGGGCACGACCCGAGACGCGCGCGGAGAAGCACGACCCGAGACGCGGGCGGAGGGGAAGGACACGGCGGGCGTGAGCGGCGGACGGGCTCCGTTTGCCGTGCCACCTCAGGGGTATCAGGCGCGCATGTTCGCCCCGTCTGACCTGGACGTTCTCGTGCCCACCAAGGACCGCACGGGCGCGCTGGCCGTCACGTTGGCGGGCCTCGCGGCGCAGACCGTGTCCGGGTTCCGCGTCGTGATCTCGGACCAGTCGCACGAACCGGTCGCCGACGACCCGCTGGTGGCGGCGCAACTGCGGATTCTCGACCACCGCGACAGGCCGGCGGCCGTCCACCGCCACCTGCCCCCGCGCGGCATGGCCGAGCAACGCGCGTTCCTGCTCGGCCATGCCGCGCGGCGGCTGGCGCTCTACCTGGACGACGACGTGTGGCTGGAGCCGGAGGCGATCGAGGTCCTGCTGTCCGCGATCGGCGAGCTGCGCTGCGGCTTCGCCGGCTACGCCCTGCACGGCCTGTCCTACCGCGACGACGTACGCCCCGCCGAGCTCGCGCCGTACGAGGAGTGGCCGGACGGCGTGCGGCCCGAGCGGGTGCGCCGGGAGTCGCCGGCCTGGCGGCGCCACACCCTCCACAACGCCTCCAACCCGCTGCATCTCGCCCGCGAGCACCTCGGCTCGCCGGGTCCCCGGGAGTGGCGGCCGTACAAGGTGGCCTGGATCGGCGGCTGCGTGCTGTACGACCGGGAACGGCTGCTGGAGTGCGGTGGCTTCGGCTTCTGGCGGTCGGTGCCGCCCGGGCACGCCGGTGAGGACGTCGTGGCGCAGCTGCGCGTCATGGAGAGGTACGGCGGGGCGGGACTGCTGCCGAGCCGGGCCTACCACCTGGAGCTGCCCACGACAGTCACCGACCGCAGGGCCGAGTGCTACGACTACGTGTTCGAGACGGCATGGGCGCGCTGATCGAGGGCGTGCGCCGCATCGCGGTGCTGCGGGCCAACGCCCTGGGCGACCTGGTCCTCGCGATGCCCGCCCTGGAGGCGCTCCGCCGGGCCTATCCGCGGGCCCGGCTGACCCTCCTCGGCACCCCCTGGCACGCCCGGTTCCTGGACGGCAGGCCGGGACCGGTCGACGACGTCGTCGCCCTGCCGCCGATCTCCGGGGTGTCGTCGGCGGACGGCGGCCACCGGGCTCCGGAGAGCCTGTTCGAGGAGCTGCGCGAGCACCGGTTCGACCTCGCGGTGCAGATCCACGGCGGCGGGCGCAACTCCAATCCCTTCGTCAGGGCGATCGGCGCCCGGGTGACGGCCGGTCTGTGCACACCGGACGCCGAACGGCTCGACCGGTGGGTGCCGTACGTCTACTACCAGCACGAGACGCTGCGCTACCTGGAGGTCGCCGCGCTGGTCGGCGGGACGGCCGAGGCGTACGAACCGAGCATCGCCGTGACCGACGCCGACCGCGCCGAGCTCGCCCGCGTGTACGGCGAGCCGCCGCCCGGCCTGGTCGCGCTGCATCCGGGGGCGAGCGACCCCCGGCGGCGCTGGCCGGCGCGCGCCTTCGCGGAGGCGGCCGACCGGCTCGGCCGCCCGATCGTGATCACCGGCGTCGAGAAGGAGCGGGAGGTGGTCGAAGAGGTCGCGGCGGCGATGCGGCGGCCCGCCGCCACGGCGATCGGCACGCTCGGCATCGGCGGCCTCGCCGCGCTGTACGAGCGGTGCGACCTGGTCATCTCCAACGACACCGGCCCCCGGCACCTCGCCGCGGCGATCGGCACGGCCACCGTCGGCATCTTCTGGTGTGGCAACCTCATCAATGCCGGGCCCCTCACCCGCGCTCTCCACCGGCCGCTGGTCTCCTGGACCGCCCGGTGCCCGGTCTGCGGCGTCAGCGGACACGATCTCCGGGTGGGGCGGTGCCCGCATGACGAGTCGTGGGTGGCCGAGGTTCCGGTCGACGACGTGGTCGAGCAGGCCGAACAGCTGCTTGGCGGCCACCGCCCGGCCGTCGTCGCGAACCGGCCGCGGTGACCGTACTCCCCCGGTCGTAGCGGCGTACGACGCTGATCCCGCGGCGGTAGGACCGGGAGCCTTCCCGCGTGCGACGACGCCGGCGGCGCCCCGCGGCACCATCGAGATACCGCCAGGGGGCGGACGGAACCGGCCCCGCGTACTCCCCCAGCGGTAGCCGACGGGTCTCTCGACGAGGGACGACACCGCCGGCCACGTGGGACACGATCCCCGTGAACCCCAATCCGCTGACCGAAGGGAACAAGAGCGTGCGCAAGGTATACGCCGCTTTAGCGGGACTGCTGCTCGCCGCCACCGTGGTGCAGATGTACCTCGCGGCCGTCGGCGCGTTCGACAAACCCCAGGACGACTCCTCGTTCGCCCTGCACAGCATGAACGGCATGATGATCATCCCGGTGCTGTCGCTGGTGGCCACCGCCGCCGCGGCGGCCGCCAGGGCGCCGGGACGCCAGATCGGGCTGACCGTCCTGCCCCTCGGGCTGATCATCGTGCAGGCGCTGATCGTCGCGCTCGGCGGCCTGTTCGACGACAGCACCGGCAACACGACGCCGCTGTCCCTGGTGATCCTCGGCCTGCACGCCATCAACGGCATGGCGATCATGGGCGTCTGCGGCATGGTGTTCCGCAATGCGCGGCGGCTCGTGTCGGCCGGTCCCGCACCGTCGGAGGACGCCGCGGAGGGCCGTCCGGTTCCCGCGTCATGACGACCGACCGGCTCATGGCGCTCGACCTGCTCGTCTCGGTCCTGACCGCGGCGGCGTGGATGAGCGCGGGCGTGGCCGCCGCGGCCCGCCGTCCGAGAACGGCCGCGGCCCTGTTCGCGGTGGCCCTGGTCGCGTCGCTGGCCCGGGTCTGGTCCGTCCTCGCGCTGGCCGGGGCCGGCTGGTGGTTCGTGCAGGAGAAGATCACCGTCGCCCTGCCGCTTCTCGTCGCGGCGGGCGCCGCGGCCACCGCACTCGCCGGACCGCGCCTGCTTCGCGCCGCCCGGCGAGCGGACGCGGCTTCGCGGGAAGCCGTCAAGGCTCCCGCGGTCGCGGTCCCGCTGCTCGGCGCCGGGTACGCCGCGACGGCCGGGATCGTGCAGACCTTCCTGATCGGATACCCGGCGGATCCGGGCACCGCTCTCCTTCTCCTGGCCGTGGCCGCGGGGGCCGTCCTGGGGACCTGGAGAGCGATGAGCACGCACGTCCCCGGGCTGCGGACGGCGACGGCGGTCACCGCCGTGGCGGCCGTGCTCGGAGGCACCCTCGTCTTCGTTCCCAGCGGGGAGACCACGGCGGAGGGCTCCGCCACCGGAGGGACCGCCGCGATGGCCGCCACCGGCTCCGGCTCCGGCTCCGGCTCCGGCTCCGGCTCCGGCTCCCACGAGCATCACTCCGCCTCGGAAGGATCCGCCTCCCTCATGGGAGCGGAGACCCGGCCGGTGACCGACCTGCGCGGCCCGACCGCGCCGCCGCCGGGCGGCGCCGTGCGCCGGTTCGAGCTGACGGCCCGTACGGCGACCGTCACGCTGTCCTCGGGGCGGAAGGTGCCGGCGTGGACCTTCAACGGCCAGGTCCCCGGGCCGCCGCTCACCGCCGTTCAGGGCGACCTCGTCGAGGTCCGGCTGCGCAACGCGGACATCACGTCCGGGGTGACGCTGCACTGGCACGGCTACGACGTGCCCTCGGGAGAGGACGGCGTGCCCGGCCTCACCCAGGAGGCCGTGCCGCCCGGCGGGGAGTTCGTCTACCGGTTCGTGGCCGCCCAGGTCGGAACGTACTGGTATCACACCCACGAGGTGTCCGACCTCGGCGTCCGCATGGGGCTCTACGGAACGCTCGTCGTGACGCCGAAGGGGACCGCGGCCGAGGGCCTGGACCTCACGCTGCCCGTGCACACTCTCGGCGGCGTGACGGTGACGGGCGACCGCGACCAACCCCTGGTCCGGCAGGCCGCGCCCGGCACGCCCGTACGGCTGCGCCTGATCAACACCGACAACACGCCGCATCGGTTCACGCTGGCGGGCACGCCCTACCGGCTGGTGGCGGTGGACGGGACGGACCTGAACGGGCCGGGCACGCTCGGCCGCGTCGGTCTGCGACTCGCGGCGGGCGGCCGGTACGACCTGGCGTTCACGATGCCGTCGGATCCCGTGCTCCTGCGCGTCGACGACCGCACCGACTCCGTACGCATCACCCCGGAGAGTGGACCGCCCGGCGACGCCGCCGCCGCCGCAAAGGGCGCGACCGCGAGCGCGACCGCCGATTCCGCTGTCGATTCCGGCGCCGTTCCCGCCGCCGGCGGCCAGACGGCGGGCTGGCCGGAGCTCGACCTGACGCGGTACGGCGCTCCCGCCCCCACGCCGTTCACCTCGCGAAGCCGCTTCGACCGGAACTTCACGCTCGTCCTCGACAGGGGGTTCGCGCTGACGAACGGCCGGCCGGCGTACGCGCACACAGTGAACGGCGCCGCCTTCCCCGACATCCCCACCGAAGTGGTCAGGGAGGGCGACCTGGTCCGGCTCACCGTGGTCAACCGCGGCCGGGAGACCCACCCCTGGCACCTTCACGGTCATCGGGTGCTCGTGCTCTCGCGTGACGGCCGCTCCGTCACGGGCAGCCCGCTGTGGCTCGACACCTTCGACGTACAGCCCGGCCAGGTGTGGGAGGTGGCCTTCCGCGCCGCCAACCCGGGGCTGTGGATGAACCACTGCCACAACCTCAGCCACGCCGACCTGGGAATGATGCTGCACCTGGCGTACGAGGGAGTGACCACGCCCTTCCACGGCGCGCACAGCGGGTGAGGGAATCACCCTTTTCCCCCGGTGTGTCGAGTAAAAAAACCAGGCGGGAATTCAACCGAGGTGTAAACGCTCGGTAATCAGATCAGAACTTCGGGTGAGCACCACTGGCCCGGATCCCCCCGGCCGGGCGTGGCGATGCCGACCGAGGGGAGAGATCGTGACAGTGGCGAAGAGCGGGGCGAAGAGCGCGGCGAAGAGCACGGCGAAGAGGATGGTTCCCGCGCTGGCGGCGTGGGCCGTCACGGGGTGGATCGTCGCAGGCCATCCCGCGCCGGCCCTCGCCGGGCAGGCCGGATCCGGCACCGGGGGGCGCCTCACCCCGGGGGTCGCGGCCGAGCCGGCCTCGGGACTCCGGGGGCATCCCGCCTCCGGAGTCGCGACGGTCCGGCCACCCGGCCCCGGTGACCCCATCGCGTCGGGACCTTACGGGCAGGTCGTGCACGAGGCCAGGCAGGGGCCCGGTCTCGTGTGCTCCTACCGGCTCCGGGGCGTGCACAAGGGGGGCTTCCTCAACGTGCGGGAGAGCGCGGGCGTCCGCCACGCCCGCGTCGCCACGCTGCGACCGGCCGACGGAGGCTTCTCCGGCGCCTGCACCGCCGCCAACGGATGGATCGCGGTGAAGACCGCCGCCGGGACCTCGGGTTTCGCCGCCGCCCGCTACCTCCACAGGATCGACCTGAGCGGACGGCCCTCGCTCTCGTGCGCCTACCGCCTCCGGCACGTGCGCAAGGGCAGCTTCCTCAACGTCCGCGAGGGCGCCGGCATCCGCCATGCTCGCGTCGGCACGCTGCGACCGGCCGGCGGGAACATCGCCGGAGCCTGCGACGCCACCCACGGCTGGGTGGCCGTGGACAGCGCCGGCGGCATTCCCGGATGGGCCTCCGCCCGCTACCTCCGCAGGGTGTGACGTCCCGGGCCGGAAGGCCCCGGACGCGCCGGCCGGCCCTCGCCGGACGCGGCGAATCCGTGCTGCCCCCGTCCCCGGTGTCCCCCTGGCCGGGGACGGAGGCCGCCGGCCTTTCGTTCCGATCACCTTGGGGCGCGCCCGTCCTGCCGTTGCCGGGGGGCCGTACGGCGGTGCAGGCCGATCAGCCCTTGATGGCCCCCGCGGTCAGGCCGCTGACGAGCTGACGCTCGGCCACGGCGTAGAAGCCGAGGGCGGGCAGCATCGCGACCACGATGTAGGCCATGACCCGTGCGACGTCCGTCGCATACTGCCCCTGGAACTGCTGGACGCCCAGCGGGATGGTGAAGAGACTGTCGTCGCTGAACACCACGAGCGGCAGCATGAACTGGTTCCAGCTGTTCACGACGGCCAGAACGGAGACCGTGGCGACCGCGGGCCGGGCCATCGGCAGCAGGATCCGCCAGAAGAAGCCGAACGACGAGCACCCGTCGAGGATCGCCGCCTCCTCGATCTCCCCCGGGATGGCCCGGAAGAAGCCGCGCAGGATGATGATCGTCATCGGCATGCCGAAGGCCGCCTGCGGGAGGATCACGCCGAGCGGGTTGTCGAGCAGCCCGAACATCCGCAGCAGCACGAACAGCGGCAGGATCGCCACCGCGAACGGGAACATGAGCCCGGCGGCGAACATCGTGAACAGCGCCTCACGCCCCCGGAAGGCGAAGCGCGCGAACACGTAGGCCGCCAGCGCGGACACCGCGACGACGACGACGGTGGTCAGCACCGCGATGTAGGTGCTGTTCCAGAGCATGCGCCAGAACGACCCCGAGGCGAGGATGCTCGCGTAGTTCTCCGGCACCCAGGGGGAGGGCAGGCCGATCGGGTTGCTCGAGAGCTGCCGGGTGGTCTTGAAACCGCCCAGCACACCGTAGAGCAGCGGGACACCGACGAACAACGCCGTGACCACGACGATCGCGTGCAGGGACAGGCTGCGCAGCGGACCGCCGGACGTCGGGGACTGCTTGTGGCGGTTGGCGCTCATCGCTGGTCTCGCAGCACGGTGGAGGCTCCTTCGAGATCACGGCGCATGACGTATCGCTGGTAGAGGACCGCGAACACGAGGCTGATGAGGAACATCACCACGCTGATCGCGCTCGCGTAGCCGACCTGGAAACGTTTGAAGCCGAACTGGAACATCGTGACGGCCATGGTCTCGGAGGAGTGCGAGGGGCCTCCGCCGGTGATGATCCAGATCAGATCGAACAGCTGGATCGCACCGATGACCGACAGGAACACACTGATGCGGATCGTGGGTCCGAGCAGCGGCAGCGTGACGTAGCGGAAGACGTTCCACCCTGTCGCGCCGTCGATCTGGGCGGCCTCGGTGAGCTCCTTCGGGATTCCCTGGCGCCCGGCGATGTACAAGATCATGTGGAAGCCGAAGTACTTCCACGTCATGACGATGAACACCGACATCATGACCGTCGACGGGTCGGCGAACCAGTCGAGCTGGTCGATCCCGAACCAGCCGAGAATGTAGTTGGCCAGGCCGTCCGTGGGCGAAAGGATCATCATGAACAGGACCGCGGTGATCGCCTCGGACAGCATGTACGGGGCGAAGAACAGCAGGCGGAAGAACGCCCGGCCGTAGATCCTCTGGTTGAGCAGCATGGCGATGCCCAGCGAGAGGGGCAGCTGTATCACCACCGACAAGATGATCAGCAGCGCGCCGTGCCACAGGTCGCCCAGGAAGACCTCGTCCGCCAGCAGGCGGGTGAAGTTCGCCATGCCGATGAAGTCGGTCGGCAGCCCGCGCATGCCGTTCCACTTGAACACGCTCGCGTAGAAGGCGAGCAGGATCGGCGCCACGACGAGCCCGAAGAAGAGCACGAGCGCGGGAAGCAGGAACAGAAGGATCGTGGTGAACCCCCGGAGCCTGAGGCTCCGGGGTCTCGTCGTCTTCACGCGACAGTTACTCCGACTTCGCGGTTTCCGTGATGGCCTGCGCCACCTGCTCGGGCGTCTTGGTCCCCCCGATCAGCTCGGCCACGGAGTCGTTGACCTCCTGGCCGACGGCCGGCGGGAACGCCTGGTCGAGGTAGAGCTGGAACCCGGAGGCCCCGGCGAGGTTCTTGGCGACCACGCTCAGGTTCGGGTCGGTGACCGCGTCCTCCTCGCCCTTCAGCACCGGAAGCAGGCCACCGGTCGCGACGGCCTTGCGGTGCTCGGCGCTGTCGGTGAGGAACTTCAGGAACTCGAGAGCCTCCGCGGGGGCGTCGGCCCCGATCGCGTAGCCGCCGCCGCCGCCGAAGGCGTCGGTGACCGCGCCCTGGCCGCCGTCGACTGCCGGGAAGGGGAAGAAGCCGAGGTCGTCGCCGAGGCCCTTGCCGGCGTCGTTCTGGACCGCGGGCGCCCACTGGCCCATCAGTTCCATGGCCGCCTTGCCGTCGCCCATCGTCGCGGCCTGGCCGCCCGGGTCGCCGTACGTCGCGCCGAGGTAGCCCTTCTGGAACGGCTGGAGATCGGCCAGTTCCTTGAGCTTCTGCCCCGCCTGGACGAAGGCCGGACCCGTGAAGTCCTTGCTGTCACCGGCCTGCTTGAGGGCGTCGAGGCCGCCGATCCGCATGGCGAGGTAGGCCCAGTAGTAGTGGCCCGGCCACTTGTCCTTTCCGCCGAGGGCTATCGGGGTGACGCCGGCCGCCTTGAGCTTCTTGACGTCGTCGATGAGCTGCGACCAGGTGCCCGGGGCCTCGGTGATTCCGGCCTTCTTGAACAGCGCCTTGTTGTACCAGAAGCCCACCATGCCGATGTCGTCCGGAATGGCGTACTGCTTGTCACCGACCTTGTACGCCGACAGCGCGGCGTCCGTAAAGGTGCCGAGCCAGGGGCCGGCGTCGGCGGTGAGGTCCTTGACCAGGCCCGCGTCCACCTGCTGGGCGAGCACGCCACCACCCCAGGTCTGGAAGATGTCGGGCGCCTTGCCGGACTGGGTGAGCGTCGTCAGCTTCGCCTTGAACGCCTCATTCTCGTAGGGAACGCTCTTGATCGTGATATTCGGGTGCGCCGCCTGGAAATCCTTGATCGCCTGAACGCCGTAGCTCTTCAGGGGGTCGGTGGTCCAGATATTCCAGAACTCGACGGTCACCTTGCCGCCGGCTGAGCTCTTGCTCTCGCCGGCGTCGTTCCCGGTACTACCACATCCCCCGAGGACCAGTGCCGACGCCGCTAAGAGCGCCGCACCTCGCCGACTCAACTTCACGGTGGTTTCCCTTCTGGATTCCGACCGAAACTTTCGGAACTTGTCCGATAGTTTCGCGATGGGGCAGACGTTACAGGGGGGTTAGGTTCATATCAACGGCTGTTGTGCACCTGTTACGCGCGCTCGGCGGCAAAGGAAAGTGCGGCCGGTCCACTACGCCCAAAAAGGATTGATCAGGAGTAATCAGGCGGCATTAACGGTCATCCGAAAATAAAAGGGGCGCCTACTCGGGCGCGGGCTGCGCGAGGAGCGAGGTACGCAAAGCCCACCCTGCCGCGAAACGTAAATCGCGCATAGCGCCATAAAACGCGCATACGCCAAGAAACCCGGACACTCCCGGGTGAGGAGCCAGTGAAAGCGTCAGTGGGCGGCGGCGGTCGGGCGCTTGCCGTACGCGTGCTTGACGAGCTCGATCAGGACTTCCTTGCCCGACTCCCGCCTGCGCGCGTCGCACAGCATGATCGGGACGTCCGGGCCGAGGTTGAGCGCGAGCTTGACCTCGTCCAGGTCGAAGACCGGGGCGCCCTCGAAGCAGTTGACCGCGACGACGAAGGGCGTGCCCCGCCGCTCGAAGTAGTCGACGGAGGGGAAGCAGTCGGCGAGCCTGCGGGTGTCGGCCAGCACGACCGCGCCGAGCGCGCCCCGGGCGAGCTCGTCCCAGACGAACCAGAACCGCTCCTGGCCGGGGGTGCCGAAGAGGTAGAGGACGAAGTCCTGCCCGATGCTGATGCGGCCGAAGTCCATGGCGACCGTGGTGGTCGCCTTCGCCTCGACGCCGGACAGATCGTCGACGCCGACGCTGCGGTCGGTCAGCGTCTCCTCCGTGCGCAGCGGCCGGATCTCCGACACCGCGCCGACCATCGTGGTCTTGCCCACTCCGAAGCCTCCGGCGATCAGCAACTTGATCGCCGTGGGCATCTTCGGCGGGTTCTTCCCGGAGTCAGAGCGCGCGAAGGCCATCGAGCACCGCCTTGTACATCCGCTCGTCGAGCACGTTCATCTCCGGTTGGGGCTGCTGCACGGCCACGAAACCCCGGTCGAACAGGTCGCCCAGGAGGACCCGGACGATCCCGGCCGGCAGCTCCAGATGGGCCGCGATCTCCGCGACCGACAGCGGCCTGCGGCACAGCCGCACGATCGCCTGATGCTCGGGGTCCAGCCCGATCTCGGCTCCCGTGGTGGGCCGGACGGTCACCGCGAGCGAGATGAGGTCGAAGCGATCCTGCGCCTCCGTACGGCCGCGCGCGATCACGTACGGCCGGATGGTCGGCGCGTCGAGTAAGCGCTCCTCGTCCGGGTTCCACTCGGTGTTCACAGGCGGACCTCTCTCCCGGTGGCCCGGTCGATCGTGGTCCGGGCGGGCGAGGTCAGGTACTGCCCGACGCGCACGACGAGCATGGCCATCTCGTAGGCCACCAGGCCGACGTCGGCGTCTCCCGAGCAGAGGACGGCCAGGCAGGCGCCCTGGCCCGCCACGGTCACGAGCAGGTAGGCCGACTTCATCTCCACGATGGTCTGCCGTACGGACCCGCCCTGGAAGCGTTCGCCGACTCCGCGCGCCAGGCTCTGCAGGCCGGAGGCGACGGCGGACAGGTGCTCGGCGTCCTCCACGAGAAGTCCCTGCGAGCCGGCCAGCAGCAGGCCGTCGGTGGACAGCACGATGCCGTGCTCGACCTCACGAATCCGTGCGACGAGGTCGTCGAGCAGCCATGCGAGGTCCGCGGAGGCACCGGTCTTCTGCGTCACAGGTTGTCCTCCTCGTCACTCAGCAGCTTCGCCGCCTCGGATCTGCCACGCCTCGTCCCCGACTGGAACGAGCCCATGATCTTGCGGATGTCGTCCGGCGAGCGATCCTCCTGGTCCTCCGCCTCGTCCCCGTTCGTCGACTCCTCGGCGAGCGCGGGGGCGAGATTGGCCTGCGGCACCCGGAAGGGCAGGCCCGACGGGGTGAACCCGGCCGACGACGCGGAACCGTCCGGATCGGCGCCGCCGGGCGGTGGGGCGCTCTGCACAGGCCTGGGCGGCTCGGGAGCCCTCGGCACAGGAACCACCTCCTGAGCTGGTTCGGGGGCCGCATCGGGCGCACCGACCAGCGCGATCCTCCGGGACCCGGGCTCCCGCCGCGGGAGCCCGGAACCGGTCTCCTCCTCGGGCAGGGCCTCCCCGCCCTCGATGACGAGGTCGCGCGGCAGCAGCACGACCGCGGTCGTGCCGCCGTACGGCGACGCCTTGAGCGACACCCTGATCCCGTGGCGCTCGGCCAGACGGCTGACGACGTACAGGCCCAGCCGGGCGGTGCTCGACAGGTTGAACTCGGGCGGGTCGGCGATCCGCTGGTTGGTCGCCTCCAGGTCCTCGGCGCTCATCCCGAGGCCGCGGTCCTCGATCTCGATCGCGTAGCCGCTGGCCACCACCTGGCCGCCCACCTGCACCATCGTGTACGGCGGGGAGAACGACACCGCGTTCTCGATCAGCTCGGCGAGCAGGTGGATGAGGTCGCCCACCGCGCGTCCGATGAGCGCGGTCTCCCCCATCGGCATCACGGTGACGCGGGTGTAGTCCTCGACCTCGGCCAGCGCGCCGCGTACGACGTCGACCATCGGCACCGAGCGCCGCCAGGCGCGGGCGGGGGACGCCCCCGACAGGACGATGAGGTTCTCGGCGTTGCGCCGCATGCGGGTCGCGAGGTGGTCGATGCGGAACAGGTCCTTCAGCTCCGCCGGGTCCGACTCGCGCCGCTCCATCACGTCGAGCAGCGTGAGCTGGCGGTGCACCAGCGACTGCGTACGCCGGGCGAGGCTGAGCAGGATGTCGCGGATGCTCTGCCGGAGCTGGGCCTCCTCGACGGCGGTGCGGATGGCGGTCTCCTGCACGGTGTTGAACGCCGCGCCCACCTGTCCGATGACGTCGGGGCCGAAGTCGAGCGGCGGCGCCTCGGCCTTGACGTCGACCTTCTCGCCCTGGGCGAGGCGGGCGACCACTCCGGGCAGCCGCTCGTTGGCCAGTTCGAGCGCGGCCTCGCGCAGCTTCTCCAGCTGACGCACCAGGGCCCGGGCCGTGGTGACCGACAGGACGATCGACGCGATGACCGCCACCAGGCCGAGGCCGCCGGCCAGCGCCAGACGGACGATGGCTCCGACGGCCACCGACGCGGCCCGGTCGACCAGGCCGACGCCGGCCTTCTCCACGGCGTCCTGCCGCTGGGAGAGAACGGTGTCCACGGCGCTGCGCCACTGGTCCTGGGACACCGGGAGTGTGGGGCTCAGGCGCCCGGCGCGCATGACCTGCTCTTCCATCACGCGCAGGCGGACGAAGGCCGGCCCGTCGGCCATCCGCTGGAAGGCGCTTCGATCCGCCGAGGGCAGTTCGCCCGCCGCCTGGTCCGTGAGGTAGCGCTGGGCGCCGACAAGCTGGGCGAAACGAGCCCGGTCCGCGTCGGTCAGCCGTCCTGCCGCGAGGGCCCCCGCCAGGAGCGCGTCCTCCTGCGCGAATATCTCCCGGGCGCGGGTCAGCTCGACCAGGGTGCGGGCGTCCTTCGCGACCGCCTCGTCGTCCAGCGTGGCGAGGGAGACGTACAGGCCGTAGATGGCGTCGGTCACGTCGGTGAACGCCCGCGCCGCCCGGTCGCGGTCGATCTGACCGGCGTCGATCTGCTTGCGCGCGCCTTCGAGCGCGGCCAGGCGCCGCCTGGTCTCGTCGAGGCGCGTCTCGAGGACGGGCGTCGCCGCCAGGCGGACGTTGTCGCCCGACGACATCTCCTTGAAGTTCTTGACGGCCGCGTCGCTGCGGCCGCGCTGCGCCTGCAGGTCGGCCCGCGGCACCTGTGCGGGATTGCCGAGGCGCACGAGCGTGAGCCGGCGCTCCTTCTGCAGTTCCACGAGCAACGGCTCACTGGGCTGGACGACGGCGTTGTCCAGCGTGCTCACCCACAGGAGGTTGACGCCTTCCCGCAGGGTCACCCATGCCGCAAACGCCCACAGCGCCGCGAGCGACAGCAGCAGAGCTGTCACCTTGGTCCGTACTCTGGAATTGCGGAAGCGCATGGGCCGTCCATCCTGTGAAGTGCGCAAAACCTGAAGAAGCTTCAGGATGATTGGTGCCGGTCGCCCCTCAAGGGCGAGAGCGTCTTTCCGCTGCGACGCTCTGGAACCTTAGCAATAGGGTCAAAAGCATTCAAGGCGACACTGCGCCCATACGGGGCTACATGTCCCATTTTATGGAACAATGGCCTATTTACTGCTTCCTCACAGGATTGTGACTGCGCTGGATAGCCGCCATGACCGCCGGGTCGCGCTGCGCGATATGGCAGGAGGCCACCACCGCCGCACGCACGACGGCCCCCGGGAGGTAGAGGTCCTTGTCATGCCACAGCGCCGGGTCCTCCGTGCCGGCCGATCGGGTCAGGAACAGGTATCCGCGCGCCGCCGCGTCCGCCCGCCGCTCGTCGTCGCCCGCGCCCGTCATGAGGAGGATCTGCAGGGCGTACGCCGTCTCCTCGCGCGTGCCGCTCCACCGCCCCCAGGAGCCGTCCTCGCGCTGCGTGCCGAGGACCCAGCGCACCGCCCGGCGCACGGCGGCGGCCGAGTCCGCGCCGCCGAACTCGTGCAGCGCGAGGGCGCAGCTCACCGTCGCGTAGTAGGGGGAGGCGTGCCAGCGGTCCGACCAGCTTCCGTCCGCCTTCTGGTGGTCGCGCAGCAGGCGGGCCAGCTTGACCATGCGTCCCTCGTAGCGGCCGGCCGCCTCGGGGTGGCGCTCGACGTACGCCCCGAACGCGTCGAGCACGTGCGCGTTGACGCTGGTCGACAGGCCCTGCTCGCCCGGCCAGGTGTGGAAGCACGTCTCCGCCTCGTACGCCAGCAGGCTCTCCGGCTCCAGGCGCACGCCCAGGAGTGCCAGCGCGTACAGGACGACCGAGGTGGTGTCCGCGTCCGGCGGGAGCCCCGCCCCGGCCGCCGTTCCTTCCTGCCCCACCGTCACGAAGAGGTCGGCGACCATCTCCGGGGGCGCGTCGAAGGGGACACCGGCGCGCGCCAGCCAGCTCAGGACCCAGCTCCGTTCGAAGAACGTGATGGGCAGGCCTACCGGGACCGGGCCGCCGTAACGACGTGCGACCGCCTCCAGATGGCGGCGCACCAGGGGACGACGGGGGTGCGCGGAACGGTCGCTCCACCCGGCCCTGTCCCCCAGCCAGGCGGCGGCCGCCGCGGGAGAGGCCCCGACCGTGCCGATCGCCGTGGGAACCAGGCCCGGCGCGTCCGAGGCCGCCTCCCCCGCGACCTCGAGCGCGTGCAGCAGCTTCTGCGGTACGTCGGCGCCCGACCTGAGCGCGCCCCTGAGCCGGGCGAGTGTGGCGGCCTCCATGCCCGGCGGCACGGTCAGGCGTACGGAGGGCAGCCCGAGGTCCGGCGCCTCGCGCAGATGGTCCTCGATGAGAGCGATCAGCGAGGGGACGATGAGCTCGACCGCGGGGGTGTCCGGCAGCGAGGGGCCGCCGGACGTCGCCAGGACGTGCGGCAGCGCGAGGAGCGCCCGTTTCACCGGTTCCACCAGCGACGTGTCGCCGGTGTGCCGGAGCCGGGAGAGCAGGGCCTCGGCCGCGCTGAGGGTCGGCACGAGCGCGTAGCCGTCCGGGGCGCCCCAGGCGCCGTCCGGCCGCTGCCGCGCGAGCAGGTAGTCGATCCGCTCCGCGTGTCCCGTCAGCCAGGGTGCGAGCGCGACCACCCGGCCCGTCTCGTACACCGAGGCGGACACCTCGCCCCAGGGGCGGAGCATGAGGCCGGACACGAGTTCGCCGGCCAGGACGCCGGTGTCCAGCGGCGGCGCGCCGAGGGCGAGGTCGTTCACGCTCACTGCCCGCTCCAGTAGTCGGTAAGGCGGTAGAAACCCGCACTGAAGCCGATCTGGCGCTCCAGATAGGCGGCGGCCCGCGGGCAGGGCCCCTTCAGAGGCTCGATCTGTTCCCGGCATCGGGCGACGAGTCCGGTGATCAACTCGGTCACCTCCGCGTGGCCGATGCCGAGGGTCAGCACGTTGAGGTCTCCCGAGACCAGGTCCCGTTCATACGACGCGAGATCGTTGAGCAGCCGGAGCACCTGCTGCACGAGCGCGCCGGCCGTGGTCAGCGCGCCGATGTGCTCGATCGCCTGCATGTCGCGGCTGTAAATCCAGTAGGAGACGTTGACGAAAGACGCGGCCGTGCTGTCGGCGTTTCCGAGATATTCCGGAACACCGGGCAGAGGGCCCCCCTCGGACGCCGACGCGCGCCATTCCCATTCCCGCGTCATCGCGACGAGAAAACGCGCAAGGCTTTCGCTCCAAATCGCGCGCATTCCGGAGAATTCGGGTACGGAATTCAGATCGCGCGCGATGTCGGCGAGAAATTCGGCGAGCTGCGTGGCCGGAATGCCGTCGTCGCCGGACGCGGTCCGCAGGCAGCTCGACAGGAGATCGTCCAGGTCGGCGCGGGATCTCGTGACATCGTCCACCTGCCAGTCGGCGGCGAACACCCACAGTGCCACCCTGGTCAGAAAACGCAACTGATCGGCCGTGGACCACGGCGCGCCGAAGGCGTTGGCCAGGCAGAGCCCGGCGAACAGGCTCGGGCCGAACCTGTCGGCGGGAAAGAGCCCGGGATATCGTGCCGCCTGATTCGTCAGGTCTCGTTGACAGGCCAGAGCGAGACCGACCGTCCTGCCCTGATCCGCGGTCGTCTCGATCTCGTCGATCTGTATAGGCGACATGACACCCTTTCCGGCGAACAACCCTTCTCCTGCGTCCCGCCCCACACGGGCGTGCACGTCTAGGCGTGGGGGAGCAGGCGCAACTCCACCGTCTCCTTCGGCCGGACGGAGCCCGCCGGGACGGCGGTATACGGCCCCGGGTTCAGCAGGACCGGCCTGAACCTGCGCAGCAGGCAGGCGAGGAGGAGCGGCGCCTCCACGTAGAACAGGTGGAGCCCGAGACACACGTGCGGACCACCGCCGAAGGGGAAGTAGGCGTAGCGGTGCCGGCGCTCCCCCGTGTCCTGGGTGAACCTCTCCGGATCGAAGTCCAGCGGCCGATCCCAGAACTCGTCGAGCCGGTGCGTGACGTACGGACTGATCAGGATCTGCGAACCGGCCTCGACCCGGGTGCCGCCGATCTCGTCGGGAGCGACCACCATGCGCGGGAACATCCACCCCGAGGGGTACAGGCGCAGGAGTTCCTGCAGCACGGCTTTCATGTACCGCAGCCGCGGCAACTGCTCCGGATCGACGGGGCCCGTCCCGACGACCTCGTCCACCTCGTCGTACAGGCGCGCGGTCACGTCCGGATGGGCGTGGAGAAGCGGCCAGAGCCAGGTCAGCGCCGTCGCCGTGGTCTCCGCGGCCGCGCCGTAGATGCTGGCGAGATCGTCGCGCATCTGCCGCTCACCCGATCCGTCCCCCTCTGGTCCGCGGGCACGGGCGAGCGCGGAGACGATGTCGCCGCCCTCGCCCGGGTTGCGCAGTGCCTCCCGGACCAGCGGCAGCAGCACGCTGTCGATCGTCTTCACCGCGCCCGCGAAGGCCCGGTCGCCCGGAACGGGCACCGAGTAGGGGATGAAGGGCATGAACAGCCGGAAGGTGAAGGACGACGCGGCGGTCGCGTACGCGGGAGCGAGCTTCTCGGCGTCCTTCAGCGGGATCTTGTCACCGAACAGGACATGGATGACCGCGCGGTTCGCCATACGGGCCAGTTCCTCGCCGATGTCCACCGGCCGCCCGTCGAGGGCATGGGGCGTCAGCTCGTCAAGGCATTCCTCGATCGCCTGCACCATGCCCTGGGCCAGCGAGTTCACGTACCTCGCGGTGAACAGCGGCTGCAGGATCTTCCTGCTGGACTCCCAGCCGGGGCCGTCGCTGATGATGCTGTTCCCGGCCACCCGCTCCAGGGGTTTCCAGAACATGCCGTCGCGGACGTAGTTCGTCCAATTGCCGCGCAGAACGTGCTGCACGTGGTCGGGATGGCTCACGAGGTACGGACGGAACGGCCCCAGGTTGATCCGCACCACGTCACCGCGGACCTGCCTGCCGAAATCGGCAAGCGCGTTCACGGGATCGCGGAGTAGAGGGGGCAGAGCGCGATAGAGGGGAAGGGATCGAGGGGCGTCACTTGAGCGAAAGCCGGTATCGGTAGACATCGCGGTTTGTCTCCCACCTGCTGGCGGCGCCCGCAAGCTCGCGCTGGTCGTGCTCGTGAGGGCGCGGGCGTGGATCACTTACTCGTCGCGGTCCGGACAGTCGGCCGGCAGAGCCGGCAATCTCCCCTCGCTCTCTCTTACGGCGTTCCTCGCCACGTGAGCCCTCTCGGCCTCTCTGGCGTCACTTCGGGCAGTATCACATGATCCACTCGTATTGATCAACTTTGCAGGTCAGTGATGCTTTTATGCCCGTGTGGTCCTAGATGCGGGTTAAAGCCAGATTTGTCGTTAGAGACAGGTTTGACGCCCTGGAGAAAAGGGAAAGGCCGGGCCTCCACGGCGGCCCGGCCTCTCACAGTGCGTCGTCAGGCGTGGCTGGTCACCAGCAGCGCGATGCCCACGAGGATGACGATGGGAATCAGCCACACCACGACCTCGCCGAGGAACTCCTTGTACATGGGGCCGATCCTCTCGGTGACGTGCGAAAAGTTGATCCCACGCAGCATATTCGCTCGTGCCCGGCGGTGGAACACGGCACCGTCCCCCGGCCGCGGACGGCAGAGGCCACTGTGCCCGGGGAGACCGGACGAGCCGGAAGCGACGCCCGCGTGTGCGCCGCCATTCACCGGATGAAACGTACATGCATCACCCCTGGTCAGGGCTTTTGCCGCGCCTCGTCCCTGGGCCGGTGGCGGGCCGCTCTCTAGCATCGCGCCGGACGGCACGGGAGAGGGACACGATGTCGAGGATGAGTGCGGCGATGGCGGCCCTGCTCGTGGTGCTCGGGCTGCTCGTCGTCCGGCCTGCCGAGGCGGCCACGGTGCGGATCATGCCCCTGGGCGACTCGATCACCGGATCGCCCGGCTGCTGGCGGGCCCTGCTGTGGAACAAGCTGCAGAACGGCGGCTTCACCGACGTCGACATGGTGGGGACACTGCCCGCCCAGGGGTGCGGGGTGCCGTACGACGGCGACAACGAGGGCCACGGCGGCTACCTCGTCACGAACGTCGCCGACCAGAACCAGCTCCCGGGCTGGCTCTCTGCGACCCGTCCCGACATCGTGATGATGCACTTCGGCACCAACGACGTGTGGAGCAACAAGCCGACCGGCACGATCCTCGCGGCGTACGGCACGCTCGTCGACCAGATGCGGGCGAGCAACCCGAACATGAAGATCCTCGTCGCACAGATCATCCCGATGAACCCGAGCACCTGCCCCGAGTGCGCGCAGCGGGCCGTCGCCCTGAACAGCGCGATTCCGGGCTGGGCCGCCGCGAAGACCACGACGGCCTCCCCGATCGTGGTCGTCGACCAGTGGACCGGCTTCAGCACGAGCGCGGACACCTACGACGGCGTGCACCCCGACGACAGCGGCAACCAGAAGATGGCGGACAAGTGGTATCCCGCCCTGTCGGCCCTGCTCGGCGGCGCGCAGCCGTCCCCCAGCCCGAGTCCGAGTCACAGCCCCAGCCCGAGTCACAGTCCCAGTCCCTCGCCGACCCGGTCGCCTTTTCCGTCTCCGTCGCCGTCCAGGTCGCCGTCCCCCTCGCCCTCGCCGACCCGGTCGCCGTCCCCCTCGCCCTCGCCGTCTCCCTCGCCCTCCTCCGGCCCCTCCGGCTGCGGCGCGACCTACACGATCACCAATCAGTGGGGCGGCGGCTTCCAGGGCGAGGTCACGGTCAGGAACACGGGCGCCGCGTCCATCAGCGGCTGGACCGTCACCTGGACCTTCGCCGACGGGCAGCGGGTGACCCAGGCGTGGGGCGGCAAGGCCACGCAGACCGGGGCGAGCGTCACCGTGCGGAACGAGAGCTGGAACGGCTCCCTCGGCGCCGGCGCGAGCACCACGCTGGGCTTCATCGCCTCCTGGAACGCGTCCAATTCCGCCCCCGTGCCCACCTGCGCGGCCGCCTGACCTCGACCGGGCCGCGCCGCCCGCCGCGCGGCGGCCCGGCCGGCAGGCACGCGCCCCAGGTGCCCGATGTCCCTGGGCCCGATGTCCCCAGGCCCGATGTCCCTAAGTGGCCGATGTCCCCAGGTGCCCGATGTCCCCAGGTGCCCAGACCGGCTCTGTCAGCGGTAGCCGGTGACGTCGGCGGGCCGGCCGGCGTCCTGGACCTCCACGAGATATCGCCAGCAGTCGGGGCGGCTGCCGTCCACGTCGGTGAAGCCGTACACCTGGGCCAGTTGGCCGCTGGACAGCGACTGCCCGTTCCAGCGGCTCGCCTCCGGGTCGGCGGCCAGGGCCGCCACCGCGCGTCCGACGAAGGCCGGGCTCTCGGAGATGGCGAAGTGCGGCACTTTGGCCAGCGCATCACGCCAGTCGGCCTCCGTCACGCCGAAGTGCTCCAGCATGAGCTCCGAACGCAGCCAGCCCGGCGTGAGCGACACCGCGGTCGCCCCGTGCGGCGCCAGTTCCTTGGCCTGGGCGAACGCCATGCGGTTCACGGACGTCTTCGCGAGGTCGTAGAAGAACGAGACGCGGTAGTTGGCCACGTTGTAGTCCGCCGTGCCGTCGGTGACCTCCACCACCAGGCCGCCGGGCTTGCGGATCAGCAGCGGCAGCGCGTAATGGCTGGTGATGATGTGCGTGTCGACCGCCAGCCGCAGGATGCGCAGGCCGTCGTCGAGCGAGTGCTCCCAGAGCCGGTCGGTCCAGCTGAACAGCAGCTCGCCGCCCCAGATGTCGTTGACCAGCACGTCGAGCGCGCCCTGCTCGGCGTCGATCCGCGCCACGAGGGCCCGCACCTGCTCCCGGTCGAGGTGGTCCACCGGCACGGCGATCCCCCGCCCGCCCGCGGCGGTCACCAGCTCGGCCGTCTCCTCGATCGTCTCCGGCCGGTTCATCTCCGAGCGCCGCTCACGGGTGCTGCGGCCGGTCACGTAGACCGTCGCCCCCGCCGCGCCCAGCTCGATCGCGATGCCGCGTCCCGCACCCCGGGTCGCCCCGGCGACCAGTGCGACCTTCCCCACCAGGCTGCCCGTCATGAGACGGCATGGTGGCACACGCCACCGACAGAACACGGGGACCGCGACAGAACACCGGGCCCGCCGCTTGACCGCGATCCCTGGGGGCAGAGCGTGCTTTCAGCTAGGGTGCTGATCGCGATCCCGGAGGAGGACGGCATGAGCGAATATGCGGCGACTTTTCAACTTATCGACGCCGACAGGGACGGGCGGATCTCCGCCGAGGAGCTCGTACGCCTGATGGAGGTGCTCGGCCGGCCGCTGACACTTCAGGGGGCGCAGGGTGCGATCGACAGGGTCGACGCCGACCGCGACGGCCTGATCGATCTGGAGGAGTTCGGCGCCTGGCTGAGCAGCGCGGATCAGGGTTGAGCAGCGCTCAGCGGGCGTTGAGCCGGCGCTGAAAGGCGACGACGAGTTCTGGGGCGCGGTGCCGGCAGGCGTCGCGAGGCTGCTGCGTCCCCGCATCGGCGACGTCGCCGATCAGATGATCACGGAGATCCAGCGGCGGGTGCCCGAATACGCCCGCCCGGACGACGAGATCTACATCAAGGTCCTGCGGCTGTCGGTCAACCAGGCGCTGCAGGGGTTCCTGGAACGCATCGAGAATCCGCGCGCTCCATGGGACCCCGAGGTCTTCCGGACGATCGGCAGGGGCGAGGCCTCCGAGGGGCGCGGCCTCGAACCCTTCCAGACCGCGATGCGGCTGGGCGCGCGGGTGGCGTGGCGGCGGCTCACCGAGCAGTCCGAGCAGCTCGACCTCGACCCGAGGACGCTGTACGACCTGGGCGAGGCCATCTTCGTCTACCTCGACCAGCTCGCCGACGCGGCGGCGCAGGGCTTCGCCGAGGCGCGGGCGCACGCGGCGGGCGAGATGGAGCGCCGCCGCCGGCGGCTGCTCGACCTGCTGCTCACCCGTCCGGCGGCCTCGCCGGAGGCCGTCGCCGACCTGGCCAGGGCGGTCGGCTGGCGGCTCCCCCGCACGGTCGCCGGGGTGGCGCTGGAGGAACGCGACGGCGGCTCTCCCCTGCCGGTGCTGCCGCCGGACGTGCTGACCGGGCTCGACCGCAACGCCCCGTGTCTCGTGGTGCCGGACCCGGGCGGCCCCGGGCGGGTGCAGGCACTGGAGAGCGTCCTGCGCGGATGGCGGGCCGCGATCGGCCCCGCCGTGCCGCTCGCCGCCGCCGCGGACTCGCTCGGCTGGGCCAGGGAGGCCCTCGACCTCGGCACCCGCGGCATCCTGCCCCGGCGGGGACTGCTGCGCTGCGCCGACCACATGGCCACGCTGGTCGTCTTCAAGGACGAGGACCTGGTGGCCGCCCTGGCGGAGGTGCGCCTCGCGCCCCTCGCCCACCTGCCCCAGAGCCGGCAGGACCGCCTGGCCGAGACCCTGCTCGCCTGGCTGTGTCACGGCCGGGGCGTCGCGGAGGTCGCCGCGGCGCTCCACGTCCACCCGCAGACCGTGCGGTATCGCCTGCGCCAGATTGAGCAGCTGTACGGCGACGCGCTCTCCGACCCCGACGTCCGGTTCGAGTTGGAGATCGTCCTGCGCGCCCGCCAGGCCCGCCAGGCCCGCCAGGCCCGCCAGGGCACGACCTAGGCGCCCGCCGGCCGCCCTCCCTACGGCATGGTGCCGCCGCTGGTGCGCAGGCCCCGCGCCACCGGCCGCCTGTGCAGGCCGAACCGCGCCTCCGGCTCCCGCGCGCCGTCGAGGATCTCCGCCACGTATCCGGCCAGGGCCGGGGCGTGCTTGAAGCCGTGCCCGGACTCGCCGCCGAGCAGCCAGACGCCGTCATCGATCTCGGCGATGATCCACTCGGCGTCCCTGGTCAGCGCGTACTGGCAGACCTGGCTGAACACCACCGGCGCGCCCACCAGCGAAGGGAACCGCCTGGCCAGGTAGGCGCGCGCCTGCTCCTCGGTGTGCCGCAGCACCCGCCTGCCGCCGCTCTCCGCGTCGTACGGCTCGCCCTCGGCGTCGCCGGTGACCTTCATCCCCATGCCGTCCAGGTCGCCGTGCCCGTACGCCGACAGGTCGTAGTCGCAGAACGCGGGCAGCGGCGGCGTGGTCCAGTCCCTGGGCACCCCGAAGTGGAAGGTGTCCTGCCGCGTCACCTCGACGTGTCCCGCCTCGTGCGGGAACAGCCGCGGCAGCCACGCGCCGCACGCCCACACCACGCGGTCCGCCGTCAGCACCTCGCCGTCCGCCACGACCCCGGCGCCGCGTCCGTACGGCACGGCACGGGCGCGGACCTGCCGGACGCCGGCCGCGCCGGCCAGGCGCGCGGTCACCTGCGTCGCCCGCCGGGCCCGCAGCACTCCGGCGTTCGGCTCCCACAGCACGAAGGCGAGGTCGTCGCCCCGCAGGCCGGGAAACCGCCGCGCCGCCTCGGCCGGGTCGAGCATCTCGCAGGGGATGTCCAGCCGCTCGAGCACCCGGGCGCTGCGCGTCTCCCAGCCGTCCGGGTCGCGGGCGAACCACATCAGCCCCGACTCGACGTACAGCTCCTCGCCGCTCCGCCGTTCCAGCCGGCGCCAGTCGTCGCGGGCCTGCCAGGCCAGTCGGGGATACCAGTCGTCCGAGCCGTGCGCGCAGCGCAGCAGGCGGGTCTCCCCGGCGCTGGCCTGACGCACGTGGCCCGGCGCGTACTGCTCGACGAGCGTCACCCGCCAGCCCTCGTCGGCCAGCCGTAACGCCAGCGACGCCCCCCAGATCCCCGCCCCCACGACGATCGCCGACTTCATCCACCACTCCTTGATCGCGGACGGACCTACGTCCGACGTAGGCTACGTCGAATGTGGTTTTCGCCTACAGGCGCACCGGTGCCGCGATAATCGGAGCATGATGGCGGCCGAATCGGCGCAGACGCTCGAACGGGGCTTGCGGCTGTTGCGACTGCTCGCCGACGCGAACAGGGGCCGCACGCCGACCGAGCTCGCCCAGGAGCTGGGCCTGAGCCGGCCGATCGTCTACCGCCTCCTGACGACCCTGCAGGCCGAGGGCTTCGCCCGGCGGGACGCGCACGGCCGCGTGCACCTGGGCTTCGGGGTGCTCGTGCTGGCCCAGGCCGTGCACCCCCTGCTGCGGGCGGCGGCGCTGCCGACGCTGCGCGCGCTCGCCGAGCAGGCGGGAGCGACCGCGCACCTGACCATGGCCGAGGGCGACGAGGGCCTGGCGGTCGCGGTGGTCGAGCCGTCGTGGACCGACTTCCACGTCGCCTACCGGGAGGGCTCGCGCCATCCGCTGACGCGCGGCGCGGCCGGGCTGGCGCTGCTCGCGCGGCGCGAGGGCCGCACCGAGCCGCCGCTGCACACGAGCAGCGGGCACCTCCAGGAGGGCGCGCAGGGCATCGCGGCGCCGATTCCGGGCCTGCCGTGGCTGGAGGCGTCCGTCGGGGTGGTCAGCTTCACCGATCTCGACGCGGACAAGGTGGGCCCACTGGTCTTGGAGGCCGCCTGCCGACTCACGTCCGCCCTGTCCGAGCCCCCGCGCTGACGGTCGCCGTTCCAGCAGCCGGGGCTCGGCGCGCTCGTGGCCGCCGTCTTGACATTCCGGGCGGCATGACGAATCGTCGTACATATATAGGACGCATACGTCCGATTAACGGACAAGCGCTCCCAAGGGACCGGCAGAGGAGGCGTCATGCCGTACTACCGGGTGGTCGGGCAGGTGCCGCGCAAGCGCCACGTGCAGTTCCGCGCGCCCGACGGCGGGCTGTACAAGGAGGAGCTCATGGGAGAGGAGGGCTTCTCCTCCGACTCCTCGCTGCTCTACCACCGTCACGCGCCGACCGCCATCGTCAAGGCCGAGGCCGTGGACGCGGGAGCGCCCGGCCTCACGCCCAACCTGCCGCTGTCCCCGCGCCATTTCCGCACCCGGGACCTGACGCCCGACGGCGACCTGGTCTCCGGTCGGATGCCGCTCGCGGGCAACTCCGACGTCCGCATCTCGTACGCCGCGACGGACGCGCCCAGCGAGCTGTACCGCGACTCGATGGGCGACCAGTGCGTCTACATCGCGCGCGGCCGGGCCAGGTTCGAGTCGGCGTACGGCGCGCTGGACGTGGCCGAGGGCGACTACGTCGTCATCCCGACCGGGACGATCCACCGGTGGGTGCCCGAGGGCCCGGTGACCGCGCTGGTGATCGAGGCGGCCGGGCACATCAGGCCGCCCAAGCGCTACCTGTCCCGGTTCGGCCAGTTCCTGGAGCACGCGCCGTACTGCGAGCGCGACCTGCGCGCGCCGGCCGAGCCGCTGCTCGTGGACGGCGAGGAGGTCCCGGTCCTGGTCAGGACGCGGGGCGGGCTGACCCGGCTGACCTACGCCCACCATCCCTTCGACGTGGTGGGCTGGGACGGCTGCCTCTACCCGTACGCGTTCAACATCCAGGACTTCGAGCCGATCGTGAAGCGGACCCACGCGCCGCCGCCGGTCCACCAGACCTTCGAGGGGCCGGGCTTCGTCGTCTGCTCGTTCTGCCCCCGGCCGCTGGACTTCCACCCGGAGGCCGTGCCGATCCCGTACAACCACCACAACGTGGACTCCGACGAGTTCATGTTCTACGTGGGCGGCGACTACACCGCCAGGAAGGGGTCGGGCATCGACGTCGGCTCGATCTCGCTCCACCCGGCCGGCTTCACGCACGGCCCGCAGCCGGGCGCGGTGGAGGCCGCCGTCGAGGCCGTGCGCCAGGGGCACACCGAGACGACCGAGATGGCCGTCATGATCGACACGTTCCGCCCGCTCGACCTCGGCCAGGCCGCCCTGGCCTGCGAGGACACCGGCTACGCGTGGACGTGGGCGCGATGAGCTTCGGGCTCGGCAACCTGCCGTACGGCGTGTTCTCCCGGCCCGGAGAGCCCCGCAGGGTCGGCGTCCGGGTCGGGGACCAGGTCCTCGACCTGGCCGCCGCCCTCGGCGGGGACGTCTACGCGGCGCCCAGCCTCAACCCGCTGCTGGCCCTGGGCCGTGCGGCCTGGCAGGAGACGCGGGCGCGGGCGCGGGAGGCGGCGGCCACGGGCGACCACCTGATCCCGCTGGCGGAGGTGACCCCGCACCTGCCGATCGAGGTGGCCGACTACGTCGACTTCTACGCCTCGTTCGAGCACGCGTCGAACCTCGGGCGGATGTTCCGGCCGGACGACGAGCCGCTGAAGCCCAACTGGCGGCACCTGCCCGTCGGCTACCACGGGCGGGCGGGCACCGTCGTCGTCTCGGGAACGCCGATCAGGCGGCCGTGCGGGCAGCGGCCGTCGTTCGGCCCGTCGCGCAAGCTCGACATCGAGGCGGAGGTCGGCTTCGTCGTCGGAGTGCCAACCCGGCTCGGCGAGCGCGCCGGCGCGTTCGAGGACCACGTCTTCGGGGTGGCGCTCGTCAACGACTGGAGCGCCCGCGACATCCAGGCGTGGGAGTACGTCCCGCTCGGTCCGTTCCTGGGCAAGTCGTTCGCCACCTCGATGTCGGCGTGGATCACGCCGCTCGACGCCCTGGAGGAGGCCAGGGTCGAGGGCCGGTCGCAGGAGCCGGAGCCGCTCGCCTACCTCCGCCGGCAGGCGCCCTGGGGTCTCGACCTCACCCTGCACGTCGAGCTGAACGGCGAGACGGTCTCGACGCCGTCGTTCCGCGACATGTACTGGACGCCCGACCAGATGCTCGCCCACCTGACCGTGAACGGCGCCTCGCTGCGCACGGGCGACCTGTTCGCGAGCGGGACGGTGTCGTCGGTCGGGCAGCCGGGCTCGCTCATCGAGCTGACCTGGAACGGCGCATATCCGGTCAAACTGCCCGGCGAGACCCGGACCTTCCTGGAGGACGGCGACACCGTCACGATCAGCGCGTGGACCTCGCACGGCGTCAGCCTCGGCGAGGTGTCGGGGAAGATCCTTCCGGCGACTTAGCGTATTTCTGTCGTCACCCATCGCTATCTTTGGTGCCCGTGACGCCACGCACCCCGCCTCCCGCCGCCCGCACCCTGCTCGCCGGGCTGCTCGCCGGGCCGCTCGCGGTGCTTCTCGTGGCCTGTTCCGCGCTCGTCGCGGGCTGCGCCGTACGCGTGCCGCCCGCGCCGCGCATCACGATCACCCCGGCCTCCGGCGCGGTGGCGGTCGCGCCCGAGGCGGGGTTGGTCGTCAGGGCGGAGGGCGGCAGGCTGACCAGTGTGCTGGCGTTCGCAGGACGCGACCCGGTGCCCGGCGCCTTCGATCCGGCGCACACCGTGTGGCGGTCGTCGTGGACGCTGCGCCCCGGCACGCAGTATGTCGTCAACGCGGTCGCGACCGGGTCCCAGAGCGTCACCGCCCAGGTCGCGGCCCGGTTCCACACGCTCACCCCGCGCCATGAGCTCGCCGTCGTCTCGGTCGTCCCGTCCGACGGGGAGACCGTCGGGATCGGCATGCCGATCGTCGTGACGTTCACCAGACCGGTCGAGGACCGCGCGGCGGTCGAGCGCGCGCTGGAGGTCCGGGGCCCGGCCGAGGGCGCGTGGCACTGGGCGAGCTCCACCCAGGTCGTCTACCGGCCGCGGAAGTGGTGGCCGACCGGCGGCGAGGTGCGCGTCACCGCCCATCTCGCCGGCGTCCGCGCCGCCCCCGGCACGTACGGCGCCGCCGACCGGAGCGTGGCCTTCACCGTGGGACGGGCCATGATCAGCTCGGTCGACGCCCGCACCCACCAGATGGTGGTGCGGCAGGACGGCAGGGTGGTCCAGCGCATGCCGATCAGCGCCGGCATGGCGACCACCAGGGAATACACGACCACGAGCGGAATCCACCTGACGATGGACAGGGGCAACCCGGTCCGCATGGTCTCGCCCGGCCGCGACAAGGGCGACCCCGGCTACTACGACAAACTCATCGACTACGCCGTGCGGATCTCCAACAGCGGCGAGTACGTCCACGCGCTGGACAACGTGTGGGCGCAGGGCCGCGTCAACGTCAGCCACGGCTGCGTGAACGTCGGCCCCGACCAGGCGCGGTGGTTCTACGAGCATGCGCTGCGCGGCGATCCCGTCATCGTCACCGGCACCACGCGTGACCTGGAGTGGAACAACGGCTGGGGCTACTGGCAGCTCTCCTGGCCCCGCTGGCTGGCCGGCAGCGCCCTCCGGCAGGACGGCGCCGAGACCCCTTCCACCGCCTCTTGACAGAGACGGTGGCGTTCGAGTCAGCATCCTGCATTACGGTCGAGGCATGGCAGTAGCAATCGATCTGACCCTTTACTGCGAGAACGCGCGGCTCCTCGCCGAGTTCTGGAAGACGGCGCTCGGCTACGTCGACGAGATCCCGGCGGCCCGGCACGCGACCAGTGAGGAGTCGCTCGCGCGGTTCGGCCTGCCGGCCGGCGGCGCCGAGGACGACGGAGCCTGCCTCTGCGACCCCGAGGGGGCCGGCCCCCGGTTCTCCATCGTCCGGGTCCCCGAGCGGAAGACGGCGGAAAACCGGCTCCACATCGACGTGCGCGTGCCGGGAGACGGCACGGCCGCCGACCGGTGGGAGCGGATCAGGACGGAGGCCGCCCGGCTGGTGCGGGCCGGCGGCACGATCCTGGAGGCGTTCGACGACCACATCCTGATGGCCGACCCCGAGGGCAACGAGTTCCGCGTCACCGCTTCCCCTGGGTGAGGCCCCGGGTTCCCTGAGTAAGGCCCGCCTCTGGGACAACGCGACCTAACGCGTTAGGTTTGAGGAGGAACCCCACCCGAGCGGTGTTCGTTCCTCCTATGGAGGCGGCAATGGACCCCTGGATCATTTGGCTCATCCTGGCGGCGGCACTGGGCGTGGCAGAGATCTTCACGCTGACCGCTTCATTGGGGCTGCTGTCCATCGCGGCCCTGCTCACGACCGCCGTCGCGGCCGTCGGGCTGCCGCCCGCGCTCCAGCTCGCCGTGTTCGTCATCGCCTCCGCCGCCGGCCTCGCCGGGGTGCGCCCGATCGCGCTCCGGCACATCAAGCAGCCGCCGCCGAAACGCTTCGGCGTGTCCGCCCTCGTCGGCAAGTCCGCCTACGTGACCAGGGAGGTCACCGGCAGGGAAGGCCGGGTGCAGATCGGCAGCGAGGAGTGGTCGGCACGTGCCTACGACGAGACGCTCGTGATCCCGCCGGGGGCCACGGTCGATGTCATAGAGATCGAGGGCGCCACCGCCCTCGTATATCCCCGGGAGTGAGCAATGGACGCTGCACTGATCGCCGGAATCGTCATCGCGTTCGTCGCGATCCTGACGGTGCTGCGAGCGGTCCGGATCGTGCCCCAGGCGAGAGCCGGCAACGTCGAGCGCCTGGGCAGGTACTACCGCACGCTTGGCCCCGGCCTGAACTTCGTCATCCCCTACATCGACCGGGTCCGCCCGCTACTGGACCTGCGCGAGCAGGTGGTGTCGTTCAAACCGCAGCCGGTCATCACCGAGGACAACCTCGTCGTGGACATCGACACGGTGCTGTATTTCCAGGTCACCGATCCCCGGGCGGCGGAGTACGAGATCGCCAACTTCATCCAGGGTGTCGAGCAGCTCACCGTGACGACGCTGCGCAACGTGGTCGGCGGCATGGACCTGGAGAAGACGCTCACCTCTCGTGACATGATCAACAGCCAGCTGCGCGGCGTGCTGGACGAGGCGACCGGCAAGTGGGGCATCCGGGTCAACCGGGTCGAGATCAAGGCGATCGACCCGCCGAAGACCATCAAGGACGCCATGGAGAAGCAGATGCGCGCCGAGCGGGACAAGCGCGCGGCGATCCTCACGGCCGAGGGCCAGCGGCAGTCGCAGATCCTCACGGCCGAAGGTGACAAGCAGAGCGCGATCCTGCGTGCCGAGGGCGAGCGGACCTCCCAGATCCTCAAGGCCCAGGGTCAGTCGCAGGCGATCGACGAGGTGTTCCAGGCCGTGCACCGCAACGACCCCGACCCCAAGCTGCTCGCCTACCAGTACCTCCAGGTGCTGCCCCAGCTCGCCCAGGGTCAGGGCAACACGATGTGGGTGATCCCGAGCGAGGTCACCTCGGCGCTCGGCACGCTGTCGAAGGCGTTCACCGAGTCGCTGCCCGCGAGCCGGGCCACCGTGACGGACGGCAGGGAGCACGAGCGGAGGACGGCGCGCGACGAGGCGGTCGCCGAGGCCGAGCGCGCCGCCGCCGAGGCCAAGGCGGCGGCCGAGGACAGCGAGCTGGGACCGCGCCAGATCGAAGCCTCCCGCCCCGTCCTCGGTGCGGACGTCCCCAACCCCGACCCGGCCCACGCCGTACGCCCGGACGAGCGGCCGTAGCCCGGCGTCAGACCCCGGCGTTCAGACCCCGGCGTTCAGACCATGGCCAGGTAGGCGGCGAGCTCCTCCACCGAGGAGGTGGAGATCCCGACGTGGCCGTCCGGCCGTACGAGGGTGTGCCGCTCGCCGCCGTACGGCCCGGCCGGCGCGTACGCCCGCACCTCGGGACCGCCGGGGACGCGCGGAGCGGGGCCGGGGGACAGCAGGGTGAAGTGCGGGCCCCGCAGCAGGTCGAACATGCGGGCCCGCGTCCCGTCCGCCAGCGGCAGCGGGCCGTCCGGCACCCGGTCGCCGCCGCGCCGGGCGAGCGAGCCGCCCCGGTAGCTCAGCGAGAGCTGGTAGGTGTCCTCGCCACGTTTGTAGGACTTCCTGTCGGCGAGATCCACGCTGAGGCCGAGCACCCCGGCGGCGACGGGCCTGCGCTCCTCCTCGTAGGTGTCGAGCAGCGCCTCCGGCGCCCCCGCGAGCACCCGGGCGAGCTTCCAGCCCAGGTTGTAGGCGTCCTGGACGCCGGTGTTGAGCCCCTGCCCGCCCGCCGGCGGGTGCACGTGGGCGGCGTCCCCGGCCAGGAAGACCCGGCCGGACCGGTAGCGGTCGGCGAGGCGGATGTTCACCCGGTAGAGGGAGGACCAGAGCAGCTCGGTCAGGCGCACCCGGCGCAGCATGGACCTCTCAGCGAGAATCCGCTGATATCCGGACAACGTCTGCTCCGGTGTGACCCCCGGCTTCAGCGAGGCGAGCATCTGGAAGGTGTCGGTGCCGGCCATCGGATAGAGCGCCACCATTCCCCTGCCCGGCCGCACCCAGACGTGGATGTGGTCCCGGTCGAGCCCCTCGGCCCGTACGTCGCCGAGGGCCATCCGCTCCTCCTCGCGGGTCTCGCCGGCGAAGCCGATGCCGAGGGCCTTGCGCACCTGGCTCCTGCCGCCGTCCGCCGCGACCAGGTAACGCGCCCGCAGGCTCTGTCCCGTGCCGAGCCTGGCGGTCACCCCGTCCGCGTCCTGCTCGAAGCCGGTCAGCGCGCTGCTCTGCTCCACCTTCCCGCCCAGCCCGGCCAGGCGCTCGCGCAGCACCGCCTCCGTGCGCCACTGCGGGTGCATCAGCACCGTCGGGTACGGCACCGCGTCCGTGGCCGCGGCGGTCCTGTGCATGCGGGCCTGCCAGATCGGCACGGCGCCGATCCTGACCCGCAGCGGCGGGTAGGGCGTCGCCGCCGCCAGGATCGGGCCGATCACCCCGAGGTCGTCGAAGACCTCCTGCGAACGCGGTTGCAGGCCCTTGCCCTTGGAGCCGGCCGCGGGCTCGGGCGCCTGGTCGACGATGCGGAAGGCGACGCCCCGGCGGGCCAGGTCCACGGCGAGGGTGAGCCCGGTCGGCCCGGCCCCGGCGATCAGTACATCCGTGTTCTCATGCATGCCCCGACCGTGACAGGCCGCTCTGCCAAACCTCTGTCAGGCGCCTGTCATGCCCCGCCGCGGCGATCGCCGGCCAAATCCCGTGACGACTGTCATCGCGATAAGTGAGCGGTGAGCTGACGGGTACCCGATCAGGGGGACCACTGCTGCTGGACACGTGAGGGGAAGGCTGTGACCTGGTGTGTGGGCATCTGCGTGAAGGGTGGGCGGCTCCCCGCCGCTTCGCCGGGGCGAGGTGCGCGCACCGGTGCCTGACCGGTCGAGCGGCGGGGTCCCCGCGGACGGGACGCCCGGCAGGCACGGGCAGATGGGTGCCGACCCCCGCCGCTGGAAGGCGCTGACCGTCTGCCTGATCGCCGGTTTCGTCACATGGTTGGACATCAGCATCGTCAACGTGGCGCTGCCCTCCATCCGCGTCGCGCTGGACGCCCCGCCGAGCGCCCTGCAGTGGGTGGTGTCGGGATACGCGTTCGCCTTCGGGCTGCTGCTGGTGCCCGCCGGGCGATTCGGCGACACGCACGGCCGGCGCAACGTGTTTCTCTTCGGCGCGGCCCTGTTCGCCCTGGCCAGCGCCGCCGCCGGAGCAGCCCCCGAGTCGAGTTGGCTGATCACGGCGCGGGTCGTGCAGGGGGCGGCAGCGGGGGTGATCGCTCCGCAGGTCACCGGCCTGATCCAGCAGCTGTTCCAGGGGGCGGAGCGCGGCCGGGCGTTCGGCCTGCTGGGTGCCACGATGAGCATCTCCACCGCGGTCGGCCCGTTGCTCGGCGGCCTGCTCATCCAGTTCAGCGGTCAGCGTGAGGGGTGGCGCCACGTCCTGCACGTCAGCATTCCGATCAGCCTGATCGCCATGATCTTGGCGTACCGGTACATCCCCGGCCGGCCGGCCGGGAAGCGCCAGCGGCAGCGGCAGCGGCAGCGGGAAAGCATGGATCCTGTGGGAGTGCTGCTCCTGGCCGCCGGCGTCCTGCTGCTGATCCTTCCGCTCGTGGAGGGGCGCGCATGGCCGGGACAGGGCAAGTGGCTGCTGATACTGGCCGGGGCCGTCGTGCTCACCGGTTTCGTGGGCTGGGAGCACTGGTACGGCAAGCGCCGCGACCCGATCGTCGATCTTTCCTTGTTCCGCCGGGGCTCGTACGCCCTCGGAACCTTGCTCGCGCTGCTCTACTTCGGCGGATTCACCGCGATCTTCTTCATCATCACCCAGTACCTCCAGGAGGGCTTGCACTATTCCGCTCTGCGGGCGGGCTGGGTGAGCGCGGCATTCGCGCTGGGATCGGCGCTCAGCGCCGCCCTGGGCGGCCGGGTCGTCGTCCGGTTCGGCCGCCCGCTGGTCGTGTTCGGGCTGGTGCTGGTCACACTCGGGCTGGGCGCCACCGAACCCGCCACGCGGCTGGTCTCCGGCCAGAACGCGGCCTGGGCGATCGCGGCGCCGTTGTTCGTCGCCGGGGTGGGCAACGGCCTGATCGTCTCGCCCAACCAGACGCTGACCCTGTCGGCGGTGCCCGTCGCCGAGGCCGGGGTCGCCGGCGGCATGTTGCAGATGGGACAGCGCATCGGTGCCTCCGTCGGTATCGCGGCGGTGGGCTCGGCTCATGGCATCTATGCGGCGTCGTTTCAGCAAGCGCTGCTGGTCAACATCATGTTCGTGCTGGCCGCCCTGGCCGCCGGGGTCGCCGACGTGTTCGTCGAGCGTCGCGCCGTCCGGCGGCCCGGATGAAGCATGTGGGCCGGGCGGCCGAGGACGTGAATTACCGAACGGACCGTTGACCGGACAGGGATTGTCCGCCTATCCGACCGGTCCATAGCGTCGTGAATATGTCGTCTCGTCGCTCGACGGTCCGCGGTGGACGTCCATGATGGGTAGCCAGGCGTTGGATGAACAGCCGACTCTGATCGAGAGGGCACGGCGGATCGCGCTGCTGCTCGCCCGCATCGGCCTGGGCACCGTCTTCATCGCGAACGGATGGGAGAAGTTCGCGATGTCGGGCATCGGCGGCACGGCCGCGTTTTTCGCATCGCAGGGCGTGCCTGTTCCCTGGGTGTCGGCCGTGGTGATCGCGACCTTGGAGCTGGCCGGAGGCGTGGCACTGGTGCTCGGGCTGCTGCTGCCGGTGGTCGGTACGCTGCTCACGCTCGACATGCTGGGAGCGATCGTCTTCGTCCACGGCAGCAAGGGCTTCTTCATCGCCGACGACGGCGTCGAGTTCGTCCTGAGCCTCGCGGCGGCCAGCCTCGCCATCGCCTTCAGCGGAGGAGGCGCCCTCGCCGCCGACAACCTGTGGCAGGGCCGCAGGGCGAAGGCCGTGGAACACAGGTCGTGATGACGCCCGCATGACGCTGCCGAGCTTGATCACACCGGGTCGTGTCAGGCACTCCCCAGGGCGCGGGTGACGCGGTCGGCGAACCTGGCGTAGCGGGCGAGTTCGTCCCTGGTGGGCGCGATGATCAGCTCCCCGGCCACCTCTTCGATGCCGGCGCGCGACGCCTTGGCGGCTCTGCGCGCCCTGCGCCGCCCGCCGATCCAGGCGAACACCCGGCACAGCGCGGCGATCAGCACTCCCGCCAGCGCGCCGCCCAGCAGGAGCACGGTCGGCCACGGCGCCCGGCCGACCGTGGGGGTGGGCAACTCGGGCAGCATGAGGTAGTTCAGCGCGAAGCGCACGAGCAGCCAGATCGCGCCCGCGGCCATCGCCGCGACGGTCAGCCACTGCGCGGTCCCCGCCACGCGCCACCACCGAGGGGCTCTGGAGACGCCGCCGGAGGTGGCCGCGGCGACAGTGCGGTCCAGGGCGTCGGTCAGCTCCCCCGACCGCGACCGTGCCGCGTGCCGTACGGCGGTCGCCCACGGCTCGGGCACCGAGGCCGAGGCGGCGGCTCCGACGTCGCGCAGGGCGGTGTCGACGGCCGAGACCTGCACGGCGGTGGCCGCGGGCAGCGAGGAACGGGCGCCCTTGGCCAGGTGGAGACGGCGCAGCGGATCGGGCCGCAGCCTGCGCAGCCAGCGCGTCACCGGCCAGCCCGTCGCGGCGATCGAGCGGTGCCGGTGCGACTTCGCGACCGCCTCGACCGCGGCAGGCACCCCGGCCGCCTGTGCCAGCGCCCGCGTCAGCGCCCTGTTCGCGGCGACCTCCGGCACCGCCACCTGCCCCGGCGGGGGCGGTGCGGCGACCGGCAGGCTCTCCCGGGTCCGAGCGTCCGGAGGGCGAGCGTCCGGGAGCAGGGTGTCGGCGGGGCGGGCGTCCGGGGGCAGGCTCTCACGGGGCCGGGTGGCGGGGGGCAGGGCGTCCGGGGGGCGGGTGTCGGCCCAGAGCGCGGCGGCGGCCGAGGCCACGTCGGCGGCGAGCCGCGACGACCACGCGCGGCGGCGGGAGACCTGACGGTCGAGCAGCGCCCGCAGTTCGGGGACGCCCTCGCCGGTGCGGGCGGAGATCCCGAGCACCGGCACCCCTTCGAGCCCGCCGGCCGCCAGCAGGCCGCGCAGGTCGTCGAGGCAGCGCTTGACGGACCGCTCCGGCAGCCGGTCCACCTGGTTGAGCACGACGACCATGACGTCCCGGTGCCGGGCGAGCGGGCGCAGGTAGCGCTCGTGCACGGCCGCGTCGGCGTACTTCTGCGGATCGAGCACCCAGACCAGCAGGTCGACCGCGGCGACCAGGCGGTCGACCTCCCTGCGGTGGGGCAGCTCGATGGAGTCGTGGTCGGGCAGGTCCAGCAGGATCAGCCCGGACGCGTCGCCCTCGACCGTGTGCCGCAACGGGACGTCGAGCCAGTCGAGCAGCGGTCCAGAGCCGCCGGCGCCCCACAGGGCCGCCTGCGCCTTGGCGGTCGTCGGCCGGGTCACCCCCACTGCCGCCAGCTCGGTCCCGGACAGGGCGTTGAACAGCGACGACTTGCCGCTCCCCGTCGCCCCGGCGAGGGCGACCGCGGTGTGCTCCACCGACAGGCCGCGCCGTGCGCCGGCCCGGGCGACCACGGCGCGGGCGTGGTCCACGGCCTCCTGGCCGAGCCGGCCCTCCGCCAGGTCCGCGGCCTCCGCGAGCGCCTCCAGCCGGTCGTCCAGCGGCACCTCCGCCTTCCTGCGCGGGAGCTTCACAGGACGCCCCTCTCCCGTACGGCCTTGTCGGCCTCCCGCAGCCGGGCCGCCGTCTCCGGAGCCGGGCCCAGCCCCTCCAGCAGGGAGGTGAAGCGGGCGCGTTCCTCGTCGAGCAGCGCGCGGACGCGCCGCCGCAGGTCCTCACGCGCGTCCTGGGTCAGCGTGCGTACGGCCTGGTCGCCGAAGACGGCTTCGAGCAGCTTCTGGCTGAGCACGCCGGTGCCGCCGGCGATGCCCAGCTCGATGCCGGTGATCCCGCCGGTCGTGGAGAACACCGCCAACATGATCAGCACGCCGAGGCTGTTCACGCCGAACGACGCCGCCCGCGCGAGCGTGCGCCGGTCGGCGCCCTCGGAGCGGACGAGGTCGAGCACGTGCCCCTGCCAGGCGCGTACGGCCACGCCTGCCCGGGCGGGCAGATCGGCGGACGCGCGGCCGAGCCGCCCGGAGACGGCGACGCCGGACTTCTCCAGCAGGTCGCGCCCGGCGGGCAGGGCCAGCCACGCCTCGACGGCACGCTCCGCGGCGGCGTCGGCGGTGGCGCGGATCAGCGACTCCACCCCGCTCTCCAGCGCGACCCGCAGCTCCCTGTCGGGCGCCGGGCGGCCGCGGAGGGCGGCGGCGAGGCGGTCGCGCAGCCAGCCGATGCGGGACTCCAGGGCCCGCATGAGGTCGCCGGTGCCGACGAAGTCCTGCCAGCGGGCCAGCACCTCGCCGCGCAGCAGCCTGCCGTCGCGCATCCCCTCGTCGAACGCCGACATCGCCACGTCGTACGCCCTGCCCGCGATGTCGCGCAGCTCGTCGATCCCCGCCCGCTGGCGCTCCACCCGGTCGGCCAGGTCGGGCACCCGGGTGCCGAGGCTGTCCAGGGCGCCGGACAGGGTGCGCCGTACGACCTCGGCCCGCGCCTTGGCGTCCACGGACAGGTCGGCGAGCCAGGTCGCGATCGGCTGCACGACGTGGCCGGGCAGCCGGGCACGCTCCGACGGCAGCTCCAGCTCGGGGACGGCGAACAGCGGTGTGCCGCCCAGGCCGTTCTCCCTCAGGAGGCGGGTCAGGTCGGCGGCCACGGGTTCGCGTGCCTCGTCCGGGACCCTCTGCAGGATCACCGCGAGCGCCGTGCTCCGCTCCCGGGCCAGGCGCAGGAAACTCCACGGCACCTCGTCGGCGTACCGCGCGGCGGTCGTGACGAACAGCCACAGGTCGGCCGCGGCGAGCAGCTGCGCGGCCAGCTCGCGGTTGGCCGTGACGATTGAGTCGATGTCGGGGGCGTCGAGCAGCGCCAGCCCGGGCGGCAGGGCGTCCACGGGGGCGATCCGCAGGGTGCCGGGCTCGCCGCGTCCCCCGCCGGCCGCCCCGCCGGTCACCCTTGCCAGCCCGGGCAGGATCGTGGTGGAGGTGAACCAGGCGGTGTCGTCCGGGCTGCACACCAGGGTCGGCGCGAGCGTGGTGGGCCGCAGCACCCCGGGCTCGGTCACGAGCATGCCGGCCAGCGAGTTGACCAGGGTGGACTTGCCGGCCCCGGTGGACCCGCCGACCACGGCGAGCAGCGGCGCGTCGATGGCCGACAGGCGGGGCAGCAGGTAGTCGTCGAGCTGCCCGCGCAGCTCCGCCAGGACGCGCCGGTCGGCCGCGGCGTCCCCGACCTCCAGGGGGAACAGGTCCTGATCGAGGTGACGCCGCAGGCTCTCCAGAGCGGACCGCAACCTGTCGCTCCCCGCCATGCTTCCGACCTTCCCTGAGGAAGGCCGACGAATCCGCCGCCCCGCCCTCAGGCGGCGGGAGTGGGCGCGGAGTTCGGCGCGGGCAGCAGCACCTTGCACTTGTCGTACGCCTTGGCCGCCTTCGGGTCCGCCGTCGCCGGATCGCGGCGCACCCGCCCGTCCGCGGGCAGCTCGGCGCCGTTGTCCTTCATGCAGGTGCGGAACGCCTGCATGGCCTGCGGATCGGCGCCGCGCCGGCCGCCGAACCCGCCCCTGCCGCCTTGCGGCATCAGGGAGCGGCACGCCTCGAACGCCTTGCTCATGGCGGGGTCCATCGACCGGAACCCGCCGAAGCCTCCGCTCGGTCTGGCCGTCGGTCGTGCTGTCGGCCTGTCCGTGGGCCTGTCCGTCGGCCTGTCCGTGGGCCTGCCGCCGGGCCTTCCCCAAGGCCGCCCGCTCGGCAGCGTGACGCCGTTCTTGCGCAGGCACTCGGTGAACGCGGCCTGGGGCCCGGCGCTCGAACCGCCGCCGGCGGCGGCCTGCGTCGTGGTCGTGGTCGTGGCGGCGGTGTCGTCACCCCCGCCGCAGCCGGTCACCGTGACCGCCAGGACCGCCGCGGCGGCCGCGATGGACAGGTATCGCAAGTGGATCACCCTAGCCTTTCGTCGGGAGCCTCTTGCCGAGGAGCCCCTCGTCGAGGGACCTCCGGTCGAGGAGGGCATACGGGGAGGCGGACGCGGAAGACCGCGCCGCGGCCGGGCTCGCTGTCGGCCGTGATGGTGCCGCCGTGGGCCTGGACGAGAGCGGCGGCGATGGACAGCCCGAGCCCCGTGCCGCCGGAGTCCGACCGGCTGCGCGAGGGATCGGCGCGGTAGAACCTCTCGAAGACGCGCTCGGCGTCGCCGGGGGACAGACCGGGCCCGTCGTCGGCCACCTCGATCAGGGCCTGCGATCCGGACACGATCCCCACGCCGACGCGGAACGCGGTGCCCGCGGGAGTGTGCCGCAAGGCGTTGCTGACGAGGTTGCCGACGACCTGGCGCAGCCGCGCCTCGTCGCCGAGCACCCGCACCGGCGCGTCCGAGTCGTCCAGCCGCAGCAGGTCGATCTCCCGGTCCGGCGCGAGGGTCTGCGCGTCGAGCACCGCCCCGGCCGCGAGGCTGAGCACGTCGACCGGGCGGCGTTCGAGAGGGCGCTGCTGGTCGAGCCGGGCGAGCAGCAGCAGGTCGTCCACCAGCAGGCCCATCCGCACCGCCTGGTCCTCGATGCGGCGCAGCAACAGGACGGGGTCCTGCGAACTCTGCTGCCGGTACAGCTCGGCGAAGCCGCGGATCGAGGTGAGCGGGGTGCGCAGCTCGTGGGACGCGTCGGTCATGAAGCGGCGCATACGCTCCTGCGACGCCTCCCGCTCCCGGAACGCCGTCTCGATCTGCGTGAGCATGCCGTTGATGGACCGGCCGAGACGGCCCATCTCCGTGCGCCGGTGCCGGAGCGGGACGCGCCGCGACAGGTCTCCGGCCGCGATCGCCTCCGCCGTCCGTTCGATCTCCCCTAGCGGGCGCAGGCTGCGCCGTACGAGCCAGTAGCAGGCGATCCCGAGCGCGACGAGCACCGCGAGGCCGACCCCGATAACGATCACCGCCAGCCGGGAGACCGTGCCGTCGATGTCGGCAAGGCTGATGGCCGCGACGCGGAAGCCGGTGCCGCCCTCCTCGCGTACGGCGATCGCCCGCCACAGCGCTCCCGAGGGGCCCTCGACCGTGAACAGCCACAGCCTGCGGTCCTGCCGCGGCCTGGGCAGCGCGGGCAGCGGATCGGCGTTCGGCGGCTCCTGTACGGTGCGGACGACACCGCCGTCGCGGTCGAGCAGGACGATGTAGAACGAGCCGAACTGGCGCGGCGGCCGGGACAGGTTGCCCGTGGCCTGCAACGGAGGCGGCGGCTCCGCCGGGCGCCGGCCGACGGCCATCAGCTGCCCGTCGACCCGGTCCACCAGATAACCCCGCAGGAGCTGCACGGCGAAGCCGCCGGTCAGCGCGATCGCGAGCGTCACGAGCAGCAGCGTCCCCGCCACGAGCCGCAGCCAGAGCGGGCTCCTCGCCGCCCGGCGCCGCAGCTCGCGGACGCTCAGCAGGCGCAGCCCACCGACCGCGCGCGACAGCCGGGGCCACCGGCGGTCGCGGGTGTGCTCACCGGTCGTCGCACCGGCGTCGCGGGCCCGCCCGCCGGCGTGGAGCAGATCACTGACGCGGCGCACGAAGGACATAGCCCACGCCGCGGAGCGTGTGGATCAGCTTCGGCCCGGCCGTGTCGATCTTGCGCCGGAGGTAGGAGACGTACGACTCGACCACGTTGCGGTCGCCGCCGAAGTCGTAGTGCCAGACATGGTCGAGAATCTGCGCCTTCGACACCACCCGGCCCTGGTTGATCATGAAGTAGCGCAGCAGCTTGAACTCGGTGGGCGACAGCCGTACGGGAACGCCGTCCCGCCAGACCTGCCGGGAGTCCTCGTCGAGCTCCAGATCGGCGACGTGCAGCCGGGCGGGGACGGCGTCGCCGCCGCGCGTGCGCCGCAGCACGGCCCGGATCCGCGCGAGCACCTCCTCCAGGCTGAACGGCTTGGTGACGTAGTCGTCGCCGCAGCCGAGCCCGGTGATCTTGTCCTCGTTCGCGTCCCTGGCGGTGAGGAACAACACGGGGATCCGCCGCCCGGAGGCGTGGAGCCGGTCGGAGACGGCGAAGCCGTCCAGATCCGGCAGCATGACATCGAGCACGATCAGATCGGGATGCACCTTGGCGGCGATCTGGACCGCCTCGCGGCCGGAGGACGCGGTGATCACCTCGAACCCGGCGTATCGGAGGCTCGCCGACAGCAACTCCCTGATGTCGGGCTCGTCGTCGACGACCAGCAGCCGGCCTTCCCTGATCACGATCCCGCCCTCCGGCCCATCGCCGAGCCCTCGGTGACCGACGTCGCCGCCACCTGCCCCTGGGCGTCGGCGGTCCCCGCGACGGTGACGAAGCTGCCCGGCTTGAGGTCGGAGATCTTCCCCTGCTTGGTGACCTGCACCTTGGTGCCGCCCGACGTCGTCACCGTGACCACGCCGCCGTTCACGGTCTGGACATAGATCTTGTCGCCGTCGACCAGCTTGACCGTGCCGAAGGTCGTGCCGCCGGGCCCTGCTCCCGCCCCCGCGCCCGCTCGTCTTCCCGCTCCGCCGCCCGCGCCCGCGAATCCGCCGCCCCCGCCCGCGCCTCGGGCGTACCCGCCCGCTCCTGCACCACCCGCTCCACCACCGGGGGCCTGACCGGCGCCGGCGTACGCACCGGCACCGGCCGCGCGGGACGGGAACCGGCCCGGCGTGGAGCCGCCCAGGAGCTTCTGCACCTGGATGCCGAGGAGCAGCCCGGCCACGAGCAGGACGCCTCCGGCCAGGGCGAGCGTCAGCTTCGACCCGCCCAGCCGAGCGGGACGCGCCGCCAGCACCTCCTGGAGGTCGTCGTCGAACGGCGAGGTCTCCAGAAGCTCCTCGGTGTCGTGCCTGCTCACATTCGTCTCCCTTCCATGGGCCCGGCCATCACTCGAAGCGCAGGGCTTCGATCGGCCGCAGCCCGGCGGCGCGGTTGGCGGGGTAGCTGCCGAAGAACAGGCCGATCGCGATCGAGACGCCGAGCGCCAGCGCGATCGACGTGGGGACGATCACCGGCTGCACGCCCGCGATCGTGAACTGGGCGCCGATCACGGCGATCAGCACGCCGATCAGGCCGCCGACGAGGCTGAGCATCGTCGCCTCGGCGAGGAACTGGCCGAGGATCGCGCCCTTGGGCGCGCCGATCGCCTTGCGGATGCCGATCTCCCTGGTCCGCTCGGTGACCGTGACGAGCATGATGTTGGTGATGCCGATGCCGCCGACGAGCAGGCTGATCGCGGCCACCGCGCCGAGCAGGACCGTGAACGTCCCCGTCGCCGCGCTGACCGTCTCCTGCAGGGTCGCCTGGTTGAGGATGCGGTAGTCGGCGCCCGCCGCGTTGGTGATGCCGTGCCGCTGGTCGAGCACCTCGGTGACCTCGGTCTGCGCGGCGTCCACCGCCTCTGCGCTCTTGGCCTGGACGAGGATCTGTCCCAGCGGGCCGAATCCGGTCAGGCTCTGCTGCACGGCGGGCAGCGGGGCGATGGCCACGTCGTCGGCGTCCTGGAACCCGGACGAGCCGGCCTCCTTGAGCACCCCCACGACGGTGAACGGCACGCCCGACACGGTGATCTGCTTGCCGAGGGGATCGACCGTGCCGAACAGGTTCTCGGCCACCGTCTGACCGATCACCACCACCTTGCGCGCGGCGAGCACGTCGTCGTTGTAGAAGTAGGCGCCCTTGGCCACCGGCTTGTTGGACGCCTCGAAATAGCTGGGGTAGGTGCCCACGAGCTGGCTGATCGAGTAGCTGGCCCCTTCGTACGTCGCGGTCTGGGACTGCGCCGTCACGACCGGCGAGACGCTCTTGACCGAGGGGGCGTTCGCCGGGTCTGCCAGCGCCCGCGCGTCGTCGACGGTGAGGTTCTTGGCCTGGATGCGGGGGCCGCTGTTCTGCCGCCCGGCCTGGCCGCCGCCTCCCCTGCCGCCGGCGGCGCGGGCGAACCCGCCGCCCGGCCCGCCTCCGCCGCCCGACGTGGACGGCGTGATGGTCAGCGAGTTGGCGCCGAGCCGCTGGATGTTCTGCTGGATCTGCTGGGAGGCTCCCTCGCCGATCGCGACCAGCAGGATCACCGCGGCGACGCCGATCAGGATGCCGAGCATGGTGAGCGCGCTGCGCATCTTGTTGGCGGCCAGGCCGCGCAGGGCGAAGCGCAGGACCTCCGCGGCGTTCACGAGGCCACCTCCGCGAGCCGCGGGGGCAGTCCGCCGACCGGCGTGGTGCGCGCGTCCTCCACGATCCGGCCGTCCATGAGGCGGACGACCCGTTTGGCGTGTGCGGCGACCTCCTCCTCGTGCGTGATGACGACCAGGGTGCGGCCGCTCGCGCTGAGGCGGTCGAAGATGTTCATGACGTCCTCGCTGGACTTGCTGTCGAGAGCGCCCGTGGGCTCGTCGGCGAGCAGCAGGGTCGGCGCGGTGACGAGCGCGCGGGCCACCGCCACCCGCTGCTGCTGGCCGCCGGACAGCTCGTTGGGCTGGTGGTGGACGCGGTCGGCGAGCCCGACCCGGTCGAGCGCGGCCAGCGCCCTGCGGCGCCGCTCCGCGGCCTTGACCCCGCCGTACGCCAGGGGAAGCTCGACGTTGGCGACCGCGCTCATCCTGGGGATGAGGTTGAAGGACTGGAAGATGAAGCCGAGCTTGCGGTTGCGGACGATCGCGAGCCGCCGTTCGTCGAGCCCGCCGACGTCGGTGCCGTCGAGGTGGTAGGTCCCCCCGGACGGGATGTCGAGGCAGCCGACGATGTTCATCAGCGTGGACTTGCCGGAGCCGGAGGCGCCCATGATCGCCACGTAGTCGCCGCGCTCCACCCTGAGCGACACTCCGCGCAGCGCGTGCACCGCGGTCTCGCCCTCGCCGTACACCTTGGTGACGTGGCTCAGATCGAGCACGGGGGGGCCGAGCACCGGCGGCGGGCCGGCCCTCATCGGTTGCCTCCACGGCCGCCGCCGCCTCCGCCGAAGCCGCGGCCGAAGCCGCCTCCGCCGCCGGGGAACTGGATGCCGCCTCCGCCGGTCGTCGACGCCTGGGGCCGCACCACCTGGTCGCCCTCCTGGAGTCCCGACTTGATCTCGGTGGTGATGTCGCCCTTCAGGCCGACCTCCACCCGCTTCACGACCTGCCTGCCGTTCTCCAGCACCGTCACCGTGGTCTGGCCGCCCGCCGTGGTGACCGCCGAGGACGCCACCGTGAGCACGTCGTCGGCCTTGCCCACGGTCACCTGGACCGTGGCCGTCTGGCCGAGCCGTACGGTGGACGGCACGCCGGTCAGCGAGATCGTCGCGGCGTACTGGACGACGTTGTTGTTCGTCTGCGGCTGCGGGTCGACCACCGTCACCTTGCCGGCGGCGGTGACTCCGGTGAGCGCGTCGAAGGACACGGTCGCCGCCTGACCGACCTTGATCCGGCTGACGTCCGCCTCGGTGAAGTTCCCCACGATCCGCAGGTGGGCGGGGTCCGCGATCTCGATGAAACCGCCGGCCCCGCCGGTGCCACTCGAACCGGACCCGCTCTGCGACTGCGCCTGGCCGCCCTTGGAGGACCCTCCGGATCCGCCGGACGCGCCCGAGGAGCCGCCCACGGCTCCGTTGACCGCCGTGACGACCCCGGCGAAGGGCGCCTTGATCACCGTGCCCGCCACCGCCCGTTCGGCCGATCGGTAAGCGTTCCTCGCGCTGATGTACTGCGAGTAGCCCGAGGCGGTCGAGGTGTCGGCCTCCTCGGCGGCGTCGAGGCTCGCCTTGGCCGCCTCCAGGCTCTCCCGGGCGGCCGTGTCGTCGATGCGCGCGAGCACCTGACCCTTCTTGACCTTGTCACCGCTCTCGACCAGGACGGACTCGACGGTGCCGGCCGTACTGAAGTCGAGGGCGCGCGTCCTGGCGCTCTCGACGGAGCCGGAGGCCGAGACCGAGGCGAGCACGGTCCCGCGGGTCACCCGGGTCGTCAGCGGCGCGGCGCCGTCTCCGGAGGAGTCGCCTCCCACGGACGCCCAGGCCGCCGCGATCCCGCCCAGCAGCAGTACCACCAGGACACCGTTGATGATCAGCGTCCTGCGCTTCGTCGACAGCTTCACGACGTCGAACCATGGCAAACCCCGCTTCGGGCAACCTAGGCCGATGCTGAGGGTTTGCTGACAGTCCGCATCAGGAGGCGCATCCACAGACAACTCTCAGGTACGGCCAAGCCACCGGTCACGTGACGTCAGCAGGATGTCCGCATGAGATCGAGCACTCCACTCAGCGTCGGAGGGCTCGCGCTGGCGGGGATCGTCATCGCGAGCGTCGCCGTGATCTCCGCCACCGGCGGCGACACCTCCGTGGCCGACCGGATAGCGCTCGCCTCGGTCAAGCGGGGCACGGTCGCGTCGTACGTCTCGGCCGCCGGTAACACGATCGACACCGGCGTACGCGATCTCGCGTTCGGTGCGGAGGGCACCGTCGAGAAGGTCTACGTCAAGGTGGGCCAGAAGGTCCGGCGCGGCAAGGTCCTCGCCCAGATCGACGACACCATCGCCAAGGAGAACTACGAGGCCGCCAAGGCCGCCCTCGCCGCCGCGCAGGAGACCCTCGACGACGTCGAGAACGGCACGGCCACCACGGGCGGAGCCGCCGCGCCGGGTGCGGGTGGCGCGGGTGGCGCGGGTGGCTCCGGGACCGGTGCGTTCGGCGGCGGAACCGGCTCGGGAGGCGCGGGCGGGGCCAGGCCCCCCGGCGGCGGAACGGGTGGCGGAGCCGGAGCGGGAAACACGGGCGGCTCCGGGCCCGGATCGGGGAACGCGGGCGGCTCCGGATCGGGAAACACGGGCGGAGCGGGAGCGGGAGCGGGGAACGCGGGCGGCTACGGGTCCGGTACGTCCACCGGCGGTGGTGGCCCGGTCGCGTGTCCGACCCCTTCCGTCCGGCCTTCCGGGCAGGTGACCACACGCCCCTCCTCGCCGCTCGGGTCACGGTCTTCCGCGACCGCCCGGCCTTCGAGCCGGCCTGCCGCCGCCGCTGCGGCGGCGGCGGCGAACACGGGCGCGAGCGCGGCGAACAAGGGCGCGAGCGCGGCGAACAAGGGCGCGAGCGCGGCGAGCATCGGCCTGGTGGCGTACCGGGGTGGTGACCACGGCGGCGCCGATCCCCAGCCCGGTCCGGCGCCCACGGCCACGCCACGCCCGCATCCGCACCCGAAACCGTCCGGGCCGCACCGTCCGGCCCGCCCCCACGGCGCGAGCGCGCCGAACCCCGAGGTGAGCGTCTCGATCCTGCCTACGGCGCCGTCGCGGCAGCCGTCCGCCACGCCGAGCCCCTCCGGCGGTTCCTCCTCCGCCTGCGCCCCCGGGCAGGGCGGTCAAGGCCAGGGCGGCCAGGGACAGGGCTCGCAGGGACAGGGTGGTCAAAGCCAGGGCGGACAAGGACAGGGCGGTCAGGGGCAGGGCTCGCAGGGGCAGGGCGGCGGCGCGCACCGGCGCGCGGGCTTCGGCGGCGGCCAGGCAGGGCAGAGCGGACAGGGCGCTCAGGCAGGGCAGAGCGGACAGGGCGCTCAGGCAGGGCAGAGCGGACAGGGCGCTCAGGCAGGGCAGGGCGGCCAGGGCGGCCAGGGTGGACAGCGTGGCCAGGGCGGCGGCGCCCGGCTCACCGAGGCACAGGCCGAGGCACAGGTCAGCCAGGCGACGAGCGAACTGGCCGAGGCCAAGGAGGCGCTCGCCGGCGTAAGGATCAAGGCTCCGGCGGACGGCACGGTCATGTCCGTCGCGGGGACCGTCGGCTCCCGCTATGCCTCGGGGACCTTCATCACCCTCGGCGACCTCGACGACCTGCAGGTGCAGGCGATGTTCACCGAGTCGGACATCCGCTTCCTCAAGGTCGGTCAGGCGGCCACCGTGACGCTGGCCACGCGACCGGGGCAGGAGTATCCGGGAACAGTCGCCCACATCGACCCAACCGCGACCACCAGCGACCGCCTGGTCCGTTACGGCGTGACGATCGTCCTGAACAGCCGCCCCGCCCGGCTGCTGCTGGGCCAGAGCGCCACCGTACGGGTGACGACCGGCGAGGCGGCCGACGCGCTCTACCTCCCCTCGCAGGCCGTACGCGCCCAGGGCGACGGCACGGCCGTGGTCACCGTGGCCGACGGCGGAACGCATTTGCCCCGCACGGTCAAGGTCGGCGTACGCGGCGACAGCTACGTGGAGATCACGGGCGGCCTCTCGGAAGGCGACCAGGTCGTCCTGCCCGGCGCCTCCACCGCCTTCCCCGACGAAGGCTTCCCCGCCGCCCGCTGAGAGTGAAGACTCGAGCTTGGCCCCCTGGTCACGGTGTTGTCTTCCACATCGGTACGCAGCGGCATGAGCCGATATTGCGACGAACAAAGGATCCGAACGTGGAGCCGGAACACGGTAAGCGCATTCCCGTGGCTCTCAGGGCATCCACGATGTTGCCGGCGGCCACGTCGTTGAGCTTGCCTTTGAAGCACGCACGGGCCAGGAGCCAGACAGTGCCGTGGACCTCCAGCCCATGAGCCCTGCCCACCGCGACGGCTTCGCGGTCGTCGGTGATGGCGACCCCGTGAAACAGGTCGGCCGCCGCGAACACACTGGCCTCTCCCCAGTCGCGTTCCGAGCAGCCGATGCGCTGCGTCCATTTCGCGAAGCACCTGATCTCGTCGAACGAATCGAGTCGCGCCAGGCCAAGCCAATCTGTGTCCAGCACCGTCCTCAGCAGGGGGTGCTCCTGCACTCCGGCGCGCAGCTCATCCCTGACCACATGAGTGGTCACGGAGGTGTCGTCCGCCAGAAGGTCGCGTAGCACGTCGAGACGTTCCGCACGGGCGAAATGGTTGAGGCACATGGCGTCGAACACGAAGACGCAGGCCGACTCAGCGCTGCTCAAAGGTCGAGGTCCGCATCGTCTCGCTGCGGGAGATCCGCTGCCACGATCTGACCTCGCATGAGTTCGACGGCGCGGGACGCCGTGATGAGCGACTTCTTGTAGCACTCCACCACCGCGTGGGCATAGCCGGGAGGCACCCGGATCGTTTCGAGATCGGGTTGCGGTGCCCAGCCGACCGCCTCCATCAGCTCCGCTCGGGTCGGATTCTTCCTGCGCATCTCTTTCGCGGCGCTGCCGTCGACGGCTCCGGCCTCTACGGCCTGCCGGACGGTCAACGACCACGAGGTCCGGAAACGCGCGGCGAGAATCACCAGGTCCTCTCGCCTCATCCTTCCGCCCGGACGACTGGTTGCGCGGAATGCTTCGGCCGGCAGAAGAAGCTCCGCGGCGAAGGCGTCGATCATCGCCTCTCTGTCGTCGCGCGATACGTGAACGCCTATGTCGGTGGAGTACTCGTCGCCGACGATGAGATGCCCCAGCTCGTGGGCCGCGGTCGCGCGGCGGCGCCCGGGATCGCCTCTCCTGCTCACGACCGCCACGGCGAGGTCGCCGTCGATCAGTGAAGCGCCCTCACCGGGCACTTCGACCACCGCGACGAGCTGCCCCAACCGTTCGCACACGCTCATGAGCGAGTCGATGGGCCCGGGCCCGAGGCCGAGGTGCTCCCTGACCCAGAGAGCCGCACGTCGAGCGCTCGGTGCGTCCTGAATCGCATCCGGATATCGCTCGATTCTCTGCAGGTGAAACTTCCCCATGCCGATGAGCTGCCGGATATCGGCCAGCCAGGTGGTAAGAGCGACTTCCAGATGGTAGGACTGCCGCGCCGCGTCGGTAACCGTGTCGTCGGCCAGTTCCGTACGACGGGACACGACTTGCGGCGACGAGCTGAGGAAATAGGTCAGGGGCACCTTGAGCACCGAGGACAGCTTGGCGAGTTCGAGCGCGTCCACCCGACGCACTCCCCGTTCGATCTTGGCGATCATCGTCCGGTCGAGCCTCAGCGCCGCCGCCAACTGCTCCTGCGACATGTCCGCAGCCAAACGACATTCGCGTACGCGCTCGCCGATATCCGCCCACTCCTCAGGCTCTTTCATAGTGCGATATTCGCACACAGCCTCTCGCGATGCGAGGTGACGAAGCTGGTCCTAGGTAATCGTTATCCTAATTCACCTTTGTCCGGAGTGGCCGTTTCTCCAGGTCGTAGAGCTCCTGACCAATTCCTGCAGGATCAGGTGCGGGCCTCGGGGGCGAGGGGGAGGGTGACGCGGAAGGCGGCGCCGGCGCCGGGGGCCGTCTCCACGCCCACCTCACCGCCGTGGGCCCGGACGAGGGACTCCACGATCGCCAGCCCGAGGCCGCTGCCGCCGGACGGCCGCCTGCGGGAGGGGTCGGCGCGGTAGAAGCGCTCGAAGACCCGGCCGGCCTGCTCGGGTGTGAGGCCGGGCCCCTTGTCGGCCACCTCGACGAACGCCGTGCCGTCCAGGCTGCCGACGCGTACGGTGATCGGCGTTCCCTCGGGCGTGTGGGTCGTGGCGTTGCTCATCAGGTTGCCCACGACCTGCCTCAGCCGCACCTCGTCCCCCGAGACGATCAGCGCCGCGTCTCCCTCGACCACCAGCGACACGTCGCGGCCGGGGCTGAGGGTCCTCGCGTCGTGGACCGCGTCCGCCGCCAGGGCCAGCAGGTCCACGGGCTGCGTGCGCAGCGGGCGCTGCTGGTCGAGCCGGGCGAGCAGCAGGAGGTCGTCCACGAGCAGGCCCATGCGGGCGGCCTCGCTCTCGATGCGCGACATCAGCCGCGTGGTGTCGGCGTCCGGCGCCTGCCGGTGGAACTCGGCGAAGCCCCTGATCGAGGTGAGCGGCGTACGCAGTTCGTGCGAGGCGTCGGCCACGAAGCGGCGCATGCGCGCCTCCGACTCCCTGGCCGCGGTCTCGGAGGCCGCCCGGGCCTGGAACGCCGCCTCGATCTGGGCGAGCATGCCGTTCAGCGCGCGGGCGAGCCGCCCGACCTCGGTGCGCGGGTCGCGGTCGGGGATCCGGCTGCCGAGGTTCCCCCGGGCGATTGCCTCGGCGGTCGCCTCGATCTCCGCCAGCGGCCGCAGGCTGCGCCGTACGATCACGACGCCGACGACGGCCAGCAGGACCATCAGGGCGCCGCCGACCAGCGCCTCGATGAGGGCGAGCCGGCCGGTGATCTGCCCGACCGAGGCCATGTCCACCGCGACGACGACCGTGCCGAAGCCCTCCACGGGCACCACCCGGGCCCGCCACTGGCCGTCACCCGACACCGCGGGCACCGTTGTGGGGTTCCGGGAGGTCACGACGCCGGGGCCCGGCAGGGTCTCCGCCCCCAGGGCCGCCTGCGCGAGCAGCGTCCTGCCTGCGGCGTCGCGGATCTCCACCCGGCCCTCGGGCGGCAGCCTGAGCCGTGCGAACACCGCCGGACCCCGGTCGAGCCGTTTTTCGGCCTCGTGCGCCAGTAGGGCGACCTTCCGGTCGACCCGGCCGACCAGGTAGTCGCGCAGCACCGAGACGCTGCCCACGCCGATGACCGCGAGGGCGACCGCGACCAGCGCGAGCATGGCCGCGCTGAGCCGGATCCGCAGCGGCGTGCGCCCCGACACGGCTCAGGCGCCGCTGGGCGGTGTCCGCATGACGTAGCCGACGCCGCGCAGCGTGTGGATGAGCCGGGGGTGGCTCCGGGAATGGGCGGTGTCGAGCTTGCGGCGCAGCACCGACACGTACGACTCGACGATGCCGGCGTCACCGCGGAAGTCGTAGTCCCACACGTGATCGAGGATCTGGGCCTTGGACAGCACCCGGCCGGCGTTGCACATGAAGTAACGCAGCAGCTTGAACTCGGTCGGCGACAGGGGCACCGCCCGGCCGCCGCGCCAGACCTCGTGGGACTCCTCGTCCAGTTCGATGTCGGCGAAGGTCAGCCGTGGCGGGGTGATCATCGGGTCTCCGGCGGTGCGGCGCAGCACGGCCCGGATCCGGGCGATGACCTCCTCAAGGCTGAAGGGCTTGGTCACGTAGTCGTCGCCGCCGAGCGTCAGGCCCCGGATCTTGTCCTCGGTGGCGTCCCGCGCGGTGAGGAAGACCACGGCGGTGTGGGTTCCGCCGCCGCGCAGCCGGCGCACGATGTCGAACCCGTCCATGTCGGGCAGCATGACGTCGAGGACGATCAGGTCCGGCCGGTGTCGTTGCGCCGCCAGGACCGCCTCACCGCCGTTGGATGCGGTGTGGACCTCGAATCCGGCGTACCGGAGGCTCGCCGCGAGCAGTTCGAGGATGTTCGGCTCGTCCTCGACGACCAGCAGCCGGGCTTCGGAAGATTCAGCGACCATTGCGGCAGCACTCTAGACCTAGAAAGTTAAGGGAACCGTTAAAGCGATGTGCCGCGCGATCGCCAGGCTGCTCGTCGCGGCAGGTGAGGGCGCGTTTCGCACCAGTACGATCCGCCCGCGCACGTCGATGACGAAGTCGTCGAGCAGCCTGCCGTCCCGCGCCACGGCCTGGGCCCGCACGCCGCCTCCGGCGCGTACGAGGTCGGCCGGGGCCAGCTCGGGCACGTATCTCCGGGCGGCGGCCACGAAGGCCCGCTTGGCCAGCGAGCCGTACACCTCGCGCAGGCCGGTGCGCCAGTGCTCGGCCGCCATGCGCCGGGCCCCTGGCCAGGCGACGATCCGCCGCAGGTCGCGCAGCGACGCCGACCGCCAGGAGTAGCCCTCCAGGGCGAGCGCGGGCACGGCGTTGGGCCCGACGAGGACCTCTCCGTCGATCCTGCGGGTCAGGTGAACGCCGAGGAAGGGGTAGCGGGGGTCGGGCACGGGATAGATGAGCCCCTTCACCAGGCCGCGCGCCGGGCCCGCGAGCCGGTAGTACTCACCCCGGAACGGGACGATCCGCACGTCGCCGCTCGCTCTCGCCAGGTCCGCCACGCCGTCGGTGCCGAGGCCGGCGCAGGAGATCAGCCGGTCGAAGGTGAGCCTCTCCGGCCCGGCCGCCACCGCCACGCCGTCGGTGGTCTGCCTGATCGCGCGTACGGGACGCGAGAGCCGTACGAACCCGCCGGCCTCGGTCACGTCGGCGGCGAGGCGGCGGGCGACCGCGGGGAAGTCGGTGATCGCGGTGTGCGGCGAGTGGACGGCGGCGACTCCGACCGCGCGCGGTTCCACCTCCCGCAGGCCGATCGCGTCGAGTTCGGCGATGCCGGGCACGCCGTTCTCCCTGGCCCGCTCGGCGATGCGGCGCAGCCCGGACAGCTCGGCCCGGGTGGAGGCCACGACGAGCTTGCCCGCCTCGTCGTACGGCAGGCCGTGCTCGGCGCAGTATTCGCGCAGCATGGCGGCGCCCTCCCGGCAGAGGGTCGCCTTGAGCGAGCCGGGCTGGTAGTAGATCCCGGCGTGCACGACCCCGCTGTTGTGCCCGGTCTGGTGGGCGGCGATCCGGGGCTCCTTCTCCAGCACGGTCACCTCGGCGCCCGCCCGCGCCATCTGCCGGGCCACGGCCAGACCGAGGATTCCGGCGCCGACGATCCCGATCCTCATGTCTGTACGGCTCTCGACAGCATGTCGGACATTGTCGCAGCCGGAGTCGCTCCACGGTGATCGAACCTGTGTTCGGTACGATGACGGCGTGTACGTCCCACCCGGCTGGCCAGCGGAGGTGCGCCCTCCCGGCAGCCCCGACTGGAAGGTCTCGGCCGTGTCGTGGCTGCTCGACGCGGTGCCCCCGGACTACCGCGCGTACGGCGTGCTGCGCCGTCACCCGCTCGCGCTCGCCCGGATGGCCCGCCAGCAGGTGGCAGCCTCGATCCAGGCGGCCAGGGAGGGATACCGGGGGGCAGCGGTGGACCTGAAGGAGCATCTGCCCCCGCACGCGATCGAGGCGGTCCTCGACGCCTACCGGCAGGAGGGCCCCCGGCTCGTGCGGCTGGCCGAGTCGGTCGCGCTCGTGGAGCGGGCCCTGCGCGGGGAGCACTTCCTGCCTCGCCTGTGAACCGCTCTTACTTCCGGACAAATGGGGCATAACACCCCAAAAGACGGAATCGGGGGTTAGCCATGACCACTGAGGGAGTGAACAAGACCGCCGGCCAGGTCATGCACGAGGGCGCGCAATGCGTCGGCGAGCACGAGAGCCTGCGCAGGGCCGCGGAGATGATGCGGGACATGAGCGTCGGCGCCCTTCCCATCTGCGGGGAGGACGACCGGCTCAAGGGCATCATCACCGACCGCGACATCGTGATCAAGTGCGTCGCCGAAGGCAAGGACCTCGACCAGACCACGACGAGCGAACTGGCCCGCGGCCTGGTCTGGGTCGACGCGAACGCCGGCGTCGAGGACGCCCTGGCGAAGATGGAGGAGCACCAGATCAAGCGCATGCCGGTGATCGACAACCACCGGATCGTCGGGATGATCACCGAGGCCGACCTGGCCAAGGAGCTGCCCGACAGCAAGCTCGCGGAGTTCGTCCACCAAGTCTACGCGCGGGGCTGACTCTCGCGGCGATCTTCGGGCCGGGTGTCGCCGGGAACGGCGGCCCGGCCCTCCGCCTGCCTGGCCCTCCGCCCGCCTGAACCCCTCTCTGCCCGGACCTCCCACTGGCCGGACCTCCCACTGGTCGGCCCTCCGCCTGCCTGGATCTCCCCGTCCGCCCCGAGTCCGCCCGAGGTCGCCCGAGGTCGCCCGAGGTCGCCCGAGGTCGCCCGAGGTCCCCCGAGAGCCTTCAGCGGCCCGCGCGGTGGGCGATGAACCCGATGATCCCGATCGCCCCGAGAGCGACCGCCAGCCATAACACCGGCATCGGCACGCCGAGCTCGCCGTCCCCCGGGTCCGCTCCGCTCGTCGCACTGACCGCCCTCGGCCGGGCGGAGGTCCGCGCCGGACGGGGCGACGGAGCCGGCCGGGCGGCGGCGGGCAGCGGCACCTGGTAGACCGGGCTGTCCTTCCCCTCGCTCCCGGTGAGCAGGGCCGCGCCGTCCTGCGTGTACGCGATCGACTCGGCCTGCCGGAGGGGCGGCATCGTGACATGCGCGATCAGTTTGCCGGGCGAGCGGTAGACGGACGCCGAGAAGTACGTGCGGATCACGAAGCTCGACCCGTCGGGGGCGTACGACGCGTCGGTGGCCATGAGGGGCGCGGAGCCCACCCGGCGCAGGACGTTCACCTTGTCGGTGCGCAGCTTCGCGGGGGCGGCGTAGACGCCCCCGGAGAACTCCTTGCTGACGATGTACAGCCGGCCCGTGCGGGGGTCGACCATCACCCCCTCGGCGTTGCGGGGGCCGTCGGCGTAGCGGAGGCGATACCGCACGGCCCGCAGCGTCGCGTCCTTCATCGTCCCGGGCTCGGCGACCTTGTAGACGGACACGTCCGGCCAGCCGCCTCCCCCGCCGTCCGCGAGGTTGTCCCCGGTGTCGGCGATCCACAGCACGCCGCGCCCGGTCGCGCGATCGGTGGAGGCCGCGATGCCCTCCCAGTCCCTGGCCTCGGCGTTGCCGATCGTGAAGGTCGCCCGCGTGCGGCCGTCCTGGCCGATCGCGTAGATCTGCGGTCCGTTGCCGCTGTCGTTGTGCGTGTAGACGATGCCCTTGTGGGTGGGCGAGACGGCGAGGCCGCTCGACTCGCCGACGCGCTCGTCCCGGATCCGGAACAGCAGCCGCTCCCGGTCGTCCGCCCGCGCCGCCGTCCGCGCCGTCTCAGCCGTCTGCGCGTCCGCCGTCTCCGCGTCCGCCGCGTCCGCCGCTGCCGTCGCCGTCGCCGTCGCCGTCGCCGTCGCTGTCGGAAGCACGGTACCCGCGACCGCGACCGCGAGGAGAGCCAGGGCGGCCCGCGGAATCCTGCTCGTCCGCGTCCGCCCCGTTGCGCTCCCCATGCGGCCATCATTCCCGATGCCCGCCCTGCGTGCGGCGGGCGGCATGCCCCCGGTCGTCCCGGAATCGGTCAGGAGCGGGTCTGCGGGCGATCCGTCACCGCAGAGCGGCGTAGAAGTCGCGCAGGTCGGCGGCGAGCACGTCCGGCCGCAGGTGGGCGGCGTAGTGGCCGCCCGCGTCATACGACCGCCAGTGGACGATGTTCTTGTGATCGCGCTCGGCGAAGGTGCGCATCGACACGAAGTCGCCCTCGAACATCGCCAGGCCGAGCGGGACCGTCGTCGGCTCCTTGGGGTGCTCGGCGCGGGCGTCCTCGTAGTAGAACCGCGTGGCCGACGTGGCGGTGCCGGTCACCCAGTAGAGCATCATGTTGGTCAGGATGAAGTCGTCGTCCACGTCCTCACCGAACAACTGCGCGTTCCAGCCCAGCAGCCCGGCCGGCGAGTCGAAGATCCCGTACGACAACGTCTGCGGCTGCTGCGAGTGGACCATGTTGAACGACATCTTGTTCTCGTAGAACCACTGCAGCACCTCCAGTCCCTTCCGCTCCTCGTCGGTGAGGTTCGCCATCTCCGCCGGGTCGCCGGAGGGGAAGGAGTAGATCTGCGTGACGTGGACGCCGACGACGTGCTCGGGGTCCACCCGGCCCACCTCGGGCGAGACGAACGAGCCGCCGTCGTTGCCCACCGCGCCGTACCGGTCGTAGCCGAGCCTGCGCATGAGCTCCGCCCACGCCCGGGCCGTACGGAACCGGTTCCAGCCCCGCTCCCGCGTCGGGCCGGAGAAGCCGAAGCCGGGCAGCGACGGGATCACCAGGTGGAACGCCCGGGCCGGGTCCTCGGGGTTCGTCAGCGGTTCGACGACCTTGAGGTACTCGGCGATCGAGCCCGGCCAGCCGTGGGTGAGGATCAGCGGAAGGGCGTCCTCATGGGGCGACCGCACGTGCAGGAAGTGGATGTCCTGCCCGTCGATCTCGGTGATGAACTGCGGATGTTTGTTGATCTCCGCCTCGTGCGCACGCCAGTCGTATCCGTCCCGCCAGTATTCGGCCAGCCGCTTCACGTACGCGACAGGCACGCCGTACTCCCAACCGGCGCCCGGGATCTCGTCGGGCCAGCGGGTCCGGCCGAGCCGGTCCTTCAGGTCGTCGAGATCGGCCTGCGGGACGTCGATGCGGAAGGGCCTGATCTGCGTGTTCTCGCTCATGACGCCGACATTACGGACCCTTCAGGACAGGTGCTGTCCTGAAGTCCCGCCAGACTGAGAACATGCTGGAAACCTCGGCGCGGCTGCTGCGCCTGCTGGCGCTGCTCCAGGCCAGACGCGACTGGCCCGGCGCGATCCTGGCCGAACGACTGGACGTGAGCGAGCGCACGGTGCGCCGCGACGTCGACCGGCTGCGCGATCTCGGCTATCCGGTGGAGTCCTCCCGCGGCACGGACGGCGGCTACCGGCTGGTCGCCGGGACGGCGATGCCACCCCTGCTCCTCGACGACGACGAGGCGGTGGCCGTGGCGATCGGGCTGCGGGCCGCCGCCGGCGTGGCAGGCATCGAGGAGACTGCCGATCGCGCCGCCGCCAAGCTCGAGCAGGTGCTGCCGTCACGCCTGCGCCGCCGCGTCGGCGCGCTGCAGGCCTACACCGAGCCGGTGCCGCCCGACCGGCCGGGTCCGGCGGTCGACCCCGCCGTGCTGAGCGTGCTGGCCGCGGCGTGCCGGGACCGTGAACGGCTGCGGTTCGACTACCGCGGCCATGACGGCTCCTCCGGCGCCCGGGTGGCCGAGCCCTGCCGGCTCGTGTCCTGGGGCCGCCGGTGGTACCTCGTGGCCTGGGACGTCGACCGCGACGACTGGCGCACGTTCCGGGTGGACCGGATCGCGCCGCGCACTCCCACCGGCCCGCGCTTCCCGCCCCGCGACCCCCCGGAGGGCGGCGCGGCGGCGTACGTCGTCCGTGGCGTGTCGGCGGCGGCCTGGCGGCACCACGCCCGGGTGCTCGTCCACGCCCCCGCCGAGGTGGTCGCCGCGCGGATCAACCCCGCCGTCGGCGTCGTGGAGGACGTCGACGGCCATACCTGCGTGCTCGTGACGGGGGCCGACAGCGTGAACTCGCTCGCCGTCCACCTCGGCCTGCTCGACCTCGACTTCGAGGTCACCGGCCCGCCGGAACTGGTGGACCGGCTACGCGCCCTCACCGCCCGCTACGCCCGCGCGACCGCCGCCGCCGAAGATCGGCCTGAGGGTCAGGCTGAGAGACCGGGCTGAGAGATCACGCTGAGAGGCCGGGCTAAGGGTCAGGCTGAGGCGCCGCCGTCGAGCACCAGGTCGAGCCCCACCGCGAAACCGGCGTCGTCCGAGGCGAGCCAGAGCACGGTGCCGGTGATCTCGTCGAGAGCGCCGACGCGGCCGATCGGAAGCGACTCCCGCACCCGGGCGGCCCGGTCGTCCTCCCTCTCTCCGGGGCGCAGGGACATCGCCGTGTCCAGCGGACCCGGGCTGACCGCGTTGATCCTCACGCCTGCCCCGATGTTCTCCAGCGCGGCCGTGCGGGTCAGGGCGCTCACGGCCGCCTTGGACGCGGCGTACGCACCCACCCCGGGCACCCGGATGTGCGCCCCGATGTTCGAGGCGATGTTCACGATCACGCCGGAGCCCTGCGCGCGCATCGCGGCGATCTCGTGCTTCAGGGCGAGGAAGACGCCCGTCGTGTTGACCTGGAGGACACGCGCCCAGTCCTCCTCCGGCATGTCGGCGACGGCTCCTGCCGCGAAGATCCCCGCGTTGTTGACCGCGACGTCGAGGCGGCCGAACCGGGCGACGATCTCCCGAATGAGCCGGGCCACGGCGGCCGAGTCGGTCACGTCGACCGTGATCGCGGCGGCTCGGCCTCCCCCGGCCTCGATCAGCTTGACGGTCTGCTCCAGCGACTCCCGCCCCCGCCCGGCCGCCACCACGGTGGCGCCCTCCCCGGCGAACCCGCGGGCGACCGCCCGGCCGACGCCGGCGCCCGCCCCGGTGACCAGCACGACCGTGTCCGTGAACCTCATCTATCGCTCCTTTGTCCACGCGAACGCTGTTCGCCCGGCCGCTGTGTGTGTGAACGCTGTGTGCGTGAACGCGACGGCGACCGTCGCCGCCGCGAGAAGGAAGACCGGGGCCATGGCGGTGAGGGCGAACCCGTAGCCCTCGGTCATGGCCCGGGCGCCGCCCGCGGGCATGCCGCCCGTGCGGGCGGCGGCGAGCGCCACGAGCACGGCGAGGCCCACCGTCGGCCCCGCCTCCATGGCCGTGTTGACCAGCGCCCCGGCCGCCCCTGCGTCCTCCGTGCGTACACCGTCGAGGGCCGCCACGGTGGCGCCGGAGAAGGCCAGCCCTGAGGCGACCGGGAAGACCAGCAGCCCGGCGAGCACGCTTCCCTCGGACGCGACACGGCCGAGCAGCAGCATCGACACCGCTGCGAGCAGCAGCCCGGCGACCAGCACGGGCCGCACGCCGAACCGGCGCAGCAGACGGCCGCTCAGCGGGCCCATGACGACGACCAGGAGGAAGGGCAGGAAGGCCAGACTCGTGGAGATCGGCGACAGCCCGCGCACCTGCTGCATGTAGAGACTCAGCAGGAACGTGGTCGTCGCGCTGGCGGCCGCCGTGACGAAGACGACGAGCAGCGCGGCGCCCCTGCGGCGGTGCGCCACGAGCCGGAGCGGCAGCAGCGGATGCGGCGTCCTCGCCTGGAGGACGACGAACCCGGCCGCCAGCAACACGCCGGTCGCGGTGACGGCCGTCGCGCCCTCCAGCAGGCCGTAGGCGAACGCGACCAGCCCGGCCGTGGCGAGCAGCGCGCCGGGCACGTCGAGGCGGGCCGCCGTCCGCGGCGCGGGCGGCAGCAGGAAGGCTCCGGCGGCCACGGCCGCGACGCCGACGGCGGCGGGCAGGAGGAACGACCAGCGCCACGAGGTCACCGCGGCGACGAGGCCGGACAGCAGGCTGCCGGCGACGGCCCCGGTGACCGACAGGGTGCCCCACACCGCCAGAGCGCGCTCGCGCTCCCGGGCGTCCGGGCGGAGCCGCGTCACCAGTGAGACGGCGGCGGGGGCGGCCATCGCGGCGCCCACTCCCTGGACGAAGCGCGCGGCGAGCAGGACGACATGGTCCGGAGCCAGCCCGCCCGCCGCCGACGCCAGCGCGAGCAGGGCCATCCCGGCGAGGAAGACCTCCCGGGCGCCCCACCGGTCGGCGAGCCTGCCCCCGAGGAGCAGCAGCCCCCCGAAGGTCAGCCCGTACGCCGAGGTCAGCAGTGCCAGGTCCCCCTGTCCGAGGCCGAACTCCCGCTGGACGGCCGGCAGCGGCACGGTGAGAAGAGTGATCGCCGCGACGAGCGTGACCTGCGCCCCGCCGAGCACGGCGAACGCCGCCACATTTCTGGATCGTTCGGTCAAGAATGAGGGCATGAAAAAGCGCACTCCTCACGGAGAGGTCAGCGGAGCATGGCGAGGACCTGGGCGGCGGCGTCGCGGAGACGGGCGGCGTCGCCGTGCCCCTTCCCCATCACCCGCACCCCCTGCAGGAAGACGAGCACGAACCGCGCCAGCACCCGGGGGTCGGACTCGGCGGAGATCTCCCCCTGGGCGCGGGCGCGGATGAGGGCCGAGGTCAGCGCCGTCTCCAGGCCCGTCCAGCTGGCCTCGACGAGCCGAGCGACCGGTTCGTCGTCGGGGAGGAGCTCGGTCGCCGCGTTCACGATCATGCAGCCTCGCCGGTCGCGGTCGCGGATCGATTCCTCGGTGTAGCGCTCGACCAGGGTTCGTACGGCCGGCAGGGCGGGACCGGGCTGCGACAGCAGCTCGACGAGGTTCGGGTCGCGCGTCTGCGCATAGCGCTCCAGCGCCTTCACGTAGAGGTCGTGCTTGCCGCCGAAGGTGGCATACAGACTGGCGCGGCCGATGCCGAGGTGTTCGACCAGGTCGGCCATCGACGTGGCCTCGTAGCCGCGCCGCCAGAACAGATCCAGGGCCCGCTCCAGCACGACGTCGGGGTCGAACTCCTTGGTCCTCGCCATGCCCTCGACCTTAGACCAATCTGGAACGATCGGTCAATCAAACCGCGACGCGGTCGTCCCACGTGAGCCGGTAGTCGTGCATCCAGGCCAGCGCGTTCCGCTTCTCCACCTGCCGCATGATCACGGGAAGGATCAGGTCGCGGACGAAGGCCCCGCCGGCCCCCGGCGCCTTGCCGTCTCCGTTGCGCTTGCCCTGCGCCACGACGCGCTCGACCCGCTCGCGCCGCAGCCGCTCGAAGGCGGCGAACGCGCCCGCGACGTCCGGCACGTCGCGCAGGCACTTGCCGAGCACCACCGCGTCCTCGATCGCCATCGACGCGCCCTGCCCCGAGGACGGGGAGGTGGCGTGGGCGGCGTCTCCGACGAGGACCATGCGCCCGGTGGACCACTTCGGCACCCTCGGGAAGTCGTAGGTGTTCCAGCCGGGCAGGATGTGCGGGGTCGCGGCGATGATCTCGCGCATCGGCCCCGCGTCGCCCTCGAACAGGTCCATGAGCCGGGCCCGCCACCGCTCGGGAGTGATCGCCGCGAGCTCCTCGGGGGGCATCTCCCTGCGGCTCGGCGGGTTGGCGAACCACCACACCTGCCCCTCCGGGTGGATCATGTAGCCGAAGAAGCACCGCCTGCCGAAGATGAAGTGGCAGACCCCCGGCCTGCCCGGCGGCCGCACTCCATTCGCATAACCACCGGTGTTCAGCAGCCCGACGTAGCGGGCGCGGGGGGCGCCGGGGTCGATCAGGGCGCGGGTGCGCGAGCGCAGCCCGTCCGCGCCGACCAGCAGGTCGCCCGCGGCCTCGCCGCCGTCCGCGAAGACCGCCCGCACCCCGCCGGAGGTGACCGAGGCGTCCACGAGCCGCTTACCGTGGTGGATCCGCACGCCCCGCCGTACGGCCTCGTCGCGCAGCGCCCGGTAGAGGTCGGCGCGCCTGAGCGTACGGCTCGGCTGGCTCGTGGTCGCCAGCAGCCTGCCGCGCGCGTTGCGGATCTCCATGACCGGCGTGTCCATGCCGAGGTCGCGGACGAGGTCGTGCAGGTCGAGCAGGCGCAGGGCCTCCAGCCCGTTGACCGCGAGCGTGAGGAAGGCGCCGACGCCCTCGGCCCCCCGGCCGTAGGCCTCAAAGACCTCGCTGTCGATTCCGGCGCGCCGCAGCGCCATGGCCGTCACGGGACCCGCGATCCCGCCGCCGATGATCAGAGCTTTCTTGGTCATGAGATGACTATACATATTATGACTAATCAACGACAGGGCCCCTATGATGGGCGCCATGTCGTCGCGGCGCTCTCCCCTGGCCACGGCCGTGCTCGCCCTGGTCTGCGAGTCGCCGATGCACGCCTACCGGATGCAGCAGCTGATCAAGGAACGGCACCAGGACGACGTGGTCAACGTCGCGCAGCGCAACAGCGTCTACCAGACGATCGAGCGCCTGGTCCGCGACGGGCTGCTGGCGATCCGGGAGACCACCCGCGAGGAGAACCGGCCGGAGCGGACGGTCTACGAGGCCACCGAGACGGGCCGTGAGACGCTCAAGCAGTGGATGCGGACCATGCTGTCCACCCCGGCCAGGGAATTCCCCGAATTCCCCGCCGCGCTCGCCTTCCTGCCCGTGCTGAGGCCGGAGGAGGCCCTGGCCGCGCTGCGGCAGCGGATCGCGGCGCTGGAGGCACGGCTGTCCGCGCTCGACACCGAGATGGCCGACAGCCTGAGCTTCGTGCCCCGCCTCTTCCTCGTGGAGTCCGAGTATCAGCGGGCACAGGTCGCCACGGAGCTGGAGTTCGCCCGCGGCCTCGCCGACGACCTGAGCGAGGGCCGCCTCACCTGGGACTTCCAGATCTGACGCGTGCCGGGCTCGCCTGGAGTCCACTCCAGGTATCTAGGGTGGAGGGCATGGAATACGGACACCTTGGCCGCACCGGCCTGCTGGTCAGCAAGCTCTGCCTGGGGACCATGAACTTCGGTCCGCAGACCACTGAAGAGGACTCCTTCGCGATCATGGATCGCGCCCACGAGCTCGGGATCAACTTCTTCGACACGGCCAACGTCTATGGCTGGAAGAAGGGCGAGGGGATCACCGAGAACATCATCGGCCGCTGGTTCGCCAAGGGCGGCGGCCGTCGTGAGCGTACGGTCATCGCCACCAAGCTGTTCGGCTCGATGGGCGACTGGCCGAACGAGGAGAAGCTGTCCGCGCTGAACATCCGGCGGGCCGCGGAGGCCTCGCTGCGCCGGATGCAGACCGACTACATCGACGTCTACCAGGCCCACCACGTCGACCGGGACACCCCGTTCGAGGAGTTCTGGGAGGCCATGGACATCCTCAAGCAGCAGGGCAAGATCCTGTACGTCGGTTCGTCGAACTTCGCCGGCTGGCACATCGCCAAGGCCCAGGAGTCGGCCCGCCGCCGGAGCACCCTCGGCCTGGTCAGCGAGCAGTCCCACTACAACCTGCTCGTCCGCGCGCCCGAGCTGGAGGTCATCCCGGCATGTGAGGACTACGGCCTCGGGCTGATCCCGTGGAGCCCGCTGGCGGGCGGCCTGCTCGGCGGCATCCTGCGCAAGATCGACAAGGGCCGCTCCGCCACCGACCAGATCGCCGCCCAGCTCGACAAGCACCGCGACAAGATCGAGCGGTACGAGGCGTTCTGCGACGAGCTCGGCGAGGACCCGGCCAACGTCGGGCTTGCGTGGCTGCTGCACCAGCGGGCGGTCACCGCGCCGATCATCGGTCCCCGCACGATCGAGCAGCTCGACGGCACGATCCGGGCGCTGGAGATCGAGCTGGACGACAAGGCGCTCGCCCGGCTCGACGAGATCTTCCCCGGCTACAAGACCGCCCCGGAGGAGTACGCCTGGTGATCAGGCGTTGTTGATCAAGGCGCCGACGATGACGATGACCACGAGCAGCGTGAGCACTGTGGGCAGCAACCAGCGACGAGGACGATCCACGTCATGGAGCCTAGTCGCGCACTGCCAATGGGTACGCCTCGACCTGCTCGTACCGCACGCTCGCCCCGATGTGGCTGCGTACGAGGTGCACCGACGCCACCTCCCAGCGCCGCCCGCCGAAGGCGCTCAGGGCGCCGACCAGGGGCCGCAGGTCGTCGCCGTGGCGTGAACGGGTCCTGGAGCGGGCCAGGGTGAGGTGAGGATGGAACCGCTTGCGGTCCGTCTGCGCCGCCCCGGCCCGCCGGGCGCCGGCCGCCACCGACCCGGCGAGCCTCGTCAGGGCCGGTCCGGCGTCCAGGCCGACCCAGAAGATGCGTCCCCGGGAGGCGGAGGGGAAGGCCCCGGCGCCGCCGAACGCGACCGTTTCGGGGGAATACCGGGCGGCCGCACGGGCCAGCCGCAGGCCTAGCTCGGGCCGGGCCTCGTCGGGCACCTCGCCGAGGAAGGCCACGGTCACGTGCCACAGCGCCGGATCGACCCAGCGCAGCTCCGCCCACTCGGCACGTACGGCTTCGACCGCCGTGGCGATCTCCGCCAGCGCCTCAGGCGGCGGCAGCAGCGCCACGAACAATCTGCTCACGTGCCGATTCTTCCCTGGCCGCCGCGCGTGCCGCGACCATCCGGGTCACCAGCACCGCCAGGCAGACGCCGCACATGCTCAGCACACCGGCCGCCACGACCGAGACCCGGGGACCGGCCAGTTCGGACAGCCAGCCCACCAGCGGCGCCCCGATAGGCGCTCCCCCGGTGAAGACCAGCACGTAGATGCCCATGACCCGGCCGCGCATCTCGGGCGAGGCGCCGAGCTGCACCATCGTGTTCGCGGTCGTGTTGACCGTGATCATCGCCATGCCCGCGGGGACGAGCAGCAGCAGGAACGCCGAGTACGCGGGCGCGAGCCCGGCGAGGACCTGGAACAACCCGAAGCACAGCGCACCGGCGATCAGGAACCTGCGGCTCGGCTTGACCCGGCGCGCGGCCAGCAGCGCCCCGCCGAACGCTCCGACGGCGAACGCGCTGGACGCCACGCCGAAGGAGGACGCGCCCGCGCCGAACGCCTGCTTGGCCATGAGGGCGATGCTGGTCGAGAAGCTCTGGGCGAAGATCGCCATGAACGCCACGAGCAGCAGCGGCAGCAGCAGGTCGGGCCGGCCGCCGACGTAGCGCAGGCCCTCACGCAACTGGCCCTTGCCGCGCGGCACGGGCTCCGGCGAGCGCAGCTCGGACGTCCGCATGAGCGCGAGCCCGGTGATCACGGCGGCGAACGACACGGCGTTCAGCACGAAGATCGGGCCGGTGCCAATCCAGGAGATCAGCAGGCCGGCCACCGCCGGTCCGACGACGCGGGCGAGGTTGAAGGTCGAGCTGTTCAGCGCGATGGCGTTCGGCAGGTCCTGCCGGCCCACCATCTCGACCACGAACGACTGCCGGGTGGGCACCTCGACACAGGACACCAGTCCAAGCGTGAACGCCATGGCGTACACGTGCCAGACCTGGGCCGTCCCCGTGATGACCAGCACGCCCATGGTGAGCGCCAGCACCCCCATGAGGGTCTGGGCCACCGCGAGGATCCGGCGCTTGGGGTAGCGGTCGGCGATCACTCCGCCGAACATTCCGAACAGCATCGTCGGCAGGAACTGCAGCGCCACGGTGACGCCGAGCGCCGAGCCGCGGCCGTGCGCGAGGTCGAGGACCAGCCAGTCCTGGGCCGTGCGCTGCATCCAGGTGCCGCCGTTGGAGATCACACCGCCGGAGGCGAACAGGCGGTAGTTGTAGTTCCGCAGCGACCGGAACATGCCGCCTACATCGTGGACAGTTTCTCCAGGATCGGCGCCGCCGCGCGCAGCGTCGCCCTCTCCTCCGGCGTCAGGTCCTTGAGCCGCTGCGCCAGCCACGCTTCCTTGGTCCGGCGCTCCTCCTTGAGCAGCGCCGCCCCCTGGGGCGTCACGCTCACCGTCACCTGCCGGCGGTCCGTCGGATGAGGTTTGCGTTCCAGCAGACCCCGGTCCTCCAGCTTGGCTATCACGCGGGTCATCGAGGGCGGCTGTACCTTCTCGTGCTCCGCGAGCTCGCCGGGGGTCATCGCGGTGTGGCGCTCGACGGCTACGAGCGTCGCGAGCTGTGTGGGCGTCAGTGAGTGGTGCGCGGCCTGCTTGCGCATCCGTCGCGTCAGCCGAGCGAGGGACACGCGTAAGGCGGACGCGAGAGCGGCGTCGCTGCGCAAGTTCTGGGCGTTCGTTAGCATGACTCATTACCTTTGCTAACTATATGGCGCATGTCCGCATTCCTCCAAATCGTCCTTCTTTGCACGATGCTCCCTGCTCCGCACGATGCTCCCTGCTCCGCACAATGCTCCCTGCTGCGCACGATGCTTCCGCATGATGCTTCCGCTCTGCACAGCGCTTCCGCTCTGCACAGCGCTTCCGCTCTGCACAGCGCTTCCGCTCTGCAGGGTGCTTCCGCTCTGCAGGGTGATCGCGACACACCGTACCGGCGCTATCCCGGCCACGAACGATCCCACGAACGGCCTCACCAACGTCCCACGAACGGTCCCACGAACGATCGAGGCCCGGCCCCCGCGTGGGGGCCGGGCCTCGTACCTGCATCGCGTCAGGCGAAGTCCTCCGGCGTGAACTCCTTCGGCTCGACCAGGACGAGCCAGTTGCCCTGGTTGTCGCGGATGACCGCCTCCACCCCGTACGGCCGCTCCGAGGGCTCCTGCAGGATCGTCACGCCCTTGGCCGTGAGCTCCTGGCAGGTCTTGCGGCAGTCGTCCACGCGCAGTCCCAGGCCGCCCGCCTGGCCCTTGTCGAGCTGCCTGCGGTAGAAGTCGGTGCCCTCGTCGTCGAGCGGAGGCCCCGGCTTCATCAGCGTGATCTCGAGCTCTGGGTGGTCCGGGTGGTTGATGGTGACCCAGCGAAACCCGTCCATCTGGATATCGGTGTTGGAGACGAAGCCGAGGACGTCCACGTAGAAGTCGCGGGCCTCATCCTGGTCCTGGCAGTAGAGCGTGATCAAGGAGACGTTCCGAATCATGCGGAAGACGCTACTGCGCCCCCTCTGACCTGGGCTTCTCCGAAATTGCGCAATCGTCGTCCCGCTTCGGCGCGCCCCCGAGGTGGAGCACTCCATTCATGAACAGGTAGCAGCCGGGGACGCGGGGGCCGCCGCGCGCCACCCACCGGTCGCGGTATTCGCTCGGGCTCTCCCCCACCATCCGGCGGAACTTGGCCGAGAACGAGCCCAGGCTGCTGAATCCGACGGTCATGCAGACCTCGGTCACGGTCAGGTTGGCGAAACGCAGCAGGTCCTGGGCGCGCTCCAGCCGCCGCCGGGTGAGGTAGCGCATCGGCGTCTCGCCGTACGCCGCCTCAAAGCAGCGGACGAAGTAGAACTTGGAGACCCCGGCGACGGCCGCGAGCCGGTCGAGATCGAGCTCGCTCCGGTAGTCGCGGTCCATGCGGTCCCTCGCCAGGCGCAGCCGCGGCAGCAACTCCACCGGCACCGAACGCTGTCCCCTCACGGCCACGTCACGACCCTAGCCCGACCCACCGACAGATTTCCGCACTTGCCGCCGCTTTCTAACGATGTTAGGTTGATGTCATTCTAACAACGTTAGAAAGGAGCGACATGAGCCCGGCCGCACGTATCGACACCGAGGCGATCGTCCACGCCGCCTTCGACGTCCTGGATCGGGAGGGCTTCGCCGCGCTCTCCATGCGCACGCTGGCCGCGCACCTCGAGGTGAAGGCGGCGTCGCTCTACTACCACGTGCCGAACAAGGCGGCCCTGCTCCAGCTGGTCGCGGACCGCGTCGCGCGTCAGGTGGTCACGGCGTTCGTTCCCGGCCGGCCCTGGCGGGAGCTGCTTCACCGCATGGCGCGCGACCTGCGCGAGGCCCTGCGGGCCCATCCCGGGGCCGCGGCCGTCGTCGCCGTGCGGAACGCGTCGCCGGAGGTGTTCGAGAACGCCGTGCCCCTCGTCCTGTCGGCCATGCACGAAGGGCTGCGCGTCACCGACGACGAGGCGCTGCACCTGGTCCAGGCGCTGTACGTCCTGGTGAACGGCCTCGCCCTGGCCGAGTTCGGCGAGACGCCGGAGCCGCCGGCCGCACCCGCCGCCTACTACGACGCCTGGTTCGACACCGCCGTCTCGACGTTCCTGGACGGAATCCAGGCGCGGCACGGCGCGTGATTCCCCCGATGATCCCCGCTCAGTAAGGACGTCCGACCATGTTTCTCGCCGCGCTGATCCTCGTCGTCGCCACCGACGCCTACTTCATCGTCACCACGCTCGCCGACCTGTTCCCGTTCAACAACGTGCGGGAGGCGAAGAGGTCGGAGAAGCTGACCGAGGTGGCCGTGAACGGGCCGATCATGGCGCTCCCCGCCCTGCTGCTCGTCTGGGCGGCCGCGGCCGGGCTGCCCGCCCTCGCCTACGCCGGGGCGGCCGTCGAACTGCTCGCGGTCCTGAGCGGCCTGGCCCTGTGGTGGCTGCCGTACCTGGCCGGGGTGACCGTGCCGTGGGCGACGGCGGGCACGGGCGAGACCTGGGCCGCGCTGCACGCGCGCACCTACGCGAAGACCGTCATCGTGCTCCCCCGGCGGGGCGACGCGCCGCGGCCCAACCTTGAGCACATGATCCTGCACGCGCTCATGCTCACGGCCGCCTGCTGCGCGCTCGCCGCCGCGATGACCCTGTGACGCGCGCCGGGCCGCCGTGGCATCGTCCCGGTGTCGCCACGGTGTCGCCACGGCGGCCTCCCCACGGCACGGATCAGCTCAGGCCGAGCAGGCTCTTGACGGGCTCCAGCGCGAAGTACACGACGAACAGCGCGCCCACCAGCCACATCAGGGGGTGCAGATCACGTGCCTTGCCGCGGAACGCCTTGATGACGATGTAGCTCACGAAGCCCGCGCCGATCCCGGCGGTGATCGAGTACGTGAACGGCATGAGCACGATGGTCAGGAACGCGGGGATCGCGGTCTCGAAGTCGCTGAAGTCGATCTCCTTGACCTGGGTCATCATGAGGAAGCCGACGACCACGAGGGCCGGGGTCGCCGCCTCGAACGGCACGATCTCCGTCAGCGGGGCGAAGAACATGGCCAGCAGGAACAGCACGCCGGTGACGATGCTCGCCAGACCGGTGCGCGCGCCCTCGCCGACGCCCGCCGCCGACTCGATGTAGGTGGTGTTGGACGAGACGCCGGCCGCGCCGCCGGCCGCCGCCGCGAGCGAGTCGACGAGCAGGATCTCCTTGGTGCGCTCGACGGTCCCGTCCTCCTGGACCAGGTTCGCCTGGCGGCCCACGCCGACGATCGTGCCCATCGTGTCGAAGAAGTCGGCGAGCATGAGGGTGAAGACGAACATCACGGCCGCCAGTCCGCCGATCTTGGCGAAGCTGCCGAACAGGCTGAACTGGCCGAGCAGCGACAGATCGGGCAGCTCGATGAAGTTCTTCGGCCACGTGGGCACGTTGAGCGACCATCCGTTGGGGTTGCTCCCGTCCGGGGTCTGCGGCCCGATCTTGCCGATCGCCTCGACGATCACGGCGAGCACGGTCGTGCCGACGATCCCGAGCAGGATGGCGCCCTTGACCCTGCGGGCGACGAGGAAGGCCGTCACGAGCAGGCCGACGACGAAGACGAGCGTGGGCCACCCGGTCAGCGAGCCGTTGCCCAGCGCGCCGAGCTTGACCGGGACCGTGGTGCCGCTCGCGTCCGGCATGCGCCGGACGAACCCGGCGTCGACGAACCCGATCAACGCGATGAACAGGCCGATACCGACGCTGATCGCGGTCTTGAGCTGGGCCGGGATCGCGTGGAACACCGCCACCCGGAAACCCGTCACCACGAGGATCGCGATGACGATGCCCTCAAGGACCACCAGGCCCATCGCGTCCTCCCACGACATCTGGCTGGCGATGCCGAAGGCGAGGAAGGCGTTCAGTCCGAGGCCGGTGGCCAGGGCGAACGGCACCCGGCCGAAGACGCCCATGACGATCGTGAGGATGCCGGCGACGAACGCGGTGGCCGCGGCGACCAGGGCGATGCTGGGGTTCTTCCCGTCGCCGAGGAACTGGCCCGTCTTGTCGGCGACGGTGCCGATGATGAGCGGGTTGAGCACCACGATGTAGGCCATCGTGAAGAAGGTGGCGAAGCCGCCGCGGACCTCTTGTCCGACGGAGGACCCACGGGCTGAGATGGAGAAGTATCGATCGAGGAAATCAGGGGTCTTCATAGGGTTCGCATTCACGCGCGCAGAGTCGCAGGCCCTTACCATCGGCGGAAAGAGCCAGAGGACCAGCGTTGTCCTTTCGTGACTGGTTTGTCATGAACATGCCGGCGCACTGCCGCGACCTTCTAAGCTGGCTGACGTGAGCGAGCGCCGGCCGGACCCCATGCCTCTCAGGACGAGGGACACCGTCACGATCCTGGCCGGGACGGCAGCGTGGGTGATCGCCCTGGCCGTCGTACTGCTGGTGGTCAGACCGGCCGACCCGCGGCCGGCCTGGGTCTGCGTCGCCGGGATCGGCCTCGGCCTGTTCGGCATCCTCTACGTCCGCCGCCGCGACTCCCGCTCGTGATCTTGTAGTTTGTTGCAGACACCACACCCGACCTGCGCATATGCGGTATGTGACCTTGCACTCCGTCATGGGTGCCTGGCCCGACCTGCACACTCCCCTTCCGTGATCTTGCAGTGCAAGATCACGGAGCGCGTATACACAGGTCATGCCACACGACCGTGACACAACTGCAAGACCACGAAGGGTGGAGGCCCAGTTCAGAGCCTTCTCTGCGACAAACTACAAGATCACGACAGTGAGGTTGTGGGGTCGAGGTCGGACTCGGCGAGCAGCAGGGGCACCCTCGCGGGGTCACGCAGGAGCGCCGCGACGGCCAGGCGGTCGCCCCACTGGCCGGCCGCCCAGGCGAGACCCCTGGCCAGGCCGTCGACGCCGGTCGCGTGCACCACGCCCTCGAAGAACCGCCACGGCACCGGCCTGCCGTCCACCAGCAGCTCGTCGTGCTCGACGTACGTCGCGGGGGCGCCGGGCAGCAGCGAGCGCACCTCCGGCGGCACGGGCGTGTCGGCTCCGGCCGAGGTGACCGCGCCGGTGACGACCTCACCGGCGAGCGGCAGGTCGAGCACCTCCGACAGCGCCTCGGCGAGGTCGAACGGCGCGAGCACGAGCGGCCGGTCCTCGACCAGGGCGAGCAAGTCGGGCGCCTCCACCACGACCGGGCCGTCCTCGGCGTCCGCGACCGTGATCGTGCCCTTCAGCACGGCGCGTACGGCCTCGGGCGGGCTCACCCGGGCGGGGTCGACGGCCGCCAGCGCGATCCACAGGGACCGCAGCTGAACCCGGTCGACCTCCAGCGACGGGTCGGCCAGCAGGTCGAGCAGCTCTTCCGGGCCGCCGTGCGAGCCGAGCAGTTCGGCGAGGGTGGACCGGACGCCGATCATCTTCAGCGCGTCCTCGTCGATCCCCGCCGGCGCCTCGCCGTACAGGCCGAACAGCAGCGGGTCGCCCGTCGCGAGCCGCAGCTCGGCCGGCTTGCGCCCGCCGAGCACCGGGTGCCGCGACAGCCACCAGGCCGTGTACGACGGCACCTCGACGGTCTCCCCCGCCGCGAGCACCCGCATGGGCCGCAGGGCGGCGCGCAGCGGGGGCCGCGACAGCAGCGCGAGCGCGTCGGACCAGTCGGCGACGTACTCCAGGTCGCGTACGGCGGTGAACTCCCGGACCACCGGCGGAACATCGAGGCCGGCGTTCGGCGAACCGGAGTTGAGCAGGCCGGGCAGCAGGTCGAGCACGGCCTCCAGCCACTCGTCCTCAAGGTCGAGATCGTGGTCGCACTCGGCGGGGTCGAGCAGCACGTCGGAGTCGTTGACCACGGCGAAGCCGTCGAGCACCCCGGCCGCCGCCAGCACGTGCGGGCCGAACTTCTCCACCAGGTCGGGGGCGGCGACGCCGAACGGCACCTCCGGGTCGATGAGCCCGGCCAGCGAGCCCTCGGCCAGCAGCAGCTCACCCGCCGCGTACATCTCGCCGTCGGCGCCGCGCAGCGCCAGGTCGGCCAGCCACGGGGCCTCCCCCGCGGTCAGGCCCGCCGCGTCGACCAGGGCCAGCACGGCCTGGGCCACCGGCTCGGGATCGGCGCTGTTCAGCGACTCGGACACGGCCGCGTGGGTGAGCGGGTCCTCCAGCACCGTACGCGGGGCCGCCTCGGCCGCGCCCAGCCGCAGCAGCAGCGGGTGGACGGCGTCCGGGTGGACGATCCGCAGCCCGAGCGGCGCGAGCAGGGCAGGGTCAAAGGTGCCCGACTCCTGCGACAGCACGAGCGTGCCGCGCGGGCCCCGCACCAGGCGGCCGTCGGCCAGCGGCACCGCGACGGCGCCGATCGCCTCCGGGTCGTCGGCGGGCAGCACCTCGTACAGCGACCGCCACCACGCCGGGTCCTTGTCCTCCACCGCCTCGCCGGACAGCATGTCCACGACGTCGGCCAGGTCGACCCGGCGTACGCCGAGCGTGGTCAGGGCCGGGTGCCGGGAGGCCCAGCCCGCCGGCAGCAGCCCGGGGACGAGGCCGGCGATCTTCGCCAGGAACCCGGCCGTCCCGTCGACCGCCCGCGCCTGGTTTCCCGGCACGACGCCCTCGGAGATCGTCGGCAGCAGCGGCGTGTCCGGCAGCGCCTTGACGATCTCCCGTCTGATCGCCGCGTCGAGCGCGCCCTTGCCCATCAGGCCGGGCACGAGGTCGAGCAGGTCCGGGGTCGCCGGGAGCTCTCCCAGCAGCCGCACGTACGCCTCGGCGGCCCTGGCGACCAGGAAGTCGGTGAGCGGCCCGGGGGCGACGTGCCGCCGGTCGGTGGTCATCGGGAACGACGCGATCAGCAGGGCGGGCAGGTCGAGCGGCTCGTCGCTCGGCGTCGGCGCGTGCACCACCCTGGGCACCGCCCCGGACATCCCCTTGGGAGAGTCGCCGGGGACGGCCCAGCGGACCTCCCAGTAGGGCCGGGCCCGCTCCTCGGTCGGCCGGTCGGCGAACAGCTCGGCCACCTGCTCGGGGCCGAACGTGCCCGACTCGGCGACCACGTGCCAGCCCTCGGCCGAGATCGTGCGGGTCCGCCCGTCCACCTCGATCTCGACGGTCTCCAGCGCCGGCATCGACAGCGGCAGCGCGGGCCCCGCCTCCTCCAGCATCCGCCGTACGGCCTGCTCGGCGGCCTGGTCGCGCAGCGGGAGCCGGACGAGCGTGTCAAAACCCTCGGGCACGTCGAAGGAGTCGTCGGAGAACGGCAGCCGCAGCAGCGGGACGTGCCCCTCCCGGCCCTCCAGCTCGGCGGCGAGCTCCGGCTGGGCGGCGACCAGCGCGGCGGTCTCCTCTCGGGACCAACGGACTCCGTTGACGGCGCGAGACGCGCTCCCGGCCGCGCGGGAGGCGACCGAGGGGGTGTCGGTGACCGACACCACGGCGGCGAAGCCGACGCCGAACCGGCCGGCCGCTCCCGCCTCGTCTTTCTTGCCCGAGACGCGCAGCGTGCACAGGCCCTCGACGCCGGTCTGGTCGAGCGGCGCCCCGGAGTTGGCGGCCAGCAACACGCCGTCGGCGAGCGTCAGCCGCAGGCGGCCCGGCACGCCGGCCCGCAGCGCGGCGTCGGCGGCGTTCTGGGCGAGCTCCACGACCAGCCGGTCGCGGTAGCCGCCGAGGGCGAAGTCCTCCTCGGCGTTGGCGTCCTCGCGGAAGCGGGCGGGCGAGGCCGTCCAGGCCGCGAGAACGGTGTCACGCAGGCGTGCGGTGTCAAACATGATCAGGCGTGACCCAGGGGTTCGGAGCCGGCCTCGTTCACAGAGCCCGACTCGATGATGTCGTATCCCATGTCGTCCAGAATCGGGGGCGCCGCGTCCACGACCATCGAAGGCACGGTGGTCGCCTCGGAATGCGCCCCGCAGCCGTGGTCGGCGGACACCACGCGGCCGTCGTCCGGCGCGTACTCGTTGGCGCAGACGCCGAAGCCGAGGCCCAGCGCTCCGGCGAGCGGCCAGTAGAAGCCGCAGGTGGAGCATTGCGCGGGGGCGGCGTGCGCGATCGGGGTGTGCGGTCCCGCCTCACCGGCGGTCCAGCGCCGCGCGGCGAGGTCGCGGCCGAGCACCGACAGGACGCGCGCGCGCCCCAGGCCCAGCTCGAAGATCGCCTGCTTGTCGATGTCCTCGTCGGCGGAGGCGAACCCGGGCACGAGCCGGTCGTCGTCGGCCTCGACCGGCAGCAGGTCGCCCACGCCGAGGTCACCAGGGCGCAGCCGCTCGTTCCACGGCACCCAGCGGGGAGGGAGCAGCGCGCCCGAGCCGGGCAGAAGCACGGTCTCGCTCACGGTCACGACGCGGGCGCGGGAGGCCCGGGTGACGGTGACCGCCCAGCGCCAGCCGCGGTAGGCGCGGTCGAGGCACTCGAAGTAGTGGGTGACGACCCGGTCGCCCTCGTTGTCGAAGCCCAGGTGCTCTCCCACCTCCCCGGGGCGCGCGATGTTCTCCGCGGCCCGGCGGGCGAGGTCGACCGCCGCGGCACAGGCCTGGTCGACTGGAGTGCTACGGATTCGGGTACGACTCACACTCCATTTTCACCCACGCCGCGAGCGGACCGCACCGGCTCGATGGGCAAACATGGAAGGACCCTCGGTGCCTATGGTGAAGATTTGGGCGAAAGTCGCGCGTGTTGTGAGAGCGCCGGCGCGGGCGACGCGCCGGCTGACGCACGCCCAGGGAGCGGGCCGCACCGGTCTCGGCCGTCTCATCGAGCTGACGGCCGCCCATTCCGCCGGGGACGCACTGGTCACCGTGGCCCTCGCCGGGGCGCTGCTGTTCGGGCTGCCGGTCGGCCAGGCCCGCGGTCAGGTCGCGGCCTATCTGCTGATCACCATGCTGCCGTTCGCGGTGGTGGCGCCCTTCGTGGGGCCGGTGCTCGACCGGCTCCGCTCCGGCCGCCGCTACATCATGGCCGGCACCCTGCTCGCGCGGGGCCTGCTGTGCTGGGGGATGGCCGGCGCCGTCCACACCTCCGACGCGGTCACCCTGTTCCCTTCGGCGCTCGCCGTACTGGTTCTGTCGAAGGCCTACAACGTGTCCCGTGCGGCGATCATGCCGAGCGTGCTGCCCGCCGACATCCCGCTGGTGACGGCCAACGCCAGGGTCGCGTTGTTCGCGCTGGTGTCGGCCGGTGTGGGCGCCGGCGTCGCCGCCGGCGTGTCGGCCGTCGCCGGCGCCGACTGGGTGCTGCGCGGCGCCGTGCCGCTGTTCCTGCTGTCCGGGGTGTTCGCCGTACGGCTGCCGCGGCACGTGGACGCGCCCGACCTGGAGCAGACCGAGCCACGCCCCCGCTGGCGCACCGTGCTCAACCTGGGCCCCGTGGTGGGCGAGGCCATGGGCGCCAACGCCGCGATCCGGGTGCAGTCGGGCTTCCTCGTGTTCTTCCTGCTGTTCCTCGTCCAGGACGGTCACCTGCGCGGCGTGGACCCCAAGGTCGCGCTGGCGCTGCTGGCCACCGCCGCGGGCGCGGGCGGCCTGGCCGGGGCCGCCGCCGGCTCCCGGTCCCGCTCCCGGTCGCCGCACCTGACCGTCATGGCCACGCTCGCGCTGGCCACGGTCGCCACCGTCGCCGCGGCGTTCTTCTTCACCCTGTGGACCGCCGCCGCCGTGGCCCTCGTGGGCGCGTTCGCCCAGGGCCTCGGCAAGCTCGCGTTCGACGCCATCGTGCAGCGTGAGATCGGCGAGGAGGTGCGCTCCTCGGCGTTCGGCGTCGCCGAGACGCTGCTCCAGATCGCCTGGGTGCTCGGCGGCCTGCTGGGCCTGGTGATGTCGCTGTTCGTGGCCGGCCCCGCCGGGTTCGGCGTGATGTCCGCCGCCCTCGCGCTCTCCTTCGGCCGCCTCGTCATGCTCCGCCGCCGCAGGCTCACCGCCCGCGCCGCCACGGCCGGCTGAGCTCGCGGGCCGTCCGTGACCCCGCCGTCCGCGACCTGGCCGTCCGTGACCTGCACGGGCGGCGGGGACGTTGGCGGCGGGGACGTACGGGATCCGCCGGGAGATCAGGCGTCGAGGTCGTCGGCGACGGCGCGCAGCACGGTCGCGATCTTCTTGGCGTGCGCGGCGTCCGGGTGCTTGCCCCGCTGGTAGGAGTTCGAGATGTCGTCGAGCAGCTTGATCAGATCCTCGACGATCACGACCATCTCGTCGGGCTTCTTCCGCTTCGTCTTGCCCTTGGCGGCCTTGGCCAGCGTCGGCGGCTGGTCGATCACCCGCACCGAGAGCGCCTGCTGTCCGCGGCGGCCCTCGGCCACACCGAACTCGACCTTCTGCCCGGGCTTGAGCGCCTCGACTCCCTTGGGCAGAGCGGAGGAATGCACGAAGACCTCACCGCCGTCGTCGCGGGTGAGGAAGCCGAAACCCTTGTCGGCGTCGTACCACTTGACCTTGCCACTCGGCACAGGGGTGACCTCGTTCAGACTGTCGTGAAGGTGATGGATGTAGGTTATGCCCAAGACCGGCCCCGTGGACCCACCCAGAAGCGATTCAAGCGTCCCATGACCAGATTCGTGTGGATCTTTCCCCGGGGCGCCGCCCAGACGCGCGGAACCCCTGCCACACCGGCGCTCCGGCGGCCGGACGAAGCTCCCGCCCTACCATGGAGAGAATGACGGGCACGGACTTCAGCGAGTGGCTACGCGGCCGTTCCGACGAGCGACTGCGGGCGCTCGTGGCGGCGCGGCCCGAACTCGTGACGCCCGTCCCCGCGCACATCGACGGTCTGGCCGCGCGCGCCTGCAGTCCCTCGGCCATCGGCCGGGCGCTCGACCGGCTCGACCGCTTCTCGCTCGCCGTGCTGGAGACGCTGGCCCTGCGGCCCGGCCCCGCCGGCCGTGAGACGCTCTCGTCCCTGCTCCGCCGTGCCGTTCCCGGCGATCGGGACGACGAGACCCTCGGTCGCGCCCTCGACGCCGCGCTCGACGTGCTGACCACGCGCGCCCTGGTCTACGGGCCCGGCGACGCGCTGCTGCCCGCGCCGGGCGTGGCCGACGCGCTCGAACCCCCGGCGGCCCTGGGGCCGCCGGCCGCCGAGGTGTTCCGCCACCACTCGCCGGAACGGCTCGACGTGCTCCTGCGGGACATCGACCCGGCGGGCGAGGGCGGCAGCGGCGGTGAACAGCCGGACGGCGGACGACCGGCCGGAGAGCGGCTCGCGGCGCTGCTGGCCGACCCCGCGACGGTCGCGCGCCTCGTCGGCGAGGTCTCCCCCCAGGCGCGGGCGGCCCTGGACGAGCTCGTCTGGGGCCCGTCGAGCGGGCGGCTGCCGAACGCCCGCCGGGAGGTGGACGCCGCGAGCGCCCACTCGCCCATCGAGCAACTGCTGGCCCGCGGGCTGCTCGGCGCGACCGGGGAGGAGACCGTCGCGCTCCCCCGTGAGGTCGCCCTCGTGCTGCGCGACGGCCGGGTGCACCGCGACCTGTCCCCCGGCCCGCCCGCTTTGGAAGGGTCCGTACGCGACCAGGACCTGGCCGACCGCACGGCCGCCGGGCAGGCGTTCACGTTCGTGCGCACGGTCGAGGATCTGTGCGAGGTGTGGAGCGTGGACCCGCCGGGCGTGCTGCGCGCGGGCGGCCTCGCCGTACGGGACCTCAGGCGGACGGCCCAGCTTCTCGACCTGCCGGAGTGGGCGGCGGGGCTGGTGGTCGAGGTCGCGCACGCGGCCGGGCTGGTCGCGGCGGGCGAGGGGGAATGGCTGCCGACGGGCGGCTACGACGGCTGGCGGATCAAGGCCACCGAGGACCGCTGGGCCGTGCTCGCCGTCGCGTGGGCCGCCATGGAACGCGCCCCCGGCCTGATCGGTGAACGGGACGACCGCGACCGGCCGCTGAACGCCCTCCATCCCGACCTGCGCAGGCCGGGCGCCGCACAGATGCGGGCGCGCATGCTCGCCGTGCTGGAGTCGGCCCCGCCCGGCCTCGCGCCGACGCCCGAGTCGGTGCTGGCCCGGCTCGCCTGGGAGCAGCCCCGCCGCCGTCCCGCGCTGCGCGACCGGCTCGTACGCTTCGCGCTGCGCGAGGCCGAGCACATCGGCGTGACCGGGCTCGGTGTGCCGGCCACGCACGGCCGTGCCGTGGCCCGCGGCGACGGCACGGCGGCAGGCCTGCTGGCGCCGCTGCTGCCGGAGCCGGTCGACCACGTGCTGCTGCAGGCCGACCTCACAGCCGTGGCGCCGGGCCCGCTGACCACCGACCTCGGCCGCAGGCTCGCGCTCACGGCCGACGTGGAGAGCAAGGGCGGCGCGACGGTGTACCGCTTCTCCGAGCAGTCGGTCCGCCGCGCGCTCGACGCCGGTCATTCCGCCGACGACCTGCTCGCCGTGCTGGAACGGCACTCGGCCACCCCGGTCCCGCAGCCGCTGAGGTATCTGGTCGCCGATGTCGCCCGCCGCCACGGACGCATCCGGGTCGGCACGGCGTCGGCGTACATCCGGTGCGACGACCCGGCCCTGCTCGACGAGGTGCTCGCCGACAAGCGGGCCCACCTGCTGCGACTGCGGCGGCTCGCGCCGACCGTGCTGGCTTCCAAGACATCCAGGGCCGCGCTGGTCGACTCCCTTCGGGCGATGGGGTACGCGCCGGTGGCCGAGTCGCTGGAGGGCGACGTGGTCGTCGCGCGGGCCGACGCCCGGCGGACCGAGGGACAGCTCGCCGCGCGCGTGACCGCGAGCAACGCTCCCGATCCCGAGGTGATCGACGCGGCCGTGCGGGCGATGCGGGCAGGGGACTCGCGGCGGCGGCCCGTGGAGGCGCCGGAGGGCCAGGTGCCCCGCTCCCCCGCGACCGCCACGATCAGCGCGCTGCAGGAGGCCATCCGGCAGGGGTCGCGGGTGTGGATCGGCTACCTCGACTCGCAGGGGCACGCCACCAGCCGCATCCTCGAACCGGCCCGGATGGAGGGCGGCTACCTCACCGCCTACGACGAGACCCGGGCGACGGTCCACCGCTTCGCCCTGCACCGCATCACCGGCATCGCCGAGATCGGCCGATGACCTATCCGTGGTAAACCTTGAAGCCCCCCGTAGTAAAGGATTTCAGGGTGACGACTCCACAGCAGCCGGGGCAGGGACCCCAGGATTGGCAGACCCCGTCCAATCCCTATGGACCGCCCTCCGGCTCCAACCCCTACGGACAGCAGCAGTACGGGCCGTACGGCCAACCGGGGCCGAACCCCGGCCAGCAGTACGGACCGTACGGGCAACCGGGACCCGACCCAGGCCAGCAGTACGGGCCGTACGGCTACCAGCAGCAGTACGGCTACTACCCGCCCGGCGGTTATCCGCCGAGGCAGGAGGGCCCGCGCACGCACTCGATCGTGGCCCTGGTCATCAGCATCGTGCTGACGTTGAGCTGCTACATCTCCCTCGGCGGCATCGCCGGGGCGATCCTGTCCGGGATCGCGCTCAGTAAGGTGGACACCGCGCCGGACCATGCGCGCAGGCTGCTGAAGTGGGCGTGGATCGCCATCGGCATCAACGTCGTCCTGTTCGTGGTCGGGATCGGCGTGGTCGTCTGGGCCGGCGTCAACGGCTACCTGGACTGATTCCCGCGACCGGGGACTGATTCGGCCCGGCCTCGTGTTTGATAGGCGACAGCCGTACGAGTGGGGGAGCAAGGCATTGAGTGACGGGCCTCTGATCGTCCAGTCGGACAAGACGCTGCTGCTGGAGGTCGACCACCCGAGGGCGGGCGAGTGCCGCAAGGCCATCGCCCCGTTCGCCGAACTCGAACGCGCGCCCGAGCACGTCCACACCTACCGGGTCACCCCGCTCGCTCTGTGGAACGCCCGGGCCGCCGGGCACGACGCCGAGCAGGTGGTCGACGCGCTGATCGGCTTCAGCCGCTATCCCGTGCCGCACGCGCTGCTCGTGGACGTCGCCGAGACCATGGCCCGCTACGGCAGGCTGCGGCTGGAGAAGCATCCCGTCCACGGCCTGGTGCTCACCAGCATCGACCGCGCCGTGCTGGAGGAGGTGCTGCGCTCCAAGAAGATCCAGCCGCTGGTCGGGGAGCGCCACGGCGCCGACATGGTGGCCGTGCACCCCTCGGAGCGCGGCAACGTCAAGCAGACGCTGCTCAAGCTCGGCTGGCCGGCCGAGGACCTGGCCGGGTATGTCGACGGCGAGCACCACCCCATCGACCTGCGCGAGGACGGCTGGTCGCTGCGGCCGTACCAGAAGGAGGCGGCCGACGCGTTCTGGCACGGCGGCTCCGGCGTCGTGGTGCTGCCGTGCGGCGCGGGCAAGACGATCGTGGGCGCCGCGGCGATGGCGCACGCCAGCGCGACCACGCTGATCCTGGTGACCAACACGGTCTCGGCCCACCAGTGGAAGCAGGAGCTGATCAAGCGCACCTCGCTGACCGAGGACGAGATCGGCGAGTACACCGGCACCAAGAAGGAGATCCGGCCGGTCACGATCGCCACCTACCAGGTCATGACGACCCGGCGGCAGGGCACCTATCGGCACCTTGAGCTGTTCGACGCCCGCGACTGGGGGCTCGTCGTCTACGACGAGGTCCACCTGCTGCCCGCGCCGATCTTCCGGATGACCGCCGACCTGCAGGCCCGGCGGCGCATCGGCCTCACCGCCACGCTTGTGCGCGAGGACGGCCGGGAGGGCGACGTCTTCTCGCTCATCGGGCCGAAGCGCTACGACGCGCCCTGGAAGGAGATGGAGAACCAGGGCTACATCGCCCCCGCCGAGTGTGTCGAGGTGCGGGTGACGCTGGGCGACGACGAGCGGCTGGCCTACGCGATGGCCGAGAGCGACGAGCGCTACCGGTTCTGCTCGACCACGCCCGCCAAGACGAGGGTGACCGAGGCGCTGGTGCGGCTGCACGCGGACGAGCAGGTGCTGGTCATCGGGCAGTACATCGACCAGCTCGACGAGCTGGGCGAGCACCTGAACGCACCGGTCATCAAGGGCGAGACCAGGGTCAAGGAGCGCGAGCGCCTGTTCCAGGCGTTCCGCGACAAGGAGATCCGGGTGCTGGTCGTCTCGAAGGTCGCCAACTTCTCCATCGACCTGCCCGAGGCGGCCGTGGCGATCCAGGTCTCCGGCACGTTCGGCTCGCGCCAGGAGGAGGCCCAGCGGCTCGGCCGGGTGCTGCGCCCCAAGGCGGACGGCGGCGGCGCGCGGTTCTACTCGGTGGTCAGCCGCGACACGGTCGACCAGGAGTTCGCCGCGCACCGGCAGCGGTTCCTGGCCGAGCAGGGGTACGCCTACCACATCATCGACGCCGACGACGTGGGCGAGGAGGACCCGGCGCGCTGACCCTCTCCGGTCACGTACGGCGCCGGGCGCGGTAGACGCCGGCCTTGGCCCGGTTCCGGCACGACAGGCCGCGGAACCGGCGCGTGGTGCTCCTTCGCCCGGCGCACCGCGCGCACCTGGCGCCGCGCTGAACGCCTGCGCACGCGGACCCGGCGAACCTCCGCGCAACGGATGAACGTCGCTTGTACCCGGCGAGCGTGCGCGCACCCGCGGACCCGGCGAACGAGCACGGACCCGCTGACCGTGCGCGCACCCACGGACCTGGGAACCTGCGCGGACACGGCCTAGGTCCAGGAGATGCCCTTTGGCCTTGTCACCCCATCACCCCCTCGCCTCGCGCCTTACCCTCACATGATGCAGTCGTGATGGCGGCAATACCCAGCAATAAGGCGAATCACGCAATATACGCATTTTTCGCCCTACTCCTGGTTTCTCGCTGCCCGCTACCTTGGCCGCCGGTGAGCTCGCGACTCACAGGCTCGCGACTCAGACAACGCGCGGCATATCAGGACAAAACACCCCACTGCAACCGCTTCTCCGGCGGCGCGACGACGGAGTGCTCCATCGTCGCCGTCGCGAAGCTTCTCGTGCCGGTCATCGGGACGCGGTCACTGGGCGACCAGGCCGCCGACGAACAGCACCACCAGCGCGACGACCCAGGCCGCCACGGCGAGGCCGTACAGGGCCGTGCGCCTGGCGAACCAGGCGACCCCCGTGGCGCACGCCGCGACCACCCCGACCATCACGGACAGCGCGATCACCGAGGCGATCCGGTCCGCGCAGCCCGGCGACGCTCCCAGGCTCGTCATGCAGAAGGCCTGTCTGCCCCAGTCGCCGAAGATCGCGAACCCCCACAGCGTGGCGAGCAGCAGGCTCGCCGCGGCCGGGATCGCCGGAGGAACCACGGTGCGCGTCACCCGGGTTCAGATACCCGTCCCGGGAAACGACGACACGCGAGAGAAATACCGTTTGGGCATCGCGCTGCCCAGAGCTAGGCTCTTGTGCTTTCCGCTTCCACCAGTCCCGTCCCCACCATGCCCGGAGGAGCATCCGCATGCCCGGAAATGTGCTCGAAGCCGAGCGCGCCCATCTCGCGGCCTCCCGCGCCGCGCTGCGAGCGATGCGCGAGCACGCGCAGTCGCTGTCGGCCGACGCCGCCGGCGACTGGGTGTCGCAGCAGGTTCTGCAGGGCCTGCTCGACCAGCGGGTGGCCGCGCTGGCCGACCACCCCGACGCGCCGCTGTTCTTCGGCCGGTTGGACCGCACGGCCGGCGACGACCTGCCGAGCACGGTCTACGTGGGCCGCAGGCACGTCCACGACGAGAGCAGCCGGCCCCTCGTGATCGACTGGCGCGCCCCGATCTCCCGCGCCTTCTACCAGGCCGGCCCCGCCGACCCGATGGGGGTGGCGCTGCGCCGCAGGTTCGGCTACCAGGGCGGCGACCTCACCGCGTACGAGGACGAACCGCTCGACGGCCGGGCGCTCGGGCAGAGCAGGCTGCTGACCGAGGAGATCGAGCGGCCCCGCACCGGCCCGATGCGGGACATCGTGGCGACGATCCAGCCCGACCAGGACGAGATCGTCCGCGCCGACCTCGGCGTGACCGTCTGCGTGCAGGGCGCACCGGGCACCGGCAAGACGGCCGTGGGCCTGCACCGCGCGGCCTACCTGCTGTTCACCCACCGCGAGAAGCTGTCGCGCTCGGGCGTGACGATCGTCGGGCCCAACCGGGCCTTCCTCTCCTACATCTCCTCGGTGCTGCCCGCGCTCGGCGAGGTGAAGGTGAACCAGACGACGGTGGCCGGCGCCCTGGGCGACCACGCCCATCCCGAGGACCCCGGGGTGGCGGCCGTGAAGGGCGACGCCCGCATGGCCGAGGTTCTCAGGCGAGCGCTGTGGCTGCACGTCACCAAGCCGGCCGAAGGGGTGCTGTTCACCAAGGGCATCAACCGCTACCGGGTGGCCGACCACGAGGTCAGTGAGATCGTCGCCTCGCTGCGCGGCACGACGAGGTACGGCCCGGGCCGCGCCACCCTGGCCCAGCGGCTCGCCCACGCCGTGCTCGTCCAGATGGAACGGCGCGGCGAGTCGCCCGACGACCGGGTGCAGGACGCGGTGGCCCGGTCGAAGCCGGTCAAGGCCGTGCTGGACGCCGCCTGGCCGCGGCTGACTCCCGAGCAGGTGCTCTTCCGGTTGCTGTCGGACCCCGAGTTCCTGGCCAAAGCGGCCCGGTCGGACCTGTCCCCGGAGGAGCAGCAGCTCATCGTGTGGCGCAAGCCGTACAAGTCGCACCGATCGGCCAAGTGGACGGCCGCCGACGCGGCGCTGCTCGACGAACTGGGCGACCTGATCGAGCGGACACCGTCGCAGGGACACCTGGTGGTGGACGAGGCGCAGGACCTGTCGGCGATGCAGTTGCGCGCGCTCGGACGCCGCTGCCGCACCGGCTCCGCGACCGTGCTCGGCGACCTCGCCCAGGGCACCACGCCCTGGTCGGCGCGTTCGTGGAAGACCGTGCTCGACCACCTCGGCCAGCCCTCGGGCGAGGTCACCGAGCTCACGCTCGGCTTCCGCGTGCCCCGCGAGGTCCTCGACTTCGCCGCGCGGCTGCTGCCCTCCGTCGCGCCGGAGCTCGCCCCGCCGCGCTCGCTGCGGGCCGGCGCCGGCTCCCTGTCCGTACGCCGCGAGAGCGACGTCACGGCCGCCCTCCCCGAGGCCGTACGGCAGGCCCTCGCGCAGGAGGGCTCCATCGGGGTCATCGCGACGGACTCCGTCCTTCCCGCGCTCTCCGCGGCCCTGGAGACCGCCGCGGTGCCGCACACGGTGCTCGACCCGGACTCGACGGGCGACGACCGGGTGCTGCTGGTGCCGGCGACGCTCGCCAAGGGCCTGGAGTACGACCACGTGATCGTCGCCGAGCCGGCCGCGATCGCGGAGGCCGAGGAGCGCGGCCTCGCCCGTCTCTACGTGGTCCTCACCCGGGCGGTAACGTCACTGACCGTCCTACACAGCCGCGACCTTCCCGAGGAGCTGCGATGACCTCGCCCGGCGTGCGCGTCCGCCATGGAGCGCTCGACGACGTCCCCACCGTGCTGCGGTTCTGGCTGGACGCCGCGGAGAACACCGACAGGCACGACGACGCCGGCAAGGTCGTGGCCCTGATCGAACGCGATCCCGAGGCGCTGCTCGTCGCGGAGATCGACGGCCGCGTGGTCGGCACGCTCATCGCCGGGTGGGACGGCTGGCGCGCCCACCTCTACCGGCTCGCCGTGGACCCCGCCCACCGGCGCACGGGCATCGGATCGCTGCTGATCCGGGCCGCCGAGGAGCGGTTCCGGAAGTTCGGCGCGTTCCGTGCCGACGCGATGGTCCTGCACGACAACACGCTGGCGCACCACGCCTGGGCCTCGGCGGGATACGCGATGCAGACCGACTGCGCCCGCTGGGTCAGGGGCCTCGCCTGAGGCGCACCACGGGAAAGGGCGGCTCCCCCGAGGGGGAACCGCCCTTCCGTTGAGACGAAGCAGGCAGATGGATCAGAAGTCCATGTCTCCGCCGCCGGGCATGGCGGGGGCCTTCTCCTTCTCGGGCTTCTCGGCGATGACGGCCTCGGTGGTCAGGAACAGCGCCGCGATGGACGCCGCGTTCTGCAGCGCCGAGCGGGTGACCTTGGCCGGGTCGATGATGCCGGACTCGAACATGTTGACGTACTCGCCGGTCGCGGCGTTGAGGCCCTCACCAGCGGGGAGGTTGCGGACCTTCTCCACCACGACGCCGCCCTCGAGGCCGGCGTTGACGGCGATCTGCTTCAGCGGCTCCTCAAGGGCCTTGCGGACGATCGCGGCACCGGTGGCCTCGTCGCCGTTGACCTCGAGCTTGTCGAACGCGTTGGCGCCGGCCTGCAGCAGGGCCACGCCACCACCGGGGACGATGCCCTCCTCGACCGCGGCCTTGGCGTTGCGGACGGCGTCCTCGATGCGGTGCTTGCGCTCCTTGAGCTCGACCTCGGTGGCCGCGCCGGCCTTGATGACGGCGACGCCGCCGGCCAGCTTGGCGAGGCGCTCCTGGAGCTTCTCGCGGTCGTAGTCGGAGTCGGTGCGCTCGATCTCGGCGCGGATCTCGTTGACCCGGCCGGCGATCTGCTCGGCGTCACCGGCGCCGTCGACGATCGTGGTCTCGTCCTTGGTGATGACGACCTTGCGGGCGCGGCCGAGCAGGTCGAGGGTGGCGTTCTCGAGCTTGAGGCCGACCTCCTCGGAGATGACCTGGCCACCGGTGAGGGTGGCGATGTCGCCCAGCATGGCCTTGCGGCGGTCGCCGAAGCCCGGAGCCTTGACGGCCACGGACTTGAACAGGCCACGGATCTTGTTGACGACCAGGGTCGCCAGAGCCTCGCCCTCGACGTCCTCGGCGATGATGACCAGCGGCTTGCCGGACTGCACGACCTTGTCGAGCAGCGGCAGCAGGTCCTTGTTCGCCGAGACCTTGGAGTTGACGATCAGGACGTACGGGTCCTCGAAGACCGCTTCCATGCGCTCGGGGTCGGTCACGAAGTAGCCGGACACGTAACCCTTGTCGAAGCGCATGCCCTCGGTGAGCTCCAGCTCCAGGCCGAAGGTGTTGCTCTCCTCGACGGTGATGACGCCTTCCTTGCCCACCTTGTCCATCGCCTCGGCGATGAGGGCGCCGATCTCGGGGTCGGCGGCGGAGATGGAGGCGGTGGAGGCGATCTGCTCCTTGGTCTCCACGTCCTTGGCGAGCTTCGACAGCTCCTCGCTGACGCGCTCGACGGCGGCCTCGATGCCCTTCTTCAGCGACATCGGGTTGGCGCCGGCGGCCACGTTGCGCAGACCCTCGCGGACCAGCGCCTGGGCGAGCACGGTAGCGGTCGTGGTGCCGTCACCGGCGACGTCGTCGGTCTTCTTGGCGACTTCCTTGACGAGCTCGGCGCCGATCTTCTCCCACGGGTCCTCGAGCTCGATCTCCTTGGCGATGGAGACACCGTCGTTGGTGATCGTGGGGGCGCCCCACTTCTTCTCCAGCACGACGTTGCGGCCCTTCGGGCCGAGGGTCACCTTCACGGCGTCGGCGAGCTGGTTCATCCCGCGCTCAAGACCGCGCCGGGCGTCCTCGTCAAACGCGATCATCTTGGCTGCCATTAGGCTAGACCTCCCAGTAGCAGGGTGTCTTCAACGGACCGAGCCGACGCCCGCGACGGCGCGGACCCGCTATCCCTGCGCGAGCCCCATCGCCCCGATCCCGGTTGTTGTCACTCTCGACCTCAGAGTGCCAAACAAGTATTTAGCACTCTACCCCTGCGAGTGCAAGCGGGAGCCATGCTGACCAGCTTGGACGTTATGTCCAGATCAGCGAGTCGACGAGCGGAGCGGGGGCACCGACGAGCCCCAAAAGGACGTGCCGCCGGCCCGGACCGAGAAGCGCCCAGGTGCCGCGAGCGGCGCGGCCGGCCTCCGGACGAGGAGCGCGCGGGAGCGGCGAGGAGCACGGCCGCGTTCTGGACCGAGGAGCGCACGGGCGCGAAGCGACCAACCGCGACGAGGCCGTGCTCTCCGCTCACCTCCGGCACGACCCGGCCGGTGTGGCGCCCCGAGCAGCCGAGCGCGGCGGGCGACCCAGCAAGAAGCGGGCGACACAGCAAGCGGAAGGCCCGGCTCGCGAAATCCGCGTGCCGGGCCTTCCAAGGTCGATGACGGGATCAGACGGACCGTACGGCTTCCGCCTGCGGGCCCTTCTGACCCTGCGTGATGTCGAACTCAACCCGCTGACCCTGCTCGAGGGCCTTGTAGCCGTCCATCATGATTGCCGAGTAATGGACGAACACGTCCTTACCACCGTCCACCGCGATGAAGCCGTAGCCCTTGTCCGCGTTAAACCATTTGACGGTGCCCTGCGCCACTTCCGACTCCTCTTGCTGGGCTGGGGACCACACCCAAGAAGCCCCCGGTTTTGTCGATCGTCTTCGACCATACCCGTGTCAAGGCGTAGGACAACAGAGTCAATCCGCAAACTACTACTTGGCGTTCGCTCAAAGCAGGATCGCAGAATATTCACTTTACTGTTGAATAGTTGAGAGCTGCACCTTTTGCCATGGCATCGCATGACTTCTTCATCGGCAGAAGCGCATGTCAGATGCTCGGCCGCGGTGCGGCGGCTCAGCCTCCGGCGACCGCGGGGATGACCGAAATCTGCACCCCGTCCGGCGTGGCGGTGTCCAGACCGTCGGCGAATCGGACGTCCTCTTCTCCGACGTAGACGTTGACAAAACGCCGGATCTTACCCGTTTCGTCCAGGATGCGGCCGCCGATGCCGGGGTAGTCCGCGTCCAGCTTCTGCAGGACCTCGCGGAGCGTTCCCCCCTCGCCGCTCACCTCCGCGGCGCCGTTGGTGTACGTCCGGAGAATCGTCGGAATCCGCACGGAAACGCTCATTGTTCGCTCGCTTTCGTTGCTGCCGATGGGCTTTTTGAAACGCTTTCAGTTGGCGAATGCCGCACGGAAGGCGTCGAGAGAGGGACGGATGACGGCGGCGGGACGGGCGTGCTCGGCCACCGCGTCGAGCGTCTTGAGTCCGTCACCGGTGTTCAGCACCACGGTCTCGGCGTCGGGGTCGAGGCGGCCCTCGCGCACCAGCTTGCGCAGCACGCCGACCGTGACGCCGCCCGCGGTCTCGGCGAAGACGCCCTCGGTCCTGGCGAGCAGGCGGATCGCCTCGACCACTTCCTGGTCGTTCACGTCCTCCACCGCGCCGCCCGTCCGCCGCGCAATGTCGAGCACGTACGGCCCGTCCGCCGGGTTGCCGATGGCGAGGGACTTGGCGATGGTGTCGGGCCGCACCGGCTGCACGACGTCCTGCCCGGCCTTGAACGCCTGGGAGACCGGCGAGCAGCCCTCGGCCTGCGCTCCGAAGATCCGGTAGGGCCGCTCCTCGACCAGCCCCAGCTTGATCAGCTCACGGAAGCCCTTGTCGATCTTGGTGAGCTGCGAGCCGGAGGCCACCGGGATGACGATCTGGTCGGGCAGTCGCCAGCCGAGCTGCTCGGCGATCTCGTACGCCAGCGTCTTGGAGCCCTCGGCGTAGAAGGGCCGGAGGTTGACGTTGACGAAGCCCCACTTCTCGCCCAGCTCGTCACCGATGAGCTCGGAGCAGAAGCGGTTGACCTCGTCGTAGTTGCCGTCGATGGCGACCAGGCGTCCGCCGTACACGGCGGCCATGGTGACCTTGGCCGGCTCCAGGTCGGCGGGGATGAACACGCAGGAGTCCAGCCCGGCCCGGGCGGCGGCCGCGCCCACCGCGCCGGCGAGGTTGCCGGTGGAGGAGCACGACAGGGTGTGGAAGCCGAAGTTGCGCGCGGCCTCCAGCGCGATCGCGACGACCCGGTCCTTGAAGGAGTGGGTCGGGTTGCCGGAGTCGTCCTTGACGTGCAGCGACCGCAGGCCCAGCTCGGCCGCCAGCCTGTCGGCCTTCACGAGCTTGGTCCAGCCGGGCTGCAGGTTGGGCTTGGCCGCCACACCTGCGGGGACGGGGAGCAGGGAGCTGTACCGCCAGATGTTCGCCGGGCCGGACGCGATGTCCTCCCGACGAACCTCGCCGAAGTCGTACGCCACCTCAAGAGGGCCGAAACACTCCGTACAGGCGAAGATCGGGCCGAGATCGTAGAGAGCGCCACATTCGCGACACGAAAGACCGGTGGCGGGGCCGAACTCGACGGTGTTCACAGAGGTGTCGGCGGCGGTGTTAGCGGCGGTGCTGGTATGCGCCATGAAGCGAGGCCTTTCCCTCATCTTCGCTCGCGACCACCCTGGCCGCGAGCCGGAATTGGCACCTGTCCCGGCCGGGCCTCGTGGGCACGAGTTCGACACCGGGGAGGTTGCCGGGGCTTCGCAGGGCCGGTCCCTCCACCCCTCTGGATGAGCATGTTCAGTTGTGGGATCTTCCGAGGAAGGTCCTTGTGCGCCCCTCCTGCCGATCTCTGCCCCGGAGCGTCGCCCAGAGCGGCACCTCGCGGCGGCGTCGTCGCCCGCAGCCTCCGGCTACGAGCTCCTCCGCCTTGCGACACACCACTGCGGCCACCGCTCCGTACGGGCGAATCTTGTCAGTCGCGGCACTAGCACTGTACCCCGGCGTCCTCGGTGTCCGTTCCCGCGTCTCACAACGCGAGACAATCTGTATCAGCCGTACGCCTCGCCGAGGGCGTTCTGCACGTACTTGCGCGCCTGGTGGATACGGGACTTGACCGTCCCGAGGGGGATCTTCAACTGGTCGGCGACCTCCGCGTAGTCGAGCTGGCAGATGTCGCGCAGCACGAGCGCCTGGGCGAGGTCGGGCCGCTCGGTCTCAAGCGCCTCCATCGCGTCGAGCAGATCGAGCCGCGACCCCGCGATGACGCTGACCCGCCGGGGATCGGGCCGCTGCTCGGGCAGCTCCTCCGCCTGCTCCGACGAGCGCCGCTTCAGCGAGCGGTAGGTGGTCCTGGCGCAGTTCACGGTCACGATGTGCAGCCAGGTGCTGAACCTGGCCCGCCCCTCGAACCTCGCGATGTTGCGCGCCACGGCGAGAAGCGTGTCCTGCGCGGCCTCCTCGGCGTCCTGCCGATACGGTAGAAGCCGCTCACAGTGCCGCAGCACGTCGGGCTCGATGCGCCGCAGCAGTTCGCCGAGCGCGCGATGGTCCCCCTGGGCAGCCGATCGGGCCAGGTCCTCGGTCGTGTCGTCCAGTGCCATGCCGTATTCAGCCCTCCCGCGATCGGTTGACATCCTATTGACGGAGGCCGGTTTTTATTAATCTTCCGGCATGCGCGCCCGCTCTGATCGAGGGAATCCCAGGATGAGCAGCACCGTTCTGATCGCGTCCAACCGGGGCCCGGTGTCCTTCACGCTGTCGGACGACGGCGGCCTGACCATGCGCAGGGGCGGGGGCGGGCTCGTCTCCGGCCTGTCCGAGGTGGTCAGGGAGGCCGACGTCCTGTGGGTCTGCGCGGCGCTGTCGGACGGCGACCGGGGCGCCGTGCGCCAGGCGGCCGGCGGGCGGCTCGACCGGGCCTTCGCGACGGGGCCGATCCGCATGCTGGACATCCCGCCCGCGGTATTCCACCGGGCCTACAACGCCGTGGCCAATTCGACCCTCTGGTTCGTCAACCACCTGCTTTACAACACGCCCTTCTCCCCCGAGTTCGGCACGCGGTTCCGCCGCGAGTGGGAGTCGTACCGCACGTACAACGGCGCCTTCGCGCTGGCCCTGGCCGAGGAGGCGGCCCACCGGGCGCGCGTCATGGTGCAGGACTATCACCTGACGCTGACCCCGGCGATGCTCCGGGCCGAACGGCCCGACCTGCGCATCGCCCACTTCTCGCACACGCCCTGGGCGCCGCCGGAATATTTCGCGCTGCTGCCCGAGGACGTCGTGGCGGAGGTGCTGAGCGGCATCCTCGGGGCCGACCACGCCGGATTCCTCACCGCGCGCTGGGCCCGCGCCTTCATGGACTGCTGCGAGACGCTGCTCGGAGCCCGGGTGGACCACGCCGCCCGGACGGTGACGCACGACGGGCGGACCACCAGGATCGGCGTCCACCCGCTCGGCGTGAACGGCGAGGCGCTGCTGGCCCGGGCGGCCGAGCAGGACGTCGAGTCGCACATGAGCGTGATCAAGGACCTCGTGGGCGACCGCCGGCTGATCGTGCGCATCGACCGCACCGAGCTGTCCAAGAACATCGTGCGCGGCCTGCGGGCCTACCAGGAGTTCCTGGCCACCCATCCCGAATGGCACGGCCGGGTCGTCCACCTCGCGTTCGCCTATCCCTCCCGCCACGACCTGCCGGAGTACCGCGAGTACACGGCGGCCGTGCAGCGCTGCGCCAAGGAGATCGAGGACGAGTACGCGACCGAGGACTGGGACCCGCTGATCCTCAACGTGAACGACGACTACCCGCGCTCGCTCGCCGCCTACCGGCTGGCCGACGTCCTGCTCGTCAATCCGATCAGGGACGGCATGAACCTGGTGGCCAAGGAGGGCCCGATCCTGTCGCCCCGGTGTGCGCTGGTGCTGTCGCGCGAGGCCGGCGCGGCGGCCGAGCTGGGGGCCGACTCCCTGCTCGTCAACCCCTACGACGTGTCCGGCACGGCGGCGGCGCTGCACGAGGCGCTGACGCTGCCGGAGCAGGAGCGGCTCGCGCGCGGTCAGCGGCTGCGTGCGGCCGCCTGCGCCCTGCCGCCCCAGCGCTGGTTCGACGACCAGCTCGCCGCGCTGCGCTGACCCGGCGGGCGAAGGCCGGTCAGCTCCAGGTCGCGTTCTTGAGGATCGCGCTCAGCCGCGGGTTGTCCCACTGGTCGAGGACCAGGATCTTCGAGGTGGGCAGATACCACTCGCGCTGGTTGTAGTGCAGCTTCACCCGCCACTTCTTGTCCACGCAGGTCGCCGCCCACCTGTGGTAGTCCGCCTTGTGCCCGCGCCCGACCTGCCGCAGCCCCTTGTCCGCGAGCTTCCACTCGCCCTTGTACAGCTTGTAGCTCTTGGGGCAGATGCCGACGTCGGTCGCGGGGTCGTAGCCGTACTTCGACTTGTACGCCTGGAACGTGTGGAGCCCGATCGCGAGCGCCTTCGGGCCCAGGACCCAGAAGCTGTGGCACCCCCAGTCGCGGAAGCCGAAGTCCTCGGTGCCGAGGGTGGGGCACGAGCCGGTGATGACGCGCACCCAGTCCTTGCCGTTCTTGACCACCTTCCACGACGTGGGGATCGTGAGGGTCAGGCCGCTCCGCAGCCGGACCTTCTTGGTGCCGCCGCCTTCGCTCGCGTACGCCGCGGCCGGAGCCGTCAGGGTGGCCGCCAGCACGGCCAGGCCGGCCGCCGCGGCCGAGATCGTCTTGGTGAACATGTCCGGCACACTAGGCGCGGTCGCTTGCCGATGACTTGCGGCCCGATAGGCGACAGCTCACCGGACGCGTCGTCAGTGCCAGGTGGCGTTCTTGAGGATCGTGCTCAGGCCCGGCGTCTTCCACTGGTCGATCACCAGGATCCTGGACGTCGGCAGATACCACTCGCGCTGGTTGAAGCGGGCTCTCTGCCTGCCCGGGCCCAGGGGCGCGCAGGTGCCCGCCCAGTCGCGGTAGTACGCCTTGTGCCCCGCCCCGACCTGCCGTAGCCCCTTCCCGGCGAGCTTGGTCTGTCCGATGTAGAGGTTCTTCTTCACCGGGCAGGGCCCGACGTCGGTGGCCGGATAGAACGGGCCGTCCGGCGTGTACTTCTGGAACAGCTCGTGGCCCATGTTGATGGCCTTGGGTCCCAGAACCCAGAAGCCGTGGCATCCCGAGTCGCGGAAGCCGTACGTGTCCGTGCCCCTGGTCGGGCACGCGCCGGTGATGACCCGCAGCCAGTCCTTGCGGCTGTCGTCGACCTTCCAGGACGACGGGATCCTGAGGGTCAGCCCCTTGCGCAGGTGCAGCGACTTGGTGGCCGCGCCGTCGTTCGCGTACGCCGCCGCCGGAGCCGCCAGGGACGCCGCGAGCACGGCCAAGCCGGCCGCCGCGGCCGAGATCGTTGTCCTCATGTCCCGGAACCTACGCCGGGCCGATTGCAGACGGCTTGCCGAGACCGGCCACGAGGTCGCCGAGGAAGGCCACGACGCCGTCGGGCCCGTCCACCACCACGTCGGCACGCTCCGCCAGGGCGGTCACCTCCGCGGACCCGCTGCACACCCGTACGCCGGGGATCCCGGCCGACTCGACCGCGTCGAAGGCGGCGAGGTCCCCCAGGTCGTCGCCGACGAACATGACCGAGCGGGCGTCCCGCTCGGCGAGGAAGGCCGACAGGGCTCTGCCCTTGTCCATTCCGGCGGGCCGCAGCTCCAGCACCATGCGGCCCGGCTCGACCGCCAGCCCGGCCTCCTCGGCCAGCGCCGCGACCGGCCCGCGCAGCGCCTGTAGCGCCCCCGCGGGGTCGGCGCACCGCCGGGTGTGCACGGCGACGGCCCGGTCCTTGTCCTCGATCCACGCCCCGTCGAGGCCCACCGTGAGCTCGGGCAGCCGGGCGCGGACGAGGTCGAGCCCCGGCGGGGGCGGCGGCGCCGTCAGACGGCCGTCCTCCCAGCGCTCCAGGCCGTAGTGTCCGAGGATCACCAGGCCGGGCACGTCGGCGAGGGACGGCCCGCCGGAGACCTCTCCGAGGGCGAGAGCCGTACGCGGCGGACGACCGGTGACGATCACGACGGCGCGCACCAGCGGGGCGAGGGCGGCCAGCACCCCGGGCACGCCGGGGTGCACGCGGGCGGCGGCCGGGTCGGGCACGATCGCGGAGAGCGTGCCGTCGTAGTCGAGCCCGATCACGGCGCCGGCCGGATCGGCGACGATCGCGTCGAGTCCCGCGTGCGCGGGCAGGGTCATGAGCCTCACTCCGAAGGGGTCGGGTGCGTACGCCTCGACGGCCTCATGCCCAGAGGGCGGGAAGCATGCGTACGAAGGGAGATCTAGGAGTTGAGTCCGAAGCGGCGGGCCGAGCGGTCGCGCCGCCGGCCGGCCCTCATCCTGCGCAGCCGCTTGACGAGCATGGGGTCGTGCTCCAGCGCCTCGGGCCGGTCGATCAGCTCCCCGAGTAACTGGTAGTACCGGGTCGCCGAGATGCCGAAGGCCTCCCTGATCGCCTGCTCCTTGGCGCCCGCGTAACGCCACCACTGGCGCTCGAACGCGAGCATCTCGCGGTCGCGGTCCGAGAGGTCGAGCCCGTCGCCGCCGGCCGGTTCGGTGTCCATCGGCTCCTCCTCGATCGGCTCGCGGGCCCGTCCCATGGTAATGCCAAGCCCGCGAGACGAACCCGGGGTGTTCAGGACGGGCAGGACAGACGTAATGTCACGTGGTGTGAGCTCTGTAATCACGCTTCTGACTGACTACGGGCTGGAGGACGGGTTCGTCGCCGCGTGCCACGGCGTGATCGCGGGCATGGCTCCGCAGGCTCGGATCATCGACGTGGGTCATCTCGTCCCCGCCGGGGACGTACGGCGCGGCGCGGCCATCCTCGCGCAGACCCTGCCCTACCTCCCGGCCGGCATCCACCTGGCGGTCGTCGATCCCGCCGTGGGCGGCAACCGGCGCCCGGTCGCCGTGGAGGCGGGGGGACGGGTGTTCCTCGGGCCGGACAACGGCATCCTCTCCTGGGCCGTCCGCGCCGCCGGAGGCGCCGATGCCGCCTACGAGATGACGAACAAGGACCTGTTCCTGGCCAGCGTCTCTCCGACCTTCCCGGGACGGGACCTGTTCGCGCCGGTGGCCGCCCACCTGTGCACCGGACGTGCGGTCGCCGACGTGGGACCGCCGATGCCGGTGGACCGCCTGGTGACCCTGCCCGCGCCGACCTGCCGGTTGCGGGACGGCACGGCCGAGGGCGAGGTGCTGTCGGTGGACCGGCACGGCAACGTCCAGTTGTCGATCACCGCCTCCGACCTGGCCGAGCTCGGCGTACGGCTGGGCGACACCCTGGCCGTGTGGCTGGGGCGCCGCCAGATCTCCGTCCCGTTCCGGGAGACGTTCACCGCCGTGCCGCCCGGCGACCTGGTGGCGTTCACCGACTCCGCCGGCCTGGTCGCGATGGCGATCAACGCCGGGGACGCCGCCGACCGCCTGGGTCTGCCCCCGGGCGCGCACGTACGGCTGTCGCCCGGGCGCTGACCCGGCGGGTTCTACTTGGCGTTCACCACGTCGCGGGCCTCCGCGAAGTGGCAGGCACTGGGGTGGTCGCTGCCCGGGCGCACCTCGAGCGCGGGCGTCTGCTCGGCGCAGATGTCCTGCGCCTTCCAGCACCGCGTGCGGAAGTGGCAGCCCGAGGGCGGGTTGGCCGGCGAGGGCGGGTCGCCCTGCAGGATGATCCGCTGGCGGGTCTCCCGCCCCTCGGGGTCGGGCACCGGCACGGCCGACAGCAGTGCCTGGGTGTACGGATGCGTCGGGCTGTCGTAGATGTCGGCGTCGCTGCCCAGCTCGACGAGCTTGCCGAGGTACATCACCGCGACCCGGTCGGAGATGTGGCGGACCACCGACAGGTCGTGCGCGATGAAGATGTAGGCGAGGTCGAACTCGTTCTGCAGCCGCTCCAGCAGGTTCATGACCTGGGCCTGGATCGACACGTCGAGCGCGGAGACCGGCTCGTCGCAGATGATGATCTCAGGCTGGAGCGCCAGACCGCGGGCGATGCCGATGCGCTGGCGCTGACCCCCGGAGAACTGGTGCGGGTAGCGGTTGATGTGGTCGGGGTTGAGGCCGACCACTTCGAGCAGTTCCTGGACCCGGCGCCGCCGGCCGCCCTTCGGCACGACGTCCGAGTGGATCTCGAAAGGCTCCCCCACGATGTCGCCGACGGTCATCCGCGGGTTCAGCGAGGTGTAGGGGTCCTGCATCACCATCTGGATGTTGCGGCGCATCCGCTTGAGCTCGCCGCCCTTGGCCGCGGCGATGTCTTTGCCGTTGACGCGGACAGAGCCCGACGTGGGCCGCTCCAGCGCCATCAGCAGCTTGGCCAGGGTGGACTTGCCGCAGCCCGACTCGCCGACGATGCCGAGCGTCTCACCCCGGTGCAGGTCGAACGAGACCCCGTCGACAGCCTTGATCGCACCGATCTGCCGCTTGACGACGACGCCCTGGGTGAGCGGGAAGTGCTTGACCAGGTCGCGGACCTCGAGGATCGACTCAGTGTTCGCCGTCATCGATGACCTCCCTCCAGTAGTGGCAGGCGCTGCCGCGGGTGCCACTGATCGTGTACAGCGGGGGCGCGTCGGTCACGCAGTTGTCCCGCCGGTACGGGCACCGCGGATGGAAGGCGCAGCCCGTCGGCATCTCCAGCAGGTTGGGCGGCAGACCCTTGATCGCGTAGAGCTCATGACCCTTGTGGTCCACCCTGGGGATCGACTCCAGCAGCCCCTTGGAGTAGGGGTGGGCCGGGTTCTTGTACAGGTCGTAGACCGGGGCGTTCTCGACGATCCGCCCGCCGTACATGACCGCGATCTTGTCCGCGACGTCGGCGACGACGCCGAGGTCGTGGGTGATCAGGATCAGGCCCATGTTGCTGTCGCGCTGCAGCTCCGCGAGCAGGCCCATGATCTGGGCCTGGACGGTCACGTCGAGCGCCGTGGTCGGCTCGTCCGCGATCAGGATCTCCGGGTCGAGCGCGATCGCCATGGCGATCATGATGCGCTGTCGCATACCACCGGAGAACTGGTGCGGGAAGTCGTTGACCCGCTCCTTGGCGGCCGGGATCCTGACCCGGTCCATCAGCTCGATGGCCTTCTTCTTGGCCTCCCCCCGCGACGTGCCGCGGTGCATGCGGAACATCTCGGCGATCTGCCAGCCGACAGGGAAGACCGGGTTCAGCGCGGACAGCGCGTCCTGGAAGACCATGGAGATGCCCTCTCCGCGGATCTTCCTGCGCTGGTCCTCCGGCAGCTTGAGCAGGTCGACCCCGCGGAAGCGGATCTCGCCTCCGGCGATCTTCCCGGGGGGCATGTCGAGGATGCCCATGATGGTCTGGGCGGTGACGCTCTTGCCCGAGCCCGACTCGCCCAGCACCGCGAGCGTCTCGCCTGCGTCCACGCTGTACGTGACGCCGTTGACGGCCTTGGCCACACCCGCCCGGGTGCGGAACTCGACGTGGAGGTTGTCCACCTCCAGCAGGGCGCCAGCGTGGGAGCCGCTGCCCATCTGCTCGGAAAGCACTTCCGTCACTCGCTGTGCCTCCTCATCGAAGCTTCGGGTCGAGGGCGTCGCGTACGGCTTCGCCGAGCATGACGAAGGTCAGCACGCACAGGGACAGGAACCCGGCCGGGAAGAACATGGCGTGCGGCGCGGTCCTGATGTACGAGGCGTGGTCGGCGATCGCGATGCCCCAGGAGATGACCGGCGAGCGCAGGCCGATGCCGAGCAGCGACAGCGTGGCCTCGGCGCCGATGTAGCTGCCGATCGTGATCGTCGAGTACACGAGGATCGGCGCCAGCGAGTTCGGCAGCAGGTGCTTGAAGATGATCCGGAGCGGGCCGGCTCCCAGTGCCCTGGCGGCCTGCACATAGTCCTGGTGCTTGGCCTGGATGACGGCCGAGCGGGCGATGCGCATCAGGATCGGCCAGCCCAGCAGGGCGAGCACGATGATGACGACCGCCATGATCGTCGCCTTGCCTGGGTTCGACTGGGCCGGCGCGACGGTGCCGAGGATGATGATCGCGCCCAGCACGTAAGGCAGGCCGAGGAACATCTCGCCGACGCGGGAGATCACCGCGTCGAGCCAGCGCCCGAAGTAGGCCGCGAGCACGCCCGTCAGGCCGCCGAGGATCACGGTGGCCAGCGTGGCCAGCACACCCACAATGATCGAGGTGCGGGCGCCGTACACGGCGCGGGCGTAGACGTCGCGCCCCTGAAGGTCGTAGCCGAACCAGGCGTCCGCGCTCGGCAGCTCCATGCTCTTGGCGAGCGTCGCGTACTCCGGGTCCTTGTGCGTGAACAGCGACGGGAAGGCCGCCATCAGCAGGAACACGATCAGCATCACGAGCGAGATCCAGAAGATCTTGCGCCGCTTCAGGATGTCCCAGGTGTCGCTCCAGAGGCCACGATGGCCGTTCCGCACCGCGACCGGGCTCGCGGCCGGCTCGTCCGCTCCCTTGATCAGGTCTTGCGTCGCGGTCGGGTCACTCATAGCGGATCCTCGGGTCGAGCACGCCGTAGAGGAGGTCGACGAGCAGGTTGGCGAGCAGGTAGACGAGCACCAGCAGCGTGGCCACCGGGACCACGACCGTGTAGTCCTGGTCCAAAATCGCCCGCCACAGCAGACCGCCGATGCCGTGGATGTTGAAGATGCCCTCGGTGATGATCGCGCCGGACATCAGCGAGCCCACCTCGGTGCCGAGGAACGTCAGCACGGGGATGAGCGAGTTGCGCAGCAGGTGGATCGCGACCACCCGGCGGTTGCTCAGTCCCTTGGCGACGGCGGTGCGGACGTAGTCGGACCGCAGGTTCTCGACGATGCTCGTGCGCGTCAGCCTCGCGGTGAACGCCATGTTGAGGCTGGCCAGTACCAGCGCCGGGACGATCAGCTCGGGCACCGTCGCCTCGTCCGTCACCGTCGGGGTGATGATGCCGAGCTGCACGCCGAGCAGCCACTGCAGCAGGTAGCCCGTGACGAAGATGGGCAGCGACAGCAGGAACAGCGTGGAGATCGTCACCACGTTGTCGATGAAGCCGCCGCGCTTGAGGCCCGACAGCACGCCGGCGCCGATTCCGATGACCGCCTCGAAGATCACCGCCATCAGCGCGAGCCTGATGGTGATGGGCCAGGCGTCGCCGAGCAGGCTCGCCACCGACACGCTGTTGAAGTCGACGCCGAGGTTGCCCGTGACCAGGTTCTTCAGGAAGTTCCCGTACTGCACCAGGAGCGGCTGGTCCAAGCCGAACTGCTCGCGCATGGCCGTGACGTAGGCGTCGGGACAGGGACGCTGACCGCATCTCCCGGCGAACGGGTCACCCGGGAGCTGCCAGACCATGTAGTTGATGATGAAAGTCGTGCCTAGCACGACAGGCACGAGTTGCAGCAGGCGCCGGATCGCGTATCGGCCCATGCGCACCTCCGATCTGACGCTAAAGGTCGTACACGCGCCCCCCGCGGGTCAACACGGGGGAACGCAGATGAACAGCCCACAAGGCCGGTCCCGGTGGGGAACCGGCCTCGGGCGAATCACGTACGAGCTGTCCCTACGCTTCCTTGATCGCGATCGACAGCGGGTCGAGCTCGCCGAAGGGAGTGACCTTGACACCGGTCACCCACTTGGAGGTGCCGGCCTGCAGGCCGTACGACCACAGCGGAATCGCGGGCATGTCCTGCTGCAGCATAGCCTCGGCCTCCTGGTAGAGGGCGTTGGACTGCGCCGGGTCGGTCGCGGTGTCGGCCTCGTGCAGCTTCGCGTCGAGCGCCTTGTTGCTGTAGAGACCGTCGTTGGAGGACGCGCCGGTCTTGTACAGGGGGTTCATGAAGTTCTCGATGTGCGGGTAGTCCATCTGCCAGCCGGTGCGGAACGCGCCCTTGATCTTGTGCTGGGTGATGGTGTCACGCAGCTCGGCGAAGGTGGGCATGTCCTTGTGCACGAACTTCACGCCGGCGTCGGCGCCGAAGGCCTGGTTGATGCTGTTGACCGTGGCCTCGATCCACTCCTTGTGAGTGCCGTCGGCGTTCGACCAGATCGGGAACTCGGCCGGCGGGGTGTAGCCCGCGGCCTTGGCCTTGGCGAGGTACTCCTTGGCCTTGGCGGGGTCGTAGGTGCACAGCTCGCCGCAGGCGCCGTCCTTGAAGCCCTCGACGATCGGGGAGACCCAGCCGTTGATCGGGGAACGACCCTTGTTGAAGATCTTGTCAGTGATCGTCTGCCGGTCGATCGCCATCGACACGGCCTTGCGGAAGTCGGCGTTGCCGCCGAACTCCTTGTCGTACAGCGGGAAGGTGACCGTCTGGATGACGCCCTGCTGGCCGTCGATGGCCCGGTCGCCGAGGTCGGTCTTCCACTTGTCGCCGGCGAGGGCCGACGGCGGGATCAGCTCGGTGAAGTCGAGGTTGTTGGAGACCAGGTCCGCGTAGGCCGCGTTGTCGTCCTTGTACATCTTGTAGACGATCTTCTTGACCTTGGGCTTCTCCGGCCCGGCGTAGTCGGGGTTGGCCTCGACGATGATCTGCGAGTTGTGGTCCCACTGCACGAACTTGAAGGGGCCGTTCGTGACCGGCTTCTGCGCGAAGCCCTTCGGGTCCTTGAAGAACGCGTCAGGAAGCGCCGAGAAGGTCGAATACCCCAGCTTGGTGCGGAACACGGCGATGGGGTTGTTCAGGGTGACCTTGAAGGTCAGGTCGTCGACGACCTCGAGACCGGACAGCTTGTCGGTCTCGGGCTTGGGGGCCTCCTTCGGCCCGTCGGGGCCGTCGGGGTCCTCGGTGTTGACCTTGTCGAAGCCCTTGATGTCGGCGAACCACGACGAGCCGAGCTGGGCGTTCGGCGAGTACGCGGTGTAGTTCCAGGCGTCGACGTAGTTCTTCGCGGTGACCGGCGTGCCGTCGGTCCACTTCAGGCCGGACTTGAGCTTGATCGTCCACACCTTGTTGTCGGTGGTCTCGATCGACTCGGCCTGGTCGAGCTCGGGAGCAGCGGTGTCCGAGTTGTATTTGACGAGCTTGCTGTACACGAAGTCGTTGATCGTGCCGCCGCAGGTCTCGTTGATGTTTCCGGGGACGAAGCCCGTCTGCGGCTCACAACCACGAATGAACACGGTTCCGGTCGCGGCCCGGGGGTTGTCCCCGCCTCCGCTACTGGAACCGCCACCCCCGCCGCCCCCGCCGCACGCGGCGACGCCGAGCGCAAGCAGCGCGGTGCCGGTGGCGATCTTCGCGCCCTTAGTCACGCGCATAGTGGATTGGTCCTCCCTCTAAGGATGGGCGTTCACGCTGGTAAGAACCCGGTTTGCCGGGCATCGTCAAACCAGCTGACGTCCTGCCAGTCGTCCGGAGCATCCCTCACCGGACGCACCAGACGAGTCTCCGGCACGTTGCAGTTCGGTCACACGTGCGTCAGTCGGGCGTCACACGCACAAATCCTGTGAGCCCAACCTTAAATGCCCTGCACGGCATCAAACTCCTCTTTGCAGTACATATACCCACAGACGGCCGGTCCTTGGATCGAAGGCCGAGGCGACACCCGCGCCCCTGGTCCCCGGATCAGGATGTCCTGGGCTACCTTTGACCAGTCGCAGCCACGTCCGGTGCGACAGCCGTCCCATCGACCTCCATCCAATAGAGTCCATGCCATGAGCCAGCCGGAATCCGCGCTCGCGGAGGCCCAGGGTGGCGGCCGAGCCCCGGAGTCGCTGGCCGCGCTCGCCGAGCGTCACGGACTACGACGCGCCATCGCACGCCCCAGCATGCCCGCCTACCTGCGCCAACTGTGGGACCGGCGGCACTTCATCCTCACGTACGCCACCTCGCGCAACGTCTCCAAGTATTCGGAGTCGATGCTCGGCCAGCTCTGGCAGGTGCTGACCCCGCTACTCAACGCCGCGGTGTACTGGCTGATGTTCGGCGTCATCCTCGGGCAGAGCAAGCAGATCGACAACTACCCGGCGTTCCTCATCACCGGGGTCATGGTATTCACCTTCACCCAGCGCACGGTGATCAGCGGGGCGAAGTCCATCTCGTCGAACCTGTCCCTCATCCGGGCGCTCCACTTCCCCCGGGCCGCCCTCCCCCTGGCGTACACCATCCAGGAGCTCCAGCAGCTCGGCTACTCCATGGCCGTGCTCGTCCTCCTCGTGCTCGTCACCGGAGAGCCGGTGAGCTGGCTCTGGCTGCTGATCCCGGTCGTGCTGCTCATGCAGCTCGTCTTCAACATCGGGACCGGCATGTTCATGGCCCGTCTCGGCGCGTTCATGCGGGACATGAACCAGCTGCTGCCGTTCATCACCCGCACCTGGCTGTACGCCTCCGGCGTCTTCTACGCGATCGACGACCGCACCAAGGACCTGCCGGACATCCTCAGGTGGGTGCTGGAGTTCAACCCGGCCGCCGCCTACATCGAGTTCATGCGCGACCTGCTGATCTACCAACGGTTCCCCGAACGCTGGGCGTGGGTTACCTGTCTATTCTGGGCAGTGTTCGCACTGATCGTCGGCTTCTGGTACTTCTGGCGGGCCGAGGAGAGGTACGGCCGTGGCTGAGCCGACCAAGGAGCTGTCGCAGGTGGCACCCCAAATCCCACAGACGCAGAACCCGCAGAATCCCAAGGCCGGAAGCCCGACCGTCATCGTCGACGGCCTCCACATCATCTACAAGGTGTACGGCTCGTCCGGCGACTCCGAGAAGGGCAACGCGGCCAGCGCGCTGATGCGGATCCTGCGGCGGCAAGGCCGGCCGCAGATGAAGGAGGTCCACGCCGTCAAGGGCGTGAGTTTCGTCGCCCACCACGGCGACGCCATCGGCATCATCGGCCGCAACGGCTCGGGCAAGTCGACGCTGCTGCGCGCGATCGCCGGTCTCCTGCCTCCGCACAAGGGCGCCGTCTACACCAACGGGCAGCCGTCGCTCCTCGGCGTCAACGCGGCCCTCATGAAGGAACTGACGGGCGAGCGCAACATCATCCTCGGCTGCTACGCGATGGGCATGACGCCGGGCGAGGTACGCGAGAAGTACGACGAGATCGTGGACTTCTCCGGCATCGGCGACTTCGTCCAGTTCCCCATGTCGACGTACTCGTCCGGCATGGGCGCCCGGCTGCGTTTCGCCATCTCCTCCGCCAAGACGCACGACGTGCTGCTCATCGACGAGGCCCTCGCCACCGGTGACCGCGATTTCAAGCGGAAGAGCCAGCAGCGCATCAAGCAGATGCGCGACGCCGCCGGAACGGTCTTCCTGGTCGCCCACAACCTCGACGTGATCGAGGAGACATGCAACCGGGTGATCTGGTTGCACAAGGGAAAGATCAGAATGGAAGGCGACCCCCAGGAGGTCCTGGAGGCGTACAACAAGGCCTGAGAGAAACGGAGGGGTGACCGTGCCGACCCCGCCACCGATCCCGTACGACCATCTGCCCGAGGTGCCCGCGCTGACCGTCGAGAGCGACGACGTACGCGACGGCGAGCGACTCCCCGAGGCCCACGTGTTCAACGACTGGGGCATGAGCGGGCAGAACATCTCCCCTCATCTGCGCTGGTCGGGTGCCCCCGAGGGCACCAAGAGCTTCGCCGTCACCTGCTTCGACCCCGACGCGCCCACGGGCAGCGGCTTCTGGCACTGGGTGCTGTACGACATCCCGGCCACCGTCACCGAGCTGCCGGCAGGCGCGGGCAACGGCCCCGACTTCAAGGGGCTGCCGGAGGGCGCCAAGCACGCGCGCAACGACTTCAGCACCAAGGAGTACGGCGGGGCGGCGCCGCCCCCCGGACACCCGCACCGCTACCTGTTCGCCGTGCACGCCCTGAGTGTGGAGTCCCTGGGCGTGGACACCGGCACGCCGCCGGCCGTCGTCGGCTTCAACGTCACCGCCAACACGGTCGCCCGCAGCTTTATCGCACCTGTGTACGAAACCTGATGCGAGAGGGCTGCCTGTTCCACTATGATTCGAACGGAGATTCGACATAGGGGAGGGCAGATGAGCGACCTGGCGACGGCGATCGACAACCTGGCCACCGAAGATCCCTCGGAGCTTCCCGTCGGGCTGATCGCCGAGCAGCTCATCGAGCTGCACTGGCAGATGGCCCGCCTGCAGGCCCAGATCGCCAGGCGCACCCACCTGCGCGCCCGGTTCGACTCGCCGGCCTCGCCCAACTGAGGGCCGGTCGAGCCCTGCCGCATGCGACCGGGCACCGGCCGCCCCGGTACCGATCCAGCCGATCCGGTGCCGATCCGGTGCCGATCCGGTGGCCGATCCGCTGCGCGCACGCTCTGCGACGCACACCTTCTGTGCGACGCCGGACGGCCGGCGCCCCTCGGGGGCGCCGGCCGCTTCTCGTCATCGACGTCTTTCCGATGGTCCTGCCGTACCCGTGACCTCGATGCCGCTCGGCGAGTCGTCGCAACGACGACCGAGGCCCTCAGGCGTGGCTCACTTGCCGTACCCACCCTGGCGTCCGGTCGGCGCGACGCCGGCCACCGCGTCCGGGGCGGACGAGGTCGTGCTCGACGCGGCGGCGTCGGCCGTGGCCGACGCGGAGGTGGCGAGCTCGGCCGCGGCCCCCGCGGTCGCGGCGGCTCCCTGCGCCGGTGCGTCCGTGGTGTTCCGGATGGTCTTGGTGACCGCGTGGGCGTTGGCGTCGGCCTGGGCGGCGGCCTCGGTGGCCGTCGCCTGGGTGCTGCTCATGGCGCCGTCCGCCGGAGTCTCGCACGGCACCAGCGCCAGCAGGCCGCCCGCGCTGCCGGCGGTCGCCGCGGCGGCGCCCTTGAGGCTGAGCAGCGCGTTGAGCCTGGCGGTGACGTTGAGCCCGGCGTGGACCGCGGCACCCGCGGTGGCGACGGCCGCCGCCGAGGCGTCCACGGCGGCGGCGGTCTGACCGGAGACCGCGACGACCGGCTTGCCGACCTGGGCGACGACGCCCGCGGCGATGTTCACCTTGGCTGCGAGAGCCGCGTTGACGTCCGCGACCGCGACCAGGACGGCCGACAGGTGGGCCTCCAGCCGGGCGACGACGTTGGCCTCGACGGTGACGGCGGCGTCGGCCACGATGTCGGCCGCGATGTCGGCGGCCGCGCTGATCTGCGCGTTCGCCTCGGCGGACAGGCCGGCTGTGACGGTGCCGCTGAGCCTGGCGACCGCGACGAGGTCGGCCCTGATGTCAGCGGTCAGGTTCACCGCCACCTCGGCGGCCGCGTCGGCCTGCGCGACGACGCCGGCCGTCGCCCCGCCGACGGCCGTGCCCTGCAGATCGGCCAGAAGCCTCGCCACCGTCGTGACCCGGTGCTCCGTGCACTTCTGCGCGCACACGTCGGCCTGCGCGGGCGCCGCCAGCATGCCGGCGATACCGATCGTGACGGCGACGACGGCTGTCCTAACCACTTGTTTCATTGACTTGCCCCCGGTTCATATTCCTTTTCACGAGAGTGGGAATGACGAACCCAAGAACCCCCGTGCGTCGGCGAGCATGCCGACAAAGACGTCGGCATTTCTATCACTGCCGATCACGGTGGAAAGCCCTGCTGACCAGGGGATGCCCGGCGAGCACTGTGCCGGACAAGTCGGCATATCGAGCATCGGAGGCCCACTTCGCGGTCACCCCAATCCCGCCTCCGGAGAAAGCGACGGTAAACACGGCGCCCAGGCTCGACGGCAGATCTTTCCGCTCACTTTTAGCGACGCGCCGACGGACGTCGTGACCCTGCCGGTCCGGAGGCGCTCCCGAACCCGCCCTCTCGCGACATATCTCGACAAGAGCTACGCTGGCGAGGTGACCTCCCTCACACCGTACGCGGGCGACGATCCCGCACAACGTGCCTCGGACGCCGACCGCGACCGGATCGCGGCCGTCCTCGGCGATGCGCTGGCCACCGGCCGCCTGACGAGCATCGAACACGCCGACCGGCTCGACGCCACCTACAGCGCCGTGACCGTCGGCGACCTCGCGCCCCTGACAAGGGACCTGCCCGGCGCGACCCACCTCCCGGCCACGCTCCCCACCGAAAGACACCGGGTCTCCGCGGTGTTCAGCAAGATCATACGGCGCGGACGCTGGGTCGCCGGGCGGCACACCGAGCTCAACTCGGTCTTCGGCGCGCTGATCGTGGATCTCAGCGACGCGGTCCTGCCCGGCCGTGAGGTGACGCTGGAGCTGAACTCCTTCTGCGGCAAGCTCATCGTCACCGTGCCGGCCAACGCCAGGGTGGCCGACGAGGGCAACGCGGTCTTCTCGAAACGCTCGGTGACCGGAGGGGACGACGACGGCGACGGCCCGCTGATCCGCATCACCGGCAACGCGCGCTTCGGCAAGATCGTGGTCTACCGCGGGACCCGTCGCTGACGGCCTACGATGCGGCCATGCAGCCCACCGGCCGTGCGCTGCCCGTGGCCCTAGACGCCATGGGCGGCGACAACGCACCCGGGGAGATCGTCGCGGGAGCCGTACAGGCCGTGCGGGAGCGGAATGTGCCCGTCGTGCTCGTCGGCCATCCCCGCGTGCTCTACCTGGAGCTCGCCCGGCACGACGCGGTCAGCGAGATCCCCATCGTGCGCGCCGAGGAGGCGCTGGCGATGGACGAGGGCGCGCTCGCGAGCCTGAGACGACCCCGTTCCAGCATCGCCATCGCCTGTCACCTCGTGCGGCGCGGCGACGCCTGCGCGGTGGTGTCCGCAGGCTCGACGGCCGGCGTCGTCGCGACCGGCCGGCTGCGGCTGCGGGCCCAGCAGGGAGTCGTACGCCCCGCGATCGCGGTCGGCCTGCCGACCCTGCCCCAGCCGACCGTGCTGCTCGACGCGGGCGCCACGGCCGACGCCAAACCGGAGATGCTGGTGCAGTTCGCCCACCTCGGCGTGGCGTACGCCGAGACGGCGCTCGGCATGCCGCGTCCCAGCGTCGGCCTGCTCACCATCGGCGCCGAGCCCGAGAAGGGCAACAAACTCGCCAAACGGGCCCACGAACTGCTCGCCGCCACGCCCGGCATCGACTTCACCGGCAACATCGAGGGGCACGACCTGCTCACGCGGAAGGTCGACGTGGTCGTCACGGACGGGTTCACCGGCAACGTGGCGCTCAAGACCGTCGAGGGCACCGTGCGGTACGCCTTCGAGCAGCTCAGGGAGACGCTCGCGGAGAGCCGGGTGGCCAGGCTCGGCGGGATGCTGCAGCGGGCCCGGCTCCGGGAGCTGGCCGGCCGGCTCGATCCCGAGGCGCACGGCGGGGCCGTGCTGCTCGGCCTCAACGGCACCGTCGTGATCGCACACGGCTCGTCGCGGGCGCGCGGCGTGGCCGCCGCCTGCGAGCTCGCGGCCCGCCTGTCGGCCCAGGGCATCATCGCCAGGATCGGTGAGCGGGTCGCCACCACCAACAAGTCGCACCGCCGCTGGTGACCGCCGAATATGGAACGGCGGGCCGAAGGCGCACGCCGATAAGCTTGGTCCATGACCGACCCGCAGCTCGTGCTCACCGAGCGGGTCCAGCAGGCGCTGGGTTCCGCCTTCGGTCCGGAGCACGCCACCGAAGATCCGCTGATCAGGCCCTCCCAGTTCGCCGACTATCAGGCGAACGTCGCGCTCAGCCTGGCCAAGCGGCTCCGACGTGCCCCGCGGGAGGTCGCCCAGACCATCGCCGACCACCTCGACACGGCCGACCTGAGCGTGGAGGTCAGCGGGCCCGGGTTCCTCAACCTGACGCTGCGTGACGGCTGGATCGCCGAGCAGGCCGCGCGGCGGCTGCTCGACGAGCGCATCGGCGTGCCGCAGCCGGCCCCGCAGACCGTGATCGTCGACTACTCGGCGCCGAACGCCGCGAAGGAGATGCACGTCGGCCACCTGCGCACCACGATCGTCGGCGACACCCTCGCGCGCACTCACGAGCACCTGGGCAACCAGGTGATCCGGCAGAACCACCTCGGCGACTGGGGCACGCAGTTCGGCATGCTCATCGAGCACCTCCTCGACATCGGCGAGGAGGCGGCGCTCGGCATGCTCGCCGCCGGCGACGGCAACGCCTTCTACCAGGCGGCGCGGCACAAGTTCGACAACGACCCCGAGTTCCAGCAGCGGTCCCGCCGCCGGGTGCCGCTGCTGCAGGGCGGCGACCCCGAGACCCTGCGCCTGTGGCGTGAGTTCATCGAGTACAGCAACCGCTACTTCCGCAAGGTGTACCGGACGCTGGGCGTCACGCTCACCGACGACGACATCGCGGGCGAGAGCATGTACAACCCCATGCTCCCCGACGTCTGCGACGAGCTGGAGCGCACGGGCGTGGCCGAGATCAGCGAGGGCGCGCTGTGCGTGTTCCCGCCCGGCTTCAAGGGCCGCGACGACCGGCCGCTGCCGCTCATCGTCCGCAAGAGCGACGGCGGGTACGGCTACGCCACGACCGACCTCGCCGCGATCCGCTACCGGGTGCGCGATCTGAAGGCCGACCGCATTCTGTACGTCGTGGGCGCCACCCAGTCGCTCCACTTCCAGATGGTCTTCGCCGCGGCGCGCACGGCCGGATGGCTGCACGACGACGTCAAGGCGGAGCACGTCCAGATCGGCAGCGTGCTCGGCAGCGACGGCAAGATGTTCAAGACCCGCAGCGGCGAGTCGATCAAGCTCACCGACCTGCTGGACGAGGCCGTCGTCCGGGCCGAGGCCGTCATCGCCGACCGCGGATACGACGCGGAGGCCCGCAGGCAGATCGCGCGTCAGGTCGGCATGGGCGCCGTGAAGTACGCGGACCTGTCGGTCAGCCACGACAGCGAGTACGTGTTCGACTTCGACCGCATGCTCGCCCTCACCGGCAACACCGGGCCGTACCTTCAGTACGCCACCGCCCGCATCCGGTCGATCTTCCGCAACGGCGCGGTCGAGCCTGAGTCGGTCACCGGCCCGATCACGCTGGGCCATCCGGCCGAGCGGGCGCTCGCGCTGCAGCTGCTCGGCTTCGGCTCGGTCGTCGCCGCCGTCGCCCAGCTGTCCGAGCCCCACCGGCTGTGCAACTACCTGTTCGACCTGGCCCAGACGTTCACCTCGTTCTACGAGAGCTGCCCGGTCCTCAAGGCCGAGGAGGAGTCCGTACGGGAGTCGCGTCTGGCTCTGTCGGCGCTCACCCTGCGTGTGCTGCTGCGCGGGCTCGACCTGCTCGGCATCGAAGTCCCCGAGCGGATGTGAGCGGGGTGCCGGATTCCGCTTCGGCGGACACGGAGGAAGCCGGTTTCCGCGGGTCAGACCCCTTCACGGCGCGCCTCGCCCATGACTGTCACACCAAGCGTCTAGTCTGGCGCGGTCAAGGGAGTGCCAGCCGACTCCTCGGGGAGCGTTCCGCGTGAGCATGGACCTGACCACGAGCCCGGACCCAGGAAATCTGGCCGAGGCCACGGAGTTGCACCGCTACGCCGAAGCACTGATCGTCAGCCTGGCGGCGGACGGGACCGCGCCCGACCTGCCGCCGGGGGTCACCGACGTGCCGGGATACTGGCTGGGGCCCGCGGTCGGGGCCCTCGTCCTCATCAGGTCCGGCAAGGACGCCCTGGAGCCCCTGGCCCTGGCCAACGAGTTGGACGAGCGGCGTACCGCCCTGTTCCTGTGCCTCGCCCTCGCCGTCTGCGGCCACGGCGACCGAATCCACGCGTCCTGGCTCGGCACCGCCTTCGGCGACCTGTCCGAGGACCGTCCGGTGACGTCCGGCCAGCGGGCGCTGTGGCTCGCCGCCGCCCGCGGGGCGTACGGACCGGTCGGCAAGATCTTCGTATTGCGCAAGCTCGACGCGGTGAACGTGCCGGCCACCGACGACCGGTGGTTGAAGGCCCTCGTGCCCGCTCTGCCTGAGACGTCCGTGCCCGCCTCTCTTGAGGCGTTCCCCGAGCTGGCGAAGGTCGCCGAGATCGAGCGGTCGCTGCGGGCGTCGGTCACCCTGCGCCGTCTGCGCGACCGCTGCACCGAGATCACCTCCACCCGGCAGGCCGGCGAGGTCACCAAGGTCGTACGCGGCACCGTATGGGCCGAGGACGAGCCGTTGGCCGTGCTTCGCGCGCTGGCCGGCCAGGGCGGCCAGGAAGGGCCGCTGAGCTCGCTCACCGGACATCTGCTGCAGGACCTGGCGCCGGACGCCGATCCCCACATGGCCGCTCTCGCCCTGCACGTGGCGGCGCCGGCGGTCAGGGGGGCGGCGGAGTCTCTCGTCGGGGTGGTGCGCGAGCCGCCGCCCGACACGATGGACGTGCCGATCCTCGGCTATCCGATCACGCTCAGACCCGAGGGCCCCGACCAGGAGTCGATGGCGGCCGCGGAGCAGCAGCTCGTCACCGAGTGCGTGCCGAAGCGCACCCGGCCCTGGCCCGGATACGTCCTCCTGGTCCTCGCCGTCGTCATCGTGGCCGGCGGGTTCGTGATCTCGCCGCCGCTCGCCCTCGTCGGGCTGTTGGTCGCCGCCGTGGGCGGGCATCTGCTGTGGCGTCACCGCGTCCGGGAACACTCGGACGTTCGGTTCGTTCAGACACGGGCGGGCAAGCTCGGCGACCTCGCCGACAAGGCCGTCTGGGCCCTGCATGAGTACGCCAGGGAGTCGGAGGAGCGCGCCTCTGACGCCGACCGGGACCTGGCTGAGCTGTCCACGCTCCTGCGCCGGGGTCCGCGCGCCGCATAGGGGCCGCCGCCCCTGTGGAGTGCCGGACCCGGTCGACGCCTACGCCGGGGCGTACAGGGACGGTCGACGCCCGCACCGGGGCGTGCGGGAGACGGTCGACGCCGGTCCGCAGGCCGTATAGGGAGCGCCACGCACGACTGTGCCCGCCGACCGGGTGGGCGGCGGGCACAGGATCGGAGCCGGCTCATCTGGATTAGCCGGCTCAGTCAGATCAGGCGGTGGAGACCTCCACCGTCGCTGGAGTGATCAGAAAGACCTTGTCCGCGATCCGCTCGATACGCCCCTCGCAGCCGTAGGCCAAGCCTGCGGCGAAGTCCACCATTCGCGTGGCCTCAGCCGTCGACATGCTCGCCACATCCATAACCACCGTGTGGCCCTCGCGGAAGTGCCGGCCGATCGTCAGGGCGTCGTCATACTTCTGCGGGCGAACCATGACAATACGGGCTGGGTCGGCATTGGGCTGCCAGCGCTTGGCGGCACGCTCAGCCGCCGGCATCCAGTCGTCCTCGTACTCGTCCTCGGCGTAGGCCTCATCGTCGTACTGCTCTGCCCCACCCAGGCCAAGGTAGCTCGCCACCTTGCGCACAGCCCCCATCGGTTCGTCCTTTTCCGGCTTGTCCTTTTCCGGGCTCGTCCCGACACACGGGACCGTAATCGACGATTCAGCGAACCCCCGCCGACACGCCCGGCCGTTTAAGTGTTGTTGGCTGGATAATGTGGAGGCCGGGTAAGTGTGTCTTCATCGTCAATTCGTCAGCCCTTCCAGGGTAACTCGCGAACCCGCCTACCCCATGGAACCCATCGCAAACATTTCTCACAGTCACCTCGTACGACGGCACGCCTTCAGTAGATCACAACGGACGCCACCGATGCCTGGTTCCCGAAATACGATCTTGCAGGTAGAGCCCAGAGTGCCGCCCCCCAGGCGCGCGAATCGAGACGCGGCCCAATGAAGATCGAATTGCGGGTGGAGACTTCGGGAATTTGCATTTCGAAAGCATTTTCGATAACGACGCGGCGCGCCTGATGATCGTTCTCGAGAGGCCGCTTCGCGAACGACGGTGGTCGCAATCGGGGGAACAGCCAGAGGAAAGTCTTTCCTCGCAGCGCCTCCTCGGAGATCGATATCGCGCCTCATTTCGACCGTCCGCCGGTTTTCAAAGCGGCGCAGACCCGCGTCCCGCTCGCCTTCCACGAGGCCGGCGGGGAGATGCCGGAGAAGATCGTGAAGCTGGCGGAAATGCGAAGCAGGGCCGCATCTCCGAGCTCGCGGCCGGTAGGAGACACCGGTGACACCGCGGGCAGACAGCCGCTGCCGGCTCTCGGCACGCAGCCCGCATGGGGACGTGATCCGAGCCCAGCGGTCGCTGCGGTCGCGAACGGCAGGCAACGGTCACCCACGCGCTCTCGAGCCGGAAGCGGCCCACCCATGGCCGTAATCTGTCCAGAAAGCACCCGCCGATTCTCTCGTGCGTGCATGGGCGCGGTCGATGGCCCCCCGCCTCTGAATTTCGGCTCACGGCATCGGTGCCCCCTCACGGCAGCGACGCCTCGGCTCACGCGGTTGCACGCGGTGGCGCCTCCTCATGGCACGGAGCGTCGGGTTACGGCGTCTCGTGGGCGTAGTAGGCCGACCAGTGGGTGTGGAAGGCCGAAGGGTCCTCAGGCGTCTGGACTGGGACACCCGGCAAAGCCTCTTGTGGGCGTAGGACGGTCGGTCTCCCTTGCCGACGGTCTCCCTTGCCGAACGCGAGCGCGTACTCGGCCGTCGGTTCCTGCACCCGGTCTCCTGCACCCAATCTCCTGCACCCGGTTTCCTGCACCTCGCCGTCCGCCGTTGAAGAGCATCTGTGAGTCCCGGTAGCGACCACCCCTCGGCCTGGGGCAGACGCACACCGTAGGGCGTGTTGATCGCGTTCTGAGGCTCAAGGCGGGGGGCGTGAGCTGTCCCGCCAGGACGCCAGCGCAGAAGGCCTCAGAGTGCCGAACGAGCATGGCGTCGCCGGACGTCCAGTGGCTGGAGGTGATGTGGTCGGACGAGTTGGGACGGCGGGGCCAGGGCGTCGCGGCTGGGGTGCAGGGTTAGGACGTCGGGTTAGGACGTCAGGGTTTGGGCGTCGAGGTTGGGACGTCACTGCGCCGGCCGGAAGGTCCGGTCCTCGCGAAACCCGCTCCGCTGGGCCTTCGCTGCGGTCCTCCCTCCCGCCCGCTCCGCTCCTCCCGCGGCACTGCTCGCGCCACCCAGCCGGTCCGCCTCTCCCACATCGCTGCTTGCGCGGCACTTGCTTACGCGCGAAAGCTCGGACACGCGAACCCCGGACATGCGAAAGCCCCGGCCAACCACAGCCGGGGCAACCCCCCACACCACAAACAAACAAAAGGGGGGGGTGGTGAACTCTCCTGGAAATGCGGAAGGGCCACCCCAATGGGATGGCCCTTCACAAAGATTGTCCGGCGGCGTCCTACTCTCCCACACCGTCCCCGGTGCAGTACCATCGGCGCTGGCAGGCTTAACTTCCGGGTTCGG